>NZ_QURN01000005.1 GCF_003403035.1 Mesorhizobium denitrificans | reverse complement strand
CTATGAACTGAACCTGCGTGAAAGCACCGTCAAGGTTCACATCCGCAACATCATGCGCAAGCTCAAGGCGACGAATCGTACCGAGGTTGCCTGTAAGATCAATGAGATGTTCCCGGCGGAGCTTGCCGCTGCTCGTTTCTAATCTGGACGCGCAATTCGCGCAGAACGTTGCATCAGGCTCGGACCAAAATCCGGGCCTGATGCTGCTTTATGGCTTTGGAAGCTTTTCAAAAGCAAAGCGCGCGTTCGCGGCAACGCGCTTGCGCATGTCTTGGGGCGTTTTATCACTTTCAAGTAGTTTTAGGCACGCGTCGAGCGACTCGTAGTACGAGTCGGCCCAATATCCATTCACGGCATACTCGTCGAGCAGGGCGTAGTCGTAGACCCAAGGTTGGACGAAAAGCCCGGCGGGCTGCTGGAACCCTAGCGCGCGCTTTGCGAATTCGAAGCCCTTTTTGAAGTGCCGCTGATTGCGGCAGTACCGGCTAGCCGAATGGAATGCTTCGGCTCGTTCGGGTACGATCTTTATAGCGGTTTCATAGGCGGCTACGACGTCATCGAATGGTCGGCCAAGCGCGGCCATCAGATTGGCTGCCTCCCATCGGCTGACATACACTTCCTGATCCCAATATCCCATCTCCGCGCGACGGAGATAGTTTTTCAAAGCCAGTTCGCGCTCCCCGCAATCGCGGTAGCTTTGAGCGAGATAGAAAGTGTAGCGCGATATGAGAAAGGGATCCGTCTCTGTTTCCAGCGCATTTTCCAGCAGCTTGGCGTCGTCTTTATATTTGTCGGGGTTGGCGCTTCGCGCGCCTCCAGCCGTGGTTTTGATGTAAATGCCATTTGCGGTCTGTCGCGACTTCGCTTCCGGTGGAGCTTCCAGATATTCATGCAGCACGGCTTTGAACGAAAAATTCAACGCGTTGCGGAAGAGTGCAGGGCGAAAGAAATATATATCGCCGTGCACGATCTTCAGATCGTAAATATCCGCCGAGAGCGATGACTTGAACGATTTTGGATCGAAATCCGGCTCCAGAACAAGAAGGTCATCTGCGTCCATCAAGAGCGTATAATCCACGCCTGAGATCTGTCTCAAAGCATTGAGTGCGGACGTTCGGTTGTCGGCAAAATTGCGCCAAGGCTCTTCTATCACCTTGCCTGCGATGCCAGCCTGCTGAAGGAAATTCCTTATCAGATCTTGTGTGCCATCCGTCGAACCCGTGTCGACGATCAGAACATAATCCACCAGCGAGCGAACGCTGGCGAGACAATTGAGAATTATCTTCGCCTCGTTCTTCACGATCATATTCAGACCGATGGTGCTCATCGCCGCCCCGCCAAACGATTGTCAGCGCGCAGAGTTCCCAACCTTCTGCGTCGAGTCAATCGAGGCCTGATTTTGGCCTTCCGATGAATCTGTCCACATCATGAATGATGAAAAAACCGTGAATGAGGGCAAAATAGACGCACTCCTGCAAGCTTTTGATATTTTTGATTTTTTTCAAAAAGCATCAGCCAAATGGAGTAGGCTTTACGCTTAAGGAAGTATACATCTTCTAGTTTGCGATGCCCACGATTCGTGCAACTTTTTATATGTTTGCCGAAGTAGGTAGCACGGGCCAAGCGGCCTCGGGGAGGAAGAAACATCATCGTCTGCGCAAGTTGTCGCGCGCCCTTTCAGGGCGCGAGAGTCTTTTGCTGTACGTTGTTTTGCCTGTTGGCATTTTTTCTATCCTCAACTTCCGCTCAGGCTTGCGGCGGTTCAGCACGGGAGGAAAGCATGGCAATAGGTCAAGCACCAAGCGGCGGTGGTGCGTCAGGTCTAAGCGTAGCCAACGCAAATTCAAGAAATGGCTACATAACTGTCTGCTGGCCTTCGTCTGCTCCGCCAAACAGATATCAGCTCGTCGCCAATGTTGGTGGCATCAAAAAGATAATCGGCGAATTCAATATTCCGAAGAGCCCGTTTGCGGGCAGAATACCCGTCACGGTTTCTGAGCCCGGTCCTTTCATCGTTGTTGGCGATGCCGACATGTTGGATGTGGCCGGCACAATTGCTTTGTTCTCAAAGAATGCATCTGCTCAAGATTTCCAATTCGATCCGGCTACGTCGATCATTCTCGGCACACCGGGAACGCTGGTGATGGCAGAACATATGAAACTGAAGCGGGGCGCATGACCATGTCTGCAGCCCCACATTTTGCCCAGTCCCAACCTTCAACTTCACTCTCGTGCGATGGAACCCCTCCCATGCTTCGCGCCAAAGAAATTCTATTTATTGATTCCGCAGTTTCAGACGTTCCGGTGCTCGTTGCCGGAATGCGTTCGGACGTTGAGCCGATTTTGCTTTCGGGCGCCGAACCGGCACTCGCGGAAATCGCGCGTTTGCTGGAAGGCAGACAGGATCTGGATGCGATCCATATTATTGCGCATGGTCGACCAGGCGAGGTGAGCTTCGGAACCGGCGCGATTTCACAGGCCAATTTGAGCAAGCATCAGGATAGTGTTTCGCAGTTGGGTCGCGCTTTGAACGCCGATGGCAAGATCGTGCTGTGGAGCTGCGAAACGGGTGCGGGCTCGGAAGGTAGAGACTTCATCTCGGCGCTGTCGAGCGCAGCCGGAGTTTCGGTCGCTGCTTCAGAACGCCTTGTGGGCGCGAGCGACAAAGGCGGTTCCTGGGACATTACCGCAGCAAAAGCACCGCTGACCTCGGAAGGTATTGCGAGCTATGCGGGTGTCCTCGCTCCGAATTATGTGACGGTAACGGTTCCATCTAATAACAATAATGACTGGGATGGCTTTTACTACATCGTCACGCGCATAAACGGTCAGCCAACTATCATTGGCGAGTTTACAGTAAGCCAAAATATTGGAACGAATTTTGCGCATCAGCTATACGTTCCGATCAACTATACTGATACTGAAACGCTTACTCTCGAGACGGGCGCTCTTGATTTTGATGGCGAACTGCAGGTCTGGTCGACCAATGACATCGACAGCAACATCACCTTTGATTCGACTGCCACACTCTGGGTTCGCAGTACGAATCCTGATGGGGATGGCGCCAACGAAGACGGTGAAGCGGTTCTTCTGACAAACGGCGTTGGAGCTACGGGCGCTACCGGTGCGACAGGGGCCACCGGTGCGACAGGGGCCACCGGCGCTACAGGTGGCACCGGTGCAACTGGCGGTACAGGCGCAACTGGCGGCACCGGCGGTACAGGCGCAACTGGCGGCACGGGTGCAACAGGAGCCACGGGTGCAACCGGCGGTACGGGTGCGACTGGCGGTACCGGCGCAACAGGTGACACCGGTGCAACCGGCGGTACGGGTGCCACAGGTGACACCGGCGCAACCGGCGGTACAGGTGCCACCGGCGGTACGGGTGCCACGGGCGCGACTGGTGATACAGGTGCCACCGGCGCGACTGGTGATACAGGTGCCACCGGCGCGACTGGCGGTACGGGTGCCACGGGCGATACCGGCGCAACGGGTGATACCGGTGCCACCGGCGCAACGGGTGATACCGGTGCAACCGGCGGTACGGGTGCGACTGGCGGTACGGGTGCCACGGGCGATACAGGTGCCACCGGCGCGACTGGCGGTACGGGTGCCACGGGCGGTACGGGTGCCACGGGCGATACAGGTGCCACCGGTGCAACCGGCGGTACGGGTGCCACCGGCGCGACTGGCGGTACGGGTGCCACGGGCGATACAGGTGCCACCGGCGCGACTGGCGGTACGGGTGCCACAGGCGATACAGGTGCCACCGGCGCGACTGGCGGTACGGGTGCCACGGGCGATACAGGTGCCACCGGTGCAACCGGCGGTACGGGTGCCACGGGCGATACAGGTGCCACCGGCGCGACTGGCGGTACGGGTGCTACGGGCGATACCGGCGCAACGGGTGATACCGGTGCCACCGGCGGTACGGGTGCCACCGGCGCAACGGGTGATACCGGCGCGACTGGCGGTACGGGTGCCACGGGCGATACGGGTGCCACCGGCGCAACGGGTGATACGGGTGCAACCGGCGGTACGGGTGCAACCGGCGCAACGGGTGATACAGGTGCTACCGGCGCAACTGGCGGTACGGGTGCCACCGGCGCAACTGGTGACACGGGAGCTACCGGCGGTACGGGTGCCACGGGCGATACCGGTGCAACCGGCGGTACGGGTGCTACCGGCGCGACTGGCGGTACGGGTGCTACCGGCGCGACTGGTGACATGGGTGCCACCGGCGCAACTGGTGACACGGGTGCTACCGGCGGTACGGGTGCTACCGGCGCAACGGGCGATACGGGTGCTACCGGCGCAACGGGCGATACGGGTGCTACCGGCGCAACTGGTGACACGGGTGCTACCGGCGCAACGGGCGACACGGGTGCTACCGGCGCAACTGGTGACACGGGTGCTACCGGCGCAACTGGTGACACGGGTGCTACCGGCGCAACTGGTGACACGGGTGCTACCGGCGCAACGGGTGACACGGGTGCTACCGGCGCAACGGGCGACACGGGTGCTACCGGCGCAACGGGTGACACGGGTGCTACCGGCGCAACGGGTGACACGGGTGCCACCGGCGCAACGGGTGACACGGGTGCCACCGGCGCAACGGGTGACACGGGTGCAACTGGCGCGACTGGTGATACAGGTGCTACCGGCGCAACGGGTGACACGGGTGCCACCGGCGCAACTGGTGACACGGGTGCCACCGGAGCGACAGGTGATCCAGGTGCTACCGGTTCGACGGGTGCCACGGGACCAACAGGTTCGACTGGATCCACAGGGCCAACAGGATCGACGGGTTCGACCGGCGCAACAGGACCAACTGGTTCGACGGGTGCCACGGGACCAACAGGTTCGACCGGTGCGACTGGACCGACGGGGTCGACGGGTTCGACTGGCTCCACAGGGCCAACAGGCTCAACAGGTGCCACCGGCCCGACGGGTTCGACCGGTTCAACGGGACCGACAGGCTCGACAGGCGCTACCGGAGCAACTGGAGGAACAGGATCGGGTCATCATGGTCACCATGGACACCATGGCGGCAAGGACGACTGCGGATCGATTTCGCCCAAGTCGCTTGGTCTCAAGGATCCTGATAACTTCCTGAGATCCTTCGGAGGGGACGGCGCATTTGGTAGTCAGTTCAACTTAAGCCGTCTGGTCCAAATGGTGGCGAGCGCGGTGAAGGCTGATCTGCTAGGTATGCTGAAGTCCTTCAGAGGGTTGGGCGATGATGATGGTCGTCATTCGTCTGCCGGCAGAGATCAGGGTATCGATCAGTCCAAGAAGGTGGCAGGCTATGGCAACAACGATCATAATCAGTTCAAGTCATCCATGAAGGATATCTGGAAGACGCATGACTGATCTGGGATCGTCTGAGGTCTGAATTACAAAGCGCGGATGGGTTTTTCCTATCCGCGCTTTGAACACATTTGAATCGGAATAGGGCGAGCTACGGTGCAGGCATCTCCTGATAGCAACATCGGCCAGCCGGAAAATCGGCGTGATGTTTCGACGAAGCTGGCGGCTGTTGCCGGTGGGTCCGAGCGATCAGCCAAGGGCGGTGATGGGCATCACGGACCAACTGAGACCCTTCCTGCGCGCATAAAAGCGATTCAGGTCGCTGCACGCTTTCATGGCATAGAACTGGACACGCGTGATTGTCGCGAGCAGACACCAAACGCGGCAGCTCTTGCTGAATGGGCGCGGCGCGGCGGCATGTGGGCGCGCGCCGTACGCGTGAACTGGTCTCATCTTATCAAGCTGCAGGCACCGGGCCCAATCGTGCTTTTGCTCAAAGATGGCGGCGCGGTGCTTCTGATAGGTTCGGATGCGGATCGCAATGTCGTCTTTCTCAAGAGCGCAAACGATCCGGAAGGTGCTGAAGCGCGGGCGATAGACGAACTTCGCTTGACGAATGCCTGGAACGGGGAGGTGGTGCTGCTGCGAGCTGCGCGTTCGCTGCAAGTTGCGGATGCACCCTTCACGCTCGGCTGGCTTGCGACACTTGTGCGTATCGAAGCCAAGCCGCTTCGCGACATTGCGATAGCGTCAATCGCACTGAGCGTGCTGACCGTTTTGCCTCCGCTGATCGTCATGACGGTCGTCAACAAGGTGCTGCAGTTCAACAGCGTACCGACGCTGATCCTGCTTTCAGCGATTGTTGCTACGGCATTTCTCTATGAAACCTTGCTTGGTCATGCGCGCCGTTTGATTGTGAATGTCGTCGGCGCCCGTATCGATACCAAGCTGAATCTGCATGTTTTCAGCCGATTGCTGAGGCTGCCGCTGGATTACTTCGAGAAACATCCGGCGGGTGAAACCATGTATCATCTGGCGCAGGTCTATCGCATTCGCGAATTCCTGACTGGCAAGCTGCTAAGTACGTTTCTCGACCTGATAACGCTATGTGTGCTGCTGCCGGTGATGTTCATTGTGAATTCGACGCTGGCCTGGATCGTGGTCGTTTGTTCGGTGCTTATCGTGTTGATAATCATCGCCTTCCTGCCGCCGCTGAGAAAATCCTATCAGCGGGTTGTCGAGGCGGAGACGATGAAATCCGCAGCGATGAGCGAAACGGTTGTTGGGATCAAGACCGTCAAAGCGCTTGGCCTTGAGCCTCAGCGTGAGGCGCTTTGGGACGAGCGCGTTGCAAATGCAGGCAATGCGCGTCTCGCATTTGGGCAGCTTGCGAGTTGGCCGCAGACTTTGGTAACGCCGCTCGAGCGCACAATGGTTCTGGGAACCATGCTGTTTGGCGCATATCTCGCGCTGAACGACACCACGGGATACATGGTTGGTGGGCTGTTTGCTTTCATGATGCTTGCGCAGCGTGTTGCGCAGCCGCTCGTCAATCTTGCGCGATTGGTTGAAGATTATGAAGAAGTGGGTGCGGCTGTTTCAGAAGCGGCTTCGGTGTTGAACCAGCCACTTGAAAGCGCGGCAAATTCTGCCGGCGTGCGCCCTGACCTGTTCGGGGATGTCAGCTTCAACAATCTGTCTTTCAGCTATTCGGGCGCGAAAACACCTGCGCTTGATGGAGTAAGCTTCGATGTTCCGGCCGGAACGATGTTCGGCATTGTGGGGCGCAGCGGGTCCGGCAAGTCCACCATTGCTCGACTTCTCCAGGGTATCAACCGCGACTATACGGGCTTCCTCAAAGTCGATGGTGTCGACCTCAAGGAGATCAACCTGCGCCATCTGCGGCAGGGCATGGGCATCGTGTTACAGGACAATTTCCTGTTTCGCGGATCGATCAAGGACAACATTATCGCGGGCCGCGCGGGACTTACGCTTGCAGATGCCATGCGTGCGGCGCAGCTTGCTGGGGCGGAAGAGTTTGTCGAGCGCATGCCGCACGGTTTCGACACCTATGTCGAAGAGGGTTCGCCGAACCTTTCAGGGGGGCAGCGGCAGCGGCTGGCAATTGCGCGCGCGCTTATTCACAATCCGAGCCTGCTTATTCTCGATGAGGCGACAAGTGCGCTCGACCCTGAAAGCGAGGCGATTGTCAGTGCTAATTTGCAGCGGATCGCTGCCGGGCGTACGATGATTATCGTTTCGCACAGGCTTGCTTCGCTGACTGATTGCGATCAGATTCTCGTGCTGGATCAGGGCAAGGTTGTTGATGTTGCGAGCCACGCGGTATTGCTGGAGCGCTGTGCTCTCTACAGGCAGTTGTGGTTCCAGCAGAATCGTCCGACGGAAAACCGCGGACCGCGTCCTATCGCTATTGCACCGCGTTTGACGTGAGGGATGTGCCATGACTAGCGCAAGCGCAACCCTTGAAAAGTTTCGACCCTCTGGTGCCAAGCGGAAAGATCCGACCACGCCAGCGCTACTGGAATTTCAGTGGCCTTCGGCAGCAGTCATCAACACACCGATACCAAGATCGGCGAGAGGCACAATCTGGGTCGTTTCGAGTTTTGTCGCTGTTGCGATTGCATTGTCGGCTGTTCTGCCGGTTGATCAGGTTGTGACGACGCGCGGCCTTGTTGTATCAAAATCACCGAACATTCTTGTGCAACCGCTGGAGACGGCAATCATCCGCTCGATCATGGTGCATGAAGGTGATCGTGTCCAAGCAGGACAGGTGCTGGCCCAGCTTGATGGAACGTTTGCATCGGCTGATCTTAGTGCGCTTACAAATCAGGTCACGTCGCTGGATGCGGAGGTTTCGCGCCTCAAGGCAGAAGCAACCGGGCAGCAGTTCAAATATTCTGGTCTTGATCCAGCGTGGACTTTGCAAGCGTCGATCTATGAGCAGCGCAAAGCAGTTCTTGATGCCAAGGTCGAAAATTACAACCGACAGCGCGACGAACTAAGTTCGGTGATTGCGCGTTCTCAGTCTGACGCGGATGGATATCGCCGTCGCCTTGATGTGGCGGAATCAATTTCACAAATGCGCAAGAAGCTTGAGGCCAGCCAGGTTGGCAGCAAGCTGAATTCGCTGCTTGCTGAGGACAACAGCGCAGAAATGTCGCGCTCGCTGGCCAATGCGCAGCAAACCGCCGAGGCAGCACGGCGACAGCAAGGCGCTGTAACTGCTGAGCGCGACGGATATATCCAGAGTTGGCGCGCGGATGTGTCCCAATCGCTTTCGGAGGCCAGTGCCCGGCTTATAGACGCGCGCGAGCTATTGTCCAAAGCGAAGCTGCGCAAGCAGATGGTGCAGTTGAAAAGCGAGTCCGATGCGATCGTGCAATCCGTTGCGCGCGTGTCCGTCGGTTCGGTCCTGCAATCTGGTGATAGGTTGATTACGCTGGTTCCGCTCAATGGCGGCCTAGAGATTGAATCGAACGTTGTTGGTAGGACGAGCGGCTTCATTCATACCGGCGATCCGGTTGCCATCAAGTTCGATACGTTCCCCTATGCGCAATACGGAATGGCGCATGGCACCGTTCGCATTGTCAGCCCCGATTCTTTCTCTGCGCAGGATCAGGCGCGAGACCGCAATAGTTCAATGGCGATGCTTCCTTCAGAAACAGAGCCGTTCTATCGCGCGAGAATTACGATCGATCAGGTCGCGTTGCATGACGTTCCCAATGATTTTGCTATAGTTCCGGGCATGCCGGTGACGGCGGATGTGAAGGTGGGTCAACAGACGATCATTTCTTATCTGCTTGGCCGCATCCTTCCCATCGGACGGGAAGCAATGCGGGAGCCGTAACATGGCTGTCCTAGACAAGATTGCGACAAAACTAATGCCTGCCCGCGCGCTGCGGCGGGGACTTGAGCTTGCGGAGGCAAACAAGCCTGCGGAAGCGTTTGCCATGATTGCGGCGGCGGCGCGGGCAGGCGTTCCCGAGGCCGAACTTCGTATTGCTCAATGCTATCTGGACGGCGACGGCGTGCCACCCAGCCGTGCTGAAGCGGCGCGTTGGCTGGGTCGCGCATCTGACAAGGGCAACGCGCAGGCGCAGGCTTTGCTTGCTGGCCTTTATATGACCGGCCTCAATTTGCAGGCTGACGAGAGCGGAAATTCGCATTCGGATCTATTGTTTGAACAGGACGCCACAGGCGACCCTGATTTTGTTAAGGCGCATGAACTGGCTGTGAAATCTGCGCAAGGTGGCTCAGCCAATGGGCAGGCGTTGCTCGCCTATATCTTGACTGTTGGGCCGCCCTCGTTGCGAAACCTTGATGAAGCTTACAAATGGTATCTCAAATCGGCTGAGGCGGGATGTGCGGAAGGCAGTCTTGGACTGGCACTTTTGCTCGCTCAGCGTAATGGCGATCCGGCTGAAAAAGCGCGGATGATGACGGAGTTGAAAAGCGCCTCCGAGTCCGGTCTACCGACTGCGACATATATCCTTGCTGTTGTGAGTGAACAGGGAATTGGCACGCTGGTTGACGTGGAAGCAGCTGCAAAACTTTATCGAGAGGCTGCGGAGCAAGGCCTGCCGTCCGCACAGTTT
Organism: Mesorhizobium denitrificans; assembly: GCF_003403035.1. Taxonomy (GTDB): domain Bacteria; phylum Pseudomonadota; class Alphaproteobacteria; order Rhizobiales; family Rhizobiaceae; genus Mesorhizobium_G; species Mesorhizobium_G denitrificans. The sequence continues at coordinate 347,826 of NZ_QURN01000005.1, read as the reverse complement.
CGCTTGGGAACTGGTCTTGTTGAAGGTCGGTTTGGACAGACTGACGAAGCCGAAGGTGTTGCTTGGCTAAGGCGTGGCGCGCTGGGAGGTGTTGGCGAGGCTGCGAGTTATCTGGGGGACTATTTCACAAAGGCGCAGCCGCCAGACTTCAAGGAGGCGGCAACCTGGTATCAACGCGCCATCGACGCGGGCTATGCGGCGGCTTCAAGACAGCTGGCCTCGCTCTATCTCACCGGCTATGGCGTGATGGAAGACCGTGCCGAGGCTGAGCGCTTGTTGCGTGTCGCAGCAGACGGCGGAAATCTAGATGCGGGGGCCGATCTCGCAAATCTGGTGATGAAGGATCCAGATCGCGCGCAAGAAGCCGAGGCTGTTCCAGGCTGGTTCCGAGATGCGGCTCAAGGCGGCGATTTTGTTGCTGCATTCAATCTTGGGCTCTGTTTTGCAAAGGGTGTCGGCGTTCAGCAAGATGACCGCAAGGCCGCGCAATGGGTTCGCCGTGCGGCAGAAGAAGTTGCTGAAGCGCAGTATATGTATGGACGCATCTTGCAGGATGGCCGGGGCGTTCCAGTCGATTTGCGGGAGGCGCGAATTTGGTTCGCACGCGCTGCTGCCGCTGGGGTTCCGGACGCACGCGTTGCGCTTGCCGAGATGCTATTGAACGGCGATGGTGGATCACCGATGCCGGACATGGCGGTCCAGCTATTTACGCAGGCAGCTAAGGCGGGGCACCCGAGCGCGATGTACGCGTTGGGCGTACTTTATGACACGGGTGGCCCACTGCCCAAGGACACAGGCGAAAGCCGGAAATGGCTGACTGCTGCAGCGAGCCATGGCCATGAAATGGCTGTGCAGATGCTCAATCGCTGAATTGCGTTATCGGCGTGCGAGCGATTTGCGCGAAAGTATCAGGATCAGCGCGACGAATATCGTACCTACAATGAATACGAATGCGGCAGCGGCAATTGCGGGGCTGATATTCTCACGGATTGAAGAGAACATTTGTCGTGCCAAAGTGCGCTGATTTGGTCCTGCTACGAACAGGGTTAGCACGACTTCATCGAGCGAGGTCGCGAAAGCGAAAACCGCGCCTGAGATGATGCCGGGCAGGGCAAGCGGCAGCGTTACGCGCGCGAGTACTGTAACGGGATGTGCGCCGAGGCTGGCGGCGGCTTGCTCAAGCCGGGGATCAATCGCTTGCAACACGGACAAAACGTTGATCACCACAAACGGCACGGCAAGCACCGTGTGAGCGATGATGACGCCGAGATAAGAGTTCGTGAGATTGTAGCGGGCGAACATCAACTGCATGCCGACACCGAGCACGACCGCCGGTACGACCATCGGCAGAAGGAAGGCTGTGCGGATGAATGACAGTGACCAGAAAGAAGCGTGGTTTCGCAGCCCGAGCGCGCCGAGAGTTCCTAGAACCGTTGCCAGGGCCGTTGTTCCTGAGCCGATAATCAGACTGTTCACGATCGAACGGCGCCAAACGTCAGCGGTTACAAGCTCGTTGAACCAGCGTGTTGAATAGGCTGGAATTGGGTAGTTTAGGAACACGCTGTCTGTGAAAGAGAGCGGCAGGATTGCGATCAGTGGCGCGAGCAGGAAAAACATGATCGCTGCGCCAAAAACGACTTTTGCAACGTTGAGGCCGTTCATCGCTTGGCTTGCTCCTCTCCAGAGAGCCGCAGATAGACGGTGTATAGAATGAGCGTTGCCACGAGCAGTACGAGGCCAAGCGCACCCGCCATGCCCCAGTTTGCTGCGCCGGTTGCATAGTAGGCGATTACGGAGCTGATCATCTGGTCACGCGCGCCGCCGATCAGGGCAGGGGTGATGTAGTAGCCGAGCGCACTCATGAAAACGAGCAGCGAGCCGGAGACGATGCCGCGTGTCGACATTGGTAGCAGTACGTTCCAGAAAGCGCGCAACGGTGGCGCGCCAAGAGATGCGGCGGCGGGCATCAGGTTCTTCGGTATGCCAATCAGAACGCTGAAGATCGGTAGCACCATGAAAGGCAGCAGCACATGTGTCATGGCGATGATTACGCCCGCGCGGTTGAAAATGAGTGGCAGGGGGCTGTTGATTAACCCGAGCGCTGTCAGGCTCGAATTTATGAGGCCGTTGTCCTGCAACAGAATGAACCACGCGGCGGTGCGCACGAGCAGCGATGTCCAGAGCGGAAGTAACACAGCGCCGAGCAAAAGCTGGCGTTTCCAGCCGTCAACCGATGCGGCGATCATCGCGTAGGGCAGGCCAATCAGTAGGCAAGCCAAAGTCACGCTGAGCGACACCACAAATGTACGGATCAGGGTTGCACGGTTGGCCGAACTGCCTTCGGGCATTTCCTGAATATCACCTGCGGTGGAGCGCTCCAGATCGACTGCCGCAAGCAAGTTGCGGTCTGTGATGGTGGAAGCGGTCGCGGTCTTTACCGGTTGCCAGAAAGCAGGGTCCGACCACCGCTCGTCTATAGCAACCAGATCATTCGCAGCGGGGTCCGCTTTTACCGCGTTGCGCGTTTTCGGCATCAGGGTGCGAAAGCCTGATTTGGCGCTATTCAACCGTCGGACGAGATCGCCGAACAATTGGTCATCATCTATGGCGCGGAGATCTTCTGCAAACGCCGTTTGCATTTCAGGCGAAGGTGGAGATGTACCATCCCAACGTTCTATGATCGCGCTTGTATGCGGCAATGCACGCGCGCCAATTGGATCTGAAATTGCTGCCGAAACCATTGTGTAAAGCGGTGCAGCGAAGAAGAAGACCAGAAACAGGACCAGCGGCGCGACGAGCGCGAGCGAGACAAGCCAGCTACGCTTGCGATCGTCCTTCATTGAGCGACAACCCAGCAATCTTCTGGCGCGAAGCTGAAATCCATCTTCTGGCCAGCTTCCGGTGCCTTGACGGCGCGGTCTGAGCGCACCAGCAATTGGTGGCCATCAGCATCCAGAAGCAGTTGTAGATGGTCGCCGTGATAGACTACGTCTCGGACAGTTCCGCTGAGAATATTGGCGGGAGCTTGAGCTTTGCCGGAACGGATGCGCTCAGGCCGAATAGACAGGCTCACCTGCGTGCCGGCATTCAAGTTGGGCGCGCTCGCTTCAAGTGTGCTTCCACTTGGCAGCTGGATTATTGCGCGACCATCGCCTGATTGTTTGATCGTCCCCATGATGAGGTTTGTTTCACCAACAAATTCCGCAACGAAGCGCGTCGTCGGGTGATCGTAAATCTCCGAGGGTTTTCCGATCTGCTCGATCTTGCCGTGATTGAAAACGGCGATGCGGTCGGACATCGTCAGCGCTTCGCCCTGGTCATGTGTCACGAAAATGATCGTGAGGCCGAGCCTGCGGTGCAACTCGCGTATGTCGAGTTGCATCTGTTCGCGCAACTTCTTGTCCAGCGCACCCAATGGTTCATCCATGAGCACGACTTCCGGTTCGAAAACCAGTGCGCGCGCGAGCGCCACACGCTGCTGCTGTCCACCAGATAGTTGCGATGGCCTGCGCTCGCTCATTGTGCCAAGCTGCACCATGTCCAGCGCGCGCTTGATACGCCCGTCAGCTTCGGCGCGTGGCATTCGGCGCATTTTCAGTGGGAAGCCAACGTTCTCTGCAACGCTCATATGAGGAAAGAGAGCGTAGTTCTGGAAAACGACGCCCATGTTTCGCTTGTGAGGCGGTAGCGCGTCGACCTGCCGACCGCCGACGAAAATCTTGCCGGAGGTGGGCTTTTCGAAGCCGGCAAGCATCATCAGGATCGTCGTCTTGCCAGAACCTGATGGCCCCAGCATGCTGACGAACTCGCCCCTACTGATGGATAGATACAGCTCGTCAACAACGTTGAACGTTCCGAAAGACTTGCTGACTTTTTCAAAACTAATGAATGGGTCTTGCATCAATGCCGCCGCAGAAATCCTGTCAGGAGAAATACAGGTTAGCGCGCATTTGGCGCAGCGCCAGAAAAATCAGCGGAACGTCGCGCAAACGACGTTCCGCTATTGTTAGGCGACCCTACTGTGCGAGCCACGCGTTGAAGCGCTGCGTCAGCTCTTCTGAGTTGTCCGTCCAGAAATCGGCATTAAGCGGAATGGCGTTTTCCAGATTGGCCGGAGTGGTCGGAAGCTCAGGTTGGAATTTCGCATCGACCATTTTGGCTGCCTCGAGATTCGGCAGACCATAGGCGACATATTCCGGGAGCTTCGACTGGTTTTCAGGTTTCCCCGCGAAAGCGATGAAATCCATCGCGGCGTCCTTGTTCTCGCTACCCTTCAGGATCACCCAGCTATCGATAGCATAGATGCTCTGCGGGAAAACAAAGTTGAAATGCTTGCCCTCGGAACGATTGATGCCGGTGATGCGGCCATTATAGGCCGATGTCATAACCACTTCGCCGGAGGACAGGAGCTGCAACGGCTGCGCGCCCGCTTCCCACCAGACCATATGCGGCTTGATCTCATCGAGCTTCTTGAAAGCGCGGTCCACGCCTTCCGGGGTTCCAAGCACCTTGTAGACATCTGCGGGCGCAACGCCGTCAGCCATCAGCGCGAACTCAAGCGAATATTTTGCGCCTTTGCGAAGGCCGCGCTTACCGGGAAACTTCTGCACATCCCAGAAATCTGCCCAGGATTTCGGCCCTTCCTTCAGCTTGTCACCGTCATAGCCAATGCCGGTGGACCAAACGATGGCGCCAACGCCACAATCGCTGACTGCTGCGGGCAGATATGCTTCCTTGCCGCCAAGCTTCGACCAGTCGATTGGTTCGTAGATGCCGTCAGCGCAGCCAAGTGCGAGTTCTTCGGACTCAACCTGCACAGCATCCCAGTTCGGCGAGCCTGCCTTTACCTTAGCCTGGAGAACGCCATAGCCGCCATCCCAGCTTTCATCCAGCAAAGGCTTGCCGGTTTCCTTGGCGAATGGCTCGAAATAGATTTTCTTCTGTGCATCCTGATAGTTTCCGCCCCACGACACGACGGTGAGATCTCGCGCTTGCGTGGTGAGCGTTCCACCGATCAGGGCTGAACAGGCGATGAGTGAAGATATCAGAAGTTTCATTGGCCTTCCCCTTTTTATCCTTCAAAAACACGGCTTTTTGCGCCGCATTAATGACAGAAGATCACAGACAAGCGGTCCTGTCAGTCAATTCGCGCCCTGTGGTGATTATTCTCAACCGGTCAGTAAGTAGGTGGTGTGACGGCGCTAACGATTTCGCTTGTTCCGTCGTGCACATTTCGAAAGCGATGTGGTTGCCGGCTGTCAAAATAATAGCCGTCACCTTCGCGTAGTATCTGGACGTGGTCGCCAACAGTGACCTCCACCGCACCTTTCGTCACCATGCCCGCTTCTTGCGCGGCGTGGGTGAAAGTGTCACCGGAGTCGCCGCCAACAGGATAGATCTCGTGCAGCATCAAGACCTGCCGGTTCGGATGATCCAATCCTATGACGCGGTAAGAAATCGTCTCCGGCCTGCCGATTTCCACCATTTCTGACGCTTTATAGAATGGCGAATAGGGCAGACTGGACTGCAGATCCGAAAAAAATCCGGGCAGGGTGGTGCCCAGCGCGTCGAGTACAGCGCTTAGCGTGTCGATGGACGGCGACATACGATCTCGCTCAATCAGCGATATTGCAGAGTGTGAGACGCCAGATCGTGTCGCGAGTTCACGCACGCCCAAATCGCGCCTGCGCCTGAGTTCTCTAAGCTTCGCGCCTATTCTTGGCATGGTCTTCTCCGCACAAACCGTGGTGAGAATAATGAACGATGATGCCTTGGGCAATTGCCGCATGAGTGGGTTTCAACGAGTGTTGGAGTGGCGCGAGGCCGCATCAATCAGCAAAGGCAATCCAATGGCGACCGGATCGGGATTTGAAAGCAAGATCGTTCATGTAAAGGCGCCCGAGGCAGATGCCGCGTCCGACGCTGTGGCGGTGGAAGCTGCGGTTAAGAAGATCGTTGCGGATGTGCGCGCCGAGGGCGATGCGGCGGTGCGTCGCTATGCAAAGCAGTTCGACAAGTCGGATCTCGAAGTCTTTGAAGTGAGCATGGCGCAGCGCGAAGCCGCTGTTGCCGCGCTGGACCCGCAGACGCGCAAGGACACGGAGTTTGCCATCGGTCGCGTACGAGCTTTTGCCGAGGCGCAGCTTGGTACAATGCTTCCGCTTGAGATCGAGGCGCTGCCGGGCCTTCATCTTGGGCATCGCGTGATACCTATCCATACTGTCGGTGCCTATGTGCCGGGCGGTCGTTATCCGATTCTGTCCGCGCCGGTGATGACAATCGTGCCGGCCAAGGTTGCTGGCTGTGCCGAGGTGATTGCATGTCTGCCGCCCGTAGCGCATGAGGCGATGATTGCTGCCTGCCATCTGTCAGGTGCGGATCGCATTTTCCGGGTGGGCGGGGCGCAGGCCATCGCTGCAATGGCGTTTGGAACGGAAACGATTCCTGCCGTCGACAAGATTGTCGGCCCCGGAAACGCCTATGTAAACGAGGCCAAGCGTCAGGTGTTCGGTCCGGTTGGCATCGACCAGCTCGCTGGGCCGAGCGAAATTTATGTTGTGGCGGATGAGACAGGCAAGGCGGCGATGATTGCCACGGATTTGCTGGCACAGGCGGAGCATGACATTCGCACCCGCGTTGGCCTGATAACCACTGATCGGGCGCTGGCTGAGGCGACCCTGGTCGAGGTGGAGCGCCAACTCGAAACGCTGCCCACGGCGAATGTCGCGGGCGCAGCTTGGCGCAGCAATGGTGAGATTGTTGTTTGCGCCGATGAGGCGGCGATGATCGCTTATTCGGATCATATTGCCGCTGAGCATTTGCAAGTTCACACACGCGACCCGCAGGCAACCGCGAAAAAGCTTTCGAACTACGGCTCACTGTTTATCGGAGAATTGGCGAGCGTCGTGTACTCAGACAAATGCTGCGGCACGAACCACACCCTGCCGACGATGGGCGCGGCGCGCTATACGGGCGGGCTTTGGGTAGGTTCCTACGTCAAGGTCTGCACGCATCAATGGCTTGAAAAGCCCGGCGTTGAAGCCGTTGCACCGCCCGCCATTCGCCAGAGCGCGACAGAAGGTATGGAAGGCCACCGCCGCGCCGCGGCCCTAAGATTGAGCTAAGTTACGAAGTCGAACTGATCGACATCTACGAGCCCGCGATCCGTGATTTTCAGGTGGGGGATCACGGGCAGAGGCAGGAATGCGATCTGCAGGAATGGCTCTTCCAGTGTCGCTCCGAGTTGCTTGGCGGCTGCGCGCAGCGGTCCCAATTGTTGGCGAACATAATCATAGCTTTCGAGACTCATGAGCCCGGCAACGGGAAGAGCGATTTCGGCAAGTACCTTACCTTCGTCAACGACGACGAAACCACCCTCGATTTCAGAGAGACGGGTTACGGCACGAGCCATGTCGGCCTCGCTTGTGCCGACCACGCATATGTTGTGGCAGTCGTGTCCGACTGTTGAGGCGATTGCGCCGCGCTTGAGGCCGAAGCCTTTCACAAAGCCCACCGAAACGTTGCCGTTTCGTCCATGCCGTTCCACAACGGCGACCTTGATGACATCCTGATCGAGGTCGATCAGTGTTTCGCCATTGCCCTGCGGCAGGCCAATCCGCAAATGCTCTGTAATGATCTTGCCGGGAATGACGCCGATGACAGAACTCTCGTTCGCCGGAGCGGCAATGAAATCGGATGCGGAAACAGAACGAATGGAAACACTGCTTCGGCCTACTGGCGCGACCGTTTCGCGGCCATTGAATAGCTCGTCTGTTACGATCCGCCCTGCCGAAATAACGGTCTGCGCATGGCAATTCTCAAGACTGTCGAGGACCACGATATCGGCGCGCCAACCCGGTGCGATCAGGCCGCGGTCACGTAGGCCAAATGCGCGCGCGCCGGAAATACTTGCCGCGCGATAGATTGCCAGCGGTTCGACGCCATTCGCGATGGCGTGGCGGATCATGTAATCCAAGTGACCATGTTCGGCGATGTCGAGCGGATTGCGATCGTCGGTACAGAGCGCGATGAAAGGCGAATATCGTTCGGTGATAATCGGCAGAAGGCTGTCGAGGTCTTTCGAGACGGAGCCTTCGCGGACCAGGATATGCATTCCCTTGGTGAGCTTTTCGCGTGCTTCTTCTGCTGTGGTTGTTTCGTGATCTGTGCTAATGCCTGCAGCGAGATAGCCGTTGAGCGGCTTGCCGCGCAACAAGGGTGCGTGGCCGTCAATGTGGCCTGTCTGAAAAGCCTCCAGCTTGGCTATGCAGGTGGGATCCTTGGCCAGCACACCCGGATAGTTCATGAACTCCGCAAGCCCGATCACTTTGGGATGGTCGGCAAACGGCAACAGGTCTTCGATGTCGAGTCGCGCGCCGGACGTTTCCAGATGAGTGGCCGGAACGCAGCTTGAAAGCTGCACTCGTACGTCCATGATTGTGCGGTCTGCACAATCGAGAAAATAGCGAATACCTTCCGCGCCGAGCACATTGGCGATCTCGTGCGGGTCGCAAATGGCAGTTGTGATTCCGCGCGACAGCACACAGCGGTCAAACTCGAACGGCGTCACCATCGAGGATTCGATGTGGAGATGCGTATCTATGAAGCCGGGAACCAGCACTTTGCCAGATACGTCTATCTCGGTTTTACCTTGATAGCTGTCACAGGTGCCGACGATGCGGTCGCCGCAAATTGCGACATCGCCCGCCACCAACTCACCTGAAACGAGATCGAAGAAACGGCCATTCTTCAGCACGAGTTCGGCGGGCTCGCGACCTATCCCTTGATCGATGCACTGCTCAAGATTGTTGCTCAATACTCTTTTCCCGGATTCGCCTACCGTGCTCCAGAGAGCACGATCCGCCCGGAAAGAGCAATCACTAGCCGTTCGACGCCATACGGATGCCGGTTGACCGTCCACCGCTTGGAATAACGACGATCTGCCTGACCTTGCCTTGCTTAAAGGCTTTCAGGAACTTGTTGTAATCTTTGAAAGCGACGCAGCCATGCGACTCTGCGCGCCCACCGCGCAACAAATAGCTGTGAGTCAGGAAGCCATCGCGGCCGTATTTGTTCCTGCCGTCAACCGGCAGCATGCGGATGGCCTCTACGCCGTGAAACAGGCGCTCGCGCATTTTCAGATTATAGGTGTGAGGCGGGGTAGGGCCGCCCATTTTCACGCTTACATAGCGCGCATTGTCGGCCATTTTGCCAACGCCGGAATGTGCTTCGAGCACCGAACCATCCGGCATGTAAACCTTGGCCGCGCTAATATCGTAAACCGCCACGCCACCGCCACCCTTTATGCTGCCGCTGCCGCCGAAAAGATCGCGCAGTGAACGGCCAAGCGAGCCACGCTCTGGCTGATTTGGCGCATCTGGGCGAGCATAAGCGAGCGAGCGGGGCTTCGTTGCGGGTTCTGGCGCGGGCTTGGCTTGCTCTTCCTGATCGTCCTGAGGCTCGACCTGCTTGGCCGCGCCCATTGGCTTCAAAGGAAGCTGCACGTTGGGACGAAGCTGTGGCAATGGCCCATCGGAAGGCGTTTCGTCATATACGTTTGCGGAATCGTCGTCTGGTGCTGCGCCTTCGTCCGGCACGGCGGCCATATCGTCTTCCTGATCCGCGTCCTCAGACAGCAAGGCCGAGAAGGCGGTAACAGCGCTGGCATCATCGCCCGGCGTCGCATAGGCCAGCATGACTGGCGCTTTATCTGACGCGGCATCCGCGTTGTCGCCAAAGCGCTCGGAAGCGGGCATATCTTCGCTGGCCGCTATGCGCGAGGATTTTGCTGGCGACGGCTTGGCGAAAAGGCTGGCAAGTTTTTTAGAGTTCAGGCCGGCTTTTTTCTGGACGGCTTCAAAGCGCGCGTCAGGCGTTTCAGTATCGCCTTTTAGAGCTAGATCGAATTGACGAGCCAGAGTCTGGCCGTCGACAACAAAGCTGGCCGCAACGACGGGGCGCGAATTCGGCGCGATCAAGAGGCGCTGATGCGCGATATTAACCTTGACGGTTGATGCATCTTGCTGAGGTTCTTCAACTTTTGCGATTGCTGGGCGCGGCATCTTCATATCGGCTGCAAGAGCCAAAGGATGCCCAAACCCCAAAATTCCGGCCATAGCCCAAGCTGCGCCGCCGCAAAAAGCGGTGGCAATGCAAGTAATTAAGAGGCGATGCCGAGACTGAGAACCGACGGGATTATTCACCAACTCATACCAACCAGTTTGTCGCGCAGATACACGCTGTCGGCGAATTTGCCGAGCCTGCACGAATTCCGGATTGTCCCCAATTTGTCCAATCGTTCGAGCGAAGATGGACAAATATGGTTAAATTTTGCTTTGCGGCAACCCTGCTTTTCAATGCTTTTTTCGCCTAATCACCGAAATTATCTAGTTGCGCCGCTTCCATGCAGATCGGATGTGGCGAATTTCTGGCCTCGCTTTAGGTGTTATTTTTGCCTCTCGGTGCCGGACCCAGCAGAGAAAGATCGGCGAGGCTCAGCCTGTCAGACGCGGTCTGCATCTGGTGCCAGTAGGGATACAGAATCGGTGGGGCGCTCACCTCATCCAGTCGCGCGCGCTCCTCATCGGTCAATTTTAGGTCCGCTGCTTTCAGATTGTCAGCGATCTGTGCCTCGGTGCGTCCGCCAATTACGATTGATGTAACCGCAGCGCGCCCGAGCAGCCATGCCAGAGCAACCTGAGCACCGGAAACGCCGCGTGCGTCAGCGATTTCCACCAACGCGTCGACAATATTCCAAAGCCGGTTTTCATCGCGAATTGGCGGTTCGTTCCAACCCGCGAGTTGGCGCGTGCCTGCCGGCGTCTTCTGATTGCGACGGTGTTTTCCCGACAACAAGCCGCCCGCGAGGGGCGACCAGACAAGAATTCCGAGACCTTGATCCAGCGAGATCGGAACGAGTTCGTATTCTGCTTCGCGTGCTTCCAGCGTGTAGTGAATCTGTTGCGAAATGAAGCGAGGCAGGTGCTTCGACTCGCTGACCGCCAGGGCCTTCATGATGTGCCAGCCGGAATAGTTGGAACATCCGACATAGCGGATTTTGCCTTGCTCGATCAGTGTGTGCAGAGCGCCGAGTGTTTCTTCCAGTGGCGTTTGACCGTCCCACTCATGAACCTGATATAGGTCGATTACATCTGTGCGTAGCCGCTTGAGGCTAGCTTCGCACGCACGAATAATATGGTGTCGCGAAAGACCGCGATCATTTGGACCATCACCCATGGGAAAGCGCGCCTTGCTTGCGAGCAAGACACCACCCGGCCTTTTGCCGCCTAGAGCTTCGCCAATGATCTCCTCGCTTCCCCCTCTGGAGTAAACGTCTGCTGTGTCGATCAGATTGACACCAGCATTAATCACCATCTCGATTTGGCGTTTGGCCTCGGCTAACCCGACATTTCCGACCTTTGCGAACGGCCCCTTGCCGCCCATTGTCATGGTGCCGAGTGTAAGCACGGATACTTTCAGACCTGAGCGACCGAGCAGGCGATATTCCATCGAGCGACTCCTTTTGAGGGACGATATTGAACGGTGAATTGGCGACTGTCACCGTTTGTGTGGGGAGATGCTTGCCGACATTCATCAATGAGGCTACGCAATTGTCAAAGTTGAGGGTGACAATGCGGATCTTGCGCAATTTATGGAATTCTCTGACGGCAATCGGCTTGCTGATCGGTACGATATTCTTTGCCTTTTCGCTGACACCCAGTCTCCTGCCACGCGACTTTGTATTGCAGGGAGCTCTGTCGGGGGTCTGCCTGACCGCCGGATATCTTCTAGGCACGATCCTTGTCTGGCTTTGGCGCTATCTGGAATTGCCTCCATTGCCCGAGTACGTCGCACGGGCGTCACTTTGGGTAGCTGCCATAGCCAGCGCCCTGGTCGCGACGGTCTTTCTTTGGAAGTTCGTTGAGTGGCAGAATATCACCCGCTCACTCATGCATATGGAGCCTGTTGAAAGCGGAAGACTGGTTGAGGTCGGCTTGATCGCCCTCGGCGTATTCGTGGTTCTTCTTCTGCTTGGCAGGCTGATCGGAAAGCTCGATCGCGGCGTAAGTGGCAAACTCGGCAATCTCATGCCACGCCGCGTGGCCAATCTGGTGGGTTTGCTACTCGTCGGATGGATCATCTGGGCGGTGACCGACGGTGTGCTTTTCCGGGTAGCGCTGCGCGCGGCAGATTCGTCCCTCCAGCGGCTGGATGCGCTGATCGAACCCGATGTCGCCAGGCCGACAAGCGCGGAAAGAACGGGTGGCCCCGGTTCGATTGTCGGTTGGGAGGGACTTGGTCGAATGGGGCGAGCCTTCGTGGCCTCGGGGCCGAGCGGCAAGGATATTACTGCATTTACGGGCAAAGAGGCGAAAGACCCCATTCGCGTCTATGTCGGGCTGAATTCTGCCGACACTGTGCAGGATCGGGCAAAACTGGCGCTTGAGGAAATGAAGCGCACCGGCGCTTTCGACAGGTCGGTTCTGGTTGTGATAGCGCCTACAGGAACCGGTTGGGTCGACCCGGAGGCGATGGATACACTGGAATATCTGCAGCACGGCGACATTGCGAGCGTGGCGGTTCAGTATTCCTATTTGCTAAGTTGGCTGTCGCTGCTGATCGAGCCTCAATATGGCTCTGACACAGCCAGGGCGCTTTTCAATGAAGTCTATAAATACTGGTCGGCGCTACCAAAAGAGCATCGGCCGCGCCTATACCTGCATGGGCTTAGTCTGGGTTCGCTCAGTTCGGATGCCTCACTGGATATTTTCGACATTGTCGGCGATCCGATACAGGGTGCGCTGTGGAGTGGCCCGCCATTCTCCAGCAGAACCTGGAAATCAGCTACCGCAGGGCGCGAGGCGGGATCGCCAGTATGGCTCCCGCGTTTTCGTGATGGTTCCATTATCCGCTTCTACAGTCAGTCAGGAGTTGCGCCCGGCGATTACGCGCAGTGGGGACCAATACGTATTGCATACCTTCAATATGCGAGTGACCCGGTGGTTTTCTTTGATCCTTTCGCGTCGTATCGAGAGCCGGATTGGATGAAGCCGCCGCGAGGCCCGGATGTTTCGCCAGCTCTACGTTGGTTTCCGATTGTTACACAACTGCAAATCGGGCTGGATATGGCGATTGCCACAAGCACACCGATGGGCTTTGGCCATGTTTACGCGCCAGAAGACTATATCCAGCCTTGGGTAGACGTAACTCAGCCATCCGGCTGGAGTGCTGAAGATATTGAGCGGCTCAAAACCTATTTTCGAGCCAAACGAGACTGAGTTCGACCGTTAGCCGCTGCTTTTTGCATCCTGCTGCGGTTCCGTGATGGCTGCGGGAAGCACGAACTCTCGCTCAAACGCAATGTGTCGCCTCACGGTGTCAAAAAAAGCGCGAAGCATAAAGCCGAGCGCTTCCGGATTGTCGATTTCTCCACCGTGGCCAATCCATAATAGATGCTCGCAGATTTGTTCCGCTGCGCCTTCATCATACATATGCTCGGATTTGAGTCGAAGCACAGTGGCTCTGCGCATCGGATGCACATCGCTCTGCCGCTCGAAAATCGGAAAAAGGACTTCTTCCTCATAGCGGTGAGATTCGCGAAGTAACGGCAGCAGCCGGCTTGCAATGCGAATGCAATCAAGCCTGCATACCCGATATGGCAAACTGTCAGCGATCGATTCAAGTTGGTCGCACAGATATGCTTTTTCCGCGTAAACAAGCGAAAGCTGCACACACGGTGTTTGTTCTCCAGCTTTGCAGACGCATGCGACCATGCATTCGTCGTTGTGGAGGCAAATCAAAGACGTTTTTGACTGCGCAGCCGCCTTCACTGCCTTCTCCCAATTTTTCGGCAAAGCTTATGCGCAAGTAAGTCAGTTGTTTTTGATCTGGATCAAGGCACACTGCGCATGGCAATCATAGGTGTCCAGCAAGCTTGGAAGTCCGATGAGAGGGGTCCATGAGATACGGTACTGAAATCGCACTGTTGGTGCTTTTTACATTCCTAGCCTTGCTGGGTGCGGCTTTTGCCGCTGACGAGCCATTTCGTCAGCATATGACGATTCTGTTCTTCGTCCTTGCTGTCAGCACTGTCGTGCTGCTGCGAAATACGAATTTTGCACCTGCCGCGCCGGTGGACCCCGACGCTTATATGGACGGGCCAGTCCGCTACGGCGCGATTGCTACCGTTTTTTGGGGTGTCGTGGGCTTCCTGATTGGGGTCGTTGTGGCACTCCAACTCGCTTACCCGGACCTCAATATCGAGCCTTGGTTCAATTTTGGGCGTATGCGGCCACTGCATACTTCGGCAGTCATTTTTGCCTTTGGTGGCAACGCGTTGATCGCGACGTCGATGTATGTCGTGCAGCGCACTTCGCGTGCGCGCTTGTTCGGCGGCAATCTCCCCTGGTTTGTGTTCTGGGGCTATCAGCTTTTCATCGTAATGGCTGCGACAGGTTATCTGTTGGGTATCAGTCAGAGCCGCGAATACGCTGAGCCGGAATGGTATGTCGACATTTGGCTGACTATCGTTTGGGTCGCCTATCTCGTCGTTTTCCTCGGCACTATAATCAAGAGAAAAGAACCGCACATCTACGTTGCGAACTGGTTCTATCTCTCGTTTATCGTAACCATCGCGATGCTGCATGTCGTGAACAATCTCGCCATGCCGGTTTCGATCGTCGGTTCGCACAGCTATTCGCTCTTCTCGGGCGTGCAGGATGCGCTGACGCAGTGGTGGTATGGTCACAATGCGGTAGGCTTCTTCCTGACCGCAGGCTTCCTCGGCATGATGTATTACTTTGTGCCTAAGCAGGCTAATCGCCCGGTATACTCCTACCGTCTTTCGATCATTCACTTCTGGGCGCTGATCTTCCTCTACATCTGGGCCGGTCCGCACCACTTGCACTATACGGCGCTTCCCGACTGGGCGCAGACGCTTGGCATGGTGTTCTCCATTATGCTGTGGATGCCTTCGTGGGGCGGCATGATCAACGGTCTGATGACGCTCTCGGGTGCCTGGGACAAGATTCGTACTGACCCAATTATCCGCATGATGGTCACTGCGATCGCGTTCTATGGCATGGCAACGTTCGAGGGGCCGATGATGTCGGTCAAAGCGGTCAATTCGCTTAGCCACTACACAGACTGGACGATCGGTCATGTGCATTCAGGTGCGCTGGGCTGGAATGGTCTGATCACCTTTGCTGCCATGTATTACATGGTGCCGAAACTGTGGGGTCGCGAGCGTCTTTACTCGCTGCGCATGGTTACATGGCACTTCTGGCTCGCGACGCTTGGCATCGTGGTCTACGCAGCAGTCATGTGGGTTGCCGGCATTCAGCAGGGTCTGATGTGGCGCGAATATGATGATCACGGCTTCCTGGTCTATTCCTTCGCGGAAACGGTCGCAGCCATGCATCCCTACTACGTCATGCGTGCGCTTGGTGGTGCCATGTTCCTCGCTGGTGCACTCGTCATGGCCTACAACATCACCATGACTATCCTCGGCTATCAGCGTGAGGAAGAGCCGATTGGCGGTCGTTCAACCGCTCTTCAGCCTGCAGAATAAGGACTGACGCCATGTCGTTGATGGATAAACATGCAATTATCGAAAAGAATGCGACGATATTGCTGATCGGTTCGCTGCTTGTCGTAACGGTCGGCGGTATCGTCGAGATCGCCCCGCTCTTCTATCTCGAGAATACCATCGAGAAAGTCGAGGGAATGCGGCCTTACTCACCGCTGGAACTGGCTGGGCGCGACATATACGTCCGCGAAGGATGCTATGTCTGCCACAGCCAGATGATCCGCCCGTTCCGTGATGAGGTAGAGCGCTATGGTCACTACAGCCTCGCCGCGGAATCTATGTATGATCATCCGTTCCAATGGGGCTCAAAACGCACCGGGCCAGATCTGGCGCGGGTGGGCGACCGCTATTCGAATGCCTGGCATGTCCAGCATCTGGAAGAACCTCGTTCGGTGGTTCCTGAATCGATCATGCCTAGCTATGCGTTCCTGAAGAACACGCAACTCGACGTAAAAGACTTCTCCACTCACCTGGTGGCGAATGCTCGCGTCGGCGTTCCGTATACGCAGGAGATGATAGACAACGCCCAGGCAGATTTGCTTGCGCAGGCTAACCCCGATGCGGATACGACTGGCGTAGAGGCGCGTTACCCCAAGGCTAAGCTCGGCGATTTCGATGGCAATCCGCAAGCGCTTACCGAGATGGACGCGCTTATAGCCTATCTCCAGATGTTGGGCACATTGGTTGACTTCAAGACCTACGATGAAGCCAAGAACGCGCGATAGGAGGGCATGATGGAAACCTATACCGCCATGCGGCACTTCGCAGACAGCTGGGGCCTTTTGGCCATGGCGATTTTCTTCGTCGCAGCAGCAATTTTTGCGTTCCGTCCCGGCAGCCGCAAGTCTGCGGACGATGCAGCGCGCATCCCTTTCAAGGAAGATTGACATGAGCGAGAAACATATTGACGAAATCTCGGGCGTGTCCACAACGGGCCACGAATGGGATGGTATCCGCGAGCTTGATAACCCTATGCCGCGTTGGTGGGTGTGGACGTTTTACGCCACTATCGTCTGGGCAATCGGCTACACGATTGCTTACCCGGCCTGGCCTTTGATCAGCAGCGCAACACCCGGGCTATTGGGTTTTTCAAGCCGGGTTGAAATCCAGAAAGAGCTTGCGGCGGCAAATGACGCGAAGGCGCAATATGTTGCGTCCATCGGAACAAAAACCATTGAAGAGATTCAGGCGGACGATACGCTGCGCACATTCGCGACCGCAGCTGGCGCGGCGGCATTCAAGGTGAATTGCGTGCAATGTCACGGCTCTGGCGCGGAGGGCTCCAAGGGTTTTCCAAACCTGAACGATGACGACTGGCTCTGGGGCGGTAAAATTACCGATATTCAGCAGACAATCGCGCATGGCATTCGTTTTGATGCCGATCCCGACACGCGCATTTCGGAAATGCCGGCATTCAAGGATATACTGCAGCCGGAGCAAATTTCCGCTGTTTCGTCCTATGCCGCATCGCTCATGGGCTTCCCTGCGGATCAGGCGAAGCTGGACGATGGCAAGAAGCTCTTCGCGGAGAATTGTGCCTCTTGCCACGGTGAGGATGGAAAAGGCATGACAGATGTTGGCGCGCCGAATTTGACCGACGCAATCTCGCTTCTGGTTCACTCGGAAGCTGATATTGAGAGCCAGGTTCGTTCGCCGAAACACGGCGTGATGCCTGCATGGCAGGGACGTCTTGGTGAAACGACGGTGAAGGAACTGGCGACCTACGTCTATTCGCTTGGCGGCGGACGATAAGAGCTGGGAGGACTGGCACCGTCGCCCATGTGGATCCGGTAGAAATGCCGGGTCCACGAATTGCTTTCTGGCGTTTGACGCAGGTCAACGCAATTGCTGCCGCCTCGTGCAAAACGGGGTCGCATCGCTCGGCGCGGCAGTCGGGCAGGAGAATATGTGATGCTCGATTCAAGCGAGGTCGAACGGTTGGAAGTCAGTGCGGTTAACTCCGCACACGTTCGCCGACCACTCTATGCAAAGCGCGTCAAGATTTTCCCCAAGCGTACTGAAGGTCGCTTTCGCAGCTTCAAGTGGATCGTCATGGCGGTCACTCTCGGCATCTATTATCTGGTGCCGTGGCTACGCTGGGACCGCGGCCCTTACGCACCGGACCAGGCCGTTTTGGTCGATCTAGCAAACCGGCGTTTCTATTTCTTCTTTATCGAGATTTGGCCGCAAGAATTCTACTTTGTCGCAGGTCTGCTCGTTATGGCGGGCTTTGGTCTGTTCCTTATAACCTCCAGTGTCGGGCGCGCATGGTGCGGCTATACCTGTCCACAAACTGTCTGGGTTGATTTATTCATTGCGGTGGAACGCTTCGTCGAGGGCGACCGCAATGCCCGCATGAAACTCGACCAAGGATCGTGGACTGCGGGCAAGATTTCCAAGCGGGTGCTGAAGCACACCATCTGGCTTTTGATCGCCGTCGCTACGGGCGGTGCATGGATTTTCTACTTTGCCGACGCGCCGACGCTTTTTCTCGACCTTTTCAAGGGTCAAGCCGCTGCGGTGGCATACATCACTGTCGCCGTGCTGACCGCTACGACCTACGTTTTTGGCGGGCTGATGCGCGAACAGGTATGCACATATATGTGCCCGTGGCCTCGCATCCAGGCCGCGATGCTCGACGAAAACTCGCTCACCGTTACCTACAATGACTGGCGAGGAGAGCCGCGTTCGCGCCATGCGAAAAAGGCCGCCGCAACCGGCCAACAGGTCGGCGATTGCGTAGACTGCAATGCATGCGTTGCCGTCTGCCCCATGGGCATTGATATTCGAGACGGTCAGCAGCTTGAATGCATCACCTGCGCCCTCTGCATCGACGCCTGCGATAGCGTTATGGACAAAGTCGGTAAGGAGCGGGGCCTCATTTCCTACGCGACGCTGGCTGACTACAATCGCAATATGGCGCTGGCGACAGCTGGTGGTACGCAGCCAATATCGCCTGAACTGGTTTACGACGACGACAAGAAGATCAAGCCGCAATTCGTGCACTTCCGGTTGCGCGAATTGTTCAGACCGCGCACGCTGATTTACTTTGCGGCCTGGTGTGCGGTGGGCCTTTTTATCATCTACGGCCTGCTTACGCGCGACCGGCTTGAGGTCAATGTTCTGCACGACCGAAATCCGCAATTCGTGCGTCTGTCAGACGGGTCGATCCGCAACGGCTTTACCGTCAAGCTCCTCAACATGATACCGGAACCCCGCACCGTTACTGTTACACTTCAAGGCTTGAAGGGTGCACAGATGACCGTGGTCGGGCTCGATCTGCCGGAAGATCGTGCCTTTGCAGTCGAGGTGGAGCCGGACAAGCTGAAGACGATCAAGGTCTATGTGCGTCAACCGGCGGAAAACATCTCAGAGCCGACGCAAAACTTCAACTTCGTGGTCGAAGATAAATCGAGCTTCGAGACAGACCAGTACACTGCAACTTTTGAGGCGCCGGGAGCGGGCAAATGAGCACGAACGGTCAATCAGCAGGTTTTACAGGGCGCCATATGCTCCTGATAATGCTGGCGTTCTTTGGCGTCATCATTGCAGTCAATTTTCTGATGGCATATTTTGCGCGCTCAAGCTGGACTGGACTTGTCGTTGAAAATTCTTATGTCGCCAGCCAGGAATTCAACGCGAAAATGGCGGAGACGCGAGCGCAGGAAGCCCTTGGCTGGACCGGTAATCTGGTCGTTGCGGATGGCCGCGTGCGTTATAGCCTGACCGACAAGGGTGGCCATGCCGTGCGTCTGAAATCTGTCGGCATTACTTTCATGCATCCCGTCGATGATCGCGAAGACGAGCATATCGATCTCGTGCGCGGGGGCGATGGCATTTTTGACGGGCCGCACACGTTCTCTGATGGAGTCTGGCTGGTGGAGATTGTGGCCGATGCCGGGCTTGAGAAGCCGTATCGTGAAACGCTTCGTGTCCATGTCGAACAGGGAAAAAGAACATGACCTGTTGCGCGCCCGGTGCCGATATGGCGCTTCAAGCTGCAGGCGCTTTGCCTTCGGACGATGAAGTGGTCCTTTCGTCGCGTGCGCTGGGCAATGGACTGCATCAGGTTGAGCTTGCTGTTCCGGGCGTGCATTGCGCCGCTTGCATTCAGACAATCGAGAAGTCACTTGGCAAATTGCCGGACGTAGTAAGCGCCCGTGTGAACCTTTCCACCAAGCGTGTTTCTGTGCAGTGGGTAGGGGAAAAACTGCCGCCCATCGTTCAGACGCTTGTAAGTGTCGGCTACGTGCCGAATCTCTTCAGCACGGAGGCGCTTGCCAGCGACAAAGCGTTGTCCGAACTCATTCGTGCGGTGGCTGTTTCCGGGTTCGCGGCAGC
This sequence comes from Mesorhizobium denitrificans, assembly GCF_003403035.1. Lineage (GTDB taxonomy): Bacteria > Pseudomonadota > Alphaproteobacteria > Rhizobiales > Rhizobiaceae > Mesorhizobium_G > Mesorhizobium_G denitrificans. The sequence goes on along the minus strand of NZ_QURN01000005.1, from coordinate 327,899 downwards.
AAACATTATGCTGCTTTCGGTGTCGGTCTGGTCAGGGGCGGAAGGTTCTACGCGTGATCTGTTCCACTGGATTTCGGCGCTGATTGCCATTCCCGCGCTGATGTTTGCCGGACGGATCTATTATCGTTCGGCGTGGAGTGCGTTGCGGCAGGGCCGCATGAACATGGATGTGCCTATCGCGATTGGCATTTCGATGGCGTATGCGATGAGCCTCTACGAGACGATTACCCACGGCCACTACGCCTATTTCGATGCGTCGGTGACGCTGCTGTTTTTCCTATTGATCGGCCGGACGCTCGACCATGTCATGCGGGATCGCGCGCGCTCAGCCGTTATCGGGCTTGCTCGCCTCCAACCGCAGGGCGCGGTGGTGGAAGAAAAGAACGGTCGGCGCGAATACCGTCCGGTCTCGGAAATCGTTGAAGGATCGCGCCTGTTGGTTGCCGTTGGCGAGCGGGTGCCGGTCGATTCAATCGTGGAAAGTGGGCAGTCGGATATCGACGCGTCAATTGCAAATGGTGAGAGCGCGCCGCAGCCTGTCGCGCCGGGCAAGGAGCTTCACGCAGGGGTGCTGAACCTGACTGGCCCGTTGGTACTGCGCGCGTTGCGCCCGGCGTCTTCATCCTTCCTTGCCGAAATGACGCGGTTGATGGAAGTGGCGGAAGGTGGCAAAGCGCGCTATCGGCGCATTGCAGAGCGTGTTTCCACCCTTTACGCGCCAGTGGTTCACCTGACAGCCATTCTTACTTTCGTTGGCTGGATTTTCGCAACGGGCGACTGGCACCGGTCGATCACTGTTGCGATCGCTGTCCTGATCATCACATGCCCCTGCGCACTGGGGCTTGCAGTGCCAATCGTGCAAGTCGTTGCGGCGCGGCGCTTGTTTGAGGGCGGCGTGATGATGAAAGATGGCTCAGCGCTGGAGCGTATGGTCGGCGTTGACACGGTAGTTTTCGACAAAACCGGCACGCTTACGCTTGGTACACCGCGTCTCGTCAATGGGCGCGAAATCAGCCCATCCAAAATGGCAATTGCTAGCGAGTTGGCAACGCATTCGCGTCATCCAGTTTCCAAAGCGATCATGGCCGAGGGCATTGGGATGGGCGAGCGTTTCGATGAAGTGCACGAGGTGCCGGGTTGCGGCGTGAAAGGCCTGCTTGGCAAGGATGAATGGGCACTTGGCCGCGCACAATGGGCCGCACCAAAGTCACTCGATGCAAATGGAACTGTGCTCGCCAAAAATGGCAGTGAGGTTGCGCGATTCGTGTTCGATGATCGGTTGCGTCCTGATGCGAAGTCTGTTGTTGCGGAACTCGCCGGACGTGGTGTTTCCGTTTCGATGTTGTCGGGTGATCAAGAGGCGCAATGCGATGCGGTAGCTGCACGTTTGGGCATTGATGACTACGCTGCTGAATTGTTGCCGGCAGATAAGGTGCTGCGCGTGCAGGCGTTGGCGGAGGAAGGCCGCAACGTGCTGATGGTCGGCGATGGCCTGAATGACGCGCCCGCGCTGGCTGCAGCGAAGGTTTCGATGGCTCCGGCCACGGCTGCTGATATTGGTCGAAACGCCGCCGACTTCGTTTTCCTTGGCGATAGCCTCGATGCAGTTCCACTCGCGATGGAAGTTGCCAAAGGCGCAGACCGGTTGATCAAGGAAAACATTGGGCTGGCGATCTTGTACAATGCACTTGCCGTTCCAATCGCTATTCTTGGCTATGTCACGCCGTTGATCGCGGCGATTGCGATGTCGGCTTCCTCGCTTTTGGTTATTGGCAATGCGCTAAGGCTCATGCGACGCAAGCGGCGGCATAAGGTTGCAGAGGTGGTTGCTCCGCTGCGCGAGGCATTAACGTGACCAATCTGATATTTCTCATTCCCGCGGCGCTGTTTCTTGGCGGCATGAGTCTGATCGGTTTTTTATGGGCTTTGCGCAGTGGTCAATATGAGGATCTCGACGGCGCGTCTCAACGCATCCTGATGGACGATGAAAAAGAAGAGGAAGCCGCGCGCGCGGCCAAAATGCGCTAGCCGTTCGCGGCGCGTGGCGTCTCGCGCACAGGCAGGCCGCCGGCTTCGATAAGAAAATCGATGATTTTGTCCAACCCCTCGCGGCGCCGCATATCCGTGAAGACAAAGGGCCGTTGCCCGCGCTGCTTGATTGTGTCGGAGCGCATCACCTCAAGGTCCGCGCCCACATGTGGTGCAAGGTCGATCTTGTTGACGATCAAAAGGTCAGAGCGCGTGATGCCAGGTCCACCTTTGCGCGGGATTTTTTCACCCGCTGCGACGTCGATCACATAGAGCGTTATGTCGGCAAGGTCTGGCGAGAAGGTGGCCGCGAGATTGTCGCCGCCGGACTCGATAAACACCACGTCCAAGTCAGGAAATCGCCTCCTCATTTCAGCTACCGCCGCGAGGTTGATAGATGCATCTTCGCGGATGGCCGTGTGTGGGCAGCCACCCGTTTCCACGCCAAGGATACGGTCTTCCGGCAGCGCCTGAAGACGATTGAGGATCAGAGCATCTTCCTTGGTGAAAATATCGTTGGTCACGACAGCGACGGAATAGCTGTTACGCATCGCCTTGCAGAGCATTTCGGTTAGCGTCGTTTTACCCGCGCCGACAGGGCCGCCGATGCCTACACGCAGCGGTCCGTTTGGAGAACTCATGAGCGGAACACCCTCGAATATTGCGTTTCGTGCTGCATGGACATGATGTCGGAGCGGAATGCTGCCGAACCCAGATCATCCAGCGTTGAAGAGGCAGCACGCCCCGCGCGCTCCAGTATGGTGCTTTCCAGCCCGGCTAATACTGCAACGCCATCGCGCTGGCCTAGCGGAACCAAGCGTACGGCTGCTTGTATGAGATTGGACGCGAACGCGTGGAGATAGGCGATTACCGCCGGTTCAAGCGCTACGGATTGGCGTGCGGCCATAACGCCAACTGCGACGGGGTAGGGCAGAGGTGAATTGCTATCGCCGCCCCATGCCGCTGCGGCTTCGCCAAAGGCTGCGCCCTGCAATGTGGTTTCCATGTGGCGCTCGCGCGTAGTTGCCATTGCAAGAGCCAGTTCAGCGACGGCAGCACCGTCGCCGCCAACCGCGGCGTCGCGCCAGCTTTCGGCAAGCAGCACGGCATCGTTCCACGCCGAACCTGCTTCGAGCAGATCCCTTATCCAGTCAGCCAGCGTGGCGCGGTCGCGAATAAGCCCGTCATGAATGGCGCGTTCGATGCCGTGACTATAGGCGAAAGCTCCTACTGGAAAGGCTGGCGACAGCCACGACATGAGACGGAGCAGAGACCTCTGGTCAGTCATGGTGACGGTGGTCGTGAAGGTGGTGGCCGTGAGCGTGCGGATGGTGATGGTCGTGATGGTGCGCGTGTTCGTGGCCGCCATGCTGGTGATATGCGCCATGCACCGGCTGGAAGCGTTCGATCACTTCGGTCACATGTACTCCTAAACCTTCCAGCATCGCGCGGATCACGTGGTCGCGCTGGATCAGAATGCGCTCCTCGTCGATCTGCGCGGCAAGATGTCTGTTGCCGAGATGCCAAGCCAGATGCCGGATCGGACAGGCGCTTGTGGGTGTCACCGCGTAGAGCTTTTCCTTGGCTGCAATTATCTCGACGGTCCTGCCATCTTCCATAACCAACCGGTCTCCGTCTGCGAAAAGCACAGGTTCAGGTAGATCCACCATCACCTTGTCGCCTTGACTGGTGGTGATCGCCTTGCGTCTCAAATGCCGCTCGGTGTGGTCGAGCACGACCGTGCCGAACGGTTCGGTTTCGTCTTCATGGCGATGCGAGATAGCGCGAAGCATTGCTCAACCTAGAACAGGAAATAGCGCTGCGCCATCGGCAGAAGCGTCGCGGGTTCGCAGGTGAGCAATTCACCATCGGCGCGCACCTCGTATGTCTCGGGATCGACGTCGATCTGGGGCAGAGCGTTGTTCAGGATCATGGATTGCTTGGAGAGGCCGCCACGCGTGTTTTCTACCGCGACCATGCTCTTGGCGACGCCGAGTTTGGCCTGCAAGCCAAGGTCTATCGCTGCCCGGCTGACGAAAGTGACTGACGAAACAGCAGGGCTGCGACCAAGCGCGCCAAACATGGGACGATAATGCATTGGCTGCGGAGTGGGTATCGATGCATTTGGGTCGCCCATCGGGGCCGCTGCAATGGAGCCGCCTACCAGCACCATTTCCGGTTTTACACCAAAGAAGGCCGGATTCCACAGAACCAGATCGGCGCGTTTGCCGACCTCGATTGAGCCGATATGCTTTGAAAGCCCCTGCGCGATAGCTGGGTTGATCGTGTATTTTGCGATGTAACGGCGCACGCGCAGATTGTCGTTTTCGCCCTTTTCTTCGAGAAGGCGTCCGCGCTGCACCTTCATTTTATGCGCGGTTTGCCAGGTGCGGATCAGCACCTCGCCCACGCGGCCCATCGCCTGGCTGTCCGACGAGATAATGGAAAACGCGCCGATGTCGTGAAGGATGTCCTCTGCCGCGATGGTTTCCTTGCGAATGCGGCTTTCGGCGAAAGCAATATCCTCCGGAATCGACGGCGAAAGATGATGGCAGACCATCAGCATGTCGAGATGCTCTGCAATTGTGTTTTGCGTATACGGGCGGGTCGGATTGGTGGAGGAGGGGATGACATTTATCAACCCGCAAACTTTGATGATGTCAGGCGCGTGGCCGCCGCCCGCGCCTTCTGTGTGGAAGGCGTGAATTGTTCGGCCTTTGAATGCTGCGACCGTATCTTCCACAAAGCCGCTTTCGTTCAGCGTGTCGGTGTGGATCATCACTTGGACGTCGTAATCATCGGCAACCGACAGGCAGGTATCGATTGCGGCGGGCGTGGTTCCCCAATCCTCATGCAGCTTGAGCGCGCAGGCGCCGCCTTCGATCATTTCGATCAGCGCGGCTGGTCGTGACGCGTTGCCCTTTCCAGAAAGGCCGAGATTGATCGGGAACGCGTCGAACGACTGGATCATGCGTCCCAAATGCCACGGGCCGGGGGTGCATGTCGTGGCGAGCGTTCCGTGAGCAGGCCCGGTGCCGCCGCCAAGCATGGTGGTGACGCCCGACATCAGCGCCTCATCGATCTGCTGCGGGCAGATAAAATGGATGTGTGCGTCAACGCCGCCTGCGGTTAGAATGCGGCCTTCGCCGGCAATAATTTCGGTGCCGGGGCCGATGATAATGTCGACGCCGCTCTGCGTGTCAGGATTGCCCGCCTTGCCGATGGCAACGATGCGCCCGTCTTTCAGTGCGACATCGGCTTTCACAATGCCCCAATGATCCACGATCAGCGCGTTTGTGATGACCGTATCCACCGCACCGTCGGCGCGCGAGATCTGGCTTTGGCCCATGCCGTCGCGAATGACCTTGCCGCCGCCGAACTTCACTTCTTCGCCATAGGTGGTGAGGTCTTTTTCGACTTCGATAATGAGGTCTGTGTCCGCCAGCCGCACGCGGTCGCCGACAGTTGGCCCGTACATTTGCGCGTAGGCAGCGCGAGTGATTGTCGCGCGCATCAGAGTTTTCCCATTATCTTTTGCTGGAAGCCGTATACTTCGCGCTTGCCGCCATATGGAACGAGACGCACTTCGCGCGTCTGGCCGGGTTCAAAGCGAACAGCTGTGCCTGCCGCGATATCCAGCCGTTTGCCGCGCGCGACCTCCCGGTCGAAAGCCAAGACGTCGTTGGTTTCAAAGAAGTGGTAGTGTGAGCCGACCTGAATTGGCCGGTCGCCAGTGTTCGCCACGGCAATCGTTACGGGCTCGACGTCTTGGTTGAGCGTGATGAAACCGGGGGCAGTGATTATTTCGCCGGGGATCATGGTTATGCTCCCGCGACCAGCCAGAGCCCGCCGAGGGTGGTAAGCGCACCGGCCATACGGGTCGCGACCCGTCCACTGCGGCCGGTCAGCAACCCAAAGCTGGCACCAAGCCCATGAAGCGTTGCAGTTGCTATCGCGAAGCCCACCATGAAGGGCATTGCGCCTGCTGCGCCAAGCTCGCCGCCATGTGCGTAGCCGTGGAAGAAGGCGAAGAAACCGACCACCACCACTCCGACAATCGTCGGCACTTGCAGCGCGACAAGCGCCAACAGGCCGAGCACAACAACAGAGGCGGCGATGGTAGGTTCAACGAAGGGGAGTGCAATTGGTGTGAACGATGTTGCGAAGCCGAGCACCATCGTGACCACGAAAGCAGCTGGGATAGCCCAGAGCGCGCGACCCCCGAGTAGCGATGCCCACAGGCCGACGCCAACCATCGTCAAAACGTGGTCTGCGCCGAACAGCGGGTGCGAAAAGCCCGCGGCGAGCGAACCGTGTTCGGCAGGGGTGAGATGTGCAAAGGCCGGTGTCGAGAGTGTCAGCGCTGCGAGCAGAATGGCGAATCTTTTCATGGTTCTGTCGTCCTGAATTAACGGATCGGTTCGTGGACCGTGACGAGCTTGACGCCGTCCGGAAAAGTGGCTTCGACCTGAACGTCGTGGATCATCTCAGCAATGCCCTCCATCACCTGTTCGCGGCTCACAACATGTGCGCCTGCTTCCATGAGATCGGCGACCGAGCGACCGTCACGGGCACCTTCGACGACGAAGTCGCTGATGAGGGCTATTGCTTCGGGATGATTCAGCTTAATGCCGCGCTCCAGCCTCTTGCGGGCAACGATCGCAGCCATCGCAATCAGTAGTTTGTCTTTTTCGCGGGGTGTCAGATTCATAAGGATACTCAGATTTGCCAAACTTTGGGTAGAGTTCGCCCGCGCATCAGAATGGCGAGCGCCGGTTCGAGATGTCGGCGCAGCACCAGACTGTCAGGTGCGGTCATACGGGCAACGAGCTTGCCCTCAAAAGCAGTCGCGCCACCAAGGTCGTCAATGGCCTCGCGGACAGGCTGAAGTAACTGTTCCGTGTCGTCGCCGATCAGAAGCAGCGTTGCCATGGCCATTTGGTTGCCGAAGAAACAGGGCCGGGCCAGTTTCTCTGCAATATTGCCTTCAAGCCGAACATCGTCTGCAAAAACCAACTTGCCATCGCGACGGATGCGCCAGCGGTCGTGAAATGAGCCGCAGCGCACCGCTTCATTCATGGCTTTGCGTCCGAACAGAACAGCTTCAACGGCCAACAGTTCTGCGTTTGCGTGAAGTTGGACATCAAGTGTGCGCGCCAACCGCCCCTCGTTGAACAGGATCGTCTCTTGCGGAAGCCAAGCAAGTCGCGCGTTTTCTTCAACGGTCAAACGCGTTGCGACGGTCGCCATGTCGCCGGTTGAGCGATAGATGCGTTCGCAAGCCTGCGTGGTTACGATTGCGTCCGAGCCATTCACTGCGAGGATTTCGGTCTCGATCCGGTCGCCGCCGGTCAGCCCGCCTGCGGTGTTGATGAGAATGGCCTCCTGCGAGGCCTGCGATACCAGCTTTGTGGGCAGGCGCAGCTTCGTGCAGCCCGACTGGAGCAGTTCGCGCACGCGCGTTGCGCCTGCCTTGCGATGTAAAGCAACGCGAACAAGTCCTTCCGCCCGCTGCATGCGCAGCTTGGTAGCGGGCGTTTCAGAGCATAAGATGTCTGCGTACATCTGGATCGTCCAAGCGTGCGGCTTCGCCATCGAATACGATTTCGCCACGATCCATGATCGCGGCGTGGTCCGCAACCCCGCGAGCAAATTCCAGATATTGTTCCACCAAAATGATCGTCCGGTCGCCACTGTCGCGCAGGAACTGAATGGCGCGGGCGCGAGCAAGCCGGTAGCGCTTCCGATACCGACTCGTTTGCCGATGCCTAGTGTGCGATATTATTAGTCTAAAATAGGCGGATCATTTCGGAGCGTTCTTCGCAAGCCAATCCTGCAGTTGCTTAATCTCGCGCTCCTGCGCGGCGATAATATCTTCTGAAAGTTTGCGGATTTCGGGATCCTTCCCGTATTCGAGTTGCGCTTTTGCCATGTCGATGGCTGCCTGATGGTGCGGGATCATGCCTCTTGCGAAATCGACATCGGCATTGCCGCTTGGTTGAACTGATCCCATGTCCGCATGCATTTTGTCCATTGCCGCTTTATAGGCCGCTGCTGCTGGGTCGTTGCTCATATCCATGCCCGGCATTTGATGGTCGGTGTGATCTTGGGCGACTGCCGGGGAGGCTAGGCCAATAAAGGCGAGCGATGCGCAAAGTATGAGGGCGCGGTTCATCCGAATCTCCTGGCTAGATGAGGTCAGGAGGTAGTTCTAGGCCTTCCAGTAGCTGGAAGCTCAAGGGGCTTTTCGGTTCTATTGGCGTTTTGCAACCGGTCGATGTGCTGGCGTATATGTGCAGCTTCGGCGGGAGTATTTGCGAGCGCTATGGCGCGATCGAAGCTGCGTCGCGCTTCTGCGGATTTGCCGACCTGCAATAAATAAGCGCCCTTCACTCCGTGAAAATGAAAATAGCCATCAAGCGCTTTTTCCAAGGGCTTAATCATCACAAGCGCAGCTTCGGCGCCTTGCGTCTTGGAAATCGCAACGGAACGATTGAGTGTTATGACCGGCGAAGGCTGAATGCGTTCCAACAAACCATAGAGCCGGTCAATCTCCCCCCAATTTGTGTCTTCCGCTCTTGCTGCACGCGCATGGGCGGCCGCGAGCGCAGCCTGTATCTGGTATGAGCCGGGGCGGGCATGGCGCAAGGCTTTGTCAATCAGCACCAAGCCCTCATTGATAAGAGTTTGATCCCAACGGGTGCGGTCCTGATCTTCCAGCAAAACGATTTCGCCGCTGGCGTCCAGGCGTGCAGTGGTTCGGGCATGTTGAAGCAGCATGAGCGCTAGTAGGCCCATAACCTCCGGTTCGGCAGGGAACAGCCTCAACAAAAGCCGTGTTAGCCGGATCGCTTCCACGCAAAGCGGTGCGCGCACATGCGCATTGCCTCCCGTTGCCGAGTAGCCTTCGTTGAAAAGAAGGTACAGCATGGCCGCAACCACGCCGAGCCGTTCCATGCGATCGGTCGCGTTTGGCGTTTCGAACTCGCGCCCGGCAGATGAAACGATGCGCTTGGCGCGCGTGATGCGCTGTTCCATTGCCGCTTCGCCAACCAAAAAGGCGCGGGCGATTTCCTTCACCGTCATGCCTGACACGATGCGCAAGGCTAGCGCAATCTGCTGCGTTGCAGGCAAGTCTGGGTGACAGCAGATGAACAGAAGACGCAGGACGTCGTCGCGATAGTGCGAATTGTCGAGCCGTTCGGCCATGTCCGCTTCGCGGTCTTCCAGATCGGAAAGATGCTGCTCATCAGGCAGCACCGTCTGGCGGCTGGTCTTGCGAATCTGGTCGACGCCGAAGTTACGTCCGACAAAGATCAGCCACGCTGCCGGATCGCGTGGTGGCCCTTTGTCTGGCCAACTCTTCAGTGCGCGAAGGCAGGCCTCTTGAAAGGCTTCCTCCGCAGTGTCGAGATCGCCGAAATAGCGCAGCAACGCAGCCACGACCTGTGGCCGTGCCGAAGTGAGCGCCGCGTCTATCCAGCGAAGATCGCTCATGATGCAGCTTTTCCATCCATGAACATAAGGAGAGGACGCACCTCCATCGAGCCTGTTTCCTTATGTCCTGCGAGTTCTGCTGCAAGCGCTAGCGCTTCGTCATGTGTATCTGCATCGATGATCCACAGGCCGAGCAATTGCTCCTTCGTTTCCGCGAATGGACCATCGAGCACGACCGGCTTATCGCCTGAGCGCACCGTCATAGCAGTGCTGGTGGGGAGCAACCGCAGCACAGGGCCAAGCTTGCCACGTTTGGCTATTGGCTTAGTTGCCGCCTGATGCTTGCCGATCACCTCGTCTAATTTGGCATCAGGCCAGGATTCGATAACGGCCTCGTCGTCATAACAGAGTATTGCATATTGCATCGCTTGCATCCTCGTTCATACACAGGACGTACAACTATGCACCGCTCCGACACGGTAGGTCGAGTTTTTGAAAGGGTTTGTTAAAGGTGAAGCAAGCGCGCAACAGCCCTTCCAGAAATGTCTGACAGGCGCTCGCTACCCTGCGTTGCGAAGGGTTGTTGGTTCGCTTTCATCGTGTTAGGCGATTTTTGTTGCGACTGACTGGAGGACGGAGGGGTCCACCGCAAACGTAAATGCGCCATCTTTTTGCTGGCAGTGTCGGGATATTGACCTAGGGCCGGTCGGAGAGGTTTGTTGAAGAATTTGCTATTCCGGCGTTGTGTAGCGTCCGCCGCCATAGCCCTCGCCAGTGTGTTCGCCGGCGCGCCTGCCTATGGATTCGAGCTTTTCGGCATTAAGATTTTCGGGAAAGACAAGCCCGATCCGTCCGAAGATGTTATCGGCGAGCCGCAGCATTATGCCGTGACATTTAATGTCAGCGGCGAAGATAACGCTCTTAAAAAGAAGCTCGAAAGCGCATCCACTCTCGTTAAAGACGATGAGAAGCCTGCATCCGGTGCGGCTGGTCTGTTGGCCAAGGCGCGAGGCGATTACAGGCGCTTGCTGTCCACTCTTTATGGCGAAGGGCGCTACGGCGGCACAATCTCGATTACTATTGATGGTAAGGAGGCCGCTGACCTTCCGCCGGATACACAGCTTCCCGATCCGGCTGCTGTTGTAGTCACAATCGATCCCGGCCCGCTTTTCCATTTTGGTGAGGCGAATATCGTAAACCCTGCACCTCCGGCGCAGCACCATAATGACGAAGTTCCGCTGCCTGCGAATGAAGGCTACGCAACCGGAGAAATCGCGCGTTCCGGCACCATTCTCAGAGCTGAAGCCTTAACCGTTGAGGCATGGCGTCAACAAGGCCACGCGAAAGCGAAGGCGATAGATCGTCGCGTCGAAGCTGCGCATGATCGCGATGTCGTTGATGCAACGGTTGGCGCGGACCCCGGCCCAGTGACTTATTACGGGGACGTCTCTGTTTCCGGCGCGGAGCGAATGGACCCCGCCTACGTTGCTTATATGACCGATTTGTCACGTGGGAAGGAGTTCGATCCAGACGATCTGGAACGCGCGAACAAGCGACTTTCAAAGCTTGAGGTTTTCCGCGCGCTTCGAATCGAAGAAGGCGCGGAGCTTGGGCCGGGAGGCTCGCTGCCAATCAGCGTTATCGTGCAGGAGCGTCTGCCGCGCCGCTTCGGCGTCGGTGCAAATTACTCTACGATCGACGGTGCTGGCTTTGAAGCATACTGGATGCACCGCAACCTTTTCGGCAGGGCCGAGCGCCTTCGCTTCGACGCGAAGGTAGCCGGACTTGGCCCAACCGTTGATCCGGCCGAACTCACATATCGGGCAGGCGTGACGTTCACCAAGCCCGGTGTTTACACGCCGGATACGGATTTCATCGCCTCTCTGATTGGCGAGCGTGAAGTGCTGGATACCTATACGCGCAACGCTGTTACAGCGCAGGCTGGTTTCACGCACATGTTTACCAATGAGCTTCAAGGCAAGCTGTTTGGCGTGGCCTCGCGGTCGCAGTTTGAGGACGACGTTTTCGGCAAGCGCGACTTTATGACTATCGGTATGCTTGGTGGCCTGACTTATGACAGCCGCGATAATCCGGCAGATGCTACCCACGGCATCTTTCTGGATGGCACAATCGAGCCGTTCTATGAGGCCGAATATGGCAACTTCGCCACACGTTTTCAGGGAGAGGCGCGCGGCTATCTTGGCTTTGGCGAAGATCGTCCCTTTGTGCTCGCTGGTCGCGTGAAGCTTGGCTCCATCGTAGGAGCTGACAGTGCAGAATTGCCGCCTGACAAACTCTTCTTTGCAGGCGGTGGCGGATCGGTGCGCGGCTATGGCTACCGTACCATCGGCGTGCCTGTTGCCGGAACCAATGAGGTTATAGGCGGGCGCTCGCTTATCGAAGCCTCGGCTGAAATCCGCGCCAAAGTAACGGATTCCATTGGCGTCGTCGGCTTTATCGATGCTGGCTATGTGGGCGAAGAATCCTTTCCCAATTTTGACGAGGATTTGAAACTGGGTGCGGGCGCAGGTCTTCGCTACTACACCGGCCTTGGTCCGATCCGGCTGGATCTCGCCGTGCCGCTTGATCGTGGGCCTGACGATCCGAGTGTCGCCTTTTATGTTGGCATAGGACAAGCCTTCTGATGCGCTTTCTTGTTGCCCTTCTGATGTTCTTTTTAATCTTGCCCGCACAGGCGCAGGACAATTCTGAGCAGGCAGACCGCTCCTGGCTGGTCGGAATGCTGGAAGACCAGCTTTCGACGCCGAACCGCCAGTTCCGAATTAACGGTATACAGGGCGCGCTGTCTTCGAACGCTACGATCGGCGAAATAAGCATCGCGGATAGGCAGGGTGTATGGCTGCGCATCGTGAATGCGCGCATCGTCTGGACGCGCTCGGCGTTGCTGTTGGGTCGGCTCAATATTGATCAGCTTGGCGCGGAGCGCATTGAAGTTCTGCGCAAACCTTTGCCGGATGAAAGCTTGCCTGCGCCGGAAGCGGGTGGCTTTCAGTTGCCGGAGCTTCCTGTTTCGGTCAATTTGCGCAATCTGGCGGTAGAACGCGTGACCTTCGGACAGGATGTATTCGGACTCGCATCCGAAATGTCCGTCACCGGTCGTGTGTCGCTCGCGGATGGGTCGCTTGATGCTGCGCTGGACATCACCCGTCTTGATGGGCCGGGCGGCAAGCTGACGCTCGCAACGACTTACGCAAACTCCACCCGTCAACTCGCGCTAGACCTCAAGCTGGACGAACCGGCAAACGGCATTGTCGCCAATCTTCTAAGCGTCGACGGTCGCCCGCCGATGCTGCTCACGGTTAATGGCGCAGGGCCGCTCGACGATCTGAAAGTGGCGTTGACACTAGATGCCGATGGCCAGCGCGTGCTTACAGGCTCGACCGATCTTGCCCGCCGCAGTGAGGGCTTAGGCTTCAACGCCAATCTTGAGGGGCCAATCTCGCGCCTCATATCACCGGTTTTTCGCGAGTTCTTTGGTGATGACACGCGGCTCACTGCAGCCGGCTTAGTGCCGGATGCAGGCGGCTTTGTGCTTGAAAGTCTCGATCTGACAAGCGCGGCGCTTAGCCTCAAAGCAGCACTCGAAACGACGCCGGACAAGTTCCTTCGCCGTGTCTCCATTAATGCAGATATCGCAGATGGTAACGGCAAAAAGGTCGTGCTTCCTGTTGCCGGTGGTCAAACCAAGGTTACGCGTGCGCAGTTCAATGTGTCCTACGGCGAAAACGCAGACAATTGGACCGGTAAGCTCGATATTGATGCGTTGGAAACAGGTGCATTCGCTGCTAAAAACGTAGTGGTCGATCTTGGCGGCGATGCGCTCAACCTTGACGATCCAGCTTCGCGGCGCGTGACGTTCAATGCAAAGGGTGCCGCAACCGGTATCACAGCCACCCGCGCCGATGTTGCGGAAGCGCTTGGCGACCGGATCGATCTCGATATTCAAGGTGCTTGGCAGTCAGGACAACCCGTCGAGATCGCGAAAGCGATGCTGACCGGCAACGGCTTGACCGCAGCGCTTTCAGGCACTGTTGCGGACTACGTTTTCAACGGCGATATAGGCTTGCAGGCGGCGAGCATCACCCCCTTTGGCACGCTGGCTGGCCGCGATCTTTCTGGTGCACTCGACCTGAAGGCAAAGGGAACCGTGACGCCAATTGGCGGCGGCTTTGATCTGGTGCTTGACGGTACCGGCAATGAGCTTCGAATCGGGACGCCAGCCGTTGACAATGTCATTCAAGGCGAAACGCGCATCACGGGCCGCGTGGCGCGTGGCGAACAAGGTCTGGTTGCACAAAACCTGAAAATCGCGAACGCGCAGGCTGAGATATTGGCTGATGGGACATACGCGACCGGCGCTGCCGATTTCAATCTCAACATAATGCTAGCTGATCTGGCGCTGCTGTCAGATCGTGCTTCAGGTCGCCTTACCGCGAAGGGCAGGGCGGACGGTGCAGACGGCGTCATCAAGCTTGATTTCGCCGCGGAAGTGCCGCAGGGCACGCTTGTTGGCAAGAGCCTGACAGGCGGCAAGGTCACGTTCCTTGGCCTCGCCCGAAACGGTGGTGTCGATGGCAAGATTGGCGGTGACGCGTTTCTGGACGGCAACCGCGTCTCGCTTTCCAGCAACGTTGCATCCGCGCCGGAAGGCAAGGCTCTCACGGATCTGAATTTTCAGGCTGGCGGAACTACCATAACCGGCAACGTGAAGCAGGGCGCAAGCGGGCTGCTTGACGGCAAACTTGCGCTCAAATCTGCTGATCTTTCGACCGTTGCGGCCTTGATGCTCGTACAGGCGACGGGTGCGGCGCAGGCCGATATTTCATTGCAAGCAGTGGATGGAAAGCAGCAGGCTGCGATAAAGGGGAGCATCCAGAACCTCGTTGCCGATCAAGCTCGGGTTGCCAACGCACAAATCGAGGCAACGCTTGCCGATCTCCTCAATGTACCCATTATAAATGGATCGCTGGAGGCGTCTGGTGTCTCAGCGAGCGGCATCGACATCAACAAGCTTTCCGCTAATGCGCAAAGCCAGGGCGATACCACCAATTTTAACGCAAACGCCGCTCTGAAAAACGGAACGAATGTTGCCACGGACGGTTCTCTTGCTCCCGAAAGCGGCGGTTATCGTGTTAAGCTTTCTAAGCTGGATCTTGCTCAGGGCAAGCTGACCGCAAACCTCGCGGAGCCTGCGTCGGTTCTGGTTCAGGGGCAGAATGTAACTATAGACGCATTCACTCTGAACGCAGGCGGTGGCCGTGTTGCTGTAAAAGGTGGGGTAGCCGAGAATCTTGGCCTCGACGTCAATATTCGCGCGCTGCCACTCGCGCTCGCCAATGCGATCAAGCCTGATCTGGCGCTGGGTGGCACGCTGGACGGTACAGCCACGATTGGTGGTACACGCAGCACGCCAGAGATTCAGTTTACCGTCAATGGTCAGTCGCTTACAGCCGCTGTGCTCAGGCAGGCAGGGCTTTCCACGCTTTCAGTCAACGCCAAGGGCAACTCAACAACCAGCCGCCTGAATTTGGATGCGTTGGTCACTAGTCCTGAAGGGCTGAAAGCTACGGCCAGTGGAGCCGTGCCGCTGGACAAAGGTCAGATGGCGCTCGACGTCAATCTTAACGCGTTTCCCTTGGCGGTGCTAAATGCTGTTGCGAAAGGGCAGGGCCTTGGCGGGACCGTCAGCGGCACCGCACATGTAACGGGCACTTTGGCAAAACCCGCTGCGACCTTCGATGCGCGTGGCTCTGGATTGCGCGCAACGGCGCTCGACAATGCTGGCCTTTCACCACTCGAACTCAATCTTAGCGGGCGCTTTGCGGATCGCACTGTTCACCTGAACTCCGCGAATGTCGCGGGGCCTCAAAGCTTCAATTTGCAGGCATCGGGCGCGATTCCGCTTTCCGGTCCAGGGCTTTCAGTTTCAGTCAAGGGCGATGCACCACTGGCCTTGGCGAACCGCTTTCTCGCAGAGCGCGGCGCGCAGG
This sequence comes from Mesorhizobium denitrificans, assembly GCF_003403035.1. Lineage (GTDB taxonomy): Bacteria > Pseudomonadota > Alphaproteobacteria > Rhizobiales > Rhizobiaceae > Mesorhizobium_G > Mesorhizobium_G denitrificans. Next base: position 312,423 of record NZ_QURN01000005.1, on the reverse strand, counting down.
CGGCTGGTAACATCACGTTGTCAGCGTCCGCGACTGGCAGCATAAGTCAACCGCAGCTTCGCGGCATGTTCTCCACCGTTGGCGCAAGCTTTGTCGATCCGGAATCCAATCTCCGCTTAAACGACATCGCAGTTATGGGCTCGCTTGATGGCGACCGCATTACGCTGCGCAATGCATCTGCAGCGCTGGCTTCCGGCGGTCGCATCAGCGCAACAGGTTCCATCTCAACCAATGCCGCACAGGCGTTTCCGGCGGATATCACGATCAATCTCGACAAGGCGCGTTACGCAGACGGCAATATGTTGATCGCTACCGTGAACGGAGTGCTGCGACTAAGCGGTTCGCTTACGCGCGACCCGATGCTAAGCGGCCGCATCGACGTGGATCGTGCGGAAATCACGGTCCCTGAAAGCCTTGGTGGTGCTGCGGCGGATATCAACGTCAAGCATATTGACGCGTCACGAGCAGTTGAGGCTACGCTCAAGCGTGCAAAGGCGAACGATGGCACTCCGGTGCCTACTGCGCGTCCAAGTGTTTTGCGTCTGAATATTGCACTAAATGCACCGAACCAGATTTTCGTGCGTGGTCGTGGCCTCGACGCTGAACTCGGCGGCTCACTCCAACTGACTGGGCCCGCGACCGCCATTGAGCCGGTCGGTGGCTTCAAGATGATCCGCGGGCGGCTCGGCATTCTCGGTCAGCGCATCACCTTTGATGAGGGGACTGTCACGTTGGTGGGTGACCTCGATCCGTTCCTCGATTTCGTCGCGCGCTCTGATGGCAATGATATCACCGTATTCATCACTGTCCGCGGTCGCGTTTCTGCGTTGAACATTTCTTTTTCCTCGCAGCCGCAACTGCCCGAGGACGAAGTGCTCGCACGCCTCATCTTCAAGCGCGGTATAAACGAGCTTTCGCCGCTTCAGATTGCGCAACTCGCGGCCGCCGCTGCTGAACTCGCCGGCGGTTCCAACACGTCTCTGCTCGGCAGCCTTCGCAATGCGACCGGGCTGGACGATCTGGATGTCGTCACCGACAGCAAGGGCAACGCTGCCGTGCGTGCCGGGCGTTACATTCAGGACAACATTTATCTTGGCGTTGAAGCAGGCGCGGGCGGCACTACGCGAGGTACTGTGAATCTTGACATAACCGATAATCTAAAAGCCAAAGGCGCTGTTGGATCAGATGGCGACTCCAGCGTTGGCGTGTTTTATGAAAAGGATTATTGAGCCTTCCGGCAGGTTGGCGTAATCGGCGCAACCAATCGTGCTTTCAAAGCATTGATTTTTTGCTGGTCGCACCGCGGGGAGGAAAAGCTCGCATGAATATGGCGCAGTGGCTCTCGATCGCGGTTATCGTGCTGATGATGGCGGCGTTCATCTGGGGCAAGTACCGCTATGATCTGGTTGCTGCAGGTGCACTTCTCCTATCCTTGGCATTGGGCGTGGTGCCATTCGAGGACGCGTTTACAGGTTTCTCCAACGACATCGTCATTATCGTAGGCTCGGCTCTACTGGTCAGCGCTGGCGTCGCGCGCTCCGGCATAATGGAGCTGGTTATCCAGCGCATTGCGCCGAACGTTTCGTCGGTGCGGGCGCAACTCGCAATATTGGTTATCGCCGTTACGATTATGTCCGCCTTCGTCAAGAATATTGGCGCATTGGCGATCATGATCCCTATAGCGTTCCAGTTCGCGCGGCGGTCCAATACATCTCCGTCGGTATTTCTTATGCCGATGGCGTTTGGCTCGTTGCTTGGTGGCCTCATGACGCAAATCGGCACCTCGCCGAATATCGTCGTTTCTGGCATCCGCAAAGACATGACTGGAACGGCCTTCACGATGTTCGATTTCACGCCGGTTGGTGCGATACTCGCAGTTGTCGGTGTTGTGTTTCTCGTGCTGTTTTGGTGGCTGGTGCCAATCCGTCACCGCCAAGGCGCGGATATCCATGAAGCCATCAAGATCGAAGATTATATATCAGAGGCAAGAGTTCTCGCAGGCTCGACGATTGTTGGCAAAACCGTTGGCGATCTGATGAAGCTAGCGCAGGGCGATACGCGCGTGACCTCCATCATGCGCGCAAATGATCTGCGCATTGCGCCGCTGCCAGATGCGGTCCTTAAAGAAGGCGACATATTGCTGCTCGAAGGTGATCATGAATCGCTTCACCGACTGGTCGCGCAGTCGAAACTCAGCCTCACCAATGAGCGCCAAGCTGTCAGCAATGGCGGTGAGCTTGGTGCGATTGAAGCCGTTGTTGCGGAAGGCTCGCCATTGATCGGCTGGTCCGCACAGCGGCTAAATCTTTTCGAGCGTTACAATGTCAATCTCCTCGCAGTGAGCCGTAGAGGTGAGCGCCTCACCGAGCGTCTGGGACAGGTCACGCTCCGGCTGGGCGACGTGATTGTGCTTCAGGGCGACCGCGCGAGCCTGCCTGAATTGCTGCGCGATTTCGGGTTGCTGCCGCTGGCGGAGCGAGCGGTGAAACTCGGCAGCGCGCGCAATGGTCTTATTCCCCTTCTGATCCTCGTTACGGCAATGGGCGCGACGGCTATTGGCCTGTTGCCAGTAGGTATTTCGTTCTTTGCCGCTGCCGTGACGATGGTGTTGTTGAAGGTCATCCCTAGCCGCGAAGTCTATTGGGCGATGGATGGGCCAATTTTGGTGATGCTGGCAACGCTTATCCCAGTCAGCGACTCACTGCGCAAAACCGGTGCGACCGATGTTATCGCCAAATGGCTGGCGGAAGTCGGTATGAGCTTGCCGCCCTATGGCTCTCTGGCGCTAATCATGATCGCGGCGATGGCGATCACACCTTTCCTCAACAACGCCGCGACCGTGTTGGTCATGGCACCCATCGCGGCATCGTTTGCTACCAGCCTCCACTTCAAGCCGGAAGCGTTTTTGATGGCCGTTGCGATTGGTGCGGGTTGCGATTTCCTCACGCCCATTGGTCATCAATGCAATACGCTGGTTATGGCTCCGGGTGGATATCGTTTCAGCGACTACCCGCGTCTAGGCTTGCCGCTATCTGTTCTGGTCATTCTGGTTGGCGTACCAGCGCTAATGTTCGTTTGGCCACTGCAATAGCTCGCAGCTTGATTCCGGCAATGTGCGTAATCAATTGTTATTCAACGAAAATGCGCACGCTGGCTGCGCGGCCAGCCGCGTCTATCACCGTAAGAGTGGAGTAACCGCGTCCATCCGGTTGCCACTGGGAAGCGCGGCGTCGATCTGGCGTTGACAATGGCTTGCCATTCGCCAGCCATCGGAAAGGCGCGCGCCCGCCTTGAAGTTTCAGCACAACCGGCATGGTATCTGCGGCGTCATCGCCTATGGCAATATGCGCGCCGTCTGGCGGGAAAACGATGCGCGGCGCCGGTTCCGTCGCCGCAATTATTGTCAGTCCGCCATCTGTGCCGAACCGCCGCATGGTAACGGGCAATTGGTCTGGCGCTTGACGCAGCGCGCCAGCCGGAGCGGGGGGCAATGGCACTGCGGCGAGACCTGAACGCTCGAACGCCTCGAACAAAATTGGAGCAGCCGAGACATAGCCGGAAATGCCAGGCACTGGTTGCCCGTCGGCGCGGCCCGTCCAGACGCCGAGTACATAGCGTCCGTCGAACCCCACCGACCACGCATCGCGATAGCCGTAGGATGTGCCGGTCTTGTAAGCGATGCCGCGCCGTGCTGCGCCTTGTGGCGGCACGACCCCGGATAGAATGTCGCCAACCTGCCATGTCGCGCGTCGATCCAGCAGATATTGGGCAGGATTTTCCGGTTTCTGCTTTTCAGTGCCGTCGTGCAGCGCGCGCACCTGTCCGCGATTGGCGAGGCCGGTATAGAGCTGCACCAGATCGCGCAGCGACATGCCGACACCGCCAAGTGCGATGGCCAATCCCGGCGGCTCGTCGTGCGGCAGCATTGGCGTCACACCGGATTGCCGGAAGCGGGCTACCAATCGCGCAGGACCGACAGCATCCAGAAGCTTTACGGATGGTACGTTGAGCGAAAGCTGCAACGCTTCGCGGATCGTAACGTCTCCCTGATAGGCCATATCGAAATTGCGCGGGCGGTAGCCCGCGAAGTCCGATGGCCGATCTTCGATCATCGTTTCTTGCGCTATCAGTCCCTGTTCAAAAGCAAGGCCATAGATGAACGGTTTGAGTGTCGACCCTGGGGAGCGCACGACCTTTGTCATGTCGATCCAGCCGAACCGGCTGGCATTGAAGAAATCCGCAGAGCCCACTTCGGCCAGAATATCGCCTGTCGTTGCGTCGGCGAGCACCATCGCGACAGAAAGGCGAACACCGAGCTTTTGAGCAGATTCCCGCGCGACCGCCTCCAGATTTTGCTGGACTGCCTTGGTGAGCGTCAGTTGACGCGTAGCTTCCGAGGGAGCGTTGCGCACCGCCGTTTCGGAAGCGTGCGGCGCCAGGAGCGGCAGCGCGAGCCGCTTTTCTGGCAGCGCTTCTTTTGCTGCGCGATCAGCCTCGCGTTGATCGATCATGCCTGCGCTGACCATGCGAGCCAGAACGCGGTCACGTGCGGTGCGCGCGTTGTCGGGATACCGGTCGGGACGGCGGCGCTCGGGAAGTTGAGGCAACGCAACCAGAAGGGCCGCTTCCGAAATCGTCAGGCGTTTCGGCTCCTTGCCGAAGTAAGCGAGCGATGCCGCGCGCACGCTTTCAAGATTGCCGCCATAGGGTGCGAGTGTCAGATAGCGTTCCAGAATTTCATGCTTGCTCAATCGACGCTCAATCTGGACTGCGCGAAAAAGCTGCCGCGCCTTTGCCCACAGGCTGCGGCTCTGGCGCGGCTCTATCAGCCTAGCGACCTGCATGGAAAGCGTCGATCCTCCGGATACGATGCGGCCATTGCTGGCGAACTGAAAGGCTGCGCGAGCGAGCGCGAGAAGATCCACGCCGGAATGGTCGAAAAAGCGCTTGTCCTCATAGGCGATCAGCATGTTGACTAACTTGCGATCCACCTGATCGGTGGTGGTGTTCAGCCGCCATCTGCCATCAAGGGTAGCGAATGCGCGAAGCAACTCTCCGTCGCGGTCATGAACCTCGGTAGAGATGTCGAGGCGTTCCGGCAGCGGTGGCGGAAAAGCCCGGTCCGCCCATTCGAAGGTGAGCCAACCGCCAGCGACGACTGCTGCCGTCCCTGCGATTATCCAACTCACCCGCCGCATTGTCGGTACACCATCACAATTCTGCTCGGTCTATTCCGCCTTTATCTCCATCATGCCCATCGCGGTTCGAGCCGAGAATTGTGGGCGGTACATATCCTCCACACTCGCGGCGGGGAGCGTGTAAACGCCCGGCGTCACGGCTCTCACTACATAGGCCAGTGTGAAGCTGCGATCCTCAGAGCCAGTCCGATCGAATGCCGCCACGAACCGATCATCGCGGAATTCAAGATGCGCGGCTTGCGTCTGTGCCAGCCACTCGAAATTCGAGAGCTCCGCGCTGGATACCAGACCTGGATTGTCGATCTCAAATCCTGCGGGCAGCAGGTCGTTGACCAGAACGCGCGACGGCCATTCATTGTCTTCCGTGACCGAAAGCACAACAACGAACCGCTCGTTTTGCCTGGTCTCGCTGATGTTGGCCTCGCTGCCATCCAGCCGGTAATAGGCGCGCGAGATGGTAAAGCCGTCGCCGCCTGCGGGCAGGGGCTCGCGCGGAGTTGCAACTGTTGTCACGACCGCCTGCACAGGCCGTGCGCCTGTATTGGTGATGCTGATCGGGCTATCGACCAGCGATTCACCTGTCACGCGATTTGCATAAACGCCCTTTTGAGGCGAGCCGTTCACGTCGAGCGTGATGTCATCGCCCTGCGTTTTCAGTGCGCGCGCCGCAAGCAACAGCCAAGCCTGATCCTGCGTGCTGGTCCAGCGCACGCGCGGACGCTCGTCGGAGACATACTTCACCAGTTCCGGCAGAACCGATGGAGCGGGCTGGCTTTCGGCAGCAAGCGATAGCATCGCTGCCCCGTCGCGCAGCTTCGAGCCATAGTCTGAACGATACCAATCATATTCCGGCTGAGACTTTGCAAGTGTAAGCGCTGCCGAGAAGGTCTGGTTCGAACGCTCCACGTCGCCATAAAGCGAAAGCGCTGCTGCAAGTTGGGCCACCGCCATTGGGCTGCTGAAGGCCTCAAGCTTGGTGTCGGTATAGTAGCGCAGATCGCCAATAGCAGCGCGCTTGTTGCGCGCCAGCACATAAATCGCATAAGCGATTTCCGTGCCCCGATCCTCCACGTCGGCATCATAGCCGATCGAGTTCTGAAGGTTGTTCAGCGCTTGAAGCATGGCCTCACGCGGCACGTCATAATTCGCTTCGCGAGCGCGGCTCAAGAAGTCCGTAACATAGGAATCCAGCCACAAATCGCCCGAGCCCGGCGACCAAAGTCCAAAGCTGCCGCTTGATGATTGATAGTTCAACACGCGATAGATCGCGTCTTGCACGCGCTTGCCCAGGTCTGGATCATCACGCATTCCGGCTTCACCGGCCATGTCGTTGACATAGAGCAGTGGCAGGGCGCGACTGGTTGTCTGTTCCGCGCAGCCATAAGGATAGCGGTCGAGCGCCATGAGGAGCGATGGCACGTCCAGCGCCGCCGAGGGCGAAACGCCGACGCTAACGGTCGCGCCTTCGATAAGGCTTGCGGCCAGCAATTCGCGGTCCACCTTGAGGCTCTTGCCGTTCGGTCCAAGATCGACCACCAACCGTTGAGTGACAGGCAGTTGCGCGGGGCGCACTGGCAAATCCAGCACTTGCTCTACGTTAGGCCCGCCATCGCGCGAAATGCGCAGGGTTAGTTGGCTGTCGCCAATCGTATCGGCGCGGAGTGGAACGATCAGAGATTCCCGCTTGCCTGCGGTGAGTTGTACTGTGTCAGGTATGTTTGGCCCGCCTGCAAGAATGCCGCCTTGGGCTTCGATGCCAAGCGTATATTCGCCGTCTGGAGCATCGGTGTTCGCGATATCGAGGCGCAGTTCGGCTCGGTCGCCGGGCGCCATGAATCGCGGCAAACCAGCTGTGATGACAACAGGCTCGCGCACGATGACATCCTGTTCAGCGTTGCCCACACCGTCATCGGTCCACGCAACGGCCATCAGCCGAACGGTTCCGTTGAACTGCGGAATGGCGAAATCGACCGTCGCTTTTCCTTCCGCATCAAGCTTTACCGGCCCGGAGAAAAGCGCGACCAGCTTGCCTTTCGGCGGGCTGCCTTGCGAGGTCATTTGCGCGCCGTCGCCGCCCGTACGCAACTTGCCCGCAACGCCCAGGGAACCGTCGATCAAGCGGCCATAGAGGTCGCGGATTTCAAGGCCGAGTTTACGTTGGCCGAAATACCAATCGACTGCATCCGGCGCCTTGTAGTTCGTCAAGTTGAGTATGCCTACATCTACGGCAGCAACGGTAGCATAGGCTTCCTTGCCTGCTGCACCATCAACTGAAACGGGGACTGAAAGCCTGGCGTTCGGAGTGGATTTTTCAGGCGCGCCAAGCGTCACATTTAATGCCCGCTGTTCGGGATCTACCGACAGCCATTTCAGACCGATCGCGCGCGCTGGCATGCGCGATTCCTGCGTTTCGCCGGGGCGAAATAGCGTGGCGGTGATGTATGCGCCTGCTCCCCAATCCGCTTCGACCGGAATATCGACCGTAGCGCCCTCCTTTGGAACCGAAACGTTGATCGTGCGGTAGAGTCGATCCGCTCCAATCGCGACCAATAGTTCGCCAGCGAAGCGCGGCGAAACTCTCAGCTTGGCCGTTTCGCCGCGCTTGTATTCTTCCTTATCCAGCGCGACTTCCAGACCATCCGGTGTTTCCGTGGAAGTGGCTTCGACATACCATCCAGCATCGAATTCATAGCTTGCAGGCTGACCGCTGCCGTCCGCAGCTTCGACCTCAAGCCGATAGCGTCCCCAATCGACCGGCATGCTGATTTTGCCGGATGCATCGGCAGATACATCCACCGTGCCATTGCCTACCGCTTTTGTCAGCGTCACCGGTTCGTAGTTCCACGAGCCGTCAGACCGATACCATTGATATTGGCGATCCAGCTTTACGAGTGTCCAGATCATGCCCTTGGACGCCTTGCGCGTTCCATCCGGCTGCACGGCAATCACGTCGAACGTCGCAGTGCCGCCTTGTGGAACAGAGTCGCCCTCGAAGCTCGGCTTGATACCGACCATATCGGTCTGCGGGCGAATGGCGAGGTCCAGCTTCTCTTCAACCGCCCGCCCACCGCCTTCGCGCATACGTACGGTGACACCTGCATTTATCAGACGTGTTGTGGAGGGTAGTTGTTCGATGGAAACAGGGAAGGTGGCTTTGCCGTCATCGCCCACCAGCGGAAGATCCGCGAGTGGCTGCTGGATCGCGTCGCCTTGTTCTTCATCCTCAAGGCCGAACGCGTAGCCGGGGAAACGCTTCCAGTCGCGCGTCGTGTTCAAGCGCACGTCGCCTTCAAGCGCCAGACCAGCAGCGGGCGCACCGTAGAGGAAACGCCCATCTACAGTGATATTTGCGGTTTCGCCGGGAGCGATTTCGTCCCGATCTGAAGTCAGCGTGAACTCGATGCGATCCGGCACGAAGTCCTCAACGAGGAACATCTGCGACGCGACCGAAGCTTCCTTCGGGTCGGTGTAGATGTTCATCGTCCAGGTGCCGCGCATGGCGCTGGCGGTCAGCGGAAATTCAACATTGTGGCCGCCTGCATTCGCACCGTCAGAAACAATGCGCCTGTCTTCGACACCATCAGGCCGCGTGAAGATGAAGGTGAGCGGCAGTTTGGGAACGGCCTTCGCCGCATCGTTGCGCGCAAGAGCGGACGCATGCACGGTTTCGCCAACGCGGTAAATGCCGCGCTCTGTCCAAGCGTAGACGTCCAGCGCGCCGGGTGCGTTGCGACCTTCCACGCCACGATCCGAAAGGTCGAAGCCCGCCTTGGTCATGTCGAGGAACACGAAGTCATCGCCACCGCTCGCGCTGGCGGTCAGCACGGCGGGAACCATGCTTTCTTCGCCGCGTGTCAGACCGGCGCTGAAGGTCGCGCGACCATCAGCGTCGGTTGTGGCCTTGCCCAGTACTTCGTTATTGCGGGCAAGTAGGGTCAGTTCCACGCCGGAAAGCGGTTTGGCGGTACCTAGCGAACGAGCGAACACGTTGAGGCCGTCTTGGCCTGTCAACGTCGAAAGACCGATGTCAGAAACAACAAACCATTGTGTGGCTCGGGAATCGTAATCTTCGCCCGCCTTGTCCGGCTGCGCCGTCAGCACGTAGACGCCGGGCTTGCGCTGCGGGATGGCTTCGTCCACCGGGAAGGAAGTTGTCACCTCCTTGTTCAACTGGTTGGTGATGTCGATCTCACCCTTCCAGACGGGGGTACCGAGGGATTCCGAAACATTGCTGATATCGTATCCATCAAGCTGCCGCAGGAATTGATAGCCGGTCAGGAGTTGCGCCAGTGAGCGGTCGCCGATGCGGTAAAGCTCAAGCTTGGCCTTATCCATGTTGACGGTCACGAGCGGAATGCCGCGACGCCCCGTCGCGGGAAGCACAAAACTGTCACCAGTGAAGCGGGCCGATTGCACGCGATCCGGCATGTAGATATTGAGCACGGTTGGCACTGTTGTCACTTCGCCAATCTGCGCGGGAATGCCTTGCCGATAAGTCACGCGATAATTGTGGCCGTGCTCCAGCCCGCCCACGCAAATTTGACGCCCGGATGCCTCAACTGACTGTGGCGCTTGACCATCCACGCTTACGAAGGGTGCAAAATCTACGCCGGCTTTGGTCAAGTCCTCCGAGAACTGCGCGCAGACCCGCGGCGACGAATTATCTGAATCCACCGAGTGATCTACGATGCGGAAACCCTTCCGCGCTTTCAAATCTTCATATTCGGCGCGCAGCGAGGAATTGTTCACGAGCGCAAGGCTCGCCTCATAGGCTTGCAGGGCGGGGCGGAACTGGTCGCGCTTATCGAGCGCCGCGGCCAGCACTGCCAGCGCTGCTGCGCGGTCGTTCGTGGTGTGTGAGGTGGTGTAGCCGTTTATAGCAGCCGCCGTCCCGTTGCGTTGCAGTGTGTAGGTCTCCGAGCCGTTAGCAGGCTGTACGCTAACAATCGCGCGCGCATATTTCGTCCAGATCGCACTGTCGTCCGTCGATAATGTCAGCGCGCGCGCAAACTGGTCCATTGCGGTGCGTGGGTCGCTCGCGGCCATTGCGGTGTCGCCCGCTGCGACAAGTCCGGAAAGCCCAAGCCCGTTACTGTCTTTGGTCGCAGCGGCGCGCTCGCGGCGAAGCGCTGCTGCTTCATCGCTCATTGAAGCCGTTATAAAGCTGAGGGCAGGGGCGGCGCCGATGTCTGGTGCTGCCGCCGCTTCCACAACCTTGCCTGCTACGGCGCCGTTGAAAGGCTTAATTTCGCGGAAGTCTGATTTCAGGAAGCACCAGCGCGCTTTCACGTTATAAGTAAATGCTTTGCAGGCTTGCTCAGAGATGCAGATTGCCTTGCAATCATCAAGCGATACGTCCCGCTCGGCGCGAAGATCGAATCCGAAATAATCGCTGTTTTGAGTGGTTGTGATTTGCCGCTCCTGTGCTTGGGCAGGAGCGAGCCACAAAATCGTCGCCGCGAGCAGGCCGAAAAGCAAGCGCAGTTTCATGAAGTCCCCCTCCAAACGTGCGCGCGACAACCGCATTGTCGCTGCAACGGCATTCTGGATGATTGATTGTGGCGCCTTTGGTGCAGAACGGAAAGCACTAGAATGATTTTTCGTTAAAGCGCGCTGCGCCGGGGTGTTTGTCGCAAATTGTTCCGACTAGAAATTTTGCGCCAATTGTGTCGCATTACAGACAACTGTCCTGCCGGCAACGTTGCAGACTGATACTACTGGGGAACATTCTCGCGGAACTTTGACAGTCCGAACGAGATAGGAAATGATAAAATTCAACGAGACTATAAAAATGGGAGTTGGTCATGGCGTTCTACAAGAGTAACGGGGACGTTGTCCCTGATCATATCCATGAGATGGCGGAGAAGGCCCGCAAGGGTGAGGTAGACCGCCGTGAGTTTCTGGCTTTAGCCACCGTTTTCGGCGCGTCGACAGCAATGGCGTATGGAATGCTGGGTCTTCCAACCCCTGCGCAGGCTCAAGATGCGACACCCAAGCCGGGTGGAGTTCTGCGCGTGCAAATGTTCATCAAGGCGCCGAAGCAGCCGCGTCTCGCGGACTGGACCGAGATCGCAAATACGATGCGCCAGCAGCTCGAAGCGCTCGTCCTCTACACTCCCGAATATACGTTTGAGCCCTATTTGCTCGAGGGTTGGGAGGTAAACGACAACGCTACCGAATACCTCATGAAGCTGCGCAAGAACGTAACGTGGTCTAATGGAGATCCGTTTGTAGCAGACGATTTGATCTACAACCTCAACGCGTGGTCGGACGCAACGGTCGAAGGCAATTCGATGGTTGCGCGCATGGGTACGCTCGCTGACAAGAACACCAAGAAGATCCGTGAAGGCGGCGCGACCAAGGTCGATGACCACACGGTCAAGGTGGTTCTCACTGAGCCGGACATCTCGTTCATTCCGAACCTTGCCGATTATCCGGCCTTGGTCGTTCACAAGACCTTCTATGAATCCGGCGCGGATTTCGTGAAGAACCCCATTGGCACCGGCCCGTTCCAGCTTGTCTCCTTCGACGTTGGCCAGCGCATCGTCTACAAGCGCCGTGAAGACGGCAAATGGTGGGGCGGTGAGGTCATGCTCGATGGCGTTGAATTCATCGATTACGGTACCGACCCAAATGCCGCCGTCAGCGCGTTTGAATCCGGCGAGGTGGATGCCAACTACGAAACCACCCCGGATTATCTGCAGGCGCTCGATGATCTAGGGCTGAAGAAATCGGAAGCCGTTACCTCGATCACCATCGTTGCGCGCACCAACGTCAACAACAAGCCTTATGACGATCAGAAAGTTCGCAATGCGCTCCAGTTGGCGGTGGACAATGCAGTCGTGCTGCAGCTTGGCCAGAACGGCGCAGGTATTCCGGCTGAAAACCACCATGTCGCGCCGATCCATCCGGAATATGTCGAATTGCCGAAGATCGCGCGCGATACGGAGAAGGCAAAGGCACTTCTTACCGAAGCTGGTCAGATCGATTTTGAGCACGAGCTGATCTCGTCGGATGAAGATTGGCACAAGAATACGGGCGACGCTATTGCCGCCCAGTTGCGCGACGCCGGCATCAAGGTGAAGCGCACGGTTCTGCCGGGCTCCACCTTCTGGAACGACTGGACGAAGTATCCGTACTCGCTCACCAACTGGACCATGCGTCCGCTTGGCGTGCAGGTGTTGGCGCTGGCTTATCGCACCGGCGAAGCATGGAACGAGACCGGCTGGTCGAACCCCGACTTTGATAAGGCGCTCGCAGAAGCGCTCTCCATCGTCGATCCGGAAAAGCGCAAAGTGCCGATGAAGACCTGCGAGGAGCTTTTGCAGAGCTCGGGCATTATCATTCAGCCTTTTTGGCGCAAGGTGTATAATCACCATGCTGCAAAGGTGCAGGGTTATGTCCAGCACCCGATGCAGCAACTCAATCTCGGCAAGATCTGGATCTCCGAGAGCTAAGATTACGACAGGAGCGAAGGGCAGACGCCCTTCGCTCATCGTTCGTGGCGGGAATGTAGCCGAGGGGTCATTGCCGCCGCGTCACCCAACCTGATTGGACGGCAGGGGACGCAATGCTTCAATTTATTCTGCGACGGCTAGGCATCATGGCGTTGACCATGCTGTGCTTGACGGTTGTTGTCTTTTTCCTAATCAGTCTTGAGCCGAACCTGAAAAAGCTTGCAATCAGCCAAACTGAATCGCGCGCTACGCAGGAGCAGCTTGAAAGCTGGCTGCTGCGCAATGGCTATCGGCAAAATTTCTTCGTGCGCTATGGCCAGTGGCTGGGGGTGGTGAAGAAACAGCCGAACATTGATGCTTCCACCGGCAAGGCAACACCACGCTTCGTATTTTGCGATGAAGCCGACGTGCCTACTTATTCAGGCATTCTTCAAGGCGACTTCGGGTGCTCGACCAAGTTTCGCGTGCCCGTAGCTGCAAAGCTGTTTCCGGCACTTGGAGCCACCGGCCTGCTCATGTTCTGGGTCATGGTGACGATGGTGCCCGTCTCCCTGTTGATCGGTGTCTTGGCGGGAATGCGAGAAGGCTCGCGCACCGACCGCGTTTTGTCCGCGGCTTCCATTATGACCACGGCCACGCCTGAATATGTGTCGGGCGTTATCTTCTCTGTGGTGTTTGCCTCGTGGCTGGGTTGGCTGAACGGCTCCGCTGCCAGCGCCACCGCGCAGGGGATTACATTCTATAATTTCACGCTGCCGGTCATGACGATGGCGGTATACGGCATCGGCTATATCGCGCGCATGACACGCGCCTCGATGGTCGAGGTCATGACGCAGCAATATATCCGCACCGCGCGCCTGAAAGGATTGTCCTTTAGCGCCGTGGTCATCAAGCACGCGTTGCGCAACGCGCTGATTGCGCCGTTCACGGTCATTATGCTGCAATTCCCGTGGCTGCTTACCGGCGTCGTGATCGTGGAGACGATGTTCCGCTACCAGGGCTTCGGCTACACGCTGGTTGAGGCGGCGAGCAACAACGACATCGACCTGCTGCTCGGTTGTTCGCTCGTGTCGGTGTTCGTCGTGCTGTTCACGCAGCTCCTGTCGGATATCGGCTACGCCTATCTCAATCCACGCATCCGTGTGCAGTGAGGAGCCGAAGCCATGAATCTTGAGCATATCGGCGCATTTCAAATCCTCATCAGCGTGATAGCGCGCTTTTGGCCAGTCTGGATTTGCATGGCTATCGTGATGGGCGCGAGCTATTTCTATCGCAAGAAGCTCGGCCTTTACGGTCAACTTTACGGAACCGGCGTCGGCGTTATCGGTCTCGCGGTCTGCTTCTTCTGGCTGTTTACAGCGATATTCGCATCCGTTATCGCGAATTTCGATCCAATCGCGCAGATCGCTGTGATGAAGGATGCGCTGCCGGGGGCGGTCGTGCCGGAAGGCTCGGGTCACGGAGTCTATCTGTTTGGGGGTGATAAGCTCTCGCGCGATGTCTTCTCGCGCATGGTCTTCGGCAGTCAAATCGTTCTCATCATCGCGCCAGCTGCTACGATGTTCGCGCTTATGGTCGGCGCGACGCTCGGGCTGCCTGCCGGATATTACGGCGGAAAGATCGACACTTTCTTGTCGTTCTTGGCGAACCTTGTTCTGGCTTTCCCTGTGATCTTGCTGTTCTACCTGTTGGTGACGCCGGGCATCATGGAAACGCCGATCCCATATGTGATGGCCGGCATATTCTTCCTGTTTCCTATCATCTTTTTCTGCATGCTGTTTTACACGCGGTTCAAGAGGCGTCCGGACAGGCTTTACATTCTGCTGGGTCTCACGATCCTGATCGGCGGCTGGGTTTATCTGGGATTGGTGTTCAATGCTGACCCGCTTGGCATTGTCGCAATTGACCCGAACCAGTTGAACATCTTCATCGCGGTCGTGTTCGCGTCTAGTCCCGGCGTATTCCGTATCGTGCGCGGTCTTGTGATGGATATCAAAACGCGTGACTATATTGCTGCGGCTCAAACCCGTGGTGAATCACCTTGGTACATCATGCTTTGGGAAATCCTGCCCAATGCGCGCGGCCCACTGATCGTCGATACATGCCTTCGTATTGGCTACACGACGATCCTGCTCGGCACGCTCGGCTATTTCGGTCTAGGTCTTGCGCCTGAGAGCCCCGATTGGGGTACTGCGATCAAGGACGCCAGCCGACTGCTGCGTACTACCATCCATCCGGCGCTGCCCCCCACCATTGCTCTAATGAGCTTCGTGCTGGGGTTGAATCTTCTGGCCGACGCGTTGCGCGAGCAATCGCTGAAGGATTGAGGAAAGAACGATGAACGAAGCGATAAAAGCCACGTCCGTCAAATCCGCAAGACCGATACTCGAAATCGAGAACCTTTCGATTTCGTTTTTTACGAAGCGCGGTGAAATCCCTGCGGTTATGGATTTTTCCTGCACCGTCATGCCGGGCGAGGCGATGGGCATCGTCGGTGAATCGGGCTGCGGAAAGTCGACTGTTTCGCTCGGCATCATGCGCGACCTGTCAAATGTGGGAAAAATCGTCGACGGCCGCATAATCTTTCAGGGCAAAGATATGGGCGAAATGAGCGATGAAGAACTTCGCTCAATTCGTGGCAACAAGATCGCCATGATCTATCAGGAGCCGATGGCGAGCCTGAACCCGGCAATGAAGATCGGCCAGCAGCTCATGGAAGTCCCGCTGATCCACGACAAGGTGTCAAAGGACGAGGCATATAATCGCGCGCTGGAAATGGTGCGTGCAGTGAAGTTGCCAGATCCCGAGCGTATGATGCGCTCGTATCCGCACCAGCTTTCAGGCGGCCAACAACAGCGCATCGTCATTGCAATGGCGCTGCTCTCAAAGCCCGCCCTGTTGCTGCTTGATGAACCGACCACCGCGCTCGATGTTACCGTTGAGGCGGGCATTGTCGACTTGGTAAAAGGGCTTGGCGAGAAGTTCGGCACGTCTATGATTTTCGTGTCGCACAATCTCGGCCTTATCCTTGAAACCTGCGACCGCATTACGGTCATGTATTCGGGAGAGGCTGTCGAAACCGGCAAGATCGAAGACGTTTTCGACCGGATGCGACATCCCTATACGCAGGGGCTTTTCCGGTCGATCCCGCTGCCTGGCGCCGACAAGAACTCCCGACCGCTGGTTGCGATTCCCGGTCAACTGCCATTGCCGCAGGATCGTCCGAAGGGCTGTAACTTCGGGCCGCGCTGCCATCACTTCGTGGATGGCTTGTGTAACGCAGCCGAAATTCCCATGATCCCGGTCGAGGGGCATGACGGCCATTTCAGCCGTTGTGTGCGCTTCAATGAAATCGATTGGGCAGCGCTTCCGCCTGGTGCGGACCGCAAGCATGAGCCAGTCAAGCCGGGCGCGCCAGTTCTCAAGATCAATGATCTTAAGAAATACTACAAGGTCGGCGGCAACGAGGTCTTCGGTGCAAGCGGTGAGGCGCGTGTTGTTAAAGCCAACGAGGCGATCAGCTTCGAAGCTCGAGAGTCCGAAACGGTCGCCATAGTAGGTGAATCCGGCTGCGGCAAGTCTACGCTTGCCAAGGTCTTGCTTGGTCTGGAAACGGCAAGTTCAGGCACAGTCACACTCGACAATATTGATATCGAGTCGAAGCCCATCGAAGTGCGCGACGTGCAGACCGTTTCGGGCATTCAGATGGTGTTCCAGAATCCGTTCGACACGCTCAATCCAAGCCATTCGGTCGGCTCGCAGATCATCCGTACGCTCGAAAAGTTCAACTATGGAAAAACGCCGGACGATCGTCGCAAGCGCATGTTTGAACTGCTCGACCTCGTAAAGTTACCGCGCGCTTTTGCGGACCGCATGCCGCGCCAGCTATCGGGGGGCCAGAAGCAGCGCATCGGCGTCGCGCGGGCATTCGCCGGTCAAGCTAAGGTCGTGGTGGCCGACGAGCCGGTGTCGGCGCTGGACGTGTCCGTTCAGGCGGCAGTTACAGAATTGCTGATGGACATTCAGCGCAAGAACAAGACGACCATGCTGTTCATCAGTCACGACCTCTCTGTCGTGCGCTACATCGCGGACCGTGTGGTGGTCATGTATCTCGGTCACATTGTGGAGCAGGGGACGACGGACCAGATCTTTGCGCCGCCCTACCATCCTTATACAGAGGCGTTGCTGTCGGCGATCCCGATTGCCGATACCAGCGTGGTCAAGAAGCACATTGTTCTTGAGGGCGACATACCGTCAGCAATGAATCCACCACCGGGTTGCCCATTCCAGACGCGTTGTCGCTGGAAGAAGTTCGTCCCGGACAACAGGTGCGAAACGCAGCTTCCGCCACTTCGCGATCTTGGCAATGGTCATAGAAGCCTGTGCTGGCTGGACGACGCAACGCTTGCCACAATGGAGCAGGTCATCCGCTTCGAAGGCGGAACAACCGAACCACCGGCAGAAGATGTTGTGCCAACCGACGAGCCTGCTGCCTTGGAGGAAGCGCGCGAGCGCGTCGCGGTTGCAACGCCAGCACCTCCCAAGCGAGCAAGGTCTACCCCTGCTGTTTCGTTGATAAGCGAACCGCGCAAGACAGCCAAAAAGGCGGCAGCGCCGCTTAAAAAGGACAACAAGCCCGCGCGCATCGCTAAGCCGTCAAAGCCTGATGATCTCAAGATGATTTCCGGCGTCGGGCCGGTGATCGAGTCAAAGCTTCATCAGCTTGGAATCTATACCTTTGCGCAAGTCGCAGCGTGGACCAAGGCCGAGCGCGATTGGGTGGATGAGCACCTTGCATTTCGCGGGCGCATTGAGCGCGAGGACTGGAAACGGCAGGCTAAGGCACTCGCAAAGGGCGGGGCCGCTGAATATCGTAAGGTGTTCGGCAAAGACCCGCGCTAGCGGCAGTTGTTCAGCTGGCCTGCGTAGGAGAGTGCCATCGCTTCCGTGTCGCGAGCAATCTTGTCGATGCCGGGCTCCCAGTTGCCCCGTTTGTAGCCACTCCAGCCGAGGTAATAGGCGAGGTAGAGGCGATATGTATCTGCCGGGTCTATGCCCAGTGCAGCGGCTGAACGCGAATGGTACCAACCAATGAAATCCACCGCATCGTCGAAGTTTGAGCGGCGTGCGCCGAAATTTCCTGTCTCTGCCTTATATGTCGCCCACGTTCCGTCCAGCGCTTGCGAATACCCATAGGCGCTGGACTCACGGCCGAGTGGAATAAAGCCGAGCATTGTCTTGCGCGGGGGACGCGCATTTGACTGGAAACCTGACTCCTTGCGCACTGTTGCCATCAGCACATGCACAGGAACGCCGTACCGCGCTGATGCTTCCTCTGCAGACGAGCGCCAATTGTTGAAAAATCCCTCGCGCTGCTCAAATACAGCGCAGACGTCGTTGATGCGCGTAGGCTGACTAGCGCATCCGGCGACAAGGACCAGTGCGCCGACACATACAATTTTACTCAAATGCGAAATACTCATGTCATGCGCGTATAGCGCTGGATCCTGAATAGAATCTTATGCGCTCCATTAACCATGATGCGCCCGCTGCCTTTCGGCCGCGCCCACGGACTTTTCTTGACTAAAATTATCATATTTTTTCTTATACAAATCAGATACTTATGAAAATTTTTGACCGATTGATAAAATTCCAGACTGTGGTACCGTTCGACAGCGGGAACATAAAAATAGACGGGAGTGAGCATGGCCATAGGTCTGTTCAAGGATGGCATCGAGCCGGGGCGTCTTGCGCCCGCTGAATATGCCGATAATTTTTCCGATCTGCATCCACCGCTCGACAAGCACGAAGCGCTGGTTGAGGCCGATCGCTGCTACTTCTGTTATGACGCGCCATGCATGCAGGCGTGTCCGACATCAATCGACATTCCGATGTTCATTCGGCAGATAGCAACCGGCAATCCGCTCGGTTCAGCCAAGACCATTTTCGATCAGAACATCCTCGGCGGCATGTGCGCGCGTGTATGCCCCACTGAAACGCTCTGCGAAGAAGCCTGTGTGCGCGAAAAGGCTGAGGGCAAGCCGGTACAGATCGGTCGCCTGCAACGCTATGCCACCGACGAAGCGATGGAGCAGGGCAAGCAGTTCTATACCCGCGCTGAGAAATCCGGGCGCAAGGTCGCGATCGTTGGTGCTGGTCCGGCAGGGCTGGCGGCGGCGCACAGGCTGACGAGTTATGGCCATGACGTAACCATTTTCGAGGCCAAGCCGAAAAGTGGCGGCCTGAACGAATATGGTATTGCCGCCTACAAGAGCACACATGATTTCGCGCAGGCTGAAGTCGATTATGTAACCGCGATTGGCGGCATAGAAATCGAGCACGGCAAGGCGCTTGGCCGTGACATTCATTTGGGCGAATTGTCCGAGCAGTATGATGCGGTGTTCCTCGGTATGGGGCTAGCGGGCGTTAACGCGTTGCGCGCGGAAGGTGAGGATGCGCTCGGCGTCACTGACGCGGTTGATTTCATTGCTGAACTGCGCCAGTCGACCAATCTATCGCGGCTGCCGGTCGGTCGCCGCATTGTTGTCATTGGCGGCGGCATGACGGCCATCGATGCTGCGGTTCAATCCAAGTTGCTTGGCGCGCAGGACGTTACGATCTGCTACCGGCGCGGTCAGGAAGACATGAACGCCTCGGAGTTTGAGCAGGATCTTGCGACGGCCAACGGAGTTGTCATCCGTCACTGGATACAGCCGAAGCGCGTGCTCATCGAGAATGGCAAAGTGTCTGGTATCGAGCTTGAATATACCGTCATGAGGGGTGGCAAACTCACCGGCACCGGCGAAACGCTGGTGCTGCCAGCGGATCAGGTGTTCAAGGCCATTGGCCAGCAATTTGACGCGAACGCGCTTAACGGCAGTCGACCGAAAATCGCACTCGAAAAGGGTCGTATCAAAGTCGATTCTGAAGGTCGCACTTCAGTGAAAAATGTTTGGGCTGGCGGTGATTGCGTTGCCGATGCGCGGGAAGATTTGACAGTTGCCGCCGTCGCTGCGGGCCGCGATGCGGCCGAGAGCATCAACCGCTTTTTAAAAGCATAGTTTGTCGAAGGCCTAGGAGAGAAACCCCATGGCAGACATTCGTAATAATTTCGTCGGGATCAAATCGCCGAATCCGTTCTGGCTGGCCTCTGCGCCGCCGACCGACAAGGCCTATAACGTTGTCCGCGCCTTTAAGGCGGGCTGGGGCGGGGTTGTCTGGAAGACGCTAGGCGAGGAGGGCCCGCCTGTCGTCAACGTCAACGGCCCGCGCTATGGCGCAATCTGGGGTGCCGACCGGCGCTTACTCGGCCTCAACAATATCGAGCTTATCACCGACCGTCAGCTTCAACTCAATCTGCAGGAGATAAAGCAGGTCAAGAAAGACTGGCCTGACAGGGCGCTTGTCGTGTCCCTGATGGTTCCTTGTGTAGAGGAAAGCTGGAAGGCGATTCTTCCTGTTGTCGAGGAAACCGAGGCAGACGGCATAGAACTCAACTTCGGCTGCCCGCATGGTATGAGCGAACGCGGCATGGGCGCTGCTGTCGGTCAGGTGCCGGAATACATCGAAATGGTTGTTCGCTGGTGCAAGGCCAATACCCGTATGCCCGTCATCACCAAGCTGACACCGAACATTACAGATGTTCGCCGTCCGGCGCGTGCCGCATTTGCTGGCGGCACCGATGCGGTGTCGCTTATCAATACGATCAATTCCATCACCTCGGTAAATCTCGATACTTTTTCGCCCGAGCCATCCATCGATGGCAAAGGCTCGCACGGCGGCTATTGCGGCCCAGCCGTGAAGCCGATTGCGCTCAACATGGTTGCTGAAATTGCTCGAGATCCGGAAACTGCAGGACTGCCGATTTCCGGCATTGGTGGCGTTACCACTTGGCGCGATGCCGCGGAATTTCTGGCGCTCGGCGCGGGCAATGTTCAGGTCTGCACGGCCGCGATGACCTACGGCTTCAAGATCGTTCAAGAGATGATCGCCGGCCTGGAAAACTGGATGGACGAAAAGGGTCACCAAACGCTGGACGACGTATGTGGTCGCGCGACCAAGAACGTTACCGATTGGCAGTACCTCAACCTGAATTATATCGCTAAGGCGCATATCGATCAGGAAGCCTGCATCAAATGTGGTCGCTGCTACATCGCCTGTGAAGATACTTCACATCAGGCGATCACGAGCTCGGTCAATGGTGTGCGGCACTTTGAGGTGATGGAAGATGAATGCGTGGGCTGCAACCTTTGCGTCAATGTTTGCCCGGTAGAGAACTGCATCACGATGGTGCCGTTGGCTGCGGGCGTGCTGGATCAGCGCACGGGAAAAACCGTTTCACCGGAATATGCGAACTGGACCACGCATCCGAACAATCCGATGTCGAAGCAAGCCGCCGAGTAGGTTCAGGTCTTAGGCCGAAGACCATCCAGATAAAGGTTTTCGAGGAAGCGCGCCGCGTCCTCGAAACGGCCTTCGCCGCCACGGTCGGTACCAAGCACTGCGCGCACCTGCACGTCAAAATCGGCATAATGCTGTGTGGTCGCCCAGATCGAGAAAATCAGATGATAGGGGTCGGTCGGTGCAATCCGCTCGGCTTTTATCCAACTCCTGATGATCTGCACCTTTTCGTCGACTAGCAATTTCAACTCGCCTTCCAGAAGCGGAAGTATGCGCGGTGCGCCTTGTAGAATCTCATTGGCGAACAAGCGACTCTCACGCGGAAAATCTCTGGCCATCTCCAACTTGCGGCGAATGTAGCTGCGAATCTCCACCAGCGGGTCGCGCACATCATCAAGTTCCCGCAACGGTTCCAGCCACGTCGTCAGCAGCTTTTCAATCAGTGTCTCGTGAATGTCTTCCTTGCCGCGAAAATAATAGAGCAGGTTAGGCTTCGACATTCCTGCCGCTTCGGCAATCTGATCGATGGTCGATCCACGGAAGCCATGCGTCGAGAAAATCTCCAGGGCGGCATTCAGGATGAGGTCGCGCTTTTCTGTTTGAATCCGCGTGCGCCGCAATGGTTTGACGGGTGCATTCATTGAATTTTAGCAGGCTGGAATTTGTGAAAGAATCTGGTCTAATCGGCTGGACCAGATGATCGGCTGGTGTGGCGCGGGAAGTTGAATGTTCATTCCCATAGTAATCCCTTGACCGCACCAACGGCGATGCTAACGTTTGTCCAATCGGTCAAAAAAATTTCTAGCACAAAAGTGCAGAAAAAACCAAGCGTTGGCGTTCGCAAACCGGACAAAAGAACCCAAGTTTTTTGGGACCATTGAAAGGAAAGTTTCTCCATGTCCAATCGCTTGAAAGCCATGCCAAACGATCTCTCTGCATTCTGGATGCCGTTCACTGCGAACCGGCAGTTCAAGCAGGCTCCGCGTATGCTTGTTGCCTCAAAGGACATGCACTACACCACCAGCGATGGCCGCAAGGTCATGGACGGCACCGCTGGCCTTTGGTGCGTGAATGCAGGTCACTGCCGTCCGAAGATCACAGAGGCAATTCGCGAGCAGGCCGGTGAACTTGACTATGCGCCAGCCTTCCAGATGGGCCACCCTATCGTGTTCGAACTTGCGAACCGTTTGGTTGATATTGCCCCCGCTGGAATGGACCACGTTTTCTTCACCAATTCCGGTTCGGAATCGGTCGAAACAGCGCTCAAGATTGCTCTGGCTTATCACCGCGCACGTGGCGAAGGTTCGCGCACCCGTTTGATTGGCCGTGAGCGCGGCTACCACGGCGTCAATTTCGGTGGTATTTCGGTCGGTGGCATCGTTAGCAATCGCAAGATGTTTGGCACCTTGCTTGGTGGCGTCGATCATCTGCCGCACACGCATCTGCCTGCGAAGAATGCTTTCACCAAGGGCGAGCCGGAATATGGCGCAGAGCTTGCCGACGAGTTGGAGCGTATCGTCACGCTGCATGACGCTTCGACGATTGCGGCGGTCATTGTGGAGCCGGTTGCAGGTTCGACCGGCGTGCTGATCCCGCCGAAGGGCTACCTCAAAAAGCTGCGCGACATTTGC
Organism: Mesorhizobium denitrificans; assembly: GCF_003403035.1. Classification (GTDB taxonomy): domain Bacteria; phylum Pseudomonadota; class Alphaproteobacteria; order Rhizobiales; family Rhizobiaceae; genus Mesorhizobium_G; species Mesorhizobium_G denitrificans. The sequence continues at coordinate 289,737 of NZ_QURN01000005.1, read as the reverse complement.
ACCAAGCATGGCATCCTGTTGATCTTCGATGAAGTCATCACCGGCTTTGGGCGTCTCGGAACACCGTTCGCAGCAGATTATTTTGGCGTAGTGCCGGACCTCATCACAACGGCGAAGGGTATCACCAACGGCGTCGTTCCGATGGGCGCTGTGTTTGCCAAGAAGGAAATTCACGACGCCTTCATGAACGGCCCGGAGCATATGATCGAGCTGTTCCACGGCTATACTTATTCCGGAAATCCGATTGCGTGCGCCGCTGCGCTCGGCACACTGGATACCTACAAGGAAGAAGGCTTGCTCACACGCGGAGCGGAACTCGCCCCACATTGGGAAGAAGCGCTGCACTCGCTCAAGGGCGAGCCGCACGTGATCGACATTCGCAACATCGGTCTTGTCGGTGCAATCGAGCTTGAACCGATTGCGGGGCAGCCGACCAAGCGTGCATTTTCGGCATTTATCAAGGCGTTCGAGCGCGGCGCGCTTATCCGCACGACGGGCGACATCATCGCTCTTTCGCCGCCGCTGATCATAACCAAGGGCCAGATCGATGAACTCATCGACCATGTCCGCGAAGTGCTGAGGATGATCGACTGATGATTGCGCGCGAAGTCGCTGAACCCACAGTTTTGATCGATGATGCGCGGGTGAAGGTTACGCGCTGGGACTTTGCTCCTGGCGCGGAAACCGGCTGGCACCGGCACGGCATGGACTACGTGATCACCACGATTACGCCGTGTTCCATGCTGCTTGAAGAGCCGGGTGGTGGCACGCGCAGCGTCGAGTTGGAGGCAGGTATCTCTTACCGGCGCGACGAGGGCGTGGAGCACAACGTCATAAACGGCGGCTCCGCTCCCATGGCTTTTGTTGAAGTTGAATTGAAGTGAGGTTTTGAAAGTGGCGGCTCCCGGCGAGAACCTGAAGATCAATGCTGATCGTTTGTGGGATTCCATACACGAGATGGCAAAGATCGGCCCTGGTGTGGCCGGAGGCAGCAATCGTCAGACGTTGACTGACGAAGATGGTGAGGGCAGGCGGCTTTTCCAGAAATGGTGCGAGGAAGCCGGCCTAACCATGGGAGTGGACGAGATGGGCACGATGTTTGCCCGCCGCGAGGGAACAGACCCGAATGCGCTCCCTGTTTATGTCGGTTCACATCTCGACACGCAGCCGACGGGCGGCCGCTATGACGGCGTTCTCGGTGTGCTTGGTGGCCTTGAAGTTATTCGCTCGATGAACGATCTCGGCATCAAGACCAAGCATCCGGTCATCGCCACGAACTGGACGAATGAGGAAGGCGCGCGTTTCGCTCCGGCAATGCTCGCATCAGGCGTGTTCGCTGGCGTCATTGAACAGGATTGGGCCTATAATCGCGTTGATGCCAAGGGCAAAAAGTTCGGCGAAGAGCTTGAACGGATTGGCTGGAAAGGTGACGAAAAAGTCGGCGCTCGAAAGATGCATGCGTTCTTTGAACTGCATATCGAGCAAGGCCCGATCCTTGAGGACGAAGGCATCGACATTGGCGTGGTAACGCACGGGCAGGGCCTGAAATGGCTTCAGGTCACGATCACGGGCAAGGAAGCCCATACTGGCTCCACTCCGATGCCGAAGCGCCGCAATGCCAGTCTTGGTATGGCGCGCGTTATTGAACTCGTGCACGAAGTTGCGATGGATTATCAGCCCGATGCGGTCGGCGCAGTCGGCCACATCGAGGTCTATCCGAACTCGCGCAATATCATTGCGGGCCGCACGGTTTTCACTATCGATATTCGCTCGCCCGACAAGCGCGTGTTGGACGAAATGGACGCCCGCGTTCGCGAGGGTATCGCGACAATCTGTGACGCACTTGATGTGCAGTATGAGATTGAGCAAGTCGGGCATTTCGATCCCGTTACATTTGATAAGGGCTGCGTGAAAGCTATTCGGAGCTCAGCCAAGCGCTTGGGCTACTCTCATCGCGATATCGTTTCAGGAGCGGGGCATGATGCCTGCTGGATCAACCGCGTTGCGCCAACTGCGATGGTGATGTGTCCCTGCGTGGATGGTTTGTCACATAACGAAGCCGAGGAAATAACGAAGGAATGGGCAGGCGCGGGCTGCGACGTGCTTTTCCATGCGGTGCTGGAAACAGCGGAGATTGTGGAGTGAGCATCGCTCTTTCCAATACTCTCAGCTTCAGGCGACGGACCACATAGATGGACGTCGAGGCACTACTCCAAGGCGTTGTCCGCTTCTCGAACTTCATGACGTCGAGATTGTTGGTTGCCGGGGTGGTGTTTTACGTATTCGCCGGCTTCGTGCCAATCGGCAACGCGACGGAAGGCTTTCTTCCGTCAATGGATCTGCTCAACGGTGTCGTGCAAAACTACCAGAACATTTTCGATACGCTTGGTGTTTCGGATGTCGCGATTTTCCTGATCCTGTTCATCTTCGTTACGACAATTCACATCACTTACGTGCTGTTCGAATCCATTGGTTACTATCTGCCGCCGACAATAATTCCGGCATCGGGATGGGCGGCAATCGATGACATCACGCATAAGGCGTTTGAAACGCTGCGTGTTGCGCGCGGCGAGGAACATACTGAGGAAGAGAACCAGCGCCTTTACGAATTCTCGAAAAAGCTACGTTCCATCGAGATCGAAAGCGACGAACACACTAAAAATAAGGTGCAAAGCACGCTCTCGGCGTTTCGCATTTCCAAGACGTTTGTGGTGCTGTCCCTAGCGGTTTGGCTCTATGCGGAAATATCCGACAGCTATTCGGGCACCGCGCATTATCTGCTCATCGTTTTTGTGGTGGCGGTCGCTGTCGTTGCGATTTCGGCGATGTCCATCTTCCGCATGAACTATGTGCGCATCAGTCGGCTGCGGGCGAACGTAATCGCCGAACTGTTGGAGTTTTCGCGCATCTGGGTTGACGAGGAACATCAACGTCAGATCGCTGCTGATTGCGTTCCCAAGAATATCATGAAGCCTGCGACGATGGCGGTCGCTGTGCCTATCTTTGGAACGCTTGACGCCTTGGTAAAAGATTTGCGCAACTGGCGTTCAAGACGAGCTTAGGGAGTAAGGCTGATGTCAAAGGTCATCAAGAACGGCACGGTCGTTACCGCGGACCGCACATATAAAGCCGATGTTTTTATGAAGCACGGCAAGATTGAGGCGATAGGGCCGGATCTTCACGGCGACCATGAGTTCGATGCGACCGACTGCTACATCATGCCAGGCGGCATCGATCCACATACGCATCTCGAAATGCCTTTCATGGGAACTTACTCTGCCGACGATTTTGAAAGCGGCACGCGCGCCGCGCTTTCCGGTGGCACGACGATGGTCGTGGATTTCTGCCTGCCATCGCCCAATCAATCGCTGCTTGAAGCGCTTACGATGTGGGACAACAAGACCAGCAAAGCGGCCTGCGATTTCTCCTTCCACATGGCAGTTACATGGTGGAGTGAGCAGGTCTTCAATGAAATGAAGACGGTCGTGGAAAAAGGCATCACCACCTTCAAGCACTTCATGGCCTATAAGGGTGCGCTGATGGTGAACGACGACGAGATGTACGCGTCATTCCAGCGCTGCGCCGAGCTTGGCGCGCTGCCGCTTGTCCATGCAGAAAATGGCGATGTGGTTGCCGCGCTCAGCCAGAAACTTCTCGCAGAAGGAAACAACGGGCCCGAGGGCCATGCCTATTCGCGCCCACCGGAGGTCGAAGGAGAGGCAACCAACCGCGCGATCATGATTGCTGATATGGCGGGTGTGCCGCTCTATGTCGTCCACACATCCTGCGAGCAGGCGCATGAAGCGATCCGTCGCGCCCGCCAGAAGGGTATGCGTGTTTACGGCGAGCCGTTGATCCAGCATCTCGTGCTCGACGAAACCGAATATTTCAACAAGGATTGGAACCATTCAGCGCGCCGCGTCATGAGCCCACCCTTCCGCAACAAGCTGCATCAGGATTCGCTCTGGGCCGGACTTCAAGCCGGGTCGTTGCAGGTCGTTGCGACGGATCACTGCGCATTCACCACCAAGCAGAAGCAATTCGGCGTAGGCGATTTCACGAAAATCCCGAACGGCACTGGCGGTCTTGAGGATCGTCTGCCTGTCCTTTGGACGAAAGGCGTCAGCACCGGTCGTCTGACCATGAATGAGTTCGTGGCGGTTACTTCGACCAACATTGCGAAAATCATGAACATGTATCCGAAGAAGGGCGCAATCGTTGAAGGCGCCGATGCGGACATAATCGTCTGGGATCCGAAAAAGAAGAAAACGATCACCGCCAAGAAGCAGCAATCCGTCATCGACTACAACGTGTTCGAGGGCGTCGAAGTCACCAGTCTTCCGCGCTTTGTTTTCACGCGCGGCGAACTGGCGGTGAACGATGGCAAGGTTGATGCTCATCCGGGTCATGGCGAATTCGTTGCACGAGAACCAAACGGCGCGGTCAATCGTGCCCTGTCGAAATGGAAGGAAGTGGTGGCGCCGCGTAAGGTTGAACGCACGGGAATTCCTGCAACGGGCGTGTAATTATCTGGATAGAGGAGGGCTGCGGCAAGGTAGTCTCTTGCCGCGGAGAGACTGTCAGGCAAAACCTGACTCGGGAACATAAAAACAAAATAGCCAGGACCGAAGTTTGAATCCGACCCAGCAATACAAAAGGGCCGATGGAACGCAGAGTGCGGTTATTGCCGCCTCTGGCCTCGGCCTTACATTCCAAACAAATGACGGGCCGGTGCAGGCGTTGTCGAATGTTGATCTCACCATAGGAAAGGGCGAGTTCGTGTCGTTCATCGGGCCGTCCGGCTGCGGAAAAACGACATTCCTGCGCGCCATCGCAGACCTTGAGAAGCCGACTGCCGGAACCCTCACGGTCAATGGCATGACGCCGGAGCAGGCCCGTGAAGCACGCGCCTATGGCTATGTCTTTCAGGCGGCAGCGCTGCTCCCATGGCGGACCATCGAACGCAATGTCGGCCTCCCACTCGAAATTATGGGCAATACCAAAGCCGACCAGCAAGCGCGTATCAAGCGCACACTGGACATGGTGAATCTTACGGGGTTCGAGAAGAAATATCCGTGGCAACTGTCTGGAGGTATGCAGCAGCGTGCATCTATCGCGCGAGCGCTCGCTTTCGACGCCGACTTGCTTTTGATGGATGAACCATTCGGCGCGCTGGATGAGATCGTCCGCGACCATCTTAACGAGCAATTGCTGGAACTTTGGGCGCGCACGAACAAGACGATCTGCTTCGTTACGCACTCTATTCCCGAGGCCGTTTATCTCTCCACTCGTATCGTGGTCATGTCACCTCGACCGGGCCGGGTGACCGATGTAATCGAGTCCACACTGCCGCGCGAGCGCCCGCTGGACATTCGCGAAACGCCGGAATTTCTCTCCATCGCCGCTCGTGTCCGCGATGGCCTCAGGGCAGGGCACAGCTATGACGATTGAGTCCGATTTCGAGGATCCGTCGTGGTCTCGCATCAGTGTTTTAGATCAGCGCGGGGAAACCAGGATTATTATACCTGCTCCCCGAACTTGGTTTGTGATCTTGTTTCTAATTTTCTGGCTGGGCGGGTGGAGCGTCGGTGGTTTCTCTGCTTGGGCGAAATTTCAGGCCGGGTCCGGTGAGGGAAAGACCTTCTTGGGTTTTTGGTTGTGTGCGTGGCTGCTGGGTGAACTTTTTGCTCTGTGGACCCTACTTTGGATGTGCCTTGGAAGAGAGATAGTAGCTGCAACGCAAACCTCTGTTTCTCGTACCTACAGTTTGCTGCTCTTCTCCCGAACACGTTATTTCAAGTCCAGTTCAATTAGTGACCTACGCTGGCAGAAGGGCGAGGCTTTTCCGTCTGAATCGGGGCAGCAATCGTGCATTTCCTTCGAATATGGCCCGAGAACGATTTCCTTCGCAAAGGGCCACGATGCAGGCGTAGCAGCTAAAATTATCTCGACGCTGGAAAAAAATGCCGGGTTGTCGCTGATGCATCGGGCTCGCATGAGTGGCGCAAGATGAACAGCGTCACGGAAAAAATCGTTCCTGTGACGACCATCCTGATCGCCATTGTGATCGGGTGGTATGCGCTGGCGATGGTCATGAATGCGCCGTTCCAGCGCGACATGAACCGTCGCGGCAACGTTACACCGAGCACTGTGGAGTTTCTTGAAAGCACTCTTGCGCAGGCGAAGCCGATTGTTCCAGCTCCGCATCAGGTCGTGCAGAATGTCTACGAAAACACGTTCCTGCGGAAGATCACGAGTAACCGCAGCCTAGTCTATCACGCGGGCGTCACGCTTTCATCCACGCTGCTTGGGTTCACTTTCGGCACCATACTCGGCATCCTGATTGCCGTCGGCATCGTTCATGTCGCTGCGCTTGATCGCAGCCTCATGCCCTGGATCATTGCATCGCAGACGATCCCCATCCTCGCCATCGCGCCCATGATTATCGTCGTGCTTGCGGCGGTAAATATTACGGGTTTGCTGCCCAAGGCGCTGATCTCGACCTATCTGTCATTCTTTCCAGTGGCGGTGGGCATGGTGAAGGGCCTGCGCTCGCCGGAACTCATGCATCTCGATTTGATGCACACCTACAATGCCAGCCCGTCGCAGGTTTTCTGGAAACTGCGCGTTCCGGCATCCGTGCCTTTCTTGTTTGCGTCGATGAAAGTTGCGATTGCCGCCAGCCTTGTCGGCGCGATTGTGGGTGAATTGCCGACCGGCGCGGTCGCCGGCATCGGCGCGAAGCTGCTCAGCGCATCCTACTTCTCGAACACCATCGACATGTGGGCGGCGCTGGTCGCTGGCTCGGTTGTCGCGATGCTGCTGGTCGGTCTGGTCGGGATCGTGTCCCGGCTGGTTGAACGTGCGATGGGAGCGCGACCTGCATGACGTTCGCTGCGCGCTCATGGCAGGCATGGATTGTGCTTCTGCTGACCATTGTGGCGGCGATAACCTTGCCGTTTACAACAAATTCGACGGGCTTCAATTCCACCTCTGCGGTGATCACGCTCGCCTTGCTCATAGCGGCGATCATTATTGATGGATTGCGTCTCGGAAACGCGCTTAAGGCCGTTTTGCTATTCATTGCCGCGCACGGGGCAGCTTGGCTTCTCATTAGCGGGATTGCCGGACAGGAAGGAACGGCGAAGCTGTCCTTTTATCTTGCAATCGCGGCCGCGTGGTTGATCGCCTGGCGCTGCGTCACCTTACTGTCGGGCCTGCGCGTCAAGAACAGGTCCGTCGATACTGCATTGCGGATCCTTATCCCTGCAATATTCGGCGCTTGGATTCTCATCATCTGGGAAGCACTGGTGCGGGGCGCGGGCATCCCGTTTATCCTGCTGCCGCCGCCTGCGGCCATCGGCCAGCGGATTGCGAATTCGCTGCCGGTACTCGGCGCGGACGTGCGCCAGACCATCTTCAAGTCTGTGTTCGTGGGCTATGTCATCGGCTGCGCAGCTGGTTTTGTGACCGCTATCCTCGCCGACCGTGTCCCCTTCCTGCGCAAGGGGCTGCTACCCATCGGCAACATGGTTTCGGCGCTGCCGATCATAGGCGTTGCGCCTATCATGGTCATGTGGTTCGGTTTCGACTGGCCGTCAAAGGCAGCCGTCGTCGTCATCATGACGTTTTTCCCAATGCTGGTGAACACGGTCGCTGGCTTGGCCGCGTCCAGCCACATGGAACGCGATCTCATGCGAACCTATGCGTCCGGCTACTGGCAGACGCTCTGGAAATTGCGGCTGCCCGCTGCTGCTCCGTTCATATTCAATGCACTTAAGATCAACTCGACGTTGGCCCTGATCGGAGCCATCGTGGCGGAATTCTTCGGTACTCCCGTGGTCGGAATGGGCTTCCGCATTTCCACCGAAGTCGGGCGCATGAATATCGACATGGTATGGGCCGAAATCGCTGTTGCAGCGGTCGTTGGTTCGGTCTTCTATGGCGTGATAGCCCTCATCGAGAGGGCAACCACGTTCTGGCATCCGTCTATCCGCGGGGGATAGGCGCGACTTTAACGCAGTGAATCAAAACCAGAGGGTCAATAACATGAAAAAACTGACATTTTCCCTGTTCGCTACGGCGATGGCGCTGGGTGCCTTTCAGGCTCATGCCGCCGATCCGGTGACGCTGCAGCTCAAGTGGGTCACGCAGAGCCAGTTTGCCGGCTACTATGTTGCGAAGGAAAAGGGCTTCTACGAGGACGAAGGGCTCGATGTGACGATCAAGCCGGGCGGTCCCGACATCGCACCTGAACAGGTAATCGCGGGAGGCGGCGCCGATGTGATCGTGGATTGGATGGGTGGTGCGCTGGCGGCTCGCGATAAGGGCGTCGGTCTGGTTAATATCGCACAGCCATTCAAGAAAGCCGGTATGGAACTGGTTTGCCCGAAGGATGGTCCGATCAAGTCGGAAGCTGATTTCAAGGGCCATACGCTGGGCGTCTGGTTCTTCGGCAACGAGTATCCGTTCTATGCATGGATGAACAAGCTCGGTTACTCGACTGAGGGCGGAGCTGATGGTGTTACCGTGCTGAAGCAGTCTTTCGATGTGCAACCGTTGATCCAGAAGCAGGCGGACTGCATTTCGGTCATGACCTACAATGAGTACTGGCAGTTGATCGACGCTGGCTACAAGCCGGACGACCTAATCGTTTTCAACTACACGGCCATGGGCAACGACCTTCTTGAAGATGGTCTCTATGCGATGGAAGACAAGCTCAAGGATCCGGCGTTTGAAGACAAGATGGTTCGCTTTGTGCGCGCGTCGATGAAGGGTTGGAAGTACGCGACGGAACACCCGGACGAAGCTGCGGAAATCGTCGTCGAAAATGGTGGCCAGGACGAAAATCACCAGAAGCGCATGATGGGCGAGGTTGCCAAGCTCATCGATAACGCAGACGGCAAGCTGATTGAAGCCGCGTATGACCGTACGGCGAAGGCGTTGCTCGATCAGAAGATCATCACCAAGGAACCATCCGGCGCCTGGACCAGCGCAATCACCGACAAGGCGATCAAGTGAGGTGAGCGTCTGATGCACCGCACCCGGCCATTTTGTGGCCGGGTGGGGCGATTTCACTTTGTGTTAGCGCTTCTCGCGAATATCCGTCAGCGTGCGCGTGGGTGTGATCGCTTCCGGGTCAAGCCGCACCTCAACAATTGCAGGCTTGCCGCTCGCTCTTGCGCGCTCGAAAGCAGGGGCGAAGTCGGCGGTCTTTTCGACCACTTCCCCATGTCCGCCATAGGCGCGCGCCAGCGCTGCAAAATCCGGGTTGCGAATATCGGTGCCGGAAACGCGGCCCGGATATTCGCGCTCTTGATGCATACGGATTGTGCCGTAAATGCCATTATTCACAACGATGGTGATGATCGGCAGATTATACTGCACCGCAGTCGCGAACTCCTGTCCATGCATCATGTAGCACCCATCGCCAGCGAAGCACACGACCGTGCGATCTGGGTATATGCTTTTCGCGCCAACCGCCGCGGGCAGGCCATAGCCCATTGAGCCGGAGGTCGGCGCTGCCTGCGTGCCGTAGCGGCGAAAGCGATGGAAGCGATGAATCCAGGTCGCGTAATTTCCCGCGCCATTGGTAATGATCGTATCGTCAGGCAGCACGGTTTCGAGATAGGCCATGATCGGTCCCATATGCACTGCGCCCGGTCCACTTTCTGGCGGCGTCGACCAGTCCAGATAGGCTTTGTGCATGGCTTCCGTGCGATCTTCCCACGCTGGCGGAGCCTTCGGCAGAACTTCGACAAACGCACGAACGAAAGCGGACGGCGTCGCGTTTATCGCAAGCGTCGGTCGATAGACCCGGCCAAGCTCATTGGCGTCTGCATGAACATGCACGAGTTTCTGGTCAGGGTAGGGACTTTTCAAGAGCGTGTAGTCCGAAGACGGCATTTCGCCGAACCGCCCGCCGATCAACAGCACGAGATCGGCTTCCTTGACCGCGGCAGCGAGTTTCGGATTGGGACCAATGCCAACGTCGCCCGCATAGCAGGGGTGCAAATGGTCGAACAGCATCTGCCGCCGGAACGAGCAGCCAACCGGTAGCGCCCACGCTTCGGCGGCTTTTTCGATGTCGGATTTGGCCTCTTCGGACCAGCGCGTGCCGCCCAGAATAACGAATGGCCTCTTCGCGTTTGCCAGCATGTCGGCAAGCTGACGCATTTCAGCTTCGCCTGGCGAGGTTTCCACCGGCGTGGCGGGCAGCGCCTTCGGCGCTTCTACCTCAGTCGTTAGCATGTCTTCGGGGAGAGCGATTACAACCGGACCTGGACGCCCGGAGGTCGCCACCGCAAACGCGCGTGTCACCAGTTCGGGCACGCGCGCCGCATCGTCGATCTCCACGACCCATTTGGCTATGTCTCCGAAGAAGCGCTTGTAGTTCACTTCCTGGAATGCCTCGCGTTCGCGGATGCCCGTCGCGATCTGTCCGATGAACAGGATCATCGGGATGGAATCCTGCATGGCAATGTGGATGCCTGCCGACGCGTTGGTCGCGCCGGGGCCGCGTGTCACGAAGCAGACGCCCGGCTTGCCGGTCAGGCGCCCTTCACAATCAGCCATCATCGTCGCACCGCCTTCCTGACGGCAAACGATAGTCTTGATCGGCGAGTCATAAAGCGCGTCCAGCACCGCGAGATAGCTTTCGCCGGGCACGCAGAAAATGCGCTCGACCCCGTTTGCCTCAAGGGCCTCAACGATTAATTGCCCGCCAGTGCGCATCATTTCAGTGTTTCCAGTTCCGCAAGTATTTCTGCTGTGTGCTCACCAAGCCGAGGCGAGGGGCGCTCATAGGTAATAGGTGTTTCCGAGAGCACGATTGGCGTGCGAACAGACGGCAATTTATTCCCATCCTGGTCATTCAGATCAAGCTTCATACCGCGCGCAATTGCCTGCGGGTCGGCAAATGCCTGACCGATATCGTTGATCGGGCTGGCTGGAACGCCCTCTTTTTCGAGTGCGGCCAGCAGCGTTTCGCGGTCAAACGATACCAGCGCAGAAAGCATCAGCGCGCGCAGCGCATCGCGATTAGCTACCCGCGCCGCATTTGTTGCGAAATTGGGATGTGTCGCGCAGTCGTCCAGTCCAACCACGTGGCAGAATTTCCGGAACTGACCGTCGTTACCCACGGCCAAAATGAGATGTCCATCGCGAACCGGCAAAACCTCATACGGTGCGATGTTGGGGTGCGCGTTGCCCATCTGCACAGGCGGCTTGCCGGAAACGAGATAATTCAGGTTCTGGTTGGCCAATACGCCCATCTGCGTGTCCAGCAGCGCCATATCAATATGCTGGCCTTGCCCGGTTGCTTCGGCGTGCCGTAGCGCGGCCTGAATGGCGATGACAGAATAGAGCCCGGTGAAAATATCAGTCACCGCCACGCCGACCTTCTGTGGCTCGCCGCCAGCCGGTCCCGTAATCGACATCAGTCCGGACATGCCCTGCACAATGAAATCATAGCCAGCGCGGGCAGCGTAAGGGCCGTTTTGTCCAAAGCCGGTGATAGAGCAATAAACGAGCCGTGGGTTTTCAGCCTTCAACGTCTCATAATCGAGACCGTATTTCTTGAGTCCGCCAAGTTTGAAATTCTCGATCAGCACATCCGCACTGCGCGCAAGCTTGCGTATGATTTCCGCGCCTTCGGGCGTCGAAAAATCCACTGCGATGGAGCGCTTTCCGCGATTGCAGGAATGGTAGTAAGCAGCCGACAGGTTTTCGCCATGATGCCCTTCCACGAAAGGGGGACCCCATTTGCGCGTATCGTCGCCACCATCGGGATTCTCGACCTTAATGACGTCCGCGCCAAGATCGGCCAGCAACTGACCCGCCCAAGGCCCAGCCAAAATGCGGGCCAGCTCGATAACGCGAATTCCATGAAGCGGGGGTTGAGCCATGTGTGACCTTTGACTTTGCCGTCAGCCAATACAGGCGGCGCTGGATTATGTCACTCGTTGTGCGCTGGTCCAGCCGAATGCAAAGCTGAATCCGCCCATTCAACAAAATCCGCCATCACTTCGTCGCGGTTTATGTCGTTGAGAGATTCGTGGCGAGTTTCTGGATAAATCTTTGAAATGAGATTCGAAAAGCGCATCGCGGACATGCGGCTTGCGAGCATCTCGACTGCCTTGCCACGGTCTGTTCCCGGATCTTTTCCACCGCCGACAAGAAAAAGCGGCAGATCGCGATCAATCTGGATGAAGTTCTTGTTCTTTCCCCCAGAAAATATGAAGCCGAACAGATCGCGCCAGAGCGAAACAGATGCATCCCATCCACAGAATGGATCGGCGATGTATTTGTCTACCTCAATCGGGTCACGCGACAGCCAATCAAAGGGCGTGCGGGCGTTTGGCACTGCTTTGCCCCAGGCCTGAAACGTCAGTCGCGGCAACATGCGCGAAGGTGTGTCTGAACCGAGCCGCATCCGCTCCCATGCGAGAACGATCTGGGCCAGACGGCCCAGTGCGCCGCCGGAAACATTGGCGTTAAAAATGGCGGCACCCTTCAGGTGTGAAGAGTGCTGCTGCAGGAAATTCAGCGCAATTATTGCTCCCATCGAATGTCCGAAAAGGATTAGTGGCAGAGTAGGGTGTTCGCGCCTGATAAGGTCGTGCATGGCCGTAATGTCGGCCAGCACCTTTGTGCGCCCATCCTTCCAAGCGAAAACGCCGAGTGGTGCATCCGGCGCAGTTGTTGCGCCATGCCCGCGATGGTCGTGCGCATAGGTTGTGTAGCCGCATCGCGCCAGAAAATCAGCAAAGCGTGCATAGCGCGCGGAGTGCTCGGCAAGTCCGTGACTGATGTGCACGATCCCGCGCGGCCTGCCTTCGGCTTTCCGCACATAGTAATTCAGCATGGCCCCGGTGGGGGATTGAAGCACGTGCTGTTCGCTGAACCGCATAAAAGTCTCCGAACCGGCGGCGACTGTTGGCGAAAGGCAACGCCAGCGTCAAGTCGTGTCAAGCTTCACGATGATGGATTGCCGTTTTGCGCGTCCTCGCCTACATAGCGCGCAATTCTCCGATCATCGAAGACAGGACAGGCAAGCGTGGCCCGCCAATTTATCTACCATATGTCCGGCCTGACCAAGGCCTACGGCACCAAGAAGGTGCTGGATAACGTGCATCTTTCTTTCTATCCCGACGCCAAGATCGGTATTCTCGGGCCAAACGGCGCGGGTAAGTCCACCATCCTGCGCATTATGGCCGGCATGGATAAGGAATATTCCGGCGAGGCGTGGCTCGCGGAAGGTGCGACCGTCGGCTATCTGGCGCAGGAGCCACATCTCGATCCGAACAAGACCGTGTTTGAGAACGTCATGGAAGGCGTTGCGAAAAAGACCGCCATCATCGAGCGCTACAACGAGCTGATGATGAATTATTCCGACGAGACGGCAGACGAGTCGGCAAAACTTCAGGACGAAATGGACCGCCTCAATCTGTGGGATCTCGAACAACAGATCGAGATGGCCATGGATGCGCTTGCTTGTCCGCCGAAAGATGCGGACGTCACCAAGCTCTCCGGCGGTGAGCGCCGCCGCGTTGCCCTTTGCCGTTTGTTGCTGGAGCAGCCTGACCTCCTGTTGCTGGACGAGCCGACCAACCACCTTGATGCCGAAACGACCGCTTGGCTGGAAAAGCATCTGCGCGCATATCCCGGCTCAGTGCTGATCATCACCCACGATCGTTACTTCCTCGACAATGTGACCGGTTGGATTCTCGAACTCGACCGTGGTCGTAGCATTCCATACGAGGGCAATTACACGGCCTATCTGGAAGCCAAGGCCAAGCGCCTCAAACAGGAAGGCCGCGAGGACGACGCCCGCCAGAAGGCCATCACGCGCGAGCGCGAGTGGATCGCTTCCAGCCCGAAGGCACGCCAGACCAAATCCAAGGCACGTATCAAGGCGTTCGAGGAATTGCTGGAGCAGGCGGACAGCCGCAGGCCAACCGATACGCAGATCGTCATTCCGCATGGTGAGCGTCTGGGCAATGTAGTTATTGAGGTCGACGGTCTGTCCAAGGGCTATGGCGACAGGCTCTTGATTGAAGACTTGGACTTCAAGCTCCCGCCCGGCGGCATTGTCGGCGTGATCGGCCCGAACGGTGCTGGTAAAACCACGCTGTTCCGTATGATCACCGGGCAGGAAACGCCGGATCAGGGCTCAATTCGCGTAGGTGAAACCGTCAAGCTCGGCTATGTCGACCAAAGCCGTGACGCGCTGGATCCTAACAAGACCGTTTGGGAGGAAATCTCTGGCGGGGCCGAAGTGGTCAAGCTCGGTAAGTTCGAGGCGAATACGCGCGCTTACTGCTCCTCGTTCAACTTCCGTGGCGGTGATCAGCAGCAGAAGGTGGGCAACCTTTCCGGCGGTCAGCGCAACCGCGTCCACTTGGCCAAGATGCTGCGCACTGGCGGCAATGTTTTGCTGCTGGACGAGCCGACCAACGACCTCGACACCGAAACGCTTGCTGCGCTTGAAGACGCGCTGGAAAACTTCGGCGGCTGCGCGGTCATCATCAGCCACGATCGTATGTTCCTTGACCGTCTTGCGACTCACATTCTCGCCTTCGAGGGCGACAGCCATGTCGAATGGTTCGAGGGCAACTTCGAGGATTACGAGCAGGACAAAATCCGCCGTCTCGGCCCCGAAGCGGTGAATCCGCACCGCATGACCTACAAGCGCCTGACGCGCTGACCTTATCCACCGCGCCGGTCTGGCATCGTCTGGCATCGGCGCGGCGGGCTTTCTTCTGCCGTTGTTCTGGCGTAAAGGGCGCGGGCAATTGCGGAGTTGCACGGTCGTCGGTGGTCGTGCCTGTGAAAGAAGACTTGCATGAATCGCGTAATCATTAGCGGCATCGGGGTGGAAATTCCCGAAGCGGTCGTCACCAATGACGAACTTGTCACCAGCTTCAACACATGGGTCGATCAGGAAAACGCGCGCCGCGAAGGCACTGGTCAGGAGCCTTTGCAGAAATCGTCATCGGCATTCATCGAGCATGCCTCCGGCATTCGCACCCGTTATATGATCGATCGCGAAGGCGTGCTTGATCCGAACCGTATGGCCCCGCGCATTGCGCCGCGCGCCGACGAAGAGCTTTCCGTGGAAGCAGAGTTCGGCCTCGCTGCAGCGCGCCGCGCCATTGAGCATGCGGGGTGCAAGCCACAGGATATTGATCTGGTGATCTGCTCGTCCTCGCATCATCAGCGGCCCTATCCGGCAATCGCCATCGAGATCCAGAATGCACTCGGAACCTCCGGCGCGGGGTTCGACATGGGGTTGGGCTGTTCTTCGGCAGCGGCTGCGCTGCATGTCGCGTGCAACATGATCCGCGCCGGTGGGCAGAAGCGCATCCTCGTTGTCGTGCCTGAAATCGTTACATCGCCGCTCGATTTCCGCGACCGGCAAACGCATTTCATCTTCGGCGATGCCGCGGTGGCAATGGTGGTCGAGCCGCGCAATGGCAGACGTTCGGGACGCTTCGAAGTCATCGACTCGCGCACCTGGACGCAGTTTTCCTCAAATATTCGCAATAATCTCGGCTTCCTCACGCGCTCGGAACAAGAGGATCCTTATACGATCGACATGCAAGGCAATCTGATCAAGCAGGTTGGGAACAAGGTTTTCAAGGAAGTCACGGTCGCGGGTCACAAGTTCATCGTAGATTTCCTCGCTCACCATGATCTGACACCGCACGACATGCGCCGTTTCTGGCTGCATCAGGCGAATGCCCGTATGAACTCCATGATCCTGAAACTCGCATTCGGCGAAGAGGTTGGTCACGATCGCGCCCCGATGGTTCTTGACCGATATGGCAACACCGCTGGGGCTGGTGCGGTCATCGCGCTAAAGGAAAATCACGAGGACATGAAAATCGGCGACTATGGATTGCTCTGTGCGTTTGGCGCGGGCTACTCCATCGGCGGTGCTCTGCTCAGGATGATGTGATGGACAACGCTGGAGTGGCACTCGAAGAAGGCGTCGTCGCGCAGCAGAAATTGGCGGCGCGAGTTGACGGCGTTTTTGCTGCTCCGTTCGACCATTTCGAGACGCGCTCGGTTGATGCGCTTGAACTCGGCTTCGATGGCATAGCCAATGATTTCCATGCTGGTATCACGCGGAAATCCGGTGGCCGCGAGCCCTGGTATCCGCGCGGAACCGAAATGCGCAACGAGCGGCAGCTGACAATCGTATCGCCGGACGAGTTGGCGATCATTGCACGGCGAATGAATCTGCCGGAAATCAAGTCGGAGTGGATCGGCGCAAACCTGCTGGTTTCCGGCCTTCCTCGATTGTCGTTCCTGCCCGCGGGCAGTTTGCTGTTTTTCCGTAACGGCGTGACCTTGAAGGTCGATGCGATGAACCATCCATGCCGTCTGGCGGGTCGCGCGATTGCCGAAAATGCGAAGATGCCGGACCATAAGGTTGGAGCGCTCGAATTCGCTCGCCAAGGTCGCCGTCTACGCGGTCTCACCGCTTGGGTTGAAAAGCCGGGCCGCATCGTTGCAGGCGAGGAAATCACCGTTCGCGTACCAGAACAGTGGATTTATCGCGCCTAGCTGTCCTCGTCGTCCGGGTCCAGCAGGCGCGTGGCGCGCCAACGCGTCAGCACGTCATTGATTTTGTTAATCACGAAAAATCGCGCAGAATCGCGGTCATAGCCCTCAGCCAGCAGCCGGTCATATTCGGTGTGCTGGTGGCGCACATGCGCGACCGTAGCCAGCCAAATCGCAACGGATGGTGGCAACGTTTTCATATGCACAGCGTTCGCGTCCGCTCGAATAACTTCCGTGTCCGCATAAGGCGCCCACGGCAACAGTGTCGTGAGCGCCTTCGCTATGGCGCGTTGACGTTGCGTTGCCATCAGAACTTGCCGGGTCGCGTCGCGTCGGGAATCGCATCGGTCGACGCGTAGTACGGCTTGATGTCGATTACCGGCGTGCCATCCAACACGTCGATTGCCTCGAGCGTCAGCAGACCCTTTTCCTTGTCGATCCCGGTCAGGCGAACGATATGCAGGCCGATGGGATTGGGGCGGGCAGGGGAGCGTATCGCGAAAACGCCTTTCGTTTCAGTCGCATGGCGCGGCTTCTGGATAATCAGATTCCGTTTGGCGCGGTCGAGCCATGTCAGGATCGCGATGTGGCTATAACCTTCCAGTCCTAGTAATCCGTGCCGATAGGCCGCATCAAGCTCCAGAACAGCCTGCTTCCCGGTTTCGCGCGCCTGCGTCGTATTCTTCGGGCAATCTTCGCGGGCGGTCCACGGCGAGCGAATACGCCCGATGAACACGATCTGCCCATCCGCCGCTGCATGGCCCGGATCGAACGGCAGGGCGACTTCTCCTTCGCGCAATTCATTCATATGGATCGGTCCGCTTGCATGGTGTGCATTTTTCACATAAAGATATGTTTATGTCTTTCATGGATTGGCAGCCATGCGTGTTTCATTGAGCAAGGTCGTTGATAGCTTGAAGGCGGCTGCGGAATCCAGCCGCATGCGCATTCTTGCGCTTCTGTCGCAGGGTGATCTCACCGTGTCCGACCTTACGGAGATTCTCAACCAGTCGCAGCCGCGCGTTTCGCGCCATCTGCGGCTGCTGCTGGAGGCCAGCCTTATCGACCGTTATCAGGAAGGGTCGTGGGCCTTTTTCCGCCTTACTGACACGGAAGCTGACCGCGCCTTCGTTAAAGGCCTCATCGAGCGCATCGACCTTGACGATGTGCAAATTCAGCGCGATTTTGAGCGGTTGGCAGACGTCAAGCGCCGTCGGCAAGACACTGCCCGCGCCTATTTCTCCGAACACGCGGAAAGCTGGGATCAGCTTCGTTTACTTCATGCGCCCGACAAAGCGGTCGAAGCTGCCTTGCTAAAGCTCATAGGTAAGCGGCCATTCCAGTCCATGCTCGACCTCGGCACCGGCACGGGTCGCCTGCTCGAAATCCTCGCGCCATACTACACGCGCGGCGTCGGCATAGACCTCTCCCGCGAAATGCTGTCGGTTGCGCGCGCTAATCTCGATCGCGCAGGTGTCACGCATGCGCAGGTGCGGCAGGGTGATATTTTCGCGGCGCAGATCGAGCGCAACGCCTTTGACCTGGTGACCATGCATCAGGTGCTGCACTATCTGGACGATCCGGCCCGAGCCATCCGCGAGGCAGGGCGCATGTTGCGTCCGGGCGGCCGGCTCGTGGTTGTAGATTTTGCCCCGCATTCGCTGGAAATACTGCGCGATCACCACGCGCATCAGCGCCTCGGCTTTTCCGACCAGCAGATTCGCGAATGGTTTGAGGCTGCGGAACTCAAACTTGAGGAATCGCAGGCTTTCCAGCCATCTGCACCGGGCGACGACAAGTTGACCGTAAAGCTTTGGCTTGGGCGTGACCAGCGCCTGCTCATCGCCGATAATGCCACCCAAGATTCAAGAGTAACAGCCTGATGTCCCAGTCCCGATTTTCGCGCCTTCCCGATCTCGGAGACCGCATCAAGGTTTCCTTCGAATTTTTTCCTCCGAAATCCGACGATATGGAAACGCGGCTTTGGGAAACCGTGAAGCGGCTTGAACCGCTGAATCCGCATTTTGTGTCTGTCACGTATGGCGCGGGCGGCTCAACGCGTGAGCGCACTGCGCGCACGGTTGGCCGCATTCTCGGCGAAACGACCCTGTTGCCCGCCGCGCACCTCACCTGCATTGATGCGACATGCGAAGAGGTGGATGGGGTTATCCGGCAGTTTGTCGATCTTGGCGTGAAGCGCTTCGTCGCGCTGCGCGGTGATCCGGCGTCGGGTGTTGGCACGCGCTATCAGCCACATGAAGGCGGTTACGCGAACGGCGCGGAAATGGTCGCGGCGATCAGCCAGCACGGCAGTTTCGACATTTCTGTTTCCGCCTACCCGGAAAAGCACCCCGAAAGCCCGGACTTCGCCACTGACATCGACATGCTGAAGCGCAAGGTCGACAATGGCGCCACCCGCGCTATCACCCAATTCTTCTTCGATAACGACATTTATGAGCGGTTTGTGGAGCGTGTTCGCCGTGCTGGCATCTACATTCCCATCGTTCCGGGCATTCTGCCGGTGCACAACATCAAGCAGGTCGGCAACTTCTCAGCTCGCGCTGGAGCGCACGTTCCTGCTTGGCTACTTGAGCGTTTTGAGGGGTTGGAGAACGATCCGCAAACACACATGCTGGTCGCGGCGGCTGTTGCTGCAGAGCAGGTGCTGGACCTGATTGAACGCGGCGTTGGCGATTTCCATTTCTACACGATGAACCGCGCTGATCTCGCCTTCGCCATCTGCCACATGATTGGCGTGCGTCCGCAGCATGCATTGAG
This sequence comes from Mesorhizobium denitrificans, assembly GCF_003403035.1. Classification (GTDB taxonomy): domain Bacteria; phylum Pseudomonadota; class Alphaproteobacteria; order Rhizobiales; family Rhizobiaceae; genus Mesorhizobium_G; species Mesorhizobium_G denitrificans. Next base: position 270,390 of record NZ_QURN01000005.1, on the reverse strand, counting down.
CGCAGTAGCTGAAACGACTTCCGCTGCGGCCTAAAGCAAAAGGCCGGGTTAAAACCCGGCCTTCTGGAACTGTCGTATTGCCTGAGTAGCTGCCTTCGGGGCTTAGGGCAGGACACCCATTATGAGGGCGCCCACAAATGCAAAAGCAGCACAAAACATTAGGGCGTTAATTGGCCTTGTCAGTCCCATGCATAGCCTCCTTCAACTAAAGAGCTATATCGTGGAATCTAGGTGAGTTTCGGCTTCGAGCAAGCGCAAACTATGCTGCATTGCGACACGATTGTGAAAAAAACGCCTCAATGTCGCCGGTTTTCCAAACAGTTCCAAGAAGATAACACCGCGAAACATTTTGTGAAAAAAGTTTTGATCGATTGGTCAAATACGCCTGAAAACCCGTCCATCGATCGTGATGAGGCCCAACCCGATCAAAACCATGCCCATCATTTCGAATGTTTCCAGCGCTTCGCCCAGAAAAATTACGCCGAGCAATATCGCGCTCACAGGCACGATCAGCGTCACCAGCGAGGCATTTGTTGCGCCCGCTGATGCCAATATCCGGAAGTAAAGAATATAGGCGAAGGCGGTTGAAACCAGCGCTAGCGCTAAAATCGCGGCCCACACGTGGCTGCTTGCGGTCATCACAATCGTAGGGCTGTAGAGTGTGGCTACAACGGGAATCATGATTATAGTTGCGGCGCTTAGCTGCCCTGAAGCCACGACAGGCGCGGGGACGCCGACAAATTTCTTGCGCGCAAGCACAAGCGCGAATGCGTAGGAAAGTGCTGCACCAACAAGCGCGAGTTTCGCCCATACAGGACCGCCGAGGCCCGCAATGGCACCCGGCCCTATCATCACGGCAGTGCCTGCTATTCCGAGCACAATCCCGATGGATTTATTTACTGTCAGCTTTTCGTCGGCGGTCAGCATGCTGGCGATGATCAGCGTCCACATGGGCGTGGTTGCGTTTAGAACCGACGCCAATCCGGCGCCCATTTGCGTTTGTCCAGCAAAGATCAGCGAGAAAGGGATTACATTGTTCAGCAAGGCCAGTGCGAAAAATGGCCCGATCCGTTCTAGAACGGGCTTGAATGATATTCCCGTTGCAGACAGATAGATCTGTAATGCAATAGCTGCGATGGCGACGCGGAGCAGCACCAGAACCAGTGGTGGAATTTCCTGCACGGCAACGCGCGCGAAAAAGAAAGAGCCGCCCCAGATCGCGCCGAGAACCAATAGAAGCGCCCAGTCGCGAGCGGACATTGGCCGGGGTGCGGATTGCGCGATTGCGGTCATCTAAATTTGCCTTTGGTCTTGTTTACGTGGTCCTAGCTCGCGCATCTGGCTCGCGCCACCCGATTCACACTTACCAGAGCGCTTGTTCGGTGGTTTCTTCAATCTCGAAAACCCAATAGGGTCCGGCAAAAATCGAGGTGGTCGATGCAGCGATTCGAAAGCGCCCGTGAGGCGGCCCGGACATTGCGCCCAGATGCGCCGGTTTATTGTTTCCGGCCAGATGTGCTGAAGGCGGATGCTCGCCGCTTTATGGAAATGTTTCCGGGGCGCACCGCTTATGCGGTCAAGACCAATGGCGAGGAACTGGTTTTGCGAACGCTGGCGGAGGCGGGCGTCACTATGTTCGACGTTGCCTCGCCGGGCGAGTTCGAGGCTGTTCGTGCCGTCTCGCGTGGTGCAGAGATGATCTACATGCATCCCGTCAAGGCGCAGTCCGATATTCGGCTGGCGCTGGAAAGCTACGGCATTCGCGTTTTGGCGGTCGATCATGAGGATGAGGTTGCGAAACTTACCCGCGTCGTGCGCGCACTCGACATCGATCCGGGATCAATCACGGTTTTTGTCCGCATTCAGACCAAGGGCCACGCGGCGTATGAGCTTTCCAAAAAGTTCGGTGCAGGCCCGGCCCACGCGGTCGAGATCGGCGAAAGGCTCAACAAAATCGGCTACCGCGTTGGGCTTTGTTTTCATGTCGGGAGCCAGATCGAGGACCCCGACACCTACGAGCGTGCGCTTGCTTCCGCCGATTGGGTGCGCAACCGACTGAGCTTTGACATTGCTGGCCTGGATGTGGGTGGCGGGTTTCCTGCTGAATATGGCCTTGATCCCAACAGCAAAAAACCGCCAATGCCCGCGCTCGGACAATTGATGTCGCGCGTGCGCGGCGATCTGAAAGAGTATGGTTTCGACGAAGTTCCCCTTGTTGCCGAGCCGGGCCGCGTCATCGTTGCGCGCGCGTTCTCGCTCATCGTGCGGGTGCTGCTGAGAAAAGGCCGCAGGCTCTACATAAATGACGGCATCTGGGCGTCGCTGTCCGATAGTTGGACCGGCAAGATTACGCTGCCCGCACGCTATATTCCCGATCCGGCGATAAAGAGCCGGGCAGGGGAAGCGGACAAGATCGTGCCGTTTCGTGTTTGTGGCGCGACCTGTGATTCGGTTGACATTCTCTCGCGCCCGTTCTGGCTGCCCGAGACCGTCCACACCGGCGACTGGATCGAAATCGGTCACATTGGGGCCTACTCGCTATCGCTGCGCACGCGGTTCAACGGCTTTTATCCCGACACCTTTGTTGAGGTCACCACGCCATTTGATGAGGGTGACACGCCTGAAGGCTTCGCCAGTCTAGAAACGATGGCCGGTGCGATGGATTTGCCAGAGGGGTGACGAATGGGGTGACGAATGGTCCGCAAGCGGACGAAAAGCCCCATAAATGTCCAGAGCCATATCAGAGCCGCGCAGTTTTATCCTCACATTCTTCCGTCATCCTCGGGCCAAGCCCGAGAATGACTGCAGTGAATTGATGGCGGTTGTGGATCGAGGTGTCATGCCCGGCCACAAGCTTCAATAGCGCGACCTAAGCGGTCACCGAGAGGCTGTATTGCTGCGGCTTTTAAGCCGAAGCTCTGGGCATGGCTGCAGCCTCCCATGGTTTAGCCGCGCTGTTCGCCGAGCTTGGGCACCAGACGTATCATCGCTGATATCATTCCTCTTAACTGGAGAGAGCAGCATGAGCGGATCATATGATTACTATGTGGGTCTCGACGTCTCGCGGAAGATGACCTCGGTTTGCGTGATCGACGTTGCGGGCACGAAACAGTGTGAAGGCAAATGCAATTCGCGGCCGCAGGACATTGGTGGCTGGTTGAGCAATCGCGTTGCGGCAGGCAAGACGCTGCGGATTGGCCTGGAAGCCGGCAGCGGCTGACACCACGTCAGTTCCAATCCGGGGAAACAAACTTCATGGGCACCATCTCTCGTCGGGGCGACCCGGCAACCCGCCGGGTTCTGGTCAGCAAAACCAGCTTCTGGCGCGCTGGAGCAAACCGGCGGCGCAATGATATTGCGTTCTCACCCAGCCTTGAAAAGGCACGCCATCACAAAATCAACGGCTTAGCCTAGACAAAAAGAAAATTGACAGCCGCGCGACTAGAGATCGGCCATAAGACACGAGGAGATGCCGCTTTCGATCGACATCGACCGCCTGTTATGGGGTTTCTAAGGCCCCGGAACCGGCCGGACGACCGGTTCCGCCGAAGTCATATTCCATCAATTGCTAAAATAAAAGAGCAATATTGATCCTCTGGAATGGCGAGGGGGCAGCGCGAAGTCGGCGAGTGTCTTATTTGATCTACAAACTGCCGAGCAATTGCTGTGTCGGCCAGCCGTCCACGATCAGCCCAAGACGCATTTGTTCCTGCCGAACCGCTTCGCGCGTGTTGGTGCCGAGTACACCATCCACGGATCCGACGTCATAGCCGCGTGCTTCCAGCTTGGTCTGCAGGGCTTTCATTTGATCGAATGTCAGCGCATCCACCGGCTGGCGTCTCTCAAACGGCGGTGCGCCTGCAAGCTGTGCCGCCAGATTCGCGGCCGTTAGCGTATATGTGCCGGATTGGTTCCATTGCAGATAGACATCATAATTGTCGTAGACGAGGAAGGCCGGACCACGATGGCCCATCGGCAACGACAAGCCCGCTTTTAACCCGTTATCAGTCAGCGGTTTGCCTTGGTGATCCGTCACGCCCCACGCGATCCACTGCGATAGCGGCAGCCTGTTCTCGCGGCCCGTCTGGTCCCACGGCAGACTGTCGGGCACGCGCACTTCCTGAATCCAAGGTTCGCCGCGTTTCCAGCCGCGCGACAGGATCTTGTTCGCGGTAGTCATGATCACGTCTGCGGGATCGTTGCGCAGGTCCACCATGCCGTCGCCATCGCCATCGATGCCACGCAGCAGATAATCCGATGGCAAGATTTGCGTTTGTCCAACTTCGCCGGCCCACGCGCCCTTCACATCGACTGGAAGTGTACCGTCGTCGAACAGCTTGAGAAGCGGCACGATCTGCTGGCGGAACAGGTCCGGGCGGCGGCAATCATGCGCCAGCGTGACCAGTGCATTCAGTGTGCCGAAATTGCCCTGCACGGCGCCGAAATCTGTTTCCAGCGCCCAGAATGCGGCCACGACCGGACCCGGCACACCGAACTCCTGCTCGGCGCGCGCAAAAATATCCGCATATTTCTTGAGATTCGCCGCCCCTTGCTTCAGCCGGTACGCGGAAATCATGCGGTCCGAGAACTGAAGAAAATTCTGCGAAAAAACACCCTGCGCGCGGTCACGCTTCAGCACCTCGGGGTCGATGCGCGCATTGTCCAGTGCGGTCAGGCCCGTTTCGCCGACGCCTGCCTGCTGCGCCTCGGCGTGCATTGCGGCCTTCCACGCCGCGAAATCACCGCCGCATTGCTGCGCGAGCGCGGGGGAAGTCGCGGCGAGAACGCCAACAACAAGGGCACCCGCGCGGCGGGTTATCGCAATTCGGAATCTGCAACGCATGGCGCGGCTGTTGCCCAGCACTTCCGTCAAAAATGTGATCCAGCAGATGCATGGCTACCATGCAAGCCCGCCCGGTACATGACCGTTAATTTTCGGTCAATGCGTGTTTTGTGCGATCCATTGCCGCCATTCGCGGTGCGTGCCGTTGAAAACGTTGATATCGGCGTTGCCGCGAATGCCCGGAATGACCCCTGTTCCGGTATATTGCCAGAAAGAGAAGGGGTGGCTTCCATATTTCTCGGTTGGATGACCCGCCACTGATCGCAACCAGTAGCGATAGCCCGCAAAGGTCGCGAGATTGTTATCGTCGAAGAAGTCGATGGACGTGTAGATAATCGGCTTCTTGCCGTAGTAGCGCTCGACCGTTTCGAGGAAAATCTTCATCTCGCTGCGCACTGTGGCCGCAGACGGACGCAGCTTGCAGGTCGGAGAATCGGGGTTCCACTCCATGTCCAGCACTGGCGGCATTGCGCCTTTTTCGCGCGGCACATTGCGGATGTACCAGGCGGCCTGCTCGGACGCCGGACGGCAGAAATAGTAGAAATGGTACGCGCCGCGAGGCACGCCGGCTGCACGCGCATTTGTCCAATGTTCGCGGAACTTGTCGTCTACGCGGTCGCCGCCCTCGGTCGCCTTGATGAAAGCGAAGGAAATGCCGTTCGAGCGTGCTGCTTCCCAGTCGATATTCGTCTGATATTTGGAAACGTCAGTTCCGTGAACCGCATATTCCCAAGGCTTCTGCGCCTGCCAATCATGCGGGTCGTTGTCGCCAAAGCGTGGGAAGGTTTTTGCGATGCTGCCAGTGACTTGTTTGGTCGCGACGGCGTTATACGCGCCGTCTGGCATCATGTCGTCAACGGTCGAGCAGCCACCAAGCGCGGCCACGCCAAGAATAACGCCGATCTTCCACGCCGAATTGAGTGGCATCCCGTCCCCGAAAACCTTGTTGCCCTATTATGCAGTCAACGCGCCGTAAAGTCACGATGCGGTTTGTCTGTATATGAATGCCCTATGGTTGATTTTACGTTGACGTATTAGCGGTTGGTTCTATGAAGGCCACCATGTCGATTTGGCAGAGACTCGGCGAGTTCGCCTCGCGCATATCAACGGCAGTGATAACGGGCGCGTCGTCCGTCGTTGCCGCAGTGAAAACTGCATTTGGCGGTGATCCTGAACTGCGCCGCAAGGTTGCCTTTTCTGTCGCGATGATTGCGCTTTCGGCAAAGATGGCAAAAGCGGACGGCGTCGTTACGCAGGACGAGATTCGCGCTTTCCACGAGATATTTTCCGCGCCCGATCACGAACTGCGCAACGTCGCGCGCCTTTATGAACTTGCGCAGACCGATACTGCTGGATTCGAGGCGTATGCCGCTCAAGTTGTGCGGTTATGCGGTTCGGGCGACTCCAACTGTGCGATCCTTGAAGATATTCTCGACGGCCTGTTCCATATCGCCAAAGCAGATGGCGTGCTGCACGAGCGCGAACACCTTTTTCTCCACCGCATCGCGGAAATATTCCAGATCAGCGAAGATCACTACCACAGCATCGTTGCGCGACATCTCGATCTGGGTGAGGCAGATCCCTATGTCGTGCTCGGCGTCGCGCGCAACAAATCCTTTGATGAAATCCGCACGGTCTACCGCAAACTTGTCGCCGAAAACCACCCGGACCGCCTGATAGGGCGTGGTATGCCGGAAGAGTTCATAGCCATCGCGACGCGACGGCTCTCCGCCATTAATGCCGCTTTCGAGTTCATTGAGCGGGAGCGCAGGGCAGCATGAGCGGTTTTGTAGCAGACCATCAGGGTGCTGAAGTGCGCGTTTCGCCGAATTTCGGTTTGCGCGCCAACGGCCAGCAGCCCGACATGATCATCCTTCACTACACCGGTATGGAAACCGGGCAGGGAGCCGAGGAATGGCTCTGCAATCCGGCTAGCGAGGTTTCGTCGCATTATCTCGTGCATGAAGATGGCCGCGTGGTTCAGATGGTTCGTGAATCTGACCGCGCGTGGCATGCGGGAAAAAGCTTCTGGCGCGGAGTGACCGATATCAACTCCTACTCAGTCGGAATCGAAATCGTAAATCCGGGCCATGCCTTTGGATATGTCGATTTTCCTGAGCCGCAAATGGCCAGTGTTGTTGATTTATGCTGCGGCATTGCGGCGCGGCACGACATTCGCCCGGAGCGCGTTCTTGCGCATTCGGATGTCGCGCCGGGGCGCAAGGTGGACCCCGGCGAAAAGTTTGATTGGCGGCGCTTGGCGCAGCATGGTCTTGGCCAGTTTGTCGAGCCGGAACCGCTGCGTCCCGGCTCCGTGCTAAAGTACGGAGATCGCGGAATTCGCGTGCAAACTCTGCAATCTATGCTTGCGATGTATGGGTACGCCATCGAAATCAGCATGGAATATGATCGGCAGACCGAAACAGTCGTGTCCGCTTTTCAGCGCCATTTTCGGCCCGCTTTGGTAGACGGGATAGCCGACCGCTCCACCGGAGCCACCCTTTTGAAACTCGTTCGTTCGCTACCCAATTGCATGAACTGGGAAGTCGCGTAATATTACGCGTTGAAACAAAGTGTGATCTATACGGTCACTTTCGAGTCTGATTTCGCCTCCACACGCCGGAACATTCACTGTGTCGCTTCGTCTGAAGCGGTGCGAGGCCCAGAAAAACGCCGCCATACATCCACTCTCCGAGCGGCGAGCCAATAAGCAAAGGTCACAATGACAATTCGGTTGTTTGTAGCGGCAGCGCTTGCTGCCGGCATGATTTCTGTTGCCGCGAAAGCCGAGGAGCTTCCAAAGGACCGGGCTGGAGGCGTCGTTCGCGCCATCGATAAGCCCGCCTCAAAGAAGGCTTCCAAGGAAGGCGCGAAAACCCGCACCGCCAAAGCTCAGACAGGTAAGGCGGAGAAGAAGACGGCAGCGAAGTCATCAAAAAGGAAATCACAAGTTGCGCTCATGGCGCGTGAGCGCAAGTCAGGAAAAGCGCTTCGCAAGGGCCGCAGTGTGCCCGCATCGGTTGATAAGATGACGACTGCCGGGATTGCAGGCGTTGTCGCTGCCCGCACTGCCGTTGATGCCAGCGCATACAGTTCGATCATCGCGCGCTATGCCAATCAGTACAGCGTGCCGCTTTCGCTCGCACACGCCGTCATTCAGGTCGAAAGCAATTACAGGCCTGGGATCGTCGGCAGCGCTGGCGAAATAGGACTGATGCAAATCAAGCCATCGACGGCGCGTATGCTCGGTTATAGTGGTTCCGTCGCGGGTCTGCACGATCCAGAAACCAACATCCGCTTTGGCATGAAATATCTTTCGATGGCAAAGGAATTGGGCGACGGAAGCACTTGCGGAACCATACTGAAATACAATGCGGGCCACGCGGCAACGCGCATGAACCCGACATCTTCGGCCTACTGCGCCAAAGTTACAAAGCTTATCGCAGGCATTTAAATATATAAGCATCTTGCAAAACAGGTGCGGCTCCCCTTATTACGGCCTGCCAGCTGGCCGGGCGGCCGCACGTGCAAGCGCCGAAAGGCCGCATGTGAGGAAAGTCCGGGCTCCATGGAACACGGTGCCGGATAACGTCCGGCGGGGGCGACCCCAGGGACAGTGCCACAGAAAGCAAACCGCCATCGCCTTCGGGTGATGGCAAGGGTGAAAGGGTGGGGTAAGAGCCCACCGCGCGGCTGGCAACAGTCGTGGCAAGGCAAACCCCACCGGGAGCAAAACCGAATAGGGACAGCGAGAGGGGAAACCCTTGGGGCTTGTTTCAGCCCGCTGTCCGGGTTGGTTGCGTGAGGTGCATGGCAACGTGCCCCCAAGATGAATGGCCGCCACGTTCTGCTCGTGAGGGCGGGGCCATACAAAACCCGGCTTACAGGCCAGCTGGCGCCTGCTCCTGAAATGCGAATCCAATCAAGCGCTTATGCGGCTTGGCTGGAATCGCGATTCATCTGGTTGATGTTTTGATTCAACGCGTTTTCGCGGCAAAACAACCACACCAATCACTTAACAAATATTTGCATCGAATGCGCTCTAATAACCCTTCGTTAGCCTTAATGGACGATAAAGCGGGATGGTGCTGGATGGAGGGGTTTCCCTGCGGCTGGCTACCATCAAATTTGAATCGGATTTTATCGAAGACTGATGGCCTGCCGTGCATATGCGCACAGTCGAGTTGAAAATTCCGGTGGCAGAACCACCGAGAGAAGGCGTGGCGTGCGTCCGTTTGGCCGCACCCTGCGGAGGCATGTTGCGCACATGAGCCAGCATAATACCAACGAGCGGCATGTTCCGGTACTTCTGAACGAAGTGCTTGAGGCGCTTCGTCCGACAGCGGGTGAGGTGATCGTAGATGGCACCTTCGGCGCCGGCGGCTATACGCGCGCGATTCTTGGCGCGGGCGCGTCCGTGTTGGCTTTCGACCGTGATCCAACCGCGATTGCTGCGGGCCGGGCTCTTGTTGCCACTTCGAATGATCAATTGAAATTGGTCGAGGCTCCATTCTCGACGATGGATGAGCATGTCGAAGCCGTCGATGGTGTGGTGCTTGATATTGGCGTGTCGTCGATGCAACTTGATGAGGCCGTGCGCGGCTTTTCGTTCCGCAATGACGGACCGCTCGACATGCGCATGTCGGGGCAGGGCCTCAGTGCCGCTGATGTCGTCAACACCTACAAGGTTGGTGACCTTGCTCGCATCTTCAATTTCCTCGGCGAAGAAAAGCATGCGGGCCGCATCGCGCATATGATCGTTGGCCGCAGGCAGAAGCGGCCATTCGAGCGCACCTTGGATCTCGCCGATGCCATCGCGACCGATATCGGGCGTGGGCCGAAAGACAAGATTCATCCGGCGACGCGCGTTTTCCAGGCACTCCGCATTTACGTGAACGATGAGCTAGGCGAACTGGCTCGCGCGTTGATCGCCGCCGAACGCATTTTGAAACCCAACGGCCGGCTGGTCGTGGTCAGCTTTCATTCGCTCGAAGACCGCATCGCCAAGCGTTTCATTGCAGATCGCAGCGAGACGCAGGGCGGCTCCCGCCACATGCCGCAAGTGGTCAGCCGAGCGGCAACATTCCAGAAGCTTGGCGGCGCGGTGAGCGCTTCCGAGGCCGAAACCGATGCCAATCCCCGCGCCCGTTCCGCGAAACTGCGCGCCGCGCTGCGCACAGATGCTCCGGCTCGCACTGCCGATTTTGCACTTTTCGATCTCCCGAAGCTTCCAGAGCTTCAGCATCCAGCGGAGTTGTGACCCTTGTTTCGTACCACTGACACTGTGTTGATTGCGGTGATGGTTGCGGCGGCGGCGCTGACCTACAAGACCAAGCATGACGCCGAAAACCGTCTGCGCGAGGTGCGCAAGATCGAGCGCTCCATCCGCTACGAGGAAGACACAATTGCAATTCTCAAAGCCGACTGGTCGCTACTGACACAGCCTGCGCGCCTGCAAAAACTTGTCGAGAGCTATCAGGCGCAGCTCAACCTCGGACCCTCCGATCCGCGCCGGATCGTTGGGCTGGATGCTATCCCGGAGAAAGAGTTGAAGGTTGAAGACCTGCTGGCTGGCGAGCCGAAGCCAGAACAAGACAAGACGACGACCGGGAGTGTTTCGCAATGATCGGCTGGCTCAAGAAAAGGCTATCCAGCGGCAAGGTCTCCACGGCCTCCCAAATGGTTTTTGAGGCAACTCGCCAGCCTTCCGGCGGCAGGTCGCGCAATCGCACGCGCATGGCAATGGGCGCATTCTTCCTGTTCTACGCGGTCATTGCAGGTCGGCTCGTTTATTTTGGCTTTCAAGATCCCAATGGCGATGGTGGTCCCGCCGCTCACATCACCGCGTCCCGGCCTGATATCGTTGACCGTAACGGCTCAGTACTTGCGACCGACATCAAGACCTTTTCGCTTTTTGCTGAACCGCGCCGCATTATCGATGCGGACGAAACAATCGAAAAGCTCTCTACCGTCCTTCCCGATCTCGCGATGGAAGAAACCTATAAGAAGCTCAAGAGCGGCAAGGGTTTCATCTGGTTGCGCCGCCAGCTTTCGCCACGCCAGCAGAATGACATTATGCAGCTTGGGCTTCCGGGCATCGGCTTCCGCACCGAGAACCGCCGCTTTTATCCTGCCGGTCCGGTTGCATCATATATTGTCGGCCTGACGAACAGGGATAATCAAGGCATTTCCGGCCTTGAAAAATACATTGACGATCAAGGGCTTGCAGATTTGCAGGCAAGCGGCCTGGCAACGCCCGCTGACCTTAAGCCGGTCAAGCTTTCCATTGATCTGCGCGTGCAGCACATCGTGCGTGATGAAGCACTGCAAGCGATGCAGCGTTTCCACGCCATCGCCGCTGGTGCTGTGGTCATCAATGCCAAGACCGGAGAGATTGTTGCGATGGCTTCTGTGCCGGATTTCGACCCGAACAATCCTGTGGGCGCAAACGACAAGGACAAGCTGAACCGCATGTCCGCGGGCCTTTATGAGATGGGCTCGACCATCAAGAGCTTCACCACCGCGATGGCGCTGGATTCCGGCAAGGTCAATCTCAACAGTACATTCGACGCGCGGCGTCCCATCGTTATCGGGCGCCGCACCATCCGCGACTTCCACGGCAAGAACCGCATTCTCAGCGTGCCGGAAGTCTTTATTTATTCATCCAACATTGGTTCCGCGCGCGAAGCAGATGTGGTCGGCATTGAAGGCCACCGTGAATTTCTCAAGCGCATGGGCCTGCTGGATCGTATGCAGACCGAACTGCCGGAAGTCGCAAAGCCAACCGAGCCGAAAGTATGGAAAAAAGTGCATTCGATCACGATTGCTTTCGGTCACGGCATGTCCACCACGCCGCTGCAAACGGCAGTCGGTGCGGTTGCGCTCATGAATGGCGGAAGGTTGATGCCGCCGACTTTCCTGCCGCGCACGCTTGATGAGGCAATGGCTGTCTCGAAGCAGGTTGTCACCGAGAAAACCAGCGAGGACATGCGCTACCTGTATCGTCTGAACGCCGAGAAGGGTTCGGGCAAAAAGGCCGAAGTCCCAGGCTATCGCGTCGGTGGTAAAACCGGCACGGCCGAAAAGGTGGTGAACGGCCGTTATTCCAGCAATAAGCGCTTCAATGCGTTCCTTGCTGCCTTCCCGATGGACGATCCGCAATATGTGGTTCTGTCGATCATTGATGAGCCAGAACCCGAAAAACCAGGCATGGGCGCGACGGCAGGCTCGAACGCTGCACCTATTGTTGCCAATATTATTCGTCGTTCTGCGTCAATGCTTGGCGTTAAGCCTGATTTCAGACAAGAGGAGCCTGTTACTCTTGTATCATATGAATGATTCGAGAATTTCCTGAGCTAGTGAACGAATTTCATGCGCTTTTCTGAATTTGCCGATGTCCTTCCTTCTGAAAACTCCCTTTCGGGAGCTTTTGACGTTGCGGGCGTTACTTCAGACTCTCGGCACGTTGCACCGGGGGCGCTTTTTTTTGCGGTTGCCGGTTCCAAAGCCGATGGTGCTGCCTATGCCGCCGACGCGGCGCGCAAAGGCGCAGCAGCAATCGTTGCCGGTCTGGGCGCTGATCTCGGCCCGCTGACCATTCCCGCCATCCGTGTAGAAGATCCCCGACGCGCATTGGCACTGGTTGCGGCGCGCTTTTATGGAGCGCAGCCTGCTACGATGGTTGCAGTTACAGGCACTAGCGGCAAAACCTCGGTCGCTTCGTTCACGCGACAGATCTGGGAGTATGATGGCCTCGCCGCCGCCAGCATTGGTACGACCGGCGTGGTTGCGCCGGGCCGTAACGATTACGGCTCGCTGACAACGCCCGATCCGGTCGCGCTGCATAAACTGCTGTCAGAACTTGCAACATCCGGCGTTACCCACGCCGCGATGGAAGCTTCGAGCCACGGCCTCGACCAGCGCCGCTTGGATGGTGTTCGCCTCGCCGCTGCCGGTTTCACCAATCTTGGTCGTGACCACATGGATTATCATCCTACGGTCGAGGACTATCTGAACGCCAAGATGCGGCTCTTCGATACGCTGCTTCCGAAAAGCGCGCCCGCCGTCATTTTCGCTGACGATCCATATTCAACCCCCGCTATCAAGGCTGCCACTGCGGCTGGGCTTGATGTTCGCACAGTTGGCCGCCACGGCGATTTTCTGCAACTGAAGCGCGTCGAGCACGAGCGCTATCGTCAGCGTGCGGAAATCGCTGCAGGTGGTGAGATTTTTGAAGTCGATTTGCCATTGGCGGGTGACTTCCAGATTTACAACGCGCTCGTCGCAGTGGGTCTGGCGATCTCAACCGGCGTTCCCTTCGCCAAGGCCATGAAAGCTTTGGAGAAATTAAAGGGCGCTTCTGGCCGTCTTGAACTCGTCGGAACAACTCCAACCGGGGCGCCCGCCTACGTCGATTACGCGCATAAACCGGATGCATTGGAAAACGTGCTGAGTTCTGTGCGCCCCTTCACGACTGGTCGCATCATTGTGGTTTTCGGCTGCGGCGGCGATCGGGATCGTGGCAAGCGTCCAATTATGGGCGAAATCGCCACGCGCCTTGCTGATGTGACCATCGTTACCGACGATAATCCGCGCTCTGAGGTTCCCGCAGAAATTCGCGCGGCAATCATGGCCGCAGCGCCCGGCGCCATTGAAATCGGCGATCGTCGCGAGGCTATTCACGAAGCCGTGTCGATGCTCAAGGCGGGTGATACGCTGATTGTTGCGGGCAAAGGCCATGAAGAAGGCCAGACCATCGGCGCTGAGACTTTTCCCTTCTCGGATCATGACGAAGTGCGCAAAGCGCTTAAGGAATGGTCTGCATGAACCATCTCTGGACCGCCGACGAAATCATTGAAGCGACTGGCGGCCGGCCGTTCGGCACAATGCCTGAAAGCGTTGGCGGTATTTCCATCGACAGCCGCAGCCTGACGCCGGGCGATGCGTTCTTCGCGATCAAGGGCGATGCGATGGATGGCCATGATTTCATCACAGCTGCCGTCGCAGCGGGTGCGGCGCTGTTCATTGTTTCAGAAGGCAAATTGCCTGCTCTTGGGCGACTCAACATTCCCATGATCGTCGTGCCGGATGTGCTTGCTGCATTGGAAAAGCTCGGCGTTGCGGCGCGGGCGCGCACGAAGGCGAAGGTAATCGCCGTTACTGGTTCTGCGGGCAAAACCAGCACCAAGGAAGCGCTGCGCCACTGTTTGTCAGCGGTTGGGCAAGTTCACGCCTCGGACAAGTCTTTCAACAATCATTGGGGTGTGCCGCTTAGCCTCGCGCGTATGCCCGCCGATTGCCAATATGCGATCTTTGAAATCGGTATGAACCACCCGGATGAAATCCGTCCGCTGGTCAAGATGGTTCGTCCGCATGTTGCGTTGGTCACGCTTATTGCAGCTGCGCATCTTGGCCATTTCAAGAACCTTGCAGAAATTGCCAAGGCCAAGGCTGAGATTTTCGAGGGACTGGTTCCGAACGGGACTGCGCTTATCAATCGCGACGATGCGCATTGGAAATCGCTGGAGAAAGACGCCACTGCGGCTGGCGTGAAGAACATCGCCTTTTTCGGTGAGCATATCCGCGCAACCTATCGGCTGCTTGATATAAAGCTGCACTCTGATCATTCCACGTTTGTCGCGAAGATTGGCGGCAAGGAAATTCTGGCGCGCGTCGGCGCTGCAGGTCGTCACATGGTGCAAAACGCGCTTGCCGTTCTTGCCTGTGCGCACCTTGTTGGCGCAGCACTTCCTGCTGTGGCTCTCGCGCTGGGCGATCTCAAAGCCGAGGCCGGTCGTGGTAAGCGCCATCGTCTGCGCCACCCGAAGGGCGCGTTTACGCTCATCGACGAAAGCTACAACGCCAATCCAGCTTCCATGCAGGCCGCGCTATCGCTTCTGAAGGCTATGGAAATACCCGAGCGTGGCAAGCGCATCGCCGTGCTGGGCGATATGCTGGAGCTTGGCAATCATTCGCCAAAGCTTCATGTCGAGCTTGGCGAATTGCTGGTCGATGCAGGCGCGCAGCGTGTGTTTCTGGGCGGTGAAGCCATGCGCGCACTCGCAGATGCGATGCCTCAAGGTATCAAATTCGAGTATCGCGCAAAGACGGATGAATTGCTTCCGCTTGTTTTGGCGGCAGTGCGGCCGGGGGATGCGGTCGTGGTTAAGTCGTCAAAATCGACGGGCTTTTCCAAAATCGTCGATGCAATGCTGAAACAGTTTCCGGCAGACACCGGAAACGCAAAAGCGTCTTAGCAGGGGCGGGGGACAAGCCAGACCGATGCTTACATTTCTGGTCAATTTTGCGGAACATGTCTCGTTCTTCAACGTGTTTCGCTACATCACTTTCCGCACCGGTGGAGCCCTGATCACATCAGCGCTGATCGTTTTCATTTTTGGACCCCAGATTATCAATTCGCTGCGCGTCAGGCAGGGCAAGGGCCAGCCAATCCGTGCAGACGGACCCCAAACCCATTTCAAGAAGGCGGGCACCCCGACAATGGGTGGCCTGATGATACTCAGCGGCATCATCGTCTCGACGCTGCTTTGGACAAATCTGTCCTCTATTTATGTCTGGGTGGTGCTGCTGGTGGCGCTCGGTTTCGGTGCAATCGGCTTCTATGACGACTATCTCAAGGTCACAAAACAGTCGCATCTCGGTCTTTCGGGCAAGAAGCGCCTCGGCATCGAATTCATTATCGCGGCTGTGGCTGTAACGATCATCACCTGGGCCGGTCAGTCGCCATTTTCTACCTCGCTGACATTCCCGTTCTTTAAAGACGTATTGCTGAATCTCGGCTGGTTTTTCGTTCCGTTTGGCTGTTTCGTCATTGTCGGGGCCGGCAATGCGGTAAACCTGACCGACGGTCTGGACGGCCTCGCCATCGTGCCTATCATGATTGCCGCCGCAACCTTCGGCGTTATCGCTTATCTTTCGGGTAACGCGGTCTTCGCTGATTATCTGCAAATTCACTTCGTTCCCGGCACCGGCGAACTCGCCGTTGTGCTTGGCTCGGTCATTGGCGCGGGCCTCGGCTTTTTATGGTTCAACGCTCCGCCCGCCGCGATCTTCATGGGCGACACGGGTTCGCTCGCGCTCGGCGGGCTCATTGGCACCATCGCGGTAGCGATCAAGCACGAGATCGTGCTTGCGATCGTCGGAGGCCTGTTCGTCATGGAAGCGCTGTCGGTCATCATTCAGGTCGGCGTATTCAAGATGACCGGCAAGCGGGTCTTCCTGATGGCCCCGATTCATCACCATTTCGAAAAACTCGGCTGGACGGAGAGTCAGGTCGTGATCCGCTTCTGGATCATCGCCGTCATTCTCGCGCTCCTCGGCCTCTCCACCCTCAAGCTGAGGTAGTATCGTGATTCCAGCGTCGTCCTTTAGCGGCAGGCGGGTAGCTCTCTTCGGGCTTGGCGGTTCCGGCATGGCCACGGCACGCTCGCTTATCGAAGGCGGCGCTCAGGTCGTTTGTTGGGATGACAACCCCGAAAGCGTGGCAAAGGCGGAAGACGAAGGTCTTCCTGTTGGCGATCTGCGTGGCGAGGACTGGTCGCGCTTCTGCTCATTCGTGCTGTCGCCGGGCGTTCCGCTCACGCATCCCAAGCCCCATTGGACAGTCGAGTTGGCCCGCGCCGCGGGTGTCGAGATCATCGGTGATGTCGAATTATTCGTGCGAGAGCGCAATCTTCGCGCGCCGGATGCGCCATTCTTCGCCATCACCGGCACGAACGGCAAGTCAACAACCACGGCGCTCACCGCGCATATTCTCAGATCAGCCGGTCGTGATGCGCAGATGGGCGGCAATATTGGCCGTGCAGTCATGACACTCGATCCGCCTGCGCCGAGCCGCTTTTACGTTATCGAGTGCTCGTCCTATCAGATCGACCTCGCACCTTCGATCAATCCGACGGCAGGCGTGCTGCTCAACCTCACGCCGGACCACCTTGACCGTCACGGCACGATGCAGCGTTACGCGGCCATCAAGGAACAGTTGGTCGGTGGTTCGCAGACAGCCATTGTCGGCGTGGACGATCCATTCTGCGCGCAAATCGCGGACAGGCTCGAACTGGCAGGTCGCAAGGTCGTGCGCATTTCCAAGCGTCTTTCGCTTACCGATGGATATTACGCAGAGGGCACGGATTTGATGGAGGCGAAGGACGGCCATTACAGCCGTATCGCTTTCCTCGAAGGTATTGGCTCGTTGCGCGGGCAGCACAATGCGCAAAACGCGCTGGCTGCCGTTGTAGCTTGCCTCGCGGTTGGGCTTGATCTGGGCGAAATCCAGTCAGGTCTGGAGAGCTTTCCGGGTCTTGCGCATCGCATGGAACAGGTTGGACGCAAGGACAATGTCCTGTTCGTCAACGACTCCAAGGCCACCAATGCGGATGCTTCTGCGCCCGCGCTGTCCAGCTTCCCGCGCATCTATTGGATTGCGGGCGGCTTGCCGAAAGAGGGTGGCATAGAACCGTTGCGCGGCCTCTTTCCGCGAATCGCTCGTGCCTACTTGATTGGCGAGGCCGCACCGGCTTTTTCCGCTACGCTCGGCGGCTCGGTACCATACGAGATTTCCGGCACGCTCACGGCAGCCGTGGAACACGCCGCGCAGGATGCCGCAAAGGACGAAAGCGGAGAGGTGGTTGTGCTGTTATCGCCTGCCTGTGCCAGCTTCGATCAATTCAAGAATTTCGAGGTCCGTGGGGACGCCTTCCGCAAGGCTGTCCACTCGATTGAAGGTATCACACTGCTCGGAGGGGAATAATGCTGAGCCGTCTGGATAAAAGCCCTGTTGCCACCTGGTGGTGGACTGTTGATCGCTGGTTTCTCGCGGCGTTTCTATCGCTCATGGGGTTAGGCATTGTGCTGTCCTTCGCGGCCAGCCCCGCCGTCGCGGATCGCATCGGTCTGGATACGTTCCATTTTGCGACCCGCCAGATCATGTTCATGATCCCGGCGCTCGGTGCGATGCTTGCGGTTTCATTTCTCTCGCCCCGGCAAGTCAGGCGCATGGCGCTCATCATGCTCGGAATATTCCTCGTCATGATGGTTGCTGTGCTGTTCATGGGTGTGGAAGTGAAGGGCGCGCGGCGCTGGCTATCGTTCGGCGGCCTTTCTGTTCAGCCCTCCGAGTTCCTCAAGCCCGCCTTCGTCGTCATCTGCGCATGGCTGTTTGCGGAGCAGGCCAAGCGCACAATTCCCGGCAATATACTGGCAATTGGATTGCTTGCGGTTGTCATCAGCCTGCTCGTGCTTCAACCCGATCTCGGTCAAACCATGCTCACGCTCGGCACGTGGGGCGTGATGTTCTTCCTCGCGGGCATGTCGTGGTTCTGGATCGCGCTATTCGGCGGCGTCGGCGTAACAGGTGCATTCGCCGCCTATACGATCTTCCCCCACGTCGCGAGCCGTCTCGACCGATTCCTGTCGGGCGAGGGTGATATGTATCAGGTCGATATGGGCCGCGATGCGGTAATCGCCGGCGGCTGGTTCGGTGTTGGCCCCGGTGAAGGCGTCGTGAAGCGCATGATCCCCGACAGCCACGCAGACTTCGTGTTTTCCGTTGCGGGCGAAGAGTTCGGCATTATGGCGTGCATGCTCATCATGTCCATCTTCGCTTTCATCGTCCTGCGTGGCATGAAGATTGCGCTCAAGGAGCATGATGAGTTCACTCGGCTGGCCGTCGCCGGTCTGGTCACGGTGTTCGGCTTCCAGTCCATCATCAATATGGGTGTGAACCTGCAATTGCTGCCCGCAAAGGGCATGACGCTGCCATTCATTTCCTATGGCGGTTCTTCGCTGATCGCTATTGCAATTTCGATGGGCATGGTGCTGGCGCTCACGAGGCGCGGACCTGAAAAGCTCAAGAACCATCGGCTTTCCATGCCACGCACTCTGGTTCCGGCTGAGTGATGGCGAAGCGCACCGCATTGCTTGCGGCAGGCGGTACGGGAGGCCATCTGTTTCCCGCCGAAGCGCTGGCGCATGAGTTGAAGGCGCGCGGGTGGTCCGTGCATCTGGCAAGCGATGATCGTGCAAACCGCTATGCCGGATCGTTTCCTGCCGATGCGATTCATCCGATTGCGTCGGCAACATTTGGCTCCAAGAATCCGGTCGCTCTGGCGAAATCCTTTTGGACCATCTGGAAGGGTGTCCGGCAGGCATCGGGCGTTATCAAGAAAATCGACCCCGCAGTGGTGATCGGCTTTGGGGGCTATCCTACTCTGCCGCCGCTCTTCGCTGCGACCCGGCGCGGGGTGCCAAGCCTGATACACGAGCAAAACGCCGTCATGGGTCGCGCAAACCGCGCCTTGGCTGGTCGCGTTACGGCAATAGCAGGCGGCTTCCTCGATCCCGCCAAATCGGGCTACGCGGAAAAGACCTTCGTAACCGGCAATCCCGTGCGTCCCGCCGTGCTGGCTCTAGCTGGCGCGCCTTACGTGCAAGCGCGGTCCGCCGATCCGTTCAGCCTGCTGGTGTTTGGCGGCAGCCAAGGCGCGCAGTTCTTTTCTCAAGCTGTTCCGGCAGCAATCGCCAAGCTTCCGGCCAGTGAACGCAAGCGGCTCGTGCTGACCCAGCAGGCTCGCAAGGAAGATGCCGAAGGCGTTATTGCGGCTTATGCTGCACTCGGTGTACAGGCGGACGTCTCGCCCTTCTTCACCGATATGGCGCAGCGCATTGCTGATACTCAACTCGTCATTGCGCGTTCGGGCGCATCCACCGTTTCCGAAATCGGCATCATTGGTCGCCCCGCAATGCTGGTTCCATATCCGCACGCGCTCGACCACGATCAGGCCGCAAACGCCGCTGCACTGGAGGCTGCGGGCGGCGCAGAGGTCCACCAGCAATCCACGCTTTCGCCGGAGCGTCTTGCGGAATTGATTTTCGCCTTTATGACAAGCCCAACGCGACTCGCGACCATGGCGGCTGCGTCGCTTTCAGTGGGCAGGCCACACGCTGCGCAGTTGTTGGCCGATCTCGCAGAGGCCGTCGCCAGCCGTGCATCCTTGGAAACGTTCAGGAAGGAAACCAGCGCATGAAGATGCCGCAAACGATAGGGCTGGTGCATTTCATTGGCATTGGCGGCATCGGCATGAGCGGTATTGCCGAAGTCCTGCACAATCTGGGCTATCGTGTGCAGGGTTCCGATCAGGCCGACAGCGCCAATGTGCAGCGCCTGCGCGCCAAGGGCATCGAGTGCTTTGTTGGACATCGGGCGGAAAACATTGGCGATGCGGAAGTCGTCGTTGTTTCCACTGCCATCAAGAAAAGCAATCCCGAACTGATTGCTGCCCGCGAAAAGCTGCTGCCAATCGTTCGTCGCGCTGAAATGCTGGCGGAACTTATGCGCTTCCGCCAGGCGGTCGCCATTGGTGGCACGCATGGCAAAACCACTACAACGTCAATGGTCGCTACACTGCTGGAAGCCGGTGGTCTGGACCCGACCGTTATCAATGGCGGCATCATCAACGCTTACGGGACCAACGCACGCATGGGCGAGGGTGAGTGGATGGTGGTGGAAGCCGACGAGAGCGACGGGACGTTCCTCAAGCTGCCCGCGGACATCGCTGTTGTCACCAATATCGACCCCGAGCATCTCGATCATTACGGCACCTTCGACAAGGTGCGCGAGGCGTTCCGCCAGTTTGTCGAAAACGTTCCGTTCTATGGCTTCGGCGTCATGTGCACTGACCACCCGGAAGTGCAGGCGCTTGTCTCGCGCATCGAAGATCGCCGCGTCATAACCTACGGCGAAAATGCGCAGGCCGATGTGCGGTTCACCAATCACCGCATGGAGGGCGCGACCTCGCGCTTCGACGTTGTGATCCGTGATCGCAAGAGCGGCCAGCATACGACAATCAAGGATTTGTCATTGCCCATGCCGGGACGGCACAACGTTTCAAACGCCACTGCGGCAATCGCCGTTGCGCATGAGCTCGGGCTCGATGATGAGGCCGTCAAACGCGGGCTTTCGTCGTTCGGTGGTGTGAAGCGCCGTTTTACACCGACCGGCAACTGGAATGGCGTCCACGTCTTCGACGACTATGGACACCATCCGGTTGAGATCAAGGCGGTGCTCAGCGCGGCACGCGATGCCACCAAAGGCCGCATCATTGCTATCGCCCAACCGCATCGCTTCACACGCCTGCGTGACCTTTTTGATGAATTTTCCGCCTGTTTCAACGACGCAGACACCGTTCTGGTCGCGCCCGTTTATCCGGCTGGCGAAGACCCGATTGAAGGCGTGAACTCGCAAGCGCTCGTTTCGCGCATTCGCTCCGGCGGACATCGCGACGCGCGCCTGATTGAAAGTCCTACAGAAATCGCGCCGCTGGTGCGCAAGCTCGCGAAAGATGGCGATTTTGTCGTTTTCCTCGGCGCAGGCAACATCACGAATTGGGCCTATGCGCTTCCGAAGGAATTGGAAAGCGAGGCCGCATGAGTCGCGGGCAGGATCTTCTCGCACGCCTCGGCGATCAGCTATCAGCCATTCAGGGCCGTCTCACGCCGGATGCCGAGATGGACAAGATCACGTGGTTCCGCGCGGGCGGTAAAGCAGATATTCTTTTTCAACCGGCAGACGAGGCCGATCTCGCTGCCTTTCTGAAACTTCTTCCGGCTGATGTGCCGTTGCTGGTTGTGGGTGTCGGGTCGAACCTGCTTGTTCGCGAAGGCGGCGTACGTGGCGTGGTGATCCGGCTTTCCGCCAAAGGCTTTGGTGAGGCCGAACGCATTTCGGATACGCGCATCAGGGCAGGGGCCGCCTGTCCCGACAAGCGGGTCGCAGCGCTCGCGCTCGACTCCGGCATTGGCGGTTTTCATTTCTACCACGGCATTCCGGGCGCCATCGGCGGCGCACTGCGCATGAACGCCGGCGCAAATGGCGTCGAAACCCGCGAGCGGGTCATCGAGGTGCGCGCGCTAGATCGCCAAGGCAATGTCCATACGCTTTCAAATGCGGATATGGGTTATGCCTATCGCCACTCTTCCGCTCCTGCCGACTTCATTTTCGTGTCGGCTGTTTTCGAGGGCTATCCCGAAGATGCCGCGACCATCCGCGCAGCGATGGATGCCGTGCAGCATCATCGCGAAACAGTGCAGCCGATTCGCGAGAAAACGGGCGGCTCCACCTTCAAGAATCCAGAGGGTACCTCGGCGTGGAAAGAGATCGACCGCGCCGGTTGTCGCGGCTTGATGATCGGCGGCGCGCAGATGTCGCCCATGCATTGCAATTTCATGATCAACACCGGCAGCGCGACCGGCTACGACCTCGAATATCTTGGCGAAACAGTGCGCGCCCGCGTGCTGGAAACCTCTGGCATTCGGTTGCAATGGGAAATCAAGCGCGTTGGTGAGTTCAAGCTGGGCCGTGAGGTCCAGGAGTTTTTAGGGCAGCTTCTTTAGCTTCGCCAAACCGTTGCTAATGCGCATCATTTCGCGATGATCGGCATTTGATTCAAAAAATATGAATCAATCCGAGTCAAATGCGTTGCGCGCGAATCAAGTATATGATTCCTTGGGTTCAAGCGTTTCCTGATTTGAGTCGTAGCAACATCGTCCAACTGTCGCGGGCGGGTCGGCAGACTCTGGTTTGTGAAGCAGGACTAGGCAGCCCGATCAGAGGGGAAGACCGGGTATGGCATTAAAGCATGTGGCAGTTCTTATGGGAGGGTTCTCGTCCGAACGCCCTGTTTCTTTGTCATCCGGCGAAGCGTGCGCGAGAGCCCTTGAAGGTGAGGGATATCATGTCACTCGGGTCGATGTGGATCGCAATATTGCGACTGTACTGTCTAATCTGAAGCCGGACGTTGCTTTCAATGCGCTGCATGGGCCTTTCGGAGAAGATGGAACTATACAGGGCGTCCTTGAATATCTGCAGATCCCGTATACCCATTCGGGCGTGCTGGCCTCGGCGCTCGCTATGAACAAAGAGCGCGCAAAGGTTGTTACTCGCGCTGCCGGAATTCCGGTTGCTGAATCGAAAGTCGTGAACAGGTTCGCCATCGGCGCCAAGCATCCGATGAAGCCGCCTTATGTGGTCAAGCCCGTCAATGAAGGATCAAGCTTTGGCGTCGTGATCGTCAAGGAAGATCAGTCCCACGCGCCGCAAATCATCTCGTCGCCAGAATGGCGTTATGGCGAGCAGGTCATGGTGGAGCGCTATGTGCACGGCCGCGAGTTGACTTGCGCGGTCATGGGCGATGTTGCGCTTGGTGTCTGCGAAATCATCCCTACAGGTCATAGCTTTTACGATTATGACTCGAAATATGTGCCTGGCGGCTCAAAGCATGAGGTGCCGGCTAAAATTTCATTAAATATTTACCAAAAAGTTCAAACACTCGCGCTGGCGGCTCACCAAGCAATCGGATGCCGCGGGGTTTCGCGTTCCGACTTCCGCTATGATGATCGTTTCTCGGAGAATGGCGAGCTGATCTGGCTGGAGGTTAACACCCAGCCGGGCATGACGCCGACCTCGCTCGTACCAGATATTGCTTCGGCCGCAGGGCACTCGTTTGGCGAGTTATTGCGTTGGTTAGTGGAGGACGCGTCTTGTTCTCGGTGAGGCGATTGAATCGGATGTTGAACGGCCTTTGGCGGCCGGTTCCCGGCTCGCGCCTGGAAGCCGAGCAGGGCTTCGTTCTGCCTCGCCCTTTGCGCAAGCCAGTGCGTTTTCTAGCTCGCTATTGTCGGGGCGAAATCCAGCCTCCGCGCTATACCAACGCCGCCATGACGGCATTCCTTTTTGCTGCCACTGGCATTTACGGCACCTATCTCGGTGGGTTCATGCCGGATGTTGCGCAGGCGGTTACGGCTCGCACCGGTTTCGCTGTCGATGAGATCAATGTCACCGGCAATCGCGAAGTCTCGGAGATCGATGTTCTCGACCGCCTCGAGTTGACCGGCTGGACTTCACTGATCGGCTTTGATGCTTCCGCCGCGCGGGATCGCATTACGAAGCTGCCTTGGGTGGAGAATGCTTCGGTCCGCAAGATTTATCCCGATACAATCGAAGTGAAACTGGACGAGCGCAAGCCATTCGCCATCTGGCAACATGATGGCCAATTGTCGGTGATTGAGCGCTCCGGCAACATCATCGCCTCATACAATGATGGTACGCGCAGCCCGCTGCCGCTGTTGCTTGGTCTGGGCGCGCCGGAGGTTGGCGCAAACTTCGTTTCCAGCATGCAGGACCATCCCGACATCGCGACCCGCGTGCGCGCTTATATTCGTGTTGCCGATCGCCGCTGGGACTTGAAGCTCGATAATGGTGTGGACGTCATGTTGCCGGAAACCAGCGTTGATGAAGCGCTGGACAGGCTCGACAAGATGAGCCGTGAGCAAAAAATCTTTGATCGTGACATCGTTTCTATCGACCTGCGTCTCGCGGATCGTGCCGTCTTTGCTTTGACTGATGAAGCAATGATCCGCCGCGAAACAGAGTTGAAAGAACAGGCTGCCGCGAACCGCAAGAAAAAGCCGGAGACAAGAACATGAGCTGGCTCGCCGGCCAAAAGGATGGGGTGCAGCGGTCAGGCATCGTTACTGTGCTCGACGTCGGCTCAAGCAAGGTGTGCTGCGTTGTTGCGCGGCTCAAGCCTTGTGGTGACAGCCAGCTTCTTCGCGCTCGCACGCACAAGGCGCATGTCATTGGCATCGGCCATCAGAAATCGCAGGGCGTGAAGTCCGGCGTGGTGATTGATCTTGACCGCGCTGAGCAGTCGATCCGCCAGTGTGTTGATGCCGCTGAGCGAATGGCTGGACTTACGGTCGACTCGCTCATCGTGAATGTTTCCGCTGGCCGTATGCGCAGCGAATCCTTCTCCGCCACTATCAATCTGCGCGGTGGCGAAGTGAATGAGTACGACATCGATAAAGTGCTGGCTGCCGGCGCAAAACAGGCCATGAAAGCCGAGCGCCAGGTCATGCATTCGCTGCCGGTCGCCTTCTCGCTGGATCAGGAGCGCGGTGTGCGCGATCCCCGTGGCATGGTGGGCGAAACGCTCGGCGTGGACATGCATGTGCTGACCGGCGATGCAGCGCCGCTGCGCAATCTGGAAGCAGCAATTAATCGCTCGCATCTCAGCGTAGAGCGCATGGTCGCGACGCCTTACGCCAGCGGTTTGGCAGCGTTAGTCGACGATGAATTGGAAATGGGTGCGGCCTGCATCGATATGGGCGGCGGTACAACGACCGTTTCCGTGTTCTCGGAAGGAAAATTTGTTTACGCAGACTCGGTTCCTTTGGGCGGGAATCATGTAACGCTTGATTTGGCGCGCGGACTCTCTGTGCGCATTGAGGATGCAGAGCGTTTGAAGGTTATGCATAGTTCCGCATTGCCGGGCGGCGGTGACGACCATGACATCGTTAGCGTCAGCCCCATGAGCGGTGACGATCACGAGCCGCCATTGCAGGTGCCGCGTTCGGCCATCACGCGCATTGTGCGCGCTCGCGTTGACGAAACGCTCGAAATGCTGCGCGACAGGCTGGCCAAATCTGGCTACGGCGCGACTGTGGGACGTCGTGTGGTGCTTACCGGCGGCGCGAGCCAGCTTGCAGGACTGCCGGAGGCTGCGCGGCGCATCCTTGGAAGAAATGTGCGAATCGGTCGCCCGCTCGGCGTGGCCGGTTTGCCGGAAGCCGCTAAGGGCCCGGCATTCTCCACTGCGGTTGGTCTGCTGATCTATCCGCAACTGGCGACGTTCGAGAGTGAGAGCATCAACAGCAGTATGCGTTTCAAGTTGACCGGTACCGGGGGGCGGTTCCACCGGATGAGTCAGTGGATACGAGAAAGCTTCTAGTTTGGCAGGGGATAGCCCCATAGCGCCGCGCGGCGAGGCGGCAAAAAGGCAGAGGACAGACACAATGACGATCAATCTACAAAAGCCGGACATTACAGAACTTAAGCCACGCATCACTGTGTTCGGCGTTGGCGGTGGTGGCGGAAACGCAGTCAACAACATGATTTCCGCCGGTCTGCGCGGCGTTGAATTCGTGGTTGCAAATACTGATGCGCAAGCGCTGACAATGTCGAAGGCCGACCGGCTCATCCAGCTGGGCGCCAACGTCACTGAGGGCCTGGGGGCGGGTTCTCAGCCTGAAGTCGGTCGTGCTGCTGCCGAAGAGTGCATCGACGAAATCAACGATCATCTGTCAAATACGCATATGTGCTTCGTCACCGCAGGTATGGGCGGCGGCACCGGCACGGGCGCTGCTCCGGTTGTGGCGCGCGCTGCTCGCGAACGCGGCATCCTCACCGTCGGCGTCGTCACCAAGCCTTTCCATTTTGAAGGCATGCGCCGCATGAAAACTGCAGACCTCGGCATTGAGGAACTGCAGAAGAGCGTCGATACGCTCATCGTCATTCCGAACCAGAATCTGTTCCGTCTTGCCAATGACAAGACCACCTTCGCCGACGCGTTCGCGATGGCCGATCAGGTGCTTTATTCGGGCGTTGCCTGCATCACCGACCTGATGGTCAAGGAAGGTCTTATCAATCTCGATTTCGCTGACGTTCGCTCTGTCATGCGCGAGATGGGAAAGGCGATGATGGGCACCGGCGAAGCTTCAGGTGAAGGCCGTGCGATGGCCGCTGCCGAAGCTGCTATATCCAACCCGCTGCTTGACGAAACGTCGATGCGCGGCGCGAAGGGCCTGCTGATCTCCATCACCGGTGGTCGTGATCTTACGCTGTTTGAAGTTGACGAAGCTGCAACCCGCATCCGCGAGGAAGTGGACCAGGAAGCCAACATTATTCTTGGCGCAACCTTCGACGAAGATCTGGAAGGCGTTATTCGCGTGTCCGTCGTTGCCACCGGAATCGATAAGACGGCAGCGGAAATCGCAGCTACGCCAATCGCTATCCGTCAGCCGATCAAGCAGCAGCCTGCACCGCGTCCAGCGGCTGAGGCTCCAATTGCGGCCCAGAAGCCGGCTGTGTCAGATCCGGTTGCAGAAGCGATGCGCGCAGCCGAACAGGGTGGTTATGAAGCTCCGCGGGCCCAGGCGGTGCCCGCTGATGACTTTCGCCCCCAGAGCAAACTCTTTCAGCAGCCGCAACCAGTAGCCGCAGCTCCAGCGCAGGTCGCACAGCAGCCCGCTCCTCAGCCGGTTCGCGAAATGCCGCAGCCGATGCGTGAAATGCAGCAGGCTCCGCAGCAACGTATGCCACGTGTAGAGGATTTTCCTCCGGTCGTGCGTGCTGAGGTTGAAGCGAAGAGCCGTCCAGCGGCCGAGCAGCACGATAGCGGCCCGATGGGTCTGCTCAAGCGCCTGACCAGCGGACTGACCCGCCATGTTGAAGAGCCGGCGCGTCCGGTCGTTGCCGAACAGCCTCGCGAGCCGAAGCTGCGCCAAATGGCTCCGGAAGCTCGCCGCCTGAACACCAATGACGCGCAGCTTTATGCGCCGCGTCGCGGCCAGCTTGATGATCATGGTCGCCTGACGCCGCAGAACAAGGCGGTTCACGAGGAGGATCAGCTGGAGATTCCTGCTTTCCTTCGCCGGCAAGCGAACTAAATCCCGCCCCATATATTAACGGGTGCTAACCTTCGCGAAACACGGGCGTCATCGGCGCCCGTTTTCATTTTATAAAACATTCTGTTTTTCAATAGCTTGCGCTGATTCGGCGAAAGATTTTTGAGTAACAGTGGGTAAGAATCCGTGATTTGGCGTCTGCCACTTGCGCCATTATCTTCGCGGCGAAATCAGAGAGCTTTCCGGGGAGGGGACGCTTCTCGAAAAGTGCAGATGAGCAGGTGGTCACGAGACGAAAGCTTGGCCGCTCGCATGTAAGAGTACGGGGATTGAATTGCACGATTTGCAAACAACGCTGAAGGCGCGGGTTTCGCTGTCCGGTACGGGCGTTCATAGCGGTCAACCCGTTAGCATCCATTTCATCCCTGCGGATCCGGATACGGGCGTTATCTTCAATCTCGCTGAGAACGATGGCACGACGCGCGAAGTGCGTGCGCTTGTCTCGGAGGTTGGCGCGACTGATCTTTGCACCGCGCTTGGTGATCGCGGCGGCGCCTATGCTGCGACGGTTGAACACCTCATGGCTGCGCTTTCCGGCCTTGGCATCGACAATCTCATTGTCGAGCTCGATGGCAAGGAAGTTCCGATTCTTGATGGCAGCGCAGCAACCTTCGTGGACGCATTCGATCAGGTCGGGCTCGAAACCCAGCCGGTCAAGCGGCGCTATATCCGCGTCTTGAAGCCGGTTCGCATTGAAAACGGCGCCTCATGGGCGGAGTTCCGGCCTTACACCGGCACTCGTTTTGAGGTCGAAATCGATTTCGAAAATCCTGCCATTGGTCGTCAGGCTTATGCTGCTGATATGGATGCTGAAACGTTCCGCCGGGACATTGCTCGCGCGCGCACGTTCGGCTTTATGAAAGACGTAGAGCGTCTTTGGGCAGCAGGCTTTGCGCTCGGCGCATCGCTGGATAATTCGGTCGTTATTGGCGACGATAGCAAGATCATCAATGCAGAAGGTCTTCGCTATTCGAACGAGTTCGTGCGTCACAAGACGCTGGACGCAATGGGTGATCTGGCACTCGCTGGTGCGCGCTTCCTTGGTTGCTTCCGTTCATATCGCGGTGGACATCGCCTTAACGCGATGGCGTTGCAGCGATTGTTGTCTGATCGCACGGCGTTCGAATTTGTGGAAGCGGGCCGCCGTGAGCGTGGCCGCCGTGTGGACCTCGTGGCCGTAAACGCGCCCGTTTATGCGCCTTGGGTTCTCTGAAACCGTCAACCATCGTTAAGGTTTTTCGGGCTATTGCTGTGGGTAAGGCCTCGTCGCCTGTTAACTTTGCGACGATGCGTCGGCAGATTGCCACAAAAATGCACCATTGGCAGACCAATGCGTTGCCGCGATGGGGGCGTTTGTGGTTAATGGCCGCGTGTTTTTCGAATGTTCGAAGCGCCCGAAAGGCGGAATTGTAATCATGGCATTTGAACTTCTGAAATTACGGTTCACCCGCACATTGGTTTGCGCGTCGATTATCGTCACGCCGCTGGTCGTTTCGGGTTGCATGTCAAAAGACGATGACGTGGACCTCGCCACTTATGTCGACCAGACCGAACCGCCAGATCAGCTTTACAATCAGGGCCTTGCAAACTTGAACGCAGGCCGCCTTGGTGAAGCCAGCAAGAAGTTTCAGGCGCTTGATCGCCAGCATCCTTATTCAGACCAGGCACGCAAGGCTATGGTTATGGATGCGTTCGCCAGCTACAGGCAGGGCCGCTATCCGGACGCCATCAACGCCGGTCAGCGTTATGTGCAGCTTTATCCGTCGTCGCCCGACGCGGCTTATGCGCAGTATATTGTTGGCCTCAGCTATTTCCGCCAGATTCCAGACGTGACCCGCGACCAGAAGGCATCGCGTCGCGCCATCGAGGCGATGGAGGAGGTCGAGACTCGTTGGCCTGATTCGGAATATGTGGATGACGCAAACGAGAAGATTCGCTTTGCGCGCGACCAGCTCGCCGGCAAGGAAATGCAGGTTGGCCGCTATTATCTTGAGCGCCGCGAATATATCGCCGGCATCAAGCGCTTCCGTTATGTTGTGGAGAATTATTCCAACACGCGGCACGTGGAAGAAGCGCTCGCGCGCCTCACGGAAGCCTATTACGCTATGGGCTTGACCTCGGAAGCGCAGGCAGCAGCTGCGGTTCTGGGCCAGAATTACCCCGATAGCCCGTGGTACAAGGACAGCTACAAGCTGCTGCAGTCCAAGGGACTTGAGCCGCGCGAGAACAGCGGTTCGTGGCTTGCGAAGATCGCAAAGCCGGTTACGGGCTAGCCAGAAATACGGAATCTGATCTAAGAGGTCTCGATGCTTTCGAGACTGTCGATCCGCGACATCGTACTCATAGAACGGCTGGACATCGATCTGACGTCCGGCCTTTCTGTGTTGACTGGCGAAACTGGCGCGGGCAAGTCGATCCTGCTGGATGCGCTTTCGCTGGCGCTCGGCGCGCGCGGAGATGCCTCGCTCGTGCGGCAAGGCGCTGCGCAAGGGCAGGTTATTGCGGTTTTCGACGTTCCCGTCGGCCATCCCGTCCGCGCGCTTTTGGCTGAAAATGCTATCGAAGACGATGGCGATGTTATCCTGCGCCGCGTTCAGACAGCCGATGGCCGCACGCGTGTTTTCATCAATGATCAGCCTGCAAGTGTCACGCTCATGCGCGATCTTGGCCGTGCGCTGGTCGAAATTCACGGACAGCATGACGAGCGCGCGCTGGTTGATCCGGCTGCGCATCGCGCTTTGCTGGATGCGTTTGGCGGGCATACCGGCGCCCTGAACGCCTCCCGCGAAGCCTGGCGACAGTGGCGGCACGCGGAAGGCGCGTTGGCGCGGCTGAAAGCGCGCGTCGAATCGGCTGCGCGAGAGGCCGAATTCCTGCGTTCGTCGGTGGATGAACTTGTGCAGCTTGATCCTCAGCCCGGCGAGGAAAGTGCGCTGGCGGAAAAGCGCGCTGAAATGATGCGGTCTGAAAAGATTGCCGGAGATGTTCGCGAGGCCGAGGAAATGCTTGCCGGCCCATCTGCGCCGTCGCCGCAGCTTGCTGGTCTGCTGCGCCGTTTGCAGCGCAAGGCGGCGGATGTTCCGGGCCTGCTGGATGATGTCGTGCAGTCGCTCGACCAGGCATTGATTGCACTTGATGCCGCGCAGTCCGGTGTGCAAATCGCGCTGCGAACCATCGATTTCGAACCGCAGGCGCTTGAACGCGCGGAGGAACGTCTGTTCGCGTTGCGGGCAGTGGCGCGCAAGCACAATGTCGCCGTGGATGATCTCGCTGAATTGCGTGACACCATGTCCGCCAATCTGGCTGACCTGGATGCGGGCGCGGATCGCCTCTCAAAGCTCGAAGGCGAATCGATCGTTGCTCGCAAAACTTTTGACGATGCCGCCGCTCATCTCTCGGAATTGCGAGAATCGGCCGCCGCGGCACTTATGCAATCAGTCATGGCCGAGTTGCCTGCACTCAAGCTGGAGCGTGCAGAGTTCATCGTCGCCATTTCTACTGACGCTGAGAATCGCGCGGAAGAGGGCATTGACCAGATCGAGTTCTGGGTTCGCACCAATCCGGGCTCTCGCCCCGGTCCGATGATGAAAGTTGCCTCAGGTG
This sequence comes from Mesorhizobium denitrificans, assembly GCF_003403035.1. GTDB lineage: Bacteria > Pseudomonadota > Alphaproteobacteria > Rhizobiales > Rhizobiaceae > Mesorhizobium_G > Mesorhizobium_G denitrificans. The sequence goes on along the minus strand of NZ_QURN01000005.1, from coordinate 239,408 downwards.
GCGAGCTTTCGCGATTTCTGCTGGCGCTCAAAGTTGCGCTGGCGGATCGCGGTTCTGCGCCCACACTGGTTTTTGACGAGATCGATTCCGGCGTCGGCGGCGCGGTTGCTGATGCCATCGGCCAACGCCTCGAACGGCTTGCTGAGCGCGTTCAGGTGCTCACCGTCACGCATGCGCCACAGGTCGCCGCGCGTGCGCTCGCCCATTTCCTGATTTCCAAATCCGGGGCAGACCGCGTCGCGACGAAGGTGGAGCAGATGGATCAAGGTGCGCGGCAGGAAGAAATTGCGCGTATGCTGGCGGGCGCAACAATCACCGACGAGGCGCGTGCAGCAGCGGGCAAGTTGCTTGCGCGTTGACAGTAGACTTCGCCGCAGCCACTTGAAATTTCAGCCGCGCGGCAATCATAGTCCGGCTCGAATGGAAGCGGAGAAACGCCCATGTCCGACAAGTTGAAATCCGTCGAGGCACTGGACGAAATCGAAGCTGCGGAAGAGCTTGCGCGTCTCGCGCTGGAAATTTCCGGTCACGACGAACGCTATTATGCCGAGGACGCGCCCACCGTTTCAGACGCCGAGTATGACGCGTTGCGCCGGCGCAATTTGGCAATCGAGCAACGATTTCCCGCGTTGGTCCGCGAGGATTCACCGTCTCGTAAGGTCGGTGCTGCCGTATCCGCCAAGTTCGCCAAGGTCGCCCATGCGGTGCCTATGCTGTCGCTGGACAATGCTTTCAGTGATCAAGACGTTCGCGAGTTCGTTGAGCGTATCCGCCGCTTTTTGCGTCTCGCGCCGCATCAACCGGTTCCGATCACCGCAGAGCCGAAAATCGATGGCCTGTCCCTCTCTCTTCGCTATGAGTCTGGCCGGCTCGTGTCGGCGGCGACCCGTGGCGACGGAGCGGTCGGTGAAAACGTCACCGCCAATGCGCGCACCATCACCGACATTCCGAATGTGCTTTCCGGCGATGCACCCGACATTCTGGAGGTGCGCGGCGAGGTCTATATGAGCCATGCAGATTTTGCCGAGCTTAACCGCCGTAATGCTGCGGCGGAAAAGCAGATTTTCGCTAACCCGCGCAATGCGGCTGCTGGCTCGCTGCGTCAGTTGGATACGTCGATCACCGCCAGCCGTCCGCTCCGCTTCTTTGCCTATGCGTGGGGGGAGGTCAGCAAAATGCCTGCCGACACGCAGATGGGCATGGTCGCAGCATTCGCGAGCTATGGTTTCAAGACAAATCCGTTGATGCGGCTGTTCGACAATGTCGACGACATGCTGGCCCATTACCGGGCGGTTGAGGAGCAGCGAGCCACGCTCGGCTATGATATTGACGGTGTCGTCTACAAAGTGGATAGCCTTGAACTGCAGAGTAGGCTTGGCTTTGTATCCCGCTCGCCGCGCTGGGCCATCGCGCATAAATTCCCCGCCGAAAAGGCTTCGACGGTTCTCACCGGCATAGACATTCAGGTGGGCCGCACCGGCGCGCTTACGCCGGTTGCGCGTCTCGCGCCTGTGACTGTTGGCGGCGTCGTTGTAACCAACGCAACCTTGCACAATGAGGATTACATCAAGAGCCTCGATATTCGCGTTGGCGATACGGTGCGCATCCAGCGGGCAGGGGACGTCATCCCGCAGGTTCTCGGCGTGGAACTCGACAAGCGCCCCGCTGATGCTGCGCCATACGAGTTCCCGCACACCTGTCCGGTTTGCGGGAGTCATGCGGTTCGCGAAGATGGCGAGGCGGTGCGCCGTTGTACCGGTGGTCTCATCTGCAAGGCTCAAGCCGTCGAGCGGCTCCGTCATTTCGTTTCGCGCGGCGCGTTCGACATTGAAGGTCTTGGTGAAAAGCAGATCGAGTTCTTCTTCAACGCCGAGGATCCCGCGCTTTCCATCCACTCCCCGGCCGATATTTTCACGCTGCGCAAGCGGCAGGCCGAATCGCTCACCAAGCTGGAGAACATTGAGGGCTTCGGCACAACATCCGTGCGCAAGCTTTTCGACGCGATAGACGACCGCCGTACGATAGATTTTTGGCGCTTCCTGCACGGGCTTGGCCTCCGCCATGTTGGCGAAACCAATTCCAAGCGCCTCGCGCGGCATTTCATCGGCTTCGCAGCTTTGCGAGAGGCAGGCGAGCAAGCCGTCGCACCACAGGGCAAAGGCGATCCGGGCAACGCCGCGTGGCAGGAATTGCGCTCCGTTTCCGGCATCGGCGATGTGGTTGCCGAAGCCGTGGTCGATTTCTTCGGCGAAGAACACAATCGCGAAGTGCTGAATGCGTTGCTCGCTGAAGTGACGCCGCGTGATGAGGAGCGCATTGCCGCAAGCTCTTCGCCTGTAGCCGGCAAGACCGTGGTTTTCACCGGTTCGTTGGAAAAAATGTCGCGCGACGAGGCCAAGGCGATGGCCGAAAAGCTCGGTGCAAAAGTTTCCGGTTCTGTGTCCAAGAAAACCGATCTCGTCGTTGCTGGCCCCGGCGCGGGTTCCAAACTCAAACTCGCGACCGAATTAGGCATTGAAGTCATCACCGAGGATCAATGGTTCGAGCGGGTTGCTGGCTGATCCATCAATCGCGCTCACCGAAAGGTTCAGCGAAATTCGCGTGACATTGCAGCGCGTCGTCCCTACCTAGCAGGCTCTTGGAGTCTGGAAATGTCAGCCGAAATAATTACTCAATTGCCTGCGCGAAGATCCTCGCTTTCCGAGTTTCTCGATGGCGCGCGTCGGGCCATTCCTGTCGTCGTCGCTTCGTCGCCTTTCGCGGTGCTGTTTGGCGCGCTGGCCATCGACAATGGCCTGACGCCGTTTGACGCGCTGTTCATGAGCATGACCGTTTTCGGCGGCGCAAGCCAGATGGTTGGCATTGAGCTTTTTGGCCATAAAATTGCGCCTTGGCTCATTGTGCTTTCGATCTTTGCCGTGAATTTCCGGCACGTGCTGTATTCGGCGGCAATTGGCCGTCATTTTGCGCATTGGCCGCTCTGGCAGCAGGCTTTGGCCTATTTTCTGCTGACTGATCCTCAGTTTGCGGAAGCTGAAAGCCGCGCGCAGCGGGAGCGTGTTCCCTTCGCCTGGTATTTCGGAATGGGCCTCTGCATCTATGTTTTCTGGAATATGGCAACGCTCGCCGGTGCGCTGTTCGGACGGCTCATACCGGACCCGCATGCAATCGGGCTGGATTTCCTGTTGCCGATTTATTTCCTTGGCATCGTCATGGGCTTCCGCAAGCGGCCCATGTGGTTGCCGCTGGTTCTGGTCAGCGGCGTCGCATCCATGATCGCCTACAAATTTGTCGGCTCGCCTTGGCACGTTTCGCTAGGTGCGCTGGCAGGCATAATTCTGGCGCTCATCGTGCCGCCATCTTCGCAAAAGGCATAGGCCATGAACGAAACGATCTGGATCATCATCGCCTCGGCTATCGCGACCTATTTCACGCGCGTTGGCGGCCATCTCGTGTTGTCGCGGTTTGAAACGATCCATCCGCGCATTGAAGCGGCACTCAACGCTGTACCTGCTGCGGTTTTGACTACGCTCGTCGCGCCGTCATTGCTTAGCGCCGGACCACGGGAAATGATAGCGATTGTCGTTGCCGGTCTTGTCGCGCTGCGAGGCGGCATCATGACGATGTTTATCACCGGCGCCTTGGTGCTTATCCTGCTCCGCAATTTTACCTGACGGATTACCCGATCGGCGCGGTCGCTGCCTCCAGCCATTTCAGCGTTTCGCCATCGACCATCGGGCCGATCTCGGCCAGTACGCGTGCGTGATATGCATTGAGCCAACTCAGTTCTCCGGTGCTCAGCAGGTCCGCGCGCACCAACCGCCTGTCGAATGGCGCAAGGGTCAGCGTCTCGAAGCTGTGCATTTCAATATCGCCGTTCTCAATCTTGCTCGGCGCATCGACCACGATCAGGTTTTCGCAGCGAATGCCGTAATGGCCTTCCTTATAGTACCCTGGCTCGTTGGAAAGTATCATGCCGGTCAGCAGCTTTTCCGTGCCGGTTTTCGCCAGCCGTTGCGGGCCTTCGTGCACCGCCAGATATGATCCCACGCCGTGACCGGTGCCGTGCGCGTAGTCGAATCCATGCTGCCACAACGCGTAGCGCGCGAATGCGTCGAGGTCGGAGCCTCGCGTTCCGGGCGGAAAGCGCAGCCGCGAAATCGCCATAAGCCCTTGCAGAACCAGCGTGAACCGCTCGCGCATTTCATCGCTTGGCGTACCGATAGCGATTGTGCGCGTTATGTCGGTCGTACCGTCTTGATATTGCGCGCCGGAATCGAGCAGGAACAATTCGTCCTTGCCGAGCTGGCGATTAGACGCGCGCGAGACGCGATAGTGGATGATAGCGCCATTCGGACCTGAACCTGAAATCGTCTCGAACGAGACATCTTTCAGCGCGCGCTGCGTTTCTTCGCCAACACGATGGCGCGCTTCTTCAAGCCGTGTCACGGCGGTTATCTCATCAATAGTGCCGGGCTGCTGCGCATCCAGCCAGCACAGGAACCGTACCACTGCCGCGCCGTCGCGCCGATGTGCGGCGCGCGAACCAGCCAGCTCCGCCTCTTTTTTTGTCGCGCGGGGCAAGCGGGCCGGGTCCGCCGCTTCGACAACCTTACCGCCATTGCCCTCCACGATCATGCGCAGTCGGTCGGCGGCCAGCACAGGGTCGAGCGAGATCCGCGAACCGGCTTTCGCCAGTTTCGCAATTTCACCTTCCAATGAATCGGGCGCGCGCAGATCGGCCAGTTGGGTCAGATAGGCCTCGGCCTCAATCCCGAGCTTGCGCTCGTCGATGAAAAGCAGATGCGGCCCTTTTGCCGCGATCACAGCAAAGCCCAGCGCCAGCGGTGTGTGCGGTACATCGGCACCGCGAATGTTGAAGGCCCAGGCAATTGAGGAAGGATCTGTCAGCACCGCATAGTCAGCGCCTTGCTTGGCAACCGCCTCCGCGAGCCTTGCCAGCTTGTCGCGCGCCAGCTCTCCTGCCAACTCATTTGGCTGAAGCGTAACCGCGCCCAGCGGCGGCCGAGGGCGATCCTTCCAGATGGCATCAATCGGATTTTGCTCCAGCGGCAGCAATTCAGCGCCTGCGCGCGCGGTAGACCTGCGCATCGCCGCCGCCTCTGCAATAGTGTGCAGCCAAGGGTCGAAGGCAATTCGCGCGCCCTTGCCGACATTTTCGGCCAGCCATTGCGCAGGCGGGTTTTCAACCAGACTTTCGACCTTGAACAGGTTCATATCGGCCTGGTGCCGCACTTGAAGCGTGTAGCGACCATCTACGAAAATTACCGCCCGGTCGCGCAATACGATTGCCACCCCCGCCGAACCGGAAAACCCGGTCAGCCAGCGCAGCCGTTCGGAGCAGGGGGCGACGTACTCGCCCTGATGTTCATCGGAGCGCGGCACGATAAACCCATCGAGATCGTGCTTTGCCAGCCATTCGCGCAGCAACGCCACGCGAGGCACGCCGACCGAGGGATCGCCGGTGACTTCAAAATCCTGAAACTGCGCTTCATACATGGGCTTCAATTCTCCGCCTTCGCGGCAAGTGCTATCCGAAGTCCCGTCCGAAATCAAAGCTATGTGCTCTGTGCGTAGATGCCTTGCGTTCCGGTTTTTATTGCCGGGTACAAAAGGTCATGACCGCGCTGCGCTCAAACGGGCAGCACGCTTTTAGCGCTTGAGATGAAGTGTCACCCAGCCTTCGCGATGCAGGGTGGTAATGTGGCGGAACGATTGGCCGACATAGGCCGAAATCACTGCATCACGCTGGCGATCCAGAATGCCGGAAAGTATCACGGATCCGCCCGGAAGAATAAACCGCGCCATTTGTGGTGCCAGCCGCATCAGTGGCCTCGCAAGAATATTTGCAACGATCAGATCAAACGGCGCGCGCCGCGCAAAAGCGGGATTGCCAAAGCCAGTCGCGGTCAACGCCTCGACATACGCGCCAACCCCATTTAGTCGCGCATTTTCGTGCGCGACCTTCGTGGCTATAGGGTCAATGTCTGTGGCAAGCACTGGAATATGCGCCAACTTTGCGAGAGCAATGGCCAGAACCGCGCTGCCGGTGCCAAGGTCCAGCGCGTTGCGCGGATTCTCGCGTCGCACGACGCGTTCGATCATTTCGAGACACCCCGCCGTGGTGCCGTGATGGCCCGTACCGAACGCCAGCCCGGCCTCAATCTCGATGGCAATGTCGCCGATGTGCCGCTTTTCGCGATCGTGCGAGCCGTGAACGAGGAACCGTCCTGCGCGCACCGGCTTCAGCCCTTCCAGCGACTTGGCGACCCAGTCGATGTCCGGCAGCACTTCGACTTCCAGCGGCGCGGAGATGGAAAGCTCCTGCAGCCGCCGCGCGGTCGCCGCGCGCACCTCATCCGGGTCGTGCTCCACATAGATCGAAAGCTCGTGAATATCCGCATCCTCATCAACTTCGAGGATTGCGATTGGATGGCCGACATCTTCGAAATCCAATTCGAGAGCGGCAAAGGCGCGCTCGACATCGGCGCGGTTCATGCGAGCAAAGATGCGTGTCTGGGTCATGGAGCGGCGATAGCCGAAATCAGCCTTCCGCCGCCAGTCTTTTCAGCTTGGCAAGCGCTGTATCCTGATTTTCGCCATAGGCGATTGTCCCGAAGAACTGTCCGTTACTGCCAAGCAGCAGAACAGACGCTGTGTGATCCATGGTGTAGTCGCCGCCATCCGTCGGCACTTTCCGCGCATAGATTTTGAAGTCCTTGACCATCTGGTCGACCTTCGCTGGGTCGCCGGTGATCCCCATGATGCGGCTGGAAACGTTGGTCACATAATCATTCATCACCTGCGGCGTGTCGCGTTCGGGATCGACCGAAACGAAATAGGCGTGAATGTTCTTGCCTTCATCGCCGAGCGTTTTCAGCCAACCATCCATTTCGACCAGAGTCGTTGGGCAAACTTCCGGGCAATGCGTAAAGCCGAAGAACACTATCGTTGGGTGGCCGCGAAATGCCTGCTCATCGATTGCCGCGCCGCGACTGTCAACAAGCTGAAACTTTCCGCCAAAAGCTTCCTCGCCATGTGTCGTGCGGTACCAGTCAAAAGTCATCCAGCCGACAGCGATTGCCATCAGAAAAATAATGCCGGCCAGAATGAAGCGCATCATACGATAATTTCCAGTTTTGTCGTGAGATCAGTAGCTTACATGCACCAGGCGAGGCCGGATTCAACCACGGAAAGGAAAATTCCGTCCGCGTTGTTCATCCACCCAGCGAATGCGATGCCGGTAATACCAGCCAGCAGTGCCGCTGCCAGCGCCACCTTGCCGCCTGTCCAGATCATGGTCTTTGAACTAGGTTTCATTACAAAAATATAAGATGCACGCCTTTGCAAAGAAAGGCACCATATCGTCGCTGTCAGGTTTGGACCATCAGAATGAAAACATCCACCGGATATTCGGGCTTTCAAATCGCGCTGCATTGGACGATCGCAGCACTTATCGCCTTCCAGTTTTTGGCCTCGGATGGCATCGGGCAGGCGTGGCGTGCATTTCGACGTGATGGTGTCGTTGGCGATGCATTTTCCCCGCTCGCATTGGCTCACATCGTCGCTGGCGTGGCAGTATTGTTGCTCATGGCGGTGCGGATCTGGCTACGGCTCAAATATGGTGCTCCGCCTGCCGACCCAACTGAGCCGGTGGCGCTGCAATGGCTGGCCAAGCTCGCGCATATCGCGCTTTATCTGCTGCTGATCGTCCTGCCCATTTCCGGCCTGGCGGGCTGGGTTTTCGGCGCGAGCGCGTCCATTCAGGTGCATCTCATCGCGAAAACAATTCTGCTGCCGCTGATTGGCCTGCATGTGCTGGGGGCGTTGGCGCATCACTTCGTTTGGAAGACAAAAGTTCTGCGGCGCATGATGGTGCCTGCGGCCTGATACTTGCACCGGCCGTGCAGATATCCCATCTGTGGCGCATCGAACCGCAGTTCATCAGGGAGCACTCGATGCGCAATGTCTTGGCGGCCTTGGCCGTAGCTTCAGCCGCGATTTTCGCCGCCCCGGCCTATGCCGATCAAGTCGGCCAGGTTGGCGTTGACTGGTTTGGCAATGACATCATGGTCGAAGCCATCAAAGACCCCAAAGTTGAGGGCGTAACTTGCCATGTTTCTTATTTTGAGCGTGGCATTGTGGACCGCCTGCAGAAAGGCAACTGGTTCGAGGATCCGTCTGACACCGCCATTTCCTGCAATCAAACTGGCCCGATCAAGATTGGCGAAATCGATCTAGACCAGGGCGGCGAAGAGGTTTTCAAGCAGGGCATCAGCCTGATCTGGAAGAAGCAGGTCGTGAATCGCATTTACGACAAGGCTAACAACACCCTCATTTATCTGTCGCATTCGCGGCAGGTTCAGGATGGTTCGGCCAAAATGGCGATTTCTACCGTTCCGCTGTTCGGTCAGAATGTCGTCTGGGAAAAAGGCCAACCGCAGTAGCGCCTGCCGCGCGTTCGCGCTAATCGAACTTATGGACGACGCGCTTCGCTTTCAGGACCCGCAGCCCCGTATTCACTCGACAGCAGAGCTTAAATCCTGCCGTCTTGGTAAATACGCGTCCATCGGCGAGCGCTGCGTGCTTCGCGAGGTCATTGTCGGCGACTTCACTTATTTTGAGCGCCACGCCGAAGCCATTTATGCAGACATCGGCAAGTTTTGCTCCATCGCGGCCAACACCCGCATCAACGCGCTTGAACATCCGATTGAGCGCATCACCCAGCACAAGATCAGCTACAGGCCGAACGAATATTTTCGCTATCAGGGCGTGGATGCCGCCTTTCGCGAGCGTCGCCAGTCCAAGCGCGTGCGTATCGGTCACGATGTCTGGATCGGTCACGGCGCGGTCATTATGCCCGGTGTAGCCGTAGGCAACGGCGCAGTGATCGGCGCGAATGCGGTGGTAACGCGCGATGTCGCATCCTATCAAATCGTTGCCGGAAGTCCCGCCAAGCCGATCCGTTCCCGTTTCAGCCAGCCAATTGCCGAACGCATTGAGCGCCTGCAATGGTGGGATTGGCCGGTCGCGCGGCTTTTCGAGGCAATTCCGGATATGCAGAATTTTTCTATCGAATTGTTTCTTGAACGCTGGGAAGGCACAGCAGGGCAGGGAACCTGAACCACAGAAGCTCGTTTCTGTCTCGCGCATTGTCGAGCGAAACGATCTCCATGGAAAAAATCTTTACACGCATCGCGAATAAGGTTGCTTACGCAACCGGTACTCCGATTGCGTTTATACTCTGCGTATCCATCGTGGTTATTTGGGCGGTGAGCGGCCCGGTCTTCGATTTTTCTGATACGTGGCAGCTTATCATCAACACCGGCACAACAATCGTGACCTTCCTGATGGTGTTCCTTATTCAAAACACGCAAAACCGCGACGGAGCAGCCATTCAGGCCAAGCTTGATGAACTAATCCGCGTCGGCGAGGCGGGGAACCACTTCATCGGCATCGAGCACCTTACTGAGAGCGAAGTCGAGGAAATCCGCCGCAAATGCGAACAGGCAGCCAAACGCGCCGAAAAGGGTGAGGCACCTAGCTCGCTTTCTGACGATGAAAAGCCGCAGCGCGCCAATTCCCGCGCGCGCAAAAACACGACCAAGCCGAAGACCACGCACTCAGCCTAATCCTTACCCTCTTTTTCCTTCTCCCGAAGGGTCGGATGAGGGGCAGCGCGAAGCTATCCCAGCAAATTAGCAGCGACGCGCATGAAAATGCGCGCGCCCGGCTCGATCAATGCATCTGGAAAATCAAAATCCGGGTTGTGAAGTTGCGGCGTGTTTTCTCCTGATCCGAACAGAAACATCGCAGCCTTTGCCGAGCGTCCGAACAACCCAAAATCTTCCGAGCCGCGCATGGGGTCGCTTTCACCATGCGACACGCCTTCGTCGTCGAACGCTTGCCGGAGCAGTTTCACCGCTTCCGCGTCGTTGTCGCAGTGATGGAAAACATCGTGATAAGTAATTTCGATCCCAAGCCCACAACGCGACGCGCTCTCGCGCACGAGAGCCTCAGCTTCGGCACACATTGCGTCCATTTTTTCATCGCGCAGTGTACGCAAGGTTGCCCAGATTTCCGCGTAACCAGGCGCGATGCCAAATGCCGGTTCGCCCATTCTCGCGTGCGTAACCGTCACCAGCCGATAGTTTTCGTCCAGCGCGCCGCCTTTGCCCAATGCGGTTAGTGCCGGCATCAGATCGGCGACCGCCCGCATAGGCGAACGGCCAGCTTCCGGCACCGAGGCGTGCGAAGTCTTGCCTGACAGCGAAATGCGCATTCCGCGAGAAGCGCAATTCGCCGGTCCGGCCGAAAGCGTTGCAAACCCCAGCGGCAGGCCGGGCATGTTGTGCAAGGCAAATGCGTAGTCCGGCTCGATTTCTGCGAATTTGGGGTCAGCAATAACCGCCGCCGCGCCCGCGCCGTTCTCCTCTGCAGGCTGAAACAGCAGCACCGCGCGCCCGTGCCTGGGCGGCTCGCGATGGAGTGCCCGCGCCAGCGCGGCTAGAATTGTCATGTGTCCATCATGGCCACACAGATGGCCTTTGCCCGGCACTTCGGAGCGATAAGACGAGTCTGAAATCTCCTGAATCGGCAGTGCATCCAGTTCGCAGCGGAACATCGCCGTTGGCCCCGGTTTCCCGCTGTCAAAAATCGCCGCAACACCATGTCCGCCGAGTTCAGTGATTATGCGATCAGGCCGTGCCGCTTGCAGAAACCGCACGACGCGCCGAGCCGTGTCACGCTCCTCGCCCGAAATCTCCGGCGAGAGATGCAACGCGTGCCGGAAATCGATCAGTTCAACGATGTCCGCATTCGAAAAAAGCGCCGAGCCGTGCTGGATCATTGGTGCACCATAGAATGTCGGTTTTTGCTGCCGAAACGCTTTATACTTCGGTTTGCGAATTAAGAAGAACTCGCGTAACTCCCGGATTGACAACAAATATATGCTAATATAGCAACTTTGAATTCAATTTGCCTGTTGCGTTAGGGGTGAGTGGTATTGAAAATCGCTGGGTTCGAAGAGCAAATTCGATCTCTCGGAGCTGTTTCCGGCGACGTTCTGTATATGCGGGCATCACTCAGCAAGATCGGCCTGCCTCGACCTGAGATTGAGACTGTCTTTCTACAGGCGGTGCGCAACGTACTTGGATCCAGTGGAACGATCATCGTTCCCGCATTCGTCAAACAGTATCCTCGCTGGAAGCGAAACATCCCTGTTTCCGACAAGGATACCCCCTCAAATGCGGGTGCGTTGGCGCAATTGATCCTCTCACTGCCGGGTGCGATTCGGTCAGAGCATCCGACCCATTCGTTTGCGGGTTATGGACCCAGAGCCCGCGAAATTCTGGAAGGCCATATAGGCGACAGGGCGTGCTTCGAGCCCATGCGGTCGATCGCGGAAATGAACGCGTTGATGTTGCTGGTCGGTTGCGTTGAGGAAAGCCCCGGCTTCTCCACGGTGCATCTTGCCCAGTTTGATCTCGGCTTATCACAACAACACTATCTGAAATATGTCAGCCACGTTCGCGTACGAGACAAATCGGGTGGCGAAAGCTTCTTTCATCCAATCGAATCTCCCGGGTGCAGTAAGCAATTCGGACGGTTCTACGAGGTCTATTCTGAGCAAACAGCTGGCTTGATCGGCAAAGCTTCGTCGATGTCTGTGCGAGCAAAATCAGCATTGAACATAGAGAAATCAGTACTGGAGAGAAATCCACGTTTTACTATTTGCGATAATGGAAAATGTTTGAGCTGTTCCCTAAGGGGATACAATAAATCGTCAATACCAAAGTATTTCTTATCAAGAATACAGAGAATATTCGAATAGCCTAACAAATGATTGCAGCCAGTTCTGTCGATCTGACGCCAGATCGAACCCTTCCGCTCGTCGGTTATGCAGCTACATTGCGAGAATCCGATGGAGTAAGATCCAGACTCGAATCCAACGTAATTCTCTTTGAAACGAACACCGCAAGGGTGGCTCTGCTGGGAATTGACGCGCTGTTTATCGGCTCGAGCTTCATTGACGCCGTGCGCGGCGACCTTATCGATCCCACCGTTGAGCTACTGTTCGTCGCAACGCACACGCATTATGCTCCCTCTCTGGATCAGTCCAAACCTCGGCTCGGCGAGACCGACAATGACTGGTTCTATAAAGCGGCAAAAATCGTAGCGGCGCAGATCAACGCGCTGCTGGGAGAACGGGGAATTGATGCTCGCGCTTCCTACGGCTCGCTCCCTTGCAACCTCTCGGTGTATAGGCGGCGGAGAATACCTACGCCGAAATCGCGATTTCCATTTCTGCAAGGCAAGATTTTGCTTGTTCCCAACCGGTCCAGGAAAAATCCGAATGAACTTCAGCTCTTTCAATTGCAAACCATGGAAGGGGTGCCGCTGGCGGTCATATGGAGTTGGCCCTGCCACCCGGTGGAGGCGTCGAACCGCAACTCCATCAACGCCGCGTTTCCTGGCGCCGTGAAGGCCGCGATCCGTGCTGCGACCGGGCTTGAACAACTGCCTGTGATTTTCCTTCCCGGCTTCTGTGGGGACATTCGCCCCGCGATTACTCAGTCAGTGGCAAGAACGGCCTTTATCGAGATGTTCAAAGCTCCCTCGAAAGGAGACATTGAGGCTTTTGAAAAGGGAGTGTGTGCGTCCGCGCTGAAAGTTCTTGCCAGTGCCAGTCCTGTCGATTTGGCCGAAAGTTTTCAATTTCAGCGCTTGGAAATGCCGCTGTCTGAGTTGCTGGAAGATTCTACTTCGACATTGCCGATCGCGTCCCTTTCCTGCGGCCCGTTCAGCGTGACAGCACTCGGAGCGGAGGTTTGTTCGCCTTACCTTGACCAACTTGGCTTCAACGCCTCAAAGCCGACTTTCTTCACAGGCTGCGCAGCTCCGACATTTGGCTATTTGCCCACCGACGCGCAAATTGCGGAAGGGGGTTATGAGGCTGAACGGTTCAAGGAATTTTTCGGCGTTACCGGATCGTGGAAACCGAAGGTAACAGCGCGTGTCGTTTCGGAGATGCGCGCCGTTACTCGAGCGCCGACTTCCATCTCAAGCCGGCGTCACAAACCCGTCGAGGACCTTCTTCTGCCCGGCCTTGTCGAAGTCGATGGTTAGCTTGTTGCCTTCGATTGCCGAGACATTGCCGTTGCCGAACTTCTGGTGAAACACGCGGTCGCCGATGCTGAAAGCTGAAGGGAAATCCGAGACAGATTTGGCGACCAGTTCTCCGTCAATGACCCGGCCTTTGACGGAGCCGCGCCCCGCGCCGAAACCAGAATCCGCTTCGCCGTAACCGATGCGTTCAAAGTTGTGGCCGGAACGTGAGCCCCAGTTCCGGTCTGTCGCCTCCGTGCGATTTGCTTTCGCACGCGCCCATCCCGGCGTGGCGTAGTTGTTGGAAAACGACTTTTCGCCAACGCTGTCGAAGCGCGAGGCTCCATAAGGGTTTTGTCGTCCATATCCTCCGCGCCCGGTTGCAAATCCGGATTGGCCATATCCGCCATACGAATTGCCCGCATCGGCGATTTCGACATGTTGCTCCGGCAGTTCTTCGAGAAACCGCGACGGAATTGTCGATTGCCAGAGCCCGTGAATGCGTCGGTTTGAAACAAACCACAGGTGCAAATTCTTTTTCGCGCGCGTCAGCCCGACATAGGCCAGTCGCCGCTCTTCTTCCAACCCGGAGCGACCGCCTTCATCCAGCGCGCGTTGATGCGGGAAAAGCCCTTCTTCCCAGCCCGGCAGATACACCGTCTCGAATTCAAGGCCCTTGGCCGAGTGCAGCGTCATGATCGAAACGGCATCGAGTTCTTCGTTCTTCTCCGCATCCATCACCAGTGCGACGTGTTCAAGGAACGAGCGCAGCGACTCATAATCCTCCATCGAGCGGATCAGTTCCTTGAGGTTTTCCAGCCGCCCCGGCGCATCTGCGGAACGGTCGTTCTTCCACATATCCGTGTAGCCGCTCTCCTCTAGGATTGTTTCCGCAAGTTCGGTATGCGGCGTCGTTTCCAGCGCCTTCTGCCAGCGCTCGAAATTGGCGGCCACCTCGCGCAGAGCCGCGCGCGGCACGGGCTTCAACTCGTCGCTTTCAGCGAGCTTGGCGGCAGCCTCCAGCATCGGGACGCGAAGTGCGCGAGCCGTGGCGTGAATCTGACTGATCGTTGCCTCTCCGATTTTGCGCTTCGGCACGTTCACAATGCGCTCAAATGCCAGATCGTCGGCGGGTTGCGCCACCACGCGGAAATACGCCATCGCGTCTCGAATTTCCTGCCGCTCATAGAAGCGCGGACCACCGATCACGCGATAGTTCAGCCCAAGCGTTACGAACCGGTCTTCGAATTCGCGCATCTGGAACGACGCCCGCACAAGGATCGCCATGTCGTTCAGCTTTTCGCCTTTGCGCTGATACTGCTCTATCGCCTCGCCAACTGCGCGCGCTTCCTCCTCCGAGTCCCAGGCGGCGTGTACGTTCACCTTGGGATCGTCGGGGGCAGGGTGGTCGGTGAACAGCGTTTTGCCGAGACGTCCCTCATTATGCGCAATCAAATGCGAGGCGGCGCCGAGAATATGCGCCGTCGAACGATAATTTCGTTCCAGCCGAATAACCGTTGCGCCGGGAAAATCCTTGTCGAAGCGCAGGATATTGTCCACTTCCGCGCCGCGCCATCCATAGATGGATTGGTCGTCATCGCCCACGCAGCAAATATTGACACCCTGTCCGCGCGGCCTTTGTGCAAGCAACCGCAGCCACATATATTGAGCGGTGTTGGTGTCCTGATATTCGTCCACCAAGATATATTTGAATTTGCGGTGATATTCCTCCAGCACATCCGGCTTTGAGCGGAATATGCGGATCGGATGCAGCAGCAAATCGCCGAAGTCGCAGGCGTTCAGCGTGGCGAGACGCTCCTGATAGGCGCGGTATAGTTCGCGGCCCTTGCCATTTGCAAAGGCGCGCGCGTCACCCTCTGCGATCTCTGAGGGCGCAAGCCCCTTGTTCTTCCATCCATCGATCATCTGGGCGAACTGGCGCGCCGGCCAGCGCTTGTCGTCCAGACCTTCCGCTTGAATAAGCTGCTTTATCAACCTGATCTGGTCGTCGGTATCGAGGATGGTGAAATCGGTCCGCAATCCAGCCAGTTCGGCGTGGCGGCGCAGAAGCTTCACGCCAATCGAGTGAAACGTGCCGAGCCACGGCATACCTTCCACATTGCCTTCGCCAATCAGCAGGGCAATTCGCTGCTTCATTTCGCGCGCAGCTTTATTCGTGAAAGTCACCGCGAGTATTTGGCTCGGATACGCCAACCCTGTTGCCAGAATATGCGCGATACGGGTCGTCAGCACACGTGTCTTCCCGGTCCCGGCACCTGCCAGCACCAGAACTGGTCCTTCGGTCGTCTCCACTGCAAGGCGCTGTTCGGGGTTTAAGCCCTCAAGATAGTTTGGCGCAGAAGCGCGCCGCGCGGCCATCGCTCGCGCAGCTATCCCGCCCGCTTGCACACTCGGCTGCGGCGCAGGGTCTTCGTCAAAGAAGGGCATATCATCGGGGAATCCGGACATCGCGCCCGAATGTAGTGATTCCGCTGCGAAAGGCCAGCAATGTTTCTGGTTTGTACTGAAAAATGCCCACTAACCGGCCGCCCAAGCCGACGACAACCGAGATGCGAGCGTAAAACTCTCCGGTTGCGCCACAGCTGGCGGCGGGCGCCTGATCCCTTGTTCCAGATATTGCAGGCTGGTCAGCAGCCCATTGATCGAATAGGGCTTTGCGATCACACCACATGCTCCGGCAAGATCCTCGGGAAGTCGTTTCGGATTCGCGGTAAGAAACACGTAGTATATCGAGGGAAATCGGCCCAAATGGCGAGCGACATCTATGCCGCTGCCGCCGTCGCGCAACTGTACATCGATGAAGGCGAGGTCGATCGGCGTGCTTTCGATAATCCCCATCGCTTCCTTCACGCCGGGCGCCCACCCCGCTACGTTGTGTCCCGCCTCTTCGATCAGGCTCTCCAATTCCAGCGCGAGAAGGGCCTCATCTTCGACTATCAATATCTTCATAGGCTGTGCGTTCATCGCGACGTTCCTCTTATGATATCTGGCTCGCCGGAACTGAGAGACGCACGAGCGTGCCGGGTTTGGTCGGCACCCATTGCGCACGAGTCCTGAGTTGTTGCCCGAGCGACTCGATCAGCTTCATGCCGAATGAAGCAGTCGAACCCTTGCCTTCGAAGCCCTTGCCGTCGTCGGCAACTTCGACGATCACCTTGCCGTCACCATCCTTAACGCGAACGTAAATCTTGCCCGGCTGCTCGGGCTCAAACGCATGTTTCAGTGCGTTCGTCACGAGTTCATTGATCAGCAGCGCTATTGGTGACGCCTTTTCTGCTGGAACTTCAATGTCATCGAGATCGAAGCTCACGGCAATATTTTCGCGCGCAGACGAAGCCATAAGGTTTGTTACAAGGTCGCGCACCAGGTGGGCGACGTTTAGCAGCGGCAAATCATTGCTCTGGTACAGCAGCTTGTGGACCGCGCTGAGCGCTTCAATTCTGCCCAGCACAGAACGCAACGTGTCGCGCGCCGCTTCATCCTTCACGTTTCGGCTTTGCATCAAAATCAGCGATGCGACGATCTGCAGATTATTCTTTACGCGATGATCCACTTCATGGATCAGCGTGTTCTTGGACTCCAGCGCGCGTTCCAGTTCCTTGGTCCGCGCACGCACGGCCACTTCAAAACTAGTCTTTTGCTGGAAAATTTCCTGTTCCGCCTGCTTCCTTTCTGTGACGTCCAGTTGGGAAGCAAAAAAATAGAGCAGTTTGCCGGACTCATCGATCACGGGGCTCATATACAGGGCATTCCAAAAGGAGCTGCCATCCTTGCGGTAGTTCAATAAATCAACGGCAATATCTTCCCTGTTCTGAACCGCATCCCGAATTTTTGCCACATCGTTGAAGTTGGTCTGTGGACCTTGCAGAAATCGACAATTCTTGCCGATCACTTCACAGTGTGAATATCCGGTCAGCTTGAAAAATGCCTCATTGGCGAAGACGATTGGGTTGTCCGGCTGGTTCGGATCGGTAATCAGCATTGGCATTCTGGTTGCGCGGATCGCAGCAGCAAACGGGTCTCCCTTGCCCCTGGGGGCGTGCAAATCGTCCGTCTGATGCCAGTCGTTTCTGTTTGTCGCGTCGTTCATTCCGTTGCCTGTTGAGCGAACCTGTAACATTCAACGGCGAAACAATGCGTTTGGTTCAACGCAAATGGCTATTTTCCTTCGACTTCCGGACGGCACACAGCCATAAGAATATTGCCGGTCGAGCGCATGGAGGAAAAGATGGCTTTGAAGGACTTGGCTGCGGTGGCGCGCAACGAAAACGGTATCGCAGCGATGCTTGGTATTTTGAAGCAGCGTTTTGGCGACCGCTTTCAGACCGGCAATGCCATTCGTGAGCAGCACGGCCACACCACGACCTACATTCCCAATCAGGCTCCCGACGCGGTCGTGTTTCCGGAGAATACGGAGGAGGTTCAGGAAATCGTTCGCGCCTGCGCCGAGCACCGCGTGCCGGTGATTGCTTATGGCACCGGCACGTCGCTGGAAGGTCATGTCAATGCGCCGGGCGGTGGCATCTGCGTCGATACATCCCGCATGAACCGAATTCTTGCGGTCAACAGCGAGGATCTGGATTGTACCGTCGAGCCGGGCGTCACCCGCGAAGACCTAAATCGGCATCTGCGCGACAGTGGCCTGTTTTTCCCGATTGATCCGGGCGCGAATGCCAGTCTTGGCGGGATGGCGGCAACGCGCGCTTCCGGGACCAATGCTGTGCGCTATGGCACCATGCGCGAAAACGTTATTGCGCTGACCGCCGTCATGGCCAATGGCCGCGCCATCACTACTGCAAGCCGCGCGCGCAAGAGTTCGGCGGGCTACGATCTCACGCGGCTGCTCGTTGGATCAGAAGGCACGCTGGGCATCATCACCTCGCTGACACTCAAACTCGCCGGAATCCCTCAGGCAATCTCCGGCGGCGTCTGTCCGTTTCCGAGTGTGGAGGCGGCGTGCAACGCCGTCATCATGACTATTCAGATGGGCATTCCCGTCGCCCGCATCGAGCTTGTCAATCAGCTTCAGATGCGTGCCATGATTGCTTATTCGAAGCTCAATTACCCGGAAAGTCCGTGCCTGTTTCTCGAATTTCACGGCTCCGAGGCCAGTGTTGCTGAGCAGGCCGAAACTTTCGGGGAAATCGCGTCCGAGTTCGGTGGCGGTCCATTTCTGTGGACGACTGTCGCGGAAGAGCGCAACGAGTTGTGGAAGGCGCGACATAACGCCTATTGGTCGTCGCAAACCCTGCGTCCCGGCGCGAAAGCCTTATCCACCGACGTGTGCGTGCCGATTTCTCGCCTGGCGGAATGCATTGCCGCCACGGAGGAAGATATTGCCCGTTCGAGCCTTGTAGCGCCGATCGTCGGCCATGTCGGCGATGGCAATTTCCACGTTCTTGTTCTCATGAATCCCGATGATCCAAAGGAGATCGAGGCGGCGGAAAGCTTTGTGGCGCGGCTGAACGCGCGAGCAGTCGCAATGGACGGAACCTGCACCGGCGAGCATGGAATAGGGCAGGGGAAAATGGGATTTCTCCGGCATGAACTTGGTGATGCCGTCGACTTCATGGTTGCCATAAAGCACGCACTGGACCCGCACGACATAATGAACCCCGGTAAGGTGTTCTTTCGCTATTGATTTATTGCTTTATCGGCTCAATGAAGCGTTTAAGATAAGCCCAACTCGCTGTAACTGTTCAGCGAGCCAAACCCCGGCCAGTTGTTGAGAGTCGATGCTCGCTCGCCTTTTTGTTTTTGTCGGCAGCCTGATCGTACTGGCGCTTATGGTCGCGCTGGTGGGGCCGTATTTTATTGACTGGACATCCTACCGCTCGGATTTCGAGCGGGAGGCCAGTGCCGTTCTTGGCCGCGAGGTAAAGGTCAATGGCTCGGCCACGGCTCGAATCCTGCCCTTTCCGTCCGTGACCTTCTCCGATGTAAGCGTGCGCGATGCCTCTGGTGAGCTTGCCATGACCGTCGATCAATTCTCGATGGATGCGGAGCTTGCGCCGTTTCTCAGCGGCGATGTTTTGATTTTCGATATGCGGCTCGTACGACCCAAGGCCAGCATCAATATCGACAATGACGGCAAGGTTGATTGGGTGCTTCGCCCGAATACGCCGTTCGATCCTCGCAACATCACGTTAGAGCATGTCGCCATCACGGATGGCGAAGTCAGCATTCGCTCTGCAAATGGCATCCAGCGCGAGATTACCGAGGTCAACGCCACCGTTTCTGCGCGAAGCCTTGCCGGACCTTGGCGGGCTGACGGTAGTCTGCGCTTCAACGGACGCAAAGCGACCTTGTCCGGCTCGTCCGGCGTGGCAGATGCCGAAGGCTTGCGGCTTAAAGTCAAGGTTGAACCCGCTGATCTGCCGGTCACTGCCGAGCTTGAAGGTTTGGCCGCCAGCAATAGTGGGGTGCTTAGCTATAAGGGGCAGTTCCATGCCAATGAACGCCTTCCTGCCGCGAAGGGTAACAGGCAAGGCAATGCTACTGAGGCGCAGGTAGGAAATCGCGCCAGCGGTCGTTTTGAGCTTGGCGACAAGCGCCTGTCGATTGAAGAATTCCGCTTCGAGGCGGGGCCGGTCGATGATCCTTATGTTGCTAACGGAACGGCGACCGTTGAATTGGGTGCCGAGCCACACTTCTCCGTCACTGCAACGGGGCAGCAAATCAGGCTTGGCGATGATGCCGACCAGCAAGGCGCAAGCGATGCAACAATGGCGCAACGCTTTGATACGATCGAATCCCTGTTGGGCAGTATTCCGCTGCCCACAATGCCCGGTGCAGTGGACATCAAACTTCCTGCCATCGTAGCCGGTGGCACAACTGTTCGCGATGTTGCCTTCACGGCCACCACCGCCGAGCGCGGCTGGAACATCGACAAGCTGACAGCATCGTTGCCGGGTCGCACGACTCTGGAAGCGAATGGCGTTTTTTCCGCGCGTCCGTCGCTCGGATTCAACGGAAAATTGCTTGTGGCAGTTGGCCAGCCTTCCGGCTTCGCAAGTTGGCTCGCAAATGACATCGACGCGCCGGTTCGCCGCTTGTCCAACGCTGGGGTCGAAGCGAATGTCGAGCTTACCCCCGATAAGCAAGTGCTCAACGATCTCG
This sequence comes from Mesorhizobium denitrificans, assembly GCF_003403035.1. GTDB lineage: Bacteria > Pseudomonadota > Alphaproteobacteria > Rhizobiales > Rhizobiaceae > Mesorhizobium_G > Mesorhizobium_G denitrificans. Next base: position 219,140 of record NZ_QURN01000005.1, on the reverse strand, counting down.
AGCTCATTCTTGGCGGCGCGCGCTTCAAAGGCACTGTTGCGCGCACCCAAGGGCAGGGCGCAAAGCCCCATCTTGCGGTCACCCTCGATGGCGGCGCGACCAGTTATGATTCCGCCGCAGCACTCGCGTCATTCTTCTTCGATGCGGATTGGAAAAACCGTTTCACGGATCATGATGTCGATTTGAAGCTTACGGCCGGACCGGTCGGCGATGCTCCTCAGGCTGCGGACAATATCGCCCTTGCTCTGCGCCTGTCTGACCAGACGGCGGATATTGATCGCCTGTCCATATCCGGCCTCGCGGGCGCTTCCATTGCCGCAACGGGACAAGTGGAACAACTTGGCACGCAACCGAAAGCCAAGCTCGACGCCACGCTCATTGGCGATGACCTCGCGCCACTCATGCAGTTGGCTGAGCAATCGTCCTCCAGCAAATTCGCTGCATGGATGGCGCGCAGCGCGCAGGACTACACCGGCCTGCTCAAGGACGCGCGGATCGACGTCGTTGCCAATGCGAACGTGCATGATGATGACGAGGCGAACTTGCACCTCACCGCGAAGGGAACTGCAGGCGGCACCGCAATCGATGCGGTATTTTCGGCGTCTGGTGCGCTCGATAAACCCGATGCCGCAGTGCTCGATGTGAAAGCCAATCTCTCCGCTGAGGATGGAGCAGCGCTGCTGGCGCTTGGCGGCTCACCTGTGCTGCCGCTCGGCCTCATTGGACCCGCAAAGGCGGAAATTACATCCAACGGCATTGCCGCGACCGGTCTGCAAACTTCGATCAAACTAAGTTCGGACACTGGCTCAGCTTCCTTTGCCGGTATGGTTGCCGCGCCCGCCGATGGCTTGCGTCTTCGTGGCGCTGCCTCGCTGGATACCACCGATATCGAGCCGTGGCTCATGACGTCCGGCCTTGCTTTTCCCGGCATGGGCACAGGAATGGGCGCAAAGCTCAAGGCGGATGTTGATTATGCAAAAGCGTTGCTCGTGCTCGGCAATCTTGGCGGCACGCTAGCCGACCGTGCCGTTTCTGGCGACCTGAACGTCGAGGTGCGCGAGGGCCTGCCGAATATCACCGGCACTCTGGTCACGGACGAAATCGATCTGGGGCAAGCCGCCGAGATGGTGCTTGGGCCAAATGCTTTCGACCACGCGGGCGAGGGTTGGCCATCCGCGCCCTTCCAGTCCGATATGAATGCGCCGGTGCGCGCGGATCTCGATGTCAGCGCGGCCTCGCTCGTTTTCGGCGCAGATGTCGCCGCGCAGGATGCCGTCTTGTCGCTCAAGCTCGACGATGAGGGTTTGAAGGTTCCCGAATTTAGCGCGCGCTTCAATGACGGCACGCTAACGGGCCTGTTCGACCTCAAGAATAGCGCCGCCACCGGCCTGTTTACGGGACAGTTTCGCCTTGCCGGTGCGAAGCTCGAAAACGTGCTTCCGACGCTCGGCGTGGATTCCTCTGCATTGTCCGGCGCGGCCGATATTTCCGCCAGTCTTACCGCCAGCGGCAAATCCATCAGCGCCATGATTTCATCGCTGGCGGGGTCCGGCAGCGCGTCACTCAAAGGCGTTGTGTTCAAAGGGCTGGACCCCTCTGCTTTCCCCGAACTTATCAAAGCGGCCGATGCGATTGGCCGCGATGTCGATGCACCGCGCACCGCGCGCTTCGCGCCGGAAATCGTGCGCAAGGCTACGTTCGACGCGGGCGATACGGATGTAGCTTTCACTGTCGCTGGCGGCGTCATGCGGGTCCCGCCTATCCGGTTTGAGCGTGCCGATAGCGTGCTAACCGGTGAAATCAAACTCGACCTCAATCGTTTCGACGTCGAAGCCAAGGGCTCGCTCGCCTACAATCCCGGCGACGAAAAGCTTGTCGGGTCAGAGCCCACGATTGCCTTCACGCTCGCCGGACCGCTGGCCAGTCCGGCAATCACGCTGGACACTCAACCACTCGGCCAGTTCCTCACACAAAGAGCTTTGGAGATTGAACAGGCGAGGGTGGAGGCTATGCAGGCCGCGCTGCTCGAAAAACAACGTCTGCGCCGCGAGGCAAACTATTACGCATCGCTTGACCTGGAGCGCAAACGCGCTGCCGAAGAACAGCGCCGCCTTGAAGAAGAGGCACGTCGCAAGGCTGAAGAAGAAGCCCGCGTGAAAGCCGAGGAAGAGGCGCGGCGTCTGGCCGAAGAAGCCGCCGCGCGCAAAGCGCAGGAAGAAGCCGCTCGCAAGGCGGAGGAAGAGGCTCGCGCCCGCGCTGCTGAAGAAGCTCGTAAGGCAGAAGAAGTGCGTAAGGCCGAAGAGGCTCGTAAGGCGGAAGAAGCGCGCAAGATCGAGGAAGCGCGCAAGGCTGAGGAAGCTCGAAAAGCGGCGGAGGAGCGTGCACGCGCTGCACAACCGGAAACTGAACCTCCGGCGGATCAAACGCCGCCTGCTGCGCCGAATCCTGCTCCCGCAGACACCTCGCCGCCAGTGCCCACGCCAGCTCCGGCACCGGCTGCGCCGGTGGAAGCCGTCGTTCCTCAAACGGCGCCCACGCCACAAGCAAGGCCAGAGCAGCCACCCGCTCAGGAGCGTCCCGCGCCGGCGCCTCAACCTGCTCCGCGCCGTGCAGTTCCCGCGCAGCCGCAACAGTTCCCGCCTGCGCCAAAGCCGTCCACCATCACGGACTTCTTGCGTTCACTTGGTGCTGGCGGCTAGCTCGTGTATCGGCGGCGTTGGTAGACAACGTAACGAGTAGCGTGGCTGTCGCGCTCGCCTGCTGGATGGTCCGTGCTTTCGATGGCTTCCCAATCAACCGGTGAAATTGCTGGAAAATGCGTATCGCCCGGCACTTCGCCCAATACATGCGTCACGTTGAGCCTGTCGGCTTGATCGAAAAGCAAGCGGAAAATATCCCCGCCACCAATTACCGCAATCTCGTCCGCCCCCGCATCGCACGCAATTCGCAGCGCGTCATCGACAGAAGTCGCCAGCGCAGCGCCATCTGCGACATAGGAGGGATCGCGGGTAACAACGATATTCAGCCGTCCCGGCAAGGGGCGACGCGGCAGGCTTTCCCAGGTTTTGCGCCCCATAATGAGGGGCTTGCCCATTGTATCAGCTTTGAAACGCTTGAGATCGGAGGATAGTCGCCACGGAAGTCCGCCCTTATGACCAATGACGCCATTGTCAGCGATGGCAACGTAAAAGGCGATGCGCATGGATACGATCAGACCGCGATCGGCGCTTTAATCGAGGCATCCGCGACATAGTTTTCCAGCCGGAAATCCTCGTATTTGAACGCAAACAAATCCTTCACCGCAGGATTGATCCACATCGTAGGCAGCGGCTTCGGAGTGCGGGTCAATTGCTCGCGCGCCTGCTCGAAATGGTTCGAATAGAGATGCGCATCGCCCAGCGTATGAACGAAATCACCCAGACCAAGGCCGCGCACCTGCGCAACCATCATGGTCAGCAGCGCGTAAGACGCGATATTAAACGGTACGCCGAGGAAAATATCGGCGGATCGCTGATAGAGCTGACAGGAAAGCCGTCCGTCTGACACATAAAACTGGAACAGGCAGTGGCAGGGCGGCAGAGCCATCGCCTCCACTTCGGCAGGGTTCCAGGCTGAAACGATCAGTCGTCGCGAATAGGGGTTGCGCTCCAATTCGCGGAGAAGATTTTTGATCTGGTCGATGGGCTGGCCATCATGACCGCCCGGCCATGAGCGCCACTGCTTGCCATAAACCGGACCCAGATCACCATTCTCGTCGGCCCACTCGTCCCAGATGGTTACATTGTGGTCCTTCAGATATTTGATATTCGTATCGCCCGCCAAAAACCACAGCAGCTCATGTATGATCGATTTGAGGTGCAGCTTCTTGGTAGTCAGAAGCGGGAATCCCTGCGAGAGATCAAACCGCATCTGATAGCCGAAAACACCACGCGTTCCCGTGCCGGTGCGGTCGCTCCGGTCGGTTCCGTGATCCAGTACGTGCTGCAGAAGGTCAAGATATTGGCGCATGGCTGCCACTGATTCGGGTTCGTGGCTCAAGATAACGAACGGCGCAGAGCAGCGCTATCTGCTCCGCGCCGATTCGGATGAACTGTGGAAAGAACTCAGAGGCTGGCGAGCTTCCCATAGTGCTTCGCGACCAGATAATAGAAGGTCACGCGTGCCTTGGTGCGGTCCGCCGACATGGCCTGACATACCTTTTCCAGAATGGAATCAGCCTTGGAAGCGTCAGATTCGCCAAGTTTCTTGGCGATAAAGCCCTTTTTGATGCGATCCAGCTCTTCCCGGTCGGAGCACGACACCAGCGCTGCATCTGCATTGCGCAAGGCAATACCCAAATGTTTTACGATCTTGTCCACGACCTCCTGCGAAGCGGTCGCGTCATACTTTTTCACGTCTGCAAGATAGTCAGCCATTATTCCCTCCGTCTCAACCACAGCTTGCGCTTTAATGCATCGCCTGCGGTCCACATAACCAAGCTGCGATTTTTGGCGGTTTCAAGTCAAGTTCAAGACGCTTTTCTTTTTGTCTGTGCATGCCTATATGTGCCGCGTCAGCTTGCCTGACTATGGCGATAAACGGCCGATGAAATAAGCCATTCGGACCCGGGGGCGGTACCCGGCGCCTCCACCACAAACCGCAGCGACATTGTGCGCTGCGGCTTGTGATGGGGGCGAAATAGGATCGACGAGGGTGTAAAGATCGGACTTTTGCCCGGCATAGTACCACCGTTATCGGGCTAAACTTATAGTTGCAAACGACAACTATGCTGAGGCACGTCTCGCTGCTTAATGCGGCGCGATAGTCTCGAATAAAGCCCTGTGGGTTAGCACCTTCAGGCGGGGTTCGGAGGTACCTGGCAACAGAAACCTCCACTTTTCTCCACAGCTATGATCTTCAAGAAATTGCCGAGGTTTGCGCGCCCGCGGTGTTGTCACTCGTCAATTTCGCGTTCCAGCGCGCGATAGCAGTTTACCTAGGCGTCAAGCTTGACTAGACGTATGCAACGGAATCGAAAGAAACTTGAGCCCCATGGCGGAAGACCAAATCCGATATGACATTCTAGCCCAGGAGGCCTTGCGCGGTGTTATGCGTAAGGTGCTGGCGGAGGTCGCGCGCACCGGGCTGCCGGGCAACCATCACTTCTTCATCACATTTCTCACAGGCGCGCCGGGTGTCCGTGTTTCAAGCCGCCTGCGCGAGCGCTACCCGGAACAGATGACCATCGTGCTGCAATTCCAGTATTGGGATTTGAAGGTCACGGAGACAGGTTTCGAGGTCGGGCTTTCCTTTGCCGACGTGCCGGAAAAGCTGGAGATTCCTTTCTCCGCAGTGCGCGGTTTCTATGATCCGTCGGTCAATTTCGAGCTGGAGTTCGATGTAAAGACCGATACGGTCGTGGAAGAGCCGGTTTCGCTGGTTCCCGAGAAGAAGACCAAGACGAAGAGCGAAAAAGCCAAGAAGGCTGTAGCCGAACAGCCTGCAGAACCAGCGACCGACGATTCCGAAAACGGAAAAGGCGCGCAGGTGGTTTCGCTCGACGCATTCCGCAAGAAATAGGCATGGCTGAAATCGTCAATCTGCGCATGGCTCGCAAGCGGAAGCAGCGGGCCGATGCACAGAGCGTTGCCGAGGAAAACCGCTTGCTGCACGGGCGCAGTAAGGCGGAAAAGCGCATTGCCGAAGCAGAACAAGAAGCGGCCGTGCGGCATCTGGACGGCCACCGCCGTGACGTGCCGGACGACAAATGAGCGCTGTCGCAAAGCGCTCAGTCTCCATTCGCGGCCACCGCACATCATTTTCCGTTGAGCAGCCATTCTTTGAGGCATTGCAGGAAATTGCTGCTGTGCGTGGGCAGGCCTTCGCTGCACTTATTGCCGAAATTGATGAAACGCGCTCGCGTGATACGAACCTGTCGTCTGCGATCAGACTCTACGTATTGGAATATATGCGCGCGCGCCAACAGGCATCCTGATGCGCAATGTCGCAGATATCTGAGATTCTCTTATCCAATTGGTCACAAAATGCGGCGCGAAGGCTTGGCCGCGTTGAAAGGCGCGTGTCCACTCCCTATAGAGGATAAAAATCTTCGACGCCGGCCTTCAACCCGGCGCAGCGGGAAAGGACTTTCATGCCCTGGAATAATCAGAGTGGCGGCAATGGCGGCGGCCCTTGGGGAGGCGGCGGCAATAATGGCGGACCGTGGGGTCAAGGCCCCAAAGGTCCAAGCGGACCGCAAGGTTCGCCGCCCGATCTGGAAGATATTATTCGTCGGGGTCAGGATCGCCTTAAGAACGCGCTGCCGGGTGGCGGCACATCGCGCACAGCAATCGCCGCATTTGTCGTGCTGGCGCTGCTGGCTGGCTGGCTGTTCAAATCGATCTACACCGTCCAGCCGGACGAACTCGGCGTAGAACTGGTGTTCGGCAAACCCAAGGCAGAACTATCGCAGCCCGGTTTGCATTTCCATTTTTGGCCGGTTGAGACTGTCGAAAAGGTCAACACCGCCGAAAAGCTCGTGACCATCGGCTCGCGTTCGCGCGATGCCGCGACTTCCGGCCTCATGCTTTCTGGCGACCAGAATATTGTCGATGTCCAATTCTCGATCGCCTATCAGGTAAGTGACCCGAAAGCCTATCTGTTCGATGTCACAGACCCCGATTCGATGGTGCGTCAGCTTGGTGAAAGCGCGATGCGCGAGGTTGTTGGCCGTCGTCCCGCGCAGGATATTTTCCGCGACGACCGTCAGGGCATTGCCGATAATGTTCGCAGCATCGTGCAGAGTTCGTTGGACGAATACCGTACCGGCGTGACCGTCAACGCGATTTCCATTGAAGATGCGTCGCCACCGCCAGAAGTTGCGGATGCATTCAATGAGGTGCAGCGCGCCGAGCAGGACGAAGACCGTTTTGTCGAGGAAGCGAACCAGTATTCCAACCAGAAGCTCGGTCAGGCGCGCGGACAGGGTGCGCAGATTACCGAAGACGCCGCCGCTTACAAAAACCGCGTTGTGCAGGAAGCGGAAGGTGAGGCCCAGCGCTTCATTTCTGTCTATGACGAGTACGCCAAGGCGCCGGATGTGACCCGCAAGCGTCTCTTCCTTGAAACAATGGAACGTGTTCTGAAGGATTCGAACAAGGTGATTGTCGACGAAAAGGGAGGGCAGGGCATCGTCCCTTATCTGCCGCTGCCTGAGTTGCAGAAGCGTGCCGTTGAGGGAGCGAACTAATGTTGACCCGTCTCCAGATCATCGGCGCAGCCATCGCTATTATCGCCGTTCTCGTCTATTCGTCCGTATTCGTGGTGAACGAGCGCGAGCAGGCAATCGTCCTGCGCTTCGGCGAAATCGTCGACGTAAAAAGCGATCCGGGCATTTATTTCAAGCTGCCCTTCGGCATGTTTGACGCTGACAATGTCCAGATCATCGAAGATCGCCTGATGCGCTTCGACATGGACAACATCCGTGTGCAGGTGTCAGGCGGCAAGTTCTATGATGTCGATGCGTTCGTCGCTTATCGCATTGCCGATCCTCGCCGTTTCCGCGCAGCGGTTTCCGGTCAGGTCAGCCTTGCTGAACAGCGTATTCGCACGCGTCTCGACGCTGCATTGCGCCGTGTATATGGCCAGCGCGGTTTCGAGGCGGCGCTGTCGGAAGAACGCGGTGTCATGATGGGCGAAGTCCAGCAACAGATAGCGCCTGACGCGATGTCGCTTGGCCTTGAAATCAAGGATGTACGCATTCGCCGTACCGACCTGACGGCGGAAGTCTCGCAGCAGACCTATGAGCGTATGAAGGCCGAGCGTCTTGCTGAGGCCGAAAGGCTTCGCGCAAACGGTCGTGAGGCCGCGCAGCGTATTAAGGCGCGTGCGGATCGTGAGGTTGTCGAAATCGTTGCCGCTGCCCAGCGCGACGCGGAAATCGTGCGTGGTCAAGGCGAAGCTGAACGTAACAAGACTTTCGCCGAGGCGTTTGGCCGTGACCCGGAATTCTTTGAATTCTATCGCTCGATGAATGCCTATACACAGGCGCTCGACGGGCAGGGCACCACCATGCTGCTGTCGCCGGATTCCGAGTTCTTCCGGTATTTCAAGAATTCCGGTGGAAACGTGCCGGCTGGCGCGCAAGCGCCTGCAACTCCAGCTACGCCTGCGCCGGCCCAATAGTCCGTGGAGTACTTATTCACGGCTGTCGGGCTGGTTTTGGTGTTCGAAGGTCTGGTTTATGGAGGGTTTCCAAACGCTGCGAAGCGTTTGGCCCGCGATATGATCGAGATGCCAGAACCTGTGCTCAGAATTTCGGGCATTGCTGCAATGGCGGCTGGCGTGCTGATTGTTTGGTTGGCGCATGGCTGATTATCACGAAACAGCGGTTTGGAGCCTAAAGCCCCAAACCCGCCCCATTTTTATCCAAGAACCGGCGGGCTGAAATTCCGCCAACATCACGACTGCCGGGAGGCGCTTTTTCGATGACCAGACTCCGCAGCTATGTATTGGCCATGAGCGCGGCGCTCATGTTGGGAGCGGCAACCTTACCCGCGACGAGCATTCCGGCTTTCGCGAAGGGTCCAGAATCAGTGGCCGATCTGGCCGAAGGGCTGATGCCTTCTGTCGTGAACATTTCCAGTTCGCAGCGTTCAAAGAGCGGCGGGCCCGAAGCGGTGCCGATGCCGAAGCTGCCGGATGGTTCGCCCTTTCAGGATTATTTCGACGAATTCTTCAAGAACCGCGAGGACGGCGAGCAGGATAGCGGCCCGCAAACTGCGCAGTCGCTCGGCTCTGGCTTTGTCGTGGATTCAGCCAAGGGGCTGATTGTCACGAACAATCACGTCATTGCCGATGCCGATGACATCGAGGTCAATTTCTCGGACGGCTCCAAACTCAAGGCTGATTTGGTCGGCACCGACACCAAGACCGACATTGCGCTGCTCAAGGTCAATCCCGGCGCAAAGACGCTCAAGGCGGTCAAATTTGGTGATTCCAACAAGATGCGCGTTGGCGATTGGGTGATGGCGATCGGCAACCCATTCGGCCTTGGCGGCACCGTCACGGTCGGCATCGTGTCTGCGCGCAATCGCGACATCAACTCCGGTCCATATGACGATTTCCTCCAGACCGATGCTGCAATCAATCGCGGCAACTCGGGCGGACCGCTGTTCAACATGGATGGCGAAGTCATCGGCATCAACACGGCAATCATTTCGCCAAGCGGCGGCTCCATCGGAATTGGCTTCTCCATTCCGTCGCAGATTGCGCAGGGTGTCGTTGCCCAACTTGGTGAGTTTGGTGAAACGCGCCGCGGCTGGCTCGGTGTGCGTATCCAGCCGGTCACGGACGAAATCGCCGAAAGCCTCGGCATGAAGGGCGCAAAGGGTGCGCTGGTGGCTGGCACGATCAATGGCGGCCCGATCAAGGATGGCACGATTCAGGCTGGCGACGTCATCATCAAGTTCGATGGCCGTGACATTGATGAAATGCGCGATCTTCCCCGCATTGTCGCGGAAAGCCCGGTGGGCAAGGAAGTCGAAATCGTAATCGTTCGTAAGGGCGTCGAGCAGACCGTAAAGGTCACGCTTGGACGTCTTGAAGACGGCGAAAAGCTGGATGAAGGCTCAGCCGCAGACGACACGCAGAAACCTGCCCAAAAGCCTGCCGAAGCTACGACTGTGCTGGGCATGACTGTTGGCGATCTGGATGATGCCGCTCGCGAGAAATTCGGCATCGGCAAGGATGTGGTCGGCGTTGTCGTGACAGAAGTTAAGCCGGACTCCGTTGCGGCCGAGCGCGGCGTCGTCGTCGGTGAAGTCATCACGGAAATCGCGCAAGAGTCAGTCAAGACTCCGAAGGAAGTTGCAGAGCGCATTTCGAAGCTCAAACAGCAGGGCCGCAAGAACGCGCTGCTGATGCTCGCATCGAAGAACGGCGAATTGCGCTTCGTGACAATGCGGATGGATTGAGTCCGAAAATGTGCGTAACCGGTTGATCGAATAGTAAAACCCTTATCCTCGGGCTTGCCCCGAGGATCTGCCGCGATAATCAGATATTTGTCGCTTCACGCCACGAATTGCGCCTGCCGATAGCCTTGAATGTAGAGCAGGGCGGTCAGGTCGCTGTGGTCGATCCGCATCCGCGCCTGTGCTGCCACGGTCGGCTTGGCGTGCAGCGCAACGCCGGTGCCTGCCAGACGGATCATGTCGAGGTCGTTTGCGCCGTCGCCCACTGCTATTGCGTCGGCTGGCGTCAACCCTAGTCGCGCCGAAATCTCGTTCAGCGCCACGGCCTTTGCCTCGCGCCCTAAAATCGGGTCGCGTACGGTGCCCGCCAACTTGCCATCCGCCGATATCAGATGATTGGCGCGGTTTTCGTCAAAGCCAAGCTTCGCTGCAATCGGCCCGGTGAACACATCGAAGCCACCCGAGACCAGCGCCGTCCAGCATCCGTTAGCGCGCATAGTCTGCACGAGTTCGCGCCCGCCCGCCGCCAGTGTGATGCGGTTGGCGATAATCCGGTCGATCACGTTCGCATTCAGTCCTTTCAGCAGCGCCACGCGTTCGCGCAGTGCGGGCTCGAATTCAATTTCGCCATTCATTGAACGCTCGGTAATTGCCGCGACGCGTTCCTTCACGCCCACTACGTCGGCCAGTTCGTCGATGCATTCCTGATCGATCATGGTCGAATCCATGTCTGCAATCAGCAGCTTCTTGCGTCGCGTCGCGGCATCGTGCACGACAATATCGATGGGCTGGCCCGCCAGCGCCGCCGCTACGTGGCTGTTGCATTCTGCTGCGGTCAATGCTGCATCGGGGGTGAGATCACAGGCTATGCCCGCGCCGAGCCAATCTGGCGCATTCGCGCGGATGGCAGATGCGGCTTGCGCAGCGAGGTCGGATGACAATGCGCGTCCGACAGGATTGGAAATGAGGGTAACGATTAGCGGCATGGGTGAGCCCAAGGCAAATAGGCACGAGGGCCTGTTGAAGAATGCGATTTTGATAGCCGGACCGACCGCCAGCGGCAAGTCGGCGCTTGCACTGCGCTTTGCGCACGAGCGTGATGGCGTGATTATCAATGCGGATTCCATGCAGGTCTATGACGGGCTACGCCTGTTGACCGCGCGCCCCGACGATGTAGACCTGAATGCCGCTGATCATCGGCTATATGGGCATGGGCCGCCCGAACATGCCTATTCGACCGCCGAATGGCTGCGCGATGTCGAGGGGGTCGTACTGAAAGGCCGCGCGCCGATCTTCGTCGGTGGAACGGGGCTATATTTCACCTCGCTCACCGAGGGGCTATCATCCATGCCAGCGATACCCTCCGAGATTCGTGCGCATTGGCGGGGACGGGCGCAGGCCGAGGGCGCGGCTTCTCTTCACGCAGTGCTGTCCGAGCGCGACCCCGAAACGGCTGCGCGGCTTCGCAATACCGATGGCCAGCGCATTGTTCGCGCGCTGGAAGTTCTGGAGGCGTCGGAACGCTCGATTCTGCATTGGCAGCAACAGCGCGAAACGCCGTTGGTCGACCTCGCATCCGCCAGAGCTATTGTCATCGAGCCTGAACGTCAGGCGCTTGCCGAGCGTATCGCGCGCCGGTTTGATCTCATGATGGAGCAGGGCGCGTTAGCGGAAGCCGAGAGCCTTCTGTCCCGCAAGCTCGATCCGTTACTGCCGATTATGAAAGCAATCGGCCTGCGCGAGTTGGGCGCTTATCTTGATGGCGAGTTTTCCATTGACGAAGCTATCTCACGTGCCAAAACCGCAACTCGCCAATACGCCAAGCGTCAGATGACGTGGTTCCGAAACCAGTTCGGCCCCGAATGGCAGCGCGTGCCGATGGGGTAAACGACGCGGGTGGAGCAGCCGACAGAAACTACCGCGAGCCGAAGCCGAAAGCTCTCGGCGTTGGCGCTGTTGCCTGTGCTTCTGGTTCTTTTGCCGCCGGAGCAGCCGGGCGCGGCGCATATGGTGCGCCGGGCGTAACCGGTGGCACTGGCGTTTCGAGGAATGAGCCTTGCGCGGCAGCAAATGACTTCGGATCTGGAACGTTGCGCAGACGATTGACCACGGCCACGAGATCCACCTCGCGCTTGGTCTTTTCGCCGCCTGTATCCTGATGCCCCGGCAACTCATCGCGCCGCAGCTTCACGAATTTCAGGCGCATTGTGGTCGAAACGCCTTCACCGAACGCAATTGCCTCGCGCTGGCCCATGGATGACAGAAACGCCAGCGTCGAAGCAGACGAATCCGCGATTGCCGAGCGGATGATCGCCTGGTCTTTTTCGTTCGCAAGGCGCATCGCGAAAACGGTGGAGCACTGCGAAAGAATGGTCGAGTCGAGCTCGCCCGGACGCTGCGTCACGACACCGAGATAGCAGCCGTATTTACGGCCTTCCTTCGCGATACGCGAGAGTGCGTGACGGGTCGGTGCGAAGCCCAGTTTCGCGTCGGCAGGCATGTAGCGGTGCGCCTCTTCGCAGAGCACCAGCAGTTCCATCTTGCCTTCGCTCCACAGCGTGAGATCGAACGCAAGTCGCGCCAGAACGGAGCACACAGCGTTGACGATTTCGGACGGCATACCCGCCATTTCAAAGCAGGTGATCTGCTTGCCATTGTGCGGCAGGCGGAAAATCTTGCCGATTGTCTCGTGGATCGTGTCTTCGATCATGCGCGAGCCGAACATGAATTTGTAGCGCGGGTCCACGATGGCCGATTCGATGCGTGCCTTGAGTGCGCGGAAAACCGGGCGGTCGGATTTGGCATCCAGCGCGCCCATGCGCTCGTCCAGAAGCTTCAGCAAATCCACCATGCGGTAAGGTACTGGCGTATCGGCTGTCAGCGCGTCGCCACTGCCGCCACCGCGTCGCATCAACCCTGCGCCGGGTGTGCGGTAATGCTGTTTTGCCATCGGAATGATATCGCGCAAAATCTCGACTTCATCCATATCGATCTCGCGACCACGGAACAGCACCTCGGCAAACTCTTCCAGCCTGAACATCCAGAAGGGCAGGTCGAGCGTTTCGGCATCGATCCTGAAAGCAACGTCGCCCAGCGACGGGCCAAATTCGTTGTGCGGGTCGAACACCAGAACGCGCAGTTCCGGGCGTGCCTCGATGGCGCGGCGCAGGAGGATCGTGACGGCGGTGGATTTACCGACGCCGGTCGTTCCCACAACCGCGAAGTGGCGCGTCAGCGTATCCTGAATGGCGATGTTTGCGTCAATCGTCTCATCCTGCGAAAGTGTGCCGACATTGACCGATTGCCGCCCCGCCAGATCGTAGATCGCTTTCAGGTCGCGGGCGCGGATGCGGTGCGCAATTGCGCCGATATGCGGATAGCGGGTAATGCCTCGGTCGAAAATCGGCGGCGCGCCGGGCGTAACGTCGCGAACCTCGCCAACGAGTTCGATGCTGATTTCGATCGGGTTGTTCGCTTCCTCGTGCCATTCAGGCGTCGTCTTGGCGATTTCATAGACAAGGCCAACCGTGCGCGTGGAGCCGAGGTTGATTGAAATCATGCGCCCAACGACCCATTGGTCAGTCGTTGCGTTGCCATCGTCGGGGGAGACTTCTGCCGCCAGCGTCGCTCGCGCGCCATCACAGCGGATAACGTGTCCAAGCAAACGCACGTCATTTTGTGTTCCGTCGCGTCGCTCTTGTGAAGTCGCTTCGCCAGCGGCTGTGGTCTGCTCATACATGTTTGCGCTATCCCCGGTTTTCGGTCACGCTACGGGTATGAGGTTAAATCTGAATGCAAAATGATGGTTTACTCGCAATGAAATAGACTCTGAAAATTCTATGCAATTTCGATTGTAATTCGCCATTGACAGCTACCGCCATTCGCAATTAGTGTCCGCGCCCATGAAGATGGCACTCATTCTTGTAGTAGGAAGGCGCGTGGGCATGGCGGTGTAACCGCCGGGCAAGTTCCTCCCATGCGCTTCAAACAGGCTCCCACCGGGGCCTTTTTTATTGCCCAAATTCCAACTAAACGACCCAAAGCGACAAAACAGGACCAGACCCGATGAGCAAGCAGAGCGAACGGCGAGAAATGACCGGCGCCGAAATGGTGGTGCAGGCATTGAAGGACAACGGAGTCCAGCACCTGTTTGGCTATCCCGGCGGCGCGGTCCTTCCGATTTACGACGAGCTGTTCCAGCAGGATGACATCCAGCACATTCTTGTGCGTCATGAGCAGGGGGCAGGGCACGCCGCAGAAGGTTATGCTCGCTCCACCGGCAAGCCGGGCGTCATGCTGGTCACGTCGGGGCCGGGCGCAACCAATGCCGTCACACCGCTGCAAGACGCATTGATGGACTCTATTCCGTTGGTCTGCATCACGGGTCAGGTGCCAACCTCGCTCATCGGCTCGGACGCTTTTCAGGAATGCGATACGGTTGGCATCACGCGGCCCTGCACCAAGCACAATTGGCTGGTGAAAGACGTGAACGATCTGTCGCGCATTTTGCATCAGGCGTTCGTCGTCGCCACCACGGGCCGCCCCGGTCCGGTCGTTGTCGATGTGCCGAAAGATGTGCAGTTCGCCAAGGGCATTTACACGCCGCCCGAAATGGCGCCACGCACAAGCTATCAGCCGAAAACGCAGGGTGACCTCGAGCAGATCAAGGCAGCTGTTGATTTGATGTCCAAAGCCAAGCGTCCGGTCATCTACTCCGGCGGTGGCGTCATCAATTCCGGGCCTGAGGCCAGCCATTTGCTGCGCGAATTGGTTGACCTCACCGGCTTCCCCATCACCTCGACTCTCATGGGTCTGGGCGCTTATCCGGCGTCGGGCAAAAACTGGCTGGGAATGCTCGGCATGCACGGCTCTTATGAAGCCAACATGGTGATGCATGATTGCGACGTCATGGTCTGCATCGGTGCGCGTTTCGACGATCGTATCACTGGTCGCCTGAATGCGTTCTCGCCGAACTCGAAGAAGATCCACATCGATATCGATCCGTCGTCGCTGAACAAGAATGTCCGCGTTGATATCCCGATCCTTGGTGATGTCGGTCTGGTGCTGGAAGATATGGTTCGCCTGTGGCGCGCGACCGCCCGCAAGGACAAGAAAGAACTGTATCCGTGGTGGGAGCAGATCGCGCGCTGGCGTGCGCGCAACTCGTTTGCCTACACGAAGAACAAAGACGTCATCATGCCGCAATACGCCATTGAGCGGCTGTTTGAACTGACCAGGGATAAGGACACTTACATCACCACCGAGGTCGGCCAGCACCAGATGTGGGCCGCGCAGCTATTTGGTTTCGACAAGCCCAATCGCTGGATGACGTCGGGCGGTCTTGGCACGATGGGCTATGGCCTGCCAGCGGCGCTGGGTGTGCAGATCGCGCACCCGGAATCGCTGGTTATCGACATTGCGGGCGATGCGTCCGTTCAGATGACCATTCAGGAAATGAGCGCGGCGGTGCAGTATGATGCGCCAATCAAAATCTTCATCCTGAACAATCAATATATGGGCATGGTGCGCCAGTGGCAGCAGCTGTTGCACGGCAACCGACTGTCGCATTCCTATACGGAAGCGATGCCGGATTTCGTGAAGTTGGCGGAAGCATATGGGGGTCACGGCATTCGTTGCGACAAGCCGGACGAACTGGACGATGCGATCAAGGAAATGATCTCCGTCAACAAGCCGGTGATCTTCGATTGCCGTGTCGCGGCGCTCGCCAACTGCTTCCCGATGATACCGTCAGGCAAGGCGCATAATGAAATGTTGCTGCCTGATGAGGCCACCGACGAAGCCGTGGCGAACGCCATCGACGCCAAGGGCAGAGAACTCGTTTAGCCGAACCCGAAGATCGAAAGACGGAAAGAAATACATGTCTGCTCAAATGCAACCAACCGGTTCGGCCTACTTCATCGCCAAGGAAACGGCGCGGCCCGAAACACATACGCTGTCCGTGCTCGTGGACAACGAACCGGGCGTTCTCGCCCGCGTTATCGGCCTGTTCTCGGGTCGCGGCTACAACATTGAAAGCCTAACGGTCTCCGAGACGGAACACGAGAAGCACCTGTCGCGCATCACTGTCGTTACGCGCGGCACCCCGCATGTTCTCGAGCAGATCAAGAGCCAGCTTGAGCGCATCGTGCCGGTTCACCGCGTGGTGGATCTTTCCGTTCGCGCTGAGGAGCTCGGCCAGGACAGGCCGCTCGCGCGCGAGCTTGCGCTGATTAAGGTAGCTGGCACGGGTGACGCGCGCGTCGAAGCGCTTCGTTTGGCGGAAGCGTTCCGCGCGAAGGTCATTGACGCAAACACCGGTCATTTCATTTTCGAGATCACCGGGGCGGTCGCGAAGATCGAGCAATTTATCGGCATCATGGCTCCTCTCGGCTTGGTGGAAGTTTGCCGCACAGGCGTCGCCGCCATGAACCGCGGCGCGCAGGGCATGTAGGCAAAACAATCCTCATCCCGCTACCGCGAACTTCTCCCACAAGGTGAGAAGGAGAAAATTGCAACAACGTTTCAGCCTTTAACGTTGCAGATTGCGCGAGACGTCTCAGCTGTTCCCCTTCTCCCCTTGTGGGAGAAGGGGCCGGCAGGCGGATGAGGGGTATATCTAACTATCGTCGTCGGGGCGGCTAGGCTCATCTGCCTCAATTGTCACCGGGACAACAATGGGTTGGACAGTTGCGTATTGCTTTGGCAACTGTCCGCGCCGATCTATTTCGGATTCCTGACATGACATACGAAACACTTGTCGCCTTGCTGGTTTATGCGTTTGTGACCTCGATCACTCCGGGGCCGAACAACTTCATGTTGTTGGCTTCAGGTGTGAATTTCGGTTTCGTCCGCACGATCCCGCATATGTGCGGAATTGGCTTTGGCTTCTTCACGTTGCTGATGGGTGTTGGTTTTGGTCTTGGCGCGATCCTGACCGCCTTTCCGCAACTGCACTTTGCATTGAAAGTTCTTGGCGGCACGTATCTGCTTTATCTTGCGTGGAAGATCGCGATGTCGCGCAAGATGGGCAGCGGTGGCGATGAAAAGCTGCGGCCTATGAGCTTTGTTGAGGCCTCGCTTTTCCAATGGGTAAATCCGAAAGCATGGGTCATGGCGATAACCGCCATGGCGCTCTATCAGGATGCGCAGAACCCTTATCAGTCCGTGCTGTTGATTGGGCTGGTTTTCGCGCTTACGAATTTTCCTTCGGTTTCGACGTGGGCAGCGTTTGGCGTTGGGCTTCGTGGCTTCCTGTCCAACCCGGTCCGGCTCAAATGGTTCAACATCGCAATGGGTGTGCTGCTTGCTGCGACGCTCTGGCCTATGCTGAAATAATCGCCTCGACATCAACGAAATCTGCGACTGGACGGCGGCGCCGCAGTGGATATTGTCAGGCGAGAATAGTTGAGGGGTCGGCGGTAATGGCTTTGCAGCGTTTGCGTTCGCTAATCGTGACAGCCGTCTTGATGATGCTGGCTCTAATCATGCCCGCCTTTAGCCAGGCACAGAGTGCGCCATCACCCGAAAAAGTTGATCAGCTGATTCAGCTCCTGTCAGATCCGACGGTTAAGGATTGGCTCGCGAAACAATCATCGCAAGCGGCTCAGCCTGCAGATGCCGCGCCCGCGCAACCCGACGACGCAATGTCGAAGTCGATGGTTTCTACCGGGCTTGAGCGGATAAGGGAGCATGTGCAGCGCATCATTCGGGCGGTGCCGCAGTTGCCTGAAGAGTTTGCGCGCGCGCGCACCATCACCATGCTCGAATTCGCGAATCGCGGATTGTTCGGCGTGTTCCTGATCGTTGCCACGTTCATCGTTGCGGGTGTTGTATTATCGGCGATCATTTACCGGCTGACAGCGCGCTTGCGGCAGTGGATCATCAAGCTGCCCCACACGACGCCGCTTGGGCGGGCAAAACGGTTCGGCGGGCGCAATCTCTATGCGACGCTTCTGATTTGCGCTTTCGTGGTCGGCAGCGCCGGAGCGTTTCTGATGTTTCAATGGCCGCCCTTGCTGCGCGAAATCGTGCTGGCTTATCTCACTGCCGCTATCGGGGTGTGGGCTGTGCGAGCCTATGTTGCCAGCACGTTGATCCCTACGTTCATGCAAATTGATAATGCTGAGGCACTTCGGGCACTGCCAATTTCGAATGCGGCGGCAGATCATTGGTTCCGGTGGCTGCTCATAATTGCGGTTTGGTTTGGGCTCGTGGCGGCGACTCTTTCATTTGCTCCGCTGCTCGGCTTTACCAAGGACGGCATGTTGGCAATGTCAGTTCCAACCAGCACGATTCTGCTGATCTTGACGCTTCTTGCCGTCTGGTTGCGCCCGCGCGATGCGAGCCTCATTCCCCACAAACGAAAGCTTGGGCACACTGCCATAACTTGGTTGCTCACTCTGTTTTTCATCATTTTCTGGCTAATGCGGCTTGCCGGCCTTTGGTTTGCAATGTGGCTGACGATTGCCGCCGTGGGTGTGCCCTTCCTGATCTATCTCGCGCACAGAGCAGTTCACTATTTGCTGCGGGCCGATCCTGCCGATGAGCCGGGTTCTGCTATGCCAGCCATAAGTGTTGCATTGATTGATCGCGGCATCCGTGTCGCACTTATCGCGCTGAGTGCGTATCTGCTGGCGCGTGCATTTGGGCTTGGCATATCCAGTATGCAAAGCCAGGAGCATCCGACGCTGAACTTGATCCTGCGTGCGTTGCTCAACGCTGCTGTCATCGTACTCGCCGCAGATTTCGGCTGGAGCATTATCAAGGCTGTTATTGAGCGTCGTCTTGGCGTTGCGCGGATATCCGGCGGCGAAGCCGCTCACGAGATCGATACTCGTCAGATGCGATTGCTGACGCTGTTGCCGATTATCAAAAACATGGTTTTCGCGGTCATCGTTGTGATGGCGGTACTGATGATCCTGTCGTCGATAGGCATTCAGATTGGGCCGCTTATCGCAGGTGCGGGCGTTGTCGGCGTCGCGGTCGGCTTCGGTGCGCAAACGCTCGTAAAAGATATCATATCCGGCATTTTCTATCTTCTCGATGATGCGTTCCGCGTCGGCGAATACATCAGTAGCGGAAAGTACATGGGTACGGTGGAAAGCTTCAGTCTTCGCTCCGTAAAGCTCCGACACCACCGCGGTGCGCTGTACACCATCCCGTTCGGCGAACTCGGTGCGGTGCAGAACCAGAGCCGCGACTGGACCACCGACAAATTTAATATCACGGTCGGCTATGACACTGACATCGATGCCGCCCGCAAGCTTATCAAGAAGGTCGGGCTGCAGATTGCAGAAGATCCAGAGTTCGCCCCTTACGTTATCGAGCCTATAAAAATGCAGGGTGTGCAGGATTTCGGCGAATATGGTGTTGTTTTGCGGCTCAAATCCACGCGCAAGCCGGGTCAAGCATTCGGCATGAAGCGCAGGTTCTATATCGCGATCAAGCAAGCCTTCAAGGAAGCAGGAATCATTATTCCTATCGCCTCTGTCCATGTCCATCATGATGAGGCAGCAGACGATAAGGTTGCTGCAACGGCAACGCGTATCCGCCGGCGCAAGGCTGCGGCCAGTGGGGGAGACGGAAGCTAAATAAAGCCGGGACTTGTGTTCCTGTTATGTTCTGGTATCGGATGATTCAGGCACTTGTCTATTAAACCCGAATCCTGCCACTCGAATGTTATGGAATTTTCACCCCAACAGGACGAAGCGCTAAAAGCGGTCGCGCGCTGGCTGAAGAGCGGGCGTCCGCAAATGTTCCGGCTTTTCGGCTATGCAGGAACGGGCAAAACCACGCTCGCGCGCTACTTTGCTGAGCATGTGGACGGACAGGTTCAATTCGCTGCCTTCACGGGCAAGGCCGCACAGGTGTTGCGTTCGAAAGGCGCCACCAATGCGCGCACGATCCATTCGCTGATCTATCGTCCGCGCGGCGAAGAGCAGGTCGAGGATGAGTCGACCGGCAAGACCACCATGTCGCCGACCTTCTCGCTGAACAGACAGAGCCCGGTCGCCAAGGCCAAGCTTATTATCATTGACGAATGCTCTATGGTGGATGAGCAGCTCGGGCGCGACCTGATGTCGTTCGGCACGCCCATTCTCGTGCTTGGCGATCCTGGCCAGTTGCCGCCCATTTCTGGCGGCGGCTTCTTTACGGAGCATGAGCCGGACTATCTGCTGACGGAAATTCATCGTCAGGCGCGTGACAATCCCATTATCAAGCTGGCTTTGGACGTGCGTGAGGGACGTGACGTCGAGCACGGAGACTATGGCAGTGCGCGCGTCATCGATCGCGACGAAATCAATCAAGAGATCGTATTGGCTGCCGATCAGGTTTTGGTGGGCCGTAACCAGACCCGGCGCAGATACAATAAAAGGCTCCGCCAATTGAAGGGGTTTGAGGCGGCGCATCCGCAGGCCGGAGACAAGCTCGTTTGCCTGCGCAATGATCCCGCCAAAGGCTTGCTGAACGGCTCGCTGTGGAAGGTCATGACATCTTCGCGCGAGACTGTGAAACCCGGCATAAATCTGCTTGTTTCGCCTGAAGAGGACGATCCGGATCGCGGTGTCGCAAAGATCAAGCTCCTGAAAGCTGCGTTTGAGGATCAGGAAGAGGAAATTCCGTGGCAAACCAAGAAGCGCTACGATGATTTCGACTTCGGCTATGCCCTGACCGTACATAAGGCGCAGGGTTCGCAGTGGAACAATGTGGTGCTTTTCGATGAGAGCTACGCGTTCAAGGAAACCCGCCAGCGATGGCTATACACCGCCATCACCCGCGCTGCGGAGCAATTGACCATTGTGCGATAATCTGGACCAAAACACCGGCCCAGCATCTTGCGCGGAATTGTCGTAGCGTCGCGCAAATTCCACGGAAACGAACATGCCAGCGAAATTGTCAGTCAATCTCAACGCAGTGGCGCTCTTGCGAAACAGGCGTGACCTGCCTTGGCCGAGCGTAACGCATCTTGGTCGCATCGCGCTCGCAGCGGGCGCGCATGGCCTGACCGTTCATCCAAGGCCGGACGAGCGCCACACGCGCAATTCCGATCTTCCAGAAATTCGCGCGCTGATTGACGACGAATTTCCACAGGCGGAATTCAACATTGAAGGTTATCCGACCGAGGAATTTCTCCAGCTTGTGGAAAAAAATCAGCCGGAGCAGGTAACGCTTGTGCCGGATGATCCCGCCCAGCCCACCTCCGATCACGGTTGGGATTTTCGCAAGCAAGGCGCGTATCTCGCTCCAATCGTCAAGCGGCTCAAGAAATCGGGCTTCCGCGTTTCGCTCTTTTCAGACCCGGATGCGGAAGGAATGCGCGCGGCTGCGGATACTGGAACAGATCGGATTGAGCTCTATACGGGGCCGTATGGCGGCTGCCACGATGATTCTGAAAGGGCGCGCAAGCAGTTGGATTTGCTGCAAAAAGCGGCGGAGGCCGCAAGCGCCGCCGGGCTGGATGTCAATGCTGGGCATGACCTTACGGTAGCCAATCTTCCGGCGCTGATGAAGCGCGTCCCTTTCCTTGCGGAGGTTTCCATAGGGCATGGCCTCACCGCGGACGCGCTGGAGTTCGGAATGCCGGAAACGGTACGCCGCTTTTTGAAAGCTTGTGGCTGGGCTGGCGCTCGGTCGCAAATGTGAAATAGAGTATCTATATGGGCGAAGAGAGGGGCCCGCGCGCAACGCCACTTGATTTTGCACTGCAACGTGACTAGTTCAGCGCGCTCACAATTTTGGAGTGGTCCAGGAATGGCCAATGCCGAAATCGGCCCAGAATCCGGTCAGCAGCCGGTTTATGCCGATCATACGGGTCACCCCCAGCAAAGCATGGGTGTGCTAACCCTAGGTGCTCTTGGTGTCGTCTATGGCGATATCGGCACAAGCCCGATCTATGCCTTTCGCGAAGCGCTCATCGCTTCGGCGAGCGGGCAGGTTGCGTCGCGCGAGGATATTCTGGGCGTGCTGTCGCTCATCATCTGGGCGCTGACGATCATCGTCACCATCAAATACATCATGTTCGTTCTGCGGGCGGACAATAAGGGCGAGGGCGGTACGCTGTCGCTGATGGCGCTCGCGCGCAGCAGCTTCAAGAGCAGGCCCGCATCGATTCTCATCATCGGCATGCTTGGCGCTTCGCTGTTTTACGGCGATGCCGTCATTACGCCTGCGATTTCGGTGCTGTCGGCGGTCGAGGGCCTGAAAACGGTCACGCCCTCTTTCGATCCCTATGTGGTGCCCATAACGATCGTGATTCTGGTTGGGTTGTTTGCCGTCCAGCGCTTTGGAACCGGCAATGTGGGTATCGTGTTCGGCCCAATCACCTTGGTTTGGTTTCTGGCCATCGGTGCGTCCGGGCTGGGTCACATTTTCGACGATCCAACGATCCTCTATGCCGTCAATCCCTATTACATCATCGGGTTTCTGACACATCAGCCCGATGTGGCCTTCGTCACCATCGGTGCGATTTTCCTCGCCGTCACCGGTGCGGAAGCGCTGTATGCGGACCTTGGGCACTTCGGGCGTAAACCGATCGTTCTGGCCTGGCTGTCGGTGGTTTTCCCCTGTCTGTTGCTGAACTACGTGGGGCAGGGGGCGTATGTGCTCTCGCATCAGGGCGACATCGGCCATCCGTTCTTTGAAATGAATCGCGGCTGGGCTTTGATCCCGATGGTTGGCCTCGCGACCTGCGCAACGGTCATAGCAAGTCAGGCCGTTATTTCCGGTGCGTTCTCGTTGACGCGGCAGGCGGTGCAGCTCAATCTGCTGCCGCGCTTGAATATTCTGCACACGTCTGAAACGCAGTCGGGCCAGATTTATATGCCGCGCGTCAATTTCCTGCTGGCCGTCGTGGTGCTGTTGCTGGTGATTGGCTTTGAGGAATCGAGCGATCTGGCCGCTGCATATGGCATTTCCGTCACCGGCAACATGTTGATGACGACGCTGCTGCTGTTCGTGGTCATGACGCGCATCTGGAAGATGCCGCTTTGGCTCGCGGGTGGATTGACCGCTGTGTTCGCCTTCATCGACATAGGCTTCTTCTCGTCCAACATCGTGAAGGTGCTGGATGGCGGTTGGGCATCGCTGGCGGTTGCGTTCACTGTTCTGCTGGTCATGTGGACCTGGGTGCGTGGCAGCCGCTATCTCTTCGATAAAACGCGCAAGAACGAAATTCCGTTGGAAGTGCTGGTCGACAGCCTTTCGCGGAAGCCGCCGCAAATTGTTTCCGGCACGGCTGTGTTCCTGACGTCGGACCCGCAAAGCGCGCCAACCGCGCTTATGCACAGCCTCAAGCACTACAAGGTCCTGCACGAGCAGAATGTCGTTTTGTCTGTCGTAACCGCACCCACGCCGACCGTCGCCAAGGGCGAGCGCGTCAAGATCGAGCAGATCAATGATCTGTTCATGCGCGTGTCCATGACGTTCGGCTATATGGAGCAGCCAAACATTCCGAAGGCCTTGGCAATCTGCCGCAAGCAGGGCTGGAAGTTCGACATTATGACGACATCGTTCTTCCTGTCGCGTCGCGCGTTGAAGGCTTCGGCCAATTCGGGAATGCCAATGTGGCAGGACAAGCTGTTCATTTCGCTGGCGCGCACCGCTGCCGATGCGACGGAGTATTTCCAGATTCCGACCGGGCGCGTTGTTGAAGTTGGCACGCAGGTCACGATCTAGCCGATGCCGGGCGAACTGGTTCTTGTAACAGGTGGTTCGGGCTTTCTTGGCTCACACTGCATCGTCAAGCTGTTGGAAAAGGGCTATCGCGTTCGCACGACCGTCCGGCGACCAGAGCGTGAGGCAGAGCTTCGCACTTTGCTCGCAAATGCCGGTGTAGACGCCCGCCAGCTTGAGTTTGCGGTTGCCGATCTTTCTGCGGATGCGGCATGGCGCGAAGCCGCTGCGGGCTGCGCGTTTGTCCTGCATGTCGCTTCGCCATTTCCTGAAAAACAGCCCGCCAATGAAGACGAGTTGATTATACCGGCGCGGGATGGCTCGCTGCGGGTCTTGCGCGCCGCGCGTGACGCTGGCGTCAAGCGCGTGGTGCTGACATCCTCCTTCGCCGCCGTCGGCTATCGTCGCGCCCCGAAGCGCGAGCCGTTCACCGAAGCTGATTGGACCGACGAGAAGGCAGACATTACGCCCTACGTAAAATCCAAGACGGTGGCCGAGCGTGCGGCATGGGAGTTCGTGCGTGGGGACGGCGCTGGTCTTGAGCTTGCCGTCATCAACCCTGTCGGCATCTTCGGCCCGCTTCTGGGGCCGGACTATCCGCCGTCAATCGCGTCTGTAAAATCCATGCTGGAAGGTAGCGTGCCTTTCCTGCCAAGGCTGATGTTCGGCGTGGTAGATGTACGCGACGTGGCGGATCTTCACATCGCCGCCATGACCGCTCCGACGGCGGCAGGCGAGCGGTTCATCGCGGTCGCTGGCGATTTCATGACGGTCAAGGAAATCGCGCAGGCGCTTAAACACGCGCTTGGCTCTGCCGCCTCCCGTGTTTCCACGCGTGTGCTGCCTGATTGGGTGGTACGCGTCGCCGGTCTGTTCAGCGCAACCGCGCGGCAGGCGGGCAAGGCGGAACTTGGGCGCACCAAGAATGCCAGCAGTGAGAAAGCGCGCCGCCTGTTAGGCTGGCAGCCGCGCTCGCGCGAAGAGGCAATTGTCGCCAGCGGTCGCTCGCTGATAGATCGCGGGCTGCTCAAAAGGTAAGAGCCCGCCGCGCAAGCACGCGGCGAGCTGCCCTGCGCTTAGCCTGCGAGGCCCTTGGCGTTTTCCTTGATGAAGGTGGCAACAGCCTTCGGCTTGCGTCCGGTAAGCTTCTCAATATCGCTGGTCACGATAGAGAGGTCGCCTTCGCGCGCCGCCGTATCGAAAGACACCAGCGTCGGGATAAACGCCTCGGGCACGCCGGCTGCCTTCATGCCGCCCGCAAGCTGCTCATCGGTAAGATCGACCACGGCAAGCGGCTTTCCGGTTGCGTTGGCGGCCAGCTTGGCGATTTCGGCGGGCGGCAGTGCTTCTGCACCGGTCAGCGTATAAATGGCGCTCGCCCCTGCCGGTGCGGCCAGCGCGGCAGCTATGGCATCGGCAATGTCTTCGCGTGCGGCAAATGCCGTGCGTCCAGCACCCGCCGAGGTGTACCATTGTCCGCTCTTGAATGCGTTTGGCAGGCTCATGAACAGATTTTCCTGATACCAGTTGTTGCGGAAGATCAGGTAGGGCAGGCCAGTTGCCTTGATCGCCTGTTCAGTCCCCAGATGATCAGGCGCGAATGAGACGTGCGACGCGTCCGGCACTGGCAGCGACGTGTAAGCCAGCCGCTTTGCGCCCACCGCAACTGCTGCCTTCACTGCGGCGCGATGCTGCTTCAGGCGCGTGCCGGCAGCGTCCAGTGCGTCCGTCGAAACGATCAGAATCGTATCGGCACCGGCGAACGCCTTGGATAGATTGGCCTCGTCATTAAAATCCACCTTGCGCGTTTCAATGCCTTTTGCGGCGAGGTCTGCCAACTTCGCCGTGTCGCGCGTGCCGGCGATGATGTTGGACGGAGCGACGCCGCGCGCCAGCAGTTTCTTGACAATAAGTCCGCCAAGGTGCCCGGAGGCGCCCGTCACCAGAATTTTCTCAGCCATCTTCGTTTCCTGTCTCGTGAATATTAGTCTCGATTTGAGAGCAGATATAGATTATGCTCTTTGTTGCGCCCGTAAAGAAGGCAGTTTTGCGGGAGCTAGGCACAGAAAGGGAACCACCTATGGACGCGCGCCCGGTCAGCATGCGCATCAAGCTGGAAAGCTATCGCGCCTCGAAGGATGGCGAACGCGGGCTGGCGAATTGCCCCGTGCGCACGGTCATCGATACGCTAGGCGGTCGCTGGGCCACGCTGCTGCTCTCCGCGCTGGCGGAAAAACCGTACCGCTTCGGCGAGTTGCGCCGTCTGGTGCCGGACATCTCGCAGCGCATGTTGACCCAGACGCTGGCCGACCTGCAGCGCGATGGTTATGTGCATCGCGAGGTGTTTCCCACCAAGCCTCCATCCGTGGAATATAGCCTGACCGATCTTGGTCGCTCCATGTTCGAGGCGCTTGCGCATGTGCTCGGTTGGGCGGAGCGAAACCACCAGGCGGTGCGCACGGCGCGGGCCGCTTATGACCGCGCAGCCGAAGGCATCGAATAGCGCGCAGATTCCAGTTGCAATGAGGCGCGCCGAGGCTTAACAAGCCGAACCGTAACGTACGGTACGGTTCGCATGAGCCAATTGGCGCGCAAGATTGAAGACTTTGAGGCTGACCCGCTGACAGAGCGGCAGCAAGCCGTATTGGATGCGGTTCTGGCGCTTATGGTGGAGCAGGGCGGCAGCCTGACCATGACCGATATTGCGCGCCGCGCCTCATGCTCCAAGGAAACGCTTTACAAATGGTTCGGTGATCGTGATGGCGTGCTGACGGCCACCGTGCGCTGGCAAGCCTCCAAGGTTCGTGCAGGCAATTACGATGCGCAGAAGCTGGATGCCGCAGCCTTGCGCGAAAGCCTCGAAAACTTCGCGCGCAATTGGCTGACGGTTATTTCGTCCAGCACGTCCATTGCGCTGAACCGCGTCGCCATCAGCGAGGCGGCGTCGCGCAAGAGCGACCTTGGCCGCATCGTGCTTGCCAATGGGCGGCTGGCAATCGGGGAGCGCCTCAAACCGCTATTGGAAGCTGCGCGTGCTGCCGGGTTGCTCCAATTCACCGATGCAGAAACAGCCTTTCGCACTTTCTTCGGATTGGTCGGCCGCGACGTTCAAATCCGGCTTTTGCTGGGCGATGCGGTGAAGTATCCATCGCCGGAAATCGCAGCGGACGCCGCGCGCGCCACCGACCAGTTTCTCACCCTCTTCAAACCACACACCAAAGCCTAGGAAGGAAAAAACATGCGCGTTTATTATGATCGCGACGCCGATCTCAATCTCATCAAGGGCAAGAAGGTTGCCATCATCGGCTACGGCTCGCAGGGCCGCGCCCATGCGCTCAACCTCAAGGATTCCGGTGCGAAGGAAATCGCTATCGGCTTGAAGCCGGGTTCTGCCACTGCCAAGAAGGTCGAAGCCGACGGCCTCAAGGTCATGACCGTTGCTGATGCGGCCAAGTGGGCAGACCTCATGATGATGGCGACGCCGGACGAGTTGCAGGCCGACATCTACAAGAACGAGATTGCTCCGAACATTCGCGACGGCGCCGCGATTGCCTTCGCCCACGGCCTCAATGTTCACTTCGGCCTCATTGAGCCAAAGTCGACCGTTGACGTGCTGATGGTTGCGCCGAAGGGCCCTGGCCACACCGTGCGCGGCGAATATCAGAAGGGCGGTGGCGTGCCTTGCCTCGTTGCCGTGCATCAGGATGCATCCGGCAATGCGCTCGACCTCGGCCTGTCCTATGCTTGCGGCGTTGGCGGCGGTCGTTCCGGCATCATCGAGACGAGCTTCAAGGAAGAGTGCGAAACCGATCTGTTCGGCGAACAAGTCGTGCTTTGCGGCGGTCTGGTCGAACTCATCCGCGCTGGCTTCGAAACGCTGGTTGAAGGCGGCTACGCTCCCGAGATGGCTTATTTCGAGTGCTTGCACGAGGTAAAGCTGATCGTCGATCTGATTTACGAAGGCGGCATCGCCAACATGAACTACTCGATCTCCAACACCGCTGAGTGGGGCGAATATGTCACCGGTCCGCGCATCATCACCGCAGACACCAAAGCTGAGATGAAGCGCGTGCTCAAAGATATCCAGACCGGTAAGTTCACCTCGGAGTGGATGCAGGAATACCGCTCCGGCCTCGCTCGCTTCAAGGGCATTCGCCGCATGAACGACAGCCACCAGATCGAACAGGTCGGTGAAAAGCTGCGTGGCATGATGCCGTGGATTTCCAAGAACAAGCTTGTCGACAAAGCAAAGAACTAAGCCTTCTGGCTAATCAGGGTGGCACGCTGTGCCATCCTGTTGCACGACACCGCTACCTGTCTCACCACCAAAAGCCGTAAATCGAAAGATTGGTCGATTTCCCGCAAAAGTTGTGCCGTTTCGACACAGATTCAGTTGGCACGGAACTGGCATATTATTTTATGTGGCGGGATAGGAACTGAGACGAGGATCATGAACGTAATAGCGGAGAAATCCATCGGGCTTGATGGAATTGTGTTTCGGGAGCGCAGGGACGGGCGTCGGCAGAAAGTGCTGAAGCATGGGGTTATTAGCTTCGACCGAAATCGCAAAGTCTTCGAATGCGTCGTGAGAAACGAGAGCGATACTGGGGCAACGCTCTTCCTCAATCAGGCCGATGCGCTGCCGGAAGTGTTCAACATCACGATCCTTCCAAGCAGCCGCAAGTGCCACGCGCGTATTCGGTGGAGATCTGGGGAACGGGTGGGCGTCTCCTTCGAATGAGTAAACAAACCGGCGCCTCGGCGCCGGTTTTGTTTTTTGGGCAAGGCTTGCGCGCTTCGCTATCGACGCCATCCCGCCTTGCCGATCATCCGCGCCATCCCGCCTTGCCGATCATCGACGCCATCCCGCCTTGTCGATCATCGACGCCATCCCGCCTTGCCGATCATCGACGCCATCCCGCCTTGCCGATCATCGATGCCATCCCGCCTTGCCGATCATCGACGCCATCTCGCCTTGCCGATCATCCGCGCCATTCCGCCGTCGACGCCCTTCCTGCCATCATCTCCACCACGCAACACCGTCATTCTCGGGCTTGTCCCGAGAATCTGCTACATTCCAAGGCCAAGCGCCAAGGTGCTCAGCCATATGGCGACTGGCACTGTTTTCGCGGGCCTGACAAAGGTTTGTAGCTGTTGTCCGCCGCGCGATAGGAGCGATAGCGTTCCGCGCACCACTCCTTGTGCTGCTGTGACGTGCCTATAATCCGGGTGCTGGGGTCGGATGGTCTGATGTGCAGCATTTTTGGCTGGTTAGGTTTGATGCGCGGCACGCGATAATCCATCTGCGGCTGCTGCAATTTGATGGGTGGGCGCGGTGGCGACTGGCGAAACCATTCTGTGCCTGGCGGCTGCGTGCCTCGCAAATATGGCTGGCGGATTGGCCCTGTCGTATAGCAAGTCGGCCCGACACAGTTGAGCTGAACCTGCGTGGCCGAAGTTGCCGTCGCAGGCACGACCACGGGCACCGCATGTGCTGCCGCTGATATTCCCAGCAACATGCCCGCACCGATCAGCAATCTCGCGAATTTCATGTTTCGCCTCCGTGTTCGTACTCAATTTGGGGTTGCAAAGCTCCAACGTCAAACTTTGCGCACTTGAGTTTCGCGGCGCTTGCAGGCAAAGCTCCGAACCATGTCGCTGCGCCTTGCCACATTCAATGTCGAAAACCTCATGCGGCGGTTCGACTATTCCGGTTATCGAAATCAGCTCAATCAGGACAGGGTGCTGTCGCTGTATGAGATCAAGGACGAACAGGAATATCGCATTCTCGAACAGGCGCGCGAAATGGCTGGCGCGGACGATACCCGGCAGCAAACCGCGCTGGCGATTGCCGCAACCCGCGCTGACATCATCTGTCTGCAGGAAGTCGATAACATCGAATCGCTGAACGCGTTCGAATATGGCTATCTGTTCAAAATGGTGGGGCAGGGGTATCGGCAGAAATACACGACTGCCGGAAACGACAGTCGCGGCATCGATGTCGGCATAATGATGCGCGAGCAAACTGCCGATGGGCAGCTAATCGAGTTCGTGCGCATGACCAGCCATGCGCATCACACCTTCGAGGAATTCGGCCTCTATAGCCCTGAACTGGGCGAGTTGGGCGAAAAGCCGTACGAGCGCATTTTCCGGCGCGATTGCCTTGAGATTGACGTGAAAATCGGCGGCGTTCCGCTGACCATTTATATCGTTCACCAAAAATCGATGGGTAGCCCGCGAAACGGAATATCGGGCCGCGACATAACCATGCCCGTGCGAATTGCTGAGGCAAGCGCCACGCGCCGCATCATCGAAGATCGCTTCGGCAAGGATCACGCGTCCAACAAGCGCTGGGTGATCTGCGGGGATTTCAACGATTATTACGAGCGGCTCGTGATCACTGGCGACCAGTTTTCTGGTTACGCTTTCGAGCCGGTTGTCGAGAGCCAATCCTCCCTAAACGTGCTGCTGCGTGATGGGTTTGCTGAAAATCTCGTCGCTCGTCGTCCTGAGATCGATCGTTGGACGCTTTTCCATAGCCGCGGACCAGAGGAGCGGCATTTGTGCCAGCTCGACTACATTCTGGCCTCGCCGCTGCTCGCTCGGCAAAACTCCAAGGCCATTCCCGAAATTATCCGAAACGGCCAGCCCTATCGCACACCGTTTCCGCCGGGGCAGGATGTCAATCGCTATCCACGCATCGGTTGGGACAGACCCAAGGCGTCGGATCACTGCCCGGTCGCGGTCAAGTTGGATATACTTTCATGAGCTTTCGACTGCCGCGTGGGGTCGTTCTGCCGGTCCACGAAATCGACGTGCGCCTGCTGGATTCGCCGCATCCCTATGAGGCTTCGCATACGGATGCGATTGCGGCGAACTGGCAGCAGGAACATGCGGCTAACCCACATCTGTTCAACGGCACGATGGTGCTTTTATCGTCGTTCGAGTTGTCGGACGCGCGGCTGGTCGGCGAGTGTCATCCGGTAAAATACGCAACTATGCTCCATTGGCGGAAGCACAAAGGGCCGAATGGCGTCGAACACAGCTTCGCATTTCCGGCGCTGGTTTCGCGTGACAATGCGCTGGTGGCAATCAGGATGGGTAAGCACACGGCAAATCCCGGTCGCATTTATTTCGCGGCGGGTTCATTCGAGCCAAGCGATTTCATTGACGGACAGGTTGATCTGCACGGCAATATGAGCCGGGAAGTGATCGAGGAAACTGGCCTCAATATCAACGCCGCCCCGCACGATCCGCACTGCCACATCTATTCGGAAAACTACTCGACCGTGATCTTCCGCCGCTATTGGTTGGATGAGGATGCGGACGTGCTCGCGCGCCGTATCGAGGAGTTCGTCGCTTCCGAGGAAGAGCCCGAAATCGAAGGCCCGGTCATCATTCGCAAGGATGACATGCCTGAGGGAATGTCACCGCACATGGCTGCAATTGTCCGCTGGCACTTCGGATAGGCTACTCGTGCCTTAGCGCGTCAATCGGGTCGAGCCTTGCGCCGCGCAAGGCTGGGAAAAACCCGAAAATCATTCCGATAAGCGCCGAAAAACCCACTGCGAGCAGCACTACTGCAGCGCTGGGAACAAACGGCACGCTCAGCACCCATGACGCCGCATAGGCGAGGCCAAGCCCCAACGCGATGCCCAGCAATCCGCCAAACAGCGAAAGTACGGTCGCTTCTACAAGAAACTGCACGAGGATATGCCGCTCGTGTGCGCCAATGGCCAGCCGAATGCCAATCTCGCGCGTTCGTTCCGTAACCGACACCAGCATGATGTTCATGATGCCAATACCGCCAACGAGCAGGCTGACTCCTGCCACCGCGCCCAACATGCCGGTCATCACCGTGGTGGCAGACGCCATCGTTTCCGCCACCTGTGTCATGTCGCGAATGTTAAAATCATTGTCCTTATCGGCTGGCACACGCCGCACATCGCGCAAAATGCCTTCGACGCTATCCTGCAAATCACTGGTCGAAACATTCTCTTCCGCCGAGATATAAATGGAATCGACATCGCGATTGCCCGCGATGCGCCGCTGGAACGCTGTGATCGGCATGATGACTACATTGTCCTGATCCTGCCCGAAGCCGGTTGTGCCTTTCGGCTCCAGCAGGCCAATCACCTTGCAGCTCATTTTGTTCACGCGGATAGTCGCGTCGCCGGGATCGCCCGCACCGAAAAATTGCTGACGCACCGTCTCGCCAATCAGGCACACGCCGGCGCCGCCGCGCGCTTCTTGATCCGTAAATGGCCGGCCGCTGGCAATCTGCCAATCGCGCGCGACAAGAAAATCGGGGTCTGCGCCGGTTACGCCCACCGTCAGGCTTTCGTTGCCATAAACCACGCGCACCTGCTTTTGCGCGGCCCCGGCCACGGCGCGCGCGCCCTCAAGATGCGTGCGCAGCGCCTCTACTTCCTTGTCGCCAAGTTCGCGTATCACCCGATCTGGCCGGGAGCCCGGAACGGGCGGACGCCCTGCATTCACGATCAAAAGGTTTGAGCCGAGCTTGGCGATGTCGCTCTTCACCTTCTCGGTTGTGCCGGAGCCGATGGTGATCATCGCAATCACCGCAGCCACGCCGATAACGATGCCGAGCAGCGTCAAAATCGAGCGCATGACGTTGCGCCGGATCGACAGCATCGCCAGCCGTATGGTTTCCCACAACATCAGGCGGCCTCCGCCGAAATGCCGTCGGAAACGATGTGACCGTCCAGAAACCGAATGGTGCGGTCGGCATATTCCGCAATGTCGGCCTCGTGGGTCACCATTGCGATTGTCAGCCCGCGCTCATGATTGAAGCTGGTGAGAAGTTCCATCACCTCGTGGCTGCGTTGCGTGTCCAGATTGCCAGTCGGTTCGTCTGCAACCAGCAGCGTTGGATTGGTCACGATTGCACGCGCGATTGCCACGCGCTGCTGTTGTCCGCCGGAAAGCTCGGCAGGCGTATGGTCGGCGCGGTTTGCCAGGCCAACCTGATCCAGCGCCTCCAGCGCCAGCCGTCGCCGATCCGCCGCACCAATTCCGCGATAGACCAGCGGAAGCTCGACATTTTCCGCTGCTGTCGTGCGCGGAAGCAAATTGTAGCCCTGAAAGATAAAGCCGATGTGTCGGTTGCGCAGTATGGCGCGGCGGCCCCGGTCGAGATCACCGGCATCAATACCCAGAAAATCATAGCGCCCACGCGTTGGCGTATCGAGACAGCCGATAATGTTCATCGCCGTGGATTTGCCCGAGCCGGACGGCCCCATGATTGCGACGAACTCGCCACGCGGGATGGAGAAGCTCACGCCTGCCAGTGCGTTTACGCGCGCTTCGCCCTCGCCATAGGTCTTCCAGACCTTCTCGAATTTGATGAGCGGCTGGCTCATCGTGGTGGCCGGTTGCCGTTTTGCGTGCCGGTCGAGGTGCCTACAATCACCTGGTCGCCCACCGCAAGCCCCGAGAGAATTTCGGTGCGCTCCGCGTCACTCGAACCGGTTTTCACGTAGGTGATCTGCGGTTGCCCGTCCTTCAAAATGTACAGTGGGCGCGAGCCATCCGTGCGCTGTGGGCGCGTGTCCCTGTCGCGGCGCGACATGCGCGGCGGCTGGAAAATGCGCTCAAGACTCCAGCCGCGGCTTTCCTGAACAACTGGCGGGCGATAGCGGAATGCAGCACTCGGAACGGTCAGAATATCCTTGGCCTCGCGCGTTACGATTTCAACCGTCGCAGTCATGCCGGGGCGCAGCAGAAGCTCCGTGTTGTCCACGTCCAGCCGCGCATTATAGGTCACGACGCCGTCCGTCGTGGCCGATGCATAGGCGATGTCGCGAATATTGGCGTCGAATGTGCGGCCCGGAAATGCGTCGACTGTAAAGCGCGCCTTCTGGCCCGCTTTAACGCCGCCAATATCGGCTTCATCGACTGCAGCTTGCAGTTCCATCTTGCGCAAATCCGCTGCGATTACGAACAGGACCGGCGCTTGCAGCGACGACGCGACTGTTTGACCGGGATCGACCGAGCGCGTCAGCACAATGCCGTCGATGGGCGCAAAGATTGTGCTCTTTTCCAGATCGGCCTGCTGCAGCTTCAATTCAGCAACCGCAATTGCGGCATTTGCGTCTGCCGCAGCCAGTGCTGCCTGCGCCCGGTCACGCGCGGCGGTCGCAGCTTCCAGCGATTGCTCCGTGGCCATGCCCCTGCCAGCGAGTCGCGCGGCGCGCTCTTGTGCGGTTGTCGTCTCGTTGAGCGTTGTGCGAGCATCCACGATCTTGGCGTCTGCCGATTTAACGGACGCCTCGGCGCGCTCGATTTCCGCCAGCAGGCGCGTGGTGTCGAGCGAAGCCAGCACGTCACCCTTCTTCACATATTGGTTCTCATCCACCGCTACCGAGCGAACGACGCCGGAAAGCTCGCTCGAAATATCCACCTGGGTCAGCGGCTGCAATGTGCCCGTGGCCGTGACCTCAACGGTCAGGTCGCTGGTTTCGGCGGGAACGGTATTAAACGTGACGACGGACGCCTGCGATGTATGGCGCGAATAGTAGAAGCCACCGCCCGCCAGCAGGGCAAGGGCGAGAAAAGCATAGAGCCAGCCGCGTCCGCGACGTGCGCGGCCCTTGCGGTCCAGTCCAAGCTCGGCTTCGATTGAGCCGGTATCTGCCGAATCGGGCAGTTTCACGCGTTGATCCATATCATTTTCCGGGTCGGGTCTAGAGGTACAGATCGGTGCGAAGTCGCTGAATTACAACTTAAATCTTTGCAATGTACATGAACGCAAGGTGAATGGCTGCATGACTCAGTTGAGCTATCAGGTGTTGGACGTTTTCACGGATCGAACGCTTGCGGGTAACCCGCTTGCCGTCGTGCTGGAGGCATCGAGCCTCGACACGCAGCAGATGCAGCGCATTGCGCGCGAGTTCAACCTGTCTGAGACCGTGTTTGTGCTGCCGCCGGAAAACGAGGCGCACCGCGCGCGCATACGCATCTTTACGCCCGATTACGAGATGCCCTTCGCAGGCCACCCCACCGTGGGCAGTGCGATAGCTTTGGCCTCGATCGATGGCATAGACACCGGCATTTTTGTGCTTGAGGAAAATATCGGGCCGGTTCGCTGCGCTGTATCGACGCAAGGCGCGCTGCAATTTGCCGAGTTTGACATTCCTATGCTGCCGAAGCCGATCTCGCTCGAAGTAGAACCTGCCGTGGTTGCCGCTGCGCTGGGGCTCGATCCGCAGGACATTGGCTTCGAGAATCACCGGATATCGGTCTGGTCGGCTGGCGTCCCTTATGTGGCAGTGCCGGTGCGCGATCTGGCGGCAGCAGCGCGTGCGCGACTCAATAACGATGCGTGGTTTCAGTTTTCCCCGGAAAAAGCACCTGACAAGGTGGCGTCTGCATATGTCTACACGCGGGAGACTGTGGGGCACGACATGTCGTTCCATTCGCGCATGTTTGTGCCGGGCAATCCATCTTATGAAGATCCGGCTACCGGCTCTGCTGCGGCGGCATTTACCGGAGTTGTCGTGCATTTCGA
This sequence comes from Mesorhizobium denitrificans, assembly GCF_003403035.1. Taxonomy (GTDB): domain Bacteria; phylum Pseudomonadota; class Alphaproteobacteria; order Rhizobiales; family Rhizobiaceae; genus Mesorhizobium_G; species Mesorhizobium_G denitrificans. The sequence continues at coordinate 183,989 of NZ_QURN01000005.1, read as the reverse complement.
CCGGCCCATCGACGGTTCTTCGCTCGTGTGGATAGAGCAGGGCATCGAGATGGGGCGCCCATCGCGTATCCGGCTTGAAATCGAGATGAAGCAGGGCGCGTTGCATCAGGCGCGCATCGGCGGCAACGCGGTGAAGGTGATCGAAGGCGTGCTTCATCTGTAGAAAGATTTTTTCGACGCATTATTTCCGTCATGCGGGCTGGACAGGTGGGATCAGCGCGGCTATATGGCCGCCATCCCCGACGTCAGTCGGCCCGTGGGTGTGTAGCTCAGTTGGTAGAGCAGCTGACTCTTAATCAGCGGGTCTCAGGTTCGATCCCTGACACACCCACCAAAATCATCAATAAAATCAACATTTTACGCCAAGCGTCATGAGCCATGATAGGGCTTGCGGATTTCGTGTCCGCATGATGTCCGGATTTCAGGGCGGACACGGATTCTGATACGTTGGGCCGGGAGACAGCGGCGTATAGCAATCATCGGGCGCACCGGTGCTAAGTCCCTGATCTCGATGTGCATAAGTGCAGAATCCAGTTGCTTTGGATTCGCGAGTTCTAATGAAACACGCTAGATATTGATTCGGCCAGTTTCCAAGGCCGAAAGCGAAGATTGCGTCTGAAACGGGCGGACGCAATCCCGCGTTTCGGTCAACCGGGGACTTTCCCGGCGGAGATCAAAAGCATGACTATCTCATGCTCTTGGCCCAAATCCGTCTACGTACGCTTCTATGTACGTATTCGGTTCGGACGACTTGAACTCGTCCGGCACCACTGTCGCGGGCTTCCCTCCCGCTAATGTGGCATCTGCACTGGAGACCCCGCTTCGGCGGGGTCTTTTTTAGGCATGACAGATTCGCCAAATCTATCAACCTCAGTCGTACACCAAACGTTCCTTAAAAATCCGATTTCTTGCGATTGGCACAGGTTTTTCCGCTCCCCTCACTCATCCTGCCAGATGACGCGCCGCTCGTACTTGATTGTGACCAAGCGCCGGAACTTGATGCTTAGTGCTTCCTCGCCGCGAGGGATGAAGAAATCAACGTTGGTGTAGTAGCGCTGCTTGCACTGCTCGCAACGCATTTTCTCCCTGACCATTGTGGTCGGTATGTCGCCGAAAACCTCTTTCAGATCGTAAGGGCGGTAGAAGCGCGTTGTCCTGCAACAGCTGCACCAGACCTTCGCCACCTGACCCGCATTGTGTGCCTGTGACAGATAGTAGAAATCGGAAATCTTAGGTCTGCGTGATCCCATGCCCGTTCTCGCAAGATGAGAACATAGTAGGAACAAATGCCTCCTGACAGTCAAGTATGGACTCACCGCGAAGTGCTGCGGTAGTCGTTAGCAATGTGCAATCTGTACAACCTCACCTCCACCCACAGGGCAATGGTCGAGTTCGCCCGCGCCTTGCGCGATCTGTCGGGCAATTTGGAACCGTCGCTGCACGTTTACCCCGACCGCCCTGCCCCTATCGTTCGCAACGCGCTCGATGGGCAAAGAGAAATGGTCAGGATTCGCTGGGGTTTGCCGAGTTCCAAGCAAGCGCTCTATCAGGCGGCATCCAAACGTGCGGACAAGTTGCGCGCCAAGGGCAAACCCGTCGACTTTGATCTGCTGCTAAAGATGGAACCGGACGGCGGCACCACCAACGTGCGGAACACAGCGAGCAAGCATTGGACGCGATGGTTAGATGTGCAAAACCGCTGTGTCGTGCCATTCACCAGCTTCGCTGAACCTGATCCCGCATCCAAGATTGAGGGTGAGCGCACCCCGAATGCTTGGTTCTCAATTGATGAGTCTCGACCCTTGGCATGGTTCGCCGGGATTTGGGTTCCGCAATGGGAGAGCGTGCGAAAGGTCAGGGACGGACTCGAGACGCTCGACCTTTACGGGTTCCTTACAACTGATCCTAACGGGGTCGTTGCGCCGGTTCATCAAAAAGCGATGCCGGTGATCCTGACAACACAGGAGGAAGTTGAAACTTGGCTGACAGCGCCATGGTCGGAAGCGAAAGGGTTGCAACGACCCTTGCCGGAATCGCTCTTGCAACGAGTGCCGGAACCGCAGGGTGCGGCAGTCGCCGCCGCCCTCAGTCCGTAACGATCTCTACCCGCGCCCTTACCGCGTTCGCCTTCGATCTGCTCGACAGGTAAACGACCGACGCTTCCAACTCGCCATCGCGAATTGCCTGTGCCACTCGATCTGTGGCGCGGTTCAGCAAGTCGCTTTCGATCTGCAATCGAAGCTCCTGAAACTCGGGATTCTCGCGGATGAACTCGTAGAGGTTTTGGCGGCTGCACTTGAGCAGTTTCGCAGCCACGGCGACTTTTGCCCCGGCGTTGTGCAAGGCAGTGGCAACTCGGTCAGGGGTCAATCTCATCTTGGTTCTCGCTTCTCGTTTGAATGAGACGCCGGGGAGACCGACGCTCACAGCCTCCCCGACGCTATTGACGGCAGCTACAAGTCTGTGGATGCAGACGAGCTTGCCGCCAATCGACTCCAAGACGGCGCAGGAGACACAACGCCCCCTTGGAGCGTTCCAACGGCGATGATCTTGTGTCAGTTGGCATCCGAGCAAGACCATCGCCGTTGGACTATTCAGCCGGCAATTCTATGCCGAGTTGCTTTGCCGCGACGACCGCAGCAGAGCGGTCCCATTGCAAACTTTGGCGGATCGCATTGGCTCGATTGAATGCCTGCTCGTCTGCCGCACGTTGAGCATGTCGGGCCGCGGCTTCTTCGAGCGATGCGAGTTCCGCCTTTAGCCCCTCCACGTTGTCAACGTAGGTCGAGACTGCAAACTTCAAACGATCCTGCTCCCGGGCGGCGGTTGCTTTCGCAGCGGAGGCGGCACGCTCGTCCAACTTTCGCAACCAGCCGCGAACGTGGACCGCTTCAAGCACCATTTCCGCCGCATCATTATCCCGGCGAGCGGGGCGCATGCCTTTGAAACCGAGTGCGACCCAACGCCAATTCGGCGCGGTACCCGCTTCAAAGAGCAATTCCTTCGCCTGCTCCGCTTCCGCTTTCGTTGGCGGACGCAAATCTTCTGTGCCCTTGTTCAGCATGTAGCGCAGGCGCTTCAGTCGGTTCTCAGCATCGAAGCGGGAGAAGGACGGATTCATCCGGCGCGAGTTTTCGTCCATCAACGGCCAGTCAGGGCAATCATTGGCGTCCGGCCACAGAACTTCCGGGTCGAACGTCATGGCAAGGTCAAAAGGTTTCACGCTCATCGGATCAATCCTCCGCCTTCGGCAACGCAAAACCTGTTTTGCTGACGGTGCCGGTCTTGCCGTCGCCATCGTCGGCTTTCGGCAATTTGAACTCGCTCACGCGGCTTTCTCGATTGTGAACCGACTTGCCCTGCGCCGCCGCCTGCGATTTCTCGACCTCGGCAAGGCGGGTCAGCATCGGCTTGATTGCTTCCGTGACGTGATTATGGACGATCTCGGCCAATCGCTTGGTGAAGTCGTCCATATTCAGTTCAACGGTGCGCTCTTCCTGTGCACCTGTGGCGATCATCTGCTTAGTCATGGTGTTATCCTTTCAAATTGCGAAGGGGCTGAGGACGTGGAGGCGCTTGCCGTCAATCGAACCGAAGCCAGTGACGCGCTTGCCCGTGAACTCGACGCGGAGAATGCCGTCCGGGGTTGCAAGCTCGTCGAATGACGCCATCTTGCAAATGCCGATGGCCACATCTCGCAAGCGTTTCGGATTGCTGAGCGTGATCCGATCAATAAAAACCTTGTCGGTACCGTCGAGCGCTTTGAGTTTCACGTCCATATATCTCGCGCCGTTGCGTTGTCGGAAACTAGTTCCAAGTATTTTCACAAGTATCATGAGCATCTAACCTGTGCTGTTATTTCAATGATGCTCGGACTATGCAACGTCCCTGCCAAAACATATTAGGGCAAGCGAAAAGGTGACATTATTGTTGTCTAAAATGCACGTTGTCGGGTTTGGAAGGTACGGCGCGTTGCGACACAGGCGAGCGTTGACGCTCAAACGCTGCGCGATGCCCGATTACTCGCGCCGTGAGCGCGGTAACGGCGATTGCCGGGGCAATGGGCGGGCGTGATTGGAAATCGCTTGTATGCGGGGATTACGTGAACCGAGAGACAGCGGGCGGTTACAAGGTGAGCCGCATCGGAGGGGATGGAAGGAGCGTTTGGGTTGGTAGTTCCGCACCAAGTACGTCCACGCGCGTCCGCATACGTGCGAGGGGATTAGCTCGGCAGCAACTTTTGAGATAGTTATGCCTTTTGGTCTATCGCAATTGGGTTCAACGGGAAGTCCGAAATGTCGATCTTGAAACTGAGTGCTGTCGCGTTGTCTGGATCGGTAGCGGCTTTCAATGTTGCGTCTGCCGAGGAATGCAGCGCCTATGACAAGGAAGTTGCCGAGGTCGCGCAAACGATACGGTCATTCCAGTCAGATGAGGACTTCAAGACATACGGCTTCGGGCTGGGCGGGCCTTTCAACAAGTGGACAGTCAAAGCACAAAAACTTGCTTCACGAGAAGAGGCCCGCACCTTTGTGGGAACGTACGGATTCACGCCTGACTTGACCGCTGACATTGCGCTTGCATATCGGTCGGGGAAGCCGCTCAACGTTTTGCTTGCGAAGGTTGAAACTGAGATCAGCGCGTTCTTAGACAAATGTGCCTGACAACGAGCTTTTGCAGACATGCTGCGGACACAAGATCGAAAGCCGGCGCGTCCGCATAAGGAAATCAACTAGCTAGATTCTGCGCTCAACTGACTATCAATCAGTTGCCACGCTCAAACTACATCCCCCCTGTCTCTCGGTTCAGCACATCCCCGATCTCATGCCCTATCGAAACTGTGTAATGTGCGTAATCACTGTAAACACCGTAAACTGTGTAAACTCTGTCCGGTGCCCACCGTACAGGGTTTCCCCCCACCAGACGCACCAGACGCACCAGACAGGGTTTCCTCACGCGCGCGCGTATACGCGAGGGTCGCGTAAAACCCCCCTTTAGGGGGGTCATTGTGCTGGATCACGGGGGAATTGGATAACATTGTTTTCGTCTTGGGCGGTTTTCGGCTGGCAGTACCATTTTCCGCCCTGATTTTTCTTGACTAAGTACTTGCTGCTGTTCCCCTGCCACCAACGTGAAGTCGCCATCCCCGCCATCAGTGCAGCGGCCTTAACTTCATCTACTAGTTGCCAAGGCTCGCTCGGTTTTTCCGCAAAATGTTGCCGAAGCCAAAAGCCGAAGACCGCTTCAAATTTGCTGACAGGCCCGCGTGTTGATTTTCCAACCATGCTTTCCGGCGTCAACGTGCTGTCCAACGCCTCCCAAACTGGATGTGTCGCGTTGATCGGTTTACCGCTTTCAGGGTCGCTCGCGACCTGAACCTTTGCCGTGCTAAATTTCCACGACCCATCGGGATGCTCGGGCAAGTTCACCTTGACCTGCACTAGCGCTTTGGCATGTCGGCCTTCTCCCTCTCGAGCGACCACCGCCACTAGGCTACGGCAAGTCTGCGCGAAGGCTGCAGAGCCGAGAACTCGATGTAGCATTGAGCGTGAAGTGTCTTTCGCAAAGTGCGTCACGCAGACAATCGCGATGCTGAACTCCTGCGCTAGCACAAGCCAAGGCTCCAAGATCGAACGCAGTTGACCCGCGTCATTCATATCGACTTTGCGCAATTCCCTGCCGGGGAGGTAGCTGGTCACGGGGTCGATTACGAGCATCGTGAAGGGGTTGCCTTCATTACGGGCATACCTAAGATATTCTTCGACGCCTGCAATGTCGTCTTGCAGGGAGAAGGTTTTGCGCTCGCCCTGCTGCACAGCGCCGTCGATGTTGATAACTTTACCGCAGTCGGCTTTGCACGCCACAAGGCGGGGTTTGGTCATTTCTGAAATGCCATCCTCGCTGCCCAGCCACAAAACTCGACCGGGTGTGCGCCTATGCGTTTCATTTTCTCCCGGCCACGGAGCACCTGTCGTCACCCGAGCTGTCACATCCGCAAGCACGGTCGATTTGCCCGCGCCGGTTTCGCCCGCTAGGAGTGTGACGTAACCCTTCGGAATCCACCCTGTCCAAAGCCAATCTATAGCCCGCATAGCGACGCCATCGAGCGAGCGCCCGACCAGCCTGTGTTCGGTGTTTGGTGAGTAATCTTTCGTCATTTCAAACCGCCTCTTTTAGAATTAGAGGCTGCTGAAATGGACTGGTGACGTGATGGGGCGTTTCGCCTATTGTCAACGTGCATTTCAACAGCACCTTCCAAGCATTTGACCCGCAAGAGTTCACCGCTCTTTGCGGGTCGTTTATTTTCACGATGCGCTCGCCCGCGTGGCGCGTCTTCCACGGCCACAGCCGCAGCTCATCGTTCTGCCGTCTCGCAGATGCTCGCCACTCACGACGCTGGTATTCCCGCAATCGCATTGGCAGTGCCAAAATGCTTTTCCGTGAGTGTTAGTGTGCGAGCGCCCAGTGACGACCAATTTGCCCACGCGCTTGCCTGCCATCTCAATTGCTCTGCTGCTCATTCTCGTCTTCCGTTTCGCATCATTGAAATGACCCTCCCACAATCATTGGCGGACGCTCACCGAGCAAAATAGGATCCGATTTCGATTACCTCGATCTGAGGTAATCGGTGACAATGACGCGGGCTTGCGGCTCGATACGGGTGACAATCGCCTTGAGCCAAAGCGCTGTCTGATAATCTATCAGTCGCCAAACAGCCGGATTTCCAAGCAGCACAAGGGTTGCCGGTATCCGCGGTGACCCCGTGTCCGTCCTGTGTCTCCAAACTGGCGTCATGGCTCGATGACCGCCGCTGTCTCACGGTTTTAAGGTCTGCCCCAATGGCTTGCCATTGACGGTGAAGTTTCGGAATCCTTCGGGTATCTGTGCCGCTTCCGGCTCAAAATTGAAGTCGCTTGCCGCGCTTAACACCATCCGCTCAATCGCCGCCGTGAACCCTGTTTCCGTTGGATGCTCGTTCCAATACTTGATAGCGCACCCATGCCGATACTTGGCGAGGATGAGGCGGTGCATGTCGGCGCGGGAGATGCCGGCGCGAAAGCCTTGTCGAATGCCGCGCCAGAGTTGATGGCTGCGATTCTCCGTACCGGGGATCGGACGGCCATCTCGGTCGAGTTTTGCAACTAGACGCCCTGTCGGCTCAATGAGCAGGTTGTAACCCTTGTGCGGATAATAGGCGCGGAGCTTCGCCTCGAGCTGGTCGATAGTCAGGTTGGATGGCTCACCGAGCGACAGCGCGGCGCGATTTGGGGGCAGGTCATCGCAGGGCGGCAGGATTTGCCGCAACTCGTTGATCGGTTGAAGCCGGTTGCCGTATTCCAAGATGAATGTCGGCTCCGCGTCTCGGTCCTCATCCTCGACCTTATCGCGGGTGGGATAGTTGACTGTTCCCGGCAGTCTGTAAGGCTGCACTGTAACGCCGGTGGCATTGTCCATCCCCGTGCCGCGTCTCAGGCTGATCCCGAGCTGAAACGCTACCCTGTAGGGGGCACCCATCAAGAACCAATATTGGCGGTTCCTTGCCGATGTTTGCACGGTCATGGCTGGTATCATGCCAGCGAGTAGTTGGCCTTCGCCGTCTTGGTCCGCAATAAGAGCAAACACTAAAACAATGTCTATTTCCTCCGGCGTTGCTCCCGGTTCGAGATCATTGCGAAAGAGGCTGGCGCGAACGTAGAAATTGTAGCCGCGCTGCGACCAGTAGATCGCATCATCCGCCATGCGTTTGTGTTCGCCGATCTTGTATCGGAGCGACCGTATGCAATCTTTGCTGCCGTCCGGCATGTTCTTGAACATGAAGCAATAGATTACGCCGGGTTCGTTTTTGGCCAAACCGACAGCTGCGCGCTTCATTTCGGCCATCTCCTCCGCGAAGTCGTGGAGCAGTTGGGAGGAATAGCGAATCTGCTGCTCGTTCAGAAGATCGGGGCGAGGCGTATTGCATCGCAGGAGCCGCACGTCCTCGCTATAGATGAGGGGCAAGACCGAGCGAGCATCAAAATTCAAAGCAACCACTTTCAGCATCCTTTGTCGTAGCGGATGCTCGATGCGTCGGTGACATTCTCGGGTCACGCCCGTATGATCGCCGTTGCATCAAGCATCCTTCCTGTTACCGACCCGCTCCGGCTGCATACCGGGGCGGGTTATTCGTTTGACGATTGCACAGCGAACGCGGACGCTTCACCGGGGAAACAAATTGGCGACAATGACGCGGCTGCTGGCTCTGTATTGGAGCCGTAGGCGCGGCCCCCGATTTGCTGCCCGTCGCCTGCGCTCAATCCCTCGCGCAATCACCATTTCCAGCGCCGTGGGGCGCGTTTCGCCCTTGCGCCCGTGCGATGGGCGCAAGGGTAATGGAATGCGCTTCACGCGGCGGTTGTGGCGGTTCGAACAGCTCTTCGAGTGCATAATTGAGCATGTTGATGCGCTCTGCATTGGCACGCTCGCGCTTTTCTTCCGCAGCTTTGATCTCAGGGTGGATGCGATCAAACAGTTCGCGAACTCGCTTCACCTTGTCATGAACGACAGAATGATAGGACTCTGCCCCTTCAACATCATCGTCTGCGAAGAGCGCTGAAACAAACATCTCCAATTCCACGATGCAGCCACGCATGTGATCGAGGACAACAGTCTGAGCTGGTTTGCTGAAGCTTTTGAATGGCATTTCAGTTCCTTTCCGTTGCCCGCCGATTGATGAACCCTGAACCCCCGTGACGGGCATACCGAAAGGCGCAGGAAGGCTGTCCGCTGATGAAACATCAGTGGGTTGATCCGTCTAAGTTTTTGATTCTGCTGTCTTAAGTTCCGAGGCGCGATCTCATGTCCGCGTCAGATCAGCATTCAAACGGGTTTTCCGCCCCCATGCGCTCGCATCGGCACTTGCCAACCGAACCTTGCAGCTTGCAAGCAGGCGCCGGAACAGTAGCGCGAGGTGCTTGAGACATAGCGCAGGCGCTTGCCGCAATGGCCGCAGTTCTTAGGCGGCGCTTTCCTTTCGGGCACTCGGTCGCGTGAGCCGCAGATATGAGGTTTGCGTGGCATCACCGCGACCGCCTAGTTGGGTTGGGGTGACGTTCGTGCTTTTCAATCCATCGCTGAACGGATGCGCGATTGTAGAGCACGCGCCTGCCAAACTTCGTGAAGGGCAGGCCGTCCGGCTGCTGCTGGTAGCGAATGATCGTGAGGTGATGAACACCTAGTTCCTGAGCGAGTTGTTCTCGCGTCAAGTATCCATCGAGAAGGGCGGGCATTGGCTTGTATCCGTGCTGTTGAGTTGCACGAATACTTATTGAGATGCGGCGATGTTCGCGACCTTGCAAGGGTTCATCAGCAAGGGTCGAAGGGTTCAACCCATTCTCTTGTTGCCGCCCTTCATCGCATCGTGCGACCGACAGAACGTTGCAAGATATTGGGCCTGAGCTTTAGTAATGGGCTTGCCATCTGGCAGTTTCTGGTTGCGGAAATGCGCTTCCAATATTTCTTTTTTCTCATGGTTTATGGCCGTGATTCCGAAGCGCCTTACGGCTTCAAGCATCATCTGGATGAACGGTGACAGATATGCGCCGTCCGTGCTCGGAACTGCCGCCGGTGTCTCGGACGCCTTAACGAAATGGCGAGCGTGCGCGTCCTTTAGAAATTCGGCTAGTCGCTCGTTGGCGTCTACACCCTCTTTCGGGTCCCATGCCCACCAAAGCTTCCCGGGAACTTCAAGCAAGTCGCCATTAGACTCCATAGTGAATATGACGCGGCGCTGCTGCTTAAGATCATTTGCGTAGGACTCGAGTGTTTTAATCCATCGATCATGCGCAGCATCATCGACGGCAGACGAATCGACTTCGGCCCCCGTCCACTTGCCGGCGAATTTCTCGCTCCCCAACTTCTCGAAGTCTTGTCGAAGGGTGACAAATCCGGGTGGCGTAACCGTCATTGTCCTGCTCCCTTAACTGGGATGATCTCCGCGGACGGCTTGCCGGTCAGGATCGCGCCTGCCGTTTCCGTCGCCTTCTTGAGCGGGTCGTCCATTAGATGCGCATAGCGTTTCGTTGTCGCCTCCTGCGAGTGACCGAGCAACGCGCCGATGATGGGTAGAGAAAGACCGGCACTTACAAGAACCGAAGCGTATGTGTGGCGAAGGTCGTGGACGCGAAAATCCGTGATTTCCGCAGCCTTCAAAATTTCAGCCCATGCCTTCTTAATCTCGGTCAGGTAAGGCTTTTCACCACGACCGGGGAACACGTATTCGCTGACGGGTTTGCCTTGCTTCGCCGCCTGTCTCTCGGCGTCGGCACGTATCGAAACCAGCAACGCGAGGGCAGGGGCGGATAATGGGATTGCATGCTCTTCATTCTGTTTCGTTGAACTCGCAGGCTTTGTCCAAACGCCGGTGCTCAGATCGAATTGATCCCAGCGGACGCCTTCTTTGTCGAACCGCTTGCCGTCGACCACAATGTTCTTTCCGAGCAATTCACCGGACCGAGCGCCCGTCAGCATTAGCAGCCGAACAACGTTCGCAGATTGTTGCGCCCGAGCGTCAACGTAAGTCGTGCCGTCCTTGCGCTCGCGGATTGGGTAGGCGTCGAGCGCGGCTCCAAGTTTGGCGATATGCGCGGGTTTCAAATACGTCTTGCGCTTGTTTTCGGCGTTCTTCTCAACGCCCGTCGCCGGATTGCCTGCAGCGTTGTCCCGCCATTTCCATTTGATGATGGCTAGCGAAAACATCTTTGACAGTACGGCAACAGTGCGATTTGCCCTGATCTTTGCGCCACGCTTTGCGATCTTGTGGTGCAATCCGTCTATTTTTTCATGCTGCACAGTAGCGACAAGTTCAGTTCCTAAAGCCGGACGAATCTCATTGTTGATGACTGACGTGTAGTCGCGGATCGTCGAGGGCCGTTTGTTTGGCAGGTAGTCCGAAATGAAGCGGTCACAGAGATCGGCAACGGTTTTGGCATTCCGGTCTGCTTCGACCTTCGCCAGAGGATCATGCCCTCTCTTGATCTTATGTTTGAGATCTTCGGCTTCTTTTCGTGCTGCGACAGTACCCCATTCTGGAAACGGCCGGAGTGTAAGCCTGCGCTCTTTGCCTGTCTGTGTGCCTTGGAGCGTACCGGGGCCGGCATTTTCAGCCGTGTTCGATTTGGTGCGATAATTAAGGATAAACGACTTTGCGCCCTTCGCCGTTACGCGAATGCCGAAGCCGCGCACCTCCGTATCGTAGGTTATCGCCATGCCCTTTGCTGGCAGGGGCAGGTTCTTGATTATTGTGTCCGTAAGTTTTATTGCCATGGTCGTGTCCGCTCTGTGTCAGCAAATTATCTGATAGCGAACATATATTCAATGCTAACACGTGTAACTCAGTGCAACTGAAATAAAGTAGATATTTCAATTTGTTATCTTCGTATTTTGGAAATTCGTAGGGATTTCAAGGCGTTGCCAATGGCGTAAAAATAGAACTCTTAATCAGCGGGTCTCAGGTTCGATCCCTGACACACCCACCAATATTTTCAATGACTTAGCCGTTTCGTTTTCCAGAGGGCGACACTTCGCCAATGCAAAAACTCGGCTGAGCATAATGTCTTGATGTAAGCGACATGACGCCGAAACCATCGCGCGCCGGCAAGTCTTATACCGCGGGTCTTATGGAATCTCGAAGACTTTGACGTTGCGACCAATGCCCTTCAACAGCACATCGTGAGGTTGAGCCTGCAGTGATCTTTGTCTGAGAACTTCGAGCGTTTTGGCGTCGGATACAATGGCGTCGGTGACGAAGATCGACTGGGAATTGGCGAGCCCCTGAACACGCGATGCAATATTGATTGTCTGCCCGAAATAATCCTGCCGTTCGTTCATCATAACTGCAATGCAAGGACCTTCGTGCAGACCGATTTTGAGAAGAAATTCTCCACCGTCCGGGGTAGTTCTCATTGCGCGCATTTCCTCACGCATTTTCAAGGCCGCTGTCATCGCGCGGTCCGGTGTCGGAAACGTCGCCATAACGGCATCGCCTATCGTTTTGACAACGGCGCCTGCCTCCGACGCAACGACTTCATCCAGCCTTTGGAAATGAGAGCGCACTAGGTCAAAGGCGGCGAGATCGCCGACGCGTTCATATAGTTCGGTTGACCCACGCAAGTCGGTAAAAAGAAACGTAAGGCTAGTTATCTTCAGTCGTTGGTCTACATCCAGCGTTTCAGTCCTGAATAGATTTCTAAAAGTCTGATTGGTAAGCAGTTTCTTTGCGCTTAGAAAGCTTCGGCGCTTCGCCAGCATGCCGTGTAATGCCTCGCCTGCTATGAAGATGCTTGGCAGAACACGGTCGCTGGTGCGATTCTCGACGGATAGCCGCAGTGGACCTGGACGCATCTCGAGCGTTTCATTGTGCACATGCTCCCTATCGTAAGCTATCGAAAGTAGCTGGCGCTCTCGTGTCGGCTCGCCCTTTACATCAATGAATTGAACCGCATGTGTGACTGGTTCGAAAACGATCACAAATGCGCTTGGCAGCGTTACCGAAAGGACAGCGCGTTCGCCAGCTGCTGCTTCGACATGTTCGATGAGAAACTGATCGATCAGGTCTTCGTAGCCCGGCTCTGGCAGGTCTACTGAAGAGCCCCAATACAATTGTCGGTAGTATTCGAGTACAGGTAACTGCTCTGGCGAGTGTGCTGCTATGCGACGAACACGCGCGTTGACCGTGAAGGTCACTTCAACCATCTCGTCCAGTGTTGGCGCATAGCCTTCAGCGCACAATGAACAGACATACTCGTCCTTGCGGATAGACTTCAGGCTAGCGTTTGTATCGAGTACGCCGCCGCATCCTGGGCAAAGTACATTCCATGCAATGTCAAACAGTCCAATTTTCGAGGCGTGAAGAAAACTGCTGATAGTCCGTTCGGCATCGAGTTTGTTGTGTTCCGCAAATGCAAATGGATTAATTCGAAACAACCGATAGTCTGGCGCAGAAGCAATCTCATTCACCATTGCGTCCACAACCTCGGGGGCCGCGTGCTGCCTCAATATATCGAACAATTTCTCGACGTCGCTCATCGGACATCTCTAAAGCGCAAAGTGATCAGGTCACGCCTGCTAGATGGCTACTTTAGCATATTACTGGTCCTTCGCAGAGTTCTTATCTTAAACCTCCTCTGTTACGCCTCGAGGGCTTGCGCTTAGCCTGTGACGGCCAAGTTTCCGCTCGCTATGTCGCTTCGAGAACCATGTTGAGTGGCGTTTGCGCTGCTCGGCGAACCTTGTTGAAGCCAGCGGAGCGGATGACTTCGGTAAGGCGCTTTTCGCCAGCCTGCGCGCCCAGCGCGAGTCCGGTTTCCTGAGCCAGCGAGGTCGGCACGCAAATCATCGTCGAGGCTGAATAATAGAGGCGGCCGACCGGATTGATGTTTTCGTCGAGGCTGTCACCCGCCATCGGTTCCACCACCATCCATGTGCCGCCTTTTTTCAAGGCGCTGCGAATGTGGGCTGCTGCGGCCTCCGGGTCGCCCATGTCGTGGAGGCAATCGAAGCAGGCAATCAGATCGTAATCGCGGCCTCCAAAATCCTGCGCGCGCCCAACCTCGAATTTTATGTTTTTCACGCCGTGCGCTCGCGCATGGGCGGTCGCCGAGGCAATTGAGGCCGGATGGAAGTCATATCCGGTGAAATCGGAGTTTGGATATGCCTGCGCCATCAGAATTGTCGAAAGTCCGTGCCCGCAACCCACGTCGGCCACCTTGGCGCCGGTTTTCAACTTGGCGACAACGCCGTCGAGCGCCGGGAGCCAATCCTGCACGAGCGCATTCACATAGCCGGGGCGGAACATCCGCGCGACCGCACAGAACAGGCAGCCAGCCTGATCGCCCCAGGCGACACCCTTTCCTGTCTTGAACGCTAACTGCACCTTTGGCTGGTTCTCAACCATCGCCGCCGCTGTGTCGAAAGCGCCAATCAAATTCACCGGGCTGTCAGGTTCGGTAAAAATCAGCGCCTGTTCGGGCGACAGCGAAAACTTGCCCTTGTCGTGGCGGATATAGCCCGATGCCGCCTGCGCGGAGAGCCATTCGCGCACGTAGCGAGGTGCGCAATCTGCTTCTGCAGCAATCTCTTCCGGCGTCGCCGGGCCGATCCGTTTGACCGCGTCGTAGAGGCCAAGCGAATCGCCGATCCGCACGAGCGGCACGCTAACCGCGCCTCCAAGGTCGCCGAGAATGCGGCCCACCAATTCATTCAGTTTGGTTTCATCAACCTGTGCCATGTCGGTTTCTCCTGAATATCGCAGTCAAGAATGCCGCTGATTTCAGGTGGCCACATGAGGCGAATGTCCCGCGCGTCGTCAGATATCCGTCATTCTGCGGGACAGGTGTCCCGTGCTTAGTGCGAAAGCGATTTGATGATCGCCTGCGAGCGGTTGTGAACGCCGAGCTTGCTGAAGATCACGGATAGCTGGTTTCGAACGGTTTTGACGCTTTTGCCGAGACGTTGGGCGATGGACGGATTGTCGAGCCCTTCCACCACTAGGGAAAGAATAGCAGCTTCGCTGGCGGTAAGTCCTGCATCGCGAATGGTACGCATCGGTGCATCCCGTTCTTGGCCCAGGAAGCTTGCAAGCTCCGCGTGAAAAACGGCCCAGGCTGGTTCGTCCTGCAGCAGTACATGGTTCTTGCTCTCCAGCGGTACAAATCGCGCGCCGGGAATTGCTGCGGCCAGTTTGCAGCCCTCGTTGAAAGGCACGCGCATGTCGCCGCGGCTGTGTGCGATGAGGGTAGGGACGTTGAGCTTCGCAGCTTCGTCCAGCACGTCGATGCGTTGCATTTGCCAAAGTAGCTGTGCCGCAACGTCGGCTGATGCGGTTTCGCGTTCTAGATCGCCCCACCAGCGATGCTGTTCAGGCGTTCCGTCAGGAATGAAGAGATTTGTGAAGAACTGGCAGAATGCTGGGTTGTCGCGACCCCAGCCAATGCGAATGAAATTGACCAGCGTTTCTGCTTCCAGCCGCTCGGCGTCCGTCCGTGCGCGCGCAAATCCACCCTGGCCGTAGGCATTCACCAACACCAGATGTGAGACCCGCTCGGGGTGCCTGAGCACATATGAAATGGCCAGCGCACCGCCTTGCGACAGACCCAGAAGCACGAAGCGGGGCTCTTCAATGGATGCCGCGACCGCATCGATATCGTCATGCCAGGCCGCGACGGATAAATCCTCGACATGCCGGTCGGATAGGCCGCAGCCGCGCGGATCATAGCGCACAAAGCAATTTTGGGCGGAAAGCGCAGCCAGCCACGGGCGGTAAACCGGGCTTTCGAGATCGTAGTTCACATGGCTCAGCCAATGCGCCGCGCGCAAGATCACCGGCCCTTCGCCGCAGGAGGCCACAGCGATACGCGTGCCGTCCGAAGACGTCGAAAACCGTATGCTTTGCCGAAGCTTCATCCACTCATAATACCGCAGGTCGAGCGCAGCGGACAGCCAGACGTCAAGTGGTTTGAAACACCAAAGAACGCGATTTGCTTTATCGGTTCACTGGAGTGTTGTCGTGCACTGCTGTGGGGCTGAAATCTATTCCGCCGCAGCGCGAATTGGGATCAGTCGCCGCTCCACCTGCTGCAGGTGCGCGCGCATTGCGCTTGCCGCGCCTGCCAAGTCGCGCTCTTCAATCGCGCTGACAATGCGCTCGTGGTCGGTAAAGCTGTGATGGTCGGCAGGGGGGCGAGAGCCATCAGCTCGCAGGCGACCCCAGACGACCGTTCGGCGCACCGCGTTCAGCACATCGAAAAGGCCGAGCAACACATTGTTCCGGCTCGCCTGCGCGATCTGCCGGTGCAGCAAGTTGTCGATATTTTCATATTGCCGCCATGTTGCGGCCTCGCGCGTCTGTTCGAGCGAATGGCGCATCGCCGCTATGTCGGCAGTCGTTGCGTGCAATGCGGCCTCACGAGCAATCTCAGGCTCAATAATCAAGCGAGCGTGCATCACATCTGCCGGGCTGGAGCTTCCCGCGATTTCCAGAATACCGATGGTTTCCTCAACGGGACCGCTGCCCACAAAAGTGCCTTTGCCGACGTGACGCCAGATGTGGCCATCGCGCTCCAGCACGTCCAGCGCTTTGCGAAGATCGCCACGCGAAACGCCCAGCGTGTCGCAAAGTTCGCGCTCGGACGGCAGGCGCCCATCGCTCGGCAGGTCGATCTGGGCGAGGTAGGCCTGAAGCTGCACGAGCGCTGCGCGGCCGCCGTTGCCAATCTTGTCCATTGGTTCGCTCAATCATCATCTCCAATGCTAGTTCGCGTAGTAGAACGAAGCTATAGCGCCGTCAATCGACGTTTATGCGGATTTTTGGCGATGCTCGCTTGACCAATACTGTATTTGGTCATAACCAATAAAGAAATTGGTTAGAACAATAATGGGAGGAAAAAAGTGTCCATTTTGTCGAGACGTACGATTCTCGGAACAGCGTTGGCCATGATAATGGGTGCCGCAGCCACCGCTTCCGCATTCGCCGGCGATATGCGCATCGCTTTCGGCGATCTGCCGGGCATTGAATCTATCCAGACTTTGGCAGCCATCGAGCGCGCCAAAGAGCGCGGCGTGAACGTCGAACTGATCATTCTCAACGACGAAGATCTTGCCGCGCAGGCCGTTGTTGGCGGTCAGGCGGATGTGGGAATTGGGGCGCCCTATACGCTGATTCAGAAGGTAGGCGTGCCGATCCGTGTGTTCGCGCAGATTTCCACTTTGCGGTTCTTCCCTGTGGTCAACAGTGAATTTTACAAGACATGGAAGGATCTCGACGGTCAGGACATTGCCGTGCAGGCGCGTGGCTCTGGCACTGAGGCGGTAATGTTGCTGATGGCCAAGAACCACGGCATCACGCTTGGCAAGATCAGCTATGTGCCGGGTTCGGAAGTGCGTCGCAACGCGCTGTTGCAAGGCACGATCAAGGCGTCAATCGTTGATGCTGCCAACCGTCGCGCGATCGAATCGGAAGCGCCAGGCAAGTTCGTCGTGCTGCCGGTCGAAAACCTCAAGGCGACCGACGAGGCCGTTTTCGCGACT
Organism: Mesorhizobium denitrificans; assembly: GCF_003403035.1. Lineage (GTDB taxonomy): Bacteria > Pseudomonadota > Alphaproteobacteria > Rhizobiales > Rhizobiaceae > Mesorhizobium_G > Mesorhizobium_G denitrificans. The sequence continues at coordinate 166,925 of NZ_QURN01000005.1, read as the reverse complement.
GCGGACTATCTCAAGAACAACGCTGCTGATGTCGATATTCTCGTGGAAGAGCTTCTCAAAACGGCCCGCGAGATCACGGCAAACCCTGCTGCCGCGGTCGAGCTGCGCCACAAGTACAAGCTGCTGGCCGATCTTGGCGCAGAGGCAGATTCTGAAATCACCGAATACTATAAGGAAACGGCAGAGGCCGGTGCACTTGCGCTGAACGGCGGCGGTGCAGATGCTGCCGCGGATGACTTCGCATTCTTCAGCCTTGCAGGGCAGATCGAAGGTGACCCGGCAACACTCAAGGTTGAGCAATTCTGGGATGTTTCGGCTCTTGATCGCGCCATCGCGAAGCTGGGCGCGAAGTAAGCATGGCCAGCGTCAGAACAGAGGGCGAGGCGCTTGGCCTCGCCACTATTGGGCGAGGGGAGGCCAGAAGTTGGGAGAACAATCCCACGCTTCTTCGTCTGGTTTCCGTCATTCTGTTTGCTGGCATCTGGCAGATCGCCGGAATGATCCCGGTCAGCTTCGCCTTCCCGACATTCTTTGAAACGGTCACGGCGCTGGTGAGCATGATCGCCGATGGCAGCTTGCCGAAAGCCTATCTCTCCACGCTGCAACCGCTGCTGCTCGGCGTCATTCTGTCTGCATTTCTCGGCGTTGGCATTGGCACATTGTGCGGTCTGTGGCGTCCGGGCGAGTGGCTGATGATCCCGATATTCATCGTGCTGCAAGCCGCACCTGTCGCAGCCTTCATCCCGATGGTGACGTTCATCTACGGAATTGGAATGACCGCAAAAACGCTTGCCGTGATGATCCTCGCGCTGCCCGTCATCGTGCTCAACACCTACAAGGCGGTGCGCAACGTCAATGTCTCCTTGATCGCGATGTGCAAATCGTTCCTCGGAACGCGCTGGCAGATCGTGTCGAAGATCATATTGCCGGACGCGAGCCCGGTCATTTTCGCCGGTCTGCGGCTTGGTGTCGCCGCCGGGTTTGTCGGCGTTGTGCTCGCAGAACTGCTGATCACACCCACCGGCATTGGCGACCTCATCACCTACCATCGCTCGCGCGCAAACTACGCCGAAATGTACGCAACAATCGCCTCGATTATCGCCCTTTCAACACTCACGCTGGTCGCGTTGCAGTGGGTTGAGTCGCGTGTTTTCAGGCCTGAAAAGAGAGGCGCCTGACCATGCGCAACGCAACATTGAGAAAAGTGCCGACGGAGCAGCCCGCCATGATGGACTCTATCGTCGAAGTTCGGGGCATCAGCAAAAGCTATGGCAACGTTGAAGCGCTGCGCAGCATCGATCTCGACTTTCCGCGCGGCAAGCTGACCAGCCTGTTGGGGCCGAGCGGTTGCGGGAAAACCACGCTGTTGAAGATCATCGCCGGTTTGATCGAGCCGGATGGCGGCAAGGTTTCCGTCAATGGTCGCGAGGTCAGCAAGCCCGGCCCGGAACGCGCCTTCGTATTTCAGGATTTCGCGCTGCTGCCGTGGGCAACGGTACTGCGCAACGTGGCTTTCGGGCTCGAGCTTCGCGGTAGGCCCGTCGCCGAACGCGAGAAGGTCGCGCGGCACTACATTGCAGAGGTTGGCCTGTCCGGCTTTGAAGACAAATATCCGCATGAATTGTCGGGCGGTATGCGCCAGCGCGTAGGTTTGGCGCGGGCGCTGTCGGTCGATGCCGATGTGCTGTTGCTGGACGAGCCTTTCTCTGCCGTAGACGAGCAGAACCGCCGCAAGTTTCAGGAAGACCTCATTCGGCTGCGCACGAACCAGAACAAGACCTTCATCTTCGTCACCCACTCCATCGAGGAGGCGGTTTATATCTCAGACCGCATCGTGCTCCTGTCGCCGCGTCCGGGTCGCGTGTCGCAGATCATCGAGCCGGAAATCGACCGCTCGGTCGATCCCGACCGCATCCATCGCGACAAGCATTATCTCGATACGGTGGAGGAAATCTGGCAGGGGTTGAAGCAATATGTCGACTGAGGCCTCGTCATGAATCTGTTCGGATATCGTGTGCCGATGATGGCCTCGCTGCTGGTGTGGTGCGTCATCTGGGAGATCGTCGGGCGGCTCGACCTGATGCTCATGCTGCCGCCTTTCACGGAAGTGCTGCAAGCTGCCGTCGGGCTGGTGCAAACCGCGTCCTGGCAGAGCGCCACGGTCACGACGCTGCGCGCATTCGTCATGGGCATGGCGCTTTCAATCGTCGTCGGCGTGCCGCTTGGCATCCTCATGGGCCGTGTGAAGCTCGCGGATGAGTTGCTTGGTATGTGGGTCAGCATCTTCTCCAGCGCGCCGCTTTCGGCGCTCGTGCCAGTGCTTATGATCCTGTTCGGCTTCGGAGAAAAAACAATCGTCGCGGCGGTGTTCCTCTTCGCAATCTGGATCATCGTGCTCGACACGCGCGCCGGGGTAAGACACATCTCGCCATCCCTCTTGGAAATGGCGCGATCCTACGGAGCGTCCAAATGGGCGCTGTACAGGATCATCCTATGGGCCGCGCTGCCGGAAATCCTTGCCGGCATCCGTCTGGGGTTGATCCGTGGCGTCAAGGGCGTGGTCATTGGCCAGTTGCTGGTCGCCATCGTCGGCTATGGCGCGCTGTTTGAAACCTTCTCCCGAAACTTCCGGATGGCGGATTTCTGGGCACTCACCATCATCCTTTTTGCCTTCGCGCTGCTGATCGCTGAATTGATCGAGCGGCTTGAAGCCAAGGTCGAATTTTACGCAGGAGCAAGACAATGAACATCAAGGCCGCGGCCTCCAAATATGTTATCGAACCGGCCTCAATCCCGGCCATACCGATTGCGGGAACGGATCAGTTTTTCCCGGTTCATCGTGTCTATTGCGTGGGGCGCAACTACGCCGCACATGCGGTCGAGATGGGCCATGATCCGAACAAGGAGCCGCCATTCTTCTTCCAGAAAAATGCGGACAATCTGGATACGAGCGGCAGCTTCCCATACCCATCGGCATCTAACGATGTTCACCATGAGATCGAAATGGTCGTTGCGCTGAAAAGCGGTGGCGTGGATATTCCCGTCGAGAAGGCGCTGGACTGCGTTTATGGCTATGGCGTCGGCTTGGATATGACCCGCCGCGACTTGCAGGGCAAAGCCAAGGACATGGGCCGACCGTGGGAGGTCGGCAAAGCCTTCGAGCAATCCGCACCGTGCTCGCCTCTGGTTCCTGCGTCGAAGATCGGCCACCCTACGGACGGCGCCGTCTGGCTGGATGTGAATGGCGAGCGTAAGCAGACGGGCGACCTGAACCAGATGATCTGGAAAGTGCCGGAAATGATCAGCTATCTATCTGGCCTGTTCCGCCTCGCTCCCGGCGACGTTATCATGACCGGCACGCCCTCCGGCGTTGGTCCCGTCAAGAAGGGCGATGTGCTGAAAGGCCATGTCGACGGCGTCGGCGACATTGAGGTTCGCGTGGTCTGACGACCTGCCAGTCAGCACGTAAATGGCTACCGGCGCGGACGACGCGCCGGTTCTCCCTGGCTGGCAGCCTGCTGTCAGGCGCTATTGTCGGAAACGCCAGCCTCAGCGAAACTCGCCATGCCGTTGTGGCAAGCAACTGCCGCGTGAAGAACATTGATCGCGACAGCCGCGCCCGAACCTTCTCCAAGTCTCATACCAAGATTGAGCAGCGGTTGCAGTTTCAGCGCTTCCAGCAGCCCGCGATGGCCGGCCTCAGCAGACACATGCCCTGCAACCGCGTGAGCGAGAGCGTCCGCATTCAGCTTGAACAATGGCGCGACGGCGGCACTGGTCACGAAGCCATCCAGCAGCAGCGGAACGCCATGCTTGCGCGCAGCCAGCGCAGCACCAAGCATCGCGGCAAGCTCACGCCCGCCAAGCGCGGCAGCTACGCGCAGCGGATCGTTCAGTATGTCGCGATGGCGCGTGAGCCCGGCTTCAATCGCGGTCGCCTTGCGCTTCAATCCCGCGTCGTCAACGCCCGTGCCGCGCCCAACCCATTTGTCCGCCCCGCCGCCGAACAGGGCCGTCGCTAGTGCTGCAGCGGTCGTCGTGTTGCCAATGCCCATTTCGCCGAGACTCACCAGATCGAGGTCGCTTGAAACGGCGTCATAGCCCGTCGCGACCGCGCTCAGAAATTCGGCCTCGCTCATTGCCGCTTCCTGCGTGAAATCGCCTGTCGGCTGCTCGACCTGTAGCGGAATGACTTCGAGTTCAGCACCTGCCACTTTCGCGAGCTGATTGATTGCGGCGCCGCCTGCCGCGAAATTCGCGACCATCTGGGCGGTTACTTCGGCGGGGAATGCGGATACGCCTTGCGCAGTCACGCCGTGCGATCCGGCAAACACCACGATCTTCATGCGGTCGAGTTGCGGCTTTGCGCGCCCCTGCCAGCGCGCCAGCCATATCGCCACTTCTTCCAGCCGTCCCAAGCTGCCCTGTGGCTTGGTGAGTGTGTTCTGCCGCGCGGCAGCGGCGCGAGCAGCCTCGTCATTTCCTGCGGGCAGGCCGAGAATTGCCTGACGCAACTCATCAAATGATCTGAATGACATAACTGGATATGCTCCGAAAGTGAATTAGGATAGAATTGCGCCAGCGGCGACGAGCACCGCGATCTCGATGACCTGTTGCGCAGCGCCCAGCGTATCGCCCGTAATGCCGCCAACCTGCCGAATGAAAAGTCCGCGCAGCCAGTAGGCGATGCATGCCACCAGCATACCCATCAGAATGCCCTGACCAATGCCAAGCAGCAGCAGCGGCAGTGCGCCAAGGCCGAGCGCCGCAAGTGCAACCGGATCGCTGACCGTGCCGACAGATGCGCCCAGCCCATCCTCCCGCGCGGCTGGCGTGCGTTGGATCAGCACCGCAAGAACACCGCGCGAAGCCGCGTGTGCGGCGAGTAGGGCGCATACGGCGCTCGCACCGCCGGGCAGCGACGCCAGCGAGGTCCAGCGCAGCAGCACAGACATTACAAGCGCCGCCGCGCCATATGTTCCGATGCGGCTGTCTCGCATGATCTCCAGCTTGCGCGCGATGGTGCGCCCGCCGCCAAATGCGTCGGCTGTGTCGGCAAGACCGTCTTCATGCAGACAGCCTGTCGCGAACATCGTCACCGCCAGCGTGATTGCGGCAGCAACGCCCTCATTGATGCCCATCGCATGCCCGAGCGTGTAGGCAACACCGCCCGCCAGCGCCACCATCATGCCGACGATGGGTGCTGCCCAAAGCGCATCGGCCAGTTTGCGTCCCGGAATTTCGAAATGCGGCAGCGGCAGGCGCGTGAAAAACACCAGCGCAATCGCGAGGTCCGACATGATCGAGCGCGCGTCTATGCCCCTCATGGCGCTTTGTCCAATGCGATTGCGTGGAAGAATGTGCCCGTGACGTTTCCGCGCCGCCCGCCGGAGGGGCCAAGCGCATTGCCCTGGCCGTCGAAGAGGTCCGCGAACGCTTCGTCGCTGCCCGGCGAAACCAGCCGCGCATAGTGAAATTCATGGCCGCGCACCCACACGCCCGCCGCTCCAAGCGGACCATCTGCAAGCACGCGCGCCAGCCTGTAGCCAAGGTTCATCTTGCGCTGGAAAAAGCTGGTCGCGTGGCCGAGCAGTCCTAGCATCGGATGCGTCATGCCCTGCGAATCTTCAATGCTTTCTCCAAGCACCATGAACCCACCGCACTCGCCGTGAACAGGCTTTTTCTCCGCAAAGCGCCGCGTGCCTTCAATGAAGTTGCGCGCTTCGGAAAGCTTGCCCGCGTGCAGTTCGGGATAGCCGCCCGGCAGCCAGCACGCATCGCAATGGGGCGAGGGGGCCTCGTCCGCAAGCGGCGAAAACGGCACGATCTCTGCGCCGGCGCGGTGCCAGTCCCGCGCCAAATGCGGATACAAAAAGCTGAATGCACTGTCCGTGGCCAGCGCAATGCGTTGACCCGGCGGCGGGATTGCCACCGCGCCACTCGGCGGCGCAACCGCACCAAGTGGCACGGCCGCCGCGAGGATCGCGTCAAGGTCCAGCGACCGCTCCATCGCATCGGCGAGACGGTCGATATGCGTGTCGATGTCGCCATGCTCGTGCGCTTGCACGAGGCCCAGATGCCGCTCCGGCAGCGTTAGTTCGGAGTTGCGTAGCACCGCGCCGAGCACGGGCAGGCCGATTGCCTCCACCGCTTCGCCTGCCAGTTTGCGGTGCCGCTCGCTGCCAAGTTTGTTCAGCACAACACCCGCCATTTTCACGTCAGGATCGTATGCGGCAAAACCCTTCGCGACCGCCGCGGCAGTCTGCGACTGGCCGGAAACATCCAGCACCAGCAACACGGGAATGCCATAGCGCCGCGCCAGATCGGCTGCGGAGCCCGACCGGCCCGCCTCTCCGCCAATGCCGTCGAACAGCCCCATCGCGCTTTCGATGACCAGAACATCCGTGTCCGCCGCGCTTTCTGACAGCAGCGTTGCGATGAGGTCCGGTCGCATTGCCCACGTATCCAGATTGACACCCGGCAGCCCGGTCGCGGCCGCGTGAAATCCGGGGTCGATATAGTCTGGCCCGGATTTCGCTCCGCGCACTTTCAGGCGGCGACGGGCAAGCGCGCGCAGCAGGCCGATGGTGACGCTGGTCTTGCCCGAACCCGAGCGCGGCGCGCCGATGATGATCGCGCGGGCACTCATGGCATCAGTCTTTCGCGCAGCGCCACGATGCCGCCCACCACGATCAGCGCGGGTGAAACGATATTCTCCCGCTGTGCCGCTTCTACCAGCGTGCCGAGCGTCGCGGTCACGGTGCGTTCCTGCGGCAGTGTTGCGTTTTCGATCAGCGCGGCGGGCGTATCGATTGCAAGTCCACCTTCCAGAAGGTCCGCCACTGTCTGCGTCATATGCGTAAGACCCATATAGATGATGATCGGCTGGCCCGTTCGCGCGAGCGCGGCCCAGTCGGGACGGTCGTCGCTGGTGGCCGCAAAACCTGTTGCGAGAATGATTGCGCCGTTCACGCCGCGCATCGTTGCCGGAATGCCTGCCGAGGTCAGTCCACCGAAAGCCGACGTAATGCCCGGCAGCACACGATATGGAACCCCATGCTCTACCAGCGCCAGCGTTTCCTCGCCGCCGCGACCGAAAACGTAAGGATGTCCGCCCTTCAGCCGCACAACCTTGCGCCCTTCCTTCGCAAGCCGCACGAGCATGCCGTTGATGTCGGCCTGCGGAATCGAAAGCCTGCCGCCGCGCTTACCCACGAAGAAGCGCTCTGCGTTCTCCGCCAACTCGACGATTTCCGGCGAAACAAGTGCATCGTGTACCAGCGCGTCGGCCTGATCCAGCGCCGAAAGTACCTCTATGGTCAGCAGTCCTGGGTCGCCCGGTCCTGCGCCAGCAAGCCACACATGGCCAGGTTCCAGACGAGGCGTTCGGTTGATAAGCTGCGTTATGGCGGTATCGATGCTCATTTCAGACGCTTTCAGCGATGACGCCGCGATGCGACGAACGTATAGAAGGCCGCATGAGCGAGAATGAAAGACCGCTGCGGCGGGGCTGGACGACGGGCGCGTGTGCCACTGCCGCCAGCAAGGCTGCCTGCGCCGCACTGCTGACTGGCGAATTTCCCGACCCGGTCGAGATCACTTTGCCCAGCGGGCAGAAGGTCGCGTTCGCGCTTGCGCAGCACGAAATCGGCGTAGGCTTTGCTCGCGCTGCGATCGTGAAAGATGCGGGCGACGATCCGGACGTGACGCATGGAGCGCTGATTGTTTCGACCGTCCGGCGTGGGCCGGAAGGCTCCGGCATAAGCTTTCTGCGTGGCGAGGGCGTTGGTCTGGTCACGCGTCCCGGCCTGCCGATTGCGCCCGGCGAACCGGCTATCAATCCCGTGCCGCGCCGCATGATAACGCAAGCCGTAGCCGAGGTGGCGGGGAGGGGTGCGAATATATCTGTCGAAATTTCCGTGCCTGACGGAGAAAAAATGGCCGAGCGCACGCTGAACGGGCGGCTGGGCATTTTGCACGGCATCTCCATTCTCGGAACGACCGGCATCGTCATTCCCTATTCCTGTTCGTCGTGGATTCATTCGATCCATCGCGGCATCGACGTTGCTCGCGCAATGGGATTTTCCCACGTCGCAGGCTCCACCGGCAATGCCTCCGAACTCGCCGTTCAGAAGCGCTACGACATGCATGAAGTGCAGTTGATCGATATGGGCGATTTTGTCGGCGGCATGCTGAAGTATCTCGCCAAGCATCCCGTGCCGCGCGTGACCATCGCGGGCGGCGTCGCCAAAATGACCAAGCTGGCGCAGGGCATGCTGGACCTTCATTCCAAGCGCGGCCCCGCAGATATGGACGGCGTCGCCGCCGTCGCGGGCAAGGCTGGCGCTTCGCCCGGTCTGGTCGCGCAAATGCGTGCGGCCAACACTGTAGCGCACACCTTTGAACTTGCGCAGGGTGAGGGCATTCCGCTGGGCGATGCCATTGCCGAGGCTGCGCACGAAACCGCTGTGCCGGTTCTCGGTGGCGCGCCGGTCGAGGTCGAAGTCCTTGTTTTCGACCGCGAGGGCAATCTGCGCGGGCAGTTTCCGCGAGGCTGAAATCATTCGCCCCTCCCGCGAAACCGCCTTTGGTAATAGGCGTCGTAGAGCGACGATTCCTTGAAATCCTCTGCAGCAAGCGAGTGGCCGACAAATATGATGGCCGTGCGCTCAATCGGGTCGCGCGCGAGGTCCGCCGCCAATGCTCCAAGCGTCGTTCGGATAATGCGCTCATTCGGCCATGAGGCGCGAAATACCACCGCCACCGGGCAATCTGCGCCGTAAAGCGGCGTCAGCCGCGCGGCAATCTGCTCAGCCTCATGAATGGCCAGGTGGATGGCCAATGTCGTGCCGGTCGCGCCAAAGGCTTCCAGCGTTTCGCGTTCCGGCATTTTTGATGCGCGACCGGAAACACGGGTCAGCACGAGGCTCTGCGCCACTTCCGGTATGGTAAGCTCGCGTTTCATCGCCGCCGCTGCAGCCGCGAACGAAGGCACGCCGGGCGTCAGCGTGTAGTGGATGCCAAGCCGCTCAAGCCGTCTGATTTGCTCAGCCACCGCGCTCCACACGGACAGGTCGCCGGAGTGCAACCGCGCAACGTCTTGTCCTGCGTCAAACGCGCGTTTGTACTCGGCTTCGATCTCGTCAAGCGACAGCGGTGCCGTATCGATCAGTCGAGCGTCTGCGGGACAATAGTTCAGCAGTTCAGGCGAAACGATTGAGCCTGCGTAGAGGCAAACGGGGCAGGCGGCCAGCAGGTCGCGCCCGCGAACGGTAATGAGGTCGGCGGCGCCGGGGCCTGCTCCGATGAAGTGAACTGTCATGCGTCGCTTTCCGGTTTGGCAAGGGCGCAAGTCACGCCATCCTGCGCGAAGCGTGGTCCGAGAAGCCGCGCATTTTTACCCGCGACAAACAGCGCCGCAGCTTCCGAAAGTGAGGGCGCGCCCGTCAGTTTCATGGATTTCTCCGAAAACGTCAGGCAGCGTGCGGAGGTGGACTCCAGCCCGGCATTATTAACGATCAGCAGCGGCACGTTCAAATTCTGCGCGGCAAGCGAAATGCCGAGTTCAGTCCTTTTGAACTCTCCCGTTGCCAATCGGTCAATTGCGGCGGTGGTCAACCCATGCTCGGCAAGAGCATTCCCAATCGCGCTTGCGATTGCATCAGCGCTGCTGCCTCTGCGGCATCCGATACCCGCAACGATCATGGCTTTCTCCAGCGCCATTGCGTCACCGGCATTGCAGCGCGCCAGCCCTGCATCGAACCCACAGGCTGCGCGCGGCTCACCGCAATGCGTATCAGCTCGCCGCCAAGTCGCGCGTGGTGGTCCAGCAGCAGCGCCTCCATCTCCAGCGTCACCGCATTTGCGACCAGCCTGCCGCCCGGTTTCAACCCCTTGATGCAAGCGGGAATGACACCAGGATCAGATCCGCCGCCGCCGATAAAAATCGCGTCCGGCGTTTCCAGATTTGCGAGTGCTTCCGGCGCTGCGCCTTCAATCAACTTCAGCCCCGGCACGCCGCAGCTATTCGCATTCGCCGTGACGCGCGCTGCGCGCTCCTTGTTTGCCTCAATTGCAATTGCGCGTATGGAAGGGTCCGCCAGCATCCATTCGATCGCGATTGAGCCGGACCCCGCGCCCACATCCCAAAGCAATTCACCCCGCCGGGGTGCGAGCCCCGAAAGCGTAACCGCGCGGACCTCGCTCTTGGTCAACTGGCCGTCCGTATCGAACAGGGCATCCGGCAGGCCGTTGGCCAGCGAAATGATCCGCGCTTCGGAGTTTGATTCAACTTCGATGGCCAAAACATTGAGCGGGCTTATGTTTTCGATGTCGAATGAATCTGCTGTAGCCCATCGTATCCGCTCGGCGGGGCCTCCCAAAGCTTCAAGCACGGCAATTCGCGAACCACCGAATCCAATAGAAGTGATCAACGCTGCAATTTCACCCGGCGCTAATCCATCCGAGGTCAGCGCCAATATATGGCGATGCGGATGCAGCAAGGGACGGAGGAGGTTGATCGAGCGCCCATGCAGCGAAACACACTCCACGTTCTGCAAGGGCCAGCCCAATCGTGAGGCCGCGAGGCTGAACGCGGAAGGAGACGGGAGGCAGCGAATTTCCGCTGCTGGAATCCGTCGGGTGAGCGCTATACCCGCGCCGTAGAAAAACGGATCGCCGGATGCCAATACGCACACGGATTGACCCCGCAGCGCCAGGACCGGATCAATCGCAAACGGCACCGGCCATTGTTCGGCTTGCCCTTTGATGATGCCCCGCGCGAGTTCAAGGTGACGCGCGCCGCCAAACACATGGCGTGCGCCCGAAATCGCGCGCTTGGCCTCGTCGCCCAGACCGGCTATGCCGTCTTCACCGATGCCCACAATAGTCAGCCATTTTTCAACGGACGTCATGCGCAAATCCGTCCTCATCCTCGGCGGCACGACCGAAGCCCGCCAATTGGCTGGCAAACTCGCAGCGCATGAAGCGCTGCGCGTTACGCTTTCCCTCGCGGGTCGCACCGAGCATCCCGTCGCGCAGGGTGTACCCACGCGGATGGGCGGGTTCGGCGGGCCGGAAGGTCTTGCTGCCTATTTCCGCGAACATCGCATCGACCTGTTGATAGACGCCACACATCCTTATGCCGCGCGAATTTCCGCCAATGCGGCGGAGGCGGCGAAGCTCGCTGACGTGCCATTGCTGGCGCTGCGACGGCCCGGCTGGGAGCAGGTTTCCGGCGACCGCTGGTCGCTGGTTGACGATTCGACGGGCGCTGTCACCGCCTTGGGCAGCGTGCCGCGCCGCGTGTTTCTCGCGCTTGGCCGTCAGGAGCTTTTGCCCTTCGAACAAGCCCCGCAGCACAGCTATCTGGTTCGCAGCGTCGATCCTGTCGAGCCACCACTGGCGGTGCCGAACGCGACCTATTTTCTCGCACGCGGTCCGTTTGACCGAGATGCCGAGCGCGCCATGCTGCAAGCTCACCGCACTGAAATCATTGTGTGCAAGAACAGCGGCGGCGGTGCTACCTACGCCAAGATCGAAGCCGCGCGCGAACTCGGAATCGAGGTGGTCATGTTCCGGCGTCCGCTCCTGCCAGCCGTGCCGGGCGCGGAAAGCATCGACGCGCTGGTCCAGTTGGCGCTTCACGAGTGCGACCTCACCGAGCGCGGCGAATAGACTAGCGCCGGCTTGTCGCCTCGCTCCACAATGCGTGTCGCTGCCGATCCTATGATAACGCAGGTCGCCATGTCGGCGTCCTCTGCCTTGGCATCGCAAAGCAGTTGCACGCCCATCGCTTCGTCGTTGCGCCCGGCGGCGCGCCCGAAAATCACCGGCGTTTCGGGCGGCAGCACGGCCGATACGGCATCGAACGCGCGGCCTAGCTGCCATTGCCGCGATTTGCTGATCGGGTTGTAGAGCGCGATCACAAATCCCGCGCTTGCTGCGGCCACCAGCCGCGTTTCGATAACGTCCCACGGCTTGAGATTGTCCGAAAGGTTCACCGCGCAGAAATCGTGGCCGAGCGGCGCGCCCATCCGTGCTGCGACGGCCAGCATGGCGGTAACGCCCGGAATGATTTCCAGATCGACGTCGCGCCATTGGTCCACGCCTTCCTCAATCGCCTCGCACACCGCCGCTGCCATCGCGAAAACGCCGGGATCACCGCCGGAGACGATGGCGACTGTGGTGCCGGTTGCGGCTCGGTCAAGCGCGTCTTTGGCGCGCGCCAATTCCTCGCGATTGTCGGATGCAACCGCCACCTGATCGGCGCGTAGTTTCAGGCGGCTGACATAGGGCTTGTAGCCGTAGAAATGCGTTGAAGCCGCAATTGCGTCCAGCGCCTGTGGGGTTATCTGCTTGTCTGATCCCGGCCCAAGGCCAATGACATAGAGTTTCCCGTTCATGACGCGGCTTCCGGTCTGTCGGGCCAACCCGGCACGAGAACAATTGCGAAATAGGGTGCTTCGTCGTCGGGCTTTTCCGCCAGCAGTGCGCTCGCCGTATTCTGCATCGTTCCGCGCTCGACATAGACCGCCGTATCGAGCTTGCCGGTCGTGTTCAGCGCGCGGCGGATTTTGCCAAGGTTGCGCCCAACCTTCATAATCACGGCAGCATCAGTATCAGCAAGGCGGCGCGCGAGTTCCATTTCACTCAGCGTGCCGGGCAGCACGGTCAGGATTTCGTCGCCCTGAACCAGCGGCAACCCAACCTGCGACCAGCAGCCGGACATGGCCGTCACGCCCGCGATAACCTCAGCAGGAAAGCGTGGCGCAAGCCGCACATGCAGATGCATGTAGGAGCCATAAAACAGCGGGTCGCCTTCGGAGAGAATCGCCACCGTTTTGCCCGCGCTCAAATGCTCCGCCACCTTATCTGCAGAGGCTTCATAAAAGCCCAGGATTTGCGATTTGTAGCTGTCGTCGTCTTTTTCGATTTCGGTCGTAACCGGATAGTGCAGCGGCAGTTCTTCCATGCCGTCGCGGATATGCGCTTTCACAATCGCGCGCGCATTGCCTGTCGTGCCGCGCTTGGCGAAATAGGCCAGCACATCGGCCTGCTCGATTGCGCGCACAGCCTTGACCGTCAGCAATTCGGGATCGCCCGGACCCGTACCGACACCGATCAACCGGCCAGTCTTTTGCCCGGCAATCACAATCCCGGCCTCGCCAATGAATTGAGCGCGGCTGCCGTCATAGCGCTGCCGCCCAGGCGTCCCCGAACAATTGCAAACGGAACGCCGTAGGAGTTTTCCGCAAGCGCGTCCTTGGACTCTGCTGCTCCGACAAACCCAACCGGCATGCCAAGTATCGCCGCTGGCTTCGGGGCGCCGTCGCGCAGCTTTTCCAGCAGATAAAACAGTGCGGTGGGTGCATTGCCGATGGCAACGACAGCTCCAGCCATCCGCTCGCCCCACAGGTCAATCGCCGCTGCCGAACGTGTATTTCTTATCTCAGCCGCAAGCGATGCAGTGCGCGGATCGCGCAGCGTGCAAACAACCTCATTGTTTGCAGGCAAGCGCGCTTGCGTCACGCCGCGCGCCACCATTTCCGCATCGCACAGGATCGGCGCGCCATTCTTTAGCGCCGTCCGCGCGGCCTCGACAAAACCCGGCGAGAATACGAAATGGCGCGCGGCTTCCACCTGTCCGCAAGCGTGGATCATGCGGATAGCGACATCGGCCTCTTCCGCATCGAAGCGCGAAAGGTCCGCCTCGGCCCGGATGATTGCGAAGGAGCGCTCATAGATCGCCGTCCCGTCGCGGATATAGTCGTATTCGGTCATTCCATTTCCTTCAGCGCGTCGACCAGCGCATTAGGTTGAGCGTAGGCAAGAGGCAAGCTCCGGGCTGTTCCACCCACGACAATTCCAACCGTTTCGGCCTCGCCAACAAGAGTGAGGGCTGCTTGTGAAGGATGTGCACAGCCTTTCGCGCAGCCTGAAACGTGAAGCGAAAATGCGTTGTCGGTGAAGAGTTCGGGCACTTCACGCACAATATTGCGCGCTGTTTCGCGGGTTTTGAACGTTCCCGAAGTGCAGGCCGGTTTGCCGGGGCAGGCAAATATCCGCATCGCCGGATCGCGAGCATCGACCACAAAGCCGAGTTCTTGCGCGATTTTCAGAATTCCCTCTACGTTTGGCGCATCGAGCAACATGATCAGCGCGCGAGGTGGCACGGCACGAAATTCCGTCGCGCCAAGCGCTTGCGCCTGTTTCGCAAATTCAGCCAGAACACCCGCTTCCACGGAGCCAAATGGCAGCACGACCGCCATGGCGTTGCGATCCTTGAGCGCAAGATTGCCAAGCGGAATCGCGCGGGGCGCACGTTCCGCAACATCTGTTGCGCCGATGTTCAGGTCGCGTGCCCGTGCCATCGGGCCGCGCGCTGCAACCGCTTCCAGAGCTTCCAGCACAACCGCCGCTGCGTGCGCCTCCGCAAAACGCCCCAGCGTGCGCGGTTCGTCGCCAATCGCAACGTGCCACAGAGCACCATCCGCCCTGCAGCGAATATCGGCCTGCAAGTCATCGAGGCTCCATGCCCCACCACCGTCCACGACAACAGACACCTTGGGCGCGAGCCTGCCGTTCAGTCCAAGGCGCGTAATCCCGTCGCGAATGCTTTGCGCAAGCGGGCGCGGATCGGCGACCTCATCCGGATCCATACCGGCCAGCGGACCAGTCGCAACCGTCGTGCCGGTTCGCACATCTATGTCCAGCCGGTTGATGTCGTCCGCCAGCGCGAGCGCGGACGGCTCCGTCAGGCCGCGTATTTGAAGACTGCCGCGCGAGGTTATCTCGACAATTCCATTGCCGTGCCGCAACGCGCATTCGCAGAGTCCAATCAACTGCTTTGCGCTCAACCCTTCGCGCACTGGATTAAGCCGCGCGAGTAATCCGTCGCCGGTTTGCATCGGCGCAGCGAGAGCGGGGCATGCACCGCGCACATTGATGTCGCGAGCGGCGGCCATCATGCGGCGGCCTCTGCAATCAGTTCCGCAAGCTCGTCGTCAATTGCGTTGCGCAGCGGACGCCACAAGCCGCGCCGTCTGGCATCCGCGAGTCGCTTGGCGATTGCGCGCGCGGCCTTTGGGTTTTCGCGCAGCAGAAATGCGCGCACCGTTTCGTCGCCCAGATATGCGTCATGAACCGCGCCAATCAGGTCGCCGGAGATTGCATTCGTCGTTTCGGCAAAGGCGACCAGCCGATCCACCGTTTCGGCAAACTCCGCAGCGCCGCGCGGCCCGTGCCGCATCTGGCCTGCAATAAATCGCGGGTTTACTGCTCGCGCCCGAACCACACGGCCAACCGCCTGCGCTACCGAGCGCGGTCGTGGGCGGTTCGGGTCGGTCGTGTCCAGCACCACCACATCGGCGTTGCGGCCAAGCGCGGCAAGTGCTGCGGCGAACCCGCCGATAAAAGCCACATCCGCCGAGCCTTCCAGAATATCGCGGCCCGGATCGTCGCCCGTGTGTACCAGCAGATCGGCCTCTGCCAATCGTTCCGCGAAGGCTCCCGGCGCTTCTGTCGCCGCACCTTCCGCCCCGCCGAAAGCGTGCGAGGTTGCCGCCAGATAAGCATGTCCAATTTCGCTGCGATCTGCCCAATCGCTGCGCGCAAGCTGGTCCTCGATTCCTGCGCCATAAGTACCGGGCGAAGAACCATAGACGCGGGCAGGGGCCTTGCCTGTCTCGCGCACCGTGGCTGCAAGCGGGTTTTCGTCTGCGGATTCATCTCGCGCTGCAACCGCCTGCGCAGCGGCGTCGAGCAGCGCGATTTGCGTGGGGAACATGTCGCGAAACAGGCCGGAAATGCGGAATGTTACGTCCACGCGCGGACGCCCCAGCGTCGCTGGCACAAGCACTTCCACGCCGGTCACGCGGCCTGTCGCGGCGTCCCATTGCGGGCGGCACCCCATCAACCAGAGCCCTTGCGCGATTTCCTCACCGCCGGTGCGCAGCGAAGCGCTGCCCCATAGGTCGATCACGAGCGCCCGCGGCCAGTCGCCGTGGCTCTGCAGATAATCGCGCAACACTTCGTCCGCCGCTGCCTTGCCAAGATCAAACGCGGTCGGCGTCGGCATGGTGCGCGGGTCAGCGGTGTAGAGGTTGCGCCCGGTCGGGAACACGTCAGAACGGCCACGCGCCGGAGCGCCGGATGGCCCCGCCGCAATATGCCTGCCGTCCAGCGTTTTCAAAAGGTTCGCGCGTTCGTTTGCTGCGCTTTCGGCATTGTCGCCATCCGTGCGGCCATAGATATGCAGACCGTCCTTAATGGCGAAATCTTTCAGGTCGCAGAGCCACGCATCGATGCGCCGTAAGGCTTCGTCCGGCGCGTCCGTGCGGGCAACGCCAGCATCCGTCGCAAGGCCCGTTTCCGTCGCGGTTTCCACGATCAGCCGCGCGAGCCGGTCGCGGCGACGGCGGTCCAGCCCATCGGCCTGCGCATATTCGTCCACAAGCCGCTGCAGCTTTTGTTGCTTCTCGTCCAGTTCGGCGCTCGCCAACGGCGGCGGCAGATGGCCGAGCGTGATGGCAGAAATGCGCCGCTTGGCCTGCGCGGCCTCGCCGGGATTGGAGACAATAAACGGATAGATCACCGGCAGGCCGCCGGTCACGATTTCGGGGAAGCAATCGCGGCTGAGCGCTACCGTCTTGCCCGGCAGCCATTCCAGCGTGCCATGCGCGCCAACGTGAATAATGGCGTGAACGCCCAGCGCGTTCTGGAGCCAGAATCCGAACGCGACCAGATCATGCTGTGGCGCAAGCGTCGGATCGTGATAGTCAGCCCTGCGATCCGCAGATCGGCCCCGGTCCGGTGCGAGCGCTACCGTGACATTACCGAACGTCGATGCGCGGAAGTTGATGCGGTTTTCCGATGGTCCGCCCCATGTCGCGATAAGCTTCTCGCGGGCAGCGTCGGGCAAGGTCGCCAACGCTTTTGCGTAGTCGTCCGCATTGAAACCTTCGCTACCACGATCCAGCAGATCGAGAAGTTCGCGCGGGGATTCTGGAATCGAGTCAACGATGTATCCTGCATCCCTCAAGTCATTCAGCATGGCCAGCACGCTTGAAGGCACGTCCAGCCCCACCGCATAGCCGGTGCGCCCCTCAGCAGCCGGGTAGTCCGGTATGAGTATAAGCAGCTTTCGGTTCTCGCGTGTTGTGTCGGCCAGCCGCAGGAAACGCTCGATCCGCGCCGCGACCTGCTCGATGCGGTTCGGTTCCGGCTGGTTGCTTAGCCCGCGATAGTCATTTGATTGCGATTGCGCCTTGAATGAAATCGCGCCCGCCAGAATACGCCCGTCGAGTTCGGGTAGCACCACATGCATGGCAAGGTCGGCAGGTGCCAATCCGCGCTGGTTTTCTTCCCACGCCTCGCGGCGTGTTGTTGCGGTGATAACTTGAAACACCGGCACACCCGCGCGGTCGAACAGCGTCTGCTCGCCGGGTTCGGCCCCTGCGGCGAACGCCGTGGCGGTAATGATCGCGGCGGGGTTCAGTTCGGCCAGCGCCTTTTCCACGAAAGCAAGCGAAGCCGGGTCTTTCAGTGACGTTACAAAAATTGGCACCGCCGAAATGCCTCTGGCTTCCAGCGCCCTGGTCAATTCGTCAATCGGCGCGGCATCCGCCGCCAGCAGCATCGACCGATAAAAGAGAATGGGGATGATTGGTTGAGTCTGGCTATCAGAAAGTTGTTCTGATTCACCCCTCAACCGCCTGTCGGCAGGCTGATGAGCGCTGAGGATATTCTGGCCCTTACCTGCAGGCACATAAAACCCGGCCTTCGGCACTTCACTCGCTGTCTCGCTGCTTTCTTCGCCGCGCGCCATGGCGCCCAGACTGCGCGCGAGCGCCTGCATATTTCCCGGCCCGCCTTCACGGAAAAACCCGAGCAAATGCGCTAGTTCATCCGGCCCAACCGTCGAAAGTTCTGCCAGCCGCGCATCATCCTCGCGGCATTCGCCCGGCAGTAGCGCCAGCTTAATCCCTTGCGCGCTGGCAATGCTCGCAAGCTGGTCGCACCCATAGCGCCACCAGTCATACCCGCCGAGGATGCGCACCAGAATGACCTTCGCGTGGCGCGCAACGCTGTCGATCCAGAGATCGACCGACATGGGGTGCCGCAAGTCGCGCAGCGCGGCCAATCCGAGCGAGGGCAAGGCATCCTTCTGCGCCTGCCAACCGGCGGCAAGTGCCGCCAGATCTGAGTCCGTAAACGACAATGCCACCACATCTGCCGGCGTCTGTTTCAGATCGACCGGTTCTATTAGATCCTCAAGCGAGGCAGATGTGGTTGCCAGAATATGCATCAGCCGATGAGGATCTTTTCAATCGCGGCGCGGTCAAGCCCTTTCAGGCCGATCACGACGACGCTCGAACGGCGCGGCTCGCCCGCAGTCCACGCGCGGTCATAATAGTGGTTCACGCGCGGGCCGACCGCCTGCACCAGCAGCCGCATAGGCTTGCCGGTCACTTCGACGAACCCTTTCAGCCGCAGCACGTTTTCCTTTTCGGCAGCTTCCGCCACGCGAGCTGCCAGCGTCGCCGGGTCCGACACTGCCGGAATATCGATCACATAGGTGTCGAAATCATCATGTTCGTGATCGAGTTCATCATCATGATGCGTCTTGCGGTTTTCGATGTCGTCTTCAACGCCGAGGCCGAGGCCGAGCAGCACAGACGGATCGACTTTGCCATGTGCGGTAGGAACGACCTTCACGGCGCGCGCGCTATGTTCACCGATGATCGCATTGGCGCGGGCAGCACCGTCGGCATCGATCAGATCACTCTTGGAGAGAATAATTAGATCGGCGCAAGCCACCTGATCTTCGAACACTTCTTCGACCGGGTCCTCGTGGTCGAGCGACTCGTCGGCGGAGCGCTGTGCTGCCAGTGCGTCCATATCGGATGCCACCTGTCCTTCAGCGAGTGCCGCACCATCCACCACCGCGACCACGCCGTCGACAGTCACGCGGCTTTTAACGCTCGGCCATTGAAACGCCTGAACCAGCGGCTTCGGCAGCGCCAGCCCGGATGTCTCGATCAATATGTGATCAACTCTCGGCTCGCGTGCCAGAATCTGATCCAGCGCTGGCACAAAGTCATCCGCCACGGTGCAGCAGATGCAACCATTCGCCAGTTCGACGATATTTTCTTCCGGGCAGGTGTCGATGCCGCAGCCCTTCAGAATGTCGCCATCAATGCCGACATCGCCGAACTCATTGACGATCACCGCCAGCCTTTTGCCCTTGGTGTTTTCGATCAGGTTGCGCACAAGCGTGGTTTTGCCTGCGCCCAGAAAGCCGGTAATGACCGTGCACGGAACGCGTTCGAGAGCCTGTGTCATATAATATCCTTCAGGAAATCAGAGGGCGGAATGCGCGCGATCAAGCCGCGCTTGAGAGAATCGGGGCGGCCACGCCAGGGCAGCGTGCCGTCAACGGTCTGGGTGAATAGTTCAGCGCCGGTCAAAAGGTCTGCGCCGCTATGTTCGGTCAGGTCGCCGAACACGTAGCTCCAGCAGCCATCGCGCAACAGGGCCGCGCTCAGTCGCCGTTTGCAATTGCCGAGGCATTCCACTTGCTGAACCCGCACCGGCTTTCCGCGAGATACTTCGCGGGTTGCCTGCGCCAGCCTTTCGCCTGCGCGTGGATGGGCGTCCGAACCCGACTCATCGCGGCACGATGCGCACACGACAATCGTGACCTCGGCGGAGGTTTGTCCTTCTGCGCGGAATTCTTCGGCGTCCAAAACGTGCTCCTTGCCCGGACACCCGCCGGGCGGTCGGAAGTTGATGTTCAACGGCAGGTCTCCTGGCTCACGGCTTTTGCGCCTCGCCGCCTTCCCGGTTGCCCAGTGGCGTTGGCTTCGGCTTGCCGTTCACAGTTGCGGGTACAGCTGCGGCATTGCCCAGGCGGGCGCACCGCATTCCCTCTTCGCCTTGCTGGTTAGGCAAGGAACCGTTTGCGTGGATTTAGGCGTTACTGGCAGGTAGAGTCAACGCGCAGCTACGACGCGGAGAGCTTCGCCAGCGTCGGGCCGAGATCACCGGCAGTCGTAATCTCGATTTGCTCCAGCCCAAGCCAGTTCTGCATGGTGTGAAGTTCTCGCAGCAGCGCTTCGGCAGTTTCGGGCGGCGCGCCGGGTTCGGCATAGGCTGCCAGCACGCGCAATACACCCTTTGGCCTGTCGGCGCGCAGGTCTACACGCGCCACGATTGCATCGTTCAGCAGGAACGGCAGAACATAGTATCCATAGCGCCGCTTTTCGGCGGGTGTGTAAATCTCGATGCGATAATGGAAGTCGAACAGCTTTTCTGTCCGCGTGCGCTCGAATACCAGCGGATCGAACGGCGCGAGCAGCGCCTGCGTTTCCACTTTGCGCGGCCTGCGTGCGTCCTTCGAGACATAGCCCGGTCGATGCCAGCCCTCGATTTTCACGGGTAGCAATTCGCCTTCCTCAACCAACTCGTCAATTCGCCCGACAATATCGGCAGGCGACAGGCGGAAATAATCCCGCAGGCATTGCGCAGTTCCAACGCCAAGAGCGCGCGCCGAAATCTTTAGCAATTCGCGGTGCGCGTCCGCGGTGTCTGGCACCGGCATATCAATCACGGCTTTCGGCAGTGCCCGTTCCGGCAGATCATAAAGCCGCTCAAAGGAGCGTCGGGAGTGTGCCGTTATGCGGCCTGCCCAGAAAAGCCACTCAAACGCTGCCTTGGCATCAGACCAGCCCCACCAGCCGCCGCTGCCCTTGTGGCCTTCGATGTCCGATGCGGCGATTGGCCCGCGCGCTTTCACCTCCTCGAAAATCTCTTCGATGAAGGATTGCTTTTCCTCTGCCCAGCGCGCCAGTCCGGAATAAATTTCCGAATGTTCGCGCGCTCGCGCCATCCGCCATTGCATCAGCGGCCATAGTTCCAGCGGCAGAAACGATGCCTCATGCGCCCAATATTCAAAGACGAGTCTTTTCTTCGGCCCGGTTGCTTCATCGAGAAGTTGCATGGGGTAGGGGCCGAGCCGCGAGAACATCGGCATATAGTGTGCGCGCACCACGGCGCTGACGGAATCAATTTGCAAAAGACCGATCCGCCCCAACAGGCGGTTCAAGTGGCCTCGATTGATAGGGCTGGTCGGCCGGGGCTCGGAAAAACCCTGTGCAGCCAGCGTGATGCGGCGGGCTTGAGCCAGACTGATTTTTTCACTCTTCATAGGTAAAATTTCGGCGGCTGGAATCGGCAAATCACTGGTGAGACTAGCAGAAATGTGCGCAAGAGGCTGTCAGGATAAAAACATGAGTAAATTGGTATAGAAATCAATGGGTAGGCCCGCGACATTTCTGCCTAATTTTGGACAAGCTTTGGCTTGCGTCGGGGTGGTGGCTGCGCTAACCCTCCCGCAACGCAGCATCGGTTTTGAACCGGTTAAGCGCGATTGCTGTTGCCCAGACATCTTGCAGGTGGTCTTGTCGTTGTAGCGGTCGCCAAGCGGAAAGTTGGACTATGAGCGCTCTACTGAGTTCCTATCTGCCGATTATCATTTTCATAGGCGTAGCCATGATTGTCGGGCTCGCGCTGATTGTAGCTCCCTTCCTCGTTGCATATCGCAACCCGGACCCGGAGAAGTTGTCTGCATACGAGTGCGGCTTCAATTCTTTTGATGACGCGCGCATGAAGTTCGATGTGCGCTTCTATCTTGTGTCGATCCTGTTCATCATCTTCGATCTGGAAGTTGCGTTTCTGTTTCCGTGGGCCGTGTCCTTTGGCAAAATCGGGATGCTCGGCTTCTGGTCGATGATGGTTTTCCTCGGTGTGCTCACCATCGGCTTTATCTATGAATGGAAGAAAGGCGCGCTGGAATGGGATTGAACGATAGTTCCGGCACGCTCATCGCGCCGAAGCCGAAGGGAATCATCGATCCGCGCACGGGCAAGCCTGTGGGGTCGGACGACATATTTTTCGGTGAATTGAATAATGAGTTGTCCGACAAGGGCTTTCTGGTCACTTCGTCGGAAGCACTTATTACCTGGGCGCGCACCGGTTCGCTGATGTGGATGACGTTCGGCCTCGCCTGTTGCGCGGTCGAGATGATGCATATTTCCATGCCGCGCTATGACGCCGAGAGGTTCGGCATCGCGCCGCGCGCCTCGCCGCGTCAGTCGGATGTGATGATCGTTGCCGGCACGCTGACCAACAAGATGGCTCCCGCGCTGCGTAAGGTTTACGATCAGATGCCGGAACCGCGTTACGTGATCTCGATGGGATCGT
The DNA here is from genome assembly GCF_003403035.1 of Mesorhizobium denitrificans. Taxonomy (GTDB): domain Bacteria; phylum Pseudomonadota; class Alphaproteobacteria; order Rhizobiales; family Rhizobiaceae; genus Mesorhizobium_G; species Mesorhizobium_G denitrificans. The sequence continues at coordinate 144,662 of NZ_QURN01000005.1, read as the reverse complement.
GCGCAAACGGTGGCGGCTACTATCATTATTCCTATTCGGTCGTGCGCGGTTGTGATCGCGTCGTGCCGGTAGACATCTATGTTCCGGGTTGCCCTCCCACTGCGGAGGCGCTGCTTTACGGCATTCTTCTTCTGCAGAAGAAGATTCGCCGCACCGGCACGATTGAGCGGTGAGGCATTAGAATGAGTGAAGCGCTCAATGATCTCGCGGCCTATATCGGCGAAAAGCTCCCCGGCACGATCGAGGAATCGCTTGTCGCTTATGGCGAGCTGACAATCACCGTCGAGCCGGCGGAAATCGTGGCTGTGCTCAATTTCCTGCGCCGCGACGTACAGTGCGAGTTCATCTCGATCATCGATATTTCCGGCGCGGATTATCCCTCGCGAGCCCAGCGCTTCGATGTCGTCTATCACTTGCTTTCGCCGCGGCAGAATCAGCGCATCCGCGTCAAGATCCGCGCTGATGAACATACTCCGGTTCCATCCGTCACGGGAGTTTTCCCGGGCGCTGATTGGTATGAGCGCGAGGCGTACGACCTTTACGGCATTCTGTTTTCAGGGCACCCGGATCTGCGTCGCCTGCTGACCGACTATGGCTTCGAGGGGCACCCGCTGCGCAAGGATTTCCCGCTCACCGGCTTTGTCGAGGTTCGCTACGACGATGAAGTGAAGCGGGTTGTTTACGAGCCTGTTGAATTGAAGCAGGAATTCCGCAATTTCGATTTTCTGTCGCCGTGGGAGGGTACGGATTACGTGCTGCCCGGCGATGAAAAAGCCAAGACGAATTGAGGCGCCGAATGGCTGAAACCTCCGTCCGCAATTTCAATATCAATTTTGGGCCGCAGCATCCGGCGGCGCACGGCGTCCTTCGTCTCGTGCTAGAGTTGGATGGCGAGGTGGTGGATCGCGTCGATCCGCATATCGGCCTGCTTCATCGCGGCACCGAAAAGCTGATCGAAGCCAAGACATATCTTCAGGCCGTGCCTTACTTCGACCGGCTCGATTACGTGGCGCCGATGAATCAGGAGCACGCCTTTGCCCTGGCCGTCGAGCGGTTGCTGGAAATCGAGGTGCCGAAGCGCGGGCAGTTGATCCGCGTTCTTTATTCCGAGATCGGGCGCATTCTCTCGCACTTGCTGAACGTCACCACGCAGGCGATGGATGTGGGTGCGCTGACGCCGCCGCTCTGGGGCTTCGAGGAACGCGAAAAGCTCATGGTATTTTATGAGCGTGCATGCGGTGCGCGCATGCACGCTGCCTATTTCCGTCCGGGCGGCGTCCATCAGGATTTGCCGCAGAAGCTGGTCGAAGACATCGGCAAGTGGATCGACCCGTTCCTGAAGACGGTTACCGACCTTGACGATCTTCTGACGCCGAACCGCATCTTCAAGCAGCGCAATGTCGATATCGGCGTGGTTTCGCTCGATGACGCATGGGCGTGGGGCTTTTCGGGCGTGATGGTGCGCGGTTCCGGCGCGGCGTGGGATCTGCGCAAAAGCCAACCCTATGAGTGCTACCCGGAAATGGAATTCGATATTCCAATCGGCAAGAACGGCGACTGCTACGACCGCTATCTGATCCGCATGGAAGAAATGCGCCAGTCCGCGCGCATCATGCGTCAGTGCGTGGATCGCCTGCTCGGTGCTGAATCGGTCGGTCCAGTCTCGAATCTTGATGGCAAGGTCGTGCCGCCCAAGCGTGGCGCGATGAAGCGCTCGATGGAAGCGCTGATCCATCACTTCAAGCTTTATACCGAGGGCTATCACGTCCCGGCCGGTGAGGTTTACGCCGCCGTCGAAGCGCCCAAGGGTGAGTTCGGCGTCTATCTCGTGTCGGATGGCACCAACAAGCCGTACCGATGCAAGCTTCGCGCGCCGGGTTTTGCCCATTTGCAGGCGATGGATTTCCTGTGTCGCGGCCACATGCTGGCTGACATATCAGCCATCCTTGGCTCCCTCGACATCGTGTTTGGTGAGGTTGACCGCTAAATGAGTGTTCGTCGTCTCGCAGAGCCAGCCTATCAGCCGCCAGCTTTCGCCTTCAACAAGGCAATGGCTGCGCAGGCAAAGACATGGATCAAGAAATATCCCAAGGGTCGTGAGCAGTCGGCAGTCATCCCGCTGCTGATGTTGGCGCAGGAGCAGGAAGGCTGGGTCACGCGCGCGGCCATCGAGCATGTCGCCGATACGCTCGCAATGCCCTACATTCGCGTGCTCGAGGTCGCGACTTTCTATACCCAGTTCCAGTTGAAACCGGTCGGCACCCGCGCGCATGTTCAGGTATGCGGCACCACGCCTTGCGCTCTGCGCGGTGCGGAGGAACTCAAGGAAGTCTGCCGCAACAAGATCCATCACGAGCAGTTCCACACCAATGCGAGCGGCACGCTTTCATGGGAAGAGGTCGAGTGCCTTGGCGCGTGCGTGAATGCTCCGATGGTTATGATCTTCAAGGACACGTATGAAGACCTGACGCCGGAGCGGCTGGCTGAAATCATCGATGAGTTCGAGGCAGGCAAGGGAGCCAAGGTTCCGACCGGCCCGCAGATTGATCGCTGGTTCTCGGCTCCGGAAAGCGGGTTCACATCGCTTGCCGATGAAAAGGCATTGAAGAAGGGCGCAAAGAGCAAACCTGCGGCTGCCGCAAAGGCTCCGGCTGCAGCCGTACCGCCGTCAAACGCTGCGAAGCCAAAGACTGCATCGGAACAGGCCAGCCCGGCGGTGAAATCGCCTGGCAAGAAGGCCGCTGAAAAGCCTTCGCTGGATCACAAAGACCGCCCGAAAGGCATCGAGCGTCCGGCCAAGACCGACGATCTCAAGCTCATTTCCGGCGTTGGTCCGAAGATTGAAAAAACACTGCACAGCATTGGCATCTTCACCTATGCGCAGGTAGCATCGTGGAAGAAGGCCGAGCGCGATTGGGTTGACGGCTATCTGGCCTTCCACGGGCGCATTGAACGTGAGGACTGGGTCAAGCAGGCCAAGGCGCTCGCCAAGGGCGGTGTGGAAGAATATGTCCGCGTTTTCGGCAAAAAGCCGGTTTGAGGTGTGAGCTATGCTTGCTGACAAAGACCGAATTTTTACAAACATCTACGGCCGCTACGACAAGTCGCTCGCGGGCGCGATGTCGCGCGGTTGCTGGGATGGCACGGCGGGCATCATCGCCAAGGGTCGCGAGTGGATCGTCAATGAAATGAAGGCGTCCGGACTGCGCGGTCGCGGTGGCGCCGGTTTTCCCACCGGCCTCAAATGGTCGTTCATGCCGAAGGTCAGCGATGGCCGTCCGTCCTACCTCGTCGTCAACGCCGACGAGTCCGAGCCGGGCACCTGTAAGGACCGCGAAATCCTGCGCCACGATCCGCACACGCTGGTGGAGGGCTGCTTGCTCGCTGGCTTCGCGATGGGCGCGGTTGCGGCCTACATCTATGTGCGCGGCGAATTTATCCGCGAGCGCGAAGCTCTGCAGCGCGCCATCGATGAGGCGTATGACGCCAAGCTGATTGGCAAGAATAACAAGAACGGCTACGATTTCGAAATTTACGTCCATCACGGCGCGGGCGCTTACATTTGCGGTGAGGAAACCGCGCTGCTCGAAAGCCTTGAAGGCAAGAAAGGCCAGCCGCGCCTGAAGCCGCCATTCCCGGCCAATATGGGTCTCTATGGTTGCCCGACCACCGTCAACAATGTGGAATCCATTGCTGTTGCGCCGACGATCCTTCGGCGCGGCGCGGCGTGGTTCTCGTCTATCGGTCGCCCAAACAATGTCGGCACCAAGCTGTTCATGCTGGTCGGTCACGTCAACACGCCTTGCGTGGTCGAAGAGGCGATGGGCATCACCTTCCGTGAATTGGTCGAAACGCATGGCGGTGGAATTCGCGGCGGTTGGGATAATCTGCTGGCGGTAATTCCCGGCGGCGCGTCCTGTCCGGTCGTCAAGGCCGAAGACATTATCGACTGCCCGATGGATTTCGACGGCCTGCGCGAGCGCAAGTCTTCGTTCGGCACTGCGGCGGTGATTGTCATGGACAAGTCCACCGACATCATCAAGGCAATCGCGCGCCTGTCTTACTTCTTCAAGCATGAAAGCTGCGGCCAGTGCACGCCGTGCCGCGAGGGTACGGGCTGGATGTGGCGCGTCATGGAGCGTCTGGTGCGCGGTGAAGCGCAGAAGCGCGAAATCGACATGCTGCTGGATGTCACCAAGCAGGTCGAAGGCCACACGATTTGCGCGCTTGGCGACGCTGCGGCTTGGCCGATCCAGGGTCTCATTCGCAATTTCCGTCCGGAGATCGAGCGGCGCATTGATGAGTTCACTCGCAATTCACACAATGTCACGCCGGTTCTGGAAGCTGCGGAATAATTAAGGGAAGCAAACGGTTAGACGATGAGCGACAAGTCCGACAAAGAGCAGAAAGGGCAGGCAGAAGCGGTTGACGCTTTTGCAACGGCCACTGCTGTCGGCTTGGCCGTCGCCAGCCGTACGATGGAAATGTGGTTCGGTGCCATGTCCGGTTTTGCGCGTGCGTCGCGCGAAATTCTTGCGCCCCACATGGAAGCGCAATTGAAGGAAGAAGCCACGCCGCCTGCGCCCAAGGGTGAGCCCGCAAAGGACGCCGGTGTTGTCGATTTTCCGACTGCCAAAAAGGCGAGGGCAAGCGCACCCGCAAAGGCGAAAGCCGAAGCCTCTGCATCGGCAAAGCGCGCGCCGAAGCCGATCGAGCGCCCGGCCACAGTTGATGATCTCAAGCAGATCACCGGCGTCGGCCCCAAGCTTGAGGAGGTGCTGAACGGCTTCGGGGTTTGGACCTACGCGCAGATTGCGAATTTGCAGGCGGAGGAACTCGCTTGGCTGGATGATGTTCTGGGCCTCAATGGCCGGATTGCTACGGACAAATGGCTGGAACAGGCGCAAGCGCTTGGGCAAGCTGGAATGGGTAAGAGGGATGTTGCGGCGGGCTGACCCCCGACGTGATGAGTGCGGGATGCCGCAAAGGTTTGAAACGAATGGCTAAGATCAAGGTCGACGGCAAAGAGATCGAGGTCCCGGACCACTACACGCTACTGCAGGCGGCGGAGGAGGCGGGGGCTGAGGTGCCGCGCTTTTGCTTCCACGAGCGGCTGTCGATTGCCGGCAATTGCCGCATGTGCCTCGTTGAAGTGAAGGGAGGCCCGCCCAAGCCGGCCGCTTCCTGTGCCATGAATGTCCGCGATTTGCGCCCAGGTCCAAATGGCGAAGCGCCGGAAATCTTCACCAACACGCCGATGGTCAAGAAGGCGCGCGAAGGGGTGATGGAGTTCCTGCTTATCAACCATCCGCTCGATTGCCCGATCTGCGATCAGGGCGGCGAGTGCGACCTGCAGGATCAGGCTATGGCATTCGGCGTCGATGCGTCGCGCTACAAGGAAAACAAGCGCGCTGTCGAAGACAAATATATCGGCCCGTTGGTCAAGACGGTGATGACGCGCTGCATTCACTGCACGCGCTGCGTCCGCTTCACTACCGAGGTGGCTGGCATTTCCGAACTCGGCCTGATCGGTCGTGGCGAAGATGCCGAAATCACCACCTATCTCGAACAGGCAATGACCTCTGAATTGCAGGGCAATGTCATCGACCTCTGCCCGGTCGGCGCGCTCACTTCGCGTCCGTTCGCCTTCCACGCGCGTCCATGGGAGCTGACAAAGACTGAATCCATCGACGTCATGGATGCTGTCGGCTCGGCCATCCGCGTCGATACGCGTGGCCGCGAAGTGATGCGCATCATGCCGCGCGTCAATGAGCAGGTGAACGAGGAATGGATTTCCGACAAGACCCGATTCATCTGGGATGGCCTGCGTACGCAGCGTCTTGACCGTCCGTATGTCCGCAAGGGCGGCAAGCTCCAGCCCGTCACTTGGCCGGAAGCATTCGCGGTCATTAAGGAAGCGGTTGATCGCACGGCGCCCGAGAAGATCGGCGCGATTGCTGGCGATCTGTCGAGCGTCGAAGAAATGTACGCGCTGAAGGCGCTGCTCGCATCGCTCGGTTCGGCGAATATTGACTGCCGTCAGGATGGCACTGCGCTGCATCCTTCGCATGGGCGCGCGAGCTACATTTTCAACCCGACGATTGAGGGCATCGAGAAGGCCGACGCTGTTCTCATCATCGGCTCCAATCCGCGTTTTGAAGCATCGGTGCTGAATGCCCGCATTCGCAAGCGCTGGCGTCAGGATGTGCCGGTCGCGGTAATCGGCGATATTGGCGATCTGCGCTACGACTACGAACAGCTGGGCGCAGGCGCAGAAACGCTGAAAGACCTCGCAGGCGGCGCGGGCAAGTTTTTCAACGTCCTGAAAAAGGCCAAGCATCCGCTGATCATCGTCGGGCAGGGCGCTTTGGTGCGTGGCGACGGAGCCGCCGTGCTCGGTCAGGCCGCGAAGCTGGCGCAAGCCGTTGGCGCAGTCACGCCGGAGTGGAATGGCTTTGCAGTTCTGCACACGGCAGCAGCCCGCGTTGGCGGTCTGGACGTTGGTTTCGTCCCACAGGATGCGCGCAGGAACGTCGCGGACGTGCTCGAATCGTCCGAACTTCTGTTCCTGCTTGGCGCGGATGAGTTTGACATGAAGCGCACAGGCAATGCGTTCGTCGTTTATATCGGCACGCATGGCGACGCTGGTGCGCATCGTGCTGATGTCATTCTGCCCGGTTCGACATACACTGAAAAGTTCGGCACCTACATCAACACGGAAGGCCGCGTGCAGCAGACCAGCCGCGCTGGTTTTGCGCCGGGTCAGGCGAAGGAAGATTGGGCCGTCATCCGCGCGCTTTCGGATGTGCTTGGTCACAAGTTGCCGTTCGACTCGCTGGCGCAGCTTCGTGCTGCGCTGCGCGCCGAGTATCCACATCTGGCTAAAATCGACCATATTGCGCATGGCGACGCCGCTGATATCGCGCGGCTGGCCAAGCTCGGCGGCGCGTTGCGCAAGCCGCCGTTCATATCGTCAATGGGTGATTTCTACCTCACCAACCCAATCGCGCGCGCGTCGGCTGTCATGGCCGAGTGCTCCGCGCTGGCCCGCAACGGCTTCAAGCAGGCGGCGGAGTAAGGCACGCAATGGATACCTTCTTCACCATCTACGTGCTGCCTGCACTGCTGATCCTGCTCAAGTCGGTCGTGCTGATTGTCGTGCTGCTGATCTTTGTAGCCTACATTCTGTATGCCGACCGCAAGATCTGGGCAGCGGTGCAGTTGCGTCGCGGCCCGAACGTCGTCGGTCCGTGGGGCCTGCTCCAGGCCTTCGCCGACCTGCTGAAATTCGTATTTAAAGAGCCGGTCATCCCGTCAGGCGCGAACAAGGGCGTGTTCCTGCTTGCGCCGCTGGTTTCCGCAATTCTCGCCATCGCCGCATGGGCCGTCATTCCGGTCAATGAGGGCTGGGCGATTGCCAATATCAATGTCGGCATTCTCTACGTCTTCGCTATTTCCTCGCTTGAGGTCTATGGCGTGATCATGGGTGGCTGGGCATCGAACTCGAAATATCCGTTCCTTGGCGCGCTGCGTTCGGCGGCGCAGATGGTGTCTTACGAAGTCTCCATCGGCTTCGTCATTGTCACCGTTCTGCTCTGCGTCGGTTCGCTCAACATGACTGACATCGTGCTGTCGCAGCGCGACGGGCTTGGCACGCATCTCGGCCTGCCGAACACGCTGCTCGACTGGCACTGGCTCGGCCTGTTCCCGATGTTTGTCATCTTCTTCATCTCGGCTCTGGCCGAAACGAACCGCCCGCCCTTCGATCTTGTCGAGGCCGAGTCGGAACTCGTTGCCGGTCACATGATCGAATATTCGTCCACGCCGTTCCTGCTGTTCTTCCTCGGTGAATATGTCGCCATCGTGCTGATGTGCGCGCTCACCACCATCCTGTTCCTTGGTGGATGGCTGCCGCCATTCGACTTTGCGCCGTTCACCTGGGTGCCGGGCGTTATCTGGTTCATCCTCAAGGTCTGTCTGGTGTTCTTCATGTTCTCGATGGTGAAGGCGTTCGTGCCGCGCTATCGCTACGACCAGTTGATGCGGCTGGGCTGGAAAGTCTTCCTGCCGATCTCGCTGGCGATGGTTGTAATCACCGCTGCCTTCCTCAAACTGACGGGGCTTGCCTGATGTCTGCTCTCGCACAAGCAGCAAAATCGCTGCTCCTTAAGGACTTCGTGGATGCGTTCTTCCTTTCGATGCGGCAGTTTTTTGCACCGAAAGCTACGCTGAACTATCCGCACGAGAAGGGCCCGGTCAGTCCGCGCTTCCGTGGCGAGCATGCGTTGCGCCGTTATCCGAACGGCGAAGAGCGCTGCATTGCCTGCAAGCTCTGCGAAGCGATCTGCCCGGCGCAAGCCATTACGATCGAGGCTGGTCCGCGCCGGAATGACGGCACGCGCCGCACGGTGCGTTACGACATTGACATGGTGAAGTGCATCTATTGCGGGTTCTGTCAGGAAGCCTGTCCGGTAGACGCAATTGTTGAGGGGCCGAATTTCGAGTTCGCGACGGAGAGCCGTGAAGAACTCTATTACGACAAGGAAAAACTGCTTTCGAATGGCGACCGTTGGGAGCGCGAGCTCGCGCGCAACATTGCAATGGATGCGCCGTATCGGTGAGGGGTAAATGCTCCCAGCATTTCGGTGGGAGATGCAACAACATTGATGGACGGGCACATTCGTCCCGTCTAAAGAACCACGCGATTTCGTGAGCCCATTGGGCCGCGGGGTCAGACCGGAAAAGACAGCGCTCTTTTTCGAGAGAAAGAGAAACCGGGGGAACCCATGCTAAACGGACTAGAGGCGGTATTCTTCTACCTCTTCGCCTTTATCGCGGTCGCGTCGGCCTTCATGGTCATTTCGGCGCGCAACCCGGTGCATTCGGTGTTGTTCCTCATTCTCACCTTCTTCAACGCGGCGGCGCTATTCCTTCTCACTGGCGCCGAGTTCCTCGCGATGATCCTGCTCGTGGTTTATGTCGGCGCAGTCGCGGTGCTGTTCCTGTTTGTCGTCATGATGCTCGACGTCGATTTCGCGGAGTTGAAGCAGGGGGCGCTGCAATATGCGCCGGTGGGGGCACTGGTTGGCCTCATCCTTGCGGCAGAGCTTATCATCGTGACTGGTGGTTACGCGTTTGCGCCGAAGCTGGGCGAAACCGTTGCGCTGCCGACGCCAGATGTTGCCACGCGCAACAACACGGCCGCGCTCGGTGACATTCTCTATACGGATTACATTTTCTATTTCCAGGTGGCGGGTCTGGTTCTGCTGGTCGCGATGATCGGCGCAATCGTGCTGACGCTGCGCCACAAGGAAAATGTCAAGCGCCAGTCCATCTCGCAGCAGGTGGCGCGCACGCCGGAAACGGCAATTGAAATCAAGAAGGTCGAAACGGGCAAGGGCATCTGATCATGCAGGTCGGTATCTCACATTTTCTGGCCGTTTCGGCGATCCTGTTCACGCTCGGCGTGTTCGGCATTTTCCTGAACCGCAAAAACGTGATCGTCATCCTGATGTCGATCGAGCTCATCCTGCTCGCGGTCAACATCAACTTCGTCGCATTTTCGGCGGCGCTGGGAGATCTGGTCGGCCAGGTTTTCGCGCTGTTCGTACTGACCGTCGCGGCTGCGGAAGCGGCGATCGGGCTTGCAATTCTCGTCGTCTTCTTCCGCAACCGCGGTTCCATCGCGGTGGAAGACGTCAACATGATGAAAGGCTGAGAAGCGCGCCATGGATCAGATGTATCTGGCTATCGTCTTTCTGCCGCTTCTCGGCTTCCTGATTGTCGGCCTGTTCGGCAATTCTCTGGGCGCGAAGGCGTCGGAATACATTACGTCCGGCTTCCTGGTGATCAGCGCTGTGCTGTCGTGGGTCGCGTTTTTTCAGGTAGCGCTCGGCGATACGGAAGCGTTCACCGTGCCGGTGCTGCGCTTTATAGATTCCGGCGCGCTGCAGGCGGATTGGGCACTGCGTATCGACACGCTGACCGTTGTCATGTTGGTCGTGGTCAACACCGTGTCGTCGCTGGTGCACATTTATTCGATCGGCTACATGCATCACGATCCGCATCGGCCGCGCTTCTTCGCTTATCTGTCGCTGTTCACCTTCGCCATGCTCATGCTGGTGACGTCGAACAATCTGGTACAGATGTTCTTCGGTTGGGAGGGCGTCGGCCTGGCATCGTACTTGCTGATCGGTTTCTGGTACCAGAAACCCTCGGCAAATGCTGCCGCCATCAAGGCGTTCGTTGTAAACCGCGTGGGTGACTTTGGCTTCGCGCTCGGTATCTTCGGCGTGTTTGTGCTGTTCGGCTCGATCAATTTCGACACCATTTTTGCCAATGCGGCCACCTATCTGCCGGCTGCCGCCGCGCACGGCACAGATGCTGCCGCGCAAGGTGCCGACGCAGCCGTCGCGCATGGCGACACGGTGCTGAACTTCCTCGGCTATCACCTCGATAAGGCTGCTGCGATGACGGTCGTCTGTCTGTTGCTCTTCATGGGCGCGATGGGCAAGTCCGCACAGGTGCCGTTGCACACATGGTTGCCGGACGCGATGGAAGGCCCGACTCCGGTGTCCGCGCTGATCCACGCTGCAACCATGGTCACCGCCGGCGTGTTCATGCTGGCGCGTCTGTCGCCGCTGTTCGAGCTTTCGCATTCGGCGCTGACAGTCGTCACCTTCATTGGTGCGCTGACGGCGTTTTTCGCTGCGACGGTCGGACTGGTGCAAAACGACATCAAGCGCGTTATCGCGTATTCAACCTGTTCGCAGTTGGGTTACATGTTCGTCGCACTCGGCGTTGGTGCTTATGGCGCGGCGATCTTCCACCTGTTCACGCACGCTTTCTTCAAGGCGCTGTTGTTCCTTGGTTCAGGTTCGGTCATCCATGCGATGTCGGACGAGCAGGACATGCGAAAGATGGGCGGCATACGCAAGCTCATCCCGACAACCTACTGGATGATGGTCATCGGCACGCTGGCGCTGACTGGCGTCGGCATTCCGGCCACGATCATCGGTACGGCGGGCTTCTTCTCGAAGGACGCGATCATCGAAAGCGCATTCGTCGGCCACAATGCTGTTGCGGGTCTGGCCTTCGCGCTTCTGGTTGTCGCGGCGTGCTTCACCAGCTTCTATTCGTGGCGTCTCATTTTCATGACCTTCCACGGCAAGCCGCGCGCCAGCCATGATGTCATGCACCACGTTCATGAATCGCCCCCTGTCATGCTGGTTCCGCTGTTCATTCTGGCGATCGGCGCGCTCTTTGCCGGTGTCGTGTTCCATGACTATTTCATCGGCGAGGCCTATGCCGAGTTCTGGAAGAAGGCGCTGTTCACGCTGGAGAGCAATCACATTCTGCACGACATGCATGGTGTGCCAATGTGGGTGAAGCTGTCGCCGTTTGTCGCCATGCTGCTCGGTCTGCTGGTGTCGTGGCACTTCTATATCCGCAACCCGCAGGCGCCGGTGCGCTTGGCCGCGCGCCATCACGGGCTGTATCAGTTCCTGCTCAACAAATGGTACTTTGACGAACTGTACGATTTCCTCTTCGTGCGGGCGGCGAAGCGCCTCGGCTATTTCCTCTGGAAGAAGGGGGATGGCGTCGTCATTGACGGTCTGGGACCGGATGGCATTTCGGCCGGCGTCATTGACGTCACAGATCGTGTCGTCAAGCTCCAGACCGGTTATCTATACCACTATGCTTTTGCCATGCTGATCGGTGTCGCCGCGCTCGCCACCTGGATGATGCTCGGGGGTTCATTCTGATGATCGACTGGCCGATCCTATCTACGGTCACTTTTCTGCCGCTGGTTGGCGCGCTGCTTATCCTGTTCATCACGGATGAGGGCGAAAATGCGCGGCGCAATATCCGCGCGGTAGCGCTGTTCACGACCGTCTTTACCTTCATTGTTTCGCTCTGGATCTGGATTGGCTTCGACAATTCGACGCCGAATTTCCAGTTTGTCGAAAAGTTCGATTTCCTCGGCTCGATCGCGTCTTACCATATGGGCGTAGATGGCATTTCGATGCTGTTTGTGATCCTGACCACCTTCCTGATGCCGCTCTGCATTCTGGCGTCGTGGGAGTCGATCGATAAGCGCGTCAAGGAATATATGATTGCGTTTCTGCTGCTGGAAACGCTGATGATCGGTGTGTTCTGCGCGCTGGATATCGTGCTGTTCTACGTGTTTTTCGAAGCGGGCCTCATTCCGATGTTCATCATCATCGGCGTGTGGGGCGGCAAGCGCCGCGTATATGCGTCGTTCAAGTTCTTCCTGTATACGCTGCTCGGCTCGGTGCTGATGCTGCTGGCCGTCATGGCAATGTACTGGCAGGCTGGAACGACAGACATTCCGACCCTGCTGACGCATGATTTCCCTGCCAATATGCAGACATGGTTATGGCTCGCCTTCTTCGCTTCCTTTGCGGTGAAGATGCCGATGTGGCCGGTGCACACGTGGTTGCCGGATGCCCACGTTGAGGCTCCGACCGCCGGCTCGGTCATTCTGGCGGGCATCCTGCTGAAGATGGGCGGTTACGGCTTTCTGCGTTTCTCGCTGCCAATGTTCCCGCTCGCATCGGAATATTTTGCGCCATTCGTCTTCACGCTATCTGTCGTCGCCATCATCTACACCTCGCTGGTGGCGCTCATGCAGGAGGACATCAAGAAGCTGATTGCTTACTCGTCCGTCGCGCATATGGGTTACGTGACGATGGGTATCTTCGCGATGAATCAGGAAGGCGTGCAGGGCGCGATCTTCCAGATGCTCAGCCATGGTCTGGTTTCCGGTGCGCTCTTCCTCTGCGTCGGCGTCATATATGACCGGCTGCACACGCGCGAAATCTCGGCCTATGGCGGTCTGGTGAACATCATGCCGAAATATGCGGTGGCGTTCCTGATCTTCACCATGGCCAATGTCGGCCTGCCGGGCACCAGCGGCTTCATTGGTGAGTTCCTGACTTTGCTCGGTGTGTTCAAGGTCAACACATGGGTTGCGCTGTTTGCTACCACCGGTGTTATCCTGTCGGCGGCCTATGCACTGTGGCTCTATCGCCGTGTCGTGTTGGGTGCGCTGACCAAGGACAGCCTCAAGGGCATGCTCGATCTCTCGCTGCGCGAGAAGCTCGTGATTTATCCGCTGGTCGTGCTGACAATCTTCTACGGCGTCTATCCGGCGCCGGTGTTCGACGCCACTGCGGCCTCGGTCAAGAATCTCGTCGATCAGGTTTCCATCTCAATTCAGGCGGCCCCGCAGGCCGCCCCGGCGCCGGCAGCGGAAGCTCCGGCAGCAGCGCATTGACAGGATAGGGCAAGATGACCCCAGACCTTTCCCTCAGCCTCTCGCTCGCCGCGCCCGAACTGATTATCGCAATCGGTGCGCTGGTTCTGCTGATGATCGGCGCGTTTTCGGGTGAACGCGCCAACACCACCGTAACTGGCCTCGCCGTCGCCGTCCTGATCGGCGCGGGCGCATGGCTGGTGCTTTTCACCGGAACGGGCGAAGCGTTCGGCAGCGCGTTTGTCAGCGATTCCTTCGCGCGCTTCATGAAGGTGCTGACGCTGATTGGCTCGGTCGTCACGCTCATCATGTCGGTTGGCTTTGCCAAGGCGGAAAAGTTCGACAAGTTCGAATTTCCGGTCCTCATCATGCTCTCGACGCTCGGCATGATGGTGATGATCTCCGCGAACAATATGATCGCGCTGTATCTCGGTATGGAGTTGCAGTCGCTGGCGCTCTACGTGGTCGCCGCGATCAATCGTGACAGCGTGCGCTCCACCGAGGCTGGCCTGAAATATTTCGTCCTCGGTGCGCTGTCGTCAGGCATGATGCTTTATGGCATTAGCTTGATCTACGGCTACACCGGCCATGTCGGCTTTGCGGAAATCACCAACGCGCTCATGGGCGGCGAGCGTCAGCTCGGCCTCGTCTTCGGTCTGGTGTTCCTGCTCGCGGGCATTGCGTTCAAGATCTCCGCAGTCCCGTTCCATATGTGGACGCCAGACGTTTATGAAGGCGCGCCGACGCCGGTCACGGCCTTTTTTGCGGCCGCGCCGAAAATGGCGGCAATGGCTCTGCTGGTCCGCGTCACGGTCGGCACGTTTGGCCCCGTCGCGCATGACTGGCAGCAGATTCTCGTCTTCGTCTCCATCGCGTCGATGGTGCTCGGCGCCTTCGCCGCCATCGGGCAGAAGAACATCAAACGCCTGATGGCATACTCGTCCATCGGCCACATGGGATACGCGCTTGTCGGCCTCGCTGCAGCAAATGAAGCGGGCGTGCGTGGCGTCATCATTTATATGACGATCTATCTTGGCATGACGCTCGGCACCTTCGCCTTCATCCTTGCCATGCGCCGGCGTGACGGCAATGTAGAGTCCATCAGCGATCTGGCTGGCCTTTCGAACACAAACCCGGTCATGGCGACGATCCTGACGATCCTCATGTTCTCGCTGGCTGGCATTCCGCCGCTCGCGGGCTTCTGGGGCAAGTGGTACGTCTTCCTCGCGGCAATCGACGCCAAGCTTTATGCGCTGGCGGTCATTGGCGTGCTGGCCTCCGTGGTGGGCGCTTATTATTATCTGCGCATCATCAAGATCATGTGGTTTGATGAGCCGGTTGGCGGCTTCCAGCCAATGGCGGGCGAGTTGCGGCTGGTGCTCGGCATTTCGGGCGCGTTCGTGCTGCTCTATATGCTGTTCATGGGGCCGCTTGAGGCTGTTGCTCAAACAGCGGCAAAGACGTTTTTTTGACCGGCTTTCAACTCGCGCCGACAGCGCTGCTGTCTGGCTATCGCCTCGAAGCATATGAGAGCGTTGGGTCGACAAACGCGCTCGCTCTGGAGCGGGCGCGCGAGGCTGACAGCGGCAATCTCTGGATAGCGGCGCTGCAGCAGGAAGCGGGCAGGGGGAGACGCGGTCGGGTTTGGGCCACGCCAAAAGGTAATCTGGCGGCGACCCTTCTGGTCGTTCTCGAGCGCAATTTTCAACATGCCGCAACGCTCGGTTTCGTTGCGGGTCTGGCGCTGGCGGATGCGCTAGACGCTGTCGCTCCAGGCCGCACGGTCAAGATCGCGCTGGATGGTGCGAGTGCGGGCCGCAACCGCTTCGAGTTGAAATGGCCGAACGACGTTCTGGCCGATGGCGCGAAGATGGCGGGCATTCTGCTTGAATCGTCCATGCTCGCGCCGGACCGCATGGCGGTCGCTGTTGGCATTGGCGTCAATGTTGTTGAGCATCCCAGGGATGTGCCATACCCCGCAACGTCGCTGACGAATCTCGGCGCGCAATGCGACGCTCAGACCCTGTTCGTCGCGCTGTCGGATGCGTGGGTCGCGCATTTCGCAAGCTGGCGCGCCGGAGAGGGACTGGCGGCGATCCGCAATCTTTGGCTGTCGCGCGCAGCGGGCTTGGGCGGTGAGGTCGCGGTGCGTGTCGACGGGCAGGTCAAGCGCGGTATATTTGAGACGATTGACGAGGAATGCCGTTTCGTCATCCGGGATGAGGACGGCCAGCGGCTTGCGATTTCGGCGGGTGACGTTCATTTCGGTGCGGTTGCGTCGGCTGGAACGGCATAGCGGGACAGGGGAATTTTGATGGCGGATAAGAATAGCGCCGAACTGGTTTTCGTGCCGCTGGGCGGCATTGGCGAGATCGGCATGAATTTCGCGCTTTACGGCTTTGGCCCCTCGCAAAATCGCGAATGGCTCATCGTCGATGTGGGCGTGACCTTCCCGGACGAGAAGCACCCCGGCGTCGATCTCATCCTGCCGGATACGCGCTTTATCGAAGGAAATATCGACAATCTGCGCGGCATCGTCATCACGCATGTCCACGAGGATCATTATGGCGCGCTGCACGATCTTTGGCCGCGCCTCAAGGTCCCGGTGTGGATGACAGCGTTCGGCGCTGGCCTGCTGGAGGCGAAGCGCCAGTCGGAACATGGCGCGCCGGATATTCCGGTTCAGATTTATCGCGGCGGAGAAAAGTTTACCGTCGGCCCGTTCCAGATTGAGGCCGTTCCGGTCGCGCACTCGATTCCGGAGCCGATGGCGCTGGCCATCACCACCCCCGCCGGCACGGTTGTGCACACGGGCGACTGGCGCATCGATCCTGCGCCCCAGATTGGCCCCAAGACGGACGAAGCCCGCCTGCGCGCAATTGGCGACGCTGGCGTGTTGGCGCTCATTTGCGATTCCACCAATGCGCTGCGCGAAGGCGAGTCACCGTCGGAAAAGGCGGTCGGCGAGAGCCTTGAAAAGATCATCTCGGAAGCCGCGGGGCGTGTTGCGATCACCACCTTTTCGTCCAATGTCGGGCGCATCCGGTCGATTGCGGAGGCTGCCGCCAGAGCGGGGCGCAGGGTCCTGCTGCTTGGCCGCTCGCTGAAGCGCGTTGTCGGTGTGGCGACCGAACTTGGCTACATGGATGGCCTGCCGCCATTTCTGGCCGAGGAGGACTATCCCTATATTGCGCGCAAGGAGTTGGTCGTCATCTGCACGGGCAGCCAGGGCGAGCCGCAGGCGGCGCTTGCCAAGCTTTCGCGTGAGGAGATGAAGGCGGTTCCGCTCACGCCGGGCGACAGCGTCATCTTCTCGTCGCGCGCAATTCCCGGCAACGAGCGCGCCATCCTCGAAATCAAGAATCGCTTGATCGACATGGGCATGCGCATCATCGAAGACACGGATGCGCTGGTGCATGTGTCGGGCCATCCGCGCCGTGGCGAATTGAAAAAGATGTACGAATGGGTGCGCCCGCAGATCGGCGTTCCGGCGCATGGCGAGGCGGCGCATCTGGTCGCGCAGGGTTCGCTGATGGCCATGTCCGGCATACCTCAGGTCGCGCAGGTGCGCGATGGTGATATGCTGCGCTTGTGGCCCGGCGCGCCCGAAATTATCGATCAGGTTCCGTTCGGCAGGCTTTACAAAGACGGCAATCTCATCGGGTCCGATGAGGACATGGGCGTGCGTGACAGGCGCAAGCTGTCCTTCGCCGGCCATGTGGCCGTCAATGTCGTGCTGGATGACCGCTACGAGCTTTCCGGCGATCCGGATATTGTGGCAATCGGCGTTCCGCAGACGGATGCGAGGGGCGATGACCTTGAAGAGGTTATGCTGGATGCGGCAATCGGCGCGCTGGATTCCATACCGCGTCAGCGGCGAAAAGACCTCGACCTCGTGCAAGAGGCGGTTCGCCGCGCGGTGCGCGGTGCGGCCAATCAGGCATGGGGCAAGAAGCCGCTCGTGACGGTGTTCGTCACGCGATAGCGGCAGCAGGGAAGGATGCACTGGAATGCTCGGTCGGCTCAATCACGTTGCCATCGCAGTCCCTGACATGAAGGCCGCGAGTGCGCTTTATCGCGATACGCTCGGCGCGCGCCTGTCGGAACCGCAGCTGTTGCCGGAGCATGGTGTCACCGTGGTGTTCATCGATGTGGGCAACACCAAGATCGAGTTGCTGGAACCGCTGGGCGAAAACTCGCCCATCGCGACCTTTCTTGAGAAAAGCCCTGCGGGTGGCATGCACCACATCTGCTACGAGGTGGATGACATAATTGCCGCGCGCGACCGGCTGAAATCGCAGGGCGCGCGCGTGCTTGGCGATGGCGAGCCGAAAATCGGAGCGCATGGCAAGCCTGTGCTTTTCCTGCATCCGAAGGATTTTCTGGGCACACTGGTAGAGTTGGAGCAGGCCGGGTGAGCTGGTTTTCCGCATTTGCGGTCTTTTTCGTTGTCTGGTGGCTCGTGCTGTTTGCCGTGCTGCCGTTTGGCCTGAAAACGCAGGATGAAGATGGCGAGGTAACGCTCGGCACGGTCCCCAGCGCGCCGCGCGGACCGCACATATTCCGCGCGATGGTCTGGGCGACAATTGTCGCGCTCATCATTTGCGGCGGGTTCTTTTATCTCACGCGCGGCCTTGGCTACACCTTTGCCGACATCCCGCGTCTCGCGCCCGAGGCTCACGAATTGAAGTGAGCTGTGCGAGGCATCGCAGTTGTCCCCTTCTCCCCCTGAGGGGTGAGGAGTGGTCCGCGCAGCGGATGAAAAGCCCCAGAATGGGCTTTTCAAATGACGAACGCCCAGAGCCATAGCGGAGGGCGGGGTAGTGCCGGCAGGCGGTTGAGGGGTAAGCGCTCGATTTGCGCAGAAAACACTTCCGGTGCTGCGCAAATTCTTTCGGCTAAATTTTGCGAAACTGCACAAAAAAAAAGCAAGGCCCGAAGCCTTGCAGTTTAACGCGTTCTGATCTGTTTTCCGGTTTTCCGGCGGCAGCGGATTAGCGCGCCTAGATCACATCCTCCCAAGACTTTGACCGCGTAAGAGGGCGAATTGTTTTTCGCCCATTCGATTATGCAGTGGCACATTAGACCAAGGTTGCGTCTAATGTCACGAAAAATGTTGCTGCGTAATGCACAGATTCTGTGCTGCGCTGCACAATTCCATATCATTCCATTTCGTGAAGCGTTGAATGCCGATTCAAAGCGGCTTTTGGTTTTCATTCGGTCATGAAATGGCTATGAAGCCGGGTCAAATCAGCATATTCCCCAGCCGATTCACTGCGGCCCATTTTCACGGACTATCGAATGCGTCTGTCTCGCTATTTCCTGCCCATCCTGAAAGAGAACCCCCGCGAGGCCGAGATTGTCTCGCATCGCCTGATGTTGCGCGCGGGTATGATCCGCCAGCAAGGGCAGGGCAGTTTCACCATGCTGCCAATAGGCAAGCGCGTGATGGACAAGGTTTGCCAGATCATTCGCGAGGAGCAGAACCGCGCCGGCGCGCTGGAAATCCTGATGCCCACCATTCAGTCCGCCGAGTTGTGGCGCGAGAGCGGTCGCTACGACGACTACGGCAAGGAGATGCTGCGCATCAAGGACCGGCAGGATCGCGAACTCCTTTATGGACCGACCAACGAGGAAATGGTCACCGAGATTTTCCGCTCCTACGTGAAGTCCTACAAGGATTTGCCGCTCAATCTCTATCACATTCAGTGGAAGTTCCGCGATGAGGTCCGCCCTCGTTTCGGCGTCATGCGCGGCCGCGAATTTCTGATGAAGGATGCCTATTCGTTCGACCTCAATTATGAGGGCGCGAAGGCCGCCTATAATCGCATGTTCGTCGCTTATCTGCGCACCTTCACGCGCATGGGGCTGAAGGCGATTCCGATGCGCGCCGATACTGGTCCGATTGGCGGCGACCTCAGTCACGAATTCATCATTCTGGCCGAAACGGGCGAGAGTCAGGTTTTCTGTGATCGCGAATTTCTCGATCTGGAAGTGCCCGGCGCGTCGACGGATTTCGGCAATGATGCGCAGATTGCGCACATCGTGAAGGAGTGGACGACACCCTACGCCGCAACGGACGAAATGCATGACGAAGCCGCGTGGGACAAAATCCCGGCGGATGACCGTCTGTCTGCGCGCGGTATCGAGGTTGGCCATATTTTCCACTTCGGCGAGAAATATTCGAAGCCGATGGGTGCGAAAGTGCAGGGGCCGGATGGCAAGGAGCACAATGTTTCGATGGGATCGTATGGCATTGGCCCGACGCGCCTCATCGCAGCGATCATCGAAGCCAGCCACGACGATGCAGGCATCATCTGGCCGGAAAGCGTTGCGCCATTCGACATCGCGCTCATCAACATGAAGGTCGGCGATCACGAATGCGACAGCATCTGTGAGCGGCTTTATGATGCGTTCCAGGCAGCGGGCAAGGATGTGCTCTACGATGATACAGACCAGCGCGCGGGCGGCAAGTTCGCGACTGCCGACCTCATCGGCTTGCCGTGGCAGGTCATCGTAGGTCCGCGCGGCGCGGCTGCTGGCGAAGTCGAAATCAAGAATCGGCGCACCGGCGAGCGAGAAACAGTTTCGCTGGCTGTGGCGCTGGAGCGTTTCGGAGCGGCTGAATGAGCGCCGCTCCCGCGCGCGGAGCGGGGCCGTTTTCGGCGTTTGAGCGGATGGTTGCGTGGCGCTATCTGCGCGCCAAGCGCAAGGAAGGCGTCACCTCCATGGTGGCGATCATTTCCTTCGCGGGCATCATGCTCGGCGTCGCGGCGCTCATCGTTGTCATGGCAGTTATGAACGGCTTCCGTGCCGAACTGCTCGACAAGCTCCTCGGCGCGAACGGCCACCTCATCGTCGCGCCAATCGACACGATGATGGACGATTACGCGGCGGTTACAGACCGCATCAGCAAGGTGCCGGGCGTGCGTCTGGCAATGCCGTTGATCGAGGGCCAGGTGCTGGCGCAGGGTAACACGCCTTCTGGCAATGGCGCGCTGGTGCGGGGTGTTCGTGGCTCGGATCTGGCGAAGGTCGATCTTGTAGCCAAGAACATCAAGCAGGGCACTATCGAGAATTTCGACGCCAGCGAAGGTGTGGCCATTGGCCAGCGTTTGGCGGATTCGCTCGGCCTCGTTCTTGGCGACACGATCACGTTGATTTCGCCGGATGGCGACGTCACGCCAATCGGCACCACGCCGCGCGTGAAGGGCTATCCGGTTGTGGCGATTTTCGAAGTCGGCATGTCGGAATACGATGCCTCGGTCATCTATATGCCGCTGTCCGAGGCGCAGCTCTTTTTCAATCTTGAGAACATCGCGCAGAGTATCGAGCTTTACGTAAACTCGCCGGATGCGGTTGAATCGCTGAAAAAGCCTGTCGAGGAGGCGGCGCAGCGGCCCGTCTATCTGACGGATTGGCGGCAGCGCAACGAGACGTTTTTCTCGGCGCTGCAGGTCGAGCGAAACGTCATGTTCATGATCCTGTCGCTGGTCGTTTTGGTGGCGGCGCTGAATATCATTTCCGGCCTCATCATGCTGGTGAAGGACAAGGGCCGCGACATCGCGATCCTGCGAACGATGGGCGCAACGCGCGGTTCGGTCATGCGCATTTTCCTCATGACGGGCGCGACCATCGGCATTGCCGGAACGGCGGCGGGTGTGCTGCTCGGCTACATCATCTGCCTGAACGTCGAGTCCATCCGGCAGTTCTTTTCGTGGCTCACCGGCACGATTCTGTTCAATCCCGAACTCTATTTCCTCAGTAAGCTGCCCGCGAAGATGGATTTCAGCGAAGTGCTTTCAGTCGTCATCATGGCGATGGTGCTCACATTCTTCGCTTGCATCGTGCCTGCATGGCGCGCGGCCCGGCTCGATCCTGTTGAAGCGTTGCGTTACGAATAATGGCTCAACCCGCAATCATTGAACTAAAGGGCGTCGAGCGCCACTACCAGCAAGGTGAGCGTAAGCTCATCATTCTGAGCGGTGCCGATTTCAGCCTTAAGCGCGGCGAAATGGTTGCGCTTGTCGCGCCGTCCGGCACGGGCAAGTCAACCTTGCTGCACACTGCCGGCCTGCTGGAGCGCCCCGATGGTGGGGAGGTTTTCGTCGCTGGACGTGCCTGCGGCAAGTTGGGCGACGATGCGCGGACTGCCATTCGTCGCAACGAAATCGGTTTCGTCTATCAGTTTCATCATCTCCTGCCGGAGTTTTCCGCGCTGGAAAACATCGTCGTTCCGCAGATGGTCAAGGGGCTGTCGCGGGCCGAAGCGGCATCGCGCGGCGCGCAATTGCTTGACTATATGCAGATCGGCCATCGCGGAAACCATCGCCCCGCCGAGCTTTCGGGCGGCGAACAGCAGCGGGTGGCGATTGCCCGCGCCGTTGCAAACGCGCCGCAGGTGTTGCTGGCCGACGAACCGACCGGCAACCTCGACCCGAAAACGGCGCATTATGTGTTCGACGCGCTCGAAGCCTTGGTGCGGCAGTCGGGACTTTCCGCGCTCATCGCCACGCATAATTTTGAGCTGGCCGCGCGCATGGACCGCCGTGTCACGCTCGCAGACGGCAAGGTAGTTCCGCTCTGATTTCTCATGGAAGCGACTGTTAATATTAGTAATGTGTGATATTCATTCGCGCGTCGAAAAGATTCCCGCAGGTCGGCGCGCAGATGAAGATAAGTTTTCTGAACAACAGCCATCTCGGTTTTGATCCCCACACGCCGTTGAATCGGCCATTGGGCGGAACAGAATCTGCTATTGCTTATCTCGCCTCTGCGCTTGTGCGCGCGGGCGTTCAGGTAACACTTTTCAATCATTGTGAAACTGCATCGACGGTTGATGGCGTTCGCGTTATCCCGACAAAGAGCGCGAGCGTTGGCCTGCTGACGGATTGCGATCTGCTGGTTGTCGTTTCCTCCGCAGTCGGAAGTCATATTCGTGCCGCGGTGGGCAAGAGTGTTCCGATGGTGCTTTGGGGGCATCATGACATTAATCAGCCTCCCATTCTGCGCCTTCAAGAGCCGGAAGAACGCGCATCCTGGGACGGCCATGTCATGGTCAGCAACTGGCAGGCGCGGCGTTTCATTGCCCGGTTTGCGTTGCCGCAAAGCGATGTGCATGTGATCGGCAATGCGGTTTCTCCAGCAATGCTGGCGGAGCCTGTTGCCCCCGCATGGTATGAAACCGGAGCGCACCCGACGCTGGTATATTGCAGTACACCGAACCGTGGGCTTGAGGTATTGCTTCAGTGCTTTCCATCGATTCGCGCTCGCGTACCTGATGTTCGGCTTCGAATACATTCGTCGATGAAAGTCTACGGGATTAACCCGGAAGCGGACCAATACATTTACTTATATAATCTGGCGAGATCGTTGCGCGGGGTGGATTATATAGGCTCAGTGTCTCAATCTGATCTGGCGAAATCGCTCAGCAGCGTTGCCGCGTTGGCGTATCCCAGCACCTTCATGGAAACGTCCTGTATCGCGGTCATGGAGTCGATGGCCAGCGGCGCGGACATTTATACCACGAGTTTCGGGGCATTGCCCGAGACGCTCAACGGATTTGGCAAGCTTATGCCGTCCGAGAACAATGGCGTTCTAGCCTCAGGCGCTAACCTTGCGAACGGCTATATAAAGCTTGTGTGTGATGGATTGCTGGAAGCAAGAGCCAATCCGTCCGCCGCCGCAGTGCAACGCCGCGAGCGGGTCGAATTTGCACGCCGCAACTATAATTGGGACGCCCGCGCGCAGCAATGGATCGCCCTTGCGCAGCGCTTTATGACAGGTGGCAGGTTCGCCACTAAGCCCCTTATCCCGGAACCTGTCGCAGACATTGCTTGATAGTTTGTCTAGGCTTTGGCAGGCGAGCACGAACGCGGCCAACGCGGACTATTGTGCGTTCCCGTTGGGCATTCCGTACTCGTTCCAAAGTAGGGTATTGTCTTATATTAGATTATACTTTATTAAGTAGGACATAACATCTCTTGAAGTCTCGCAAGTCGTAAGATTTGTGCAGAGCCCCGTTTGCCCCCGGTGCGTCGCTTTTCGGCGGCGCTTCGCAAGAGATTGTTTGAAAGTTTTGGCTGCCTAATCCGCGACCTCCCCCGGTCGCGAGTGGCTGAATGTAGCGGCAATGTAAGCCGTTACATTCCCGCGCTTGATTGGGTTGGCAAGACTTTCGGTTTTCGCATTTTGGAGCAAACGGAGTTTTAAGTGGCAGGCATTTCGACCTCAGTAACCGACACTGATCCAGCAAACGTCGATCCTTCAACCGGCATTTCCAACGGTGAGCCGGGTACTGCAAATGCCCCGATCATTACCGAGGGTGAAACGGCGCTTTATGCGGGGCCGGACCCCTTCACCGAGCCGGAGACGAAAGCCCGGCCGGAGAACCGCACACCGGGCATCTATGTCGGGGAGAACCTCGACCCGGCGCCATCGCTTTATGTCGATAATGAGAAGGTTGCGTCGACCTATGATCCGGTGAGCGGCATGCTAACGCCGGTGGAACCGCTCAACGATGGTTATCACACCTTCCAATATACGCTGAGCGATACCAACGGCAATGAAAGCCAGCGGAGCCGTCCGCTGGATATCACGGTCGATGGCGCACCGGATGCACCGGTCATCAGCGCAGTCACCGACGATGTAGGTACGGTGACTGGGGCGATTGTCTCCGGCGGTGTGACCAATGATGCACAGCCTCAATTTACAGGTGCTGGCGGCGAAGCGGGCGCAGTGATTGCGCTGATCGAGAATGGCAGCATGATCGGCACGGCAATCGTGGCCGGCGACGGCACATGGAGTGTCAGCCCGACGGCGGCACTTGCCGACGGCAACCACAGCCTGACGCTGGTGCAGATCGATACGACCGGTCACACCAGCCCGACCAGCAGCGCGTTCAACCTGACCGTCAATACTGTCTATTCCGGGCCGAACCCGGTCGTCGTGCCTCCAACTGATCACGAGACGGATAACCGCACGCCGGGCATCTATGTCGGGGAGAACCTCGACCCGGTGCCATCGCTTTATGTCGATGGTGAGAAGGTTGCGTCGACCTATGATCCGGTGATCGGCATGCTAACGCCGGTGGAACCGCTCCGCGATGGCGATCACACCTTCCAATATACGCTGACCGACAGCAACGGCAATGAGAGCCAGCGGAGCGATCCGCTGGACATCACGGTCTATGTCGCGCCTCACCCGCTCGTTCTGACAGTAGTAACCGATGAAATGGGCTACGTTGCCAGAACTATAGAATCCAACGTAGCGACAACAGACACGCAGCCGGTCTTTCATGGCATCGGGGGGGCACGCGGTGCGAGGATAAGCCTGCAGAACGGAGGGGTCGAAATTGGATGGTCCTTCGTAGCTCCAGACGGCACATGGACCGTTACGCCAACAGTGCCGCTCACGGATGGCAGCTATACGCTTACTTTGGTCCAGTTGCATTCGTATGAGGGCACCAGCGAGCCATCGGAACCGTTCCATCTGATTGTTGATACGCATGTATCAGAGCCGGTGATTAAATATGTCTGGTCTGCGGCAGAGCCGTCTGCCGAGCCTGTCAAACCAGTTTTTGCAACGGGCGAAACCAACAATACCCGCCCTGTAATCAGCGGCGCGGGCGGGGGAGCTGGCTCCACGATCCGACTGATGGATCGCAATGCGATCATAGGCACCGCTACCGTTGCCGCCGACGGCACTTGGAACGTTCAGCCGACAGCCGCGCTGTCCGATGGCGTTCACAGCTTCACCATTGTCGCGGTTGATAAGGCCGGAAAGGTGCTCGGTGCATCAAGCGCAGTCGCGCTAACTATAGATACGCTTTACAACGGTCCTGATCCGGAGGTTGCCCCGGTGACCGATCAGCCAGGTGTAGCATATCCCCCCATCGAAGTGGCGAGCGTTACGGGAACCAACTGGTCGTTTACCGACAGTTTGTCGGCTGGCGGTAATCACGTCTACACGGCTCACGTCGTGAACCAATTGGGACAGACCAGTTCCGAGTCTGCGGAGTTCTCACTGAACGTGC
Source organism: Mesorhizobium denitrificans (assembly GCF_003403035.1). Lineage (GTDB taxonomy): Bacteria > Pseudomonadota > Alphaproteobacteria > Rhizobiales > Rhizobiaceae > Mesorhizobium_G > Mesorhizobium_G denitrificans. Next base: position 119,349 of record NZ_QURN01000005.1, on the reverse strand, counting down.
TTCCGAACTTTACGATCTCGGGCAATGTTTTCAGCTTTGGGGAAGGCAACCACACGCTTGATCTGACCAAGGTTCCTGATGGGCTTCTATCAGGTGTTGAAACCATTGATATTGGTGGAAACGGCGCGAACACCATCAATCTGAACGAGCATGACGTGCTCGATCTGTCGGCAACCAATCAGATCCTGAAAATCAAGGGAACAGGCGACGATACGGTGCGGCTTGATGGGAATGCGCATTTTGCGCTCAGCCATCCGGGCTATGTGGATGGCAAGGATGGCACGACATACGATGTCTACGAGAACAGCTCCAACGGCACCCTTGTCTATATCGACCACGACATCAACAATGTGATCCTGATTTAACAGGCTCCGCTCGGAGTTCTGAACCGGGGGCTTCGGTCCCCGGTTTTTTTATGCGGCCTAATAATGGTCCGTCTCGCGCCACCGAAAAATGTCAGGAGCGTTTGTTCGTCCTTCGTTCGTATATTGACTTTGAACAAAAATGGAACAAAATACGAACAATCAACAAACAGGAGGACGCGATGAGCGAGATTCTTCAAGACGTTGTATCGATGGTGTGCATGAGCGCGTTTCTTATTTCGACGGCATTGTGGATCGGCGCGCTTTAGCTGAAGCGATGTTTTTACTGCGCGGCGAGCAATGTCGCTGCCGCGCGGGCGGGACCGAAAATCTCTTCAAAGGCTTGCTTTAGAGCGATGTCGTAATCAGCCATCGTTACGGGCAATCCGAGATCGACAAGGCTGGTCACGCCATACCCTCTGATGCCGCAAGGCACGATCCCGGAAAAATGCGTGAGGTCAGGCTCCACATTCACGGCGATGCCGTGGAAGCTGACCCAGCGCCGTAGCCTGATGCCAATGGCTGCGATCTTGTCTTCGGCAGGCGCTCCGCTCGGCAGGGCAGGGCGGTCCGGTCGAACGACCCACACGCCGACACGATCCTCGCGGCGCTCGCCCTTCACATTGAAATGGGCGAGCGAGCGAATGATCCATTCTTCGAGCGCAGCCACGAAGGCGCGAACATCCGGTCTTCTGCGCTTGAGGTCCAGCATCACATACGCGACCCGCTGGCCGGGACCGTGATATGTATATTCGCCGCCGCGTCCCGCCTCGAAAACCGGAAAGCGGTTAGGTTCAACGAGATCTTCCGCATGCGCGCTGGTGCCAGCCGTATAGAGTGGCGGGTGCTCCACGAGCCAGATCAATTCTGCAGCGGTCCCTGCGTGGATGGCTTCGGCCCGCGCTTCCATGAAGCTTAGCGCGGTTTGGTAGTCCGTCAGTCCGGGCTCTATCAGCCACTCCACGGGCTCGGATGCATCCGTGGGCTCAAATGACGTGGCTATGGTCTGGCGGCTGGTCATGTCGCAGAGCATATGGTCCCAAATCTGCCTTGCGTCGAGTCCCGCTTGCGGCAAATCGAGCGCGCGGCTGGCCGGTTCGATGGTTGCAGCCACATTGAAATGGGTTGGACGGTCGGCTTCTCGGACCAGCTTGAATGCTACAGCACGCCCCATCGAGCGACGTAGCTTTTGGCGAGAAGCAGTCTCTCGATAAATATTTCGCAGTTTGGGAAAAGCTCGCTGAACTGCCGATAGGAAACAAGGTTTATTTCATCAATATGCGATCGCTTTTCCTCCAGCGATAGCCGCCTATAGCATGGCCAGACCGAAAGAGCTTTGTGTCTCACCGGTTTGCTGAACCAGTGAACGAATGGCAATTGAAAATGCGGCTCGATTGGAAATTCCCAGGCAGGTGTCTGAACCCAGCCGGAGGAGCCCACACGCCGCGCTTCTTTGGCCATTGCAAACATGTCCGGCCAGTCGCCCACGTGCTCGATAACCGAATTCGAGTGAACCAGATCAAAGGACTTATCGCTATAGGCGGACAAATCCCGCGCATCGCCACTCGCAAACTCGAAAACGTTCGAGGGCACGGGGCGCCTGAGTTCGGATGGGTCGTTGTTGAGGACGTGCAAAACGCCAACGCCATCAAGATTCACGTTATACCAATAGTCTGGTCTGCCACCGATATCGAGGATGGTAATGTTTCGTCCAAGTTTCTCCCGCAAGCGGGAGATTTGTCGCGCAAGTATCTTGCCTCTGGCCATGCGGAATCGATTGATGGTCAGATCTCTGATGGCGCTCTCCCGAATCATCGAAAAGTAGATCAAGTATAGTACTTTTATAGCGAGTGCTTGCCAGCTAATCAAACTAGCTACCGTTGCCAGATACCAATGGCGCACAAGTATTTCGGGCTACCTGAGCAGATCCGACTGGTCAATCAAAACTGAGGTCTAGATTAAAACTCCGGGCCTTCTGTCCGGGGGAGCGCTTCGCTCCGCGTCACCCAAGCCGCGTGCTAGGTCAGCGCTTGCGCGCGATCCACAGCTTTGGCGGCGGCCTCGATCAGCGCCAGGTCGGACTCTATCATACCCGTCTTGCTGGCTCGAACGATGGCCTCGCGCGAATGGCGGATGGCGTTGGCGCGGTAGCGCTCTTCTCCGATCCTGGCCAGCGCGACAAGCGCCTTTTGCAGCCGCAGTTGAATCTCAACCAATGCCGCTCCGTCGCGTGCAATCGGCCGAAAAGCGTCGTCGAACAAGTCGTTGATCTCCAGGTCCGGCACGCGGACCCGATGGCTCAGTGGTTCATCAGGCGTCGGTTGAGGTTCGGCCCAGATCGCGAGAATGCGCAAATGACGCCCGATGACGTCGATGGCCGTGCCTGGATCATTGACGGCTGGCGACAGCGCACGCGAGGCGATCTCGGTCAGCACGCATAATCCGAAACGTGGGTCCTGGTCGAAGGCGCGCACATCGTCGATCTCGAAAGCCCGCGCGAATTCTGCTTGCATGTCGCTGCTGATACCGGCCGTCGTGACGACCGCAACGGGTTGGTTCGGTCCTACGTAACTGCCGGGCAAGCAGAAAATGTCCACTTCGGCGCGGGTTTGTTTACACAGCCGGTCGAGCAGCCCGACATCGACATGCTGCACATAGCCATACTGCGTTACGTTGACCGGAGTACCCAGCATGGCGGCGGTGGCTAAATCGAGGTCCCGTTGGCGCATCACGCCGCCAAGATAGGGTATCTGCCTGCGCTGCCTGATGGCCTTTGTCGCCGCATCCTCAACGCGGTCGGTCGTGTCGGTGATGCGGCCGAAAGTCGATAGGTGTTCGATCCAGCGCAATAGAGTGCCGACGATGATGGTGATCATGATGATCGTGGCGGCGAACAGGACGGTCCGGCCCTGTTGGTTATAGGCGCCTGCCCCCAGCGCAATCAGGCCGACAAGACTAAACAAAAACGCGCCCAGAAAGGTCGACAGCACATTGTGGGTGGTTTTGTCGGCCATAAGCAGGCGACCGGCGCGCGGGGTGACGTTTTGTGTGGCGGCCACCAGCGCGCCAACCATGGCAGTCAGCGAAAATGTCGTTACGGCCAGCATGCTCGAGGCGATGATGGCGAGGATGGACTGGACCGAATCCGCGCCGATCTTCGAGGGCAGCCAGTCGGGAACAAAAAAGCCCAGATGGTTAGCGAACACCGCCACAAAGACCGCGGCAAAACAAAAGATCGATGCCCGCAACCAAAGCGCTTGCCCAATCTTGCGAAGCCGCCAATTCCAGATTGTCATCAAGGGTCTCCGCTTGGGCCATCCTGCCCGAACGGACCATCAACGCGAGGCTGCGTCAATCGATCAGCGCATTCCGGGCGCTGGGCTTCCTGGACCGTATTTTGACCGTTGGAGGTCGGACAGCATGTCGAAGCCGTACCCCGCACTCGCCTCGCGGTTTCATATGCCGTGCCATTGCCAAAGAATGGTCGAAGCGCGAGCGCTATCAATGCGCGCTTCCGGTTTTTGGGGGATTTTTGAGGTGGAAACTTATTGCAGGAGTGTCGATAAACCCTTTGAATTCAATGGTTTCAAAGGGTTACATATAAGTTCGTGATGGTGCGGTCGAGAAGACTCGAACTTCCACGGGTTGCCCCACAGCGACCTCAACGCTGCGCGTCTACCAATTCCGCCACGACCGCACGTCACGAAAGGGCCGGTCGAACCGGCACGCGGCATGTAGCAAATCGCATACTGCGAAACAAGGCGTTGTCGCGATAAAAAGCGCGATCTTTGCAATGGTTTTGAATTTCAACTTAGAGCGGCAAAATCAGAAGGGCTTTTGCCATTTTGCCGGGTAAAATTCGCAGATTCAGAGAGTGTTTAGCCTCTCATGTTCTTTTGCGTCGAATTTTCTGTGGAAAGGTGCGGGTGACTGATCATCCAAACATGCGCATGGCGTTGCGCTATGCGGGCATTCGGGTGGCGCTTGAGGCAATTGGCGCTTTGCCGGCTGCTGTCGCGCGCGCTCCGTGGTCGGGAAGGGGGCTGATCTTCACGCTGCATCATGTGCGCCCGCCGGATTCGAATCAGTTTCAGCCGAATGCGCTCCTGTCGATCACGCCTGAGTTTCTTGATGCTGCGCTGAAGACCGCGCTGGATAGCGGGCTGATCCCCGTGCGGCTTGAGGATATTCTCGCGCTGGAATCGCAAGGCGAGGCGGGCCGCTTCTTTGCCGTCACGCTGGACGATGGCTATCGTGACAATGCCGAGCACGCCGCGCCAATTTTCCGCCGTTACGGCGTTCCGTACACGATCTTCGCAACGTCGGGCTTTGTGCAGCGCTCCTGCGCGCCGTGGTGGGAAACAGCGGAGCGCCTGCTTCAGCAGTCCGAGAAAATCCGAATCGATCTGGGCCACGGGCAGGAAACGTTCAATGCTTCCACCAATCGGAAGAAGTCGGCGCTGTTTGGCCGGATTGCTGATTTCGTCAAAACATATGATGAAGATGTCGCGGTTGGCCGAATCGACGCTGCTGCCAAAAGCGCCGGCATCGATCCCTATGCGCTCGTCAGCGAGTTGGTGATGGATGCGGCAGAGTTGCGCAAGCTGATCGCCAGTGACCCGCTCCTGTCCATCGGGGCGCACACCGTCACCCATTGCAACCTCCGGCGCGTCGATCCGAGGCGCCTTCATGAGGAAATTTCCGATTCCGTCAGCGCTATTGAATTGATAACCGGTCGAAAACCCACGACCTTTGCCTATCCATATGGTTGGTCCAGCGCTGCGAGCGAGCGCGAAGCCAGAGCGGTTGAAGCGTGCGGTGTGTCGCTCGCGGTCACAACCATGCCCGGCATGTTGCGCCGGGGCCGGGATAATTATCTTTTGCCGCGAATCTCGCTGAACGGCCTTTTTCAACAGCCGCGATATGTGCGCGCCTTGATTTCCGGGCTTCCTTTTCTGTTTCGTTAGGCCGCTCATTTTATTTGAATTTCTGCAGCGTTTGTCTAAACCAAACGCACTCACTTTCGCAGCCAAACTGGGAGGCGCCCTTGGAACAGGACCAGGAGAAAGCGCCGGCTCACGAAGCAATAGATGTGCTGCCGCATGCCGACATTTACAACGAGGATGGCGTGGTTCGCGCGTCCTTCCTGTCGCAGATCGGCGCGGCGATTGCGGACCGCGACGTCCTTGCGCTCAAGGCCGATGTTGGCAGGCTGCACCAATCTGAACTTGGCGACTTGCTGGAAGCGCTGCTGCCTGAGCAGCGCCGCGCACTGGTCGATCTGCTTGGCAATGATTTCGATTTCTCGGCGCTGACCGAGGTTGATGATGCGATTCGCGCGGAGATCGTCGATCATCTGCCGAACGACCAGATCGCAGACGCCGTCAAGGATCTGGATTCAGACGACGCCGTCTACATTCTGGAAGACATGGATGAGGAAGACCGGCAGGAGATTCTGTCGAAGCTTCCTTTCACGGAGCGCATCCGCCTCAAGCGTGCCTTGGACTATCCGGAAGAAACGGCAGGTCGGCGCATGCAGACCGAGTTCGTCGCCGTCCCTCCGTTCTGGACGGTTGGCCAGACGATCGACTATTTGCGCGATGACACCGATCTGCCGGACCGGTTCAGCGAGATTTTCGTCATTGATCCCACGTTCAAGCTGCTTGGTGCAGTCTATCTCGATCAGATTTTGCGCACCAAGCGCTCCACCAAAATCGAAGATATAAAGCACGAAACGCGCCATGCCATTCCCGCCACGATGGATCAGGAAGAGGCGGCGCGCGAATTTGAGCAATACGATCTGTTGTCAGCCGCTGTTGTCGATGACAACGAGCGGTTGGTCGGTGTGCTGACCATTGATGACGTGGTCGACGTCATCCAGCAGGAAGCCGAAGAAGATTTGATGCGCATGGGCGGCGTCGGCGATGAAGAACTTTCCGACACGGTGCTGGCAACCTCCCGCTCGCGCGTTCCGTGGCTGGCGGTCAATTTGCTCACGGCCTTTCTCGCCGCCTCGGTCATTGGCTTGTTCGATCAGACGATCCAGAAAATCGTCGCGCTTGCGGTGCTCATGCCCATCGTCGCCGGCATGGGCGGCAATGCCGGGTCGCAGACCATGACTGTTACGGTGCGCGCGCTCGCCACCAGGGAAATCGACATTTACAACGCCTGGCGCATCATCCGCCGCGAAATGGGCGTCGGAATGATAAACGGTATCGTGTTCGCCATTCTTATCGGTCTGGTGGCGACGTTCTGGTTCGAAAACAAAAACATCGGCGGCATCATCGCCGCTGCGATGGTCATCAACATGTTCGCCGCCGCGCTGGCGGGTATTCTCATCCCGCTGCTGCTGGACAAGGTGGGGGCAGACCCCGCCGTCGCATCCTCCGTCTTTGTCACCGCGGTCACGGATTGTGTGGGCTTTTTCGCTTTCCTTGGCCTCGCCACATGGTGGTTCGGGTAAATCGCCATAGGACCAACATTGACTTTTACGTATAGGCATACGTCGATCTGAATACCTCATATTTCTCCATTGGTTGCGTGATATAAGTTTGTAGCGTTTTCAATAGCTTGTCTTAACTCTGTTTGTTCAAATGATCTCGGTTGATTTCGCATCGTTTCACCTGATAGCATGTCCGCATGTAGGGAAATTGTGGGGAAGGGCGAGGCGTGGCCAAGAAACTTAATGACAGGCAACTGATGTTGAAGAAGAAGCCCGGACGATATCTAGCGGGCGACAACCTGTATCTTGTGGTGGGCAAGGGCAACGCTCGGTCATGGGCGTTCATTTACACTTCGCCGGTTACAGGGAAGCGCCGCGAGTTTGGGCTAGGTTCTGAAAAGGGTATGACGCTCGCCGCAGCCCGTGATGAGGCTGACGAACTCCGGCCCAAGATCAGGAAGGGTTTCGACCCAATCGAGGACAAGAAGTCTACGAAGTCGCAGGCGAAGGCTGGGGCGAAAGCAATCACCTTCGGCGAGTATGTGGATGATTGGATCAAGGCGCTAGAAACGCGCAAAGAGAAACCCTTGCGTCCCGGCACGATCAGAAACATGCGAGGGGCGATGAAGAACCTCTCCGAAGCGTTCACGACCAAGAAGATTGCCGATATTTCTGGCGAAGACGTAATTGCAGAGCTCAAACCCATTTGGGCCAGAACACCGAATGTCGGCGTGCTCGTTCAGAACATCATGGAGCGCGTCTTTGACGTTGCCCGTGTTGAGAAGAAGCGTGAGGGCGAAAATCCTGCAAGGTGGAAGGCCAACTTGAAAACCTTGGACCACCTCTTTCTCAAACCCGATCCTCATGATCCAGACAAGCATCATCCCGCGATGCCGTACAAAGATATTTCCGCGTGGTTCGCTGGCAACGAATGTGATCTGCTCAAGTTCTTGGTTTTGACTGCCGCTCGATCCACAGAGGCGCGACTAGCGCAGTGGTCGGAGTTGGACCTCGACCAAAAGATTTGGACGATTCCGGCGGCGCGCATGAAATCGAAGCGCCAACACAAGGTACCCCTCACAGACGCTGCCGTTAGCATTATTGAGAGGCAAACGCGGACTCGTTCGCCCTTCATATTTAACGGCGGCAAGTTCGCCCAAGCGCATCTCGTGAAAAAGATTGGCGTGCCCGGGGTAACTGTGCACGGATTCCGATCTGCGTTTCGGGATTGGGCACTAGAACAAAGCGACCATTCACGGGAGATCATAGAAATGAGTCTTGCCCACGCTGTGGGAAATAAGACCGAGCGCGCTTACCGCCGTGGCGACGCAATCGACAAGAGGCGCGTGCTGCTGCAAGACTGGGAGAAGTTCGTAACCAGCAAGGTGACGTAACGGAAGATCCTCTTTTTCACTATTGTAGCCAACGCGAAATTATGTGAGCGTAATTGCAACGACGAAACGATGTGAATTAGGAAACTTTGGCATCTGATCCCGCGCCCTTGCAGGACAGCTGCCAACCTCAGCTAGGAAATTAGGAAACTAGGAAGCCCGTGCTTTCACTGGCTGCGCTTTCGCGCGGCTGCCGATGGTTTCAATTTCTGGGCAAATCCCATGTCTGCTTTATCCGATCGACTTTTGTCTATTGACGAAGTCAAAGTCATGGTCGGCCTCTCCGCTCCCACGATTTGGCGCTTGCGGAAGGCTGGTCAGTTTCCAAATCCATTGAAGATCACACCGGGCATGACTGGTGCAACGCGATGGCGGCTTAGCGAATTAATCGCATGGGTGGACACCCGAGAGCGTTCGCTATGAATGCCGCTCCGAACCCTCGTGACTATAGGCTTAGGTCATCCCTATCTCGAAATTCCAAGGGGATAGGGAAGGGCCGTCGCTTGGCCCCCACAGTAACCCCCATTTTCCGCGCGTGTGAAGCAAGTTCCAGCTTTGCGCGGGCGAATGTGCATCACGATAGATGGATGCGCTGTGCGGCGAGCGTCAGCCCCACGATGAAAAAATAATGCCCTGCGGATGTGCCGTCCGCAGGGCGATTCCAACATGAAGGGAACTATTTCGACATGCTGATATTCCCAGCGTTGCCCGTATTTGGCAATCAGCGCGTCGAGGTTCCTTTCGCTACAGCGAAAGCATTCCAATATGACCGCGCCTGACCACAGTGAACGTTTCGATTTCGACAATATCCCAGCTGAACTGCGAGAACGGCGACAATGGGTGAATTGGAAGGCCGTTGAGCGCGACGGCCAGCTAACCAAACCGCCGCTTAACCCGAATGCCCCATCCAGCTTTGCCGATCACGGAGACCCTTCCACTTGGGGAACATTTGAGCAGGCTGTAGATACTTGGCGCGCCAATCGTTCTACAGTTGAAGGCATCGGGTTCGTTTTCACAAATGACGATCCATACTTCGGGATCGACATTGACGACATAGCTAAAGTCGATCTCGCATTTCTGAACCAGCGTCACGCGCTGGAAGAAGAAATTCTGGAGACCGTTGAAACTTACACCGAGTTCTCGCCGTCCGGCAAAGGCTACCACATCATTGGCCGGGGCCGTTTGTCCAACGGTTTGGATGGCAAGCGATCACCCCAGACAAAGATCGAAGTCTATCAAAGCAGACGCTATTTCACTTTCACGGGCAACGTGGTTGGTAAAAAAGCGCAGATAACAGACCAACAAAAATTCCTTGACGACTTCATTGCAGCATTCGGTGGTCAGCAGTCTGCCAAAGAGCTTGGTCCCGTAAGCGATTCCGTCGAGTACCGGCGCACTGATCTACCTGATACCGATGTGATATTGAAACTTGCGATCTATCCGAGCCTGTTAGCGCGGTTCAACGCGCAAACGGGCTGCGAGCCGGGTGCATGGTCCGAAACATTCATGGCCATCGTGGCGGCAATTGACCGTCTGACCGGCAGCGCGACACAGGTTGAACGGCTAGTGATGAACTCGCCGATGGTGATGAAGTCACCCGCGTCAGCGAGCGGCGAATCCCGGATCGCTAAAGCAGAGCGCAACTTTCAGCACGTGTATCGGCAGGTTCGCGAAGGCAATACACCAATGCTGCGTTTCGTTGAGCACGGGCGGGAGCAATACGAGAACATTCAGCGTGCCAATTCCCAGAAAGATGCCGAAATGGCGGCAAACGCGGTCGACATATGGCAAAATGCGGCTGCGCCAGAGTTTCCAGTCAATCAACTTCCACCAGCTATGCGCGCTTATGTTGAGAGCTTGTCAATGTCGACCGGGGCCGACATCTCCGCGTGTGCAATGTCCGCTATTATGTCGATTGCGGGGGTGCTGGACCACCGCATCAAAGTCTATCCCGTTGAAGGTTCCGACCATCGCGTCGGGCCGAATCTGTGGGCGATGATTGTGGGCGCGGTCTCGGCCCGCAAATCCGCTCCTGTTCGCGCATCAATGGGTTTTCTCAGATTTTTCGACATTGAAGACCACAAGAGATTGCAGGCCGTACACGACGAACTGCGGGAAAAGGGTGCTGAAGTTCCCAAAGAGGATTTTTCAAGGCGGCGCATTGTCAAAGACGCTACCAGCGAAGCTCTTTGTGTAATCTTGTCAAAGCAAGATCAGGGTACCACGGGCGCTCGTGACGAAATCGCGGGGTGGATGGGAGCACTAGAAAAGAGTGCTCTCAGCAAAACGGCAGCATCTCAAGATCGCGGAATTTATCTGACTGGCTTCGACGGCGAAGATGATTATGAGCAGGTCCGCATAAGTCGCGGAAGCACCTTCATTCCCCACCTTTCAATCGGCATGTTTGGCGGCATTCAGTTGGACAAAATTCGTTCCATTGCGAAAAGCCTCGATGATGATGGGTTGTTGCAGCGCTTCATCCCGATCACAGTCGGCAGAAGCAGGCCTAGCCAAAGAGTGCTCGATTTCAAACAGCACCGGGCGAATTTTCTAACCATGCTAAGGTTTATGAACGACTTTCCCCCTTGCGACATTCAACTGAGCGCAGAGGCTTGTTCAATCTACAGGGAAGTCGAAGCTGATTATCTTGAAATGGCAGAAGCGGGCGAAACCATGTCGGACGCCTTCGCGGGTTGGTTAGGTAAGACGCCTCGCCGTTTCGCACAATTCTGTCTGATCTTCCATGCGGCGGGGGCAGCTGCTGGTTGCTGGGAACTCACCGATCCAATCCGTGCGGACGTAGCTGGCTTCGCGCGAGAACTAATCGACAAGTTCGTTTTTCGACATGGCTACGCGTTTTATGAGGGGTTGGTCGGCGGCGACAAGCAGCGATCTTTGCATCAAGCGGTCGCTGATTGCTTTTTGCGTTGGCAGCGCGCCAATCCCGATCAGCCGGTTGAGATGCGCCATGTGCAGCAAAACTGCCGGGCGTTCAGAAGCATGACTGACCAGAATGCGCGAGAAGAACTATTCAAGTTCTTTGTCATTTCTGGTTGGCTCACCGAGATCGATGGCAGAAAAGCGTGGTCAATTACGCCAGGGTTGGCTGATCGATTTTCTGCACAGATGGAGGCCCGCGCTCAACAAGTCGCCAAGATTCAGGCGAAGATCACAGGCAGGGCGTAAATCTGCTGTCTACGTCGCGCGCGCATACGCGAGGCAACAATGACAACGTCACGCAACGCTATCTAGCAAAATGTTGCCATTGTTGCCTCGCGCGTCGCGATTCAAAGAGAGAAAGAGAGGGGTTTTCCTTCATTCCCCCTGTGATCGCGAGGCAACAATGACAACGTCAACATTTTCGCGGATCGGCGTTGTTGGACGAGCGCCAACCGGTTCACGCGCGCATATACGCGGACGCGCGCGACCGTACATGGATTCAAACTTACCCATCGCCAGTTCTGACATCCCCGTGTTGTGCGAGACGTTTTGTCACCCACTGCCCGCATTACCCGGGCCCCTTCAATCTCGTGCCAGAGTGCCATCCGATCAACTTGATGAGATTCTTTGTTCGTCAGCATCGAAAGGAATCCCGACATGACGACCGAGAAGAAATCCAAACCCGCTCCTGCAAAGAAGGAATCCCCATTTGCGCAAGCGCGCAAAATCTATTGGGCTAACCCTCGTCAAGATCGCGCGACGTTTCTCGCCGCCTGTGCTGCTATCCAGATGAACGTGGCGACGGCGAAGACGCGCTTCTACTGCCTGACCACAGGACGAGACGCATCTTGCAAAGACGAGGCACTTCGCACCGCCTGATCCAAATCAATGCAGCAACCCGCGTCGAGAGGCGCGGGTTTTTGTTTGGCAGGAGAAAATCAAAACGGAAGGTTATGGCCTATTGCTTCCAACCATTGACTGGCGACATCTGTGAGAGATAGCAGCCGAGTGCCAATTACAACCAGTGCCGCGCGCGTTCCCCAACGACCAAATTGTTTGCCTGCCTCTTTGACCGCTTCCGTGATGAAATTATCTGCCTGCTTAGTAACGTAACCTCCAAGTTTTACAGCCCATTCTTTCAGACGGGTGATTGCAGCTGTGGCGGCTTTACCTCCGTCTTCAGGTTCAACTGGCTGCGCTTTGAGGACCGCAACTGAGTTCATGATATCTTGGAGGTCCACTTGCTCTACGAGTGGATCGATCTCCTCGGGTGGATTGTTGTGACCAATGCCCGGGGTGGCAGGAGGAATTTGAGAGATTGCGTCTTCAAATTGCGAGATCTGATTGAGCATTTCGCTGTGAAGCTCGCTCGCAGTGAATTCATGCTCTAAGTCGTCTTCATCTGGTGGCTGGAGTCGATTGGAGTTTGGTACCCAATCGAAGCCGCCCCTTTGGATCTGGTTGACGGCATCTTCCACAGCAGCCTTAGACGCAGTGTCCTCAAAGACGCTCTCGATTATTTCTCGAGCATCATAAGGTCCGCCCCAGATGTACTGATAGCCGCCCTCAGCGCTCTCGTATGGTGTTGTCTCGGCTGGGTCTTCGAAATTCTCAAAGAACCATTCAACGATTGCCTCGACGACTTCGGATTTCTTCATCCCAGTGAAGTCGCTAGGGGGCATGCTTACCGGATCGTGTTGTATTTCGTCCCAATTGTCGAGAATCGCTGGCCGTTTTTCCATGTTGCCCTCCGATTCATAGATTGCATTTCGTGAAGGCATGAATTCAAGGGCATTTCCCCCAAAAGGGTTAGCGACTTTCCATCAAAGTTGACCACAGCGTGAAATTCCAACGCGGTATCCCAAGACCGGCAACCCTCTCCCAAGACTTTGCCAACATACGCGTCAAAAAATCTCGCCGTACAGGCGATTTCTAGGCGCGACCCTCCCGACCTACGTCGAAACGCCTGTTCTGCGCTGTGAGCGCAGTAATTTTGGCAACGCGCAAGGTCTGATCGCCAACGCTCGCCCCTCCCGTAACGCGCTGCACCTGACAAACGCGACAATCTGCATTTTAGACAACATTAATGTCACTTTTCGGCTTGCCCTAATATTCATCAGCGTGGACCCTCCAATCACACGCCCGAGCATCGTGTACCCGACAACAAGGAACGATGCTCGATGCACCTGATGAAGATTGAAGCGAAGCGAATGAGGCGCTCGAAAGGGGCGACTTACATGGACGTGTTTATGCGCACTGCCGATGAAGCCGGGCACTTATTCGTGGATCGGATCACAGTCTCCCATCCGAAGCGCAAGCGGGATGTGGCTATCGGCATTTGCAAGCGCGATAGCCTCGAACAACTCGCATCCCCTGACCAAACCATTCGGGTCGGGTTCTTCGAAAGTCGGATCAGTGCTTACGGCACGGTCGATGGCAGACGGACCCACCTTTTGAATCTAAACCTCATTTGAAGGAACGAAAAATGAATAGGCAATTTGTGACCACAGGCTCGCAGGGCCAGCAGGAACGGACTAACGTCGAAGGCATTGCCGAGCGCGTGGCGAGCGCCGTCGAAAAAGAAATCACGAAAGCCATTGAGCCTTTGGTTAGCCGGATCGCCGAGGTCGAGAAGAAGCAGGCGAAGGCTGCGGGAAAAAGAATCGACAATAAACTCCATGAGTTCAAACCGCCCAAAGCGGACGGGGGCGACGACAAGCCGAAGGCCGAAAGACGAAAAGACTTCGGCTACAAGCTTCCACGGGCGGAGGACTGAGATCATGACCGTCCGAGATTATGACCTCACGCAGGTTTTCGATCCGTCCGACCTGTGGCCGAACGAGAACGATTGCCCTGATTATCCGATTTTCCAGAACGAGCAATCACGGATGCTCAATCCGCCGTTCTCCCGTCAAGACGCCATGAACAGTCTCATGCGGATCAGATACACGCTCAACAAAGGGACGGAGGATTTGCGTCCACCGTCTAAGGGCGAGGCAGAAGAGGCAAAGGCTCGATATTTCAAGAGCGGCACGCCGACAAACTGGCGTTGGAACAATCTTGGATTGGGTCATCTTCAACCGGCGCGGCTGGACAACGATGATGCTGATCTGATCGTGACAGCGGTCCATCTGCGCGGCTTCATCCGAAAGATCGATGCAAAGGTTGATCGTAAGCTTGACGAGCGAGCAGATCGCGAACGGGCGGCACGGGCCGCACTTGCTGACTATGCGGCCAACGCACCGCGGGTTAGCGCGGAGTTGGACGGGCTGGCGGAAGCCGCAGCACGGCATCAGCAGCGCATGGAAGACGAGCAGGCCTTCTATCGCACACAAGAGTTGCGTAGGTCGTTTTCCGAATTGCAGACGAAAGCAACTAACGCGGCTAATACGCTCGGGGTCGAGTTGCCCACAATCTGAGGAATTCAGCGACGATTTTTCCTGCTCGGATCGGATCGTCGTTGTTAGGCTGTGGAGGAGGGCTTTGACATGGTGGTCTTCCTCCACAGTTCAGTTTGCATACGGTTGCGTGGCCTTGAGCGCGGGCTTGCGGCAACCGATAGCGCTGGTGGGATTGAGTTCGACCGAGATCGCTTGATCCCGCCAGCGATTGAAACCCAGAAAAAGGATTCGATCAGATGAAACTTACCCCTGAGCGAGTTGCCACAGCACTGCACAATGCGGGTGGTATTGTTGCGCAAGCTGCAAGGGCGTTGGGTTGCTCGCGCCAAAGCGTTTACGTGTATCTTTCGGAAAATCCCGAGTTGCAGGCATTGCGTGAGCGTATCGAGACGGACTTGCTCAATCGGGCGAAGGATCGCGTTGCCGAAGGAATCCGAAACGGGGAACTCGAAGCCTCTCTTGTTTACTTGTCAGCAAAGAGCAAGACCGAAGCCATAAGGGCGCGGGTTGAGATTGTGACAGCGGATTAACGTGGCGGACCGAAGCCCTGCTCGGCAGTCGAGCGGCGGACCTGTATTGTTTTAGAGAGAACTTTATGTGCCTCTAAGATGTTTCGCCAACAATAACGTCTAGGGTCGAAAATGTCGGACCACAAACAAACGAGTCTGATGATACCACTGGCAGTTGTGGTTGCTGGCATATTTGCCTTGCTAATTCTCAGCGGCCTCCTCTACTTCAAGCTAGAGGACGGATACCCGCAATGGCTGATGGCGATAGCCGCACTCGTTTCTGTCGGAGTAAGTCTTTGGGCAATTTACCTGTTATCTGAAACGCTTAAAGCAACGCGCGATGCTGTAGATTCCGCAAATCAAACCGTCGAGCTAACTCGCGATATTGGTCAAGCACAGGTTCGCGCTTATCTCGGAATAGTTGCCGTTGCGGCGTTTGAGTGCCATTTGCACGGCGATCTCTCGTTCCAACTACGGATCGACAATACAGGACTGTCCCCTGCTAGGAATGTTCAGCATCGGTCAGCTACGCTTGTCGCCCATGACGTGCCCGACAAATCCGATTTTGCGTTCGGCAGTTTGAGCGAAATGGAGCTTGCGGCGCAGCAAAATGTGAACCTGTACGTACCAGTAGATATTGCAGCGGAAGGTCGCCAAGCCGTGCAAGAAGAACGACAAAGCATCTTCATCGCTTGCGAAGTCGAATATTTTGATGTGTTCAATCAGCAGCACCAAATCTATTGGTTGGGCAGGTACACCGTAGTCGGACGTGCTGCGCTTGTGGACGGCCAGCCACAACTGCACTGGGGTGTAACTCCTGTTTTTGGATCGCTACGCTCGACGTGACTACCAAGGGGCTGGCATTCCGTGGCTCTGCATCAAATGGTGCGAGAATGCTCGATCCGTTTCGCGCACCAAAAAATCGAACAGTTCCCTGCATTCCTTAACGAGATTGAGTGTCAGTCGCGACTGGCCGTTTGATCCCGCCAGCCATATGATTTGGGCAGGTAACGCAAACCCGTGCGCTATTGAATGTCGTATATTCAGCCAGTTATTTATTCGCTCTCTTACCGCACTTGACGCCCAATTTCGGCGTCCCTGTCTCCATTGCCATGCTGGCCAAGGATCGAATCCAAGAGAGTCATTGAACAGTCGCCTAACGTTCTCAGAGTTGGGCGTATTGAACTTGTTAATTTCGCTGTTCAACTGCGCCCTGCGCATCTCGAACGCGTGGATAGACCATTGTGGCGCGCTAGGCGTTGTATTCTGATAGCTAACAGAAATTGCGTTCAAAGCTTCTTGAAGAATCTTTTCGACATACGACTCCCATGCGGCGACGGTGAGAACAACACTGGCACGATGCAAAGCTTCTTGTTCATGCCGCCTGCCGCGTCCTTGCTGCAATTGTCCGTGTATGCCGAAAATCTGATCTACCCAACCTATAAGGGTTTCATACTCTCCAGCCGATTGTGATGGCATCTGACCTCCTGAATGGGCAACCAACCCACAGGGTACAGACTTAATCTTCACATGCGCTGAATCTTTCCCAAAGATCTGGGCTCGATGGTCCACATTGACACCAAAGGTGCCTACGCATAGACCTTGCAAGGAGCGAGCCGCAATCCGTTGCAGCGCGCGTTTTGTTGTGGGGAAATATGTGGGGAAGGGCGATTGGCAGCCCCCTCAGTTACCCTCGCAAATCGTCAAATTGCGTAACGTTTTCAATTTGTTATGTTTCGTCGGCTTGTTTTCGGTATTGACTTTTACGTAAATGTCGTGGCATTTTGCCAACAAATTTTGGAACTCCGAGTCGGTCACATGCGGGAATACTATTCGATTACCGAACTCACCCGCGAGTTTGACATCTCCACGCGAACATTGCGCTTTTATGAGGACGAGGGGCTGATCCAGCCTTTCCGACGCGGGCGCACACGGCTGTTCCGCCCGTCGGATCGACATTTGATCCGCCAGATTTTGCGCGGCAAGAGATTGGGCTTTTCCATCAACGAGATACGCGAAATCATTCAGATGTATCGGGAGCCGCCGGGCGAGGTCGGACAGCTCAAGCTGATGATCCAGCGCATGCATGAAAAGCGCGAACATTTGCGCCAGAAGCGGCGCGATCTTGAGGAATCTCTGGCTGAACTCGATCAGGCGGAAGAAGCTTGCGTAGAGCGCCTCGCTGAGCTTGGCGTCAACACCTGATCGTCAGGTCGAAACGGCCACGTCCAGCGCGAGCTTCACCATTTCCGTCAGCGAGCTTTGCCGGTCCGCTGCGCTCATTTCCTCGTGCGTCACAAGGCAGTCCGTCATCGTGCAAATCGCCAGTGCCCGCGCATTGTATCGCGCGGCCAGCAGGTAGAGGGCCGCCGCCTCCATCTCCACGCCCAGCACGCCATGTGCGGCCAGCTTCTCGTAGGCCGAAAAACCGTCCTGATAGAATACATCGCTTGAAAGAATATTGCAGACGTGGCTGCGCAAGCCCGCTTTCCGCGCCTTTTCAACAGCCGAAGCCAGTAGTTCGAAATTCGCGATTGGCGCATAGCCGTAGCCCGGAAATGCGTCGCGCACGATGGCGGAATCGGTTGTCGCGGCCTGCGCGATAATCAGGTCGCGCACCTTTACCTTGGTGCTTAAGCCGCCACAGGTGCCGACGCGTATCAGCGTTTTCGCGCCGTAAACATTGATCAGTTCGTGGACGTAAATCGAAAGCGAAGGCTGGCCCATGCCGGTTGCCTGCACGGAAATGCGCTTGCCTTGCACCGTGCCTGTAAAGCCGAGGCAGTTGCGCACGCTGTTCACTTGCTGCGGGTTCTCGAAGAAGTTTTCCGCGATCCATTTTGCGCGCAACGGGTCGCCCGGCAGCAGCACGGCTTCTGCGAAATCACCCGGCTTTGCGTGGTTATGCGGTGTCATTCAAACCTCTCATGCAGATTCAGGAATGCGCTTCAATATATTGAAATATATCCTCAAAATCATATCCAGCGACGCACGCGCTTTGCGTAGTCATGATATTTTTTGCCGAAACGCTGGGCGAGATGGCGCTCTTCGCGCTCAATCGCAAGCTTTTGGACTGCGTACGCTGCAATCAGCCCGAACACGATAAACCACACGCTTCCATAGACCAGCGCGACGCCGAACATCAGCAGCGTATTACCCAGATAGATCGGGTTGCGGCTGAAGGAGAATGCGCCGTTTGTCACCAGATGTTCGGCGGAATGCGTCGGCATTATCGGCGTCTTTGCCTTGCGCATTTTTCCCATTGCAGAAAAGTCGATTGCCAGCGCTGCGTAGATGCACAGCCCACCAATTGCCACCAGCAGGTCCGATAGCGGCGAGGGCACCCAGGGCAGAGGCATGAGCCAGTCCGCAATCACGCTCGCCGCCGCGGCTAAGATATAGATTAAAGGCGGCCACGGAATGCGATTTGGTGGCGTCGGTGTCATTTCGGAAGCCCTCCTGACAGAGCGTCCTGTGTCCTGATGGTGCATTGTGCCGCGAGGTTCTGAACCGTCTCGCGTTGCTCCGCAGATTGCGCGGAGTTGAACATGCCGTCCATCAAGCCATTGTCGCTCAACTCGTCCAGCATACAGACGCAATACGCAGAGCAGAAGTCCGCATCGCGCGTTTGCTCGCATGTGCGCTGGCATGCGCGAACGAATTGCTGTTCATTTGAAATCGGTGTTGGCGGAATAATCTGTGCAGCGATCCAGACCAAGCCGATCAGCACCGGTTGGTGAATCAGGTAAAAGGCAAGGCTGTGCCTTCCGAGGAAATCGAGCGGTCGTGACCAGCGCGGCTCGCCCGCTTGCCGTAATCTTTCCAGCAGTCCGCTAGCCGTTGCGAATTTGGCTGCCGCTATGCCTATCAGCACTGCGCCAAACCACGGGAAAAGCGGCACGTAATCGTTGGAGCGCGGATTTGTCGGCGCAAGCCCCACCCACCACAGCGCCGGATGCGCAAACACTTCGGAGCGCAGAAGCTGCGGAGCCGCGATCACCGCCGCCGCGACCAACAGCGTCAGCCAAAATGGCGCGCGGATGAATAGCAGACCGAGCAGGCTCGCCAGCGCGATCTGGTGCAGAATCCCGAAGAATATAAAAGCGCCGGGCGTCGCGATGTATGTCGCGATGCTGATGAGCGCTGCGGCTGCCGCCACCTTCGCCAGTCGAATCAGAAATGGTCGCCAGCGAATCGCGTTTGCGTGGGCGAGGAAAAGGCTCACCCCGACCAAAAACAGGAAGGATGAGGCGATGCATCGCGCAAAGAGCTTCCAGCCGCCCACGGCAGTCAGGCCGGGCTCCACATAGCCGAAAAATTCGAGATCCCACGTAAAATGGTAGATCGCCATCGCCAGCAGGGCTGTTCCGCGCGCAATGTCGATTGCGGCGATGCGGCGCGTGCTGCGGGCAGGGGGTGCAAGATCGGTCATGGAATGCGCCGCTCTCCGAATATTGCCGAGCGTTACCACGGCTTGCGGCGTCCGGTGAAGCACCACGCGCTGATTCAGCTTTGTATAGCGCGGGCGAATTGACTATAGTTCGCGCGCTTCCAGATTTCTGTACTCTCATCGGCGCCTGAATTGCCTCATCTCACTTTTATTCTTGGTGGCGCGCGCTCTGGAAAGAGCGCACATGCCGAAAAACTGATCGAGCAGTTGAGCGGTCCGTGGTTTTACATCGCGACTGCGCAGGCGTTTGACGATGAGATGCGCCAGCGTATCCATCTGCACCGCGAGCGGCGTGGCTCGCCGTGGCAAACGATCGAAGCGCCGCTTGACCTTTGTGCGGCGCTAGACGCCATTCCCGATGGCGCGCCGGTGCTTGTCGATTGCCTCACGCTCTGGCTTTCCAATCAGATGCTTGCCGATGCCGATCTCGAATCGCAATGCGCTGCATTGGCCGAAAAACTGGCGCATTCGCGCGGTCCGTGGTTTGTCGTGTCGAACGAGGTCGGGCTGGGCATTGTGCCGGATAATGCGCTTGCCCGGCGCTTTCGCGACGAAGCCGGGCGGCTTAACCAGAGTATTGCGGCTGTTGCCAACCGCGTGCTGTTCATGGTCGCAGGTTTACACATACAGGTGAAATGATGCGCGATATTTCTGAGAACGAAGCCGAGCGACACAAGGCCAAGATGGCCAAGCGCAAATCCGTGCAGGATGCGGAAGTCGCGGGCAAGACCGTCGAAAAAGGGCTTCTGATCGTCAACACCGGGCCGGGCAAGGGCAAGAGCACTGCCGCCTTCGGCCTTGCCCTGCGCATGCTCGGCTACGGCAAGCGCGTCGGTGTGGTGCAATTCATCAAGGGCGCGTGGCATTCCGGCGAGAAGGATGCGTTTTCTACCTTCGGCGACAAGCTCGTCTGGCACACGATGGGCGAGGGGTTCACGTGGGAAACGCAGGATATCAAGCGCGACATCGCTGCTGCTGAAGCCGCGTGGCTGAAGGTGCAGTCGCTGATGGCCGATCCTTCCATCAGCCTTTTGGTGCTCGATGAACTCAACATCGCGCTGCGTTATGACTACCTGGATATCGAAAAAGTTGTCGCTGTGTTGCGTGCGCGCCGCCCTGATTTGCACGTGGTCGTGACGGGCCGTAACGCCAAGCCTGCGCTGGTCGAAGCTGCCGATCTGGTCACTGAAATGGGCGCGGTAAAGCACCACTTCACCGCTGGCGTGAAGGCGCAGAAGGGTATTGAGTTTTAGGGCAATTTTGCCCCTCACCCTTACCCTCTCCCCGTTTACGGGAAGAAGGTGCCGGCAGGCGGATTGAGGGGCAGCACAAACTTTGAACGGCTCTGCGCAAGCCGCCTCAATTCGCCAGCCCCAACACCGCGCATAACGCGACCAACCCGATCAGCATTGCGTCGGCGGTCCAATACAGCCGCAGCGCGCGGCGAATATCAGCTGGCGTTACGTCGCGCCTGCCGCCTTCGCCCATATATGTATCGGGCACCATGACGCCGCCATAGACGCGCGGCCCGGCCAGCGCGATACCGAGGGCACCAGCCATTGCGGCTTCCGGCCAGCCGGCGTTTGGCGAGCGGTGCTTTCCGGCGTCGCGCCGCAACGCTGCCCACGCTGCCTTCCAGTTCGTTTCCGGCAAGGCCCATGCCGCCGCGATGATCGCCAGCCCGGTTAGCCGCGAGGCGGGCAGATTGATGAGGTCGTCGAACCGCGCGGATGCCCAGCCGAAGTCCCGATACAGGTCGCTCTTGTGGCCGATCATCGAGTCGGCCGTGTTGGCGGCTTTGTAACCTGCTCCGCCTGCCAGCCCGCCGAGTGCCATCCAGAACGCCGGTGCCACCACGCCGTCCGAGAAATTCTCGGCCAGACTTTCTATCGCCGCGCGGCAAATCGCGGCTTCGTCCAGCCGTTCGGGGTCGCGTCCCACGATCTGCGAAACGGCTATCCGCCCAGCCTCGACGCCACCGCTCTCCAGGGCGTCGGCAACCGCTTCCACATGCTTTGCAAGGCTGCGCTGGGCGATCAGCGAACTGCCGATCAGTGCGCAGATAATCAGCCCGATCCAGCCATACCCCAGCACGCGCTCCAGCAGCAGCCCGATCACCGCAGGCACAAGCACGATGATCAGTGCCGCAATTGAGCCTGCGATTTTCTTTTCGCGCGGCGAATATTCGTGGCGATTCAGCGCGACGTCCAACCGGGTAATCAGTGCGCCGATCCACGTCACCGGATGGCCGATTGATTTGAACAGCCGATCCGGGTAGCCGAGGCCGAGTTCAAAAATGAGAGACAGCAGGGCGAGCATGCAGGATCAAACCTTATTGCCGGTCGAACATGGCGGCAGTCTTGCGCGTGCGGGGGCTCTTTTCCCACATGCGCCTCGACCGTTCGTCGATCTTTCGACCGGTATCAATCCGCATGCCTATCCGCTTTTCGATTTGCCTGCCAGCGCGTTTACGCGACTGCCAGAACCCTCCCGCATTGCCGAACTATGCGCCGTCGCCGCGCGCAATTATGGCGCTAAGGCCAATGAGATTGTCGCGGCTCCCGGCACGCAGATTCTGCTGCCGCTGGTGGCAGAGCTTTGTTCGCGAGGCACCGCCTCCGTTCTTGGCCCGACCTATCAGGAGCACGCACGCGCTGCCGCCGTTGCCGGTCACGAGGTGCGCGAAGTCCGAAGCTTCGATGCACTGGCCGAGGCCAATCTCGCCGTGGTCGTGAACCCGAACAATCCCGATGGCCGCCTCATTTCGCGCGGCGACCTCCTCGCGCTTGCCGCGCATATGCGCGCGAAATCCGGTCTGCTGGTCGTGGATGAGGCTTTCATGGACGTCGCACCGCGTGCAGAAAGCGTAGCCGATGCGGCCGAGCAAGGCGGGCTGGTGGTGCTGCGCTCTTTCGGCAAATTCTTCGGGCTTGCCGGTGTGCGGCTCGGCTTTGCGATTTCCGCTCCCGAAATTGCCGCAAAGCTGGCCGCACGCCTCGGGCCTTGGGCGGTCGCCGGGCCCGCGCTGGAATATGGTTTGCACGCCTATGCTGACAAAGCTTGGCAGGAGTCCATGCGTGTGCAACTTGCGCAGCAGGCTGCGCGTTTGGATAGCTGTTTTGCAGGCGTCGGCATTGTGGTGACTGGCGGCACGGGCCTGTTTCGTCACATCGCCATTGACAATGCGTCGCGTCTGCATCGCCATCTTGGCGAGCGCGGCATCCTGCTGCGGGCGTTCAGCGACAGGCCGCGCGAGTTGCGCTGCGGCCTGCCCGGAAGCGAAGCGGAGTGGCTGCGCCTTGAGGAAGCGCTGGCCGCTTGGGAGGAGTGTGAATGATCGTTGTTTGCTCTTTGTCGAAGCTGGAAACGACCGTCGAGGAGGTTCGGCCGGACCGCATCATCTCGTTGCTGTCGGAAGGTACGACGCTTGTGCGGCCTGCCTCGGTCGAGGAAGCTAACCACCTGCACATCACCATGCACGATATTCACGAGCCGCGCGAAGGCATGACTATGCCGGGCGAGGAGCATGTGCGCCGCATTCTGGATTTCGCGCGCGGCTGGGATCGCAGGCGCCCGCTGGTCGTGCATTGCTATGCGGGCATCAGCCGGTCCACCGCGACTGCCTATATGATCGCCGCTGCTTTTGCGCCGGGACGCAGCGAATCGGAACTGGCGCGCACGCTGCGCAAGTTGTCGCCATCGGCCACGCCGAACCCGCGGATGATTGCGCTTGCCGATCACATCTTGCGCCGTGAGGGCCGCATGGTTCGCGCAATTGCAGAAATCGGGCGCGGTGCGGATGCCTTCGAAGGCACGCCGTTCAAGCTGGATATCTAGGTAACAATTCTTCCAGCTTGGCCTTGCGAATGTCTGCCAGCAGGCGAACGAAACCATGGGCCTGATGCTCTGCGGCCTGCCGCCCTTTCTCCGCCGTCGCCGCAGCAGCATTGCCCACCACGCCCGCCGGATTGAGATCGGTTGCCATCCACGCAAAGCCGAACGGTCCCGTCTGCCGCAACAGGTCAAACTTCTTTTCGGCGGCTTCCACGTTGGAGCAGAAGTGTTCCGCGCGACTCATATCGACCAGTTCCGGCCGGAAATGCAGCATCAGCGAAGTTTCAATGTCGCCGCCATGCACGCCATAGCGCTGCTCTTCCTCGGTGAACATGCCCGCCGGATAGCCGAACCTCCGCCAGCTCGATTTAACCGCCAACATGCGATGACGCACGCGCATTTCGCGCGTCAGCAGCGCCATCACTTCCTCATTGCCGCCATGCGAGGTGACAACCACGAGCTTTCTGATGCCCGTGCGTGCGATGGAATCGCCGATCTGTGTCCAAGCCTCCAGCGCGATAACCGGGTCGAGCGAAAGCGTACCCGGCACATTCACATGCTCGTTGGATTTGCCGACGTCCTGAATTGGCAGCACGCGCAAATCGAGCGAGTCCGGCACCTGTCGCGCAACTTCCGCCAGCATTCCGCGCATGATTTCGGCGTCGGTGGAAAGCGGCAGATGCGGGCCGTGCTGTTCTGTTGCGGCCAGCGCAAGCACCGCAATCGTCGCGTCGGGATCGATGGCAGCGAAGTCTGCCGCCTTGAAATCGCCCCACCAGAATTGCCGATTGCTTGCCACCGACTGCCTCATTTTGCTGTCAGGATCATCTATCGCCACGCGGTTCGCTTGTCGAATCTGGTGATAAGCTGCGCGGCTCATGTTGCAGGCTTGCAATATTTTGTGTGCGGCGTATCCCCCATTTCTGCCGCAAAATGTGTCATATGGCCGATAAAACAATGACCTACCCAAGTGACGCCATGCTTGCAAAGACCGAATCTACAGGACTGACCGAACAGGAAATCGTCGATGAGGCGATCCTGACGCGCCGCTCCGTACGCGCTTTTCTGCCCACGCCGATTGAGCCTTCCGTAATCCGCGACATACTCGAAGTTGCGCGCTGGGCGCCCTCCGGCACCAATATGCAGCCTTGGCGCGCTTATGTCGTGACTGGCGACATAAAGGACAGCATTGCCGATTCGATCCTTAACTCAGGCATTCGCGCCGAGAAAATCGAGTGGGACGAGTACAAATATTACCCGGACCAGTTTTTCGAGCCATACCTTACGCGCCGCCGCACGGTTGGCTTTGCGCTCTACAATTCGCTGGGCATCGGTCGCCGCGAGGTCGAGCGCATGCGCGCCCAGCACGACCGCAATTTCGTTTTCTTTGACGCGCCCGTCGGCCTGCTGTTCACAATCGACCGCCGGTTGAACACGGGCTCTTGGATGGACCTCGGCATGATGTTGGAAAACGTCATGATTGCCGCGCGGGGCAGGGGTCTGCACACCTGCCCGCAGGCTGCCTTTGCGCCTTACCACAAGCAGATCCGCCCTATCATCGGCATGGCAGATGAGGAAATCCTCGTTTGCGGCATTGCGCTTGGCTACGAAGACACCTCGAAGCCGGAAAACCAGTTCCGCTCCGAGCGCGCCCCGCTTGAAGAATGGGTCAAGTTCGTCGAGTGACCGCTACGCGCTAATTGGTCGCGAAGCAGTAGAACAGGCCGTCTCCGCCCGTTCCTTTAAACGCATCGATGGTGCATCCGCCGCGCGTTGGGTGCGATGAGTTCCACGACTTCGCCGCGTCGGAATCATCCAGCCCGGTGCGGTCCGAATGGCCAACGATTGCCGCGCCGTCTGCTCCGCCCATTGTCCAGTTGCCGCAAGTCTGGGGCGCTTTTGTCCCATCGGGCAGGGAACCCGTCAGAATGTCGTGGCGGTTTGGCGTGTCGCCGCGCCCGTTGATGACCTCACCCTTTTCGTTCAACGCTGTCTGCTTCGTGATGTTGTTCGTGGCGCTATGCAACGACGCCACATCGTCGGCGATCTTCTCGCCCTTGGCGTTGTACCACGGGCCGGAGCCAATGCGGTCGCGCGCATTTTCGCTATCCGTGGATAGGTATGCGTGCCAGGTCTTGCCCGTCGAGCCGGCCGCGCTGGCCAATTGCCCGCAATAGGCGTCCGCGCCCGCCAGTCCGCCAAGATCACCGCCCTTGCCGGGGTTTGCGCTGGTCACGAAAAAACTCATGGAAGTGTCTTGGGCAATCGCTGCCCCCGCCATGCAAAGCAAGGCGGCTGCGGCCATTCCGGCAATAGGTTTCATGCGATCTCTCCCTGAAAGCTCAGCCCGCTGTGCAGAGAGTATCGACAGTGATAATGACGTAAAGTCAAACTATTGTGATATATTTCTAATATAAAACATAAACCGATCAGGCCGGGCGCGCGTCGCGACCTGCCGATATGCTAACGCACCTCGTAGCCATTTTCTTCCGCGCCGTGGCAAAGCGCCTTCCAGAAAGAGCGCGCAAACGATCTGAATACATAAACCTCGAAACAATTCTCGGTTCGCCGCTGGATCTGCGCGAAAACATCATGGTGATTGGTCGAAACGCCGCGACCGACCGGAAACTTTGCTTTCGAAAAATCCACCGCGAAAAACTTCGCCAACAGCCATTCGGCCTTTTCGCCCTCGATGCGTATGGCCGTGCGCCCGTGCGAAAGGTCCGTCACCGACCCCACCGTCGCCGGTATCGCGCCCAACAGCCGGTCGGCCAATCCCTCATCCTCGCTGATCACCAGAAAACGCCCGGGTGCAATGCCGAACGCGGCGACATTTCCGCTGACCGCTCCTGCGCCCGGCTCGCCACCGAGCTTCAGCTTTGTGGTCTTCGCTATCCCCTCGAGCACTTTTGCTTCTGTGTCCGGCCATGCCGCCACCTGCACGATTGAGCCGGGCGAAACCTCGGACAAAGTCACGCCGATCTTCGCTGCCGTATTGGCATAGCGGCCCGCGCGCAAAACCGTGTCCAGCGGCGATAGTGTCTCAGCCATGCATGCGGCTCCCGTCTGGATCGAAGAAATGATGGCTGACAATCTCCACCGGCCCGAAGCGCTTGCGCAGCGGATCAGATACGTAGGCTCGCGTTCCGCGTCGTGCCTTGCCGCCCTTCACCAGCGCCAGTGCGATATATTTGCCGAGCGCGGGCGAATAGCACATGGCCGTCACATGGCCGATTGAGTTCATCGGATGGTCTTCATGCAACTGCTCGACAATATGCGCGCCGCCATTGATCGGCCTGTTGTCCAGCGGCACGATGCCCACCAGTTGCAGCCGGTTTTCATCGACCAGCCCTTCGCGATCCATCATTGCGGAGCCGATAAACGGCTTCTTCTTCGACAGCATCCAGTCCAGATGCAAATCGCGGGCGGTCGTGCGACCGTCGATTTCCGCGCCGGTCACATGGCCCTTCTCGATGCGCAGTGTTCCCAGCGCCTCAAGCCCGTATGGCACAATCGCGAACGGTTTGCCCGCCGCCATCAGCGCTTCCCAAACGCGCGTACCCTCATTTGCGCCGCAATAGACCTCATAGGCCAGTTCGCCGGAGAATGAGAGACGGCAGATCATGACGTTCACACCATCGATCGTGCCATGCACAATGCCCATGAAGGGCAGGGCGTCATTGTCCACCTTCGTGCCCTGAACGCAGGCTTCCAGCACCTTGCGCGACAGCGGACCGGCAATCGCAGCGCCCGCCCATTGATCGGTCACGGAGGTCACATGCACGCGCAAATCCGGCCATACTACATCCAGAAAATACTCCAGCTGCTGCATCACCTTGCCCGCATTGGCTGTGGTGGTCGTCATCAGGAATTCTGTCTCGCCGAGCCGCCACGTCGTGCCGTCATCGAAGGCGAAACCATCCTCGCGCAACATCAGGCCATAGCGTGCCTTGCCCACCGGCAGGGTGGAAAACATGTTCGTATAGACCCGGTCCAGAAATTCGCCCGCATCCGGCCCCTGCACCGCGATCTTGCCCAGCGTTGAAACATCGACGATGCCGACGCCTTCGCGCACGACCTTCGCTTCGCGCACATAGGCCTGCTCGACCGTCTCGCCCTTTGCGCCATAGATCATCGGGCGGAACCACAGCCCGGCGGAATACATTGTCGCGCCATGTTCCAGATGCCAGTCATGCATCGGCGTCAGCCGCTCCGGCTTGAGGTCGCCGAACCGTTCCGCCGCCAGCGACCCCACCGATACCGGCGCAAAGGGCGGGCGGAAGCGCGTGGAGCCAACCTCCGGGATCGGCTTGCCGGTCGCTTCGGCCATGATTGCCATGCCCGGCACGTTCGACGTCTTGCCCTGATCGGTCGCCATGCCGAGCGTGGTGTAACGCTTCAAATGTTCTGCAGACGTGAAGCCCTCGGTGTAGGCGAGCCGCACATCGTCGGCGGTCACGTCATGCTGGAAATCGACAAAAGCTTTGCCCTTGCCTTTACCTTTGATCTCGAAGACCGGCGCGGGGTTCGGCTCGCCAGCAAAGCCCTCGACCATTGGCGGCGTCAGCTTCCTTGCGTTGGTCCCACCTGTTGCGGCAAGCCCTGCCGCATGGCCTTCGGCAATTGCATCGGCTGTCTGGAAAGCACCGTTGAATGCGCCAGCGCCCACCCAATTTTCTGTTGGCTGCGGTGGTAAAAATGCCTGCAACGTTTCATCCCAAACCGGGCGCGATCCCGCCTGACTTGCCAGATGAATCGCAGGCGACCAGCCGCCCGAAACCAGGAGGCAATCTGCATCGATTTTGCGAGCCGCGCCGCTCACCCTTTGGCCGTCGAACGGCTGCACCTCGATGCCGTCGAGCATCTTGCCGCCCCTCGTCGCCGTCACCGCATAGCCGGTCAGCAGTTCGGCGGAACACTCGCTCGCCGCGTGCCGCGCCTTTTCGGAAGCATCGCGCCTAACATCCACAATCGCCACGATGCTTGCGCCGGTGCGCTTCAGCGCGAGCGCCGCGCCATAGGCCGTGTCGTTGTTGGTGAAAATCGCGATCCGCTCGCCCGTCCGCACACCAAACTCGTTGGCGTATCGCATTGCGCCCGATGCCAGCATCACGCCCGGCCTGTCATTGCCCGGAAACACGATTGGCCGCTCAAACGCACCCGTCGCCAGCACAACGCTGCCCGCGCGAATGTTCCAATGCCGGTGCCGCGGTTCGCCCGATGCGCCCATCGGTTTGTGGTCCGTCACGCGCTCCAGCGCGGCAATCGTGTTGGTGTCGTAATATCCCCACACGCTCGTGCGGTTCAGCATCCGTACATTGGACCGCTTCGCCAGTTGAGCAACCGCCTCGCTCGCCCATGCCGACGCTGGCGTGCCGTCTATCGTCTCGCCCGACCAGTTTGCCGAGCCGCCAAAGCGCGAGTCGATCTCCGCCAGCATGACGTTCGCACCCTGATCCGCCGCCGCTGCTGCCGCGCTCAAACCTGCCGGACCCGACCCCACCACCAGCACATCGCAGAACGCGTTCATGCGCTGATATCGCGATTTGTCAGGCGCCAGTCCCGCGCGTCCGAGCCCCGCCGCACGGCGAATGAAGTGTTCGCAGAGCATCCAGAACCGCGTGCCTTTCAGCGGCCCGAATTCCGGCCCCATAAAGGTCTTGTAGTAGAATCCCGCGCCGATGAACTTGCCTGCGAACTGGTTGACGGCGCTGACATCGAATTGCAGCGACGGAAAGCGGTTCTGGCTCTCCGCCACCAGGCCCTCATAGAGTTCCACCGTGGTCGCCGGAACGTTCGGCTCGCGCACGCTGTCGCGCAACACCGTCACCAGCGCATTCGGTTCGTCCACGCCAGCGGTCAGCAAGCCGCGTGGGCGGTGATATTTGAACGAGCGCCCAAACAGCGTCACGCCATTGGCCAGCAAAGCCGAGGCGAGCGTATCGCCCGGATGGCCTGTATAGGCTTGCCCGTCGAAGCGGAAGTTGATTGCGCGCGAGCGGTCGATGCGCCCACCGGAAGCGATGCGGATCGCGCTCATGCCTTTGCCCTCGGCTTTTTGCGCGCGGGCTTGGGCGGCGCTGGCGGTTCGGCGTGTGTGGAGCGCACGCTCGAAATCTTGTGCGTCAGCGTGTTGCGCGTCACCGCAAGATGCGTGCGACACCCGCCCGAATGTTGCCAGATCTCATTCTGGTCGCCTGCAATGTTCACGCGGTCATAAACATAGGCGTTCCATGCGTTGAGATCGGTCGAGGCGGGGTCCGGGCGCGTGCGGTTGCCGTCGCCCTGATAGGTGAATTCCACCACGTCACGCGGGCCGCAATAGGGGCAGGTAATCAGCATCAGTGCAGCCTCGGCGTTGCGCCTTGTCCCTTGTCGTCGATCACCGTTCCGCGATGGAACCGGTCGAGCGTGAAGGGGGCGTTCAGTTCGTGCGGCGCGTCTTTGGCGATGGTGTGCGCGAAGCACCAGCCGGAGGCGGGCGTTGCCTTGAACCCGCCATAACACCAGCCGCAATTCAGATACATGCCGGGCAGAGGGCCGGTCGTGATAATCGGCGAGCCGTCCATCGACATGTCGCACACGCCGCCCCACGAGCGCAGCACGCGCACGGTTGTCAGCGATGGAAACAGCGCGGCCATCTCGCTCATCACGTCTTCGACGATGGGCAGGTTGCCGCGCTGCGCATAGGAGTTATAGCCGTCAATGTCGCCGCCATAGACCAGCCCGCCCTTGTCGGATTGCGACACATAAAAATGCCCCATGCCGAAGGTCACGACCGTGTCCAGAATGGGTTTCAGCGATTCCGAAACGAACGCCTGCAACACATGGCTTTCAATTGGCATCCGGTCGATCCCTGCCATGCGCATCACGTGGCCTGTCGAGCCAGCAACGGCCACGGCCACTTTCTTCGCTCGAATTTCACCCCGCGAGGTGGTCACGCCGGCAATCCTGTCGCCGTCGCGGATAAAGCCGGTCACTTCGCAGTTTTCCAGAATATCGACTCCGCGCCGGTCCGCCCCGCGCGCATAGCCCCAGGCGACCGCATCGTGTCGCGCGGTTCCAGCGCGCCACTGCATCAGCCCGCCATAAATGGGAAAGCGCGCGGTCTTCGAGTCGTCCACAATCGGCATCAGCCGCTTGATCGCTGCGACGTCCATCAACTCCGCATCGGCGTCCAGATGGCGCATGGCGTTGCCACGCCGCGTATAGTCGTCAAGCTGCGCGGGCGTGTGGGCGAGGTTCAGCACGCCGCGCTGCGAAAACATCACATTGTAGTTCAGGTCGTGCGAAAGCCGCTCCCACATCTTCATCGAATGTTCGTAGAAGCGAATGTTCTGCGGCAGCAGATAGTTCGAGCGCACGGCCGTCGTGTTACGACCCACATTGCCGGAGCCGAGATAGCCGCGTTCGAGCACGGCCACGTTGCGAATGCCATGTTCTTTGGCGAGATAATACGCGGTCGAAAGCCCATGCCCGCCACCGCCAATGATGATCACATCGTAGCTCGGTTTCGGATCGGGCTTTCGCCAGGCTGGCTTCCAGTTCGTATTGCCGGAAAGCGCGTTCCGTATAATCGACAGCGCTGAATATTCCGCCATGCTGGCACCGACTCCCGAACCATGATCGTCGGAAGCTATCCCTGCGGCATATTTCCGACGAATAATAAAACGTCATCGCTTTTCAATGCACCGACGCATGGGACGAATGAATAGCGACGCAGCGGTTTTCACACAACTGTCATCCGAGCACCTGGGTGAGGTGGTGGACGTGGCTGAGTGACGTCCTTTACCCCTCATGGGGTACTTTTCCCTTGTGGAACGAGGAATGCTCCGCCAAGTGGAAGAGGGGTAATTGCCCGCTCTCGACATCATGCGGCCAATATTGACCGCCAAGGGCTGCATTTCGCAATCCATATCGGTTAAGCTCCGAATATCGCTGGGGCGTCCAACGAATCGCTGCAAATTCCATATGAGCCTTGTTCGCAAACTAATTGCCTTAAGCTTTGTCCTTGTCTGCCTCCTGGCGGGCGGTGCATTCGCGCAAGACCCGCAAGATCGCCAACCTCTCTCCGGCATAGCTGCCGAGCAGCAGGCAGCGATTGAGCGACTGTCGACCCAGGCGGATCGTCTCGAAAAAGACATCAACACCAATTCCGAAGACGACGTGCGGCTGGTGGAAATTCGGCTGGCGCTGGAAGATTTGCAGGCCGATGTTCTGAAAAGCGGCGTGGCATTCCGGCCAACACTCACCGACATCAACGCAAAGCTCGAAGCCCTTGGTCCAGCCCCGAAAGACGGCGCACCGGCCGAGACGGACGAAAAGGCGACGCAGCGCGCGGCGCTCAGCAAAGAGAAGTCGCAGATCAATCAGGTGATAGGGCAGGCAGAAGACCTGCTCGTCCGCGTCAACGGGTTGGTGAACAAGATCGCCGTCATCCGGCGCGACCTGTTCGCGAATACGCTGATGAAGCGTTATCAATTGCGCTCCGCAATTGGCCCTGATGTGGGTGAGGCCGTTGGCGACCAGGTATCCATGCTGTCGCGCAACATCTCCGCGTGGTTCCGCTTTGTTGTGCGGTTCAAGCTGCAAGCGGCACTTGTCGCCACCTTCTTCGCCTCTCTGGTCGGCGTTATTTTCTATGTTGTCGGGCGGCGCGTAATCGCGCGTCTGCTGCGCAAAGACCCAACTGCCGATCCCGATTATCTCAGCCGATTGTCGGCAGCGTTCTGGTCCACGCTCATGCCGTCCATCGCGCTGTTGCTGTTCCTCACGCTGACGGTCGCGCTCTACCAGTCCTACAACGTGTTGCGCGGCGATATTTCCGACTATTTCATCGGCCTGCTGCAAATTTTCTTCACCTGTTTCTTCGTGAACCGGCTCTCCAACGCAATCCTTTCGCCGGACGCGCCGAACTGGCGTCTCGTCAAGATTGAGGCGCAGCCTGCGCGCGTGCTCATCTGGCTGACGACTGCTGCGGCGTTGGTCGTGGGCCTGGATCGCTTCACGGGCATCGTAACCGAAAGCCTGGGCTCACCGCTCTCGGTCACGATCCTGAAAGGGCTGTTCGCGGCGTTGCTCGTTGGCGCGCTGCTGATGGCGGTTGGCTCCGTGAAGCCGTTTGCGAGTGAGGATGGCGTGGCTCGGCCTTGGCCAAGCTGGTTCCGCGCAACGGTCTATGTGCTCGGCACGGCGACCATTCTGTCTGCTCTCACCGGCTATATCAGCCTTGCGCAATTCGTATCGCGCCAAGTCGTCGTCACCGGCGCTTGGGTCGCCACCGCCTATATCGGCCTGCTCGCGTCGCGCGCCATTTCGGATGAGGGTGCATTCGGCAGTACGTCTGCAGGCCGATGGATCAAGCAGACCTACGACACCGAGGATTCAAAGCTGGATCAGCTCGGCGTGTTGGCGAGCGTTCTCATCAATCTGCTGATCGTGTTCGCCTTCCTGCCGGTCATCCTCTTCCAGTGGGGCTTTCAGGCGGGCGATATGGCGGTCTGGATGCGCCGCCTCGGCGCGGGCTTCCAGATCGGAACCTTCACCTTTTCGCCGCTGGCTATTCTCACTGGCATTATCGTTTTCGGCATAGGCTATTCGGTAACGCGCTGGTTCCAGTCGTGGATCGACGGAACCGTGATGGCGCGCGGTCGCGTCGATATTGGCGTGCGCAATTCCATCCGCACCGTCGTCGGCTATGCGGGCATGGCGATTGCGACACTCATCGGCATTTCGGCAGCCGGGCTCAATCTTTCCAGTTTCGCGCTCATCGCTGGCGGCCTTTCGCTCGGTATCGGTTTTGGCCTCCAGAACATCGTGTCGAATTTCGTGTCCGGCTTGATCCTGCTGGTCGAGCGCCCCTTCAAGGTGGGCGACTGGGTTGTGGCTGGTGATGTGTCCGGCACGGTTCGCAAGATCAGCGTGCGCGCTACCGAAATCGAGACGTTCCAGCGACAGACTGTCATGCTGCCGAACTCGCAACTCATCAACAACGCGGTCGGCAACTGGACCCACCGCAACCGCCTTGGCCGAATTGAAGTGCCGGTCGGCGTGATTCACGGCACCGATCCTGAACATGTGTATCGCGTGCTGCTGGAGCTTGCGCGTGGCAGCCAACTCATCCTCAAAAATCCCGAACCGTTCGTGCTGTTCACTGGCTTCTCCGAAACCGCGATGAACTTCGAGATCAGGGTTTTCCTCGCCGATATCAGCAATGGGTCCTCCGTGCAGAACGAACTGCGCTTTGGAATCGTAAGAGCGTTCTTGCGCGAGGGCATCGAAATTGCACACACGCCGCGCCCGACGTCAGCGCCGCCTTCGGCAAGCTGGAGCCTCGATGACGACAAGGCCGAGGCGCAATTTGTCGAGCGCATAGCCAAGCGCGCCGATGAGTTGGTGGAAGAGAAGCGCAAGCCGCGCAGGCGCAAGCCCGATCCCGCATAAATGTGCATTAGCGCAATCTGAATCCATCGTTCAGTTGCCGTTCAGGCTCATTGTCCTATAGCATTCACATCCAGGGGGTTATTTTGGCCCTTGGGGATGCAATAGAGGCGGTGAAATACCGGTACTGGACATGATGAAGTCAATTGCCTTCACGCTGGCGATGGCCCTGACGGGCGGTTCTGCAATGGCTGCGAGCGCGGTCAATCTCGACAGTGAGACCCGGACGATCGTTGTGACCGAAGGCGGCAACCGCCAGCAGATCGACATCGGCCCCGGCGAGACGGTCGATTTCTGCCCAAGCGGCTGCTTCGTGACCCTGCCCAATGGCGACCGCGAGGCATTGACCGGCGGCGAAACCGTCGAAATCTCCGGCGGCGCCGCGAAGATCAAGTAAAATCGATTCATCATAGTGCTAGCGCGGCAATGTTCGCGCTGCCCCTCACTCTCACCCTTTCCCCATAAACAGGGAGAGGATGCCGGCAGGCCGATGAGGGGTGTTTGGCTGCGCTAACCTCGCCGTATATTTCTGCCAAGTCGCGGCGCATTTCTGCGATGTCGCAAACAGGCTGCATTGCATCGGCGCTGCCACAATATAGTCTCCCGCGAACAATACTTTGGAGTCGCGGGCAATGGCAGAGTTTCCCAGTAAGGCAAAGGTCGTCATCATCGGCCTGGGTGGTATCGTTGGCGCATCGATCGCCCACCACCTGATCGAGCGCGGCTGGGACGATATTGTCGGCATCGACAAGTCCGGCATACCCACGGACATTGGCTCGACCGCACACGCTTCGGACTTCTGCTACACCACCAGCCATGATTTTCTGTCGTGCTGGACCACGCTTTATTCCATCGATTTCTACGAAAAAATGGGCCACTACGCCCGTATCGGCGGTCTTGAGGTTGCGCGCGTCGGCGATGATGGCCGCATGGACGAGATCAAGCGCAAGGTCGCGTCGGCAAAGGCGTTCGGTACCCGCGCCCGCCTCATCGACCCTGCCGGCATCAAGGAAAAATTCCCGCTCATCGAAGCGCACATGGTGCAGGGCGGTCTATGGGACCCTGACGCCGGTCTGGTCGTGCCGCGCTCGCAGACCGTCGCGGGCAAGCTGGTCGATAAGGCCGAAGCCACCGGTAAGCTGAAGGCGTTCGCCAACACACCTGCGAAATCGCTCATCATCGAGAATGGCCGCATCAAGGGTGTCGTCACCAGCCGTGGCACGATCCATGCCGATTACGTTGTCGTCTGCGCCGGCATCTGGGGTCGTCTCATTGCCGAGATGGCAGGCGAAGACCTGCCCATCATGCCGGTCGATCACCCGTTGACCTTTTTCGGCCCGTACACCGAGTTCGCCGGAACCGGTAAGGAAATCGGCTGGCCGTTAATGCGCGATCAGGGCAACTCCGCCTATATGCGCGACACTGGCGATCCGAAAACCACCGAGGGCGGCCAGATCGAGTGGGGTTATTACGAGGAAACCAATCCGCGCCTCTGCCACCCGCGCGACCTGCTTGAGAAGGATCAGGCGCGTCTGTCGCCCTCGCAGCGCGACCTCGACATGGAGCAAATTCTCGAACCGCTTGAGCGTGCCATCGAGCTAACCCCGATCCTCGGTGAACTCGGCTACAATGAGAGCCATTCCTTCAATGGCCTGCTGCAAGTCACCTCCGATGGCGGCCCGTCGGTGGGCGAGAGCCAGAAGGTTAGGGGGCTTTGGTACTGTGTCGCGATCTGGGTCAAGGATGGCCCCGGCTTCGGCAAGCTGGTTGCGGACTGGATGACCGATGGCCGCACTGCCATCGATCACGCCCGCATCGATTATTCACGCTTCTATCCGCACCAGTTCGACGAGAAACTCATCGAAGGCCGCTGCGGTGAGGCCGCCTGCAAAATCTACAACCCCGCCGTTCACCCGCGCGAGCCATATGCGACGGGCCGCAACATTCGCCGTTCGCCATTCTACGAGCGCGAAAAAGAGCTCGGTGGCTACTTCATGGAGCTTGGCGGCTGGGAGCGCGCCCACGGCTACGCCGCAAACGAGCATTTGCTGGAGAAATACGGCAACCGCGTACCGGTGCGCGAAAACGAATGGGACAATCGCCATTTCTGGCGCGTGTCAAACGCCGAACACCTCGCCATGAGCGAGGATTGCGGCATCGTGAACCTGTCGCACTTCGCCATGTTCGATGTTGAAGGCCCGGATCACGTCGAGCTCATGGAATGGGTTTGCGCGGCGAAAATCGGCGGCGATGCGAATATCGGCAAGGGTATTTACACGCACTTCCTTGATGACGAAGGCATGGTGCGCGCCGACCTCACCGTCATCCGCATGGCCGACCGTTGCCGCGTGGTGGACGGGGCCGACGCCGGTCCGCGCGACTACCATTATCTGCGCCGCGTGGCTCAGGATAAAGGCTTTGACGTCACCATTACGGACGTCACCGAGAAATTCGTCACAATCGGCATTTGGGGACCGAATGCCCGCGCCACGCTGCAAAAAGTGGTCGAAAACCCCGATGGCCTCGCACCGGAAAACTTCCCCTTCGCGGCCATCAAGCCGATCCGCATTGGCGGCAAGGACGTCACTGCCTTCCGCATTTCCTATGTTGGCGAGCAGGGTTGGGAGCTTCACATGCGCTATGAGGACGGCCTCGCCGTCTGGGACGCGCTGCGCTCTACTGGTGTCATGCCGTTTGGCGTCGAGACTTATGCCAACAGCCGCCGTATGGAAAAAAGCTTGCGCCTCCAGAACGCCGACCTGTTGACCGAGTACAATCTTCTGGAGGCCGATCTGGCCCGCCCGAAGGTCAAGGAAGCAGATTTCCGCGGCAAGGCGAAACACACTGAATATCGCGCGCGTGAAAGCCAGCCGGCCATGCTCTGCACGCTGATCATGACGGAGAACGTCGATTCCAGGGGCGTCGCGCGGTATCCGGTCGGCTCCATGCCGGTCATGGATCCGGCAACCGGCGAGACGCTGGTGGACGAGCTTGGTCGTCTGTCCTTCACCACCTCCGCCGCCTATGGTCCGACCGTCGGCAAGAACATCGCGCTGGCCTATATTCCGCGCGAATATGCGCAGGAGGGCCGCAAGCTCACCGTCGAATATTTCGACGAGCGCTTCCCGGTCGAGATCGTCGCGGTTGGTTACAAATCCATCTACGACCCGGAGAATCTCAAGCCGCGAAGCTGATCGCGTCTCTCAAAAAGTTGAATGTGCGGAAAAAATCCCGGACGAGGGGCCCATTGCCATCGCCCGGGATTTTCTTAATCCTTGGTGGATGCGCGGAACGCCTCATATCGTGAGGACTGCTCTCGTCATCGCTGCTTTGGCGACGGCAGGTGCGGGAGCGTCAGCGGCTGAGCCTGTCGATATCGAGCTTGTTCTGGCTGTGGACGTTTCGCTTTCCATGTCGCCTGCTGAGCTTGGAATCCAGCGGGACGGATACGCTGCTGCGCTGCTGGACAAAGCCGTGCTGGACGCCATTGCCGGCGGTGCCTATGGGCGCATTGCCGTCACCTATTTCGAGTGGGCCGGAAATACGTCGCATCAGATCGTCGTGCCGTGGACGATCATTGCCACCCGCTCAGATGCGGAGCGCGTCGTCTCGCGCCTCACGGCCAATCCGCCTGCAAGTGCGCGTCGCACGTCAATATCCAGCGCGCTTGAGTTTGGTGCGGATTTGCTCGCCGAAAGCCCGTTCAAAAGCGCCAAGCGCGTCATCGATATTTCTGGCGACGGTCCAAACAATCAGGGCACTCCGGTCACGGAAATTCGCGACCAGTTGATTGAGCAGGGGATCATCATCAACGGCCTGCCGCTCATGACGAATGGCGGCTATTCCAGCGCTTACGATGTGCCCGACCTTGATGCTTATTACTCAAATTGCGTCATCGGCGGGCCCGGGTCGTTCGTGGTTCCGGTCAATGATTGGGAGCAATTTCCGGAGGCGATCCGGCGCAAGCTTGTGCTGGAATTGGCGGCTGCGCCTAGTTCCCGACCTCCGATCATCTATGCGCAGGCCGAAACGCCGTATGATTGCCTGATCGGCGAGAAAATCTGGCGCAACCGC
The DNA here is from genome assembly GCF_003403035.1 of Mesorhizobium denitrificans. Classification (GTDB taxonomy): domain Bacteria; phylum Pseudomonadota; class Alphaproteobacteria; order Rhizobiales; family Rhizobiaceae; genus Mesorhizobium_G; species Mesorhizobium_G denitrificans. The sequence continues at coordinate 81,506 of NZ_QURN01000005.1, read as the reverse complement.
TCATGGATGTGGGACAGTCGCTGAGTCCAAAGAGAGCCGCATCGCATGAAGCCCGTTATTTCAGATGATCCGATCGAACTCGAGGGTGCCTGCCATTGCAGGGCGGTGAGGTTTCGCGTGCGCTTGAGCGAAGGGCTTGGCTGGGCGCGGCGGTGCAACTGCTCGCTTTGCCGAATGCGCGGCGCGGTGGCTGTCAGCGCGCGTGTCGGCGACCTGGAAGTGTATCGGGGTGCCGACAAGCTCACGCTCTATCAATTCAATACGCATGTCGCGAAGCACTATTTCTGCTCCATCTGTGGCATCTATACCCACCATCAGCGCCGCTCGAATCCGAACGAATTCGGCATCAACGCCGCTTGCCTTGAGGATGTGAGCCCGTTCGATTTCGAAGCCGTGCCGGTTACAGAAGGCATCCGCCACCCGACCGATTATCCTAGATCAGATTCTGAAGGAATTGTCGGCATTTTGAGATTCGAGCCGAAGAAGTAGGCTTTTCAACCCCTTATCCGGCCCTTTCGGCCACCTTCCCACCGTAAACGGGGCGAAGGAAGAGGCACCCCTACATCAAGCGGCAGCTAGCTGCTTCCTGTCAGCGCGTTCCTGTTGCGGGGAGCGGGCATACAATTCCCGATAGCATTTGGAAAAATGCGACGCTGAGACAAACCCACACGCGACGGCCACTTCGACCACCGGCATGGATGACTGGATCAGCAGATGCCGTGCTCTATCCAGCCGGATTTCCAGATAGTACCGCGCCGGAGAACGTCCCATTTCCGTGCGAAACAGCCGTTCGATCTGCCGTCGCGACAGTCCCACATGGTCCGCAATCTCAATCAGCGAAAGCGGTTCGGACAAATTCGCCTCCATCAATTCAATGATGGTCAGCACCTTGGAGTTCTGCACGCCGAGCCGCGCCCGCAGCGGTAGCCGCTGGCGGTCGGTGGGGTTGCGCACCCGGTCGGTCAGCATCTGCTCGCACACGCGGTTGACGAGGTTATCGTCGAAATCGTCACCGATCAGCTTCAGCATCATGTCGAGCGCCGCTGTGCCGCCCGCGCAGGTGTAAATGTTCTGATCGACCTCGAACAAATCGGCAAAAACATTTGCTTTCGGGAATGATTCCGCAAATCCCGGCAGGTTTTCCCAATGGATCGCGCAGCGCTTGTTGGCCAAGAGTCCGGCGGCGGCCAGCACATGCGCACCGGTGCAAAGGCCGCCAATACTCACGCCGCGATTATATTCTTCGCGCAGCCATGCGAGCGCCGATTTGTTCTGGAATTTCTCGACATTATAGCCGCTGCAGACGATGACCATCGAGGGGCGATCTGCGCCGGCCATCTTCTTGCGCTCTTCCTCAAGCGAGGTATCGGCAGCGCACAACACACCATTCGAGGCCGGAACAGACTTACCGTCGAGGCTGGCGAGGCGCCAGCGATAGGCCTCATAGCCAAGCATGCGATTTGCGATGCGCAGCGGCTCCAGCGCCGTCGCAAATGCGACCATCGTAAATTCGGGCACGAGAAAGAAGACAAGCGACCGTTTGATCTGATTCTTCACGATGTTCATGGCACCATCCGGCTGCGCGATTCGCATTTGCGACTGCGTGGCTTTTCTATATGCGACACCATATTTGGGCCTTGTCAATGCCGTCTGCGCAAACATCAAATGCGAAAGGCCGCCAACGCTGGGCGCTGGCGGCTACGCTATCTGAATTGATGAGGCAGATCAGCCGACGAGCATTCCAAGCCGGTTTGCTACTACGGCACCCGTCTGGCCCGGCATCGTCTTGGCAAAGCGGTCGCGCTCACGAAGCGTCGAAAGGTTCGCTGAGTTGCGGGTTTTGAACAGGCGGGTAAAAAGCGTCATGGCACATCTCCGTTTTATCCAAGGGGACACGGGTGCCTTCGCGTTTTTGCCGGAGTGGGGCAGCTCGGTTCTTGTTCACGCTGATATAGGAGCGCTTGAAACCGGCTGCTATATATAAAAGCGAAATGGCTTGTCGCAGAATCGACATTGCGTATGAGATACGGCTCTTTTCACCACGAATATCTCGTTGATTAACAAACCGTTAGCCTGCGTTTTACCACCCATGCGAATGCCGCATATGCGGCATGCAAGGCCCGCATAGCATTCAGGCAAAGAAAAAGCCCGCTGGGCTGGCCAGCGGGCCGATCTACAAATTGGCAGCACATTTTGGTGTCTCAGTGCGCCGTTTTGGTGTGGACGGTGCGGCGTGTATCTTCCGGCTGAGGCCAACCAATGTCCTTCTGCACCTCAAAGGGCAGGGCGTGCAAAAGCCGCTCAGTCTGATACCGGGTGCGTGTCCGGCTATATTCTTTGGCGATATAGCTGAAAGCTGAAAGAATACCCATAACTTGCTCCTTTTTGTGGTCCGGCAACCTGCCGGGCGTTTCTGATGGCTTGACTATCGCGCACGATTTGTGTTCAATCAAACGAAATGAAATGATCTGTTCTGTCAGAAAAATTGAATGAGGCCGGAAAATGAATGCGCCGCTGAATCACCCCTTGCCGTTGCTCGATTTGGACGTGTTGCGCACCTTCGTCGCCATTGCGGAAACGGGCAGTTTCACCTCGGCGGCCAATGCCGTTTTTCGCACTCCCTCTGCAGTTTCCATGCAGATAAAGAAGCTTGAGGACATTCTTGGTCGCGCCGTTTTCGCGCGTGATGCCCGCTCCGTTTCGCTCACGACGGATGGCGAAATCCTGCTAGGCTATGCCCGTCGTTTGCTGGCGATCAATCGTGAGGCCGTTTCCAAATTCGTCGTGCCGGATATTGTCGGCGTGGTGCGTCTTGGTGCGCCGGATGATTTCGGCGAGCGCGTTTTGCCCCATGTTCTGCGCCGTTTTGCACAGACCCATCCGTCAATCGCCGTTGATGTCGTCATTGATCAGAGCGTGAACCTGCGCCGCCGCATGGATGACCGTGCGCTGGACATTACCCTGCTGACCAATTCGACCGGCGCTTCGCATGGTGCGGAAACGCTGTTGACCGAGCCATTCGTCTGGGCCGGAGCGCGCGGTGGTTCTGCGCATTTGCGCGAACCGCTGCCTGTGTCTGTCTGGGAGGAGGGGTGCGCCTGGCGTGCCGGTGCCATGGAGGCGCTGGCCCGTGACGGTCGCAATTTCCGCGTTGCCTATATGAGCGCCCACACCGCCGGACAGCGCGCCGCGATCATGTCGGATCTTGCCGTCGCGCCTTTGCCGAAGTCGTTCATTACCGACGAAATGGTCGAGCTCGGACCGAAGGACGGTATGCCATCCATTGGGCAATATTCGCTGGCCATGTTGGTTGGGCAGGATGCTGCGGCGCCGGTCAAAGCCGCCGCGGATCACATCCGCGCGGCATTCGAGGCATTCCGCGAAACGGGCAAATTCTGATGCCTTCGATCGGCATCCGTCCGGCACTTCCAACCGTTCGAAGCCACCGCCAGCCGTAGTTCTCGGGCTTGTCCCGAGGATGACGAAAGTTCAGATCGTCAAATCAGATGATTTCGAACTTCAGATCAGCTTTGCCGCCCTTTTCGCGACGGTTTGACGTCCAGCGCCAACCGATGTCCTTCTGGATTTCTTCAGGCAGCGAATTGATGATGTTTGCGGTACGGCGGTCAGCACGCGATTTGAGATGACCGCTGGCGATCCACGCCAGTGCTTTGGACATGTTCATTTTGGTTTTACCTTCAAAAACGCGAAGCACATGACTGCCTCAAGCGTCGAATTATCACGCGGTTGATATATCAATTGTGACGATGGGCGACAAGGTTGGATCGCCTGCCAAATTTGCAGGTGAGCTATGAAAATTCACGATGTCATGATTAATGCGCGTACATAAATGCAATTTTGCGCGCGGTTTCGGCAATTATACGGGCGTATTTTTGCCGAAACAGTTCATTTTGCGCGCAGAATGCGGGGGTTTATCAGCGGTTTCGGCGTGCTGCGCGCTCTTCGCGTGACCTTCGGCGGGGTGATCCGTCGCCCGAATCGCCATTTCCTTCGAGCACTTTTCGGGGCGGCAGCGTCACCTGTTCCGACAGTTTGGGGAACGGATCGACCTTGTTCGGCAGCGCCATTGCGTCGATGAATAATTGCTGGAAATTGGGTTCCAGCGCTGTCTCGATCTTCTCGATTTTCGACACTTCTTTTTCGATCTCACGGCGGTATCCGCGATTGAGAAGCGCCATCAACGCGCCGGTTCCGGCGGCGTTGCCGACCGCCTTGACTTCGGATAGATCGCAATCCGGGATCAGGCCCAGAACCATCGCATATTTGGGATCGATGAAGGAGCCGAAAGCACCCGCGAAACGGATCGTGTCGACGTGGTCAATGCCTTGTTTTTCCATCAGAAGTTTGACGCCGGCATAAAGCGCTGCCTTGGCAAGCTGGATGGCGCGAATGTCGTTTTGCGTAACGGTGATGCGCGGCTCGCCCTCGCGTCCTTCCCGGAGCAAGTAAGAAAAGGTTCTGCCGTTTGGAATGATGCGCGTGCTGCGTTCGGCAAGCGATCCATCGACAACGCCGTCTTCGGAGATGATGCCTGACAGATACATCTCCGCGACCACCTCGATGATGGCCGAACCGCAGATACCGGTAACGCCGGTTTTCCAGGATTCGTCCTCGAAACCTTCCTCATCGGACCACTTGTCAACGCCGATGATCCGGTATCGCGGCTCAAGTGTTATCGGGTCGATACGCACCCGCTCGATGGCTCCCGGCGCGGCGCGTTGACCAGACGAAATTTCGGCACCTTCAAAAGCCGGTCCGGTCGGAGAAGATGCTGCTACAACCCTGTTTTTATTGCCTAATACGATTTCCGCATTGGTGCCGACATCAACCAGAAGCATCATCTTGTCTTGACGGTACGGGCCTTCGGAAAGGGTCGCGCCTGCCGCATCTGCGCCCACATGGCCGGCGATGCAAGGTAGAGTGTAAAGCCGTGCGCCGCGGTTCACTTCGATATCGATTTCATGCGCCCAATATTGCAGCGCGCCCGATACCGCCAGTGCGAATGGAGCTTGCCCGAGTTCCGTTGGGTCGATGCCCAGGAACAGGTGGTGCATGATTGGATTGGCAACAAAAACGCAGTCGAAAATGTCGTTTCGATCCACATTGCCTTCTTCGCAAACCTTGCCGATCAGCGTGTTTACCGCCTCGCGAACGGCCTTGGTCATGGCCTCGCGTCCGTCCGGGTTCATCATCACATATGACACCCGGCTCATCAGGTCTTCGCCGAAGCGAATCTGCGGGTTTGACGTACCGGAAGAGGCGGCAATTCGGCCCGATAGCAGCGATACGAGGTGCATTGCGATGGTCGTCGAGCCGATGTCGCAGGCGATGCCGTAGGCTTCGTTCTTCAGACCCGGAAACAGGCCGATAATGAAGGGCCGCGCAGATTCCATATCGCGATGGATTGCAGCGGTTACGCCCCAGTTGCCCTTGCGCAGAATGGATTGAACTTGCGGAATGATATGCGGCGCAACCAGCAAATCCTTCCAGCCCCAATCCTTTTCAAGAACGAGCTTGAGGCGGTCCAGATCGCCAAGCGGCTTGTGCATGTCGGGTTCATCGACCTCGACATAGCAAAGCTGAACCGGCGAATTTCGCTCGATAACGCGGTCGGTCGCTGCCTTGCGCACCACCTGCGCGTTGATGACCGTATCTTGCGGAACATCGATGACAAGATCGCCCTGAACCGTGGCGGAGCAGGAGAGGCGGCGACCGTCCGGCAGGCCGCGAATTTTCTCGTAGCGCTCTTCCTTTGGCCCTTTCGGCGAAATGTGATCGAGCGAGGAAACGATCTTGTGCTTGGCGAAATTGCCTTCCTGCACCTCGATCTGACAGCGCCCGCATGTCGCGCGTCCGCCGCAGACCGACTCCACATAAACGCCCAGTGAGCGGGCCGCGTCGAGTATCGGCGTGCCTAGAGGAAAGCGCCCGCGCTTGCCCGATGGCATGAAGAGAACGAGAGGATCGTCGCTATTTATAGGTGCGTTCATGATGAATACCCCTCATCCGCCTGCCGGCACCTTCTCCCGCACGGAGAGAAGGCCGATATTGCGAGCGTTGGTTTCAATCGCCAACGCTGCAAATTGCGTGGGACATTGCGGAAGTCTTCCTTCTCCCCTTGAGGGAGAAGGTGCCGGCTGGCGAATGAGCGGGTCCGGCATGGCTGCTATTATCCCTGCGCTCTGCGGGCTTCACGTCCGCCACGGCGGCGGCCACCGGCTGCGCCAGCGTCGCCCGGAGCAGTGACCGGAACCGGAGCAGGAGCGGCGTGTTCACCGGGCTTGTAGTCCTTGTAGGTGCGGATCCAGTTCATGCAGTCCTTGTCCGTGCCGTTGAGCACGTTTGCGCCGCGAACAGCTTCCATTTCCTGCGGACGGCAAGGATTCATGATGGCCGACGTCATGCCCGCGCCGATGACCATCGGGATGAATGCACCGTTGATGCCGTGACGGTGCGGCAGGCCGAACGAAATGTTCGAAAGGCCGCAGGTTGTATTGACCTTCAATTCTTCGCGCAGGCGGCGCAGCAGCGCAAACACCTGACGGCCAGCATCGCCAAGTGCGCCGATCGGCATGACGAGCGGATCGACTACGACGTCTTCCGGCTTGATGCCGTGATCCATGGCGCGTTCGACGATCTTCTTGGCGACCGCAAAACGCACATCCGGGTCCATGGAAATGCCGGTTTCGTCGTTCGAGATCGCGACGACCGGAACGTTGTATTTCTTGACCAATGGCAGAATGGCTTCGAGCTTTTCTTCCTCGCCGGTGACGGAGTTTACCAGCGGGCGGCCCTTCGCCACCTTCAGGCCAGCCTCGATGGCGGCGGTGACGGACGAGTCGATGGAGATGGGGAGGTCCACCAAATTCTGCACGATTTCAATTGTTTGAACGAGCAGCGCCGGTTCTGTCGCGTTCGGGTCAACTGCCGTTACGCCCGCATTCACGTCGAGCATGGTTGCGCCAGCTGCAGCCTGTTCGAGCGCGTCCTTGATGACAGTCTCGAAGTTGCCTGCCTGCATTTCCGCAGCGAGCTTCTTGCGGCCGGTCGGGTTGATCCTCTCGCCGATCACGCAAAAGGGTTGATCGAAGCCGATAACGATTTCGCGGGTTGCAGACGCAACGATCGTGCGGGTCATAAAGCTCTCCTCTGATATAAAGACTTCTTTATATCGTTATTTGTTCTTGTTCAAGAGCGCGCACGGTCAGTGCGCCGTCTTCACCAGATCGACTTGTGTTTCGATCTTGTTTTTCTGCAAAATTTCGTCGAGCCGTTCGGCAACCATGCGGTCGTCCTGCCGCGCTTCGCGCTGCCACGGACGCCGGCCTTTGAGCACGCCTGATTCATCGACGATCTCGGCGACATATTCCTCCTGCCGATACGCCATGACATGGACGCCGGAAACGCCTGCAATTTCCTTCACCTCGTTGATGATGTCGATGCAGATGCGCTTGCCTTCTTTCTTCTGATCTTCAGCACCTTCCAACCGCTTGATGATCGCATCCGGGATATGGATGCCGGGAACGTTCGAGCGAATCCATTTTGCGGTTTTCGCGGAGGCCAGCGGACCGACCCCGCACAGAACGAAGACTTTTTCAGTATGGCCGAGGTCACGCGCCTTCTGCATGAAGGTTTTGAACATCGGTACGTCGAAGCAATATTGCGTTTGCACGAATTGCGCGCCCGCCGCGATCTTCTTGCCGAGGTGAAGCGGTCGGAAATCAAAGGGCGGCGCAAAGGGGTTCACGGCCGCGCCAAGGAAAAGCTGTGGCGGTGTGGTGAGCTTGCGGCCCGACAGGAATTTTCCATTGTCGCGCATGATGCGGATGGTTTCGAGCAGCGAGATGGAATCGAGGTCGAATACGGGCTTTGCGCCGGGCTGGTCGCCTGCCTGAACGCCGTCGCCAGTGAGGCAAAGGATGTTTGCGACACCCATTGCCGCCCCGCCCAAGACATCACCCTGAATTGCGATGCGGTTCTTGTCGCGGCAGGCAATCTGCATGATTGGCGCATAGCCCATGCGGGTGAGCAGCGCGCAAATTCCGACAGACGACATGTGGCAGTTTGCGCCCGACGCATCGACAGCGTTGATGCCGTCCACCCAGCCGTCAAACACCTTGGCGCGGTTGTAGACGTCTTCCGGGTCGGCGCTGTCTGGCGGGTTGAGTTCGGTGGTGACGGCAAACTCCCCGCGACGCAGAACGCGCTCAAGCCGACCACGCGATGAATGGCCGGGCAGGGGCTCTAGCGGAAGGTGTACGCCTTCGGGGTTTTCGTCGATGTGTACGGGCCGCTTAGCCATGAAAAGACTCTCCCGCTTTGCGTCCGATTTGTTTGGTAGCGAGGGCGGTTTTTGTACCCCTCATCCGCCTGCCGGCACCTTCTGCCACAAGGGGAGAAGGCAGGTGGTTGCGACCTCTGGCAAGCTCCGAGACGCGTGAGATTGACGCCCACGCTGCAATTTTCGTCCTTCTCCCCTTGTGGCAGAAGGTGGCGGCAAGAGGATGAGGGGTAAGGGGTGGGGGTGCCATGCGCGCCATCGAGGTCGAAACGGCCATCACGTTTGCGCTCCGTGTTCCCGCGAAGCGGCGGCCTGGGCCGTGACGCGCAGCCACGCGGATGTTTCGCGCAACGACTGATCCACCGGCTTCTGCACGTTCAAAATCATATCCCCATGCGCCATGTTGCGCGACCCTTCCCACGCCTTCACCCATACACAGGGCATGTTGGGCTCAACCTCGCAATTGCCGTTTGCGCGCACGCCGCCGCAAGGGCCGTTGCGCAACTGCTTGGGGCAGTTCATCGGGCAGGACATGCCGGTGGAGGAAAGCACGCATTGGCCGCACATGCGGCAATCGAACATGAAACCTTTTACGTTGCGCTCGACAAATTTGATCGGCGCTTCAACGCGACCGTAGCCAATTGCCTTCCAAATGGGATGCAGCTTCAGGAACATACTGGCAAAGCGCGCGTAGAACCATTCCAGTGCGCGCGAATGGCGGATCGACCATAGCCGTACGGTATAGCTGCGCTGGACGCGCCGCTGAGGCGAAACGTCTGCCGGTTTGTAGTCAGTTTTCGGCGCAGTTTTCTTGACCACACTTGCCTGCGTTTCGCCTGCCTTGGCGACGGGTGGCAGCGATTCAGCTGCAGCGCTGGCCGGTCCTGCTGCTGTCGTCGATTGGGTCTTGTTCTCAGCCATTTTCCTTGCCGCCTGCCTTGGCAAGCGCAACGAGGCGCTCGCGTGGGTACTCAGCATCCAGCGCCGCAGCGGCCTTGTCCGCCTCAGCTTCGAGTTCGTCGCCAACGGCTACGGGGTTGGCCTTGCGCCACTCGGCAAGGTAGGCATCCGTATCGCTGTCGCCGGAACGCATGGCGGCCATGTCGATGGCCTCGGTGAAGCGCAGCGGCAATTCCCGCTTTGCATTCTGCCGCCCCTTGCGCACGATTACCTGCGCGGGAATGTCTCGCCAATAAACGACAATAAGATCAGCCATATCGCCTCACATGGATCTATCTGAAAGCATTGCCGCAAGCAGTGATCGCTCGCTTGTTGCGGCACGACGCGCGCGCATTCAAAAACGACGCGTACTTTGCGCTACATTATCCACGCAAGAAGTGCATGCCCCGCGAAGCCCGCAGCTGTGAATATACCGACAATAACGGCCATAGCGACGACGCCCACAAGGCCGCCAAGCGCGAACAATATGCCGTCGCGTTCAAGAAGCGAAAGACCGAGCAGGGTAGTGCAGAACGCCGGAAGCCAATTGCCGCCGGGAATCGGCAGCGTCACCACAATCGCCATGAACAGCGCGATGCCGCCGACAACGCGTTCGCCCTGCCTGCGCCAAAAGGGCCAGTAACGCGGCTTGATAAGCTTTTCCATCTTTGCAAGGCGCGGCACCAGCGATGCCATGATGCTGCGAAATTGCTCGGCGCTGAGCGATCGCTTGCCAAGCATTTCCGGCAGCCATGTCCGGCGTCTGCCAGATACCATCTGTGCTGCGATGATGATGAGCGGGAGGCCGAGAACGGCTGAGGAGCCAGGCGGCAATGGCAAGAGGTTAAGCCCGGCGAAAAGCACCAGCATGGGCGCAAAAGCGCGCGCGCCGAGCGATTTGCAAATATGATCAAGCGTTACGGGGCCTTCGGCGTCGCGCGCAAGCTGCGCAAAGACTTCCGACAGGCGCCGGGAGCGACGAAGTCGCGGCGCAGAGCCTTCCGGCCCGTCGTCAAACGTCTTCATTCACATAGCCCCATACGTGCACAGTCTCCAGCGAAGCAACCCGCCGAGATTGTGAGGGGGATGCCTTAATCTTTGATGACAGCTTTCAGCCCTGAAACATAAACAGCGCGTTGATGCAAATCAAACCGATCAAAGCAATTCACCGCCGCAGTTCAAGTATGTCCAGTTTCGACTCATAATAGGGCTCTGGGAACTCGATGCGCCAGCTATCCTTTCCGGTGCGGAAGGCGTAGCCAACCTGATCCGACTTTGGTCCTGCGCCGTATGCCGGGGGCGTATCGCCGTCGATATAGCCCACGCCGAGGTAGGTGAGGCGGGTGGGGCCGTCATCGAAAAAGCGACCCTTTGTGCGCTGCGAGCCGGTGCGCTTTTCCAACTGCCAGCCCGAGCCGTCATCGGTGACTTTGCACTTGAACCAGCCATAGACGACGAGCGGCAGATTCTCGCCAAGCTTGACCACGCGGCAGCGCCAATTTCCGGTCAGCTTCATGCCGGAAAACTCAAGCTGCTTTGCGTTGAGCAATTTCTCTACGCCCGCAAACTCTCCGGAATCGCCACCCGCCTTGGCTTCGGCAATGGCGGCAGCCCGCGTTTTTTCATAATTGTCGAGGCGCTTCTGGTCCGCTGGCGTGATTGTGGACAGGATGGTGCCTGTCGCGAACGCGCTGCCGCAGATGGCGAGCAGACCGAGAAAGGCAACAGCAGCGGAGCGTTTTTTCATTTGGTCATCCCGGCTTGATGGGCGAGGGAAGGGGTGAGGTCGCCATAGCCCGTCGAGCGGCGTTCATAGGTCAGGCCGAGCAGTTTTGCTGCGCCTTCGGCCACCTCATCCAGCGCAGGATCGTCTGTTTGCGCCAGATAGATCAGCTTTTCATAATTGCCGAAATAGTCAGGAATGAGTTCGGGGTGCCGATCCAGCCCCAGCGGTCGGATGAAGAAGGCATCGAACTGGCGGCAGAGAAAATCGGTCATGTAAAAGGCGAGCATGTCTGCCTCGCCGGAGGCCATGAATTGTGCAGTTCCCTGATAGAACGCGAAGCAATGAGGGCCGTCCATGCGCTCCACGCCATGTTTTTGGCAAATAATGTCGAGCCCACCGCCGGTTCCGCAATCCGCATAACCAACGAAGATTCGGTCGTAGCCCTCGCCCTTGGCTTTGGCGATGGCTTCGTCCATCGCTGGCGCGATGCGGTCCGGGTAAAAGTGAAATTCGGCGGGCAGACAGGTGAGTTCCAGATGGTCCAGGCCAAGCTGGGACTTAACCGCCAGCACTTCGCGCGCAATCATGCCGCAGGCAATGACCAGCAGCTTTTCGTGAGGTTCTTTTTTGGCTTTTCGAGTCATTGGAACCAACAGGCTCCCTTCGCGTTTTCTAACCGCCGAACCTATCCAATGAGGGAGACATCGTCCATGAAACTGTCACGACTTGCCCCGGTTGCAATCCTCACAGTGGCCCTTTTCGCCTCCGCATGCGCCAACACCGTACGTGGCGTCGGCAAGGATGTGAAACAAACCGGCCAGGCCGTTGAGGATACGATCGAGTAGGCTACGGCTGAGCATAGTTAAAGGCCGCGCTTCGCGCGGCCTTTTGCATTTAAGCCCGCACGTTATGGCGGCGTTTCATAAATTCCTTGGCGGTTTCGACGGCCACGGCAGCGTCTCGGCAATAGGCATCTGCGCCGACAGCCTTGCCGAACTCCTCGTTTAGCGGCGCGCCGCCGACCAGCACGACAAAATCGTCGCGAATGCCTTTTTCCTTCATCGTGTCGATAACCACCTTCATGTAAGGCATCGTGGTGGTGAGCAGCGCAGACATGCCGATGATGTCCGGCTGGTGCTCTTCAATCGCGGCGAGATAGTTCTCGACCGGGTTGTTGATGCCGAGATCGACAACATCGAATCCAGCGCCTTCCATCATCATGCCGACGAGGTTCTTGCCGATGTCATGAATGTCGCCCTTGACTGTGCCAATAACCAGCTTGCCTTGCTTTGGTGCGTTAGTGGCCGCCAGAAGCGGACGCAGGATCGCCATGCCGGCCTTCATCGCGTTGGCCGAGAGGAGCACTTCCGGCACAAACAGAATGCCGTCTCGGAAATCTTCACCGACGATGCGCATGCCCTCGACAAGCGCTTCAGTGAGCACCTTATAGGGCTCCCAGCCGCGCTCGAGCAGGATATGCGTGCCTTCCTCGATCTCTTCCTTCAACCCGTCATACAGGTCGTCATGCATCTGCTGGACAAGTTCGTCGTCCGAAAGTTCGGAGAGGATAATTTCGTCGTCCGACATGAGTGGCTCCTGCAGCGAATGGCTCAGCCCTTTTTAGGGCAATTGCGATGGATGCGAAATTACCGCGCCCAAGTTAATTTCCCATAGCCGATTTGCGACCTAACGCAAAAGGAAAGCGACTGAAGAATCCACGCTTTGCTTGTCGATATTGAGATAGGGCTTGGCGCTGTCGGGCCGTTTCGATTAGCGTGCTTGACTACGATCCCGAACAATCGGCCCGAACAATCGGAAAGCGGCGCGAACAGCCTGGCGAGGAGCAATATCATGGACGACAATCTGCCGGTCGAAGCGGAAGCGGCTACAGGAGGCCGTAGAGGCAGGGCAGATCGCGGCGGCGGCGCTGCGGCGCGACGCGCTGCGCGCGGCGGAAGCGGCCCCGGCACGCAGCTGACCTACATCAAGCGCAAGATCCCGGTCTATGAGGTGCTGGACGAGGAAGGTCTGGCGCTGATCGAGAAGAACGCGGACACGGTGCTGGAAGAAATCGGCATTGAGTTTCGCGACGATGCGGAGGCGCTGAAGCTCTGGAAGGATGCGGGAGCCGACGTCAAGGGCGAGCGCGTGCATTTCCCCAAGGGGCTGCCGCGCTCGTTGCTCAAGACCGCGCCGTCGACCTACACACAACACGCGCGCAATCCCGAACGCTCGGTGGAGATCGGTGGCAAGGGAACGGTGTTTGCGCCGGTTTATGGCCCACCATTCGTGCGCGATCTGGAAGGCAATCGCCGCTATGCGACGATCGAGGATTTCCGCAATTTCGTGAAGCTGGCCTATATGGCGCCGTCGATCCACCATTCGGGCGGCACGGTTTGCGAGCCAGTCGATGTGCCGGTGAACAAGCGCCATCTGGATATGGTGTATTCGCACATTCGCTATTCCGACAAGCCGTTCATGGGCTCGGTGACTGCGCCGGAGCGCGCGGAAGACACGGTCGAGATGTGCAAGATCCTGTTCGGTGATGAGTTCGTGCAGAACAACACCGTGCTGACCAGCCTCATCAACGCCAATTCGCCGATGGTGTTTGACGAAACGATGCTCGGCGCGCTGAAGGTTTATGCGCGCAACAACCAAGCCTGCATCGTGACGCCTTTCATTTTGGCGGGTGCGATGAGCCCGGTGACAGTTACGGGTACGCTGACGCAGGTGCTGGCTGAAGTGCTGGCGGGCGCTGCGCTGACACAGCTGATCCGGCCCGGCGCGCCAGTGCTTTTCGGCACATTTGCGTCGTCGATTTCCATGCAGTCGGGTGCGCCGACATTCGGCACGCCGGAGCCTTCGCTGGTGTCTTACGGCGCAGCGCAACTTGCCCGCAGGCTGGGCCTGCCGTTCCGTACCGGCGGTTCGCTTTGTGCTTCGAAAGTGCCGGATGCGCAGGCAGCATATGAAAGCGCGAATACGCTGAACTCGACCATTCTGGCAGGTACAAACTTCGTGCTGCACTCGGCAGGCTGGCTCGAAGGCGGACTGGCGTCCTGCTACGAAAAGTTCATGATGGATGTCGACCAGCTCGGTATGCAGCAGAAGTTTGCGGAGGGCGTCGATCTTTCCGAGAACGGGCAGGCGATGGACGCGATCCGCGAGGTAGGGCCGGGGAGCCATTACCTCGGCTGCACACATACGCAGGCGAATTTCCAGACAGCGTTTTACCGCTCGTCCATTGCTGACAACAATTCGTATGAGCAATGGCTGGCGGAAGGCCAGAAGACCGCCCCGCAGCGTGCAAACGAACTCGCGCGGCGCTGGTTGGAAGCCTATGAAGCGCCGCATCTCGACGCTGGCATCGATGAAGCGCTGAACGCGTTCATCACCAAGAAGAAAGAGTCGATGCCCGACGCCTTCACTTGAAAGGAGCCCGAATCCAGCCGGGCTAAAGTGGCTGGTCTGATTCACAAGGACGTCTGGCGGAGCGCATTCCGCCAGTGATGAAGGTGCTTGCCGAATTTCTTGAACGGCAGGGCCTGAGCCTTCGAGGTGGGATCAATTTCGGGATGGACGATGATGCGCCGCATGGCGCGTCAGGCCAGCCGGCAAAGGCGGTTTTGCTGGTTGGCAATGTGGGTGCTGGGTTCTGGCCGCATTTTCAGCAATGGTACTCAGCGCAGGCGAGGCGAACAGAAAATCCGCTGGATGAGTGGTCGCGCGAGGTGATTGGCGCTGCCGGTGCGCTGATCGGCGCGCGGGCCGTGCTGCCAAATGACCGGCCATTTCTGCCATTTCAGCAATGGGCGATGCGCGCGGAGGGTTTACGCGCTTCGCCCCTCGGAATTCTCATGCATCCCGAATATGGCCTATGGCACGCGTATCGCGGCGCACTGCTTCTTAATGCCGAATTGCCGGATGACGGGCAGGTAGCCACCGAGCATCTTTGCGACCTATGTGTTGAGAAGCCCTGTCTGAAGGCTTGCCCGGTTCATGCACATCAAGCGACTGGATTTGCCTATCAGCGGTGTTTGCAGCACGTGAGGAGCCCAGCAGGCGCGGACTGTCGATTGGGCGGATGTATGGATCGCAACGCTTGTCCGTATGGCACGAAGTTTCGCTATCCGCGCGCAGTCCAGCAATTCTTTATGGACGCTTTTGTGCGTTAACGCATGGATGGTTCGGCTACCGGTTTTTTTGCCGCCGGTGTCGTGGTGTCCGCAGCCGTTTTCTCATCATCAGACGAGTTCTTGGACTGTCCGCCAGAACTGATGAAGTTGGAATCGCCGTAGATGGCCTTATCCAATGGCTCCGTGCTCGCCGCGTCGGTCCTGGCGCGGGGCTTTGATGCTGCCGCGGCCCGTCCACTGCCTATGAAGTCTTTATAAACAAAGCCGCGCTGACCATTATACGAAATTTCGCACCATTGCTCGCAACCGGGAGCGATGGAAACGCGCGCGCCATCCGGCACGACAAGGATTACCTTTGACCCGCTGCGTGGCGCGGCGCGCATGTTTGCGGCTTCGTTAAGCGCGGTGTTGCCCGTCAGCGCGCGGCCCGTCGTTGCCGCTTTTGCTGGAGCCGGGTCATTATCGACAGGCTCACGCGCGCGCTCTGCGCGAGGTGCGGCCAGAGGAACATGAGGCACCGTTGCCGCAAGATCGACTGTGGGCTCAGAATTTTCATCTGGCGTTACGATCATCGCAAACGGATCGTTCGCGCTCGACGCATCCTGAGCCAGATTGCCGGAATTGCTGTCATCATCAGCATATGCTGCAAGCAGCGCGCGCTTTTGGGCCGAAGCGTCCGTATTTACGGCGGCTTCGCGCGCCCAGCGTGGATTTGCGCCGTGCAGCGCGGCGCTCTCTTGAGGCGAGGCCTTAACCGATGCCGTGGGTGCGCGGTCTGTCTGCTGTGTGACTGCGGCACCCTTATCGGCGGGCTCTTCGGAGATGGCTACAGTCTTGACCTTGTGCGCGGGCAACTGAAAAACCGCCGCTTGTGCGCTTGTGGTTGGCAAATCCGAGAAGAAGGAGCCTGCGGAAACGACAGCCGCAGCAATGCCTACCATCGCAGCGCAACCGGCACCGAGCACCAGAAGGGTGGTTTTTGCGTCGCTCACGACACGAGCGCCTTGCCGGACTTGTTGCCGACATATGTACTGAATCGAAACTGCATCGCGTCCTACAAGAACAAAAAAGATACGCGTGGTGGCCCGACCAGACCGGAGAGTTTTAATCCGGGTGAAATGTGGCCGAGATGTGGCAAAACACAATTTGTTACCGGATCGTTAATATTTTGCGGCCTCTTTCGTGTGCGAAATATTTTCTGTTTTTCACCCAAGGATTGGCCATTCTTTCACGTCAAAGCGAGTGAAGAAACGGGATTGCGCATCGCGTGAAAACTGGGGACGCAGAGCTGATAAGTCTTGCCCGGCAAGGGGATAGCGCCGCTTTTGGCCAATTGGTCGGGCGCTATTACGACTTTATTTATCGGGTGGCTTTTCGCTGGTGCGGGCGGCAGGCCGATGCAGAAGATGTTGCGCAGGACGTTTGTGTGCGGCTGGCACGCGCGATTGAAAGTTATCGTGGAGGATCTGCATTCACGACCTGGCTTTATTCAATGACGCTTAATGCGGCTCGCGATCTGCGGCGCAGATCTGTGCGGGAAGAGATGCGCAACGATGCCTACCGGGCTCACGCTCTGAGCGCCGCTTCCGTGGAACCAGCGGAAACGCATGACCCCGCAGACGAGCTTTGGCAGGCGGTGCGGCAACTTTCTGACAAACAGCGCGACGCGGTCCTGCTCGTCTATGGCGAAGAGCTTTCGCACGCGCGCGCCGCCGACGTGATGGGAATTTCAGAAGCAACCGTCTCCTGGCACATCCACGAGGCGAAGAAACGGCTGAAGACGCTGATGCGCGCGGCCGGGGAAGTTTGACGATGACCGACGACCACACACTCGGCCGATTGGCAAAACTCGACATTCCGGCTCCGCGCCCGGCTGCGCGGGAAAGTGCTGTCGCCGCGGCGATGCACGCGTTTGCGCAGGAAAAAGTCCAACACCAGACCCAAGGAATAGCTGCCCAACCGCGTCTTACCCACCGGATACTGAACCTGTGGGGCAAGATCATGGACCGCAAATTACTTTCGACATCTGCGCTGGCGGGAATATTGGCGCTGCCGCTGGCCGGATACACGGCCTTCTATTTGATGAAGGAAAATCCAATCGCGCTGGAAAGCGCTCCGGTGGCGGCGACACCCGCCTATGCGCCAGAGCCGGTGCCAGTGCCAGCGCCAGAGCCAGCGGTAGAGTCGGATGCAGGTGTAGCCGCCGCCTATGATATGAGCCAGATGCAGCAAGAAGTTCGCAGGCAGGCGCAAGCATCCGAGGCGTCCGGTGTTATGGACAAGCGCGAACGCAAGATGGTTGCGCAGCAGCCTGCCGTCGCGCCGGTGTCTGCGCTGCAGGATGTGGTTGTCGCAGAAGAAACCAGCAGCGACCGGGTGCAAAGCTTTGATACGAACCCGCTGAAAGTGGTGGCGGAATCGCCTGTTTCGACGTTCTCCATCGATTCAGATACGGCTTCCTATGCCTATGTTCGCCGTGCGCTGAAGGAAGGGCAATTGCCGCAGCCCGATACGGTTCGGGTCGAGGAAATGATCAACTATTTCCCCTATGACTGGAAAGGCCCGGACAGCGCGGCGACGCCGTTCAACACGACGGTGACGGTGATGCCGACACCTTGGAACAATGGCACCAAGCTGCTGCACGTCGCTATCAAAGGCTATGACGTGAAACCGGTCGAGCAGCCAAAGGCCAATCTGGTGTTCCTGATCGACGTTTCCGGCTCAATGAACGAACCCGACAAGCTGCCGCTGCTGCGCGCGGCCATGCGTATGCTCGTCAACAAACTGCAGCCCGGCGATACGGTTTCCATCGTGACCTATGCAGGGGAGGCGGGAACTGTGCTGGAGCCGACCAAAGTTTCCGACAAGGCGAAGATACTCAACGCCGTGGAGGCGCTGACGCCGGGTGGCTCGACGGCGGGCGAGGCAGGCATCCGCGAAGCCTATCGGCTCGCGCAAAGCTCGTTCGTCAAGGGTGGCGTCAACCGCATAATGCTGGCGACAGATGGTGACTTCAACGTTGGCCAGACGGATGACGGCAGCCTGACGCGGCTGGTTGAGGAAAAGCGCGACAGCGGTGTTTTCCTCTCGGTCCTTGGTTTCGGGCGCGGCAATTTGAACGACCAGATGATGCAGGCGCTGGCGCAGAACGGCAACGGTACTGCCGCCTATATCGACACCTTGCAGGAGGCCGAGAAGGTGCTGGTGGAAGATGCGTCATCGACGCTTTTCCCTATCGCCAAGGACGTGAAAATTCAGGTGGAGTTCAATCCGAACACAGTCTCGGAATACAGGCTCATCGGCTATGAGACACGCGCATTGGCTCGCGAGGATTTCAACAATGACGCGGTGGATGCGGGCGAAATCGGTTCCGGCCACGCGGTGACGGCGATCTATGAGATTACGCCGAAGGGCAGCCCGGCCGAGCAGGTGGATGCGCTGCGCTATGGCAAGGCGGAGGCGGATAGCGAGGTGGGCAACGGAGAATTCGCGTTCGTGAAGCTGCGCTACAAGCAGCCGGATGGCGATGTGTCGAAGCTTATCACTACGCCAGTGACGCAAGCCAACGAGGTGGCGAGCTTTGATGCGGCCGGGACAGACCAGCGGTTTTCGGTGGCTGTGGCGGCGTTTGGGCAAAAGCTGCGGCATGCCAGCGAAGTGAGAAATTTCAGCTTCGACCAGATCGAGAAGATGGCGTCGAGCGCGCGGGGCGACGATCCATTCGGCTATCGCACAGAGTTCCTTTCGCTGGTGCGACTGGCGGATGCGATGGGCGGTTCCAAGGCGCAGTAAGCAAAGTTTTCGGGCAGGGTGGCTGGCCGGCGGGAAACCGCCGGCCAATTTAAAATAACAAACAATTCTTTATTTATATATTTCGAATGTTTAATAAGAGTATATAGGCCTTTTTTGCTCCGGAATTTTTTGATGCAGGAACGTATAAAATACGAAGGTTGCCCGCTTTGCGCTTCAAGGGCGGCGCAACTGTATGTACTCGCTGACTGCAGCATCCACCCGCTCTACAATCCGGCGCTAAGTTCGACGCTGCACTGGCTGCGCTGCGATGATTGCGGCCACATTTTCACCGAAGGCTATTACACGGACGAATGTTGCAACCTCATTTTCTCAAAAGCGAATGAGCACCAAACGATCGGGCACGATTTCGAGCGCAAGAGATATATCGCCTCCAAGATGGTCGATAAGGTGCTGCCATACGCATCCAGTGGCACCTGGCTCGACGTAGGATTTGGTGACGGGGCACTTTTGCTGACGGCGCACGAATATGGATTCGATCCGGTAGGAATCGACCTGCGTGAGGAAAATGTACAAGCGTTGGCTAACCTTGGCGTGCGCTCGTTCTGCGGGGATATTGCCGAACTGAAACTGGACGAGCCGTGCTCCGTAATCAGCATGGCGGATGTTCTGGAGCACATCCCTTATCCCGCCGAGGCGTTGAAGGCGGCGAACAGGCTTCTTGACCAGGATGGCATTCTGCTGATTTCCACGCCCAATATCGATAGCTTTGCGTGGCGGATACTGGATGGCCAAAAAGCCAATCCTTACTGGGGGGAGCTGGAGCACTATCACAGTTTCGGTAGAGTGCGGCTCTATGAACTGTTGAAGCATTGCGGGTTTACGCCGGTTCGTTACGGAATCAGCGCGCGATATCGACTTGGCATGGAAGTGTTGGCGCAGAAGCATCGCGACTGACCGTTCCGCGATTTGAATAAAGGCGATTGCAGTTTCGTTGGCTGGCGGGAAACCGCCGGCCAATCTTTTTTGCACGTGCCTCTTGCAAAAGATATATCGTTGCGTAGATATATCGCATGAAAGATATATCGAAAGGAAATGCAATGTTTGGTCATAAACATCATCATCACAATGAGTGCGGCGGCTGGAAAATGGCTGGTCGCGGGCGCGGATTTGGCGGACCGTTCGGCGGCCGTGGTGGACGCGGTGGTCCGTTCGGACGGCATGGCGACGGACCGTTTGGCGGTCGCGGACGCCGGATGTTCGACAGCGGCGCGCTGCGCTTGGTCGTTCTGGGCCTGATCGCGGAAGAGCCGCGCCACGGCTACGACATCATCAAGGCGCTGGAGACGAAATTCCAGGGAGCATATAGCCCAAGCCCCGGCGCGATCTACCCGATGTTGCAAATGCTGGAAGAGGCCGATCTCGTGCGCTCCGATGCGGAAGGCAACAAGCGGCTCTATTCCATCACGGATGAGGGTAGAGCGTTTCTGGCGGAGCACGCCGAAGAATTGGCGCGGATCAACGCGCAGATCGATGAGGCTTCGGCAGACGTGAGCGGCGTGGCTCTCGGCGAGGAAATGCGCGCGCTAAAATGGTCGCTGTTCGGGCGGATGCGCGAGGGTTCGCTCGATACGGCCAAGGCAGGCAAGGCGCTGGAAATTCTGCGCCGTGCCCGCAAGGAAATAGACGAGCTTTAATTAGCCGCGACGGCGGCGGCGAGGCTCGCCGCTTGTCGTTTCGCTCGCAGCCTTGTTGCGAAGCGGGCCTATGCGCTCCACGATCGTTTCAATCGTGGGGCGCGCTTTCGGCTGCTTGTGACCGTCGAGCGCCTGGCGCATCGCGGCCAGATGCAGGAATGATGTGCCGCAACAGCCGCCGATGATTTTTGCACCCGCATCCACAGCCAGCCGAACATAGTCGGACATCAATTCCGGCGTGCCCGAATAGTGGATCTCGGTGCCGCGAAACTCCGGTATGCCGCAATTGCCTTTGACGATGACAGTCGCGTCGGACTTCGCTGCGGTCATGTCGAGCAGCGAGGCGAGAATGTCGGATGCGCCAACGCCGCAATTTGCGCCAACGGCGACTGGCGCTTCGGCAAGACCTTCCGCAACGCCGTGAATATCCTTCGGCAGCAGGCCCATCATGGTGCGGCCAGCGGTGTCGAACGAGCCGGTGTAGGTGTAGGGCAGACCGACTTTGATGGCGGCTTCTGCCGCTGCGCGGATTTCTTCCGGCGCGGACATTGTTTCAATCCACGCGACCTCAGCGCCGCCTGCTTTCAGACCTTCGATCTGTTCGACAAACGCTGCGACGGCATCCTCATAGCTGAGTGCGCCGAGCGGGATCAGCAATTCGCCGGTTGGGCCGACCGACCCCGCGACGATGACCTTGCGGCCCGCATTGTCCGCCACTGAGCGGGCGACTTCCGCTGCCTTTTTGTTCAATTCAAATACGCGGTTCTGCGCATGGTGAAGCTTAAGGCGATGACGCGTGCCGCCGAAAGAGTTTGTGAGGATGATATCCGCACCCGCATCAACGAAACGCTGGTGCAACTGGGCAATGGTTTCCGGCGCAGTTTCGAGCAAAAGCTCCGGCGCTTCGCCTGCTTCAAGGCCCATCGCGAAAAGGTTGGTGCCGGTTGCACCGTCTGCAAGGAGTACGCCTTTTTCAGCGAGCAGGGCGTCGATTGGATTCGCCGTCATTGGATGAGCCTTTGAATGGGATTCTGGATAAAGATATAAAGAACTCTTTATGTCTCGTCAACGACCATAGATGCGAGATTGCGCGCGTATGAGGCGGTGTCGTGTGCATGAACGACGGCGGCGCGGATCAGATTATCGAAATGGCGGGTAAGCATCGAGATGGGTGTTGGCGCGTTCAGCACGAGATACATGTCGCCGACATAGATCGCAGCGCGAAGTGAGCCAAAAATCGTATAGGGAACGGAGTAGCGCTGCCTTCCATCATAGAGGATGAGGCGGAAGGCGGGATATAGTTCTTCAAGCAGGGTGGCCATGTGCAGCAACTGGCGGCGGCGCTGCGCCGCGGGGAAGCCGCTCCATATGCCGCGACCTCGCGCGAAAATCTCAAGCGTATGCCGTGGCATACAGGCTTCCATGTCCGTTTCCGGCCTGCGATTATAGTCGATGCGGTTGCGGGCCTCATTGGCCTGCGCTTCGGCATCGCGATGGCTGATGCCCGCCTCGTAATCGACAAGCTCCTGCGTGCGCAGAAGGTCCGGGATGCCTGCTGGAACGTAGCGAACCTTCATGCCCGCGGCTTCGGCATACCAGCGCGCCATGAAGGACTCGCCATAGCCGGAAACGCCTTCCTCGATTTCCATCATGTCCCGGATTTCACCCGTGACGACCTCATCTTGCGAAAGACCGAGCAGCCAATCGAGCGAAACCTTGTGCCGGTCTGCGATGGTCATCAACGTTTCCGCACGGGGCAGGCGCGTGGTCGCACCCGACAGAATTTGCGACAGGGCGGAGCGGTCTATCCCGATGGTTCCCGCAAAGGTGGATTGATTCAAACCGGAGCGCAGCAGCAGCGCCTTTAGCCGCTCTCTGAACAGAGCCGAAACGTCGCGCTTGTCCATGTCATCCTGCTGTCAACGAACGTCTATGTTTACTTAACATAACATATGAGAATTATTGTGTGCAATATAATCGTATTGTGCGCATTGTATCGTTGAAGTGCGCACGATCTGGTGACAGCCTTATGTCAGCATCATCCAGAAACACACTTGCATGTTAGACAAACCGCGCAGCAGCAGAAAATCCAGGGTCGAATGGCCGACCGTATTTTTGGTTATCTTGTGCTATGGCCTGTGGGCCTTTGCGGGACTTTTCATCTGGCCAGCCTATCCAGTTTTCGCCTTGCTCTTGATGGGCGTGGCAGTTGCGCTGCATTCCTCGATTACGCATGAGGTGTTGCACGGCCATCCGACCCGCAACGCGCTGCTGAATGAAGCTTGCGTGTTCCTGCCGATTGGTTTGGTGTGGCCGTATCGCCGGTTCAAGACGCTGCATCTTCGCCATCACGCGGATGAGCGACTGACAGATCCCATGGACGACCCGGAAAGCTACTATCAGGCTTTGTGGCGGCATGA
Organism: Mesorhizobium denitrificans; assembly: GCF_003403035.1. GTDB lineage: Bacteria > Pseudomonadota > Alphaproteobacteria > Rhizobiales > Rhizobiaceae > Mesorhizobium_G > Mesorhizobium_G denitrificans. The sequence continues at coordinate 58,536 of NZ_QURN01000005.1, read as the reverse complement.
GGCAATGCCGCGCTGGCTGAAAACGCTGTTGAGGATCAACAATACGATGGTTGGTCGCTTTGTGCTTGGTCCCTGGCTGTCGAGCATTGGTTTTGTGGCCGGTGACGTCAAGCTGATCGCCTCAGGAGACAGGGCGGTGGCGCAGGCGTGGTCGTTGCATCTTGCCGGGCTGGCCATCGTTGTTCCGATTGTTATCTACGGATTTGGAATTCCTTTCTGGCTCTATATTCTGGTGCCGGCCTGGCTCGGCCAGTCCATGATCGCTATCCGCACATTTGCCGAACACCAATGGGACGAGAATCCCGAGGGGCGGACTGTGATTGTGGAGCGCACGCCGTTGTCTTTTCTGTTTCTGAACAACAATCTGCACTTTGTGCACCATGCCAGCCCGACGGTTGCGTGGTACAAGTTGCCGAGGCTTTTCAGGGAGAGACGGGACGAATGGGTGCGGCTCAACCACGGGTATGTTTTCCCGAATTATCTCGCCATGCTGAAAGCATATGCGTTCAGGGCGAAGGAACCGGTGGCGCATCCCGTGCTGCGCGCAACGCCGGAGTGCGGCGGCGCAAGCGCATGGCTGGAGAAGCGCCGCGCCGACCAAGCAGGACAATCTACATCAAAGATTCCCGCCGAGTGATTTCAGCTCAGGCGTGCTGCTCGTGAGCGGGGTTATCGCGGCACTGCCGATGTATGACTGGCCGGAGCGTCGTGGGGAGGTGGATGCGCAGTGGGCTGCGCTTCGCGATCATCTGCGGGCGCGCGGTGTCGATGCGCCGCAGGAACTTTCGCGACGGACCGGCGATCTGCTGGATTTTTGGAAGCGGCCCGACCTGCTGTTCTCGCAAACTTGCTGGGGACCGATGGAGCAAGGGCTCGATGCATTTGCACAAGTGCTGGGACAGCCGAGCTATGACGGGATCGAGGGCGGCGACGGCGAGTTGTATTCCAGTGCGATAATCATGCGGCGGGCGGACGTTGCGGGCGGCGAAGTAGCTGCGCCAGCTGGTGCGGAGGCCGTGTTGCCGGTCGAGCTCATGCGTGGACGGCGCTTTGCCTATAATGTGCCGGATTCAATGTCCGGGATTATCGGCATAACGCGCGACCTCGAAGCCGTAGGCGAGGACATCGGCGTGTTTAGCGAATTGATCGAAACCGGCGGGCATCGCGGATCGATCCGCGCAGTAGCGGATGGACGCGCCGATGTGGCGGCCATCGATTGCCTGAGTTGGGATCTGGCGCAAAAATACGAACCGCCCGCGAGGGAGCTTGTCGTGGTGGGCTGGACCGCGAAACGCAAGGGACTGCCGTATATTTCGGCGAAAGATACGGCGATTGAGGTTGTGGAGGCGCTGCGCGAGGCGTTGAGATTTTAATTAGTATTGTCTAATATCTCGTACTGAGGTTTTGGAACGACGACGTGCTGAAAGACATCGATGGCGTGTGCGCGACCATCCTTGCGTATGCATGCGACCGTTCATTGCAGCCGTGGCGGTGATTACCCCCTCATCCGCGCATTTTTTCGCCAGCAGGATCGAAAAGCGGCTGGAGGTTGATGCGGGCAGGGCGACGGTGACCGAGAATTTCAATCTCGAACATGCCTTCGCTTTCGTCACCCGCAAGCTCCGTAGGCAAGTAGCCCTGCGCCAGCGATTTCTGGACATAGTGCGCGTAGCCTCCCGACGTTATCCAGCCAACGACGCGCCACTCGCCATCGACTGCGCCAAGCACACCTGAGCCATCCGTGCCGACGCGCTTGCCGTCGCCTTTGGCTGGCTTGCCGTCAGACCCATAGCGCTTTGCGCCGTGGCCGTGCGATGGTGCGACGGTGCCGTAATCCTTGCTGACCTTGGCCCAGATTGGCTCGTCGCCCATGACGTCTGCATCGATCGCATCCACGACGAACGAAACGCGCCGCAGCTTGGGCCCATCGGCCTTTTCCTGCGCGGCAGCTTCGCGGCCGATGAAGTCGTTTTTGTCGAGCCGAATAAAGCGCTCCATCGAGCCTTCGAACGGCCCGTAGATCGGGCGAAGTTCGCGGAACCATGTCGGGAAGTTCTTTTCCAGACGCATGGAAAGCAAAGCGCGCATGCCGAAATCGACAATGCCAAACTCCTCGCCTGCTGTCTTGATCGCGGCGTAAACCTTGCGCTGATAGGCGGGCGCCATCCAGATTTCATAGCCCAGATCGCCGGTGTAAGTGACGCGGTTGATCATGCACGGCGCGCCGCCCACAGCCATCTGGCGGTGATCCATGAATTTGAACGAGGCGGTGGAAACATCCTCATCGACAAGCTTTTGCAGCAGCGCCTGCGCCTTGGGGCCAGCGATGGAAAGGCCGACGAGCGTTTGGTCAAAGCGGTGAATGTGCACGGAGCCGTCCTTCGGCTGGTGCTGTTCGAACCAGCGCATGTGATATTTCTGCGCCGCGGAAGAGCCCCAGATCATGAAGGTTTCGTCGCCGGTTTTGGCGATGGTGAAATCGCCGATCAGCTTGCCATTATCGTTCAGCATCGGAGTCAGAACGATGCGGCCTTTTTTCGGCATACGGTTGGTCATGAGGCGATTGAGAAATTCTTCAGCGCCCGGACCGGAGACTTCATATTTTGCGAAGTTGGCGATTTCGGTGATGCCGACGCCTTCGCGCGTGGCGCGAACCTCATTGCCAATATGCTCGAAATCATTCGAGCGATGGAACGACACGATGTCCTTGGGCTCGGTGCCTTTGGGCGCGAACCAGAGCGGCGTTTCCAGACCCCAGCTATCGCCCATGACGGCATTTTGCGCGACCATCGTGTCATAGAGCGGCGTGGTTTGATTTGGGCGCGCGGCGGGCAACTCCTCATTCGGAAACCGGATGGAGAAGCGACGCGAATAGTTTTCGCGTACCTTGGCGTTGGTGTAGCGCAGGGTGGCCCACTCGCCCCAGCGGGTGACGTCCATGCCCCACACATCGAAGCCGGGGTCGCCGTGAACCATCCAATTTGACAGCGCCAGCCCGACGCCGCCGCCCTGGCTGAAACCGGCCATGACGCCGCAGGCCACCCAGTAATTCGTCAAGCCCTGAACCGGGCCAACGAGGGGGTTGCCATCCGGCGCGAAGGTGAAGGGGCCGTTGATGATCTGCTTGATGCCCGCCTTTTCAATTGCCGGGAAATGCCGGAATCCGATTTCGAGCGAGGGGGCGATGCGGTCAATATCGGGCTGGAGCAGCTCGTGTCCGAAGTCCCACGGTGTGTTGACCGGCGACCACGGCTTGCACGCCTTTTCGTAGGTGCCGAGCAACATGCCCTGTCGCTCCTGCCGGGTGTAAATCTCGCCCTTGAAGTCGATGACGTGGCAGATCTCACGGCCATGCGTTTTGTTGTATTCGATGACTTCCGGCATGTCCTCGGTGAGCAAATACATGTGCTCCATTGCCAGCACGGGAAGCTCAAGGCCGACCATGCGGCCGACTTCGCGCGCCCACAGACCGCCGCAGTTCACGACATGCTCGGCTTTGACCGTGCCCTGTTCGGTGACGACATTCCATGTGCCATCAGGGTCTTGCGTGAGTTCCCTGACGGGATTGCGCAGCACGATTTCCGCGCCGAGCTTGCGCGCGGCCTTGGCGTATGCGTGCGTGGTGCCGGAGGGGTCGAGATGGCCCTCCACCGGGTCCCACAGCGCGCCGACGAAGTTCTTTTCGTCCATCAGCGGGAACATGGCTTTCGCCTCGGAGGGCGTGACCAGTTCCGTATCCATACCGAGATAGCGGCCCTTGGCATGGGCAAGGCGCAAGAAATCCATGCGCTCCGGCGTGTCTGCCATCATGAAGCCGCCGACGAGATGCAAGCCGCAGGACTGGCCCGAAACTTCCTCCAGCTCCTTGTACAGGCCGATCGTGTAGGCCTGGAGCTTGGCGACGTTGGGGTCGCCGTTCAGCGTATGAAATCCGCCTGCCGCATGCCATGTGGAGCCGGAGGTAAGCTCCGAGCGCTCGATCAACATGATGTCGGTCCAGCCCGCTTTTGCGAGATGGTAAAGCACCGAGCAGCCTACGACGCCGCCACCAATGACGACAACTTTCGTATGAGATTTCATGCGGATAGGTCCAATTTCAGAGAGATTGAATCAGGTTATTCTAGAAGTCGGTCGGCGCGCCGCCTTCGGCCTTGCGGCGGGCAACGAAGGCGCCGAGTTCTTCGCGAATGGCGGGGTCGAGCGGCGGCGCTTCATACATGGCCAGCCGCTCCTTCCAGATGCGGTTAGCCTTCTGGATCGCGGTTGGGCTGCCGTTCTCTGCCCAAGTTTCGTAATTGCGCCAGTCGGACAGGACGGGCTGATAAAACGCGGTTTTGTAGCGCGCCTGCGTGTGCGGTGTGCCGAAGAAGTGACCACCGGGACCGACGTCGCGGATCGCGTCGATGGCCAGCGCATCTTCTGACAGGTCTAGCGGTGTGAGGAATTCGGCGACCATTTGCAAAAGGTCGATGTCGAGGATCATCTTTTCATAGGAGCAGGTGAGGCCGCCTTCCAGCCAGCCAGCGGCATGCTTGATGAAATTGCCGCCGCCCTGAATGCAGCCCCACAGCGAAAACACGCTTTCATATGCCGCTTGTGCGTCTACGGTGTTGGCCGCGCAGACATTGGAGGTGCGATAGGGGATGTTGTAGCGCCGCGCCAACTGCCCTCCGACAAGCTGCGCCTTCATATATTCCGGCGTACCGAATGCGGGCGCGCCGGATTTCATATCGACGTTGGACGTGAAGCCGCCATAACCCACGGGCGCGCCCTTGCGGACCATCTGGGCAAAGGCGAGGCCCGCCAGCGCTTCGGCGTTCTGCTGCACGAGCGCACCGGCGATGGTGACGGGGGCCATCGCGCCGGACAGGGTGAATGGAGTGACGACAACCAACTGCCCATGCGAGGCCATCTGGATGATGCCTTCCATCATGGGAACGTCGAGTTTCAGCGGCGAATTCGTGTTGATGATAGTGATGAGCGACGGCTCGTTGAGGAATTGCTCTGGCGAAACGCCGCGCGCGATGCGGGCGATTTCCAGCCCATCGAGATTGCGTTCCTTGCCTAGCGAATAGCAGTGGAACACCTTGTCGGTTAGCGTGACGAAATCGGACAGGCATTCGAGATGGCGGATTGACGGGTGCAGGTCGATGGGCTCGACCGGATAGCCACCCGAGAGATGCAGAATGTTATGCATCTGGCCGAGCTTTACCAGATTACGAAAATCCTGCTGATTGCCAGCGCGGCGACCGCGATCCGTATCCGAGCAATTCGGAGCGGAAGCCATCTGCGCGAACAGTATGTTGTTGCCACCAAAGCGCAGATTGTGCTCGGGATTGCGTGCGTGGAGCATTACCTCCGGCGGGCAATGCGCAATGTATTCCATGATGAGATCTGAATCGAAGCGCACGCGCTGCGAGCCGGATTGCAAATCCGCGCCAGCCTGCCGCATAGTTTCGCGCGCACCATCATGCAGCACCTCGACGCCGATTTCCTTCAACACGCGCAGCGAGGCGAGATGGATGGATTCCAGTTCGTCGTCCGACACGAACTTGGTCGGCGTGAATGGAATACGCAACTGCCGGAAAGCCGGTTGATCGAAACTGGAACTGCTGGGCCGCTTGCCCGCGCGACCACCGCGCCGCGCACGCTCTGGAGGAAGGACAGGCTCAACGGCTTCAACAGCAACGTTCATGGATGCACTCGTGGTTCGAATTCTGGCATTATCTTGCAGCGGCGCAAAGCTGGTGGTTGCGGGCGCGGCGACGCAAAGCACGAAGGAAGCGACATGCGCGCGTAGTGCCGCCGCTTGCGGGGCGCGCTATCACTCAGCTATGCTGGCGAGCATGAAAGGGATTTTCGCGCAGCTTGCCATCGCCGTGACGCCGTCGTCCGTGACGCGTCATGCCGAATTGCTGCGGCTATGCGCACGCATCGGCTATTCGCCACCTCGCGGTTGAATTCGCCCCGGCATCTGCCGGATCGATTCAACTTTTGAGGATAACCCCATGACCTATCAGAATTATTCGCTGAAGCAGCTTCAGCAGATCGACGCCGCACATCATCTGCATCCATTCACTGACCACAAGGATTTGCGCGATGCGGGCACGCGCATCGTCACCCACGCCAAGGGGCCTTTCATTTACGATAGCGAGGGCAACGAAATCCTCGACGGAATGGCGGGGCTTTGGTGCGTGAATATCGGATATGGGCGCGATGAACTGGCCGAAGTCGCGGCCGAGCAAATGAAGGAACTGCCATACTACAATTCCTTCTTTAAATGCACGGTGCCGACGGCGGCGCTGCTCGCGCAGAAAATAGCTTCGCTGGCGCCAAAGCACATCAACCAGGTGTTTTTCGGGTCTTCCGGCTCGGAGTCCAACGACACCGCGCTGCGGATCGTTCGGCACTATTGGGCACTTGAGGGGAAGCCGGAAAAGAACCGGATTATCTCGCGCAAGAATGCCTATCACGGCTCAACCGTTGCGGGCACATCGCTTGGCGGGATGGAGGGTATGCACGGCCAACTCGGCGGTGCGGTGCCGAATATCGTACACGTGATGATGCCCTATGCGTTTGAACTGGCACTGCCGGGCGAAAGCGATCACGATTTTGGCCTGCGCGCGGCCAAATCAATTGAGGACGCGATCCTTGAAGCCGGACCAGACAAGGTTGCGGCGTTTATCGGCGAACCGGTAATGGGAGCAGGGGGCGTGAAGATTCCGCCCGCAAGCTATTGGCCGGAAGTTCAGCGCATCTGCCGCAAATACGACGTGCTGCTGATGCTGGACGAGGTGATTACCGGCTATGGCCGCACGGGCAACTGGTTTGCAGCCGAGACGTTTGGCGTGGAGCCGGATACCATCACCACGGCGAAGGCGCTGACCTCGGGCTATCTGCCCCTGTCCGCGCTGTTGGTGGGCGACCGGATTGCCTCTACCTTCATTGAAAAGGGCGGCGAATTTTACCACGGCTACACCTATTCAGGGCATCCAGTGTGTTGCGCGGTTGGCTTGCGCAATCTGGAAATCATTGAGCAGGAAGGGCTGGTAGAGCGCGTGCGCGACGACACGGGGCCTTACTTCGCCCAAGCGCTGCGGGAACGCATCTCGCCGCATCCGCTGGTGGGCGAAACGCGGTCTGTCGGGCTGATGGCTGCGATTGAAATCGTGGCAGACAAGGCAACGCGCGCGCGGTTCGAGCCGGCGGGCAGCGCTGCTGTCATAGTGCGAGACTATGCCATCGCAAACGGCATGATGATGCGCGCGACGGGCGATTCCATGATCCTGTCGCCGCCGCTGATCTGGACGCGCGACACGATCGATTTGGCGTGTGACCGAATTTTGAAGGCGCTGGACCTTGCACTGACCGACCTTAAGCCTGCATCCTGACAGCGGGAGGAGCTGTTAGGCTTTTGGGAAAGATAGCGATGGCAAAGCGCAAGCGCAGAACCGCAGTAACCGGCGCAGACCTGATGTTTGCGCCGATGGTCGCAATGATGCGCTTGCCGCTGATGTCGGCAGAGGCGAATAACCCTGCAGCGCTGCCAACCGAAACGATGAAGGCCGGAGCGGAAAAGTTTGCGGCCTTTGTCGAAGGTGTTGTGGCCGCGCAAACGACCTATGCGACCGCAATGCTGTCGTTTTGGCCCGAGGTGATGTCGGGACGCAAACCTTCGATCATGAACAGCGGTTTGGCGGAAAAAGCCATGACTGCCGCGCTTCACCCCACGAGCAAGCGGGTGCGCGCAAATTACCGCCGGTTATCAAAATAGGTTTATTCGCGATAAAAAGTTTAGCTGTAACGAACTGTTTCACCCGATTGAAGTAAAGTGATTGCGACGCTGATTGTGCGAATCGCGACATGGGCGTATCACCGACAAATGGATGTCGGGCGGGCACCTGGGGCGTCCAAAAAAGCCTAGCTTACCGAGCGGTAAGCGGGCTTTTTCTTTTTGGGCAATCAGCTGAAAGTTTGGAATATGTGCTGAAAAGCAAAAACCGCGCTTTTGGAGCGCGGTCTTGCCAAAAGTACGCATGGCCACGCATACACACGCAGTGAACCGTTTTGGCTCCGGTACGCGAGACCTGATCCGGAGCGCTGGGCGGATGCGACGACCGCCGTGCTCATCCTTCTAAGGCAACATCGTTACCGCACGGTTAGTAAGTGCTTAAGCAAAGCTTAATCGCGCGATTTTGTTTGATTTTTTGCGATGAGGCTTATTGGCCCACATCGCCGCGCAAAAAGCGGATGATGCCGGAAAAATCCGTGCCGCCATGACCGAGCGCGTTGAAGAGGCTGTAAAGCTGCGTGGCTTCTGCGCCGAGTGGCGTTATCGCGCCTGCGGACTGTGCTGCTTCTTGCGCGAGCTTGAGATCTTTGAGCATGAGCGCCGCTGCAAAACCCGGCTGATAATCGCGGTTTGCGGGTGAGGTGGGGACCGGACCCGGTACGGGGCAATATGTGTCCAGCGACCAGCAGCGACCCGACGATGTGGATGCGACATCGAAAAGCGCCTGATGCGACAGGCCAAGCTTTTCGGCCAGAACAAAAGCCTCGCCGACTGCTATCATGGAAATGCCGAGGATCATATTGTTGCAGATCTTGGCGGCCTGACCGGCACCGGCGTCGCCGCAATGCACGATGCGGCCAGCCATTGGTTTCAGGATCGGCTCGGCTTTCGCGAAGGCATCTTTCGAACCTCCCGCCATGAAGGTGAGGGTGCCTGCAGCCGCGCCGCCCGTGCCGCCGGAAACAGGCGCATCAACGCTGAGATGGCCCGCGCCGGTGGCGATGGAATGCGCACGGCGAGCGGAATCGACGTCGATGGTTGAGGAATCGATGAACAGCGCGCCCTTCTTTGCCTTGGTCGCGAGCTCTTCATAGACCGCGATTACATGCTTGCCCGCAGGCAGCATCGTTACCACCACATCGGCGTCTTTAACGGCTGCGGCGGCGCTGGCCATGACGGTGATGCCATGCTCGCTGGCGGTCTTGAGGTTTTCCGGCAGCAGGTCGAAACCGTGGACCGTATGCCCAGCCTTGACCAGATTGGCGGCCATGGGGTTGCCCATATTGCCGAGGCCGATGAATGCGATGGTGGTCATGCTGGTTCTCCCTGCCAAGCTGCTCAACGCCCGATCAAATGACGGGCGACAATGACGCGCATGATTTCGTTGGTGCCTTCGAGAATCTGGTGAACGCGCAGATCGCGAACCAGCTTCTCGATTCCGTAGTCGTGAAGGTAGCCATAACCGCCCAGCAATTGCAGCGCGTCATTGGCAACCTTGAATCCAGTATCCGTGACGAAGCGCTTCGCCATAGCCGACCACTTCGATGCGTCCGGCGCTTTGCGGTCCAGCTTTGCAGCTGCGGTGTAAAGGAACATGCGCGCGGCCTGCAGCTCAGTTTCCATATCTGCCAGCCGGAACTGGAGCGCCTGAAACTGATTGATCGACTGCCCGAATGCTTTGCGCTCTGCTGTGTAGGCAAGCGCCTTGTCGAGCGCGGCCTGTGCGCCGCCAAGCGAGCAGGCGGCAATGTTGAGGCGACCGCCATCAAGGCCCGACATGGCGATACCGAATCCTGCGCCCTCGTCGGAAAGGCGATTTGCGACAGGCACGGCGCAGTCCTGAAAATTCACCGTGCGGGTGGACTGCATGTGCCAGCCCATCTTGTGTTCGTTCGCGCCGAAGGAAAGCCCCGGCGTGCCGTTTTCGACAACGATGGTGGAAATGCCCTTTGGACCATCCTGACCCGTGCGCACCATGCAGACATAAAGGTCGCTATCGCCGGCGCCGGAGATGAACTGCTTTGCGCCGTTCAGCACATAATTGTCGCCTTCTCGCGTGGCGCGCGCCTTGAGAGCCGCGGCGTCGGACCCCGAACCGGGTTCGGTGAGGCAATAGCTGGCGAGCCATTCCATCGAAGTGAGCTTCGGCAAATAGCGCTGGCGCTGCTCCTCATTGCCGAAGCGGTCGATCATCGACGCGCCCATATTGTGAATGGAAATGAAGGACGAGAACGCCGGGCAGGCCTGCGACAAGGCTTCAAAAATCAGCACAGCATCGAGGCGACCGAGCGCGGAGCCGCCGACATCGTCGCGCACATAAATGCCGCCCAGCCCGAGGGGGCCCGTTTCGCGGATCACATCGGCGGGAAAGTGCTTTGCCTTGTCCCATTCGAGCGCATAAGGCGCGACGCGGTCTGCCGCGAATGCCTGCGCCATTTCCTGAATAGCGCGTTGATCTTCGTTTAACTCGAATTGTTGTGAATGGGTATCGATGGCAGCGTCCATCGTTTCCTCCCCGATGCTATTTGACGGCTTGCGCGACAGTCTAGATCAATGGTTTGAAGGCGCAATCCAAACCGCCGCACGGACGTTGTGCAAAATTTGAGTAACGGTATGCAAGCAAGTGCATCGATTCGACTGCAGGTAGAAATGAGTGGCAGGCCCTGAATATGGCAAAGGCAATCATGCTTCAGGGGACCGGCTCAGATGTCGGCAAAAGCGTGCTGGTTGCGGGGCTTTGCCGACTTGCGCGCAATCGCGGGATGAATGTGCGGCCATTCAAGCCGCAGAACATGTCGAACAATGCGGCAGTTGCAGCGATACCCGGTGAGGCGGGCGCGGGTGAGATTGGTCGCGCGCAATGGTTGCAGGCGCTGGCCTGCGGTGTGGAGCCAACGGTTCACATGAATCCGGTGTTGCTCAAGCCGCAGAGCGACACGGGTTCGCAAATAATCGTGCAGGGCAAGGTTTTCGGTACGGCGCGCGCTGCGGACTATCAGGTGCTGAAGCCCAAGCTGATGGATGCCGTTATGGATTCGTGGGGGCGGCTGAAGGCTGAGGCGGATCTGGTGGTGGTGGAGGGAGCGGGTTCGCCTGCGGAGATTAATCTGCGCCCGCGCGACATTGCCAATATGGGTTTTGCGACAAAGGTCGATGTGCCTGTCGTGCTGGTTGGCGACATACATCGCGGCGGCGTGATTGCGTCGATTGCAGGAACGCACCTGATTTTGCCGGAAGAAGATCGCCGGATGATCTGCGGCTACATCATCAACAAGTTTCGCGGCGATGTTTCGCTGTTCAGCGATGGAATTGCGGCGATTCAACGGTTTACGGGGTGGCAGTCCTTTGGCGTGCTGCCTTGGCTGAGCGCGGCCTCGCGCTTGCCCGCCGAGGATTCCGTGGCAATCGAGCGGATGAAGGGAATGGGCACGGGCAAATTGATTGTTGCCGTGCCGATACTTGGCCGCATCTCCAATTTCGACGATCTCGATCCGCTTTCAGCGGAGGATGATGTCGAGGTCGTTTTCGTACCGCCGGGCGAACGACTGCCGGAGGCGGCGAGGCTTGTGATCCTGCCGGGGTCGAAATCTACGATTGCCGATCTGGCTGCCTTTCGCGCGAATGGCTGGAATGCCGATCTGTTGGCGCATCGCGCGCGGGGAGGGGCGATCATCGGCATTTGCGGCGGTTATCAGATGTTGGGACGCCGCGTTTTCGATCCGCAGGGTATCGAGGGAAACGTGCGCGAAGCCGAAGGGCTTGGCCTGCTCGACGTCGAAACCGTGATGGAACCGGAAAAAACGGTGCGCGATGTGGCGGCGCATTCGAGCGTGTTCGATGTGCCGCTGCGAGGCTACGAAATACATTTGGGTAGAACTACGGGGCCGGACACCGCGCGACCGGCGCTGACGATCAATGGCGCGCCGGATGGCGCAGTTTCTACCGATGGGATGGTGTTTGGCTGCTATCTGCACGGCCTGTTCGAGGCTGCGGAATTTCGGCGAAAATATCTAGGCACGATGGGCATAGACGCGGGAAAGGCAGATCACCGGGCGGTGGTGGAAGCGGCGCTGGACGACATCGCAACGGAGATGGAGCGGCATCTGGATTGCGATGCCTTGCTGGCGACGGCGCGCTAGATTCCGATCAGCACACGTAGTGGATTTGCGGGGTCGATCAACAGGCGGATCGCAAGCGCGACGCAGGCTGTGACCAGCATCGGCTTGATGAGCTTGGAACCGACGCGCATGGCGACGGTTGCGCCAAGCCGCGCGCCGCAGAACTGCGCTGCGCCCATGAGCAGGCCGACTTTCCAGACGATTGCGCCTGCGAACACGAATACGGCGAAGCTGCCGATATTCGACGCGAAGTTGAGAAGCTTCGTGTGCGCTGTTGCTTTCAGCAGCCCGAAGCCCATGAGGCTGACGAAGGCGAGCATGAAGAACGACCCGGTGCCGGGGCCGAACACGCCATCATAAAAACCGATGGATGGAACGACGGCGGCACCGAACAAAAACGGGCTGATGCGCTGATGGCGGTCGACATCGCCCATATTCGGCTTGAATGCAAAATAGAGCGCGATTGCGATGAGCAGGACCGGCAGAAACGCCTGCATCCATTCGCCCGGAATGCGGGTCGCAAGATATGCGCCAAGCGCGCCGCCGATTGCGGAAAGTATGCCGACCGGAAGCTGCTTGCGAAGGTCGACATAGCCCTTGGAAGCATAGGTAAGCGTTGCCGAGCCAGACCCCCACAGCGACTGCCATTTGTTGGTGCCAAGCGCTTCGACCGGTGACAGGCCGGCGAGCAGGAGAGCCGGTACACTTATGAGGCCGCCACCGCCCGCAATGGAATCGATGAAACCGGCAATAAAGGCGGCAAGGCCAAGCAGCAGCGCGGTTTCAGTGGCAATTTCGAACATGCGCGCTTGCAACACGCTTGCGGCATTTGCGCAAGGGCCAAATCGCGCTACCAATCAGCCACGATTCGAGGACAGTGGACATGGCGCTGAAATTGCTTGAGCAGATCAAATCGGTGTTTGAAGGCGATCCGGGCGTGCGCAAGGTTGCCGACGATCCTGTGCTGACCGCCGAACTGCTTCTGCTTTTCCGCATGATACTGGCCGACGGCGTGGCCACCGAAGATGAGATGGAAACGCTGCGCCGGATTTGCCGGGATTCGTTCGGCATTCCCGATGAAAGCATGGACGGCGTGGTCGAATATCTGAACGACTACGGCTATGAAACGAATGGCGAGCAGGCGATCGAGATGTTTCTTGATCTTGATGTCGAGCGGCGCAAATTGCTGGCGCGCCACATGGCCGAAATTGCGAAATCAGACGCCAAACTCGCGGAAGGCGAATTGAAGCTGATGAAGCGCTCACTTGAAATGCTTGGACTTCGCCCGGGGGATCTCGTTTTGCCAAGCGGGTCCTGACGTATTTTTCAGCTCGGGCTTTTCGAGCAGGAACGCCACTTCCTCTTGCGTGCTTGGCCTGCCCAGCATCTCATTGCGATGCGGAAAGCGGCCAAATTTGTTGATGATTTCCATGAAATCTCGCGCCTTCGTCGCCCAGTGCTGGCCGAGATTTCCAATCAAGGCAACTGAAATGCGCTGGTCGGACAGGTCTTCGGAATGAGTGAAGGGCAGGTAGAAGAAGAGTTTCAACCTGTCTTCCACCAAGTTCGGATAACCGGCCTTTAGAGCGATCCGCGCATATTGGATCGCGAGCGCGTCGGTGCTGTACATTTCGACCGTGCCACGGAACGCGAAGCGCGGATATTGATCGGTCAAAAGGATCAGCGCGAGAGCCCCATAGGGGTCTGCGAGCCAGCTATCGTGCTCACGATTTATGACCTGCTTCGCCAGTTCGGCAGAGAAATCACGAAAAAAGGAGTCGAATGCGGAATTCTTCGCGAACCAGTATCGCGAGGATTGCCGCCAAAACATGATCAGCTCAGATGCTGCTGCGGGTTTGGAACTGAATACGCCCTTCCCGACAGAAGCTCCTATGAAATGCTGCCCCACCAATGTGCCCTCTTTAGCCTCGTGACCTTTCATCCGAGGCGAGTGTTGATTTTTTGGAGTTTCCAACGCGTGAACTTCAAAGTGAGCTGAGTTCGTTGATTTTGTTTCTGCGTTGAACCTCAGTCTTATATTAGCTGTTGATGAAAGATTAGAGAAGTGTTATTTTAGAAGTCAGATTGTCGCTTTCAACGCTACGATATCAAATATTATAATTTTTGGATGCGTACGGAGGCCGATTGCTACCCCTGTTCGCGCAGCTTTCGGGCTATTGCACGATGTAAGTCGGGCGTTGCGGAAACTAGTTCCTGAGCGGGTTTTGATTGCGGATTTTCAAGCACCGATTCCGTCCGGCCAGCCTCCACAATGCGACCTTCATGCATGACAAAAACATCGTCGGTTATTGCTCGGGCGACGGTCAGATCATGCGTGATGAATATAAATGCTAGGTTGTAACGGGCATTCAGTGACGCAATCAGGTCAAGTATTTGTGATCGGATAGATACGTCCAGTGCCGACACCGGTTCGTCGGCTATAATGAGCTTCGGACGCGTGATCAAAGCGCGCGCAATGGACAGGCGCTGACGCTGGCCACCGGAGAATTCATGCGGGTATTTTTCGAGGTCTGATGTTGTCAGGCCGACCTCATTCAGGGCCTTCTCAACACGTTCGCGGCGCTCTTTGGAGCCCAATGTTGGCTGCAGTAAATGCAGAGGCTCAGACACCAGGCGTGCGACATTTTGGCGCGGGTCAAAAGATCCGTAGGGATCCTGAAAAACGACCTGCATGTGTCGGCGGATTGGCTTGAGTTCTGCCTCGCTTTTCCCAGTGATTTCAATGCCTTCGAATTCGATTGAACCGGACGTGGGCGGATCGAGCGCCAGTATCATGCGTGCAAGCGTAGATTTTCCACAGCCTGACCTGCCGACGAGCGCAACCGACTGACCGGGCCATAGTGAGAAGGAAACGTCGTTTACGGCGCGAGTTGGCGCGGATCTTTTGAAGAAGCCGATGCGCTGGCCGAGATAATCGCGTGTGAGTGACGTGACTTTCAGCAACGGAGTTTCGGCGGGTTGGTGCTGCACCAAAGGGTGCTTGCGGCGCGCAGGAACGTGGGTCGATGCAAGGGCAAGCTGGCGCGTGTAAGGGTGCGTCTGTTCCGAGAGGACACGGGCTGTGTCGCCTTCCTCCATGACCTGCCCGCCGCGCAGGATTGTGATGTTGTCGGTCATGTCTGCGACGACAGCCAGATCGTGCGAGATCAGCAGAAGCCCCATCTTGTTTTCGTGGCAGAGGTCGCGCAGCAGGTCGAGAATCTGCGCCTGCAACACGACGTCGAGGGCGGTGGTCGGTTCGTCCGCGATGAGCAGGCGTGGGTTCAGCGCTGTCGCGATGGCAATGACGACCCGCTGCCGCTGGCCGCCTGAAAGCTGATGCGGATACCGGGAGAGGGGGTATTTGACCTCGGGCAGACCAACGCGATCCAGAATTTTGCGCGCGCGATCTTCGGCTTCGGGGCGCGACGCCCTGGTGTGAAAGCGGATGCCTTCCGCGACCTGTTCGCCAATCGTTTTGACGGGGTTGAGCGCGGTCATTGGCTCTTGAAAGACCATGCCGATGTCGTCGCCACGCAACTGGCACATCTCATTTTCGCTTGCAGCGAGCAGGTTCTTGCCGTCGAAGCGAACCTGGCCGGTTGCGCGCGCGCCTAGTGGCAGGAGTTGCATGACGGTGAGCGCGGTCATGGATTTGCCCGAGCCGCTTTCGCCGACAAGGCCCCTTATCTCGCCGCGATCTATGCTGAGTTCGACGTTGCGAAGGATCGGGGTTCCGTCGATTTCCAGGTTCAGACTTTCGATTTCGAGGAGGCTCACCGCTGACGCCTCAATTTCGGGTCCAGCAAGTCTGACAGGCCGTCACCAAGAAGGTTCAGCCCGAGAACAGTTATGACAATGGCGAGGCCGGGGAACAAAGCCATATGTGGTGCAATGCTGATCATGGTTTGAGCCTCGAACAGCATGCGGCCCCAACTTGGCATTGGCGGCTGCGCGCCCAAGCCGACATAGGAAAGGCTGGCCTCCGCCAGAATACCGAGCGCGAACTGGATGGTTCCCTGAACCAGCAGCAGATTGGCGATGTTAGGCAATATGTGTTCGACGGTTATCAGCAGCCTGCCTTTGCCGGCGGCGCGCGCGGCGAGGATAAATTCGCGCGGCCAAAGCGCGATGGCGCCTGCGCGTGCAACACGGGCGAAAACCGGAATGTTGAAGATGCCGATGGCGATGATGGCGTTAACCGCGCCGGGGCCGAATATGGCCGTTATCATGATGGCCGAAAGCAGGGCAGGAAATGCGAATACAACGTCGTTGAAACGCATCAGCACTTCATCCAGCCAGCCACCGCGCGCTGCGGCCCAACAACCAAGCGGCACGCCTATGCCCATGCCAATGCCGATGGCGACAAGCGCCACCGCGATGGAGTTGCGCGCACCGACCATAATCATGGAGAGGATGTCTCGCCCGAAATGGTCTGTGCCGAACCAGTGGGCTGCCGAAGGAGGTTTCAGCTTGTCGCTGACAACGAGATGGGTCACGTCGTAGGGCGTCCACACGAAGGAAAGCGCCGCCGCGAAAGCGATTATGACGGTGATTGCGAAGCCGATGACGAATGAGCGATTGGCGAAGGCGCGGGGCCAGAAATCATCGGTGCGGGGCGTGGCTATCGGCGCGACGGGAGTGTCCATCACGCGTTCCTCAACCGTGGGTCAATGACGGCGTAGGACAAATCCACCAACAGATTGACCACGATCACCGTTGCGACCAGCAGCATTACGACGCTTTCAACGACGATAAGGTCGCGCTGTGTGATTGCCTGAAACACGAGACGCCCCAGACCGGGCAGGTAGAACACGTTTTCAATGATGATCGTGCCTGCCAGCAGGAAGGAAAATTGCAGGCCGAGGATGGTGAAGACAGGGATCAGCGCATTGCGCAAGGCGTGGCGCCACAGCACCGTGTTTCTGGGCAGGCCCTTGGCGCGCGCCGTGCGGATGTAGTCTTCATTCAGAACGTCGAGCAGGGCCGAACGCGTGACGCGCGCAAGAATGGCGGCTTGCGGCAATGCAAGCGCAATGGCGGGCAGAATGAGCGCTTTGAGGGCGGGCCAGACACCCGCACCCCAGCCGGGAAAGCCGCCCGCGGGAAGCATTCGCAGCGCGACGGCAAAGACATAAACGAGCAGCAGGGCGAACCAGAAATTGGGGATGGCGACACCGAGTTGGCTCGCGCCCATCGCGACCGTGTCAGACGCCTTGCCGCGATGCGCGGCGGCATAGAGCCCGACGGGGATGGCGATCACCGTCGACAGGAAAAGCGAGATGAGCGCGAGCGGCAGCGATACAGCCGAACGCTCGGCGACGAGTTGGGCGACCGGCACGGAATAGGTGTAGGAGCGGCCGAAATCACCTGTGAGGAAGCCGCCAATCCACGAGAGATAGCGCATGATGAGCGGCTGATTCAGGCCCATTTGCTCGCGTAGAGCCTGCACCGCGTCTTCGGTGGCATTCATGCCAAGCATCATTCTGGCGGGATCGCCGGGCACCACCTCCAGCATGGCAAAAACCACGATGGAGGCGAGCAGCAATGTGACAATCCCAATGCCCAGACGCTTGAGCAGGAACGGTGTCATCGTGTTCGACGACCTATTCGGTCCAATGCACCTTTGTCAGGTCATTAGCCTGTATAGGGGCGTTGACCCAAAGACCTTCGAGCTTGGCGTCCCAGACGTTCATGCGCGCAAGCTCGAACAGGAAGCCGACAACGGCATCATCCGCGAGGATCTTCTGCGCCTGACCGTAAAGCTCCTTGCGCTTGGCCTCGTCGCTGGTGACGTTCAGTTCCTCGATCACCTTGTCAAAGGCCGGATTGTCGTAACCGAAATAATAGTCCTTGCGGGAATAGATATCGATGTCGTTCGGCTCGGTGTGCGAGACAATGGTGAGATCGAAATTCTTGTCCTTGAACACCTGCTGGAGCCAATCGGCCCACTCGACCGGAACAATTTCGCACTCAATGCCGATTTCGCGGAGTTGCGACGCGATGATTTCGCCGCCGCGACGCGCATAGGGCGGGGGTGGCAGTTTTAGAGTAACCTTGATGCCGTCTTGCAGACCCGCTTCCTTCATCAGTTCCTTGGCCTTTTCGACATTATGCGGGTAGGTGCCGGTCAGATCGATATAAGCTGGATTGTGCGGGGCGAAGTGCGATCCAATCGGGGTGCCGAGGCCGAACATCGCGCCGTCGATAATGGCCTGCCGGTCGATGGCGTAGGCAATAGCCTGGCGAACCTTGATGTTGTCGAATGGCGGCTTCTTGTTGTTGATCGACAGGATGGTTTCACCTTCGGTGGTGCCTATCGTGACCTTGAAGCGCGGATCGGCCTCAAGCTGTGCGCGAGCCTCCGGTGCGGGAAAGAACGGAAACGCCTGCACGTCGCCGGATAGCACGGCGGCGGTCGCGGCGGCCGGGTCGGGGATTACGCGAAACTCGGCCTTGTCCAGCGCAACCGGCGTGCCCCAATAATCCGGGTTCTTCACGATGGTGATGGAGGAACCGCGCGCCCAGTTTTCAAACTTGAACGGGCCGGTGCCGACCGGCTTTTCCTTATTCGTCGCAGCGCTTTCGGGCGCAACGATAACCGCATCGCCCCAACCCATATTGTAAAGAAATGCGCCTTGCGGCTGTTTGAGCGTGACCTTGACGGTGGCGGGATCGACCGCCTCGACAGTGTCGATCTGGGCGAAGAGGCCCTTCTGCGCATTGGTGGAATCTGCGGCGCGGGCGCGATCCAGCGAGAACTTTACATCCTCGGCGTCGAACGTTGAGCCATCGTGGAATTTGACGCCGGTGTGCAGCTTGAACGTGTAGACCTTGCCATCTGGCGAAATCGTCCAGCTCTCGGCAAGGGCGGGTTGTACGGATCCGGTTTCGTCAATGCGCGTAAGCCCCTCGAAAACATTGGCATAAACGACTTCGTCGATGGCTGCAGCGGCGCCTGCGGTGGGGTCGAGGTGCGGTGGTTCAAGAACAACTCCGAGCACAAGATCGGTCCGCGCTGCAAGCGCAGCCGCGCTTGTGGCGAGCAGAAGCACACCAGCGGCCAGAAGTTTCTTGAAACCGTTCATTCAAATCTCTCCCAAGGTCGGTCTTGGCACGGATAGAACCGCGAATCGCGACCGGAGTAAACGTACGCTATGCAGCTTGTGGTCACTTCCCCTTGTTTCGCAACAGGATTTCCAATCCGCGCGCCATAACTTGCGCCGACTGCACCATGTCGTGAATGCCAACCCACTCGTCCGGGCGGTGGGCGAGGTCCAGAATGCCCGGTCCGTAGGCGATGCAATCGAATGTATTGCCGATGCGCGCGATGTGCTTCTGGTCGTAAGTGCCGGGCGAGATGACATATTCCGGCTCTCGATCGAAGATTTCGCGGATAGCTTCGGAGACGGCCTTTACGACCGGCGCATCCCGCTCGGTCATGATGGGCTGAACTTCCATTACATCCGCGATGGAATAGTCGAATTTGGGGCGCTCGCGCTTGAGGCGTTCAAGGATTGTGATGACCTCGCCTTTGACGTCATCAATCCGCTCTTCGAGCAGGAAGCGCCGGTCGATCGTGAGACGGCAGCGATCCGGCACGTTCGGCGAGGGCAGGCCGGGGCGGAAATCGTCAGTCTGGCCGCCGTGGATGGCGTTGATGTTCATGGTGGAGCGCCGCGCGCCGGGCGGGACAACCGGCATTTGCGTGCGCTTGGCGTCAAGCGCAGGGTATAGCTCCTGCTCGAATGCTTCGATCAGCGCGCCCATGTGGCGCACGGCGCAATCTCCGAGAAACGGCATCGAGCCGTGCGCGATTTCGCCCTTGGTTTCGATCTCCGCCCACCAAACGCCGCGATGGCCAAGGCACACCCGATCCTTGTTGAGTGGTTCGGGGATAATGACGTGATCGACGCGGGGCTTTGAGAAATATCCAAGCTTGGCGAGATAGGCGACGCCACCGAAACCGCCTGATTCTTCGTCGGCCGTGCCGGATATTTCTATTGCGCCGGAGAAATCAGGATAGCGCTCGATGAACGCCTCGGCGGCAATGATGGAAGCGGCGAGACCGCCTTTCATGTCGCACGCGCCGCGCCCATAAACACGACCATCGCGGATGATCCCGGCAAATGGGTCCATAGTCCAGTCGTCACCCGCCTCTACGACATCGATGTGTGAATTGAAGTGCACCGTGGGACCACCCGCGCGGCCTTCATAGCGCGCGATCACGTTTGTTCGCGGGTAGCGGTCCGTATCGCCGGGGGTGCCTTCGGCGCGGATATATTCAACCGCGAAGCCGCGCTTCAGCAGCCGGTTGCCGATATATTCGGCGCATGGCGTATAAGCCTCACCGGGCGGGTTCACGGTGGGAAAACGGATCAGTTCGGCGGTGAGTTCTGCCATCTCATCGGCGCGCGATTCGATGGCTCGGCGTAGTCTTTCATCCATGCCGACTATTCAGCAACCAATGCGAAGCGATGGCAAGGTGTGTAAATCATCACAACGAATTGTTCGGCATCATTCCTATAGGTTTTTGAATATATTTAGGATTTTGGCTTTCAATCATTTGCGTGAAGGCAACGTGGACCCGGTTTCCGGGTCTGGAGGGGAAAATCATGAAGCGCATTCTTGCGATGGCGGCTGCCGTGGCCGCCATGATTATGACTTCCACGGTTTCCAGCATGGCGGCCAATCTGGTCGCTCATATCGACATTGCAACGCAGACCATGACGGTGACGGACGGGGGCCGAATTCTGCACCGATGGCCGGTTTCGACGGCGCGCAACGGCTATTACACGCCGCGCGGATCCTACAAGCCGACCCGTATGCACAAGATGTGGTATTCGCGCAAATATGACATGACGCCAATGCCTTACTCGGTTTTCTTCCGGGGCGGCTATGCGATTCATGGCACGACGCAGGTGAAACGGCTTGGGCGACCTGCCTCTCATGGCTGTGTGCGCCTCGCGACGGGTAATGCGCGGGCATTTTACGAGTTGGTGCGGATGCGCGGTGCGCAGAATACACGCATTGTGCTGACCAACTAGATCACTGATGTATATACAAATTTGGCAGGTCCTGACCCTAACCGTTGCTTTCCGCTTCAATGCAGCTACGACTCTTGGCAGGAGAGTCGTAGCCAGCAATGCCTAATGAGCCAGCAATAGCTCTGTCGCAACCCGTCGGAGATGAGGTTCGCAAGACAACGTGCTATATGTGCGCGTGTCGTTGCGGCATTAATGTGCACCTTAAGGACGGCAAAATCCGCTATATCGAAGGCAATCGCGACCACCCGGTGAATCGCGGTGTGCTGTGCGCCAAGGGCTCGGCTGGCATCATGCAGCACTACGCGCCGGCGCGACTGGATGCGCCGATGTTGCGAACAGGGCCGCGAGGTTCCGGCGAGTTCAAGAAGATTTCATGGGACGAGGCGCTGGGCATTGCCACGAAATGGCTGAACGAGGTGCGCCGCGACGATCCCAAGAAACTCGCGTTTTTCACGGGGCGCGACCAATCGCAATCGCTGACGGGTTTCTGGGCGCAGCAATTCGGCACGCCAAACTATGCCGCGCATGGCGGCTTCTGTTCGGTGAACATGGCGGCCGCCGGAATCATGACAATAGGCGGCGCGTTCTGGGAGTTTGGTGCACCGGACTGGGACCGAACGAAGCTTTTCGTTTTGTTCGGAGTGGCGGAAGACCACGATTCCAACCCGATCAAGATCGGCATCTCCAAGCTGAAAAAGCGCGGTGCGCGCTTTGTTTCGGTCAATCCCGTGCGGACGGGATATTCGGCGGTGGCGGATAATTGGATCGGCGTTCGCCCCGGTACGGACGGGCTGCTTATACTTTCCGTGATCCATGAATTGCTGAAAGCGCGGCGTATCGATGTGGACTACGTACAGCGCTACACGAATGCGTCGTGGCTGGTGATCGATGCGCCCGGCAGCGCGGACCACGGCCTTTTCGCGCGCAATGGCGAAGGCACGCCACTGATGTTCGAGACAGTGACGGAGCGCGTTGTGCCGAAGGGAACGGCAGGTGCGCGCGCCGCATTGTCTGGCCGCGTGAAGCTGGAGGATGGGCGCGAGGCTGTGCCGTCGTTCCAACTGCTGGCGGAAAAATATCTGGATGAGCGCTACGCGCCGGAAGCGGTTGCGGCGGAAACCGGCATCGATGCGCAGACTATTCGTGGGCTGGCGGCGGAAATTGCGCGGGTAGCCTTTGACGAGGCGATTTTCATCGATCAGCCCTGGACTGATATAGACGGGGTGCGGCACGAGGGCTTTACCGGCAGGCCGGTGTCGTTCCACGCGATGCGCGGGATTTCGGCGCATTCGAATGGGTTTGAGACTGCGCGCGCGCTGCATCTGTTGCAGGTGTTGATTGGCGCGGTGGATTGTCCCGGTGGATTCCGGTTTGAGCCGCCATATCCGAAGCCTGTCGAGGCGCACCCGACGCCGCATGGCAGAGCGGAGCATTTCGGCTCCAACAAGCCGCTGTCCGGTCCTCATCTTGGCTTTCCGCGCGGGCCGGAGGATTTGCTGGTTGACGCGCAGGGCAGGCCGCAGCGCATCGACAAGGCATTTTCATGGGACGCGCCGCTTTCCGTGCATGGGCTGATGCATATGGTGATTGCCAATGCACATGCGGGCGACCCATATCCGGTAGACGTTCTTTTTCTCTACATGGCGAACATGGCGTGGAACTCGTCCATGAACACGGCGGGCGTGATCCGCATGTTGGAGGACAAGGACGAGGCAACGGGCGAATATCGCATTCCGAAGATCATTTATTCTGATGCCTATAGTTCGGAGATGGTCGCCTATGCCGATCTGGTGCTGCCGGACACGACCTATCTTGAACGCTATGACTGCATTTCGATGCTGGACAGGCCGATTTCCGAGCCTGACGCAGTGCAGGATGCGATACGCTGGCCGGTGGTGGAGCCAGATCGCGATGTGCGCGGATTTCAATCGGTGCTTATCGATCTCGGCAGCAGGCTGGGATTGCCGGCATTTGTCGATAATCGCGGCAAGCCGATTTACGCAGATTATGCCGATTATATCGTGCGGCACGAGCGGCGGCCGGGCATCGGGCCGCTGGCTGGATTTCGCGGCTTGCAAGGCGACCGGGCAGGGCGCGGCGCGGCCAATAGCGACCAACTCAAGCGCTATATCGAGAATGGCTCGTTCTTTTCCGTCCACATTCCGATGGAGGCGCAATTCTTCAAGCACGCGAACCGCGCGTATCAGGAGTTCGCCGTGCGCATGGGCTTTTTCGATACGCCGCAGCCGGTGACGTTCCAGCTATATCAGGAGAACTTGCAGAAGTTTCGACTTGCGGCAGAGGGCGTGCGCGAGCCGGTTGCGCCGGAAACGCATCGCGAGCGGATATTGGCCGCGTTTCACCCCTTGCCTGAATGGTATCGCCCGCTGGAGGAAGCGGCGGTTGATCGTGTGGCGTTTCCCTATCACGCCGTGACGCAGCGGCCTGCCGCGATGTACCATTCGTGGGGCTCGATGAATGCGTGGCTGCGCCAGATCCATACGCGCAATGTGCTCTATGTGCCGGGCGCGATTTGCCAGGCGCACGACTTGAACGATGGTGACTGGGTTTGGCTGATTTCGCATCATGGCCGGATCAAGGTTCCGGTCGCGCGAACGAACGCTGCAAACAGCGATACGATCTGGACGTGGAACGCCATCGGCAAGCGGGCAGGCGCGTGGTCGCTAGACACGGGTGCGCCGGAGGCAAAGCGTGGCTTTCTGCTGAACCATTTGATCCATGAATTGCTGCCGCCCAAGGGCGACGGAATGCGATGGTCCAATTCCGATCCGATAACGGGACAGGCCGCATGGTACGATTTGCGCGTGCGGATTGAAAAGGCGGAGCGGGGCGATACGAGCCTGCCGCAGTTTGGGGCGTTGGCTCATAAGGACGCGCCGCATGAATTGCGCTACGGGCAGGAGTGGTCGGACAAGAAATGACCAGCCTGCCCGAACAAGCAACGCCGAAACGGCTCGGCCTCGTTATCGACCTCGATGTTTGCGTCGGGTGTCACGCCTGCGTCGTGAACTGCAAGGAATGGAACACGGGCGGATATGGCGCAGCACTTTCCGATCAGGAGCCTTATGGGGCGGATGTTTCCGGCGCGTGGCTGAACCGCGTCCACAGCTTTGAAGTGGGCGAGGCGGAGCAGGCGCGCATCGTGCATTTTCCGAAATCGTGCCTGCATTGCGAGAGCGCGCCTTGCGTTACCGTTTGCCCAACCGGCGCATCTTATAAACGCTCGGCTGACGGCATCGTGCTGGTGGATGAGGACAAATGTATCGGCTGCGGACTGTGCGCCTGGGCGTGTCCGTATGGCGCGCGCGAACTCGACCTTGCGGCAGGCGTGATGAAGAAATGCACGCTTTGCATCGACCGCATCTACAATGAGACGTTTGAGGAAGTGGATCGCGTTCCGGCCTGTGTGCGCACCTGCCCAGCAAGCGCGCGGCATTTCGGCGACTTCGCCGATCCGGCGTCGGCGGTTTCGATCATGGTTGCGGAGCGCGGCGGGATCGATCTGATGCCGGAGCAAGGCACGCGCCCGGTGAATAAATATCTGCCTCCACGCGCCAGCAAACCGCTGAAGGATTCGTCCTCTTTACTGGCAGAAAGCACGGAGGGCGCGACGGGCTTTTTCGCGTGGCTCGACGGCATGCTCGACAGGATTTGAATGCATCCCGCCTATTCGATCATATTCTTCACGGTGCTTTCCGGCCTGGGCTATGGTCTGGCGGCGGTGCTTGGCCTCGGGGTGCTGGACGCGGCGGCGATTTCCACGCGCGTGGCACATGTGCTGGCACTGGGGATGATCGGGGCGGGCCTGTTGTCTTCGACGCTGCATC
Organism: Mesorhizobium denitrificans; assembly: GCF_003403035.1. Lineage (GTDB taxonomy): Bacteria > Pseudomonadota > Alphaproteobacteria > Rhizobiales > Rhizobiaceae > Mesorhizobium_G > Mesorhizobium_G denitrificans. Next base: position 33,731 of record NZ_QURN01000005.1, on the reverse strand, counting down.
TGGGCAATCCGCAACGAGCATGGCGCGCGCTGAGCCAGTGGCGTTCGAGTTGGCTGTCGCGCGAGGGCGTGATGGCACTGGCGAGTTTCGTGCCGCTGACGATTGCTGCGGGGTGGAGCATGTTCAGCGGCGAGGCTGCGCCAATCGCAGGCGTGCTGGGTGCGGCGATGGCGATGGTGACGGTGTATTGCACCTCTATGATCTACGCGTCGCTGAAATCCATCGATGCATGGCACACCAATCTGACATCGGCCTGCTATCTGGCGTTTTCTGTCAGTGGCGGGTTGGTCGGGGCAAGCTTCTTTGCGTTTCTTGCGGGCGATGGCGTGGCACGGGTGCTTTCAATTTGCGCTTGTGTGGCGCTGGGCATCGCGTGGCTGTTGAAATTGCGCTGGCGGCGGAGAACGAAAACGCTGGTGCCGCTTTCCACGCCTGAAAGCGCGACGGGTTTGGGCAGCATGGGGCGCGTGCGACTGTTCGAGCCGCCGCACATGACTGCGAATTATCTGACGAAGGAAATGGGTTTCAAGGTTGCGCGCAAGCACGCGGACAAGCTGTTTACGATTGCCGTGTTGCTTGGTGGAACTGCGCCAGCGCTTTTTCTGGTGGGGGCAATGTTGGCTGCGCCGGGCGCAATGCCAGTTATGGCGGTGCTGCTGTCGGGCGCAGCGTTTGCCGCCCATATTGCTGGGCTATTCTTCGAACGTTGGCTGTTCTTTGCCGAAGCGCGGCACTCCGTAATGAACTATTACGGCTCGTAAGCGCATTCAGGCTTAGCAAGTGCGGCGTCGCGCCCTGTTTTATGCGTCTTCGGCGTTGCAAGCTTGCGCAAGGTCCGCCGCAAAGACGAGAATTGCGGCTTGGTTTCCGATGCGGTCTGAGGACCCCAGGGAGTCCAAAGCACACAACCACCGGACTGGGTCGGATTCATTGTGCTGCTGGCCATGGTTTAATCTCCATTACCGATAGGTTAACCGGTAACGTGATTATTTCAACCTGTTAAAAAGTGGTAATCGCGCAATTGTGTTCACATTGGCGGGAGGAGCGACCTCACCGCGTGCGGCGGCGGGGATTGTCCGACAGCTTCCAGCGCTTGTGAAACCACATCCACTGACCAGGATTTTCGCGCACCCAACGCTCCACGACATCGTTTAGCAGCTGCGCGGTGGCGGGCACGTCCACGATGCCTTTATCGTTGCGCGGGAGGTCCAGCCTGTCCTCGATGATAAGGCGATAGCGATTGCCGGGAAGGCGAATGCAGCGCGCCGGATACACGTCGCACTCGAAATGGCGCACGAGTTTTGGCAGAAGCGGACTTGTCTCGCATTCGCGGCCAAAGAAGGTGGTGCGAACGCCATTTGTGAACTTCTGATCGACCAGTACGCCGATGTTGCCGCCGCGTTCCAGAATGCGGGAAAGCGCGAACGCCGCGCCCTGCCGGGAGGCGAGCAAGTCGCCCATCGAGGCGTTGCGCCGATTGTGGATGAAATCGGCAATGTAGGGGTTGTTCGGTGGGCGGAAAAGGGCCGTGACCTTCACGCCCAAGGCTGCGCCCGCGACCGGCAGAAGCTCGAAATTGCCGATATGTCCGGTAAAGACGATGTGCGGACGATCCTCGCCCGCGATGCGCAGAAACACTTCCTTGCCATCGACTTCGATGCGGTCGCCGCTCTCGGTCGCCTTGTCGAAGTCGAATAGATCGTCGAGGTAGATATATTCAGCGGCGAGGCGGCCCATATTCTCCCACATATCGAGCGCGATGGCTTCGATCTCCGCCTCGGGCTTTTCGGGATAGGCCTGCCGCAGATTGTCCAGCGCCACGCGGTGACGCCCGAAAAGCGGGCCGAAGCGGCGGGCAAAACGACCGGCGAACGCGATTGCACCATCAGCGGGAAACAGGCGCAGGAGCGCGATGATGCCCAGCGCGGTTTTGCCGATCAAAAAATCCTTGGTGTTGAGAAGCGCCTGCCGAACCTTAGCGACGATGCGGCGAGCAAGCATGGATCAACCCACGTGCAGGATGATCTTGCCGAAAACGTCGCGGCCTTCCATGCGCTTGAGCGCAGCATCGATGCCGTTGAAATCGACTTCCGTATCGATGACCGGATGCACCTGACCGGCTGCCATTTTCTGCATGGCGTTGGCCATGTTTTCCATGCGGCAACCAAAGGAGCCAAGCAGCTTCAACTGCTGCTGGAACAATTGCATCAGGTTCATCTGCGTGGAAACGCCGGAGGTGGAACCGCAAGTGACGAGACGACCACCGCGACGAAGCGAGAGCATTGAGCCTGCCCACGTATCCGCGCCGACATGTTCGAATACCACATCGACACCACGCTTCTTGGTGATCTTGCGCACCACGCCCTCGAAGCGGTCTTCGCGGTAATTAATGACGTGATCCGCGCCGAGCGTCTTGGCCTTCTCGATCTTGTCGTTGGAACCGACCGTGGTGATGACCGTGCAGCCCATGCGTTTTGCAAGCTGGATCGCGGCGGAACCAATGCCAGACCCGCCTGCGTGAACAAGGATCGTCTCGCCGGGTTCGAGCCTGGCGTTGTCGAACAGCATGTGTTCGACCGTGCCAAAGGTGACGGGCGCAACCGCCGCGCCGACAGCATCCACGCCGGGAGGAGCAGGGACCAGCAAGCGCGCTGGCAGGTTGATCTTTTCCTGCGCGAAGCCATCGAGATGGAAGCCATGCACACCGGAAACGTGCTCGCAGAGATTATCGCGACCCTCGCGGCAAGGACGGCAAAGCCCGCAGGTGCGCGCGCCATAAATCGAAACAAGCTGGCCGGTGGAAAGGTTCGACACGCCGGAGCCGACGGCATCGACTTCGCCGGACGCTTCCGCGCCAATGGTGAGCGGCAGCTTGCGCTTGGCAAAGGCCATGCCGCGCCAGCCCCAGACATCAATGTGGTTCAGCGCAACGGCCTTGATGCGCAATGTTACCTCGCCATGAGCCGGTGGAGGCGGCGGCGGAAGATCGACCTGCTCAAGGCGGCGATCTTCGATGAGTTGCAATGCGCGCATCAGGCAGGCTCCCGCGCCATGACAAGGCACGTGTTTTGACCGCCAAAGCCGAAGGAATTGGAAATCACGGTAGTGACATCCGCCTCGCGCTTCACATTCGGCACGACATCAAGGTCGATGGCGGGGTCTGGATGGTCATAATTGATGGTGGGCGGAATGACGCCATGGCGCATGGTGAGCAGCGAGAACGCCGCTTCGATTGCGCCGGCGGCTGACAAGGTGTGGCCGATCATCGATTTGTTAGACGAAACCGGGATGTTGCGGATGCGCTCGCCAAACACCGTGGAAAGCGAAAGATGCTCCATCTTGTCGTTTTCCGGGGTCGATGTGCCATGCGCGTTGACATAGGCGATGCCGGATTCGTCCAGCCCTGCGTCTTCGAGCGCAGCGCGCACGGCGGCGATGGCCGGTGAGGCGTCGGGCTTCGAGCGGGTGCGATGAAAGTCGTCGGCGCGCTCGCCGCAGCCGGTCATCAAGCCGATGATGGTCGCGCCGCGCGCAATGGCGCTGTCGAGCGATTCCAGAACGAGGGCAGCCGAGCCTTCCGCAAGCACAAAGCCGTCACGATCTTTCGAGAATGGCTTTGATGCCTTTTCCGGCGTGTCATTGCTGGTGGAAAGCGCAGAAAGCAGCGAGAAGCGGATCAAGGCTTCGGCCGTGGCGGAGCCATCCGCGCCGATGGCCAGCGCGCGGTCGCACTCGCCGCGACGGATGGCTTCGACACCCAGTTGGATTGCAGTTGCGCCGGATGCACAGGCGGTGGAGAGCGTGATGGGCAGGCCGCGCGTGCCGAATTTTTCCGACAAACGGTCGGCTATTGAGCCAAACTGCGCGGACTCGAACAGGTCGAGCGTTTTGAGTTCGGATGCTGCCTGCGCGATGCGTTGCGCGGCGGTTTCACCCTTGCCGGCCTTGTAGAGGTCGAAGCGGTCGCGCCAGTCGAGTTCGACCGGCGGCGAGGCGAGAAACAGCGGGCCGCCGAAATCCTCCATGCTGAAACCGGATTCGCCGATGGCTTCTTCGGCTGCTGTGGCCGCGAGTTCAAAAGTGAGCGGGCTCGCGCCCTTGGTGCTGGATGGCAGGAAATCCACCATGCCGGAAATCTGAGTGTTCAGATGATCGACCGGAAAGCGCGTAATGCGGTGAATGCCCGACTTGCCTGAAGTGAGCGCGGCCCAATTGTCGCCCTTACCGACACCGAGCGAGGTGACGACGCCGATGCCGGTGACTGCAACAAGGGGTCTGCCGAGGTGATCTGTCGTTTTCGCCATGGTTCACCTATGCCTTGCCGAGAAGGGCCATGCCCTCAAACACGTGATAGCCAAGTGTGGTGGCGAGCACGGATTCGGGCGCATCGGCAACGGGGCGCTCCGTTTCCGGGTCAAAAGGCGGGTAGGGCGCGCCGTTATGAAGCGCGAGTGCTGCCAGTGCGACCGCAAATGGAAACTGCGCTTCCTTGAGATGGCCGGTACGGGAGGAGAAGGCGCGCGGTGCAAGCGCCCGTGCGCGCTCGTAAAGGTCGAGTTCTGCGCCGGTGGCGGAATGTGCGCCGGACGCACCGGAGATAACCAGCGTTTCACCCGCAGGCCGGTGGATATTCTCCGCCATCTGCTCAAGCTCAGCCTCGAATGCGCCGTCGCGGCGGCGGATGCGGTTGGACAATACGGAATCGATGCGCGCATAAGCCTTGCGGCCACGAGATTCGGCATGGGCGCGGGATTCGAGCACGAGAAACGCGCCGCCGGATCCCGAAACCAATCCGCCTCCCGCTGAACCTTGGCGTTGCCAGACAGGCTTCCATTCGCCGCGATGCAGGAAGCCGCCGAGTTCGTAGCCGAGAAGCATGTCCGAATGTTCGGACTGGAAAGCGCCGCCGACAAGAATGTGGTTGGATTGCCCGGAGCGGATGCGTGCCGCTGCCGTCTCGATTGCGGCGATGCCCGCGCCTTCTTCGCCCATGAAGGTGCGCGACGATCCCGTCACCTTGTGGACGATGGAGATGTTTCCGGCGAGCAGATTGGAAAGCTGAGCGAGAAAGAGCGTTGGGCGAAGGTCCGTCGAGAGCTTTTCGTTGAGCAGAACTTCGCGGTCGTTCCGGTTGGCTGAAGCTTCCAGAATGCTGGCGTCTACGGCTTCGTCGCGTTCTCCGCCGCCTGCCGCGACAACCATATCCATCGATGCGCAAAGCGCCTCGTCATTCTTGATGCCTGCATCATCCAGCGCCAAACCGGCGACATAGGTGCCGAGCCGCTGCCATGTTTCCATCTGGCGCTGGTCGCCGCGCTTCGGAATCTGAAGATTCCAGTCGATCTCCGGCAGGGGATGGATCGTGTAGGGCGCAAAGCGCTCCGAATCGATACGAGGTGGCGCGGTCTCATCATTCAGCGCGCGCCAATGCGCATCCGGGCCTTCGCCCAGACAGGAAACAAGACCGATTCCGGTTATAAGTACGTCGCGATTGCTCATGGCTGGCCGTTTTGAGCGGCAGCGCCTTCCTCGTCAAGCGTCAGACGCAATTACGCTGCGTTCTTTGCGGCGACCAGGCCGTCAATTTTGGCGCAAAGGTTTTTCATCACGAAGTAATCTTCGGTCGAAGCCTTGCCGTCATTCACGTCCTGCGTCCACTTTTCCAGCGGAACCTTGATGCCGAATTCCTTGTCGATGGCGAACACGATATCCAGAAAGTCGAGACTGTCGATGCCCAGATCGTCAATCGTGTGCGATTCCGGCGTGATCTTGTCGATGTCGATTTCCGAGGTATCGGCGATAATCTTCGCCACTTTTTCGAATGTCGTAGCCACAGCGCTATCCTTGCTTCTTCAGGCGCGTGCGCCCGAGTCTTTCGTTGGCAGGCTGTCTAATCGGTTTTTATCGGGAAAAAAAGAGGGCGCGGGAAAACGCCCTCCTATGGTTTCCAAAGAACTCAGCCGACTTATCTGAGTTGCACGCTTGCGACCTTGTCCTTGTAGTCTTCCTTGGGATCGATGCCGAGAAACATCTTTATGCCTGCCATGAGGCTGGATGCGTCGACCCAGATTTCTGCATCGCCGGGATCGAAGCGCAGCAGGGTGAGTTTCGGGTCGTCCTTGCCCTTTTCAAACCACGCGGCGACAAAACGATTCCACAGCCGGTCAATGGTCGCTTTGTCATTGTCGATGCGCAGCGTGCCGCGCACGGTTGCAAAAACGTTATGACCCTTGGCTGCATAAATGAGTGTTGCTTTGCGGGCGCGCTTCAGCTTAGGCGGCAGTTCAGTATCTTTTGCCGTGAAAAAATAAATGGTTTTTCGATCGCCGTCGAACTGTGCGGTCATGGGGCGAGCGTCGTCGCCTTCAAGTCCGATCATCGCTGTCATGTCGGATCGGATCGACTTCCAGAACTTCTGCTCGATTTCGCGTTTGTCGGTCATTGGGATTGCTCCTGTGTTCTCAAAAGCAAACGGCAGTGGGGTGCCCAAGTTCCGCCTCCCAGGCAAAAAGAGCATAGGCGCCCGTTGCGGCGAACTGCATTGCACGGCGCGTATGCAGCGCCTATCAGGCGTGTATGTCGCCTCTCGTCGAAACGATCCTGTTTGTCTTCAGCCTTGTAGCGCTGGGTTATCTGTCTGGCTTGACCGGTTATCTCAACCAGGAGATCGGCGAGGGCGTGTCAGCGTTCGCAGTGAATGTAGCGATGCCGCTGCTGCTTTTTCGCACGATGATCGGAGCAGATTTTCACGGGGCTGCGCCCTGGTCGTTCTGGGGCGTGTATTTTGCGGCGGTAATCGTGGCTTGGACCGCAGGACACCTGATCACTACGCGAATATTCGATAGGGATTCGCAGGCTGGTGTCGTGGGTGGCGTTTCCTCCGCCTTCTCGAATCTGGTGCTGCTGGGTATCCCCTTCATTCTCGGAGTGTTGGGGCAACCCGGCTTCGAGATATTGTCGCTGCTTATCTCGGTGCATCTGCCGATTATGATTATGGCCTCGGTCATTCTGTTCGAGGTTTTCGGCGGCGCGGGCGAAGCAGTGCAGCCGATGCGCATCGTACGCACATTCATAAGGAGGATGGCGGTCAATCCGCTGATCGTCGCGATTATCGCTGGACAGGTGTGGCGCGCGACGGGAGTTCCCTTACCCGCGCTTCCGTTTCGCATTGTGGATGCGCTCGCCGATACGGCCGGACCGGTCGCTCTGTTTGCGATGGGGCTAAGCCTTTGCAGGTTCGGGCTGTCCGGCAACATACGCCCGGCCTTGGTTTTGTCCGGCGTGAAGTTGATTTTGATGCCCGCCATCGCGCTGGGGTTGAGCTGGTTGCTCGGTCTGCCGCCGCTCACGGCAAAGGTTGCGGTGGCGGCCGCGGCGCTGCCTTCCGGCGTGAATTCGTATCTTATTGCGGTGCAGTTCGGCACCGGACAGGCGCTTGCGTCTAACCAGATGACAATCGCGACGGCCTGCGCGGCTGTGACAACTGTGGTGTGGCTCTCATTGGCGCAATTGGTGTTCGGCTGAGCACTGCACCAGTTGCCTCAATGATGGGGCCAGCATGCCTTTGTGCCGCTTCTTGATTGATGGTCATTGTCCTGTGCGTTAATAGCATGAATGTGTGTGAGGTGCCGCAATGCCTTGGGCTTGCAGGCGAAGAGATTTAAAAGGGCGCGCACGGCGCGCGGAGTGATCGAGATGCTCAAGAAGTTCAGCCAGTTCATGCGAGAAGCCAACCTGATCGATGGCGAATGGGTCCAGGCCGATAGTGGCAAAACCATCGATGTGACGAATCCAGCGACCGGCCTGAAGATTGGCACCGTGCCTTCGGTTGGCGTTGCCGAGACGCGCCGGGCGATTGAAGCCGCGCAGACGGCATTTTTGACGTGGCGCAAGACTTCTGCGCTGGAACGCTCGAAGCTGCTGCGCAAGCTGCATGATGCCATTATGGACAATCAGGAAGCGCTGGCCGAACTGCTTACCACCGAGCAGGGCAAGTCGCTGTTCGAGGCGCGCGGCGAAGTTGGAAGCTCGGCGGCCTATGTGCTGTGGTTTGCCGAGGAAGGCCGTCGCACCTATGGCGACGTTGTTCCGTCACCTTGGGCGGATCGTCGTATCCTCGTTACGAAGGAGCCCGTTGGTGTCGTCGCGGCCATTACGCCGTGGAACTTCCCGTCCTCCATGCTCGCGCGCAAGCTCGGCCCGGCACTGGCCGCTGGCTGCACGGCGGTGGTGAAACCCGCGACGCAGACGCCCTATTCGGCGCTCGCATGGGGTCTGCTGGCTGAGGAAGTCGGCATTCCAAAGGGCGTGGTCAATATTGTTACCGGGTCGGCAGGTCCGATCGGCGATGAGCTTTGCACCAATCCGCTGGTCAAGAAGATCACGTTTACGGGCTCGACGCCTGTCGGAAAGCTGCTGATCCAGAAGTCTGCCGGAACAGTGAAGAAGGTCTCGATGGAACTGGGCGGCAATGCGCCGTTCATCGTGTTTGACGATGCGGACCTCGACCGCGCTGTGGAAGGCGCGATCACAGCGAAGTTCCGTAACTCTGGCCAGACCTGCGTTTGCACCAACCGGTTTTTCGCGCAGGCGGGTATCTACGACAAGTTTGTCGAGCGGCTTTCTGCTGCAGCCCAGAAGCTCAAGGTTGGTTCGGGTCTTGAGGACGGCGTGCAGCAGGGACCGCTGATCGATGAAAAAGCTGCGGCAAAGACGGAAGAATTCGTGGCCGATGCGAAAGCAAAAGGCGGTCGCGTTTTGACCGGCGGCAAGCGCCATGCGCTCGGCGGCTCGTTCTTCGAGCCGACCGTTATTGCAGACGCCAAGCCGGAAATGATGTTCATGAAGGAGGAGATTTTCGGACCGGTGGCTCCTGTCTTCAGATTCGAGACGGAAGAAGAGGTCGTGCGCCTCGCCAACGACACCGAGTTCGGTCTGGCCTGCTATTTTTATACGGGCGATCTGGGCCGGGCGTTCCGCGTGATGGAAGGCTTGAAATATGGCATGGTTGGCGTGAACGAGGGTCTGATCACAACGCCGGAAGCGCCGTTTGGCGGCGTGAAGGAATCCGGCCTTGGAAAGGAGGGCGGGCATCAGGGCATCGAGGATTATCTCGATACCAAATATGTCTGCCTTGGTGGCCTTGGCCTCTAGACGTAGCCACGAAACGGGCCGAGGGCGACAGCCGATGATACAGGGCGAGCGCTTCGGCACCACACCGGATGGCGAAACCGTTCAGCGTTTCGCCATTTCGGGCGGCGGGTTGACCGCGCAGATCATGACGTGGGGTGCAGTCGTGCAAGATCTGCACCTCGAAGGACATGACGCCCCGCTGGTGCTTGGATTCGACAAGTTTGACGATTATCCTGCGCACTCGCCCTATTTCGGGGCAGTGCCGGGGCGCTATGCAAACCGCATCGGCAATGCCAGGTTCACGATTGACGGTCAGCTTTTCAAGACCGATCCGAATTTTCTCGGCAAGCACACGTTGCATGGCGGCAGCATGGGGTTTGGCAAGCGCAACTGGTCTGTAGCTCTGCACGGGCCGGATTTCGTTACGCTGACACTGCATTCTGCTGACGGAGATATGGGCTTTCCGGGTGCGCTGGAAGCGAGCTGCACCTATCGGCTCAAAAATCCCGGCACGCTTTCCATCGAGCTGAATGCGACGGCGAACGAGGCCACGCTCTGCAACCTGACCAACCATTCCTATTTCAATCTGGATGATGGTGGCGCGAGTGATACGCTCGATCATCATTTGCAGATCGGCGCGGCGGCATATCTGCCCGTCGATGATGAATTGATCCCGACCGGCGTTGTTCAGCCGGTGGCGGGCACAGCGTTTGATTTCACAAAGCCGCGTCCGATCCGCCACACAAAGACGGGCGAGCAATTCGTCTACGATCACAATTTCTGTCTGGCTTCGGCGCATGGCAAGTTGCGGCGCGCGGCGTGGGCGCGGGGCGCGAAATCCGGCGTTGAAATGGAAATGTGGACGACGGAACCGGGCGTGCAGTTTTACGGTGGTCACAAGGTTGCACGCGAGCAACCGGGGCTAGGCGGCAGGCAATATGGCCCGCATGCGGGCTTCTGCCTTGAAGCTCAGGTTTGGCCTGATGCGCCTAACAGGCCGTATTTTCCGACCGCGATGCTGCGCCCCGGCGAGACATATCACCACGTTACGGAATACCGATTCCGGCTGGACAGTTAGATCGCAAAGGCTTTTTGCAGCGTTTCGAACGGCGCCAGCGCGCCACGAACCTGCACGACATGGGCCGCAACGCTGTGCGCACGGCGAGCGGCGTCAACCGGATCATAGCCATGCAGGCGCGCAGCCAGATAACCGCCATTGAAGGAATCGCCTGCGCCGGTCGTGTCGACGGCCTGCACACTGATGGCCGGTACGGTTTCCGTATTGCCGTAGTGAACGACGAGGCAAGGCTGCTCGCCATTCTTCACGACGATCTCCGGTATGTCTGCCTCGGCCAGACGTTGGGTGGTGTCTTGTGGAGTGGCATCGCCATAAAGCGCCTGCTCGTCCGGAAATGTCGGTAGGGCGATGTCGGTGAGGCGCAGCGCGTCGGCGATCGCCGACTGGGCGGCAAGTGCGTCTGGCCACAGGCGCGGGCGGTAGTTGGGATCGAATGCAATGCGGCTTCCGGCAAGGCGCGCGGCGGCGATGGCGTCCAGTAATATCTTACGGGCGGACACATCCAGAATTGCCAAAGTGATTCCGGAAAAGTAAATAAGAGACTGTTTCTGCAGGCTTTTCGACAGAGCAATGGGATCACTTGCGAGCTGACGGGCAGCGGCGTCAGAGCGCCAGTATGTGAAGGAGCGCTCCGCCCCGGTGAGCGTGATTGCGTAAAGGCCAGGACGCGCACCTTGCAGAATGGGGCTGCTTGCAATGCCTATGCCGTTGTCTTCCATGAAGGCGATTTGCTGCGCGGAAAACGGATCGTCGCCGAATGCCGTTACGTAGTCCGTTCCAGCAGTGGGGTCGAGCAGCGCGCGCATCGCCCAAAGCGTGTTGAACGTGTCGCCCGCAAAGCTGAGTTTCCAACTGTCGTTGCCTGTGCCCGACAGCTCGATCATGCACTCGCCGATACAAGCCACTGAAACCATTCGTCTCTCCTTTTGCCCCGCTTAGCACGGTGCGGAAGAATTCGTCTAATGATCCTTGACCGTTTCCATGGCAACGAAGGTTGATGTTTGGGCGACAAAGGGCAGGGCAGAAATGCGCTCGCCCAGCACGCGGCGGTAGGAGGCGATATCGCGTGTGCGGACTTTCAGCAGATAATCGAAGCTCGCCGCCATCATGTGGCACTGCTCGATTTCGGGAACCGCCTGCACGGCGCGGTTAAACGCATCCAGCGCGCTGGAGCGCGTATCCGACAATTTGACCTGCACGAAAGCGACGTGACCCTCGCCAATGCGCTCGCGGTCGACGACTGCCGCATAGCCGCGGATGATGCCATCCGCCTCCAGTTTTCGGACGCGCGCCTGCACTGGAGTTTTCGACAGGCCGACCTGTGCGGCAAGCTCGGCCATGGATAACCGACCCTCTCGCGCAAGCGCAGATAGTATGTTCCGATCTATGCGGTCCAGATGATCTGTTTGACTCACTATACCAGTCCAATTGATAGATATTTTGCCGAATGATAGATCAATCGCGCTTTAGTATCCAGATATTTGGAACAGCTGAAACGTCTGGATTATGATAATTGAGCTTCAACTCAGCATCGAAGGAAACGGCTGCAATGGCGAGGCTCGATACGATCCGCAAACAGATTCGCGCGAACTATCTCCCCGACGAGGGCGAAGCGCTGGCGCGTCTGATCAAGCTGGCCGATCTTTCCGATAAGGATCGCAAGGCGATCAGTGCTCGTGCGACCGAATTGGTGCGTGCTGTGCGGTCTTCGTCCGACCCCCGCCTGATGGAAGTGTTCCTTTCGGCATATGGGCTTTCCACGAAGGAGGGCGTTGCGCTGATGTGCCTTGCGGAAGCGCTGCTGCGCGTGCCGGACGCGGAAACGATGGACGATCTGATCCGCGACAAGATTGCGCCGCATGATTGGTCAGCGCATTCAGGTTCGTCGTCGTCGATTTTCGTGAACGCGTCCACCTGGGCGCTGATGCTGACGGGCCGGGTTTTGGATGAAGGCGAGGGCTCGATTGAGCGGACATTGCGCAGCATGGTGCGCAGGCTAGGCGAGCCGGTGATCCGCACGGCGGTTGCGGCGGCAATGCGCGAAATGGGCGAGCAGTTCGTGCTTGGCCGCACGATTGCCGAGGCGCTCAAGCGCGGCAAATCCATGCTCGATAAGGGCTATCTCTATTCCTATGACATGCTTGGCGAGGCCGCACGCACGGAGGCCGACGCGCTGCGCTATCTCAAAGCCTACACCGATGCGATTGCCGCGCTGAAGCCGCACGCAAAGGGTGATGATATTCGTCGCAATCCGGGAATTTCGGTGAAGCTTTCTGCGATCCATCCGCGTTACGAAGTGAGCCAGCGTGAGACGATGCTGCCGGTAATGTCCGAGCGGCTGCTGTCGTTGGCGCTTGCGGCCAAGGACGCGCGCATGGGCCTGAACATCGACGCGGAAGAGGCGGACCGGCTCGACCTTTCATTGGACGTGATCGAGCGCGTGCTTTCGGACGAGAGGCTGGCAGGTTGGGACGGCTTCGGCGTGGTCGTGCAGGCTTATGGACCGCGCTGCGCCTTTGCCATCGATTGGCTCTATGAACTCGCGAAGAAGCTCGACCGGCGCATCATGATACGGCTGGTCAAGGGTGCCTATTGGGACACAGAGATCAAACGTGCGCAGACGCTTGGCCTGCCGGGCTATCCAGTGTTTACCCGCAAGACGAACACGGACGTTTCATACATGGCCTGCGCGCGGAAGCTGCTCGGCTATACGGACCGTATCTATCCGCAATTCGCTACGCATAATGCGCACACCGTTGCGGCGGTGCTTTCAATGGCGCCGGATCGCGATTGTTTCGAGTTGCAGCGACTGCACGGCATGGGCGAGCAATTGCACGAGGCAGTGCGCAAGGCCGAAGGAACGCGCACGCGCATCTATGCGCCGGTTGGGGCGCATTCAGACCTGCTTGCCTATCTGGTGCGCCGCCTGCTGGAAAATGGCGCGAACTCGTCATTTGTTCATCAACTGACGGATGAGGACGTTGCGCCGGAAGATATTGCGCGTGATCCGCTGGCGGTTGCTGCTGCGCAGGGACCGGCGACAAATCCAAACATCGTGCGGCCTTCGGCTATTTTCGGCGGCAATCGGCGCAACGCGCAGGGCTGGGACATTACCGACCTGACGACGCTTGGGGCGATTGAGAGCGGACGCGCGCGGTTTTCCGACCAAAATGAATGGGCTGCAAAACCCATGACCAACGCGGCGGGGCAGGGCGCGGAAAAGCCTGTTATCAATCCTGCGCGGCCAGCCGACACGGTTGGAAAAGTTCGCGAGGCTGGTCCCAAGCAGGTGGCGGGTGCGGTGAAGGCGGCCGTTGCAGCGCAGCCCGCATGGGCGAAAATGCCGGTTGCGAAGCGCGCCGCGGTGCTGACGAAAGCAGCTGATCTTTATGAAAAGCACGCGGATGAGTTCTTTGCGCTGGCAACGCGCGAGGCGGGCAAAACGCTTGCCGATGGAATCGCGGAAGTGCGCGAGGCGGTGGATTTTCTGCGCTATTACGCTGCTGAAGCAGCGAACGTGGAAACTGGCACGGATGCGCGCGGCGTGATCGTGTGCATTTCGCCGTGGAACTTCCCGCTGGCGATTTTTACGGGACAGGTTGCGGCGGCTCTCGTGACCGGCAATGCCGTGATCGCCAAGCCCGCTGAACAAACTCCGCTGATCGCTGCACGCGCTGTGGAGTTGCTACGCGAAGCTGGTGTGCCGGATGACGTGCTTCAACTCTTGCCCGGCGACGGGCCGAGCGTCGGCGGGCCGCTGACTGCCGACCCGCGCATTGCGGGTGTCTGCTTCACAGGGTCCACCGAGGTTGCCAAGATCATCGAAAAGCAACTTGCCGAAACCGCTGCACCGGACGCCATGCTGATCGCCGAAACGGGCGGCCTGAATGCAATGATCGTGGACTCGACCGCACTGCCTGAACAGGCGGTGCGCGACGTGCTGGCTTCAGCGTTCCAGAGCGCCGGTCAGCGCTGTTCGGCGCTGCGCATTCTCTACGTGCAAGAGGATGTGGAGAAGAAGGTGCTGGAAATGCTCAAGGGTGCGATGGAAGAACTGAACATCGGCGACCCCTGGGAAATTGCCACCGACGTTGGGCCTGTTATCGACGAAGAGGCGCAGAGTTCCATCAAGGCTTATTGCGACGCGATGGAGAAGGCGGGCAAGCTTGTGGCGCGGCTGGATGCGCCGAAGGATGGCCGTTTTGTTGCGCCGCATGTGTTCCGCGTGCGCGGCATCGAGGATATGGAGCGCGAAGTTTTCGGCCCCGTTCTGCATGTGGCGAGCTTCAAGGCCGATGAGATCGACAAGGTGATCTCTGCTGTAAACATAAAGGGTTATGGCCTTACGTTCGGGCTTCACACGAGAATTGAAGGCCGCGTGCAGCACTTTGTTGATGGTGTTCACGCCGGCAACATCTATGTGAACCGCAACCAGATTGGCGCGGTTGTTGGTTCGCAACCATTTGGCGGGGAAGGACTTTCCGGCACCGGTCCGAAAGCGGGCGGACCACACTATCTGCGCCGCTTCCGCAAGGAAGTTGCCGGGCAGGCAGATCAAGCTTTTGCGACCGCGCAGCCGGTGGCATTGAAGGTCGTTCAGGACCACCTGAAGATTGCCGGCGCGAAAGCTTGGGCGGAACGTCAGGATCGTGTCGCGATTTTGCGCAAGCACTTGCGCGGCAAGGCATCAAGCGCGATTACCGCGGCAGCAGCGATGGATTTCGGGCCGGTTGACCTTCCGGGACCGACAGGCGAGGCCAACACGCTGTCCCTGCACCCGCGCGGCATCGCGCTGTGCCTTGGGCCGGATGCCGAGACATTGCTCGCGCAAACCGTGCAGGCGCTGGCCGCTGGTTGTGCGGTGTTGGCGGTTGGCGCCAATGCTTCTAGCGCGCTGAATGCGCTGACGGGCAAGGGTTTGCCGCTGTCGGTCGTGGATGGCGGTTTCGATCCGGAGCAACTGGAAAAGATCGGCGTTGATGTCGTGGCTTTCGCAGGCGATGAGGCGAACATGCGCGCGTTGCGCAGGGCGCTGGCGGCGCGCAAAGGCGCTATCGTTCCGCTGATTAGCGAGACGATCTATCCGGCAGCCTATGCGCATGAGCGCGCCGTGTGCGTGGACACGACTGCGGCAGGCGGAAACGCGAGCTTGCTCGCGGCTGCATAAGCTCTGCCACACTTGACTCCGGGCCGAAACTGCATGCCGTATTGGCGGCGGGGACGGCACCGGAGGATATTCGATGCGTATGCTTTTTCAGGCAGCACTGGCGGCGGCGCTCTTTTTGCCTGCGCAAACTTTTGCGCAAAGTCTGAAGCCGGATGAGGTCTATAGCTCGCTTGCAACAGGGGTGCTCAGCAATCCAAATCCGGTTGCTGGCGCGGATGGCCGTACGCACCTGGCTTACGAAGTGCTCGTTACAAATCCGAGCCGCGTGTTCGTCACCATCGACAAGGTCGAGGCGATTGATACCGGCGGCAATGTTCTGTCTCAAATTGCAGGAGACGAGCTTGCAAAAATGATTGAGCGGTTTGGCCTGCAAGGAGCGTTGATTGCGCCGGGCGGCACCGCAATCGTGTTTATGGATGTGGCTTTGCCGGATGGCAGTAAGGTACCCGGCGAAATTCTGGCGCGCATTACGGCCACACGCCAGATGGCTGATAAGGACGGCAAACCTCAGCCTTTGCCCGCAGATTACCCACTCGTGGCAAACTACAGTTTTGCGGGCGCGCCTGCGACGACTGAAAAGGCCGCAACGCTGATTGAGCCGCCACTGCGCGGCAAGGGCTGGGTCTCCATAAACGGCTGTTGTGACGCAATCACCTCGCATCGTGGCGCGGTGATGTCGATCAACGGTCACATTCGCGTGCCGGAACGCTTCGCCATCGACTGGATTAAACTGGACGATAAAAGCCTGATGTACACCGGCGAGGCAACGAAGCTTGCAAGCTATGCCTATTACGGCGCGGAGGTTCATTCGGTCGCCGATGGCACTGTAGTCAATCTTTACGACGAAACCGACGAGCAAATACCCAGCGAAGATGCGAAGGGCATCAACACCGCCAATATTGGCGGCAACATGCTGGTCATCGAAATTGCCGATGGTGTGTATGCATTTTACGCTCACCTGCAGCGTGGCAGCTTGAAGTTCAAGCTTGGCGACAAGGTGAAGGTCGGTGACGTGATTGGCCTGCTGGGCAACACCGGCAACAGCACCGCGCCGCATCTGCATTTTTACCTGATGGACGGGCCTTCGCCACTCAACGCCAACGGTCTGCCCTTCATCCTGTCGAAATTTTCCAGCCCCGGTGTCGTGCCGGAACAGGAACTGGACAACATGTTCTCAGGAAAGCCGGTTAAATTCGACGCCCGGCTCGCGGGCGAACACGCAAATCAATACCCGCTCAACAATCAGGTCGTGGATTTCGAATAGCCATGTCCGAGGGTTTTCTGGGGCAGGGCTATCTGCTGATTGCGCTGCTGGTGATACTCGGCGGCTCGTTGCTGATCGTCTCAGTTGTTTTCAATTTGCGGGTCGCGGACAGTGTGCGGCACGATGCGCGCCATCGCGAAAAACTGCTTGAATATTATCGTAATATCGTTTCGCAGCTTGGCGTCATCCTGATCGGCATCGGGGTTTCGCTTTTTATATTTTTCTTCCAGCAAAGTTTTCAGGAAAGCAAACGCCGGGAAACAGAAACGCAAGCCGCGGCGGCGAAGCTGTCCGTGCGCGTTTCTCGCGCGGCGGCCATCATGGAAGGGCTCAACGAATTTGATGTGCTGCTCGATGAAGGCGGGCCTTATATCGGGCCGGAAAATGGCGGTGCGAATGCGGCCGTTACCAAGTCTGGCCCCGAACTTTTGAAGCAGGCGCAGGCGCTTTTTCTGATTGAGCGAGACGTGGACCAGCGTGCGTTCGAGGTGCTTGCAGCATCGAAGGATTTTGAAACTACGTTCATCGCGCGCGAGCTTAACGCGCAGCTCTGGTTCAACATGGTTAAGGACGAAGCTGATCTCGGTTACGCCGTAGCGCAGCTTGGGCAAGATTATGCCGACCTTCACCGCGAGGTTGACGGGCTGAACGGTGGCGAACCAACACCGGAGCAGGAAGCGGCTGTGAAGCGCGAAGTTCTCGATGTCTTTTACGACGCCGATCTGCTGCGGCAGCGCAGCCGCAAACTGCTGGGGCGAGCGTGCTGGCTGCTAAGCAAGGGCAATGCATTTGTTTCGTCCAAACCGGAAGCAGCTATCGAAACCGACGCGCCCAATCAGAAGGCATGGCTGGAACAGGCAATGCCGGTTCTCTCCAAGGTTAAGGTCGGCCAGCGAAGCTGCTATGATTTGCTGGCCGCGCCGACCTAGTTGGCGTCTGCTTCGCTGGTCTGATTGCGCTTTTTAAGACCCTCCAAAGCGTCGGCCAGTGTGCTTCGATAGCGCACGCGCGGCGGCTTGAGCTCATGCATCAACAGGCTGCGGCGTACAGCAGTTGTCGCGCCTGCGATGTAAATGCGTGCGCCGCGCCGGGACGCCTTTCGCGCAAAAGCTTCGATGGTGGCTGCGCCTGTCGAGTCCAGAATTGAAACCGACGACATATCTATCACGTAGGTTTTGGGATGCTCGCCGATGCGGTCGAGAGCGGCGGTGACAGCCGCTGCCGCGCCAAAGAAAAACGCACCCGATATGCGGATAATCGCAATGTCGGGGTCGGTGGTCAGTTCGGGATCGTAGGGTTTCCTTTCGCCGTTTTCGCTATCGGCGCGATCCGACTCAACAAGCGGACGCCCACTCTCGACCGCCACAGCCTGGCCAATGCGATGCAGAAAGAGCAGCGAGCTTATGACGAAGCCTACAACGATGCCTTCCGTCAGGTCGCGGAAAATAACCAGCGCGAATGTGACCAGCAGCACCACGGCATCGCCGCGTGAGGCGCGCAGCAGCACGCCAAACTCGTGCTTTTCAGCCATGTTCCACGACACGATCACCAGCACACCGGCCAGCGCCGCAAGGGGGATATAGGAAGCGAGCGGAGCCGCGACCAGCATGAAGCACAGCAGAAATACGGAGTGCAGCATTCCCGAAACAGGCCCATGTGCGCCAGAGCGCACATTGGTTGCGGTGCGTGCGATGTTGCCGGTCACGCAGAAGCCACCGAATAGCGGCGATGCAATATTGGCTAGTCCTTGCGCGACGAGTTCGCAATTTGACCGGTGGCGCCGGCCCGTCATCGAATCCGCCACAACTGCCGACAAAAGGCTTTCGATGCAGCCCAACAGCGTGAATGAAATCGCGTTTGGCAGCACGGCGCTGATCTTATCAATCGACATGGACGGCAGATGCGGTGCGGGCAGGGCGCTTGGGATGCCGCCAAACCGTGTGCCAATGGTTTCGACCGGAAGGCCGAAGAGCACGGCCACCGCAGCGGCGACGCCCACGGCGATGATGAAGCCCGGCCAGTTTGGCCGATAGCGGCGCAGCATCAGAATGATGCCTATCGTGATGGCTGCAATGACGACCGCCGCGAAGCTGATCGTGGGTAATGCCTCGGTCAAGGCAAGCAGCTTCGGAAGCAGCGGAGCAGGCTCCTTTTCGAGCGTGAGCCCGAGCAGATCCTTGATCTGGCTGGCGAAGATGATGACCGCGATGCCCGCAGTGAAGCCAACCGTTACCGGGTACGGGATATATTTGATGAAGGTGCCGAGCCTGAGCAAGCCGATGGCCGCAAGCATCAGGCCCGAAAGGAATGTTGCAAGAAGCAGACCTTCAACACCGTGTTGTGCCACAGTTGCAGACACCAGCACGATGAACGCGCCTGCGGGTCCACCAATCTGAAAGCGGCTGCCGCCAAAGGCGGACACGATGAAACCGCCGATAATCGACGTGTAAAGCCCACGGTCCGGCGTTACGCCAGACGCAATGGCAATGGCCATGGAAAGCGGCAACGCGACGATGGCGACGGTTAGGCCGGAAATCGCATCCGCCTTGAACTTGGCGAAGTCGTAGCCTTCGCGCAGAACGCTCACCAGCTTTGGCGTGTAAAGCTCAGTGAAGTCGGGCCTTATGGCTCCTGCAGTCATTACAATCCCTAGCGGTGCGCCATCTGGGGCAGGATCGTCGGCCGTTTAAGGGTCGGCGCCGTGCCATCGGACGGCTGAACATCGACATGTATCAAGTTTGGCTTTTCAGCCGCACACCTCGTCCACCGCCTGAACTCACTACGTTTTCGCCAATCAATTCGATGCCAGCGCGGTCAAAAGCTTCGACCAGTTTCGTCAACGAATCGATCACGCCGCGCACTGTGCCCTCGCTACTCTCCATCCGCTGGATCGTAGGAAGTGAAACACCTGCCATCTCGGCCAGTTGACGCTGGTCAATGCCGAGCAGGGCGCGTGCGGCGCGCATTTGTGCAGCTGTGATCATGCTGCCGTTCCACGATTTGTGCCAAACATATATATCATCTCTCTATGATGATGTCTAGAACATCAATAGTGATGCAATCTAATTTATTAGTCAGGCATGAGCAGCGCGCAAACTCATTTGCTGACGTTCAGCGCGCGTGCGATCTGAGCGGCCAATCGCGCATTGTTTTCAACCAGCGCGATATTGGTCTTCAGGCTCAGCCCGTTGGTCAATTCGAGTATTTTTGCGAGCAGATATGGCGTGACGCTCTTGCCGACTATGCCTTCGCGCGTTGCTGCATCTTGCGCGGCGGCGATGTGAACCGCCATTATGTCGGCCGCAATCTCATCTTGCTCCGGCACAGGATTCGCTATCAGCATCCCGCCAGTCAGGCCGAGCGCGCGACGTGTCGTGTGGAACTTTGCAATCGCTGCTGCTGAATCGAGCCGGAGCGGAGCCTTGAACGGCGAATTACGCGACCAGAAGGCGGGCATGGTGTCGCTGCTATAGCCGACAACCGGCACGCCTTTCGTCTCCAGAACTTCAAGCGTTTTTTCGATGTCGAGGATCGCCTTCGCGCCTGCAGACACGACAATTACTGGCGTTTGCGACAGTTCTTCCAGATCGGCAGAAATGTCGAAGGTTTTCTCCGCGCCTTTATGGACGCCGCCAATGCCACCTGTCGCAAACACTGATATGCCAGCGAGATGGGCGGCGATCATAGTGGCCGCAACCGTCGTGCCGCCTGTCCGTCTTTCTGCGATCGCAAAACCAAGGTCAGCGCGCGACAGCTTCATTACATCTTTGGCGCGAGCAAGCTCATCCCGCTCGGCGCTTCCGAGCCCGATCTTCAACCGTCCATCAATGACGGCGATTGTCGCAGGCGTGGCACCTTCATCTTCTATGATGCGCTCGACTTTCGCAGCCATTTCGGCATTTGCCGGGTACGGCATGCCGTGCGTGATAATCGTGCTTTCCAGCGCGACAATGGGCTTTCCAGCTCTGAGTGCATCGACAACGGGTTGATGAATATCGACGAAGGGTGCGTGTGCTTTCATTTGCTTAACTCCGGTCGCGGTCTTCATGCCATTTGCCGGGCTTGGGGCACAAGCGCGAGTTTCTTCGCGAACGAATCGGGTTCGAGTTGAGATACGGCCTTGCCACTTTCGAGCGTCAGCAAAGCAGCCGCGACGCCTTGGCGTACCGCGTCCTGAAACTTCGATCCCTCGAGCAATGCTGAAATGGTTACGCCAGCGAGTGCATCGCCAGCGCCTGTTACATCCACGAGCCGCGTCGGCGGAGGTGGTTGCAGTGAGAAGGCGCCCTGCTCGTCAAATAATATCAGCTCGCCGCCGCCTGATGTAATGACGCCTGCTTGCAGGCCGGTTGAACGCAATACCTGTGCGGCTTCTATCGCTGAGATGTCGGCGCTGGCGGCAAGTACCCGCGCTTCCGTGATATTCATGAACAGGCACGCGAGATTAGCCAGAATTGTTCGCAGTCGAACAACCTTCGCGGGCGAGACAGCAATAGCGAAAATCGGCTGCGCTTCGCTGAGCGCAGCAAGCCGTTCAAGGCCGATCGCGGGAATATTCGCGTCGCACAACACCGCGTCTTGTGTGGCAATTACGTGCCGGATCGTGCTTCGGCGCAATTGCTTCGGAAACGCCAGGTCGTACAGCCCCATATCGGCGAATCCGGCTATCAAGTCGCCGTGACGGTCGAGCAACGCGGTATAGCTCGGAGTGGTGCGGTCAAGAAAAGTTGCAGACAAGTCTGCAATCCCGGCATCCGAAATCGCGCGCGAGACCTGCTCGCCGGCACTGTCACCGCCGCGCACGGACACAAAGGTGCACGCCTGACCCCGCTGAACGGCATTGCGCAGCGCGTTTAGCGCCCCACCGCCAATATCCTCCAGCATTCTGCCAGGATTGGAGGCGGCCGGAACATAGTCGCCCGCGATCTGTCCGCGCCGGTCTATGTGGCCACCTCCGATGCCGATCAATCTCATAGATAAACTGCCACCAAAATCCTCGAATCAATAACCACGTATCGCTTCCTCAAAAGCTCCAGACTTTCATGGCCGAACCAGAATCATATAGCAAGAACTAAATAGGAACATTTGTGGATATCATAATTAAATCAATTCGTTGAAGCCTCTTGTCAAACAAGAACAAAGCATGTACAACATTTATATCAAAGAGCACTGATGAGCCTTCATAGGCGTCCAGGGGAAATGTATCATGGCACAAAATGTTTTGAGGCTCGTAGAGGATAACAAGGCAGTGGACAAATCGAAGGCGCTGGACGCCGCGTTGTCGCAGATTGAACGCGCGTTCGGCAAAGGCTCGATCATGCGTCTGGGGGCAAATGAGCAGGCGGTTGAAATCGAGACTATATCAACGGGGTCATTGGGCCTCGATATTGCATTGGGTGTTGGCGGATTGCCGCGCGGCCGCATAATCGAGGTCTACGGGCCGGAAAGTTCGGGTAAGACCACGCTTGCGCTGCATACTATTGCAGAAGCGCAGAAAAAGGGTGGTATCTGCGCCTTTGTAGATGCGGAACATGCGCTTGATCCTGTCTATGCTCGCAAACTTGGCGTCGAGCTCGAAAACTTGCTGATCTCGCAGCCGGATACGGGCGAACAAGCGTTGGAAATCTGCGATACGCTGGTTCGTTCAGGTGCGATCGACGTTCTGGTGGTTGACTCCGTGGCGGCGCTTACGCCGCGTGCGGAAATCGAAGGCGAAATGGGTGAATCGCTTCCGGGCTTGCAGGCGCGTTTGATGAGTCAGGCGCTGCGCAAGCTCACTGCCTCGATCTCTCGATCCAATACGATGGTTATCTTCATCAACCAGATCCGCATGAAGATCGGTGTGATGTATGGTTCGCCAGAGACGACGACAGGCGGCAATGCGCTGAAATTCTACGCCTCCGTGCGACTGGATATTCGCCGCATTGGCTCGGTTAAGGATCGTGAAGAAGTAGTCGGCAACCAGACCCGCGTGAAGGTGGTCAAGAATAAGCTTGCGCCGCCCTTCAAGCAGGTTGAGTTCGACATCATGTATGGCGAGGGCGTCTCCAAGATGGGGGAGCTTGTTGATCTTGGTGTCAAGGCTGGCGTCGTTGAGAAGTCTGGTGCCTGGTTCTCCTATAATTCTCAGAGATTGGGGCAGGGGCGCGAAAATGCGAAAGTATTCCTGCGTGAAAATCCTGATACCGCACGGGAGATCGAACTGACACTGCGTCAGAACGCTGGTCTTATCGCGGAGAAATTCCTGGAGAATGGCGGTCCTGGCGAGCAGGATGTCGCGTCGGATGGCTGATCCTTTAAGTGGCTAATTGCAATTATGGTTAAGCCACCGGATTTGTCCGGTGGCTTACAAGGCTCGATGGATGCGTTTTCTTTTTTATTTATGATTTCAATATGTTGGAGCAGTCTTTGGCATATTCGGTAATATTGTCGGTCTGATCTTGTGCGCCGAAGGATCGGAAGCGGCAGAGCGAAGGCGAGATGCTGAGCAATCGATTCAAACTTTATTGAGAATTGGCCAATAGCTGTTTCGTGATGTTGCCCGGAGGCTTGGCCGTCGGCTGGTTTTGTTTGTGGTTCAGGTCGTGATGCGTTTGCGCAGCCTTGGTTCAGTTTTTGTATTTTGCCTGGCGGCTGCGGGCTGCACGAGTTCCGGTATCGAGGATTTGGTTCCGACCTCTTCCGACACCACGGCTTCTATTGTAAGGCCGAAAAGCCTGGTTTCGCAGGAAGCAGTCTTGGAAATGCCTGAGGCGCAGCAGGACGCATTAGTTGCTGCTGTACGTCCGCCTGATGCGATAGGCAATTCTCCGGCGCTGCGTGCGGTCGATGAAGTCACTGTGGTTCCTACACTAAAGCCTTCAGAAGAGGTTGATGTGGCTTCGCTCATCGCGCCGATGCCTTCAGTACCGAAGCCGATGCAGCGGCCCGTTGCTACGGCTGCGCTGCTAAAGCCTGACTTTGTCAGCCGCCGACGCTTTCGAGATGCGAAGCCTATAAATTTTGGCAGGGCATCGCCCCGTGATTTGGCGGTTCACGGCGTGGATGTATCGCGTTGGCAAGGTGTGATTGATTGGGAGCGTCTGCGCTCCCAAGGTGCGAATTTTGCTTATATCAAGGCGACGGACGGCGGCGACCATCTCGATCCAATGTTCAGGACGAACTGGAATGGCGCTCACAAGGCGGGGCTACGACGCGGGGCTTATCACTTTTTCTATTGGTGCCGGACTGCCTCAGAGCAGGCGGATTGGTTTATTCGAAACGTGCCGCGCGTTGCTGGAGCGTTGCCACCGGTCATCGATGTGGAGTGGAACGGCGAGTCGAGTTGCAAGCGGCGACCATCTGCAGCGCAGGTGCGCGAAAAGATGCAGGTATTCATGGACAGGCTGGAGCGGCATTATGGTCAGCGCCCGGTCATTTATACGGCACCGGACTTCTATGCTGATAATTTGCGCGGAGCCTTCCCGAATCATCCATTTTGGCTGCGGGCGGTCGCGCAGCACCCGTCGCGGGTTTATCGTGATCGCAAATGGGTGTTCTGGCAGTATTCCGGGTCAGGGCTATCACACGGCGTCAGTGGACGGATCGACCTGAATGCATTCCACGGATCTGAGGGTGAGTGGCACAATTGGCTCGCCGGCAACGTGCATTAGGCATCGGCGCTACTAGGCGAAGTAATCAGACCGGCGTATCCGATAAGTGACGGCCGGTCTGAGTTGAGCGCGTTTTCTATCTGCAGCGCGCAGTGTAGATTCGACCGCGGTGGTCACGATACTGGCAGTATCCGTTTCGGAGATTTCGTACCAGCAATCCACCCAGAGCGCCTGCGCCTGCGCCGATTAGCGCA
This sequence comes from Mesorhizobium denitrificans, assembly GCF_003403035.1. Lineage (GTDB taxonomy): Bacteria > Pseudomonadota > Alphaproteobacteria > Rhizobiales > Rhizobiaceae > Mesorhizobium_G > Mesorhizobium_G denitrificans. Next base: position 9,244 of record NZ_QURN01000005.1, on the reverse strand, counting down.
CCTCTTCCGCCATCCACAATACCGCCGATGACAGCGCCCGCAGCGGCGCCGGTTCCGACGTCCCGCTCGGTTGTTGTGCAGCCCTCCAGTGAAACGGCTGCTATAATTGCAATAATTGCCTTCCGCATGTTGCCTCTCTCCGCAGATTGACACGGTATGGTGTCACTAAAGATTGGCGTTGTGAAGCGGACATACTCAACTGGGTTAAGGCGGCGGCTGGGGCAATCGTCACGGATATCTGGATTGTCACAAAAAGAAATTGGCGCTGCACTTGATCGGAGTCGAAGATGTGCTAAAAGGCCGCCCACAGACGCCTAGGCAATGTGGCGGCGGCTCTGGAAATTTCTGATCGTGCATTGCGAATGCAATTGAGCCGACTGATTTTTCAAAGTGTTGGGGAATAGGTTAACGGTAGACCCACGGACTCTGACTCCGTTAGTCCTGGTTCGAATCCAGGTTCCCCAGCCAAGCAATTTCACTAGATAATTAAGATGGTTAGCGGATCGCAGATTGCTTGTTTGCAGCTTTCATGTCGCGCCTATGTTGCAAACTATTTCTGTTGAATTTCAACAGCTTCCGCTGGTACGCGGCTGCTCGAAGCGACATGATATGCGAAAAGAAAGCGTTGCTTCGGGAGGGAAGGTGCAGGCAAATTATCCTGCTGAAACTCGCCGATAAACCACCCGAGTTTTGCAGCGAGAATGGTATCTCTACTGAGTATTGTCGTGCGATTTAAGGTGAACCTAAAAGCAGGATGACGTTAAGAACCGCTCACAACCGGCGGTTATCGCTTATGTCTCGTCTGATTCTGAAGGATCTGGCCTGTAGGCACCTCTGGCGCCAACTGCCGCTGCACAGCCGCATTGATGGACGGGCCCAATTCCGTCCGGCTCTCGACGCTGAGCTGGGCCTCGCCTTCCTCGACGCGAATATTGATGCAATTTCCAACGTGCATGGAATCTTCACGGCGTCCCATAGTGCATGCGCCGTGAGATCCGTGCGCAGAAGGAAGCGGTGGCTTTCCTTAACTGTACCAGCTTCCCTCTTAGCTCCAGAGCCCAAACGGCTCAGATGAAACCCTGGCGACAAAATATTGGATAAGCGCCCGCTATTTTGTCAATTGGTAGTTTGGGCTTCCACAGTGCACAACCAGTCTGCGCATCTCCACAACAGCGCTATGCGGCGTCGTAAGGACGGTAGCGCCGGGCATGCTTCGCTGCACCGCGCTCCTCGCTCGCGCCTGCGAAAATTGGCCGAGAACAACGGTGTCAACTAGTCCCGCATAGCGCGCAGCCGCCTCGGCGAGTAACGCGTCGTGCTGTGGTGAATCGCCCGATTTCAGCGCTTGCATGGCGCCCTCTACAACAACGGTGGTCAAAGAAATCGACTTTCCCCGCTGGCGTGCCATTTCTTCAAATTCAGCCTTGAGAGTTGCCTCGGATGGCTGGAAACTCACCATCAAGAGGAAGCGAGTTCCTTTTTCGAGTGCTTGGGAAAAGGCTGCTTCGTTTGGGCGCAATACGGGAATAGTCAGCCTGGCCTTTATAGCATCGATTGCGGGACCAAATGCCGAGCATGTAAACAATATCCCTGCGGCCTTTCCGCCCTTGCCGGTGCTCGTGGACGCGTAATTCGCCAGTGTCGCGAAACGCTGCATCATGGCTGCGTCGAGTTCTCCGGCAAGAGCCCGATCTACCGAAAGCGATGTGTCAAGAAGGTCGAAACAAAAAGCTTCGGGCCATGTTTCCGCAAAGGCAATGCGCGCAGGTGCAACGGATTCTTCAAGGGCGTGGATCAGCGCGATCCGAGGCGTGTCGAGTGTCATTAAAGCCTGCCTCCAGCTTTTGCTGCGAGCACTCGCACAAGCGCCGCGTCGCGCTCGGCTTCAAGTTCCTCGATTGTGCGGCCGCCCGCCTCCTCCAATACGCCTTCCACGATTTTTCCTACAAGCTCTTGCGTAAGTGTTGGCGTTCCAAGTGATGCCCAGCGCCTCTCCTGACTCGGACCCAGGTGTCTGAGATAGTATTCGATTCCTCCGCTGCCACCGCCGAGGTGGTATGCCATATGCGCGCCGATAACAGACCATCTGAGGCCTGGCCCATTCACCAGCGCGGCATCTATTGCACTTACGCTGGCTACTCCCTCTTCAACCAGACTTACCGCCTCGCGCCAGAGCGCAGAGGCCAGGCGATTTGCGATATGTCCGACCGCTTCACGGTCAAGAACGACAGTGTGGCGACCGAGACCATCATAGAAGCCTCTTGCAGTTTCCCTCGTTTGCGGATGGGGTGCGAATATCTCAACCAAAGGCATCAAATGCGGCGGGTTGAACGGATGCGCCGTGATGAAACGGTCAGGGGCGCGAAGACTGGAAGCCAGCATCGACCAAGTGAGCGATGAGGTGCTGCTGGCTAGGATTGCATCCTTGGACGCTGATTCCTCAATCTGTTCATAGAGTTCAATTTTGACGGGGACTGATTCAGGGGCATTTTCCTGAATCCAGAAGGCGCTCGCAACCGCTTCCTGCAGCGTTCCTACGGCCTGAATGCGACCGATCTCGCTGAGCGAAGGTGCGATGGAACAAACCTGGCGGAGAGCATGGCTGCTCTTCGCCTGAAATCGCTCTTCCCAATTGTTAGCGGGATCCCAGGCTAGAACATCGTAGCCATGCGCCGCGAATAGTGCGCTCCAGCTTTGACCAATAAGACCCGCGCCGATCACTGCAACGGTTCGATCCTGCATCCCGGGCCTCTCCCTTTCTGATAGCGAAATGTACTGGCGCAACATCGAATTTTCGTTGCTTAAACTGCCGCCAAGCGATCCCCCATCTCAGCCTGCGCTCATAAACAAAATACGCAAGAAATTTGATTTGGTGTCAAGCGCTATAACAAAATAACAATCTCGAACAATATTTGGCATTTTTCTCTATGGTCAAAATTTGCCTCTTAACGGCATAAAATCCACAAAATTTGCGTGTATGCGAACGGAAATATGATCGAACAATTCTAAAAATTATTTTGTTACAACAATATTGACTTGCTGCAAGTTGCGATCCTACAGTCATGAAAAAGGGGAACGCCATGAAGGCGCGACAGATCGCAATATTAGGCGGTGGCCTGATCGGCCGCTCGTGGTCCTACATGTTTGCCCAGTCCGGACATAGGGTTCGGATCTGTGACGAGGCCAGCGAAAGCATCGTGTCCGCGCGCAACTGGCTCGCTGGAGAATTGTCTTCTGAAGATACGGCTCGGGTGCAGTTCTGCTCCTCGTTGGAGGACGCAGTATCCGGCGCGGATTACGTTCAGGAATGCGTTTCCGAACTGATCGACGTGAAGCGTGCAATTTTCAGAGAAGCAGTTTCGCTCGCGCCTGCCAGTTGCATTTTCGCGTCATCGACTTCGGCCTTGTTGCCTGACGCAATCTTTTCAGACATCGCTCATTCGGATCGATGCCTCGTAGCCCATCCAGCCAACCCGCCGCATGTGCTTCCAATCGTGGAACTGGTGCCCGGTAGGAGTACGTCGGAACGGACGATGGATGAGGTCGAAGAGTTGATGCTTTCGCTCGGACAAGACGTTGTGCGGCTGAAACGTGCGTCACCAGGCTTCGTTCTCAACCGGCTGCAGGCCGCACTTGTTGAGGAAGCTCTCTCTCTGGTGGAGGCGGGCATTGCTGACCCTGACGATATCGACCGGACTGTTCGATCTGGGCTGGGTATGCGCTGGGCCTTTGTCGGGCCATTCGAGACAATGGATCTCAACTCCAAGGGTGGCTTCGAGATGTATACCCGCACCTTGGGGCCGGCGCTTGCCGCTTCCGCGCCGGGCGGCCCTGAAACCAGCAAATGGAACGGCGGCGCGCCTGCAAGGGTCGCAACCGCGCGGCGGCAATTGCTGAAGGTTTCCGACATTCCGGCTCGTCAGAGCTGGCTAATACAAAAACTCAAATTGTTGAGAGCGTTGAAGAACGGCGTCGAAACAGCAGGTGAGGAACAGCATGAACGATAAATCGAAATCCGCTCGCAAGGTAATCATCACCTGCGCAGTGACGGGATCGATCCACACCCCTACCATGTCCGAGCATCTGCCGTTAACGCCGGCTGAGATTGCAGAAAGCGCACTCGGCGCGGCGAAGGCAGGAGCAGCGATCCTTCATCTGCATGCGCGAGATCCAAGAGACGGAAGTCCGACGCCGTCTCCAGATGTTTTCAGTGAGTTCCTTCCGCAGATCGCTGCGGAAACAGACGCCGTGCTGAACATCACGACGGGTGGCGGACATAATATGACCGTTCAGGAGAGACTTGCAGCTCCTCTGAGGTTCAAGCCGGAGATGTGTTCGCTGAACATGGGTTCGATGAACTTCGGTCTATTTCCGATGTTGTCGCGCTATCCGAACTGGCGTCACGATTGGGAGCCGCGTTATCTCGAAAATTCGCGCGACTTCATCTTCAGGAACACCTTCAAGGACATCGAGTACATCCTGAAGCATTTGGGGGAAGATTGCGGCACGCGCTTCGAGTTTGAGTGCTACGACATCGGTCATCTCTATACGCTGGCGCACTTCCTCGAACGTGGCTTGGTCAAGCCGCCGCTATTTGTGCAATCCATCTTCGGCATTCTTGGCGGCATTGGCCCCGCACATGCCGACGTCATGCACATGCGCACCACGGCTGATCGGTTATTTGGCTCGGACTACCAGTGGTCGATCCTTGCCGCCGGTCGTCACCAAATGAGCCTCTGCACCATGGGCGCAATCATCGGCGGCAATGTTCGCGTGGGCCTTGAAGACAGCCTGTACATCGGAAAGGGCGAACTCGCCAAGACGAACGCCGACCAGGTGGCGAAGATTGGACGCATACTTAAAGAGCTATCGCTGGAAATCGCCACACCGGCGGAGGCGCGAAAGATGCTCGATCTCAAAGGCGCCTCTCAAACAGCCATCTGAGCATCCACCAACGTGACCGACACCGAGACCTGCTAGGGGAGACTACCACCGATGCGCTTCGCAACTGACACTGGGGGAACGTTCACGGACTTGGTGGTCGAGGACGACGACGGCAACGTTCAGATGTTCAAGGCGTCGACCACGCCTGACGATCCGATACGAGGTGTTCTTGATGTTCTTCAGATTGCAGCGGACCAACTCGGCCTCGACCGCGCAGATATGCTCGGCAAGGGTGATCTGTTCATTCACGGAACTACGCGGGCAATCAACGCAATCGTCACTGATACGGCCGCAAAGACAGCGTTGCTTACGACTTGGGGCAACCCCGAAGTATTGGTCCTGCGCGAGGGTGGGCGCATCGAACCATTCAACTTCACGGTGCCCTATCCGAAACCATACATTCCAAGATCTCTGACATTCGAAGTCGTAGAGCGGGTGCTATACGATGGGACAATCGATATCGCGCTCGACGAAGCTGCCGCGATTGAGATAATCGCCCAGTTGAAGGTGCAGGAGGTTGAGGCGGTAGCCGTTAGCCTGCTCTGGTCAGTCGTCAATCCAATTCACGAAAAGCGCCTCGGAGAGTTGCTGGCCGAGCATCTGCCCGGCGTGCCGTTTACACTCTCGCACGAGGTGAACCCCATTCTCAGGGAGTATCGGCGCACATCCGCAGCGGCTATCGACGCTTCGCTGAAACCGCTGATGACCGCCTATATGGAGACGCTTGAAGCGCGTCTTCGCGATGCTGGTTTTGCTGGGCGCGTGCTGGTGCTCACGTCGCAGGGCGGTGTTCTCGATGCGGCTGATGTAGCAAAACAGCCTATCCACTCAATCAATTCAGGTCCATCAATGGCGCCGGTCGCTGGTCGCTACTTTGCACTGGCCGATGTTGGTGCTTCGGATGCAATCGTCGCAGACACTGGCGGCACGACCTACGATGTAAGCCTCATCCGGGGCGGTTCTATTCCGTGGGCACGCGATACGTGGATTGGGCAACCATTCCGGGGCCACATGACCGGCTTTCCGTCAATCGACGTGAAGAGCGTTGGCGCTGGCGGTGGCTCAATTGCCTCTGTGGATGCTGGTGGCCTCCTTTCTGTCGGTCCACGCAGCGCCGGATCGGTGCCTGGCCCGGTGTGCTATGGCAATGGCGGCACTGAACCTACCGTGACTGATGCTGCCTTGGTGCTCGGCTATCTCAATCCTGAAAATTTCTTGGGTGGGGCTATTACGCTCGATCTCGAAGCGGCGCGGCACGCGGTCGAAACCAAGATCGCGAAGCCACTCAATCTTTCCATTCATGACGCGGCTGCTGCCATCCTCGATGTCGTCACCGAGAATATGGTTCAGGCCATTGACGACATTACGGTCGCGCAGGGTTTTGACCCCGCACAGGCCGTTCTCGTTGGCGGTGGTGGCGCGGCTGGCTTCAACTGTGTGCTGATTGCACGCAGGTTGGGCTGCAAGGAGTTGATCATGCCACAGGTTGGCGCGGCTCTTTCTGCTGGTGGCGGCCTTATCTCCGAACTAACCAATAATTTCCGTGTGGTCGCGGCGACGCGTACAGACGAGTTTGATCATGAGGTGGCTCGGTCCGCTCTCGCAGAACTTACATCCAGAGCGAATGCCTTTCTTGCGAACACAGGTGATCAGGCAATCGATAGCCGGATGACTTTCAGCATCGAAGGTCACTATCCATCGCAAGTCTGGGATATTGAGGTCCCGCTGCCTCAAAGCGCAATTGATGGCGAGGCTGGCGTCGCGGCCTTAGAAGAAGCATTCCATCAAACACACGAAAAGCTATTCGCTGTGCGCGACGACGGCTCGCCGGTCGAGATCGTCGGATGGCGTGTGGATGTGGCGGTGAAAATCCGCTCCGGCGAAATCGGCCAAATGCACAATATCGCCGTCGCGCAGGGTTCTGAAAATCGCCGGTGCTTCTTCCGCGAGACGGGTGTCGCCGACGTACCGTTGGTGAGTTTCGCCGACATGCATGAAGACAGCAAGATCAGCGGTCCGGCAATCGTAGAGTCTCCGTTCACAACTGTTGTGGTGTTTCCCGGATCCGAAGCGCGGAAGGTCGCATCGGGATCGGTCGTCATCGAAATTCTAGGAGAAAACGCATGAACGCCGCCGCTACCCGACCAGTCGACGCGCACCTCGCGTTTGATGGAGTCAAGCTCGCAATCCTCAACAACCGCTGGGAAGCGGTTGCGCGCAAAATGGCGAACACGCTGCTGCGCACTGGTCGTTCAGGAGTTTTGGCAACAGCGCGAGATTTTTCCTGCTGTATCGTGACCGCCGACAATCGCCTACTCGCAACTGCTGAGAGCATTCCGATTCACGTGCTTGTCGGTCCCGACATGATGGCGAAATCGATGTGCGACCTGCACCCGGAACTGAAGCCGGGTGATGCCTTCCTGCACAATTCGCCGTATCATGGATGCTCGCATGCCGCGGACCTTTCCATCCTTGTGCCGGTCTTCGACGAGAACGGAAAACATCGCTACACTGCAATCGTGAAAGCCCATCAGGCGGATATCGGCAACTCGATACCGACCACCTATTATGGGCACGCCAAAGACGTCTACCAGGAAGGCGCGCTGATCTTCCCCGCCGTTCAGGTTCAGCGCGACTACAAGGACATTCAGGACATCATCCGGATGTGCAAGATGCGCATCCGCGTACCCGAGCAATGGTGGGGCGACTATCTGGGCATGGTTGGCGCGGGCCGCATCGCCGAGCGGGAAATACATGCCATCGGCAACGAATTCGGCTGGGACCAATTGGCGGAATATGGTGAGCAATGGTTCGCTTACAGCGCCGAGCGGATGAAGGATGCGATCTCTAAACTGCCTCGGAAGACAGCAACGTCGTCCAGCACGCATGATGCTCTTCCCGGCACTCCAAAAGACGGTGTGAAGATCAACGCAACGGTGGCAGTCGATCCCACCGACGGCTTCATCGATATCGATCTTACCGATAACATCGATGCGCTGGAACTGGGCATCAACGTGTCGGAAGCCTGTACGCGAACAGCGGCTTTGATAGGCGTTTTCAACTCCATAGATCACAATGTTCCGCGCAATGCGGGTTCGTTTGGGCGCGTGCGGCTGAAGCTGCGGGAAGGTGGGGTTGTCGGCATTCCGCAGCACCCGACCAGTTGCTCGGTGGCAACCACCAACGTCGCGGATCGTATCACCAACTCGGTACAGACAGCGATCGCATCCATGGATAGCCGGTTCGGACAGGCCGAAACCGGAGCACTCAGTCCAGCAACGATGGCTGTAATTTCGGGCAAGGACCCCCGAAAGGGTCGCCCCTTCGTCAACCAGATATTCCTTGGCGTGACTGCTGGCGCTGGTACGCCGACACAGGATTCATGGATGACGATCGCGCATGCCGGCAATGCGGGCATGCTCTACATCGACAGTATCGAGATAATGGAAATGGCCTATCCAATTCGCTGCTATCAGCGACGGCTTGTGACGGATTCCGAGGGAGCAGGGCAGTTTACTGGGGCGCCCAGCCTGATGGGCGAGTACGGCCCCGCTGGATGCGAGATGACCATTAACGCGGTCAGCGACGGCACCTTAAACCAAGCCAAAGGAGCCGCTGGTGGTGGCAAAGCCTTCGGTGCGCGGCAATACCGAAAGCGCGCGGATGGAAGCCTTGAGGAGCTGCCCGTCGTGGTTTCGGTAACGCTCGCTCCAGATGAACGTGTTGTCTCTTACTCCTGCGGGGGTGGTGGATTTGGTGATCCTAAAACGCGTGCCGTCGAGAAGGTTTTGAACGACGTGCGCGAAGGCCGCATCGGCAAGGATAGAGCGCGTGAGGTCTACGGCGTTGCCGTCGATGACGTTTTCTCGCTCGACAGTGCGGAGACGAAGAAGCTTCGCGCGAGCTGAATACAGGTTGGAAATCTGCAATTAACAGAGGAGAACTGGCATGAAACGCATGGTTATGGCGGCTTGCGCCGCCGCTTTCTCCGTCGCAGGAGTACATCTTGCGAACGCCGAGGGTGAGCCGATTGTCATCGGGGTTGCCTCCGGCCAAACAGGGACGCTTGCGCCTTGGGATCAGGGTGCCGCCCGCGGCGCCGAGCTTGCGGTAGAAGATATCAACGCGAAGGGCGGTGTTCTTGGCAGGCCTTTGAAACTGGTAGTTCGTGACACGAAATCCGACCCTTCTCTTGGACCGACAGTCGTGTTGATTTCCACCCAGAAGTGAGCCGGGTAGGCGTCTAATTTCCACTGAGAATTGAGCCATGTGAACCTTTCCCCAAAGCGGTGAGCGGCGG
>NZ_QURN01000045.1 GCF_003403035.1 Mesorhizobium denitrificans | reverse complement strand
ATGGCAAAAGGTAAATTTGAGCGTAACAAGCCTCATGTGAACGTTGGCACGATTGGTCACGTTGACCATGGCAAGACGTCGTTGACGGCGGCGATCACGAAGTATTTTGGAGAGTTCAAGGCGTATGATCAGATTGATGCTGCGCCTGAAGAGAAGGCTCGTGGCATCACGATCTCGACGGCGCACGTTGAGTATGAGACGCCGAACCGTCACTATGCACACGTCGACTGCCCTGGCCACGCTGACTATGTGAAGAACATGATCACCGGCGCTGCGCAGATGGACGGCGCTATTCTGGTTGTTTCGGCAGCAGACGGCCCGATGCCGCAGACCCGCGAGCACATTCTGCTTGCGCGTCAGGTTGGTGTTCCGGCCATTGTTGTTTTCCTGAACAAGGTTGATCAGGTTGACGATGCTGAGCTTCTGGAACTGGTTGAGCTTGAGGTTCGCGAGCTTCTGTCGAAGTACGAGTTCCCTGGCGACGACATTCCGATTGTGAAGGGTTCAGCACTTGCAGCTCTTGAAGACTCCAACAAGGAGATCGGCGAGAACGCGATCCGCAAGCTGATGGAAGAAGTTGACCGCTACATTCCGACGCCTGAGCGTCCGATTGACAAGCCGTTCCTGATGCCGATCGAAGACGTATTCTCGATCTCCGGCCGCGGAACGGTTGTTACCGGTCGCGTTGAGCGCGGCATTGTGAAGGTTGGTGAGGAACTTGAGATCGTCGGCATCCGTCCGACGGCGAAGACGACCTGCACGGGCGTTGAAATGTTCCGCAAGCTTCTGGATCAGGGTCAGGCTGGCGACAACATCGGTGCGCTGCTGCGCGGTGTTGACCGTGAAGGCGTTGAGCGTGGTCAGGTTCTGGCCAAGCCGGGTTCGGTCAAGCCGCACAAGAAGTTCAAGGCAGAAGCCTACATTCTGACGAAGGAAGAAGGTGGCCGTCATACGCCGTTCTTCACGAACTATCGTCCGCAGTTCTACTTCCGCACGACGGACGTGACGGGCATCGTGACACTTCCGGAAGGCACCGAGATGGTCATGCCTGGCGACAACGTCACGGTTGACGTTGAACTGATCGTGCCGGTCGCCATGGAAGAGAAGCTGCGCTTCGCTATCCGCGAAGGCGGTCGCACCGTCGGCGCTGGCGTCGTCGCAAGCATCATCGAGTAA
>NZ_QURN01000044.1 GCF_003403035.1 Mesorhizobium denitrificans | reverse complement strand
TTAGCGTACGTGTGTGGAAGGCTCCCGCGTTGAGGGGAATGTGGTTCGGTCGTGCAGCGCATCTCGAGTGCAGTCGTGTGTCCGGCCTGTCATGCAGCCATTCTTGGACTGCTGGCCTTGAAGGGTTCCGCCAGGATCATGCCCCCAATCGATTAGACGGACTTTGAGGTCCGCTACGCTAAACGGGTTCGGCTGATCCTTGGGATCGAGTTGCTGCCTTCACTTACCTCTTTCGCCCTCATACCTCGAACGGCCTCAGCTGCTGGTGTGCTGCACCGCTCTCAGTTCGTTGATTTCTTCGTACTCACCGCCACGCCGCATGATCGACCATGCGATGCGGGCCATCTTGTTGGCAAGCGCAACGGCGACAACCTTCGGCGGCCGACGCCGCAGCAGACCGCCAACCCAACTCGACCCTCCGTCTCCGTCGCGGCGAACGTATCGCAGCACCGATGTCGCACCGAGGATCAGCAGCTGCCGGATGTATCGATTTCCTTGCTTGCTGATGCGACCGAGGCGCGACTTGCCTCCCGAGGAGTTCTGTCTCGGCACCAAGCCGAGCCAGGCAGCGAAATGCCTCCCCGATCTAAAAGCCTTCGGGTCAGGAACGATCGAAGCGAGCGCCGAGGCCGTGACGAATCCTACCCCGGGGATGGTTTCCAGCCGGTTCGAGAGATCGTTTCGGTAGTGCCAGGAGATCAGCTTCTTCTCGATCGCCTGAAGGCGCTGAGCCAGGTCGCAGACCAGGCTGGCCAGTGTTTCGAGGACAAACCGGGCAAGCTCGGGCAGGTCGGTACGTTCGCCTTGCGCAAGTCCCCGGACGACACGGGCGATTTGGCTGATCCCGGCCCCGGTCGAAATGCCGAGCTCAGCGAGATGAGAGCGGATCGAATGCATGAGCATCGTCCGCTGCTTGACCAGCAGCGCTCTCGATCGATGCAACATCGTCGCTGACTGCTGCTCGACCGATTTGATCGGCACGAAGCGCATCGTCGGGCGCATCACCGCTTCGCAGATCGCCTCAGCATCTGCGACATCGTTCTTCTGTCGCTTGACATAGGGTTTCACATAGGCAGGCGGCATCAACCGCACCTCGTGCCCAAGGGCCGAAAGCTCGCGCGCCCAGTAGTGGGCAGTGCCGCACGCCTCCATCCCAATCACGCAAGGCGCCAGCTGCTCGAAGAACTTCAGCATCTGCTGGCGTCGCAACTGTCGCCGGACGATAACATTGCCGGCGGCGTCAACCGCATGAACCTGAAACACCGACTTCGCAAGGTCGATGCCAACGGTAGAAATCTCTTCCATTTGAACGCTCCCTGTTTGTCCATCCTAACCGATGCCTACTTAGCACCGGCGGAGCGGGAGCCTTCCATCCCATCGATTTCGCACTGCTCTTGTTCTGACCCCTA
>NZ_QURN01000043.1 GCF_003403035.1 Mesorhizobium denitrificans | reverse complement strand
TTGCTCGCGTCGACAGCAACATCCTGGTTAATCCCCAGCATCCGGAATTCGCGTCGATCACGCCCAGTCTGCATCAGCCGGTCTATTGGGACCATAGGCTGTTCGGTGTATAGCCGCGCGAACCGTGACGGCACAACCAGACAATCAGTCTGGCCGTCCGGCCGATCTTTCGTCGTTGCAGTAGCGCGAGGTCCGAGCAATCGACTTTTGCTGCGATTGCTGCACCACTTTCGAATGCTGGAACGAATTCGCTCAAGATCGGCTCCGAATCTCCCAAAATGTGTTACCATCCTGCTTCGAAGCAACTGGTCGGAATCTGCCGGACGGCATAGCCAGACCAAAATTATCGTTCATTATTTGCACCCGACAGGCGCGGCGGTTTAGCCAATATTAAGTGGCATGAAACGCCGCCGCGGTGTAGGGTTTTGCATGATCTCCAGACCGCGATTCTTGCCTGAACCACCACCTTTATTTGCGCCGCCGCCCGATTGGGCGCGGACGGGCGGCCGCGCTGAAGACAACGAGAATGCGGTATTTTGCGCTGGTGCCGCACTTGCCACCCTGCATTCTATCGTGCGCGATGAGCATCCGCTGACGAAGCTCTGGCGCCAGCGCCTCGCGCTTACATCGGCTGCGGCAATTGTCCGGCTGCAAGGCCGCGCCGAAGACGAAGCGGCCTTGCGCGACCATCTTTACCTGACGCGGCCGGGCGACGATCCCGGCCCTGCCGGAAAGCTGCTCAAGGCGTGGCGCGCTATGGCGGAAGGTTCCTTGCCCGGACGATCATCGCTGAAGGCCGACTGGCCGGTCGTGTTGGGCGAGTTGTTGTCCGTCCTTATCGACACGGAAGTGCGTGAGGCGATCGAGGCGACGCTCATCGCTGGAGCAGAGGGCCGCAGCCCTATTGAGGCAGCCGCATCCGCCGCGGCAACCAGCCTGAACCTGCAACGCGACAGCCGACCACTGGCGCTGTGGGTGGCTGACGCCGCGCTTGCGCGTCGCCTCAACTGGCGGCGACCGGTGCCGCTACTGGCTGCTCATCTGAAGCGCGAGGATTTTCGACTTGCTGCCGACCCAAATGGTGATCCGACTGCCTGGCGAGAGGCTTGCGCCCGCGCCTATGGCCGAGCGGCGGTGGCTGCCTTCGATGTCTATGCGGATCTCGCTCGTCGCGCTGAACGGCTCCTGGCCGTCGCGCCGAAACTGCGTGGAAAGGACGCAGATACAGCGATACTGCAGCTGCTCTCGGAAGACGCCCTGACCGCGCAGCCTGGCCGGACAACCAGCGACCGCTCCAGCCGCCGCTTGTTCGAACGTGTCGCTTAGCAGTTAACCGCAAGAATGCGACGATTTGGTTGTGATTGACCATTTAATCATGAGAATCCTGCCTGTGCGATTCTCAAATTAAC
>NZ_QURN01000042.1 GCF_003403035.1 Mesorhizobium denitrificans | reverse complement strand
GCCAATCACTACAGCTCCGACCACCCCCACAGTTCCCACCACTCCCACAACGCCGACTACGCCCACAACGCCGACCGCTCCGACCACGCCTACTACAGGCACTGGTACCGACAACGGAAGCAATCACGGCGGAAGCACTCCAATCGTGAACACGATCAAGGGAACGGGTGGAGCCGATACGTTAGCGGGGACCGCTGGCGCCGACACCATGCGCGGCTATGGCGGAAACGATACCTACACCGTCAATCACACCTCCGATGTTGTAATTGAGTCAGGTTATCGGTCGGGAGGCATTGATAAAATCAATTCCAGCGTTTCCCTCTCCCTTTCCGGACCAAATGTAAGCGGCCTGGTTGAGAACCTTACCTTGACGGGCAACAATCCGATCAACGGAACGGGCAATAGCCTTGCCAACAAAATCGTCGGAAATAGCGGCAATAACGTACTCGCCGGCATGCACGGAAACGACGTACTTACTGGCGGTGCTGGCAAGGATACGTTCGTGTTCAACACCCTGCCGAACGCGCGCACGAATATCGACAAGATCACTGACTTTAATGTCCGTGATGACACAATTGCGCTCGACAATTCGATCTTCAAGGCAATTGGGGTCGATGGCGCGCTTGCTTCGTCAGCGTTCCATACCGGAACGGGCGCTCATGATGCCAATGATCGCGTCATCTACAACCCCAATACGGGTGCTCTGATATATGACTCAAATGGAAATGCCGCTGGTGGTGCAGTTCAATTTGCGACGCTGTCGCCAAATCTGAGCCTGACCCACTCGGACTTCCTGATTATCTAAGGTAATATCGATAGTAAAAAGGGCGGCCAATGTGCCGCCCTTTTTTTTACCGTATCAGTATGTCGCCAAAAGCCCGAACATTTCGGGAAATGGCAATCCCATCAGAAAATATGGAACCCATCGTGGGAAGCGCCCTGCTTCGCGCTATGACTTGAGTGGTCGCCGTGGCCGTCCGCTCCGAAGTTTCCCGACAACGCATCAGCCAAACTGCTTGCGTAAGAGGAAATAAATGCCGCTTTTTGGCTTGATGCGAAGGAAGAGTGCGAACTGAAGTGATCAGCGACGCGGTCAAGATGAGAGCTGGCGTTTGACAGCGAGCTGAAATGAAACGCCCACTGCTCACCAAAAGCCATTCCGGCCTTGTGCGGAGCAACGCCGCCGGTCGAGGCCGAAGCGCTGCCGTGATCGGCGTTCATATTGCCAAACCCATGCGATCCAATCTTGTTGGAAGATTCGACGCCTGGAACGGCTGTATGATCCCCATTTTTGGTGGCATGGTTAGTCGGAAATACGGGCTTCGAAGCGCCTCCGCTGTGGTCGGAAACTTCCTTAACTGGATTGCTTGGAGCCGACGGCGCAACCGGCGAAGGTGTCGAGGGTGCGACGGGTTCTGCTGGTTGCGGTGACGAGCTTGAAGGTGCGGATGATATGGTCGCT
>NZ_QURN01000041.1 GCF_003403035.1 Mesorhizobium denitrificans | reverse complement strand
AGAAGATTCCGCTCTACATCGACCAGACCGGCGGCATCTCGATCGCGCAGCTTGCCACCCGGGCACGGAGGCTCAAACGCCAGCGCGGTCTCGACCTCCTTGTCATCGACTATATCCAACTGATGCAGGGCACGAGCCACCGATCGTCCCAGAACCCGCGTCCAGGAGGTCACCGAGATCACCACCGGCCTCAAGGCACTGGCCAAGGAATTGTCTGTGCCGATTATCGCGCTTTCCCAGCTTTCGCGCGAAGTCGAGAAGCGTGACAACAAGCGGCCGCAGCTTTCCGATCTGCGCGAATCCGGCTCGATCGAGCAGGACGCCGACGTCGTGCTGTTCGTCTATCGGGAGGAATACTACCTGAAGAACAAGGAGCCGAAACCCGGCACCGATGAGTACCTGAAGTGGGAGACAAACATGGCTGAGGCGCGCGGCAAAGCCGAAGTTATCGTCGCCAAGCAGCGTCACGGTCCAACCGGCACTGTTTCGCTGGCCTTCACCGGCGAATTCACTCGCTTCTCCGACCTGGCCAAGGACGACCACCTGCCGGAACGGTTCGAATGAACAGGAGACCCTTCTTGCCGTATGCCTCAAGTGAGACTATATTCTGTCTCAGTTGATAAGGAGCATGAACTATGCTGGCAATCGCAAACGTCGCCGATGTGCTGGGGCTGCCCGGCAGGGAAGGCGTAAAATCTCCGTTCGGGCTGATCACCCGCATCGAGGATGGCCTGCCGGTCGACGCGCTGGAGCGCATAGCGCGGCTTCTCGCACCCACCGACACTCAGTTCAAGTATAGGCTCGTTCCCAGGGCGACTTTCGAACGGCGCAAGCGCGCAGCGTTTCGGCTTTCGTCGGAGGAGGGGATGCGGGTCGCCCGGCTGGCGCGGGTCTGGAACCTCTCGGTCGAGGTCTGGGGCAGCGAGGAGGAGGCGCGCAACTTTCTGTTCAGGCCGCATGCCATGCTCGAGGACCGCCGGCCCGTCGACGTCGTTATCCAGAGCGAGATCGGCGCCGAGCTGGTGCTCGACATCCTCCAGGGCCTCAAATACGGCAGTGCTGCGTGACGGCGCAGGTCCTCGACCGGACATTGACGGCCTATCGCATCGGGGATCCCACCGGATCCTGGCCGATCTTCGATGCGACCGGCTCGACCATCGCGCCGGGGCGCTGGAACACGCCGGCGAGCCCGGTCATCTATACGTCCGAGCACTATTCGACGGCGTTGCTGGAAAAGCTGGTCCATGGTAGCGGCCGGCTGCCGCCCAACCAGCACTATGTCGAGATCACCATCCCTCGCGGCGTGAGCTACGAGATACTCTCGCCGGCGGCTTTGCCTGGATGGGACACCATGCCGGCGACCGTGAGCAAGGCGTTCGGGGAAAAATGGTGTCTCGAACGCCGCAGTGCGATCCTGATCGTTCCAAGCGTCGTTGCTCGCGTCGACAGCAACATCCTGGTTAATCCCCAGCATCCGGAATTCGCGTCGATCACGCCCAGTCTGCATCAGCCGGTCTATTGGGACC
>NZ_QURN01000040.1 GCF_003403035.1 Mesorhizobium denitrificans | reverse complement strand
GTTAATTTGAGAATCGCACAGGCAGGATTCTCATGATTAAATGGTCAATCACAACCAAATCGTCGCATTCTTGCGGTTAACTGCTAAGCGACATCAGCTTCGCCGGCAATGATCTGATCCATGCTCTCCGCGCCAAGTGCGCTGACACGCAGAGTCATGCTGACGCCCTCTTCCTTGAACCAACCAAACTCCTCGGCAATGCGCTGCGGCAGTGTCGTGAGGAAGCTGTCGACACCCCAGACGAGCGGCGTCAGCGGCTTGTCCTGGGCAAAGGCTGGCACGGCGCACAGCATTGAACCGGCAAGGGTTGCTCCCAGAAATCGCGCAAACAATCCCGTGGCTCTCTTCTGCCGAAGCATCCGAATACGATCCCACATTTGAACAACCTCCCTGGCTATTTGGCTCTACAGGCCCAGCCTGGCGCAGAGCCGGATTTCAATCGAAATGAACGCCGTAGCGGCGGAGATATCTCAAGGTCAGGAACCTGAATATCCTGTCGGTGACGAGGCCCATCAGGCCCAGGATGACGATGCTGATGAACACGAAGTCGAGACGGAAATAAAGGCGCGAAGTCCAGGCGAGATAGCCAAGCCCGGAAGACGCGGTGAGCATTTCCACGGCGATGATCGTCATGAAGGAATTGGTCATCGCCACGCGCATGCCGGTGATAGCATCCGGCAATGCCGCGGGTATCTTGACCCGCCGAAACAGCTCCCAGCCGGTGACGCCAAGATTGGCCGCGGCCCTGATCTTCTCATTCGGAATACTGATAATGCCGACCGTGCCGTGAATAACGCAGATCATGAACGTGGCATAAGCCACGAGCAGCACGCGAGTGACGTCGTTATAGCCAAACCAAAGCAGGAAGATGGTGACCCAGATGATCGGCGGAATGAAGCGGAAGAAGTTGATATAAGGATCGACCAGGCGCTTCACGATATTGCTCTGGGCAATCATCCAGCCGGTCGGGATGCCAAGCAACACCCCGACACCCCATCCGAGCAGGACGCGGTACCAAGTGACGCCGACATAGGGCAAGAGTTGCCCATTCTGAAACAGTTCCACACCGCCGCGCATAGCGGCAATCGGACCTGGAAGGAAAACAGGCATGCTTAGCGATGCCGCCTGCCAGGCAATCAGGAATACGATCGTGGCGATGACCGGTCCCGCAACAGGGTTGTGGGTCCAGATCATGTTGAAGAACGAGCCCGCCCCTTCGTGGGCTGACGAAGCCGGTTGGCGCTTTCTTTCGGAAATGTTTCGCATGGTTCACGCCCAACGCTTCATTGCGATTTCAACTTCGGTCATCAGGTCGGCGCGCAAGCTGCGCTGCAACTCCATCGCTTCGCTCGAGAGCTTGTCGCGCGGGAAATCGAGAGGCACCTTGATCTCTTTCTTGATGGTGGCCCGCGGACCGGCTGTCATCATCAAGATGCGCTGGCCAAGCACGACAGCTTCCTCGATGCTGTGCGTCACGTAGAGGATGGTCTTGCGCGTCGACAGCCAAAGCTCCTGGAGCTGGGTCTGCATGATTTCCTTGGTTGTCAATGACCGTGGAATTGGGACCCCGTATTTTCGCGCAAAAGGGACCCCTGTTTAGGGGCGTTGAAGGGCACGCCGATTAGCGCCCGGTCA
>NZ_QURN01000004.1 GCF_003403035.1 Mesorhizobium denitrificans | reverse complement strand
CCGCCGCTCACCGCTTTGGGGAAAGGTTCACATGGCTCAATTCTCAGTGGAAATTAGACGCCTACCCGGCTCACTTCTGGGTGGAAATCAACAGTCTGGCGAGAAGCGAGCAATCGGCACGCCTCCCAGCGCGAGCAGTACGCTTTCTTGGGACTGGCTGGCTGGACGCCGAGGTCTGGCGGCTGGAAGCTATTCCAGAAGCTCAATCGATACATGGGCCGGCGATCATTGAGTCTGATTTCACGTCGATCGTCGTCGATCCGGGCGCTGTCGCCCGGCGCGACGCTTCCGGCAACCTCATCATCTCAATCTAAGGGGGTTTCAATGTCGGACATAAGCTCTGTACCGGCGGAAGCCGCGACCGAAAGCGCGATGGACGGTTCCACTCTCGCGCTGCTGACTGCGCGCTTCGAAGGCATTGCCCGCAAGATGGCAAATACGCTTCACCGCACCGGGCGGTCGGGCATCCTTACCATTGCACGCGATTTCTCATGCGTGGTGCTTACCGCGCAGCATGAATTGCTGGCCACCGCCGAAAGCCTTCCGAACCACGTTTTGCGAGGGCCGGAGATAATGTCGCGCACCATGGCAGAGAACCATCCGGTGCTGCGTCGCGGCGATGCGTTTCTTCACAACTCGCCCTACCACGGCTGCACACATCCCGCCGACCATTCGATCCTCGTGCCGATTATCGACGATGAGGGTCGACACCGTTTCACGGTAATGGCCAAGGCGCATCAGGCGGATTGCGGCAATTCGCTGCCGACGACTTACATGGGTTCCGCCATCGATGTTTATAATGAGGGTGCGCTGATCTTTCCCGCTGTGAAGGTTCAACAGAACTACGAGCACGTGATGGACATTATCCGCATGTGTCAGTTGCGAATCCGCGTGCCTGAACAATGGTGGGGCGACTATCTCGCGACGCTCGGAGCCGCACGCGTCGGCGAGCGCGAAATCATGGCATTGGGAGCCGAGATCGGCTGGGACAGGCTCGCGGACTATGCCTCGCAATGGTTCGACTACAGCGAACGCCGCATGATCGAGGTGATCCGCGCTCTGCCTGCCGGACGCGTTACGCGCTCCAGCACGCATGATCCATTTCCCGGTACACCCGCTGAGGGCGTCAAAATAACCGCTACTGTGGAGATCAAGCCGGAAGAGGCGATGATCGAGGTCGATATGACCGACAATCCCGACACAATGCCCAACGGACTGAACCTTTCTGAGGCCTGTGCGCTTTCGACACCGATGATCGGCGTTTTCAACTCCATCGATCACACCGTTCCGAAGAATGAGGGCAGCTTCCGACGCATAAAAATCCATCTGCGCGATGGGTGTGTAGTCGGTCGTCCCCGGCATCCGACATCGTGCTCTGTCGCGACGACCAATATGGCCGACCGCGTGGCAAACCCCGTTCAATGTGCGATAGCCGAAATCGCGGACGGGTTGGGTCAGGCAGAGACCGGGGCACTCATACCCCCTTCCTGCGGCGTCGTTTCTGGCGTGCATGACGGCAAGCCGTTCGTGAACGAAGTCTATCTTGGCTGCACAGGCGGAGCGGGTACGCCATGGACGGATGGCTGGCTAACAATCCTGCACGTGGGCAATGCCGGCATGTGCTACCAGGACTCCATCGAAGTCGATGAACTGCGCCACCCGATTTTCGTTAAGGCGCGACGCCTTATTCCGGATTCGGAAGGAGCGGGGCGTTTCCGCGGAGCGCTCGGAGCTTATTCTGAGTTTTCACCGGTTGGATGCAGTATGACTGTGGCCTATGTCAGCGACGGTAACGTCAATCCCGCGACCGGCGCGCGCGAGGGAATGTCTGGTGGCGCATCTGCACAGTTTCGACGCAAGGCAGATGGTTCGCTCGAACCCGTGCCAGCCTGTGCAGAGGTTCTGATTGCCGAGGGCGAGGCTATGGTCTCGATAAGCGGCGGAGGCGGAGGCTATGGACATCCGTTCGAACGTGACCCAATGCGCGTTGCGCATGATGTCCGCGAAGGTTGGGTCTCGGCCGAACGAGCGCGGCAGGTGTATGGGATAGTGCTGTCTCCAGATGGTTCCCCGGACCTCGCCGCCACATTGGCCTGTCGCGATCAGATGCCAGGCTCGAGAAAGGGCATTGGGCCGACGTCAGAGTGATGCTTTTGTTGGATTAGCGTCGCGATCGGGGCGCATGCGGGTGCGAAGTTCGCTTGGCGAAACCCCCGTATGCTGCCTGAACACGCGGCTGAAGTGGCTGGCGCTGATAAATCCGCTGCGAAACGCGACTTCTGCAATTTGCAAGCTTTCATCGGCGAGCAATTTGCGCGCAAAGTTGATGCGTACAGCACCGTAGGCGTCAGCAGGACCCATGCCGAGTTCGAGGGCAAATCTGCGCTCAAGCTGGCGATTGGAAATTTGTAGCTGGCTCGCGATCTCTGCAATTGAAAGAGATTCATGCAGATTGCTTTCCATCAATAGAAGCGCGCGTTTCACCAGGCTGCTGGTCGCGCCGGGGAACATGTCCGAGATGGGTTGAGGGTCGCGAACGCTTCTGATCCTATCCAGCATCAGAACGTTGGCCGCCTTCTGCGCCGACACGTCGTTGAGATATTTCTTTACAAGTTGACCTGCCAAGTCGGCAGCGCCGGTACCTCCGGCGCACGTCGCCCGGCTTCGATCAATCAGATACAGGCTATCCGCGCGAGCATCGACGTTCGGAAATGATGCCCGGAAGTCTCTGATGTGAAACCAGCTCACACATGCGCTGTGGTTGTCGAGGAGGCCGTATCGGGCAAGCGCAAAACTTGCGGTGCAAAGACCGACCAGCGGCTTTTTCAAGCGCGCCGCGGCCAGCAGAAACTCTTCCTTCTCACGGCTCAGTTCGTGAGTGGCTTTCAAGAGGCCGCCGACAACGACAATATGATCGTAGCTCTCTGGATTACCAACATCGCAGGTGGGCAATATTTCAATTCCGCAACTGGATCTCAGCGGAAGACCGCGTTCGCCGACAATCTGCCAGTCAAACGCCACGCGGCGGCTGCGATCACCATCGTCCCCCGCCAGCCGAAGCGTATCGATGAACAGAGAAAGGGGCGACAGCGTGAACTCCCGCGCGAGCAAGAACGCAAATTTTATTGTCACCGAACTACCTCGCGGGATGTGCGCATCTGATTACCGGCAGATCAATCCCTTACCACAAATGCCAATGATGCGACGAAAGCGGCGCTGAGGCGACCTCGGAAATGGTAGCATCCCCCTTGCCCCCGCCAGTCTCGGCCACACGCTTGGATTAGAGCGTTGGAAGCACACGCTTGATGTGGTCAGCAAACGCCACGGCAGCGGGCGACGGACCAAGTTCTGAAAACTTGATGAGCATACCCAACACTGACAATCTTGGCATCGGAGCTCCTATGATGAAAAGGTCAGGCGGCACTGCTTCCTTCGTCATCACGCTGATCGCCAGCCCAGAGCGCGCGATGCCGATCAACCCGGCCAGACTGTTACTCGCATGCGCAATTTTGTAGCGAAGGCCAGCCCGAGTCATTGCATCGCAAGCTGCCCGATGATCCATGGCATTGGAGGCCGGTAAGGCCAACGGAACGATTTCACCGAACCCATGATCTCCCAGCGTCGGCCTGCTGCCAACCCAAACAAGTGGTTCAGGTCGCAGAACCTCCTGCGAATCCGTAGCGTTTGGCGTCGATATAAGTGCGAGGTCCAGTTGGCGCGCATTTATCAGCGCCTTCAATTCCACTGTGGGCGCGGAAATCACCTTGATCTCGACATTTGGGTAGAGTGGGCCGAAACTGCGCAAAATCTCTGCGAAAAACGCAAAAAGGTAGTCTTCCGGCGATCCGAATATGATCGTGCCCTGCAGACCCTTGTCTGAACAACTCAGCAGCGCCTCGTCCTGCAGGCGCAATATCCTCTCGGCGTAAGCGAGAAACCGCTCACCGCTGCCGGTGAGGCGGACGCCGCTTCCGCTGCGATGCAGCAGGGCCTGTCCGATCAACTCCTCCAGTCGTTGCATCTGCATGGTCACGGCAGATTGCGTGCGGCCGACCTGAACCGCAGTCGCGCTCAGTGAACCCGAATGCGCGGCGTGGATGAATGTAACGAGGAGGCGCGGGTCGATTGTCGTGTACATATCAATCTCATTGATATCGGATCACAAATACTATCAATTTTACCTCTGCACAACCCAGCGCTAATTCTTGCCTGTTCACCTTCAGGGAAAAGCCGATGTCAAAAAATCAGGAAGCGGCGTTCTGGGCAAAAGCCAGGTCCCATATGGTTCGTTATGGCGGCGCGTTCGACCCTGCGATCATTGAGCGCGCAGAAGGCTCCTTCGTCTATGACGCGGACGGCAAGGCGATCCTCGACTTCACCTCAGGGCAGATGAGCGCCGTACTCGGCCATTCACATCCGCGCGTCGTTGAAACCGTTCAGCGGCAGATGGGTCAGGTAGCCCACCTGTTCAGCGGCATGCTTTCCCGTCCGGTTGTCGACTTGGCGGAGAAGCTCGCCGGGCTCGTACCGGGGCTTGATCGCGTCCTGCTTCTTTCGACGGGCGCGGAGTCCAACGAGGCTGCCATTCGCATGGCAAAGCTGGTGACCGGGAAGCACGAAATCGTCGCATTCTCGAAAAGTTGGCACGGCATGACAGGTGCTGCGGCAGCGGCGACTTATAGCGCAGGCCGCAAAGGCTACGGGCCGACAATGCCCGGCTCCATGACCATCCCTGCCCCAAACAGCTATAGGCCGCGCTTCAAGAATCTGGACGGGACGCTGGATTGGCAAACAGAACTCGACGATTCCTTTGCACTTATCGACGCCCAGTCCACCGGCAGTCTGGCCGCCTTCATAGCCGAGCCCATACTCTCGAGTGGCGGCATGCTTGAACTGCCTGCTGGATATCTCAAGGCGCTCAAGGAGAAATGCCACGAGCGCGGCATGTTGCTGATCCTTGACGAAGCGCAAACCGGCGTAGCGCGCACCGGGAACATGTTTGCGTTCCAACGCGACGCGGTGACGCCCGATATACTCACGCTGTCGAAGACCATCGGCGCGGGCCTTCCGCTCGCTGCTGTGATGACGACGACGGAAATCGAACAGGCGGCGCATGAGCGCGGCTACCTATTCTACACCACACACGTTTCCGATCCGCTGCCCGCTGCGGTTGGCCTTACAGTTCTAGAAGTTGTCGAGCAGGAAAAGCTGGTGGAGCGCTCACGGCATTTGGGCAAGAGGCTTTTCGATGGCTTGCTAGATCTCAAACAGCGCCACGAATGCGTTGGAGACGTGCGTGGCCGCGGGCTTTTCATCGGGCTGGAAATCGTCAAGAGCAGGTCGACCCGCGAACCTGACCACGAGCTTGGCGCCAGCATTGCGCGCGAAGCCTTCAGGCGTGGATTGAACATGAACATAGTCAAGCTGCCCGGTATGGGTGGGGTGTTCCGAATAGCGCCTCCGTTGACCATTTCCGAAGCGGAAATCGATCAAGGGCTTGAAATCATCGGGGAGTCGATCGCGCACGAAACCATGCGCGTCGGAAAGCTGACGCGCGCACACAGCGACCTTGCCGGAGCCGCAAAATGAAGTCGGCGCAAACCGATGTCATTCGCGTGCTGGTCGCAAAGCTCGGACTGGATGGACATGACCGCGGGGCGAAGGTGGTGGCACGCGTGCTGCGCGATGCTGGCATGGAGGTCATCTATTCGGGCCTCTACAAGACACCGGCACAGGTGGTGACGGCGGCGATCCAGGAAGACGTAGACGTCATTGGCGTTAGCCTGCTTTCCGGGTCGCATGTTCCCCTGTTCCGAGAACTCGGGCGGAACCTTCGCGAGCAGAAGGCGGAGCACATCTTCGTTGTCGCTGGGGGAGTGATTCCTGAGCGGGACTATCCGGCACTTCTGGAAAGCGGCGTTGACGTGGTCGTGCCGCAGGAAGCGCGCGCCGAGGTCATCATATCCGCGATCAGGGATCTGGTGACGGCGAGAGGGCGCAAATGAGTGCGCCCGTCCGTTCCGTAGGGACAGCGCGCCCGGCCTACCGGGCCTCGATGGACCTTGTCGGCGAAGTCCGCGAAGGCCGCGTGTCGGCAATCGCCCGAATGATCTCACGAGCCGAGAGCGGGCACAGCGAGGCCGCCGCGGCGCTTGCGGAGATTTACCGACACACTGGCCGCGCGCACATCGTCGGCATAACGGGCGTGCCCGGTGCCGGCAAATCGACGCTTGTCGCGTCTTTGATCAAGTCCTTCGCTCGCGAAGGCTGCAAAGTCGGGGTCATCGCCATCGATCCAAGCAGTCCGTTTTCAGGCGGTGCGGTACTCGGAGATCGCGTTCGCATGACCGATGCGGCGGAGGCGACGCAATGCTTCGTGCGCAGCATGGCGACTCGCGGCCATCTGGGAGGGCTGGCGCGTGCAACCCTGCAAGCCGTCGATGTGCTCGACGCCGCAGGCTATTCGCCCATTTTCATCGAGACCGTCGGCGTGGGCCAGGACGAGGTCGAAGTTGTGACGGCGGCACATACGGTTGTCGTTCTTTCAGCGCCCGGCCTTGGAGACGACGTGCAGGCAATCAAGGCAGGAATTCTCGAGATTGCGGATATTCACGTCGTCAGCAAGGCGGATCGGCCGGATGCCGCCGCAACTGTCTCAGCACTGCACGGAATGATGTCGCTGGGCAGCACTCGACCCCAAACCAGTTGGAGCACGCCCGTGCTCGCTGTCAGTTCGGTGTCGGGAGAAAAGATCATGGAACTCAAGCAGGAGATTTCTCGTCACTGGATGCACCTTCAGGAGACTGGCGAGTTGGCTGATCGCCAATTGGCCATGAGCCGGACGCGTATTCTCGGAATGGCGCGCGACCTTTTCCAGCAGAAGTTCGATGAAGATGACGACGCGCTCGAAACGCGGCTGCATGCGGTCAAGTCGCGCAAGTTGGACCCGGCTTCCGCAGCACGCGCACTCCTGGGCTGGGAGGACGATTTTTCATGACGCTGTATTCCAAGGCGGCCATCGATGAGGTCCGCACCCGCCAAGGCGAATGGGAGGCGCGCGAACTCGACGCCGCGCTGCGCTCGCGACCTGAAGAGAAGGAGCGCTTCGCGACCGAAAGCGGCATTCCCCTCAAGCGCATATATACGGCCGCGGATGTCGCCGATATTCCCGCGAGCGATCTGGGTTTTCCGGGTGCCTATCCTTTCACGCGCGGCGCCTACCCGACAATGTATCGCGGGCGGCCCTGGACGATCCGGCAGGTTGCCGGTTTCGGCAATCCCGAAGCCACCAACCAGCGCTACAAATACATGATCCAGACTGGGCAGACCGGTCTTTCGACGGACTTCGACCTTCCGACGCTGCTTGGGCTCGACTCCGATGATCCGATGTCATTTGGTGAGGTCGGACGATGTGGAGTGGCCATCGACACAATCGAGGATGTCGACCGGTTGTTCGATGGAATCGATCTGGAGAAGATTTCCGTATCCCTTACGATCAATCCATCCGCCTGGGTCGTCTATTCCATGTTCGTCGCGGTCGCCGAGCAGCGCGGATGTGATTTCACCAAGCTTTCCGGAACGCTGCAGGCCGATCCGCTCAAAGAGTACGTCGCGCAGAAGGAATGGATCTATCCGGTCCGTCCTGCCGTCAGGCTGCTGCGAGACCTGATCATGTACAGCGCCAAGGCGACGCCAAGGATCAACCCAATCAGCCTTAGCGGCTATCACCTTTCCGATGTGGGTGGCAACGCGATCCAGGAGATCGCCTTCATCATGGCTTTCACCATCGCTTATTGTGATGAGGTGATCGAGGCCGGCATGAATATCGACGACTTCGCCCCTCGCCTGTCGTTTTTCTTCATCAGCCATCAGGATTTTTTCGAACAGATCTGCAAGTTCAGGGCCGCCAGACGCGTTTACGCCAAGCTCATGGCCGAGCGGTTCAACGCGAAAAAGCCAGAATCCATGCGGCTGCGGGTCCACGTCCAGACCGCAGCGATGAGCCTCACGAAAATCGAATACCAGAACAACCTGATGCGGACCGCCATCCAGGCTCTGGGTGCTGTGCTTGGAGGATGCCAGAGCATGCACACCAACGGGCTGGACGAAGCCTTCGCAATCCCTACCGAAGAGGCGATGAAGCTGGCCATACGCACGCAACAGATCATCCGCGACGAGATCAACGTGACTTCGGTGATAGACCCCCTCGGGGGCTCCTATTTCGTCGAACGCCTGACCAAGGACATGGAAGACGAGATTTGGAAGGTCCTGCATGAAGTCGACGAGCGCGGAGGCGCCATCAAGCTCGTGGAAGAAGGTTGGTTCCAGCAGAAGCTGGCCGACTCCGCATATGAGACATTCAGGAAGATCGATAGCGGCGAGAAGATCTCCGTCGGCGTCAACCGATATGTCGACGAAAGCAGTTCAGCGGCGGATGCCGACATCCATCCTTATGACGACGACTGCACGCAACTGCAGATCGATCGGCTTAATGATGTGCGCTCGAGGCGCGACAATGCGCTGGTGACGCGGCTTCTGGACGAGCTTGCCGAGCAGGCGCTGAGCGACAAAACGAACCTGCTGCCCAAAACCATCGAACTCGTGAAGGCGCGCGCAACACTTGGCGAGATCTGCAGCAGGCTCCGAGACGTCTGGGGCTCTTACGACGAACCTCTGATAGTGTGAGGATGCCTTGTCCGACGCCATAATTCTCAATTTCGATGGCACTGTTGGCTGGATAACGCTCAACCGCCCCGAGCGGCTAAATGCGATGAACCGGCAACTTGTCGACCAACTCGCCGCAGCTCTGGAGAAGGCAGAAAACGACGATTCCGTTCACACGATCGTACTGCACGGCGAGGGCCGCGCATTCTGCTCCGGCGACGACCTGAAAGATCTCGACGCGCAGACGGCTTCAGAGGCGCAGACTCGCGATTGGGTCAACGCCATCCAGAACATAACGCTGCTCATAATGCGCTCGAAGAAGATCGTAATCGCTGCTGTTCATGGCTGGTGCGTAGGCGGAGCACTGGAATGGGTCATAAATTGCGACTTCAGCCTCTTTGCCGAAAACACCCGCTGGTTTTTCCCTGAAGTCGGTTATGGGCTGTTCGTTACTGGCGGCGTAACCGCCCTGCTTACGAAACAGGTTGGTCCGCAGGTCGCCAAGGAACTTATGATACTGGGCGAAAAGCAAGATGCGCAGCGCGCTCTTGATCTCGGGATAGCATGGAAGATCGTACCCGACGGCGAACTGCTGGATGAGGCAAGGCACCTCGCAGTGCTGATTGGCACACGCCCACTGGGCGCCGTTGCGAAAATCAAGCACGCCATCAATGAGGGCTTCCACTCTTCGCTCGATACCGCGATCGCACGCGAAACCGAAGCGACCATCAGCGGCTTTCTCTCCCCCGAAGCCCAAGCCCGGGCAAAAGCCTTCAGATCATGACCATGACAATTCACCAGATCCACACGCCGCATATCATTCCCGGCCATTCGGATCGGGAAATCGAACTCCGTGTGCTGCCAAAAATCCTGCAGCATCAGGCCGAGCGGTTGGGCAGCACAGCGTTTATTGACATCTGCGGCCGCACGGCGAGCTTTGAGGAAATGTTCGCCATTTCAGGCGAGCTTGCGCATGGCCTGCAGCGCCTCGGGGTGAGCAAGGGCGACCGTGTCGCACTTTTGCTGCCGAACTGCTTCGAATTCGTCGCGCTATGGTTTGCAATCTCCAGGCTGGGTGCGATCGAGACTCCGAACAACCCAGGCCTGAAAGGAGATCTTCTCCGCCACAACTTGACAAATTCGGGCGCGGAAACGCTCGTCGCGGATGCTGCTTCACTGCCCGAAATCGCCAGCATTCAAGCTCAAATCCCGGCGATCAGAACGCTTATCCTCGTGGGTGCCGACCCTGATGACGCACGCGCGGCCGGCATCCGCATCGCTCGCATCTGCCGGTATGAGGACTGCCTTACATCGCAATCTGATTTCGACGCAGTCGATTTGCACTACACGGACCCAATGGCGATCCTCTACACGTCCGGGACGACCGGGCCGGCCAAGGGCGCGTTGATGTCGCACCACCACTGCTACGCGTGGGCGGCGGCGATGGCGCTGAATCTCGGATATACGTGCGACGACAGCTATTTTTCCGCACTGCCGCTGTTTCATACCGATGCGCAGATGTTCGGTGTGTACCTGCCGCTGATCTATGGCACCAGGGCGACGCTCGTCGATCAATTCAGCGCCTCGCGATTCTGGGAACAGGTTCGCGGAAGCGGTGCCACAGCGACCAACATGCTTGGCGCGATGGGCGTCATCCTCTCTCGTGCGCAGGCTGCGGAGGTCGACGAGAGGAATTCAATACGCGTTTGCCAATGCATCCCGATGGTTCCGGACCAGTCATCTTTCGAGCGCCGGTTCGGGCTGAAACTGGTTACGGGATATGGTCAGACCGAAACGAGCTTCGTCACGCTCGACACGGCGGACAATGGGCGTGACGGCTCTTGCGGGCGTCCACATCCAGATTGGGAGGTCGCCGTGGTCGACGAATACGACCAGCCGCTGCCGCCCGGCAGCGTCGGAGAGATCGTTTCGCGGCCACGCAAGAACTGGAGCATGTTTTCCGGCTATTTCAACGCCGAAGCCAGGACTGTCCAAACCTTGCGGAACCTCTGGTATCACTCCGGCGACGCGGGCTGCTTCGACGAAGATGGGTGGCTTTACTTCAAGCACAGGCTCAATGAGGCAATACGCCGGCGAGGCGAGAATATCTCGGCCTACGAGGTCGAGAGCATTGCAGAGCGTCATCCGGACATCGTCGAGTGCGCCGCCTTCGGTGTCGCTTCGGAATTCACCGAAGAAGACATCATGGTCGTCGCGATGCGGCGCGCCGGTTCGCAGTTCACACCGGCACAGCTGATAGAGCACTACGCCGCCAACGCGCCGCGCCACATGGTGCCGCGCTATGTCGAGATCGTCGATGCGCTTTTGCCGCGAACGCCCACGGAAAAGATCGCCAAAAGCACCCTCAAGCAGAGGGGCGTGACGGAAGCGACGTTCGACCGGGGAGCGCGCTAGCAGAGCAGGATTCCAACGGCCTTCTGCGCAGGCGCGGGCAGCGCATGAAGGCTTTTATCAGCGCCCGTGTAAAATGGGAGAGCATGCATGAAACGGACACTCTTTAGCGCAGCGCTGATGGGCGCGGTATTCTCGTTCGGTGGGTCTGCCTGGGCAGACATAACCATCGGTGTCGCCGGTCCAGTCACCGGTCCTAACGCCGCTTTCGGCGCACAGATTCAGAAGGGCGTCGAACAGGCGGCGGAAGATATCAACGCCGCCGGAGGCATTCTCGGTGAGAAGATCAAGGTTCAGGTCGGCGACGACGTTTCCGACCCGAAGCAGGGAATCTCGGTTGCAAACAAATTCGTGGCTGACGGTATCAAGTACGTAGTAGGGCACTTCAATTCCGGTGTGTCGATCCCTGCATCCGAGGTCTACGCCGACAATGGCGTGCTGGAAATCACACCTGCTTCAACCAATCCCGTCTACACCGAGCGCGGACTCTGGAACACCTTCCGCACCTGCGGGCGCGACGACCAGCAGGGTCAAGTTGCAGCCGACTACATCGCCAGCCATTTCAAGGATGCCAAGATCGCCATCATCCACGACAAGACGCCTTACGGACAGGGACTGGTCGACGTTGCGAAGAAGGTGCTGAACGAAAAGGGCGTCAAGGAAGTGATGATGGAAGGCATCAACATCGGCGATAAGGACTTCTCGGCGATGATCGCCAAGATGAAGGAAGCCGGTGTGACGCTGATCTATTTCGGCGGACTGCACACCGAGGCGGGGCTTATCATGCGGCAGTCAGCCGATCAGGGCCTGAAGGCAACGTTGTTCTCGGGCGACGGCATGGTCTCCAACGAACTGGCCTCAATCGCCGGCGATTCCGTTATCGGCACGCTCAACACCTTCGCGCCCGATCCGCGCAAAAATGCGGATGCGAAGGAGTTGGTCGAGAAGTTCCGCGCCAAGGGATTCGAACCCGAAGCCTACACTCTCTACTCGTATGCGGCGCTTCAGATTGTTGCCGCAGCCATCGCCAAGACCGGTTCGGCCGACGATGCTCAGAAAGTTGCAGAAACGATCAAATCTGGCGGGCCATGGGCAACGGCCATCGGTCCTATCGGCTACGATGCAAAGGGCGACATCACACGCCCAGACTACGTAATCTACGAGTGGAAGAAGGGCGAAGACGGAAAGCCGACATACTCGCAGATGTAATGCCAACAGTTACGGTTTAATATTGAGGAATGTCAGGCTCTGCTAGTGGTCCTTCCAGAGCCTGACATTCCGCTTCTTATAGTGGCTAGTGCCTGACCATGCCCGCGTCGACATTCAGCGTCTGGCCGGTGATCCAACGCGCGTCTTCGCTTGCGAGAAATGCCACCGCATCAGCAATATGTTCGGGCTGTCCCTTGCCCTTGACTGCCTGAAGCATCTCGACAAAGCCGAACGCCTCATTGTGGGGGCTGTCCTTGACGCCATCGCTCTCGATCAGGCCGGGCGTTACCGCATTCACCGTAATGTTGTACTTGCCGAGTTCCGTGGCCAACGCGCGCGTAAAGCCGATCACACCGCCCTTCGAGGCAACGTAGGCCGCCATATTCGGCGTTCCAGCGAAGAACGTATTGGAAGCGATACTGATCACCCGCCCGGCCTTCTTGTTCGCACGCATCTGATCGGTCGCTGCGCGCGTAACGATGAAAGTGCCGGTAAGATTGACGTCGATAATCTTGCGCCAATGATCGAGGTCGACTTCGTCCCATGCGATGAAAGGAACAATACCGGCATTGTTGACCAAGATGTCCACGCCGCCAGTCAGTTTCTGTATCTCAGCGAACAGCGCCTTGACCGCTGCAGGGTCGGAAATGTCTGCAGCAATCGCTTTCGTTTTTCCACCAATAGAAGCGGCAGCAGCCTTGATGCCGTCAACGTTAACATCGCTTGCGATGACGGTAGCGCCGTCGGCTGCCAGCCGCGCCGCAATTGCTTTGCCAATGCCCTGAGCGGCACCTGTGACCAAGGCCGTCTTTCCCGCGAGTCGTTCACTCATAATGTTTCTCCGTAGTCCGATGATGTTCGTTCAGGCGTCGGCGTCGATGACTGCCATCGCCGCTTCTACTCCCTTGCCAACTGCAAGCTTTTGGCCGGCCGCATTCAGAGCACCACCAAACGCAGTCAGCGCTGCTATTGCGTAGATGGGCTGCGCCGTTGGCCCCATGTGACCTATGCGTGTCAGCTTCCCCAGCGTTTCGCTGCGGCCAGAGGAGAACACCACGCCGTAGCGGGAGCGCGCTGCCTCTCGAATTGTCTTTTCATCGACACCTTCCGGCGTGCGAACAGAGGTCGTTGTTGGCGATGCAATCTTGTCGCTGGCTGCCCAAATAGAGAGGCCCATGGCTACAACTCCGGCACGCATGGCCTTTGCCGTCAGCGCGTGGCGCGCCCACACCGCCTCCGGTCCTTCGTTCAGGTATAGGTCGAGCGCGGCATCGAGCCCGTTGATCTCCGCAACTGCGGGGGTAAACGGGAATGGTTGATCTCGCGACCATGCATTTTCCCAATCGACAATGCTCAACATCGACGCGCGAGGTGCCGCTTTGTTGGCCTTCATCTTGGCCCAAGCGCGCTCGCTGACGCCGAGAATTGTCAGCGCTGGCGGCGCACCCAGGCATTTGCCTGGGCCGGTAACATAGATGTCTGCTTTGCAGTCATCGGGATGCGTCTTCATGCCGGCAAAGGATGAAACCGCATCTACGATCAAATAGCCGCCATGTGCCGAAACGAGCGCGCCGATCTCGTCGATCGGATTGATGGTGCCCGAGGGCGTGTCGTGATGACAAACCGACACGATGGTGATTTCCGGATGGGCCTTGAGCATATCGGCGACGGCCTGCGGATCGATCGCCTCATTGTATGGCACTTCGATCTCCAGCAGGTGAGGCGAGTAACGCTTTGCCCAATAGCCGAAGCCCTTGCCATAGACGCCGGAGACGAGATTGAGCACAACGTCGTCAGGCGTGATTAGCGAGGCGGCGGCAGCCTCAAGGCCAAGAACGGGTTCGCCGTGCAGGATGACCGGCTTGCTTGAAAGGCGCATCGCCTTCTGCGCCTTGCCAACGACATTCTCGTAAAAGAGTTGGAACGCCGGATCGTAATCATAGAGCACTGTGCGGCCAAGGCCGCGCAGCACTTCCGGGTAGCAATTGACGGGCCCGGCAGTCAGCGTAATGACTGGATTGGCGTGCTCGGAATAACGCATGATCAAATCTCCAGATTGGCCGCCATCAACCGTAGAACTGCGTGCCGGTCTTGTAGGTTTTGAAGTTGTCCATATCGTGCGAATACATCAGCTCCGCACCGTGATCCTCGGCGAGCTTTTTCACCTTACGCATTGAGTTCACTCCCGCCACCGGGTCGATGTGGAAGGCTGCCTGACACAGTGTTTCAAGGCTCTTCTGCGTATAGGCCGCATCGATTGTGAACATGATCGGCTTGCGCTTGGGAAACTCCACCAGCAGGCTGTAATGGCCAATCGAATGGCCCGGCGTCGAGATCAGCTTGACGCCCTTGGCGAGTTCGATGTCGCCTTCGATACCTTCGAAGGTCGAGTTTGCGCGTGTCGTGCCTTCAAGCAATTGCGCAGTAGCGCCACGCGCTTCGGCGGCCTCTGCAGAGAAGCTGAGGTCCGAATAGCCGAGATGTTCAAAAGGCTGCGGATTGCAGGCCTGCGGCACCTCAGAGCGATGGCATATCTTCTTCGCGTGCGGGAAGTATTTGTTGCCGCCGCAATGATCGAAATGGAAATGCGAGTTGACGACGACGTCGATGTCTTTGGGTTCGAGCCCAAGCAATGCGAGCGCACCTGGAATGGTCTGGTGCTTTTCCTGGATCGGCTTCTCGAACGGAAGCACCTTCATGACATGGTCGAAGTCATAGCCCGTATCAATCAGGAACCGGCCTTCATTATGCTCGATCAGGATCGAATAGACCGGAAAACGCACTTCGCCGCCGGGGCCGCGATTCCAGAATACATGATAGCCGTCGAGGACGAGCGAGCCGCCGTCGAGCAGGTAAACCTTGGTATCCGACATAATTACCTCCTGTTGTTGCGCGGTTTGCGTCCGCGCATGTGTTGCTGTCAGCGGGCCCCGCGTTCGTAAGGTATGCCTAGTGCGGCGGGCAGGCTGGCTCGCCGACCGAACAGCACAAGCATCGCCATAACTGCCAGGAACGGCAGCATTTGTATGATATCTGTTGGCATGTTGATGCCCGCCACCTGCATCGCGGTCGTAAGCGACAGGCAGACGCCGAAGACGAGCGCGCCAACCAGCACCCACACCGGACGACCGCGCGCAAGCATGGCCAGAACGATGCCAAGGAAGCCCGCTCCGTTGGTGATGAATGGAATAAACAGCCCAGCGCCTACATTGGCGAGATAGGCACCGCCGAGCCCGGCGAGAGCGCCCGTCGTCAGCACCGCGATGGTGCGCGTTTTCATGACGTCTATGCCGGCAACGTCGAGTGCGGCGGGTTTGTCACCGGCGGCCTGCAAATTGAGGCCGAGCTGAGTACGCCGATAAATGTAGCTCATCACGAACACCAGCGCGACCGCCAGATAGACAATCATGTGATGCTTGAAGAATGCAGGTCCGATAACCGGGATATTGGAGAGCAATGGAATAACGGTGGCATCAGCCGCCGGCAGACGGGGATAACTGCGCGAGAACTGGAAATGGTGCAGCAATGCTGTCAAACCCTCCACCCCGAGCGTCAGGGCTATGCCAATGACAATCTGGTTCAGCCCGATGCGTACACAGAGCAGCGCCATGATGAGCGCCACCGCGACACCACCCGCGATCCCAGTGAGGAAACCCAGCCAAAGCGACCCCGAATAGAACGCGCCAACGAAACCGAGATAGGCACCCGCCAGCATCATGCCTTCAATGCCTATATTCAGCACACCAGCCTTTTCCGACATCTGCTCGCCGAGACCGGCAAGCAGCAGCGGGATGGCTGCCGTAATGGCCCCAAACAACAGGGCGCTGAGAAAGACGTCGCTAAATAGCCCGCTCATGTCTCAGGCCTTTCTCGATTGGTTGTAGCGATGGTCAACATATTCAGCGAGGGCGAGCACGATCAGCACGATTGAAATCAGCACCAGCGTAAAATGATTTGGAACGCCGAGGCGGCGCGCTGCGCTTTCGCCTCCGATTGACAACACTGAAAGCAGGAACACAAAGCCGATTGCAGCAAAGCCGTTCATGCGGGCGAGAAAAACGGCTGGAATGACCGCAAGCCCATAGGCAGGGTTCCAGTCGGCCCGCACATTGCCCTGCACGCCGATTATGTCCACCGCACCTGCGAGCCCTGCGAGCCCCGCGGAAATCGCGAAGACCGCTATCGTCAGGGCAGAGACGTTCAATCCGGCATGCACCGCCGCGCGCGGATTGGCACCGACAATCCGTAATTTCAGCCCGAATGCAGTGCGTGTCATCACCAGATGCACAATGATGATTGTGATCAAGCCAAGAACCAGACCGCTGGTGATCGTTGTGTCGAAGAGACGCGGCAAACGGTCTTCTACGGGCAATGTGCGGGTCTGCGGCACAGTCGTGCCGGGATCACGAAAAACCAGCTTGACCAGAACATTGGCAAGCGAAGTGCCCAGAAACGTCATCATCAAAGTCGTGACGATCTCATTGACGCCCTGATAAGCCCGCAGCAGCGCGGGAACGAGCGACCAGATCATCGCAACAATCGTGGCAATGATGAACGCGCAAAATAACGCGAGCCAGCCCGGCATAAATTGAATTAGAACCGGCGCGCTGGCGGCAGCAGCTACAGCACCGAGAAGAAACTGCCCATCGCCGCCCAAATTCCACATGCCTGCGCGAAAGGCCACGATAAGGCCCGCGGCAAGGAACAACAGCGGAGCCATTCGCGAGAGCGTTTGCTGGATTCCCAGCGGCGAGAAAAGGCCTTTCTCCAACACGTAGCCATAATAGGCTAGCGGATCGACGCCAACGGCGAGCAAAATGCAACCCGCGATGATCAGGGCGATCAGAATTGGGCCGAGCGTCATCAGCAATCGATGCAAAATCGCGCGGCGCGTTGCCGCCCCGCTGGTTGCATCGAGCGCGGTCGCGCTGACAGTTGGCGCTGTGTCGATGCTCATGCGGCTAATCCGATCATCAAGCGCCCGACCTTGGTGCGTGCGTCGTCGACGTTATCTACGGTTCCGACAAGCGCACCATCGGCAATCACCGCGATACGGTCGCACATGCTAAGCAGTTCCTCCAGATCGGTAGATATGAGCAACACGGCCAAGCCACGCGCCGCCGTATCGCGGATGCGCTGGCGCGACGCCAGTGTGTTGGCAAGATCAAGCCCGTAGGTTGGCTTGTTGAAGATCACCACCTTGGCACCCTCGGCCAATTCTCGCGCCAACAGCACCTTCTGGATATTACCTCCGGAGAGCCGTCCCACCGGTGTCTTGAGGCTGGGTGTTCGCACATCGTATTCGCGCGCAAGCTGCGCGGCGCGCGCATCGATTTCGCCGCGCTGCTCGACGCCATTGCGCCAGAAAGGCGCGGCGCCGACCTGCTTGAGAAAGAAGTTTATCGAAACCGGAAAGGTGCCGACGGTGCCTTCACCTAACCGGTCGTCGGTCAGATAGCGAAGGCCGATTTCCCGGCGCGCCCCGACGCTTAATGTCTCGATGGCGGTGCGATCTACCCATATGGAGCCGCCCGCGACGGCGCGCTGACCAGCCAAGGCTTCCGCCAGTTGCTTCTGGCCGTTGCCATCGATACCCGCGATTCCGAGAATCTCGCCGGGACGAATGTCGAAAGAGATAGACGACAGGCCGGGTGCGTTTTCGGTCTGCGCAACGGCAAGATCCTTCACCTGCAGTAGCGGAGCCGCTCCAGCAAACGAGGCGGTGTGATCGGGATGCGTGGCAGCCTCTGGGTCTGCTCCCTGCGTGCCAAACATCAACTCCACGATTTCTGCGATGATTTCCTGCTCGCCCAGCGAGCGGAGTCGCTCTGGCGGGATTTCTCCAACCTTCTTGCCAAGCTTCAGTACCGATATGCGATCGCCAAAGGCGACCGCCTCCTTCAGCTTGTGAGTAATGAAAACAACTGCGAGCCCCTGCCCGACGAGACGCCGCATCAATGCGCCCAGTTCGTCAATGCCTTTTGGTGTCAGCATCGAGGTCGATTCATCGAGGATCAGCAAGCGGCTGTTCCTCAACATGGCACGCAATATTTCGACTTGCTGTTGCTCGCCAAGCGAAAGCTCGGACACCTTGGCGCTCAGTTTCAAGGTGATGCCAAGGCTGGACGTGATTTCGGCGACGCGAGCCGCCAGTTCTTCGGTTTTCGGCGTTTGCCACCACGGACCGCCAAGCAAAAGGTTTTCCGCTACGGTCAATGTTGGCACCAGCATCATGTGCTGGAATACCGTGCCTATGCCAAGCGCCAGCGCATTGCGCGGCGAAGTGATCTGTGTCGGCTTGCCGTCGACGAGTATGCGCCCCTCATCCGGCTGCTGCAGGCCGGAGAGCATACCGATCAGTGTGGATTTTCCAGCGCCGTTCTCGCCCAGGAGAACATGCACCTCACCTGGACGAATCGACAGATCGATATCGTCGTTGGCTACAATGCCGGGGAAGCGCTTGGTCACACTCTCAAGTGTGACGATGTCGCGCTTGTCAACGGGGGAGGATGCAGAACCGCTCATCAAGGCCATCACTGGAAACAGGGAATAGTCCAGAGGGGCGACACAATCGCCCCTCTGATAGTTGATCTTCAGCGAGCCTATTGGGCAACGCTGGTCATAAGCGCCCGGACCGCAGCGGCGTCAAAGATCGGCTCAACCTTGATCTTGCCGGAGATGATGTCCTCGCGCACGGTCTGCATCTCGGCCCAGACATCATCCGGGATGGCTGCGGTCTTGAGCAGCTGCACGGAATCATCCTTGAGGCCAATCGAGTAGTGCTTGGTGCCAAACGTGTCGGCCCTAAGGTCGGCAATCATCGCCGCATAGACCGGCTCGATGTTCCAAACGACAGACGACAGCAGGAAGCCTTTGTCGATCGGCGATTTGTCGCCGATGACATCGATGAAATAGACCTTGCCGCCATCAGCCGCCTTGGTCGTTTCAACGGCCTGCAACATTCCGAAGCTCGAACCATTGCCCTGACCGAAGATGATGTCGGCACCTGACGCAATCACGCTTTCAGTAACACGCTTGCCACCTGCGGCATCGCTGTAGGCGGCGGGCCCGATCACCGCGTAGGTGATCTTGACGTCCGGGTTTCCTGCCTTAACGCCTTGCGCGAAAGCAGCCGACTGCGAGTTCCATGATGGAGGCTCACCCGACACAACGATGCCGACGGACTTGGACCGGGACATCTTGGCCGCGAGACGGCCTGCAAGATATGCGCCTTCGTGGCCGCTCAACGTGTAGTCAGCAACAAGGCCCTTTTCCAATCCGGCGGGCGTATCCACAATCGCGACCGGAACTTTCAATTCGTGGGCGATTTCAGGTGCCGCAGTGTTGTAACCGCTTGCGTGAGCGATCAGCAGGCTTGCGCCATCAGAAGCGAGTTCCCGCAACGTTGGACGCACATCGCCGTAACCCAACCCCTGGGCGACGACAACTTCAACGCCTGCGGCTTTGGCGGCTGCCTTTGCAGCGTCGATGCCTTGCTGATTCCAGCCGTAATCGGTGCCTTCTTCAGGTGTTAGAATGGCTATAGACTTAACTTCGGCAGCGTGAACGCCGCCCAACAAGACACCACTCAGTATAGTTGCGCTTGCTAAGTTCCTAAGAATCTTAATCATGCTACCCTCTTTCTTTGATGTTCCAACAAATATTCTTGTTTTTATTGCGCATACGCGAGATATATTACCTGAGAAAATTACCCATGGGGTTCAGGCAAAGTGAAAGCTCCTTATGTTCTGCCGGCATTGCTGGCATTTACATCCTTCGCCAGTGCGGTTGAGTTGCACCATGTAATCGTCCGCAAAGGCACTGATGGTCTGAGCCCGGTGGCGCTGACGATTTCGAACGCAAGCAATGAGGAATTGTCCTGCAATGCAGATTTCGCCCATTGGTATTCGTCCGAGATAACAAGCGTTGGATCGGGCAAGAGTGAGCAGCGCGAGCTTTGGTTCGACCCGAAGACCGGCACATTCACCATCCTCAACGACAAGCGCGAGAACCTGCCCATCGAACGGCTGTGGTGCGGCCTTGCCGGCCGCGCGTACGCCACACGCGTACAGATAACGCTCGATCCAACCGACGCGGCCAAAGGCGAGCGCACCGTTTCGTGCAACATGGGGCAAGCCGGGCTGGCCTGCCTATAGACGCTGATCAACTTGCCCCGTGCCGACACCACTCGTCTCCTATTTGTTTGCCAGGAAGGTGTCAGTGAAAACATCATCAGCTGAAAGTTGCGCCTTGAGGACACCCTGATCGGTGAGTGTCTTCAGCGTTTCTTCCCACTGCTTTTTCGTCATCCAGCCAAGACCGTGCTCCTTGGTGTCTGGGCTGGTGAAGGTCGATGCGATGTCCGCGTTGATCTGCGCCAGCAGCACATCCTTCTTTTCGGCATAACCGGGAACGGCCTTGGCCGTAATCTCGGCGGCTTCCTCAGGATGCGCCACAACATAGTCGAACGCCTGCCTGTACGCCTTTACGAAGCGGGCAACGACGTCGGGCTTTTTTTCGATCATCGCCTGTGAAGTGAACAACCCGGAGCCGTAGGCTTTCCAGCCATGGTCGGCGCCCATCATGATGCTGAGCGAGCCCGGACCACCGGCCTTCGCCTCCAGTTCGGGAACCTCCGCATCGATATAGCCGACAACTGTTTGAACGCGACCGAGGAGCAGATAGCTCTCATAGGGCGGAGACACGCTGTTCAAGGTCATGTCCTTCTCGGAGAGGCCATTTGCCGCCAAAAACCCCCTGAAGAAAATGTAGGTTGAACCCGCGGGGTGAATGCCGATCGTGAGCCCCTTCAGGTCTGCCGGGCTGGTGAGCTTTTTCGTCTTGGCGAGCGAGATAATGGCCAGTGGCGAGTGCTGGTTGACCGCGGCCAATGCCACAACGGGGACATTCTGCGACCGGGCGACTGCAAGTGTGGGCAGATCTCCAAAGCCGAAATCGGCGTTCTCATTTCCCACCAGCCGCATGGCGTCGGGAGAGCCGGAACCCTTGCGAATCTCGCCGACGTCTATGCCGTTTTCTGAAAAGAACCCTTTCTCCTTGCCGACGAAGAACATTGCGTGATTGCCGCGCACGACCCAATCGAGTTGCACATTGACCTTGTCTGCGGCCGATGCCGCGCCAGTTAGGCCAGCGGTGCCGACGAGGGCTGCTAAAGTAATTGCTTTTATAAGCGAGCGTCTCAGCATGTTCGATCCTTTCTAATGTCTCTCGATATGGCAACTACGCGTCGTTGAACTTCGGCCTCCACGGCACCACGATGCGCTCAAGAATTTCGGCGGCGTAATAGAAGGCAACGCCCAGCACCGACACGAGCAGCAGCGCAGCAAAAACGAGCGCGGTATCCAACTGGGTGGAAGCGAATTGGATGATGTATCCGAGCCCGTCCGAAGCGCCCGCGAATTCGCCGACGATAGCGCCGATAACGCTGAGCGTCGCTGCGATCTTGGTTCCCGCCATCAGGCTCGGCAGTGAGTGTGGAACAAGAATTCTGAACAGGATCTGCGTGCGACTGGCACCAACCGAGTTCATCAGTAACAGCAGCGAGTGGTCCACCGACTTCATGCCCGCCAGCATCGACAACGTTACCGGAAAGAAGGCGATCACGAGGATCAGTCCGATCTTCGGGGCCAGCCCGTAACCGAACCAAAGGATAAAGATCGGTGCCAGCGCCACCTTCGGAACGTTCTGAAAAAGCACCACCAATGGATAGAGCGCACGGCCCAGCCAGTCGAAGCGCACGATGATCAACGCAATAGCAATACCGACGACGACTGAAACCACAAACCCGAACAGGATTTCGCCAGCCGTCACGAGCGTCGCCTGCATGAGCGTGTCCCACTGCGCGACCAGCGATTTCGCAACCTCCGTGGGAGCCGGAATGATGAAGGAGGAAATCGAAAAGATCCGCACCGCAGCTTCCCACGCAACGACTATCGCCAGAATGAGCGTGATCGGTGGGAGCCAACTGGCTGCCGCTGCACTCCAGATCGATGCCAGCCGCGAATCGGCGGAATATGTAACAGGCTGATCGGTCATGATGCGCCTCCGGGTTGGTGGCTCGCACGGAGCAGCATGCGCAGGTGGACCGCTTGCTTCACAAATTCGGGATCCTCCGCCACCGAAAGATCGCGCGGATAAGGCAAGTCAATGTCCATGCTCTCGGTAATCCGTCCGGGCCTGATCCCAAGCACATGGACGTGGTTAGAGAGATGAACGGCCTCATCGATGGAGTGGGTGACGAGCACAATTGTCTTGCCGGTGCGCTGCCATATCTCCAGCAGCGACTGCCCCATTGAATCGCGCGTAATAGCGTCGAGTGCGCCGAATGGCTCGTCCATCAGCAGCACAGCCGGATCAAGCGCCAAGGCTCGCGCGATGGCTACGCGCTGACGCATTCCGCCTGACAGTTCATGCGGGTACTTGTTGGAAGCGTCACCCAATCCCACCAGTTCCAGCATCTCCTGACCGCGCGCCTGCAACTCAGCGCGCGAAAGCGACCTGTTGGCGATGCTGAGCAGCATCGATGCGTTATCGACGGCGTTCTTCCAAGGCAGCAGGTTTGCGTCCTGGAATACCAGCCCGATCATGCGCCTGCGCGCCGCCTCTGTTGCCGAAAGCCCGGCGATAGAAACACTGCCGCTGGTCGGCGTCACAAGTCCGGCCAGCACCTTGAGCAAGGTACTCTTTCCGCATCCGGATGGGCCAATAAGCGAGACGAAAGACCCCTGCGGTATGGAGAGATCGATATTTTGCAAAATCAGTTGATTGCCCAAAACGACCGAAACGCCGTTCGCCGTGATCAACTCGTCGGTTTGAACTGCGGTTTGCTTGCGGGCGTTTGCGTGGGCGAGGTGCGACATTGCTAATCCCGCCCTTCAAGGATGCGCCGCACGGCAACGAGCTTGCGCGCCCGTTCGCCTTGCAGCGCCTTGGTCTGCTCGGGTGTGTAGGAGAACATGCCTTCACCCGACTTGATGCCGAACTTGGATGCGTTCGTTTTTTCCAGGACCATCGGCGCGACATCGTCGCGGTTGGAGAGGTCCGCATTGAGAAAAGACGAGACGGACTTGTAAATATCGAGGCCCGCCATATCGAGCAGCGCCATCGGTCCAATGACGGCAATCTTGTACCCGATCCCCCACGACACGCATGTATCGAGATCTTCAGGGTCGATAACACCACGCTCGACAAGGTCGACCGCCTCGCGCAGCAATGCATAAAGAACACGGTTTTCAACGAAGCCCGGAACATCCTTTTTCACCACAACCGGCAGCAAGCCGATCGAGAGGATCAATTCGCGGATCGTTGCCACTGTTTGGGGCGCGGTCTTCTCGCCTGCGATCACTTCAATCATCGGGACGATATGCGGCGGGTTCGACCAATGCATACCCACCATCCGCTCGGGATGGGAAATATGCGCCTGCAACTTGGTGATCGGTATGCCCGAGGTATCGGACGCAACGATCGTATCCGGCGCAATCATTCCGTCGATCGTGCGATAGACTTCAGCCTTGATTGAGATGTTCTCAGGAACGTTCTCAATAATCAGATCGGCTCCGGAGATTGCATCTGCAATATCATCAGTAAAGCGAACAGCCTCAGCCCCGGCTGGTGCCACAGTGCCTAGATTGTCGAGCACCAACTCGGCTGCGCTCAGCATGGTGTGAGCGCGCTCGATCGCCGCCGGAACAACGTCGTACGCAGTGACAATCATGCCGCCCCTTGCAAGGCGTGCCGCCATGCCCGGGCCCATCGTGCCCATACCAATGATGGCTATGCGCTTGATCGTCATGCCGCCGTGCTCCCTTTTGACGTTGCGATAAGGTCGGCGGCTTTCTCGGCGATCATGATCACGGCAGCATTGATATTGCCGCAGACGAGATCAGGCATGACAGATGCGTCGACTACTCTCAGGCCGCTGACCCCACGAACTCGCAACACCGGGTCGACAACCGAAGCGTCATCGGCTCCCATGCGGCACGTGCCTACCGGGTGATGGACCGTGATCGAGGTGCGACGGATATGCTCGTCGATCTCATCGTTTGCCTGGCATTTGGGCCCAGGGAAAAATTCCGCCTCGATGAAGGGCTGCATTTGCGGCTGGGCCGCAAGATTTCTTGCAACCCGGAAGCCGGCGCGAAGAGACTCCCAATCCTTGGGCGAGGCCAGGAAATTCTGGTGAATAAGCGGCGCGGCCAACGGATCCGCCGAGGCCAGTTTCACTGCGCCACGGCTCTCCGGTTGTGTCGCCACGATGCGAGTTGCGAACCCGTCGGGAAACGGTGCCTTGAACGGCTCGAAATACGGCCATGCGGCGAGGGGAGCTGCAGTGAACAGCAGTTGCACATCTGGCAACGGTCTATCGGGCCCGCTCTTCAGGAAGGCAACGACCCCGCCCGGAACATCGCCGGAAAAACCCTTGCCGGTGAGATAGGTTTTGGCGAAGTCCAGGCCGATGCGGTCCGCTCGCATCATTCGCAGGAACGGACCCGGCGTCTTGCGCTTGTACATGAGAATGACGGAGACATGGTCTTGCAGATTCTTGCCAACCGAAGGCAGCGTGACCTTCGTCTCGATCCCATGCGCTGCAAGTTCGTCATGAGCCCCTATTCCCGAAAGCATCATGAGTTGCGGCGTATTGATGACACCGCCCGCAAGAAGCACTTCCCTATTGGCGCTGATGGTCTGGGTGCTATCGCGATGGTTGATCTCGACGCCGGTTGCGCGCGTTCCATCCAGCACGATTCTCGTTGCGGTCGCTTGTGTCAGTACGGTGAGATTGGGACGCTTCAAGGCGGGCCGCAAATAAGCGGATGCCGTCGAACTGCGCCGACCATTTGAAATGGTCATCTGTAGGCGACCGAAGCCTTCTTGGTGTTCGGCATTATAGTCGTCCGTCTGCGCGTAGCCTGCCTGCTCACTTGCTTGCGCGAAAGCATCGATCAGCGCGTCTTTGTATCGGCAGAACTGGGTGCTGAGGGGGCCTGAACCGCCCCGATAGTGGCTTGCGCCGCCTTCCCAATGCTCCTGCTTGCGGAAGTATGGCAAAACCTTCTCGTAGGACCAATCGCTGAGCCCACTGGCGGCCCATCGGTCATAGTCGCCGCGATTTCCACGCACATAGGCCATGGCGTTGGTCGAGGATGATCCGCCGATGACCTTGCCGCGCGCGCACTCGACCTTGCGACCACCAACATTGTCTTCAGGTTCGCAGAAGTACATCCAGTCATGACGCCGCTCGGTCAGGATTTTTCCCCATCCGAGCGGGATATGGATCATGGGATCCTTGTCCCAGCCACCTGCCTCCAGCAACAGCACCGAACATTTCGGATCGGCGCTCAGCCGGTTGGCCAGCACGCATCCGGCCGATCCGGCCCCAACGATGACGTAGTCGTAGCTTTGTGCGTGCGTCATTGTAAGGTTCGCTGCTTTCGTTATCGTCGCGTCAAACGCTTAGGCCATGCCTGCCCACTTCAGGCGCTGGGACCAGTGATCCCATCCGCGGTCAATCTGGGCGCCAACCAGCTTCCCTGCCATTTCGATTTCGCCCGGTGTCAGATATTTGATCTTGCCGACTTGCAGGCTCGCCGTTTGCACGGATGCATTCAGCTCGAGATAGATCGCCCGGTACACCACCTCGCGGATGGAATTGCCGACATTGACGACACCATGACGCGCCATGAGAACAACTGGGTAGTTCCCGAGGGTTTGGGCGATGTCTGCGCACACACCTTCTGCGTTGCCGAAAAGATCTGTGCTGTCGCCGTGCTTGTCGCGTATTTCATAGACAGGAACAGCGTCGCCCAGAAAAGCTCCCATATGGATGACCGGACGAAGCGGCTGGTCAACGCAGCAATAAGGCAGAACGGCGGGAGAGTGGCTGTGGAGAACACACTGAACATCGGGACGCGCTTTGTAGATTTCGCTATGAATGAAGCGCTCCAGATATGAGGGGCGATTATCCGTCGTCTCACCGTCGAGATTGTAGCGCTGGATGTCACCTGTCGTTATCAGGCTTGGCGCCATCTTCTTGGCCAGATAGAAGCTACCGGGATCTTCAGGATCACGGGCGCTGATATGGCCGAAAGTGTCCAGCACTCCCTCATTTATAAGGATCTTCGTACCTAGAACGAGTTCCTCGAAGATCCTGTCTTTCGCTGCCTTTTTATCCGTCACTTTAAATTCTCCCGGTACTTAACATCGGCAATCGGATTTGATTTTTATCGATCACCGACGTCGTAGAACTCACTTGTTTTCGTAAATGCCGACGATCCGATTTTGTTCGATGATGTTCCCGGCATACTTCTGGAGGAACTCTTCTCTGGTAGGCGTTCCTTCGACATTGGTGTCCAATGCATAAACCCAGAAGTAATAGTGATGTTCGCCATGGCCGGCGGGCGGCTGGGGGCCGTAATATTGCTTGTCGCCAACACCGTTTGGCCCTACGCGAAACTTTTCCTGAGCATTCGATAGATCGGTGGTAGCCGGATCAATGCCGTAGACCGTCCAATGGGTGAAGCCGTTGGCCAACGGCGCATCCGGATCATGACAAATGACCGCCAGTTCCTTTGTGCCTGCCGGTACACCGCTGACGGTCAGCTTCGGCAGCACATTGCCCTTGTCGCCAGCATGTTCGTCGCGCAGTTTC
Source organism: Mesorhizobium denitrificans (assembly GCF_003403035.1). Classification (GTDB taxonomy): domain Bacteria; phylum Pseudomonadota; class Alphaproteobacteria; order Rhizobiales; family Rhizobiaceae; genus Mesorhizobium_G; species Mesorhizobium_G denitrificans. The sequence continues at coordinate 356,279 of NZ_QURN01000004.1, read as the reverse complement.
CCCAGCGGCTTGAAATCCGAGGAAGTGATCTTCAGATCCTTGATATTAAGGGGCATTAGGACTGTCCTTTCATGAGTACCATCGACCTAGACGGTTGCCTTGAGGTCATTCACGGATTTGCCTCCGACGCGCTCATGCACGCGAGAACCCGACGCTACAGCAACGCAGATCAGAAGCTCATCCGGGCGCGGACCGTCCGGCACGGAAAATGTAACTGCGTCGTAATGAGAGCGAATGTAGAGCTCGTCCTTATGAGCGAGCGGAATATCGATGGCGGTACCGGCAGCGGCTACCTTACTCACCGACGATATCCAGGCCTTACCGCCGCCAACCTGTTCGCGAAGCGGATTGCCGAACGCGGTGGTAATGCAGGCAACCACATGCTCCTGCTCTCCAGCCGTGCCGGCAATGCCGCCTTTGCCGTAGCTCGCAACTGGCCGGTTCCCCAGCAAAGCTGCGGCCCGCTCTCCGAGCGCATGACCAATGGCCGCACTGGGCTTTATTAACTTCGACAGATCGCCGTCGAACTTGCCGGCATAGGGGTTGCGTATAATAACGCCCGCCGCGACCTTGATCAGACTACCACCAGCGTCCCCGCCGTCGTGCCGGATCTCGTGGACTGCGGAATACCAACCTCGAACTTCGTAGTGTTTTTCAACTTCTGCCGAATAGTCCATTCTCATCCCCTGAGAAGCGCGCACCTTGCGCGCAAGTTCATTTATTTGCTGGTTTGCCCGGCGCTACTGCGGCCATGAAAAGACACCGCGCAGCGGATCGTAACGGGCGGCTTCAAGCGCTGCCGGAGTAAACATGTTTCCTTTCGATAACGAGCGGTTCGCGGCGTATTCGCCTGACAGCGCCTGACAACGATCGGTGATCGGTCGAATGCGCTTCTCCCAGGCGATGAGCGAATCTTCGACCGTAGAACCGGCTTCAAGGTCCTGCGACAGGCTGAATGCATTGACCATTGCGCAACCTGCACCCTGCGCGAGCGCCGGGCACATTGCATTGGCAGCATCTCCCACGAGGGCGACCTTGCCGCGCGTCCAGCTATCCAGCTTGGTCGTCGCGTATTTATCGTAGCGCGCGGTTTCAAGCTTGGCGGCCTCGACGAGGCAGGGCTCCAGGAACGGGAACATCTCAACCCAGACCTCGAGGTCGATCGGCACGCGCGACCCGCGCGGATCGGCAGCGGGCGCCATCAATCCCAGATAGAGTTCGTTCTCGTTGCAGGGCGAATAAAGTATGCGCTGCACGCGCGGCCAGAAGTTCCACATGTCGATGGTGTTGTCCCATTCGCCATGCCCGAGTTCCTTTTTCTTGCGCGGGACGATCAACCGGATGATGCCGTCTGTCGAAACCCAGCGGTCCTGGACGAACCCGATCGAATCGCGGACCTTGGAGCCAACGCCATCGGCGCCGACGATCAGGTCGGCCTCGAGGACTTCACCCGTCTGAAGGGTCAGGAGGCCGTTCGGGTCGGCCGCTACAGCCTCCGAGTTGACGCGCAACTCCACGCCGAGCGCCTTGGCACGGTTGACCAGCGCATCATGCAGATGACTGCGCGTCATAATGCGCCATGGAAGACCGTTGAAGGTTTCCTTGGATACCGACTTGTTGTGCATCCAGGTTTCGTAGGCAGGTGGTGTGTGCGACCCTTCAAGGACAGCGTCCAAAGCGCCCAACCCTTCGAGCACGCGCAAACCATTGTGCCAAAGATATATGCCGGCACCGAATGCACGAAGTTCCGGGCTCTTTTCATGAAGCCTGACATCCCACCCCTTCTGCCTCAGGGCGATAGCTGCCGTCAGGCCCGCAAAGCCGCCGCCAGCCACTTCCGCGCGCCGCGTCTTGTTCGAAGTTTTGTTCACATTGGACATTGTCTAAATCCTGCTGCGTACAATGAGACGGCGTACCTGCCGTCAGGCGTCGATAAAATTCGTGATGGCTCGCAACGTGATCTCCGGGGAAACCTCGTTGACGTAATGATCTGCACCGGGAACAACGACCACCGGCAAATCCGGCCGCAACCGACTTGTCTTTGCCAAAGCCGCCTCTGAAACGAGCTTGCTTACCTCGCCGCGGACAATGAGGACGGGTCGCCTGACCTCCGTGTAGACAGGGACCAGGTCCGCGCGCAGTCCAATGGCAGTCTGTGCCATTGCAGAGGGCGACGCGAGGGGCCGCAATCCATCATCGGTCTGCTGATAGCCGCTTTCGGCACGCACCTTGATGGCGTCGGCAGGTATGTTCGGATAGCGATTGGAGAGATATTCCTCGACAGCCAGGATATCTTGGAATGGGCGACTGCCTGCATTCACACGAGCTTCCAGAGCATCGAAGACTTCATTCTCGATATAGGGCGTGAAATCGATCGCGATGACGGATCGCACGAGGTCGGGAAATTTCACGGCAACCGTAGCGGAGTTTCTTGCGCCGAGAGAATGCCCCACCAGAATGGCGCGTCCCATGCCAAGCGTTTTAATCAGCGCTGCAATGTCGTCAGCGTAATCACTTGCATCGTAGCCAGTATCCGGTTTGTCGCTAAGGCCATGCCCGCGCTGGTCAATCGCTATCGTCGTGAACCGGTCGGAAAAGCCAGCCATCAGGGGCGGAAAAACTGCCGAATTGGCAGTGATGCCGTGGCAGAACAGCATCAAAGGACCGGTGCCACCTTCGCGAACGTTGAGCACAATTCGGCCCGTGTCTATGCGGCGCAATCTGAACTGCCCGGAAGGTCTGTCTCCTGCCACTCTCTCGATCCTCCCCACCACTGCAACCCTTACTTGAAGGGATCACACAACCCGGGGCTCGTCAACAAGATTGTCTGACATTCTTGCAATCTTTATAATTGACGATCTTACTTTTCATGCTGTCATATTCGACGGCATCGCTTATGATGTAATAGTTTCCGTCCACACCCAATGAGATGAAACCTATGCCGCCTGAACTGAATTTGCGGATTTCCCCGCGCACAGTGCAACAGGAGACTGTAGGCAAGTTGCGGCTGGCCATTTTCTCCGGAATGTTTCAACCTGGAAGCCGCCTTGTCGAGAGTCAGCTATGCGCGCAACTGGGCATTAGCCGACCTTCGCTTCGAGAGGCGCTACGCAGCCTTGAGGCGGAGCGTCTTATCGAAATCGTGCCTAATCGCGGCCCGTCTATTCCTGCGCTCACGTGGGAAGAAGCAACCGCCATATACGAAGTTCGCGAGCTTATGGAAGTCGAGGCGGCGGGACGGTGCGCACTGAGAATTTCCGCGGAACAGTTGGCGGAACTCGAGAAATCTCTGTCCGCTTTTGAAGATGCGGCATCAAGCAATGACAGCGCGGCTCAGGTTATGACTGCTGCCGACTTCTACTCGATCATTCTCGCGAATTGCGGAAATCCGGTCTTGGAGGAAGTACACCGCGGCTTGGTGGCAAGAATCAGCTTCTTTCGAGGGCGATCCATGTCTTTGGAGGGCAGAGCGCAAAGCAGCTTGTCCGAAATGCGGGAGATATTCGAGGCAATTGCCGCAGGCGACGAGAAGGCCGCTCGCAAAGCTTCGAAACGGCACGTCTTGAAGGCAAAAGCTGCGGCGAAGATTTCCATGGACAGCGCCAGCTAGGGCCATCTGAAGAAGCGCGTCCTCACATTACATTTTGGGTCATGCATATGCCGAACCCGGATTTGAGCAAGGGGCTTTCGCCATCTCAGGCTCAGGTCATCCTCGAAGTCCGCAAGGGAAGTGATGATGCCAACGAAGAACGTTCAGCACGGATTGAACTCTGATTTCGTCATCGTTGGCGGAGGGTCTGCCGGATCGCTGCTTGCCGCGCGGCTGAGTGCCAATCCGGATATTCGAGTTCTGTTAATCGAAGCAGGCGGAGAACCAACAGACCCGGACATTTGGAACCCCGCCGCGTGGCCAATGCTTCAGGGACGAAGCTACGACTGGGATTATCGCACTGAGCCACAAAGTGGCACTGCGCATAGGGTTCATCATTGGGCGCGCGGGCGAGTGATCGGTGGTTCGAGTTGCTTGCACGCAATGGGCTACATGCGGGGGCACCCCTGCGATTTCCAGCCTTGGGTTGCCGCGACTGGCGATAGCCGCTGGGGTTGGGATGAACTTAGCCATGTTTTTCAGGCTATCGAAGATCACCCGCTTGGAGGAAACGGCATTTACGGCAAGAACGGACCGCTGCCGATCTATCTGCCAAATGAGGAAGTAAGCCCTCTTGCGCGTGACTTCATCGAAGCAGGCGCTTCATTGGGGCTGCCTCGATTGGAGGGGCACAATAGCGGAGATATGATCGGCGTTACGCCAAATTCTTTGAATATCCGCGACGGAAAGCGCGTCACCGTTGCAGATGCCTGGCTTACCGATATCGTTCGGGTCCGCAAAAACCTGACCATTCTCACGGGAACCCGTGTGGTGCGGCTAAGCTTGAACGATAATAGGGTCCGCAGTCTTGAGGTCGCAGGGCCACAAGGTTCGGCAGAAATTTTTGCTGATCGTGTAATACTTTCCGCAGGCGCGCTTGAAAGTCCGGCCCTGCTGATGCGCTCCGGTATTGGCCCGCAAGGTGTGCTCGCTGCCGCGGGTGTGAGCTGTTTAATCGACATGCCGGCGATTGGTCAGAACCTGCAGGATCATCTGCTAGGCGCAGGCAATCTGTATGCCGCACGAAAGCCGGTGCCAGCCTCACGCCTCCAACACTCTGAATCAATGAGTTATATGAAAGCTGGCGATTTTACAGCTATCGGACAACCCGAAATAGTCGTTGGCTGCGGTGTCGCGCCTATCGTCTCCGAGCGGTTTCAGGCACCTGCCGCTGGCACCGCATACTCGCTGCTGTTCGGAGTAACCCATCCGACGAGCCGTGGCAGCGTGGCAATTAGCGGACCGCAACTCGACGATCGATTGATCATCGATCCGGCATATTTGAAAAGCAGCAGGGACCGTGAACTGTTTCGCGAAGCCCTCGCGGCAGCCCGAGCGATTGGACATCGCAAAGAACTGGCAGATTGGCGGGAGCGCGAATTGCTCCCCGGCCCTTTAAGCACCGCGGCAGAGATCGACAATTTTATAGCGGAGGCGGTGATTACGCATCACCATCCTTGTGGCACCTGTAGAATGGGCAACGATGCGGACGCAGTTGTCGATGCAGATCTCCAGCTGAAAACGCTCAACAATCTCTTTGTCGTTGACGCTTCGATCATGCCGACCCTCACTTCAGGACCGATTCATGCGGCAGTGCTGGCAATTGCTGAAATGTTCGCCCGTACGACAGCAAACAGGATGCAATGATCATGTCAGGAAAGACGTCTGATGGGTGCCTGCACGATCGTTGAGCAATCCAGAGATTCTCCGCATCCTTCCCAACGCGCTGTTTTTATTCGTTTGAGGTATGAAATCAGGTATTTAAGTTGACTTGCAGGATCATGTATTGCTAGGTCTCCGCCTCGTTTTGAAATGGCTTGGAGCCCTCCCATGAGACTTTTAACTACAGCCTGCGCGGGCGCGCTTGCGCTCGCCGTGATGTGCACGGTTGCCTCCGCTCAAGATGCAGAAGGTATCGTCGTTTATAACGCTCAGCATGAAAGTCTCACAAAAGAATGGATCAACGGCTTCACCAAGGAGACCGGTATTAAGGTCACTTTGCGGCAAGGCGGCGACACAGAGTTCGGCAATCAGATCATTGCCGAAGGTGCTTATTCTCCGGCAGACGTGTTCCTGACGGAAAACTCGCCGGCGATGGCACTCGTGGACAGCTTCGGTCTGTTTGCGCCGCTGGACGCGGACACGCTGAGCCAGGTTCCGGAACAGTACCGACCTGCAAATGGCCATTGGATTGGGATCGCGGCGCGTAGCACGGTCTTCGTGTACAACAAATCCAAACTCAGCGCTGATACATTGCCGAAATCGATGCTCGATCTGGCTGATGCAAGCTGGAAGGGTCGCTGGGCTGCATCACCGACTGGAGCAGACTTTCAGGCAATAGTCGGCGCGCTGCTTGAACTAAAAGGCGAGCAGGTCACAGCCGACTGGCTAAAGGCGATGAAAGAGAATTTCAGAGCTTATCGAGGAAACGGAACCGTGATGAAGGCGGTCAATGCCGGCGAGATCGACGGCGGCATCATCTATCATTATTACTACTTCGGCGATCGCTCCAAGACAGGCGAGAACAGCGCCAATGTCGACCTGCATTACTTCAAGAATCAGGATCCCGGTGCTTTCGTCAGTATTTCGGGCGGTGGCGTGCTGGCGTCCAGCAAGCACCAGAAGGAAGCACAGGCGCTGATCAAGTGGATCACCGGCCACGCCGGACAGGAGATTCTCAAGACCGGAACATCGTTCGAATATGCCGTCGGCAACGGTGCAGACTCCAATCCGGCACTGGTTCCACTCAAGGATTTGCAGTCGCCCAAGGTCGATCCTACGAACCTGAACAGCACCAAGGTTACGGATCTTATGACAAAAGCCGGCTTGCTTTGAACATCTTCCAGAGCTAATTCGAGGTGCTCCCGCGAGGCGCAATTGCTCGTGGGAGCCGCTTTCCGAATGACACAGACTATAGCACAAGAACGAGATCTGGTTACCGCAGAGGATTTCCTTAAGATTCCTCGTGGTCACGGTTGGGTGTCGCGATGGATGACTATTGCGGCGTTCGCAATTACCTTCCTCACAATCCTGCCCCTTCCGTTCATCGCCTGGATCGGCTGGCAAACGGGATGGGAAACATCGATTTCCCTGATTTTTCGGCCGCGCGTAGGCGAACTACTTGTCAACACCGTCATGCTGCTGGTTCTGGCGGTGCCGCTTTGCACCGTGCTTGCACTTGCGCTCGCTTGGCTAACGGAATTTAGCGACCTACCATTTCGGCGCGTTTGGGCTTGGCTTTGCGTCGCGCCGCTCGCTGTGCCGGCATTTGTGCAGAGCTACGCTTGGATCAGCCTGTTCCCCGGCTTGAACGGCCTTTGGGCTGGCGTCATCATTTCCGTCATTGCCTATTTTCCATTCCTCTATTTGCCGATTGCCGCCACGCTAAGGCGGCTCGATCCAGCGCTTGAAGATGCCGCAGCTTCGCTTGGGCTGACGCCGTGGCGCATTTTCTTTCGTGTGATTCTGCCGCAATTGCGATTGGCACTGTGTGGAGGGGCCTTGTTGGTCGGGCTGCACCTTTTGGCAGAATACGGCCTCTATGTTTTCATACGCTTCGATACGTTTACCACCGCTATCGTCGACCAATACCAATCGAGCTTTAACGGACCCGCAGCAACGATGTTGGCTGGGGTGCTTGTTGTTTGTTGCCTCGTGCTTCTTAGTATCGAGGCGGGCGTACGAGGCAACGCGCGATATTCGCGAGTGGGTTCTGGTGCGGCCAGGCAAATTGAGCCTGTGCGGCTCGGCAAACTGACGCCTCTCTGCCTCGCATTGTTGATAGCAACAGCGCTGTTTTCCCTTGGTATCCCGCTGCTGACAATTGGCCGATGGCTGATGGCTGGCGGCGCTGATATATGGCGCTTCGATGAGATTGGCTATGCGTTTTACCAGACCTTGGTTCTTGCCATTTTGGGCGGTTTGCTAACGACGCTGGCCGCGATTCCGATGGCGTGGCTTTCAATTCGCGCCCCCGGCGGCGCGCAACGGGCGCTCGAGGGCTTGAACTATCTCGGAGGGGCACTGCCGGGCGTTGTGATCGCGCTCGCCGTAGTTACGATCACGGTGCGCACAGCACATATGTTCTATCAGACCATGGCAACAATCCTTCTGGCTTATACGCTGATGTTTCTGCCCCGCGCGCTGGTCAGCCTGCGCGCTTCGATTGCGCAGGCACCGGTCGAGCTGGAACACGCCGCAGCAAGTCTGGGCAGGCGGCCCGCAAACGCGCTCTGGGCAACGACAATTCGGCTCGCCGCCCCCGGAGCTGCGGCTGGTATGGCACTGGCTTCGCTCGGTATCATGAATGAATTGACGGCCACACAGATGCTGGCACCAAACGGAACGCGCACCTTGGCGATGGGATTTTGGGCCCTAAGCGGCGAATTGGACTACGCGGCAGCGGCACCCTATGCGCTCGTCATGATCTTGATCTCCTTGCCGCTGATTTGGCTACTGCATGATCAATCGCAACGGATGGCCGGACGATGAGCTTTCTCGAACTGCGTTCAGTTGAGCGACGCTATGGAAGAGTCGCTGCGCTTGGTGGCATTGATCTTGACGTCAAAACCGGAAGTCGGACGGCAATCGTAGGTCCATCTGGATGCGGTAAAACCACGCTTTTGCGATTGGTCGCGGGCTTTGATGTCCCTGATGCGGGAACTATCCTGATGGATGGCAAGGTGATCGCCAACGCAAGCGGAACCGTGCCAGCGCACCGCCGGGAGATCGGCGTTGTCGCACAAGATGGCGCTTTGTTTCCGCATTTGACGATCGCCGAGAACATCGGATTCGGAATTGATCGCAATGCGCCCGGCCGCGAAAAGATGATCTCGGACCTTGCATACACCGTAGGCTTGGATGGACACATACTCCTTCGGCGTCCGCATCAGCTTTCGGGCGGCCAGCAACAGCGCGTTGCGCTGGCGCGGGCGATGGCAAGAAAGCCGAAGATGATGCTGCTCGACGAACCCTTTTCAGCGCTCGACACAGGTCTGCGCGCCTCGATGCGCAAAGCGGTAGCCGAGGTGTTGGAAAACGCGGGGATCACTACCATTCTCGTGACGCACGATCAGGCGGAAGCGCTGTCATTTGCCGATCAGGTTGCGGTTATGCGCGAGGGTCGTTTCGCTCAAGTGGGGACGCCACGCGAACTCTACCTCAAGCCGAAAAACCGTATGGTTGCAGAATCGCTTGGAGACGCAATCGTCCTTAGCGCGACTATAGCAGATGGCTGGGCTGAATGTTCACTCGGTCGGCTATCGGTAGATACCACCGAGCGGCGTGATATTGCCCGTATCCTGTTGCGACCGGAACAAATTTCATTGCGATCAGCCTCAAGCACTGACGTTGCCGCCGCCAAGCCAGGCGCGATTTTCGCCGAAGTTTCAGATGCTGAATTTGCGGGTGCGATATCTACCGTTGCGGTGAAGCTGCTGAACAACCCAGATTCGCCGGAGCTTGCGGCGATAGGCAACACCCCGCTCATATTGAAAAAGCCGAGCGTTGAATCGCCAGCTGTTGGTGAGATCGTGCAGGTTGCGGTGTCTGGAAAGGCACATATTCTGGAATAGCAGCCTCGCAGCTATTCCGGGAATCGAATGAAGGCGCAGCCAACGCGCGTGCATACGCTTAAGCTGTTTATATATTCATATATTCTTATATTATTTCTTGACCTCAACACCGGCTTCAGTGTGCTGCGCAGATGGGATTGCGCATTACACCAGTCATACTCGCAGCAGGCGTGGGCACTCGGCTCTGGCCGTTATCTCAAGTCACGATGCCCAAGCAATTTCTGCCGTTGTTGTCAGATGGCCGCTCGACATTTCAGGCGGCAATAGGTGCGGTATCCGGCGAAATGTTCGGTACGCCGATTGTCATGACACAAGAAGCCTATCGGTGGATTGCCACTGAGCAGGCCCGTGCAATTGGCAGAGCGGTGGAATTCGTACTGGAGCCGCCAAAATGCGGCACGGCGCTAGCGGTGAGCGTTGCTGCGCATCAGGCCAAAGCAAAGCGAAACGGCGGGCTGTGCCTGGTCCTTGCGTCTGACCACAATTTGCAGGGTCAGACGCTATTTGAAGATGATTGCCGAAACGCGGTAAAATTGGCTGCGAGGTCCCATATAGCGATATTCGGGATCGAGCCCGATCACCCAAGTTCGGACTACGGCTATATCGAACTCGGGCAAGTCCTACACGTCGGCAAAGGGTACAGCGTCAAGCGCTTTGTTGAAAAACCTGACCAACCGCATGCGATGGAGTTGATCAGATCGGGCTGTCTCTGGAACAGCGGCAATATGCTGTTTGATACAGACGCGATGATTGCTGAGCTTGCAAAGAGCGCACCGAATATCGCCGCAGCCGCCCAAAACGCGCTTGCTAACGCAGTGGATGATAATGGTGCGCTGATCCTGCCAGAACGTGCCGCGCAGGGGCTGAACGCCATCTCCATCGACTATGCGTTGTTAGAGAGAACCTCTCGCGCAGCCGTTGTGCGCGCTTCGTTTGGATGGAGCGATATGGGCACATGGCAGTCTGTATTTGATCTAGGCGCCAAAGACCCGGCTGGAAATGTGACCGCCGGACAGGCCCACCTGATCGACACGCGCGATAGTCTCGTATTTTCCGATGGTAGACGCACCGCAGTTATCGGATTGAATGATGTGGCGGTCGTGGCCACACCACAGGCGATTCTGGTTGCGGATGTCAAACAATCGTCGAAGATAAAGGACTTGCTTCCGCAGTTGAGCGAGACAGATGCATACGCCCGCACTTACCGCCCTTGGGGATGGTTCGAGCGGTTGGGTGGCGGACCGAATTTTCAGGTAAAGCAGCTAGTGGTGAAGCGCGGCGCAGCGCTATCGCTGCAATTGCACCATCATCGGGACGAACACTGGACCGTTGTGCAAGGCGTGGGCGAGATAACGGTCGGCAGTGATACAGGCATATTCGAAGCTGGATCAAATGTGTACATTGCGCGGGAAAGCATCCATAGATTGCGCAATATGGGTGACGCTGAATTGATAGTGATCGAAGTGCAGACAGGATCTTATCTTGGCGAAGACGATATTGTTCGCTTCGAGGATCTCTACGACCGAGTTTAGAGCCAATGCCGACAATCGACCTGAACAGCGACCTTGGCGAGAGCTTTGCTGCTTGGAAGATGGGCGATGATCAAGCGATGCTCGACATCGTCAGCAGTGCCAATGTCGCATGCGGCTTCCATGCAGGTGACCCTGTCGGTATCCTGAAGACCTTGCGAACGGCTGCCGAGCGCGGCGTCGCAGTGGGCGCGCATGTTGGATATCGCGATCTTGCTGGATTTGGCCGCCGCAACATGGACCCCTCCAGCGAAGAACTAGTGGGCGATGTCATTTATCAGATCGGCGCGCTGCAAGGACTCGCAACCGCTGCCGGCACAAAAGTGACGTACGTGAAGCCGCACGGCGCGCTCTACAACACAATCGCATTCGACAAGCGTCAGGCAAGCGATGTGATCACGGCAATAATGAGCATCGATTCCGATCTCGTGCTGATGGCGCTTGCAGGTTCGCCACTCGTCGAGCAAGCGCGCGGTGCCGGGGTGAAGGTCGTTGCGGAGGCTTTTGCAGACCGTGCCTATACGTCGGACGGTCAACTCCTTTCCCGGCGAGAGGCGGGAGCACTGTTGACGGACACGGCGCAAATCACGGAACGGATGATCTGCATGGTTGAAGATGGCTTTTTGCCATCGATTGATGGCGGAAAGGCTCAGATCGATGCTCAGAGCATTTGCGTGCATGGAGACAATCCCCATGCGGTAGACGTAGCGCGACAGCTGCGAGCGGGGCTTGAACGTGCAGGCCTGACAATTCGATCATTTGTCTAGAGACTATGCGCTTTCTACCTGTCCGCGCTGGATCGACACTTATCGAACTGGACAGCCTTAACGAAGCGCTCGCTTTGGCTGCAGCGCTATCGGTCAATCCGATCGAAGGGATTCTAGAAATTGTCCCCGCAGCACGTACAGTGCTTGTCGTGTTCGATCCGGAACAAATATCAGAAGAAAAAATCGCCGCCCAAATTGCTGGTCTGAACCTTTCAATTGCGGCGGCGCCGTCCGGGCCACTGGTTGAAATACCAGTGCGATATGATGGTGAAGACCTTGCGGATGTCGCTTCGATGGTCGGCATATCCGAGGCCGAGGTGGTGCGGCGTCACACAGATTCGCAATACACCGTGGCCTTTACAGGCTTTGCGCCGGGTTTTGCATATTTGGTGGGTGGCGATCCGTCCCTGAATGTTCCGCGCCGAAAAACGCCAAGAGTACAAATAAAGGCTGGCGACGTGGCATTGGCAGGCGAATTCAGTGGAATCTACCCGAAAGACAGCCCCGGTGGATGGCAATTAATCGGCTCGACGCCACTCGTAATGTTCGATCCGGAGCGTGAGCCAGCCGCGCTGCTGGAACCGGGATTCCGCGTTCAGTTTCGCGACGTCACAAACGAACAGTTTGAAGTTCAGCCTCTGGAGTACAAAAAACGCGCGCGGCAATCACGGTCAGCCGCAGTAAGCATCGAAATTACCTACAGCATGTTTCCTGTGCTGATTCAGGATGAGGGCAGGCCCGGCAAGTCCAGCCAAGGTGTCAGCGAGTCAGGTGCAGCAGATAAAGCCAGCTACAGGATCGCCAATCGATTGGTGGGTAACGAACCGGGCGTTGCGGCTCTGGAGATTACGCTCGGGCAAGTTCAATTAAAAGCCGCCGGGAAAATGTTTCTCGCGCTGTCGGGAGCGCCTGCCTCGATGACCGTCCGAAAACCCGATGGCAGAACAAAAGTTGCGGGGCGCTTTGAGGTACTGGCACTTGACAGTGGCGACATACTTACCATTGGCGTGCCGCCTCGCGGTTTAAGGTCTTATCTGGCGGTGCGGGGCGGTTTCGATGTGCCCCGTTTTCTGGGCAGTTCGTCGCGGGATTTGCTCGCAAAGATCGGGCCGTCTGCGCTGGTTGCAGGGTCGATTGTCGATGTTCTCGAAGCACCAAAGAGCGCGATTGTCTCGACCGGCGAAATGGAACCTTTCCCGATGCCATCCGTCGGCGAAACAATTGCAATCGACATTACTCTTGGGCCGCGAGACGATTGGTTCACCGATGACTCTGTGGCGCGATTTCTTGCGCAACCTTGGGAGGTGTCACCGCAGTCCAGCAGGATCGGCCTACGGTTGACGGGTTCCGCGCTGGGGCGGGTCGATCAGCGTGAATTGCCGAGCGAAGCGACAGTTCATGGTGCGATTCAGGTTCCGCCAAATGGCTTGCCGGTGCTGTTTCTGAACGATCATCCTGTAACCGGCGGATACCCGGTTATCGCCAATGTCGCTCGACACCATCTGGACCTTGCCGGACAGCTACCGCCGGGCGTGCATTTGCGTTTCAATCGCCAAAGCCTCCCATAGATGTGAACCCAAACGCGGTGTGGGTGTTCTAATATCTGGCAACTCAAATGAGGAGGAGTGCGACATGACGCGCCTGACCGCGAAGGATTTTCCGCAGGAATTGCTGGAACTCTACGACTATTACGCGCATGGCAAGATTTCCAAACGCGAGTTTTTAGATCGCGCGGGCAAATACGCAGTGGGCGGCATGACCGCTGCGGCTATTTTGGCCTCCATGAGCCCGGATTATGCGCTCGCCAATCAGGTCGAGTTTACCGACCCAGACATCGTTCCAGAATACATCACCTACCCCTCGCCCAACGGTCATGGCGATGTGCGTGGATATATGGTGCGCCCTGCGAAAGCGGAGGGTAAGGTCGCGGCAGTTGTTGTTGTTCACGAAAATCGCGGACTGAACCCGTATATTGAGGACGTTGCACGGCGCGTGGCGAAAGCCGGGTTCATAGCGCTCGCGCCTGACGGCTTGACCTCAGTCGGCGGCTATCCCGGCAATGATGAAAAGGGCCGAGAATTGCAGCAGACGGTCGATCCAGAGAAATTGATGAATGACTTCTTCGCGGCGGTCGAGTTTCTCATGAAAGACGAACGCACAACGGGCAATGTCGGCATTACAGGTTTCTGTTATGGCGGCGGCGTCGCCAATGCTGCTGCGGTCGCCTATCCCGAACTCAAGGCCGCGGTGCCGTTCTATGGCCGCCAACCTAAATCGGAGGATGTACCGCGCATTCAGGCTCCGCTGCTCCTGCACTATGCAGAGTTGGACACCCGCATCAATGAAGGCTGGCCAGCATATGAAGAGACGTTGAAAGCAGCAGGCAAGACCTATGAGGCTTATATTTATCCCGGCGTGAATCACGGTTTCCATAACGACACCACGCCGCGTTACGATTAGGCCGCAGCCAAGCTCGCGTGGGACCGCACCATCGCCTGGTTCAACAAATATTTGGCTTGAAATTGACTGCTTTACATTTGGGAGGCGGCTTCGCGCGCAATCGCGACCGTCGCTTCCAGCCCGATGCCATTGCTGACAATTGTGACGTTGTCCTCACCTTTGATGAGATATACTGCAAAATATTGGGTCGGATTGTCAGCCAGATCGAGCGCCCAGGCATCGTCGGCAAGTTCTGGCACCGCAACAAATTCACCAGCCTCATATTTGCGCTTTTCGCCTTCGATCATTTGATCGAAATAGCTGCGTTCCGCGCCTTTGGGTATGCCATGCGACGATCCGGGGAAGAGCATCACGCTTACAGCGGCATCTTCGTTGCTCCCGACCCATGAACAGACGCTGGCCTCATCTTCAGAGCCTCGAGATTCCTTAAGAGCAGCCGGAGTGCCCGTATATGTTTCGATTTGATGCTGCGTAACCAGCTTACAAGCTGGAGATTCCAAAGGGGTGCCTCGGTCAGCAGCCTGGCTTCCGACTGAAAGCAGCGTCATGAAAGCTGTATGCAGCAATATTTTCCGCATAAAGGGCAGGTGCGGTGTTTTTCGCACAATTGCAAGATGTATTAATTGCTCCAGCCTACAACCAGCCTGTGTGCTTCGATTTCAGCCTTCGCTGCACCAAAAGACTCGTACAACTGACAAAGTTGGAACCAAATATAGTGTGTTTAATTATCTAATGACGGCGAACTCTAATTGAGTGGGGAAACAGTGCGGGCAAAGGCAAATACAGCTAATCAATCACCTATAAACGCGAAACGCTTCCACAAGCGCTCAAATGAAATAGCGCAATTAATGAAAGCGTTCGGGCATCCGGCACGCCTGATGCTCGCGGTTACACTGTTCCAGAAAGAACACTCCGTTGGCGAGCTTGAGGCTAAGCTTGATCTGCACCAACCGTCTCTCTCGCAGCAATTGGGCGTTTTGCGTCTGGCTGGGATCGTAGAGACCCGTCGGGAATCCAAGCAGATTTTCTATCGCTTGACGAACGACAAGGCTGCGATGTTGATCGAGGCCTTGGACGGTATTTACGCCAAGAAATGAAGGCTACGCGCCAGCTTCAACTGCTTTGAGATGGCGCGCAAAATCCGGCGTTTCCATTAGAGCCTTGCACCGGCCGAAACGTCCATCGGCATAAGCGCGAAAATCATCGACCGGATTATTATTGGCTAGCTGGATGAGGCCCCAAAGCGTCCAGAGCAGATCGCACATGGCCTTATAGATTACGACACGCCCGCGCTCAGAAGGACGCGGCTCGCCCTCGAAATAAGCGTTCAGCATTTCATCTTCCTGCGCCTGATCGAAGCCACCTTCGACGGATAAATCGCCGAGGTCCCACATCGGATCGTTCATCCCGGAATACTCCCAGTCAACGATCCACATGCGTTCTCCCGTGTCGATAAAGTTTTCACACAAAGGGTCGCAATGGCAGGCGACAATTTCAGATGGATGCGCGCTGAGTGCCGACCTAACGCTATCTGCTTCGCGAACGATTTCATGATAGCCCGGCGGCAGGACGACGTCTTTTGTCGACAGGATTCTCAAATAGCCATCGATCATGGAGAACAGTTCAAAGCGGAACGGGAACGTCGCACCTGATCGATGCAATCTCCTGAATGCCTGGGCAGCGCGGGCAGGCGAACCGTTTACCGACTTGAAGCCTGCCGGGGTCATCGTGATCGCGCGGTCGATGAAGCGCGTGACCATTATCCCGGTATTCAGATCGAAATATTCCAGCGCCGGGGAAACGCCCGCTTTTGCGGCCTCGCGCGCGGCGAAGCCCTCGTTGGCGCGATCTATATATTCCTCGGTTCCCCGCCCAGGTATGCGCAGACAATAGTCGCCTACGCGAAAGACCAAATTGGTGAGCCCGCCGAGACGCTGCGGTTCGCCCGCGCCAACGAGCATGGGGATAGAACGGATCGCTTCCCGAGCAAGCACGAGGTCTTCACTCATGCCTTGAGCCTTTCCATCTTGGGGTCATACAGCACACGCGGACCACGCGTCGCTTTGTACGCTTTACCGAACGCCTCGATTTCAAATGATTTTTCGTCCGCAAGCGAAGCCGGCAAGTAACCGAACGCAATTGTCTTGCCGAGCGTATAGCCGTAACCAGTAGAGGCAGTGGAACCAACCACTTCTCCGCCAGAAAGGATAGCTTCGCCGCCATGCAGGGGCGCAAAGCCATCAATGGTGAAGGAGCACAACTTGCGCGTTACGCCATCTTTCTTGATCGTGCGAAGGGCCTCGCGCCCGGTGAAGTCGCCCTTATCCAGCGCCACGGCGAAACCGAGCCCTGCATCGTATGGATTGTAGTCCGGCGTGATATCACCGGACCAATAGAGATAACCTTTTTCGAGCCGGCACGCTTCGATGGCACGATAGCCAGCGTCGGCGATGCCAAACGGTTGGCCAGCTTCCTTCAACGTGTCATAGACATGCGGCGCAAATTCCTGCGCGATGTAAAGCTCCCAACCCAGTTCTCCGACGTAGCCCACTCGCACCGCCAGGGCGGTCGCATCGCCAACCTCAATTTTGCGGGCAGTGAGAAACGGAAACGCTTCATTCGAAAGGTCGTCGTCGCTCACCGATTGCAAAATCTCGCGCGATTTCGGGCCACAGATGTTGATTACTGCATATTGGTCGGTGACGTCTCGGACGTTCACTCCGTCTGGCAATTGCCGCTCGACCCAATTGCGGTCGCGAACACCAAAGCCTGAGCCTGTGACAAGCCACAGCAGATCATCGGACAGGTGCAGGATCGTGACGTCTGCTTCGATACCGCCATTATTGTTGCACAGCTGGGTATAGATCGCGTGGCCCGGTTTGGTGCCGAGATCATTCGCGGCGATGTGCTGCATAGCTGAAAGCGCACCCTTCCCAGAAATCTCGAACTTGGAGAATGATGTTTGATCGATCAGCACCGCGCGCTCGCGGATCGCTTTTACCTCTGCACCAACCGCATCGAACCAGCCGGGCTTGCCTTCAAAGCTGCCGAGTTCGATCGCTTCGCTGCCGGGCAGCGAGAACCAGTTTGGTCGCTCCCATCCGAATTTCGAGCCGAACACTGCGCCGTTTTTCCGCAATTGCTCATGCAAAGGCGAACGCCTCAGTCCGCGACCAGCGTGGGCTTCCTCCGACGGCCAATGAATCTTGTAATAGGAGCCATATGCCTCAATTGCGCGCTGTTCGAGATAGCGGCCTTGCGAATGCAACGGACCGAAGCGCCGCGTATCGAACGCCCACAGATCCATACCTGCATCGCCGTGCAAAATCATGTTCGATAGCGCAAGCCCACCGCCGCCCGAAGCAGCAATGCCCGCAGTGAAGCCACAACCCGTGTAGTAATTATCCAGTTCGGGCACCAGACCGATTATTGGCTCGCCATCGTATGAAACGGGGATGGGCCCGTTGATGACGGTCTGAATGCCAATTTCGTTCAGCACTGGAAGCCGCTCTGCGGCTGGCAAGGCGAAAAGCTCCAGGCGATCCATGTTGGGCTCGAACAGTTCGCGCCCGAAATCGAGCGGTGGCTTGCCGCGCCAGCAACCTTTCGAGCCATCTTCCCAACCGCCGATGGCAAAGCTGCCAGTATCCGGCTTCAGGTAGAAATTGTTGTCCGGGTCACGAAGTGTGGTGAGGTTGGGATCGAGTTTCAGCTTTTTCTCGGTGAGGAAATATTGGTGCTCGACAATGCCCGCTGCGAGCGAAACACCTGCCATCTCTCCGACACGCTTGGCCCAGAGGCCCGCGCAATTGACCAGGATTTCGCAGCTTATGTTGCCAGTGTTGGTCACGACGCCAAGCGCCCTGCGACCTTCGACTACAATCTCCTCGACACACACACCTTCTTCGATCTTCGCACCATATTGGCGCGCGCCCTTGGCATACGCCATGGTCAGCGAATAGGGGTCAATGTAACCATCGCCCGGGATAAAGGCCGCGCCCTCGATTCCATCTTCGACGATGAAAGGGAAAAGCCCTTTCGCCTCACTGGCGGAAAGCGCGTGACACTCCACGCCGAAACTTTTCGCCTGCCCCATCGAGCGGCGAATTTCGCTCCAGCGGTCACGGCTTCCGGCAAGACGCAGCGACCCAACTTTTCTCCACGAAATCGCCTGCCCGGTTTCCTCTTCGAGCCGGTCAAACACGGCGACGGAATTCTGCATCAGGCGCGTCAAATTCCGCTTGGAACGAAGCTGTCCGACCAAGCCTGCCGCATGCCATGTACAGCCGTGCGTGAGCTGCGATTTCTCGACAAGCAGCACATCTTTCGCGCCGTCACGAGCGAGGTGATATGCGAGCGACGTGCCTATCGCACCACCACCTATTATAAGAATATGAACGTGCCGGTCTGCGTGGAAAGTCACGATTTCACCCTTGAAGCTGTGGGGTCGTAAAGCGGTTCCAGATGGATTTGCGCCGGTACATTGCGCATGGCGACGACCAGTTCGTATTTTCCGTCGGAGAGCCAATCATCGGCCACGCCTTCGCCGTTTCGCACATAGCCAAGGCCGATGCTCTTGCCTACAGTGTAGCCGTAGCCTCCGCTGGTCAGGTAGCCGACCGGCTGGCCATCGCGCAGGATGGTTTCGCGTCCGAGGAGAACAACCTCGGGATCTTCGACCGTGAAGCTCGCAAGTCGCTTGGTAAGCGCCTTACCGTTAGCGTTTTCCAAAGACCGGCGGCCAAGAAAATCAACATTCTTGCGAAGTTTAACCGCCCATCCCAAACCCGCCTCAAACGGATTGTCGTTGGCTGTGATGTCCGAACTCCATGCGCGATAACCCTTTTCGAGCCGGAGAGACTCGAGAGCGCGATAGCCTGTGAGCTTGATGCCAAACTGCTCGCCAGCCTGCATGAGCGCATCGAAAGCCGCACCTGTCGCTTCGATTGGGATATGCAATTCCCAGCCCAACTCTCCGACATAGGTGACGCGAAGCGCACGCACTTTTGCACCCGCGATTTCGATCTCGCGTACATGCCCGAACGGAAACGCCGCATTGGAAACATCCGCATCCGTGACCGCAGATAGTACGTCACGCGCCTTCGGTCCCATCAGCGAAAGTGTACCAAACTGTTCGGTGACATCCGTCAACTTGGCATCGAGCCCAGGTTCGATGTGATCAGCTATCCATGCAAGGTCATGTGTGCGGAAGCCGGTTCCCGTGACGATATAGAAATGGTCGTCAGCAAGGCGAGCGACGGTCAGATCCGCCTCTATGCCACCGCGAGTGTTGAGCAGTTGCGTATAGGTGAGGCGGCCGGCAGGCTTGGACACATCATTCGCACAAATCCAGTCCAGTGCCTTTTGCGCATCCGCGCCCTTCAACTCATATTTGGCGAATGAGGATTGGTCGAACATGCCCACAGCCTCGCGGACATGGCGGTGTTCGTCACCCACCGCGTCGAACCAGTTCTGACGTCCCATGGAATAGATGTCTTCCGCCGCTTCGCCATTGCGCGCAAACCAATTTGGCCGCTCCCAACCAAGCTTGGAGCCAAAAACCGCTTGCCTCGCCTTCAATCGCTCATAGAGCGGCGAGACAATGGCCGGGCGTCCCGACAGATATTCTTCGTGGGGGAATCCGATTGTGTAGTGCTTGCCATATGCCTCGAGCGTGCGATCTTTCACCCACTGCCGGTCGCGATGCAAACCAGAGAAGCGGCGAATATCGACTACCCACAGATCGAGCGGCGCTTCGCCATCGATGGCCCATTGCGCCAACACCCAGCCTGCGCCGCCACCGGACGCGATGCCAAAGGCATTGAAACCAGCGCCGACAAACATGTTTGCGCATTCCGGCGCGCTGCCGAGAATGAAATTACCATCCGGCGTGAAGCTCTCCGGCCCGTTGATCATCTGCTTGACGCCGACGCGTTCGAGCGCAGGCACGCGGGCAATCGCCTGTGTCATATGCTGCTCGAAATGATCGTAGTCGTCGTCGAACAGTCGAAATTCCCAATCATTCGGAACGTCGCCGCCGGACAGGCCCGTTTCCCAAGGCTGAGGGTTCGGCTCGTAACCGCCCATCACGAGCCCGCCGACCTCTTCCTTGAAATAGGTGCGCCGGTCGGGGTCGCGAATAGTCGGCGCATCGGTCGATAGCCCGTCGATTTTTTCGGTGATGATGTATTGATGCTTTACCGGCTGAAGCGGCACGTTGATGCCTGCCATCGCGCCAACCTGTCGCGCCCATTGTCCGGCGCAATTCACGACAATCTCACAAGCAATATCGCCTTGATCAGTTTTCACCTTCGTGATGCGTTTGCCATCCATTTCAAAGCCGGTGACACGCACGTCTTCAAAAATCTTTGCGCCATGCATGCGTGCGCCCCTGGCAAGCGATTGCGCAATGTCTGAAGGGCTCGCTTGTCCATCGGTCGGCAGCCACGATGCGCCGACGAGATCGGACGCATCCATGAGTGGCCACATCTTTTTGACCTCTTCAGGCGAAATTAGATGCATGTCCATGCCGAAGCTCTTGGCGGTGGTCGCGAGGCGCTTGAACTCTGTCCATCGGTCTTCGTTCGTGGCAAGCCGCAGACAACCCGTCATCTTCCAACCGGTGGCCAAGCCAGTTTCCTCGTCCAGCCGCTTGTAGAGATCGACCGAATATTTGAGCACGCGCGTGATTGAGGCGGACGAGCGCAATTGGCCGACCAGACCGGCGGCGTGCCATGTGGAGCCGGAGGTAAGCTTGCCTTGCTCCAGCAACACAACTTCGGCCTTATGATCGCGCGCAAGATGATAGGCAGTCGAACAACCGATTATTCCGCCGCCGATGACAACGACGCGAGCGTGTGATGGCAAATTCATTGGGACGTCTCCCCGATACGAAGCGGTTTTTTTGTCATTGCAGGCCGAGCCTGATCTTGGTTCGCGCCGCGCCTGCTGCGATGAGCCGGTCGGCAATAATGGCGATGAAGGCTACTGCGAGGCCCGCTACCAGGCCGCGCCCGGTATCTGCCTTGGTGAGTGCGATATAGACTTCCTGTCCAAGATCGCGCGTACCTACCAGTGCGGTGATAACGAGCATGGACAACGCGAACATGATGGTTTGGTTTATGCCAAGCATGATGTCAGGCAGCGCCAGCTTCAGCTTGATCTTGGTGAGCAATTGCCACTTTGTGCAGCCCATCGCACGGCCAGCTTCGATGAGGCGTGGCTCGACCTTTTGCAGCCCCAACGCCGTGTAGCGAATGGCTGGCGCAATCGCATAGGCCACGACCGCCAACATGGCCGTGAAATCCCCAACTCTGAACAGCATAACCGCAGGCATGAGATATACGAACGAGGGCAGAGTTTGCAGCGTATCGATAATGGCCTGAACAACGCGCCAAAGCTGTTTACGTTCGGCCGAAACGATCCCAATTGGAATGCCTATCAGCGCGGCAATTACCACGGATACACCGCACAGATAGACGGTGATCATCGCCTTTTCCCATTGACCTGTAGCGGCGATGAGAAAAGCAAGGACAGCCACAAGGAGCGCCAGCCGCAATCCGCCCAGACGCCAGCCGGCATAGGCAAGCAGACCCGTTACGCCCAACCACGGCAAACCGCCCAGAAAGCGCTTGAACGGCACAAGCACATTCAGCAGCATCGTATTCTTGATTGCTTCGAGCGTGTCGAAATAGTTCACGTTTATCCATTCAACCGCGCGGCCAATTGCCGTGCCACTGGCGATGGTCATGGTTTGCGGATAGGTCTGGATGGCGGGAATGGCGAGCCCCAGAACTGCAGTCGCGACAATCACCAAAAGAGCTACGAAGAGATAGGGATAGCGGGCGATGAAGCTCTTGTTTCCTGTGTCAGCATGGAAGTCGCCCATCTTAAGCGCCATTGCCTGACTCAGCCGATCGAGCGCAACAGCCAACGCAACAATCGCAAGCCCTGCCAGTAGACCCGCTCCAATGTCCAGGCGACGCAGCGCAGCCAATACGTCGAAGCCGAGCCCTCCTGCTCCGATCATCGAAGCGATGATGACCATGTTGAGCGAAAGCATGATCACCTGGTTTACACCAACCATCAGACTGTCGCGTGCAGACGGCACCATAACGCGCCACGTCATTTGCCGGCGCGTACATCCAATCATATGGCCGAGTTCTTGCACTTCCGATGGCACGCCGCGCAGAGCCAAAATCGTAATGCGTGTCATTGGCGGCATGGCATATATGACGGTAGCGACTATGGCCGCTGTCGGTCCGAAACCGAACAGGAAAAGGATTGGAACCAGATATGCAAAAACCGGGATCGTTTGCATCAGGTCGAGCAATGGCATTAGCGCCTTCTCGAATTGCGCCCACCGATAGGCTGCGAGCCCGAGCAACAAACCACCTATAACGCCGATTGGTGCTGCGACGAGGATCGACGCCAGCGTAACCATCGCGCTGTTCCATTGGCCGAATATTGCGAGGAACAGGAAGCAGCCTGCTGCGAACAACGCTAAACGCCAGCCGCCGGCGTAATGGCCGATCATGCCGACGATTGCGATGACCGAGATCCACGATAGTGGTGGCAGGAGTTGAATCGCGGAGGAACCTTGCCCCGATAGCAGGCCAGTCGAGAGGAGGCTCAGCGCGGCACGATAAGGCACGTCTACGACAGCGGCGATGAATCGGGTTAGCTGCGTGAAAGTGAACAGGCCGAAGGTTGCATCATTGAGCAACCATTTCAGCGCGTTGCTGATCCATCGAGCGGCTGGGATGATCCATGCCTTGGGATAGTCGAACGCCCACTTTGCAACCGGCTCCCCAAATTTCCAGAGCAGCACGAATGCAGTTAACGCGACCGCCCAGCCAATGATGGAGATGCGGCGTGATGATTCCATCTCACCCTCGCATCAACACATCGACAACATCAGCGCGGTGCAGCGCGCCGATTGTCTTGCCGGTTTCGTCCTCTACAGCCAGAACATCAAAACCCGGAGCGAACTGGGTCGCTGCATCGGCAATTGTTGTACGGTGTGACACGGTCGGGCCGGCCGCTGTGCTGGTCGACTTCATAACGGATGCGGCACGCAGAACCTTGGCCTTTGCGACGTTACGCGTGAACGCCGCGACGTAAGCATCCGCCGGCTGCATGACCAGTTCCTCAGGCGTACCCGCCTGCACGATCGCACCATCTTTCATGATCGCTATACGGTCCGCCAAACGGATCGCTTCGTCGAAATCATGCGTTATGAAAACGATGGTTTTCTTGAGCACCGATTGCAGGCGAATGAACTCGTCCTGCATCTCGCGACGAATGAGCGGATCGAGCGCAGAGAACGGTTCATCCAGAAACCAAAGCTCCGGCTCAACCGCGAGCGAACGCGCAATACCGACGCGCTGCTGCTGGCCACCGGAAAGCTCTCGCGGAAAGAAACGTTCGCGCCCCGCCAGACCGACCAACTCGATCATCTTTTGCGCGCGGGCTTCGCGCGCGGCGCGATCGACACCTTGCACCTCCAATGGGAACGCAACGTTTGCGAGCACTGTCAGATGTGGCAGCAGCGCGAAATTCTGAAACACCATGCCCATTTGATGACGGCGGATTTCGATCATCCGTGCATCGCTTGCCGCGAGCAGATTTTCGCCGTTGAAAATGATCTCGCCGGAGGTTGGCTCGATCAATCGCGACAAGCACCGCACAAGCGTAGACTTGCCAGACCCTGATAGTCCCATAATGACAAAGATCTCGCCGGCACGGACCCCTAGGTTTACACCCCTTACCGCACCGACGAGGCCTGATTTCCCAAGCGCATCAAGCTCGGGACTACCCCCCGAGGCCACCAGAAATTCGCGTGCCCCCGACCCGAAGATTTTCCAGACATTGCGGCATATGAGTTTTTCTTCCTGCACTGCCATTCTTCATCCGGTCTGTAGTCTTCGGCACGCAAACAGTATGCCCGCCGCGCATAAGCCCCTGTTGGCGGCGGGCTCCCCCAAGCTCCTACTTCTTGATCCAATCTGACCAGCGCGCTTCGTTCTTGCCCATCCATTCGGCCACTACGTCGTCCACTGATTTGCCCTCAAGATCGACTTTGGTGATCATTTGGCCCATTTCATCATTATCGAGGGTGAAAGCCTTGATCGCCTTATATGCGCCGGGCCACTTATCCTTTACGCCAACCCAACCCACTTTCCAGATTTCACCAAATGGCTTGCCGCAATCATAGAGGGCATCGGGGTTCGAACCCCAAGCCGGATCGGTGTAACATTCCTTTGTATATTGCGGGAACTCGACCCACTCGCCCTTGTATTTTGAGGGTGCCCAGTGCGGTGCGTAAATCCAAAGCATGATCGGCGCCTTGCGCTGATATGCGGACTCCAACTCCGCGAACAGCGCCGCATCCGTGCCGGCATGAACCACCTCAAACGGTAATCCCAGCGCTTCTACGCGTTCATCGTCAAAGCCGCCCCAGGTGACCGGTCCACCGAGATAACGCCCCTTCGGTGCGGTTTCCGCGGTAGAAAACGCTTCTGCGCATTTCTCGTCCTTCAGCGCTTCCCAATTGGGAAGGCCAGGGCATTTCTCTTTCATATATTCCGGATACCACCACTCTTCCTTGGCTTTCATGCCAGTGGGTCCGAAATTCTCCACTTTCCCGGTGGCTGTCGCTGCATCCATGGCGTCGCGGCCTGTGGTTTCCCACATTTCCATCGCAACATCGAGGTCACCGGTTTCGAGGCCAGCAAATTGCGCCAGATAGTCAGCCTGCACGTAGTCTACGTTGTAGCCGCCTTTCTTCAGCACCTCGCCCATGATGTGGGTGGTGATGAGCTGGCCGGTCCAGTCATGTAATGTAAGCTTTATGGGATCCGTGGATTCTTGCGAAAAGGCTGGAACGCTGCCGGCCGCCACCGACAGCATCAGGGCACTCGTGCAACCCAATAGAAAACGCCTCGCCCGATTCATGCGATTCTCCTCTGGCAGGTATTTTTTATTTTTATTGATCGAGGGAGTGTTACCGCGAAGGGGCGATCCGTCAACAAGAATTTGTGGCTTTTCATGGCATTTTGACTGAATATGCTTCGCAATTATGTGATGATGCCGCAAAATACCTCATACAATGGGCTCGCGAAGGTGGTGTATTCAAAGCGTCACGGCGAAATAATGCGGCTGCTGCAAGCAGAAGGAACGATAACCGTCGCCAATCTGGCCGAGCGGCTTGGCGTTTCGCTTGAAACGGTTAGGCGCGATGTGAAGCCGTTGGCAGATGAAGGCGCCGTCGTCAAAATGCACGGTGCTATCGGCCTGCCGAACTTGACCGGCGAAGCGCCGTTCGAACGACGCATGCGTGACAATGCAGAGGGCAAGCGCGCGATTGCACGCCATGCTGCGGCGAGTATCCGTGATGGCGATTCCATCATGCTCGATACGGGAACCACAACAAGCTATCTGGCGCGCGAATTGCTCGGCCATCGCCGTTTGACGGTCGTAACCAATTCATCGGACATTGCCCGCACGCTGGCCATCGTCAACGGCAACAAGGTCTATATGGCGGGCGGAGAACTGCGCAGTGACAATGGCGCGGCGTTCGGCGTCTCGGCCAATGAGTTCGTATCGCACTTTAGTGTGACCCACGCGTTTGTAACTGCGGGGGCGATAGACGCTCGTCTTGGCCTGATGGATTATAATCTCGAAGAAGCGGAGTTCGCGCGCATGGTGCTCTCACGCGGCGCGAGAACGGCGGTTGTCACCGATTATACAAAGTTCGGGAAACACGGGCTCGTGCAAGTCTGCGCATTTGATGGTTTCAATGAGATGATCACGGACCAGCAACCGCCTCGCGAATTCGTTTCGGCCATCCATTCTGCGGGAACAACGCTTACGGTCGCCCCCGAATAGGGCTCCTCACTCGAACAGATCAACGCAGCACGCGCACATGCTGGTCGCGCGCGGCTATACATTTGATTAACACCTCTTGCAGTCATGTCTCATATGTGAAAAATGTATTCACAAGAGAATACGGAGGATAAAATGGATTTGTCGGCCGCTGACAGCCCCACTTCGAGCGAAAGTTTGCGTGACGATCTTCCGCTGAACGGCATAGTGGTGCTGGATATGAGCCAGTTTCTGTCTGGACCATATTGCTCGCTGCGCATGCTTGACCTGGGTGCGCGCGTTATAAAAATCGAGCGGCCAGACGGCGGTGATCTTTCTCGCAGGCTCTATCTCAGCGATACAGAAATAGGCGGCGACTCGACGCTCTTCCACGCGATCAATCGAGGCAAGGAAAGCCTCGCCATCGACCTGAAGAACAAGGACGATCTGGCTTCTTTGCGGAAGCTGATCGGTCAGGCTGATGTGCTGATCCAGAATTTCAGACCCGGCGTCATAGCTCGTCTTGGTCTCGACTACGAAACGGTGAAGCAGATCAATCCGCGCATCGTCTATGCCTCTATCAGTGGGTATGGCGAGGAAGGTCCGTGGGTGGACCGTCCGGGGCAGGATTTGCTCGCGCAGTCACGTTCCGGCGTGATGTGGCTGAACGGCGACGAGGAGCAGGGACCTGTGCCGTTCGGGCTGGCGGTCGCAGATATGCTGGCGGGTGCAGCGGCATGTCAGGGCATATTGGCGGCGCTGGTGAAACGCGGCGTGACCGGTAAGGGTAGCCATGTCGAGACGAGTCTTCTGGAAGCTCTGGTAGACTTCCAGTTTGAGGTGCTGACAACATATTTGAATGACGGCGGACGACTTCCGAAGCGCTCCAACTTCCGCAGTGCTCACGCTTATCTATCCGCGCCCTATGGCGTTTATCCAGCCAAGGACGGGTTTCTGGCAATTGCCATGACGCCGATCCCGAAACTGGCGGAGTTGTTGGGGTTGCAGGCAGAACTCGCGCCCTATTCGGACAAGCCTGCTAGCTGGTTTGGTAAGCGCGATGACATCAAGCAAATCATCGCAAAGCGCGTTGCGACAAAGAACATCGATGAGTGGCTGGCCATTCTTGAACCCGCCGATATCTGGTGCGCGAAAGTATTGAATTGGCAGGAATTGATCGCCAGCGATGGATTCGCCGTGCTCGATATGCTCCAGACGGTACAGCGCGAGGACAACGTCTCGATCGCCACGACACGCGTGCCGCTGCGAATAAATGGCGTGCGTCCGCGCGTGGCTAGAGCCGCGCCGCGTGTTGGCGAACAGAGCGAGGCAATCCGCAAGGAATTCGGACTGTGAATGTTCGTCTGAAAGGTATGACGTGGAGCCATCCACGCGGCTACGACCCCATGATCGGTTGCAGCGCCGCGTGGACCGAAAAGTCTGGCGTCGGCATCGATTGGGACAAACGCTCGCTTCAGGATTTTGAGTCCTTTCCGGTAAAGGAACTTGCGCAAGCATATGATCTGATCGTCATCGATCACCCGCATGTCGGGCAGATTACTGCCGAGGGCTGCCTTGAACCGCTTGATGTGGCTAGCCGAGAAAATGAACGGGATGCGCTGGCGCGTGGCAGCGTTGGACAATCTTATCCAAGTTACAATTGGCAAGGTCGCCAATGGGCATTTCCGATTGATGCGGCAGCGCAGGTTCAGGCGTTTCGGCCTGATCTTATACAGACCGCGCCGCAGCGTTGGGATGAGGTGCTCGACCTCGCAAGACAAGGGCGTGTGCTTCTGCCACTGCGCCCGCCACATTGCCTGATGACGTTTTACACTTTGTCCGCAAATCTCGGCACGCCATGTGCTGTTGAGGGTGAATTGATCGCGCTCGAGGCCGGCGCACGTGCGTTCGAGATGATCCGCGAAATTGCTGATCTCGTCGATCCGGCTTGTTTCGAAATGGACCCCATCGCCGTTTCGGAGCAAATGGCGGAGGAAGGGTCAGAGATTGCCTGCTCACCGCTGATCTATGGTTATGTGAGTTATGCGCTTGATGGTTTTCGCCCGAACAAATTGCGGTTTGCCGACATCCCCGTAGCGGCAGGTAGCAGGCCGATAGGATCGGCGCTCGGTGGTACGGGGATCGCCGTTTCGGCGTTTAGTGAGGCAAAGCAGGCAGCTATCGATTTCGCCTATTTCGTTGCCAGCGGCGATATCCAGCGCAGCGTCTACCCCAAATCCGGCGGGCAGCCGGGACATTCGACTGCTTGGGAAGACGAGGCCGTAAACAAGGCGACTGGCAATTTCTATCGGGACACAAGAAAGACGCTCGAGGGCGCTTGGGTTCGCCCGCGCCACGATGGCTATATGGGCTTCCAGCAAGCCGCATCCGACTGCATCAACGATGGGCTATTGGAAAAGCGCGCTGCTCGCGATGTCGTAAACGACATCAACCGGCTGTTTCTCGAGAGCTTTTAGAGTTTCCAGATACGCGTTGCGTTACCGGAAAGCAGCGCAGTGCGTTCGCCTTCGGAAGAACCTGATAGAATTGCGTGTGTTGCGGCGACCCAGTGTGTCAACCCGCCACCAAGCGTGCAAACCGGCCAGTCACTGCCCCACACAACACGATCCCATCCGAAGCTTCCAATCGTGTGCTCGACATAAGGACGCAACGTTTCGACCGTCCAGCTTTCCGCATCTGCATAGGCGACCACGCCAGAAACCTTCGCCGTCACATTGGGGCGCTTGGCGATTTCGACCATGTGCTCGCGCCATGGATGATCTGCTTTGCCTTTGATGTCGGGTACGCCGCAATGGTCCAGGATAAACTGAACGCCGGGTGCATTGTCAGCTAGCGCAATTGCCTGCGGAATTTGTCGCGGCAGCACGCAGAGATCGAATGTCAATCCGGTGCCTTGCATGCGCTTGATATTTTCCCGAAACAGCGCGCTTTCGGACAATTCGTCAGGTTCAACATGCAGGACGCGGCGAAAGCCTTTGACGAATCGATTCTGCCGCTGGCGTTCCAGAAAATCTGCGAAGGAAGCATCCTCGGGTCGACAGGAGGCAATTGCGCCGCGCAGGAGATTGCCCGGTGTCTTGGATAACTTTTCGACATAGCTGATTTCCGCATCGATATCTGCCGGGTCAACGTCGACCTCCATGTGCAGCGCGCCCGAAATGCCAACCCGCAAGGCTTGCTGAGCGTATTCGGTATAGAGGAAATCGCGATTGAGCGCTGGCACCCCCGCCAGCCAAGGATAGCTCAAAGCCGATTGGTCAATGAGATGCAGATGCGTGTCGATGATCATTCGGCGTTGATCTCCCCCATGCCATGCCCCGCGAGTTGAGACAGATGCTGAACGGCGCCTAGAAGCAGCTCGATTGTGCGCGTGATGTCGGGCGCGGGCGGCTGACTGATGACCGTGATGTAAGGAATGGTGAGTGCCGCGATAGCTTGACCATCCGGCGCAAGGACAGGCCCGGACAAATTGTAGACGCCCGCTGTCTGCATGGATGCCATCATTTCGTAGCCACGGTCGCGAACCTGGTCCAAACGCTCGAAGAATTCTTTCGGCTGGTCCGGCTTGTCGGTGCTGCGCAAATGCTCGGCGATCATCATGCGCCGTTCTTCGTCGTCGCGGAACGCAAGCAAGACATGACCCGAGCCGGTATCAAACAGGCTGATATGTGAGCCAACGCGGATCGAAATGCCCCAATAGCCGGGAGCCTCCTGCTGGGCGATGACGACTGCCGCGCCACGGTCAAAAACGACGAGCTGGTTGGCCTGCCGTGTGACCTCGGCAAGTTCACGCATGATCGGCGTGGCGAAGGAAACAAGCCTGCGCACTGGCGCATGCAATTGCCCCAAGCCAAAGAGTTTCAGGGTCAAGGTAAAGCGGTCGCCATCAAGCCGAGTGACATAGCCACGCCTCACGAGCCGATCCAACATGCGGTAAAACTCGTTCGGACTGCGGCCGAGCTTTTTTGAAATTTCCGCCTGCGTCAGCCCACCATCGACGCTCGACAACAGCTCGAGAATATCGAGCCCCTTGTCCAGCGCAGGCGCGCGGTAGCGGTCTTCGTTTTCCTCCACCTTATTCTCTTCCCCAGTGAATGCGTTCCCTTACATATGCAGAAAGCAACAAGAAAGGGAAGTATCGACCGCGCAGAACTTTTATTCTTGACCAACCTGTGAAAATAATCTTTGTATATGAATGAGGCTTTTGTCAATGACGGCTTCGATCACTTGGCGGTCTTGGACCGGCAGAACGGGAGGAACAGATGAGAGATTTGTTAGCGGGCCTAGCGGCCGGCGTATGCATTTTGGCGTTGGCGAGTGGCGCGCAGGCGCAGGATTTGCCGGGAAAGTTTGAGGGCGTCACCATTGATGCCAAGCTGATCGGCGGTCAGCAGTATGAAGCGCTTTACGCGCGCATTGCAGATTGGGAAAAGGCCACCGGTGCCAAGGTCAACGTCCTTTCCAAAAAGAACCACTTTGAGCTGGACAAGGAAATCAAGTCGGACATCGCATCCGGCTCGGTAAACTGGTGTGTTGGCTCGAACCACTCATCATTCGCGCCGCAATATCCGGGCATCTACACGGACCTTTCCGTGCTGCTGCCGAAGTCGGAAATTGACGCGTTCGTGCCAGCGAATATTAAAGCTTCGACCATTGACGGCAAGCTGGTGATGTTGCCGCGCGCGCAGTTCGACGTATCGGCGCTGTATTATCAGAAGAGCCTCTACAACGATGAAGCCAAGAAGAAGGCTTACAAGGAAAAGTATGGCGAGGACCTTGTTCCGCCGGACACATGGGAAGAAGTAACGCGTCAGGCCGAATTCTTTACGGCACCTCCAGATTTCTACGGCACGCAGTTTGCGGGCAAGGAAGAAGCGATCAATGGCCGCTTCTATGAGATGTTAGTCGCCGAAGGCGGCGAATATCTCGACAAGGACGGCAAGCCTGCATTCAATTCGGATGCGGGTGTGCGCGCGCTCGACTGGTTCGTGAACCTCTATAAGGCAAAGGCCGTTCCGGCCGGCACCACGAATTATCTCTGGGACGATTTGGGTCAGGGCTTTGCTTCCGGCACCATCGCACTCAACCTCGACTGGCCGGGTTGGGCCGGGTTCTTCAACGATCCGAAGTCGTCGAAGGTAGCAGGTAATGTCGGCGTGAAGGTTCAGCCAAAGGGTTCCTCGGGTAAGCGCACTGGCTGGTCTGGCCATCATGGCTTCTCCGTGACGGAAAACTGCGCCAACAAGGAAGCCGCAGCATCGCTGGTCTGGTGGCTGACGAACGAAGACAGCCAGAAGCTCGAAGCTTCCGCCGGTCCGTTGCCTACCCGCACCGCAGTGTGGGAATGGGATATCGAGCAGGCCAAGGGCGATGCGTACAAAACCGAAGTGCTGAAGGCTTTCCAGGAAGCCGCTCAGAACGCATTCCCGGTTCCGCAGACGGCAGAATGGATCGAAATCTCCAACGCAGTTTATCCCGAGTTGCAGGCCGCGATCCTTGGCGACAAGACGTCCAAGCAGGCGCTCGACACCGCTGCCGAAAAGGCAACGCAGATCCTGCAAGACGCGGGCAAGCTGTGAGCTTTGCTCAAAGGGCGGCGCTCGCGCTGCCCCCAGAACTGCCTTGCCCCTCATCCTAACCCTCTCCCCGCAAGCAGGGAGAGGGGGACGTCAGCGTTGCGTTGAACTTTTGAAATGCAGGCGCGACGCGCATGACTCCCTCTCCCTGTTTACGGGGAGAAAGTAAGGGTGAGGGGCAGGCCTGCGTGGCAGATTGAAAACAAAATATAGAACACATGAAAAACTGGAAACTCTCAGCACCGTTTCTGCTTCTGTTGCCGTCCTTCATCGTACTGGCCGCAGTCGTGATCGTGCCGTTGCTGCTGTCCTTCTATTCCAGCTTCACACCTTTCCGTCTGACAAAGCCGGAATCGTTCTTCGTATTCATCGGACTGCGCAATTACATAAACATTCTGTCGGACTGGAACTTCTGGGTCGCGTTTGGGCGCACTGTTCTTCTGCTGACAATCGCGCTCAATCTTGAAATGCTGCTTGGGTTGGGACTTGCTCTGCTGGTTGAGAAGGCGTCTCGAGGTCAGCGCATCCTGCGCACCATCATGATGTTCCCCATGATGTTTTCGCCGATACTTGTCGGCTTCCAGTTCAAGTTCATGTTCAATGACAATATCGGGCTTGTGAACAATGCGCTTCAGGCGCTGGGTATCACCAACAATGCGATTCCGTGGCTGATTGACGGCACACTGGCATTCATCGCGATTCTGACTGCTGAAATCTGGTCCTCGACATCGGTCTTCGCGATCCTCATCCTCGCTGGCTTGCTGGCCATGCCGCGCGAACCTGTCGAGGCAGCCCGCGTAGACGGCTGCACGCCGTGGCAGACGTTCCGCTATGTGACTTGGCCATTCCTGATGCCGTTTGCCTATATCGCGATGACAATCCGTTCGCTGGATGTGGCGCGTGCCTATGACATCGTGAAGATTATGACTGACGGTGGCCCGGCGGGCCGTACGGAACTGATCTGGACGCTCGTAGCCCGCACTGGCTACAGCGACGCCCGCATGGGCGTGGCTAACGCAATGGCCTATTTCTCGATCCTGCTGTCGATCCTGTTTACCGTCTACTTCTTCCGCAAGCTGGCCGCTGCGCGGACTCAGATCGGCGCGGAGTGGTGATGCAAATGGATGCCAACGCTTCCGCCCGCACCAAAAAGCGACTCCTATCGATCGCCCATAAAGTTGCGCTATTTCTGGCGATGCTCATCATTTGCCTTCCCGGCATCTGGATTGTGCTCGCATCGCTGCGCCCGACTGTTGAGATCATGGCGAAGCCACCGGTCTGGATACCGCAAGAACTATCGCTCAACGCCTATGTGTCGATGTTCTCCGGTGTCGGCAAAGGCGGCATTCCGGTGCTCGACTATTTCCGGAATTCGTTGATCATCTCGATCACGTCTACGGTGATCGCAATTATCATCGGCATGGCTGGCGGTTATGCGTTTGCACGGTTCCGCTTCAAGGCAAAATCCGGGCTGTTCCTCGGCCTGATGCTGACGCGCACCGTTCCCGGAATTGCACTGTCTTTGCCGCTGTTCTTCGTGTTCGCACGCGTCGGCATTATCGACACGCATTTTGGCTTGATCCTCGCCTATGTAGCGCTGAACATTCCATTCACGATCTGGCTGATCGACGGCTTCTTTAGACAGGTGCCGAAGGATTTGGCTGAGGCCGCGCAAATCGATGGCTGCACGCGTTGGCAGGCATTCTGGCAAGTGGAATTTCCGCTTGCTGGTCCCGGAAT
Source organism: Mesorhizobium denitrificans (assembly GCF_003403035.1). Lineage (GTDB taxonomy): Bacteria > Pseudomonadota > Alphaproteobacteria > Rhizobiales > Rhizobiaceae > Mesorhizobium_G > Mesorhizobium_G denitrificans. Next base: position 323,099 of record NZ_QURN01000004.1, on the reverse strand, counting down.
TGCATCTGCCGGCATCTTCGCTTTTCTCACTTCATGGAACGAGTTTGCGCTGGCATCACAATTGACCCGCTCGATCAACTCCAAAACCTTGCCAGTCGGCCTGCTGGACTACACAGCCGAATTCACGATCGATTGGCGCGGCATGTGTGCGCTGGCGGTGGTGATGATCATTCCCGCGCTGACACTCACTTTCATCGTCCAAAAGCACCTTGTCGGCGGGCTTACCTCCGGCGCGGTGAAGGGATGAACCAAATGACCGAACAGAAATGAGCAGCTAATGGCAACCGTTTCTCTGAAAAAGCTGACCAAGCGCTACGGCCCGCTGGAGATCGTGCACGGCATTGATCTTGAAGTGGCTGACCGCGAGTTCATCGCTCTCGTCGGACCCTCGGGCTGCGGTAAGTCTACGACGCTGCGCATGATTGCAGGCTTGGAAGAAATATCCGGTGGAGCGGTCGAGATCGGCGGCAAGGTGGTCAACGATCTGCCCCCGCGCTCGCGCAACATCTCGATGGTGTTTCAGTCGTACGCGCTCTATCCGCACATGACCGTGCGCGAGAATATGGGCTTTTCGCTAAAAATAGCAGGGCGTTCGCAAGATGAAATAGCCAAGCGGGTGGACGAAGCCGCCGCCATTCTAGACCTAAATCATCTGTTGGAACGGCGGCCTTCACAGCTTTCAGGCGGACAGCGTCAGCGCGTCGCCATGGGTCGCGCAATTGTCCGCGACCCGGACGTGTTTCTGTTCGATGAGCCACTGTCAAACCTTGACGCAAAGCTGCGCACGCAGATGCGCACCGAGATCAAGAAACTGCACGCCAAGGTGAAGTCAACGGTCGTCTATGTGACGCATGATCAGGTCGAGGCGATGACGCTTTCTGATCGCATCGTCATCATGCGCGACGGCTACATCGAGCAGGTCGGCACGCCGGACGAGGTATTCAAGCGCCCCGCCACGCGTTTCGTCGCCGGCTTTATCGGCTCTCCGCCCATGAATTTGCGTGAGGCAATTGTGACCGACGGAAAGCTGGCTTTCCCGAACGGCACGAAACTGCCGCTGCCACGCCAGTTCCGCGACCGGGTAGCGGCGGGCGACAAGGTGGTGTTCGGGCTGCGCCCAGACGATGCTTACCCCACGGGCCACGGCCTGCATTCGGGCGAAGAAACCGATGTCCACGCGCTGGAACTGCCAGTGACCGTGACTGAGCCGCTGGGCAATGAGACGCTGGTGTTTGCGGATTTCGACGGCGCGGATCTGGTCGCGCGCATGTTGAACCCGAGGCCGCTTAAGTCTGGCGACAAGGTAAATATGAGTTTCGATCTTTCACAAGCGCATCTGTTTTCTGCAGAAACTGGCAGGACGCTGAGGGCCTGACAATGGCGAAGATCGAACGTGTCGAACTGCGGATGGTTGACCTTGTTCCGAAGGTCAAACGTACCGATGCTATCCAGAGCTTTGTTTCCCAGGAAACGCCTATCGTAACGATCACGGATTCCGATGGTGCGACCGGAACCGGCTATAGCTATACAATCGGTACTGGCGGCTCATCGGTGATGCGCTTGTTGGCGGATCACCTCGCGCCGCGCCTGATCGGCCGCGATGCGGACATGATCGAGGCGATCTGGCACGAGTTGGAATTTGCCACCCACGCCACGACCATTGGTGCGATCACCGCAATTGCGCTGGCCGCTATCGACACCGCGCTCTGGGATCTTCGCGCGAAGAAGCAGAAGTTGCCTCTTTGGAAATTGGCTGGCGGCGCGAAAGAGCGTTGTCCTCTCTATACGACGGAAGGCGGCTGGCTGCACATCGAGACGGCGGCGCTGGTGGACGACGCCTTGCAGGCCAAAGCCAAAGGCTTCACTGGATCGAAGGTGAAGATCGGTCGCCCACATGTTTCGGAGGATGTAGCGCGGCTTTCGGCGGTGCGTGCGGCGGTCGGCGACGCATACGAAATTATGACCGACTGCAATCAGGGCTTTTCGGTGGATGAAGCGATTCGACGTGCGGAGCGGTTGCGGCCCATCGATCTGGCGTGGATCGAGGAGCCGCTTCCCGCCGACGACATTGACGGCCATGTACGCCTGTCGAACTCGACGTCGACACCGATTGCGGTTGGCGAGTCACTCTATTCGATCCGTCACTTCCGCGAATATATGCAGAAGGGCGCCTGTAACATCGTTCAGGTGGATGTCGGCCGCATCGGCGGCATCACGCCTTGGCTGAAGGTTGCGCACGCGGCGGAGGCGTTCGACATTCCTGTATGCCCACATTTTTTGATGGAGCTACATGTCAGCCTCGTTTGCGCTGTGCAGAACGGCAAGTATGTCGAGTACATTCCGCAACTGGACGATTTGACGGGATCGCGCCTCAAGATCGAAGATGGCCATGCCTATGCGCCAAGCGAACCGGGCATCGGCATCGACTGGAACTGGGATGCGGTGAAGGCGATGAGCATCGCCGAATTCACCTGCGAGATCGGGAGGTAAGCCATGCAGCGCATGGGATCCATTTTGGGTATCAAGCCCGAAGCAATAGCCGAATACAAGCGCCTTCACGCAGCGGTCTGGCCGGAAGTGCTGGACAAGATCGCAGACTGCAATATCAAGAATTACAGCATCTTTTTGCGGGAACCGGAAAATCTGTTGTTCGCCTATTTTGAGTATCACGGCACGGACTTCGCTGCAGATTCCGCCAAGATGGCGGCAGATCCCAAGACGCAAGAGTGGTGGGCAATCAACATGCCGCTGCAAGTGCCGTTGGCGACCGTCAAAGAAGGCGACTGGTGGGCAACGACGGAAGAGGTCTTCCATGTCGATTGATGGTTTGGCGGCGTTGCCTATGATGGATGCATCTTCCTTGTCTGTTATCCTCGGGCTTGTCCCGAGGATCTGCAATGCTTCCGGTTACGCGGTAGGTCCTCAGGACAAGCCCGAGGATGACGGAGCGTTTGCTAGGCGGTTCGCGCACCGTTTATTCGGTGGACGCGCATGACCTTCGATCCTTCCACGCTCGCGCAAACATGGCCGGCTCCGTCGAACCCGCGTCCGGTGGTGACGTTCGGGGCGGGGTCGATTGTGGGCGATGCGCATTTTCCGGCCTATCGGAAGTCTGGCATTCTCATTGCCGGAATCTACGATCCCGATTTTGCCAAGGCCGAAAAACTTGCCGCAGAATGGGGCGTAGCCGCTTATCGAACCGCGGAAGAAGCGGCATCAGTCGAGAATGCGATATTCGATCTCGCTACCCCTCCGGCGTTCCATGCGGCGGTGTTGAAAACCCTGCCTGACAATGCAGCCGCTTTGATTCAGAAGCCGATGGGCAGTGATCTGGCCGGCGCGACGGAAATCCTTGAAATTTGTCGGGCCAAGAATCTCACCGCCGCCGTGAATTTCCAACTTCGCTTTGCGCCCATGATGCTGGCGCTCAAGGACGCTATCGCCAAGGGTTGGCTTGGCGAGGTTGTGGATTTCGACGCGTGGCTGGCGCTGGATACGCCTTGGCCGCATTGGCCGTTTGTCTTGAAATCGCCGCGCGTGGAACTCGCGCTGCATTCTATTCACTATCTGGATTTGATCCGTCAGGTGCTTGGCGATCCGCGCGGTGTTCATGCCAAATCGATCGGCCACCCGAGCCATACCGTCGCCCAGACTCGCACCAGTGCCATTCTGGACTATGGCGACAAGGTGCGCTGCGCACTGTCGATCAATCATGACCACGCTTTCAAGCGCAAGCATCAAGCCTGTGAGTTCCGCGTTTGTGGGACGGAAGGCGCGGCCTATGTGCAGCTTGGCGTCAACCTGGATTATCCGCGTGGCGAACCTGATATTCTGGAAATCTACCCGAAGGGCGGCGACGACTGGATCAGCGTACCGCTCAAAGGTGGTTGGTTCCCGGACGCATTTGTCGGGCGTATGGCCAACATGCAGCGTTTTGTGGCGGGCGAGGACAAAGAGCTTGTCAGCTCAGTCGAAGATGCGTGGAACACAATGGCGTTGATCGAGGCCGCGTATCAATCGAGCGCCGCGCCCGCGACACCGCTTGCGAGGAAGCCCTGAAATGGAAGTCGTCACCTATTTCGAGGATTACGAAATCGGATCGTCACGCACGACCAGCGGGCGTACGATTACGGAAACCGATTTCGTGGTTCATGCAGGACATACCGGTGATTTCTTTCCCCATCACATGGATGCGGAATTCATGAAGGCGTCGCCCTTCGGCCAACGCATCGCACACGGCACTCTCGTGTTTTCCATCGGCGTTGGACTCACCGCCAGCGTCATAAATCCGGTTGCCTTCTCATACGGGTATGACAGGCTGCGTTTCATCAAACCAGTCTTTATAAACGATACAATTCATTCGGTGACGACCATTGCCGCCAAAGAAGACGACCCAAAGCGACCTGACGCCGGGCGCATAATCGAACGTCTGCAGGTCATGAACCAACATGGCGAAACAGTGCTGGCGGCCGATCACATCTACATCGTCGAACGCAAGAAGAGTTAGAATCATGTCCGACTTGACCGGAAAAACCGTAGTCGTAACAGCTGCCGCGCAGGGCATTGGCCGTGCTTCAGCGCTAGCCTTTGCGGCCGCTGGCGCGAAAGTATATGCGACCGACATCAACGATAAGCTGCTCGGCGATTTGAAAGACGACCGCATAATCGGGCGACGCATGGACGTTTTGAACGATGCGGACGTGCAGGCTGTGATCAGCGGCATCGGGCAGGTTGATGTGCTTTTCAACTGTGCGGGCTTTGTTCATTCCGGTTCTATTATGGAGATGAAGGACGAAGATCTCGACTTCGCCATGAACTTGAATGTTCGCTCCATGATCCGGACCATTCGCGCGGTGCTACCGGGCATGTTGAGCCGCAAGGACGGTTCGATCATCAATATGTCGTCCGTCGCAAGCTCGGTGAAGGGTGTGCCAAATCGCTTCGCCTATGGCGTTACGAAGGCGGCCGTGGTTGGGCTGACCAAAGCAGTCGCGGCCGACTACATTACGCAAGGAATTCGCTGCAATTGTATCTGCCCTGGCACAGTGGAAAGCCCATCGCTGCAGGACCGGATGCGCGCGCAGGGCGACTATGACAAAGCCCGTGCAGCTTTCATCGCGCGCCAGCCAATGGGCCGGTTGGGCGAACCAGACGAGATTGCAGACCTTGCAGTCTATCTAGCTGGAGCAACCTATACGACAGGCCAAGCCTATAATATCGATGGCGGCTGGACAGTCTGAACCTACGGAGATCGAGAGACGGCATGAAACTGGTAAGATATGGCAAAGCGGGCGCCGAAAAGCCCGGCCTCGTCGACGCTGATGGCAAGATCCGCGATTTGTCTGAACATGTATCCGACGTGGCGGGCGCAGCACTTGCGCCCGCACAATTGAAGAAGCTGGCGAAGCTTGATCCGAAATCGCTTCCGGCGGTTCGCGGCAATCCGCGCCTGGGTCCATGCGTTGGCGGTACGGGCAAATTTATTTGTATCGGCCTTAATTACTCGGACCATGCGGCAGAAACGGGCGCAACCGTTCCTTCCGAGCCGATCATTTTCATGAAGGCAACATCGGCAATTGTCGGACCGAACGACGATCTGCTGATCCCGCGAGACTCAAAGAAAACCGACTGGGAAGTGGAGCTCGGCGTCGTCATCGGCAAAAAGGCGAAATACGTTTCCGAGGAAGATGCGCTGGACTATGTCGCAGGATATTGCGTGCTCCATGACGTCTCGGAGCGTGCTTTCCAGATCGAGCATCAAGGCCAGTGGACCAAGGGCAAGAGCTGCGACACCTTCGGGCCGACCGGGCCTTGGTTGGTCACAAAGGACGAGGTCAAGGATCCGCAAAATCTCAAGCTTTGGCTGAACGTCAACGGCAAAAAGATGCAGGACGGCACCACGGCGACGATGGTTTACGGCGTGAAGTACCTTGTCTCCTACCTGTCGCGCTTCATGAGCCTGCAACCGGGCGACATCATCTCAACAGGCACACCTCCGGGCGTCGGCATGGGCATGAAGCCGCAGAAATTCCTCAAGGCCGGTGACGTTGTTGAACTCGGCATTGAGGGGTTGGGAACACAGACGCAGAACGTCAAGGCGGACGCGTAAGCCGCAAGGCACCGCCATACAATTTGAACTGACTGCTCTACCGCTTGCAGAGGTGGAGACGTGAATGTTTTTCGCGAATGCGAGGGAATTGCATCATGACCAGGATAACGAATCTACGGACATACGATTTGCGGTTCCCTACATCGCTGAGCCTCGATGGCTCGGATGCGATGAACCCGGACCCCGATTATTCGGCCGCGTATCTAGTGCTGGAAACGGATCGACCCGGGCTGGATGGTCATGGGCTGACGTTCACCATCGGGCGTGGCAACGAAATTTGCGTCGCCGCGCTCAATGCCATGCGGCATCTGCTGATCGGGCTTGAGCTTGACTGGATCAAGGAAGATCCGGGCCGCATGTGGCGGCATCTCACGAGCGACAGTCAGTTGCGCTGGATTGGCCCAGACAAGGGCGCAATGCATCTGGCAACCGGTGCCGCGGTCAACGCGATCTGGGACCTCCTCGCCAAGGATGCGAAAAAGCCTGTCTGGAAGCTGGTCGCCGACATGAGCGCGGAGGAAATCCTCAAAATTGTAGATTTTCGTTATCTCACCGACGTGCTGACCCCCGACGAAGCATTGGTGATCCTTAAAAAGGCAGAGCACGGACGCGCGGAACGCGAGGCAATTCTGACGCGCGACGGCTATAGCTGCTACACGACATCTGCGGGCTGGCTCGGCTATTCAGAAGAGAAGCTGCGCCGGCTTTGCCAGGAAGCCATCGATGCGGGTTTCAACCATGTCAAAATGAAAGTAGGGCGCGATCTGCAAGACGACATTCGTCGACTCACAATCGCGCGCGAAATCATTGGGCCGGATCGTTATCTGATGATCGATGCCAATCAGGTTTGGGAAGTGCCGCAGGCTATAGAATGGCTGGACAAGCTCGCCTTCTGCAATCCGTTCTTTATCGAGGAGCCGACTAGCCCGGATGACATCGCGGGGCACCGCAAAATACGCGAAGCGGTGAAGCCGATGAAGGTCGCGACCGGCGAGATGTGCCAGAACCGCATCATGTTCAAACAGTTCATTGCGGAAGGCGCTATCGATGTCGTGCAGATCGATTCATGCCGCATGGGCGGCCTGAATGAGGTGCTGGCTGTGCTGCTGTTGGCCGCAAAGTACAACCTGCCAGTATGGCCACACGCAGGTGGCGTTGGTCTTTGCGAGTATGTGCAGCATCTCTCTATGATCGACTATTTGTGTGTGTCGGGTACGAAAGAAGGCCGCGTAATTGAATTCGTTGACCATCTGCATGAGCACTTTATCGATCCGTGCGTCATCCAAAACGCAGCCTACATGCCGCCTGAACGCCCAGGCTTTTCCATCGAAATGAAGCCAGCCTCAATCAAGGAATATACGTTCCGAGGTTAATCCAATGTTCGGCGGAAGCGTAGAAGTGCGAGCGTAGCGAAGGCCAAAACGAACGCAAAAAGTGCGGCGACTTCCGTTGCGATGGCCGGGAAGGCCGCGCCCTTCAGCATCACCGCGCGAACGATACGCAGGAAGTGCGTGAGGGGCAGAATTTCCCCAAGCGTCTGCGCCCAATCCGGCATACCGCGATACGGGAACATGAAGCCAGACAAGAGGATTGACGGTAGAAAAAAGAAGAAGGTCAGCTGCATTGCCTGCATCTGCGTACGCGCAACCGTCGATATAGAATAGCCGAGCAAGACCAGAGCGAGCACAAATACGAAGATTGCAGAAAGCAGCAAGGGCAGGCTTCCGAAAAACGGCACGCCGAAAAGCCCCTTTGCAGCGACAAGCACCACCACAACCTGCACCGCACCCACGGCTGCGTAGGGCAGTACTTTTCCGAGCATTATCTCCACGGGACTGGCGGGCATCGCCAACAGGTTTTCCATAGTACCGCGCTCACTTTCGCGAGTCAGTGCCATAGCGGTCATCATCACCATCGTCATTTGCAGAATGACGCCGAGCAGGCCCGGGACAATATTGTATTGCGAGATACCTTCCGGATTGTAGCGGCGATGGACGACCACTTGCAGCTGGCTGGCTGCCATTGTCGCGGCTTGCGCCTGATCGCCCTGTTCCCGCAGCAATGCCTGACTCGCGACTGTTCCGAGTGTCGAGATTGCTCCGCTGGCGACAGATGGGTCAGTCGCGTCAGCCTCGATCAATATCTGCGGATTGTCGCCACGCTCCACGCGCCTTGCAAAGTCAGATGGGATGGTTACGACAAAGGCCACGTCGCCTTTGGTAATCAGTGCTTCGGCCTCTTCCGCGCTACTTACCCTATGATCGAAACGGTAATACCCGGTCATTTCCAGAGCCGACACCATAGCACGCGTGTAATGATCATTGCTCGTCGCAACGAGTGCTGCGGGCAGGCGCTTTGGATCATTGTTGATTGCATATCCGAACAATATCAGCAGCATCAACGGCACACCCAGCATCATGGCGAACGTGACGCGGTCACGACGCATCTGGATGAACTCCTTTCTCAAGAGCGCGCTTAGCCGGGATAGCGAAAAGATCGTATGGCTCATCCCATATTGTCCTTAGATTCTGCCATAAACTGAATGAATACGTCCTCAAGGCTGGTTTCGCCGAGTTCGATCTTTATGGCTTTTTCTTTCTTGTAGGCAGCAAGCGTCTTTTCGAGCAGAGCGCGGTCTGATCCGACGACGTGGAGCGTAGTGCCGAAAGGCGCGACCTGATCGACGCCGGGTGCGCCTTGCAATCGCTCGGCAACTTCATTGAGACCGGGGCCAGTGACGATATAGGTGGTCAATCCTGCATTTCGGATCACGTCATCGACAGTGCCCGTAGCCAGTATCTTGCCATAGGATATGTAGCAGATGCGGTGACAACGCTCGGCTTCGTCCATGTAGTGCGTGGACACGAGTACGGTGAGCCCACCACGCGCGAGCCGATGAATCTCGTCCCAGAACTCGCGGCGCGCCTTTGGGTCGACGCCTGCAGTTGGTTCATCGAGCAGGAGAAGTTTCGGCTTGTGCATGATGCACGCGGCGAGCGCCAGACGTTGCTTCCAGCCGCCGGATAGTGTGCCCGCAAGCTGATTGCGACGGGTGGTGAGTCCGAGGTCGTTGAGTGTATCGTCAACATATTTTGAAACGGGCTTCAGCTCATAAAGGCGCGCGACGAATTCCAGATTCTCAGCGATGGTGAGATCTTCGTAAAAAGAGAACTTTTGCGTCATGTAGCCGACTTCGCGCTTGATCTTGAGCGAGTCGGTTTTCAGGTCGTAACCCAGCACTTCGCCTTCGCCCTCATCAGGCGTAAGCAGTCCGCACATGATCCGGATCGTCGTCGTTTTGCCCGAACCGTTCGGCCCCAGGAACCCAACGATTTCGCCCTGCCCCACCTGCATTGAGACATGATCGACGACGGTCTTGTCACCGAAGCGCTTCACCAGATTTCGGACGTCAATGACGTTCATCGCGCTATTCCGAAGCCGCGAGATCGACATCTACAATTTGGCCGGGCTTGAGGCGTGTATCGCCGTCCGGACGCGCCTCGATTAAATAAACGAGCTTCTGGCGCGTCTCGAGCGAGTAAATTACCGGAGGTGTGAACTCAGGATCTGGCGATACGTAGCTGATCGTTGCGGTCAGGCCGTTGCCGCAACCATCGCAACGAACCGTGAGCTTGCCACCCAATTTAAGCTTCGAGAAATCCGGCTCCGGAACATAGACTTTCAATTTTACGGCGCCATCAGGCAATATGGATAAAACTGGAGCTGACGGACCTGCGATGTCGCCCGGATCGCGGATTACATCGTCAACGCGCCCGGCGCTTGGCGCAATGAGGCTGCGCTTGGACTGTCGCCAATGCGCTTCTTCGAGCGCTGCCGATGCCTGCTTCACAGCTTCTTCAGCCGCGCGGATCGTTTCCTGTCGTGCGGGCAAATTCGCGACCGCGAGGTTGGCCTTGGCCTGGCCGATAGCAGCAGCCGTCACCTGAAGCTGCGTCTTGGCGGTATCCAGTTGCGCTTGCGTTGCCGTACCGCGTCCGAAAAGATCCTGCGTGCGTTCCAACACGCGACCCGCCTCTTCGTGCTCCGCTTCTGCGGAGTTAAGCGCCGCGGCCAGCACGTCTATCTCTTCTGGTCGCTTGCCGATTTTCAGGTCTGCGAGTTGCGCTTCGGCCTGCGCGAGTGCTGCCTCAGCCTGCGCCACTGCAATGCGAACATCCGTATCTTCAAGGCGCACTATGATTTGTCCCGGCTCGACACGGTCGCCCCGACGCACTGCGACGGTCTGGACATGCGCTGTTTCGATTGGTGCGAGGCGCACGAATTCGCCTTCGACATAGCCAACAGCCAAAGGCGTGGGGCTACCGCAGGAGAGGAGCGAGGCAAGAATCGGTACGGAGCAAAACACACTCATGAGTTCCGGTCTTTCTTTGCAGCAAGGAGAGTGCTGACATTGGCAACAGCGATGTCGGCGATTTTCTTGCCCTGTTGCGGGCCGATTTCGATCCAACCCAATCGTCGGCGGACAGCTTCGCGCGCGAGACGGAAGTAGAGGATTTGGCCGATCATCATAAAAACATTGATGCGCGTTTCCTCGCTCTCTGCTTCCTCACCTGTGGCCGCTTTCCAAAGCTGGCAACAATGACGGTGCAGTGGTTCCATCATGCCGTTGTAGATGCGGTCGAAAGCGGGTGACGGCGCAGACATCTCTCGCAGCACGAAAGGAACGATCTCAGCAGCCTCTTCCTGCAGCACGAAGAATGAGAACATCCGCTCCACCATCGCGATTATCGCTTGCTCGGCTGCCTGCCCGGAGGGCAATCCATCGGTGCGATCCTCAATCTGCGCGCGAGCCGCAATTGCCGCGACGGTGGCAACGATATGGTCGGCCACTGCGATGCGCAGTCCTTCCTTGCCCCTGAAATGATAGGCTATGGAGCCGATATTCGCCTTGGCGGCTGCAGCGATCTCCCGCGTCGAAGTGCCTTCGAAACCCTGTCGCCCAAACAGAATTAGAGCGGCGTGCACAAGTGCGCCACGCGTTTGCTCCGCGCTCGACAAAGATTCAAGTGATTGCTGTTTGCTTGCCATTCGGCGATTTAATCGATCGATTGATTAAAGTCAAGTGATGCTGACGTGAACTTTTTTCTGCTCTGCGGTTCAATTGACAATATTCCGCATTGCGCTCGCACGCCGGACAGTCTTTATTCCCCCGCAATGGCCAAGGAAGTCGAACGCAAATTCCTCGTTCGCAATGATGCGTGGCGCAGCCGCGTGTCGAGAGTTATTGCCATCCGCCAGTTCTATCTTTCCATCGGAGCAGACCGCTCGACGCGGGTGCGTGTGAGCGATGGATCGAGCGCGAAGCTGACGTTTAAATTCGGCTCGAACCTGCCAGAACGGGACGAGTACGAATATCCGATACCTCTCGATGAAGCGCTCTCCATGCAGGCATTCGCGATAGGATCATTGATCGAAAAGCGCAGACATCTGGTTTCGCATGGCGGCTATACATACGAGATCGATGTTTTTACCGGCGAACTTGCAGGGTTGATCGTCGCCGAGCTGGAAACACCAGATCATGTGCCAGATGCGGCCTTGCCGGAATGGCTTGGGCGCGAAGTGACCGGTGATCAGCGCTATTCGAATGCTGTTCTGGCGCTTAGCGAAAAGACGCATTCGACCATTACGGCGCTTGCAAGCTAGGGCGGCGTCGGACGGTTTTTAAGCCACCAGCGCGCAACCAACCAGCAAAGCATTGCCCAAGCAAAGCCCATACACCAGCCCGCCAAAACATCGGTTGGCCAATGCACCCCGATATAGACGCGGCTCGCGCCAACCAGCGCGGTTAGAAGCACCGCGACAAACAGAAAATAGATCTTGAGCCGGCGTTGTGGCGTGATGCGAGCCAGCAGCGAGCCCAAAGTGATATAGGTCACAGCCGACATCATTGCATGACCACTAGGAAAGCTGCTCGAAGTCTCGCGCATAAGATGCGAAACAAGTTCCGGGCGAGGTCGATCTATTTCAAACTTGAGCAGTGTCGAAACGAGTTGTCCCCCACCTACTGCACACAGCACGAAAACTGCGATCTGCCATTTGCCCGCCAGCAGCAGGAAGATGACCACAAGCGCGGTCAAGAGGACAAGGATTGCTACTCCGCCTAGAGCCGTAATGTCCCGAACCAGGCCTTCAAAGTTTGCCGATCCAATAGGATTGTCAGGCTGGCCCGGTTCGCGCAGCGCAAGCAGCAGACGTGTGTCGAAATCATGCGGAGGCGCATTTTTCACGAATTCCGAAAGCTCTACAAAGCCCCACAGGCCGCCTACGATCAACAGACCGGCGAGCAGGACTGGAAATTCAAGCCGATTGAAAAAATCGAGCGGACGAGCGAAGCCTCGCAAAAGTTCCCGGTAATTATTCATCGTCCGCCAAGATAGGGTCCGAAACTAATGACTGCTACCGAGGCTACGGCGAGCAGAATGCCGATGCCTTGAGCTGTACCTGGAATTTCGCCGAAATAAAGCAGTGCAACCAGATTGACTGCAATGAGCTGGATAACCGCAGAAAGGCTGAACGCGACCGACATACCAAATTCGCGCACCAGGCGAAGCATGATGAGGTTGCCTAGCGTGTAGAGCGCGAGCGTCAGTATGATCTTGGGAAGGCTTGGAGCCATCGCCCACGACTTCGCACCGCTAGCCGCTGCTAGAAAAATCAAGGTTGAGGCCAGTAGTTGCAGCGCGCCAGAAAGGCTCATGTTATCCGCTCGATGAATGAAGCGCTGAATTGGGGGCAAGTGAGCGCCCCCGTCAAGTGATCAGTTCTTGAGCCGGTAACCTGTGCGGAATATCCAGCCGACAATTGCGAGACAAACCACCAAGAAACCAAGGGTAGCGGCGAGGCTGATACCGACACCTACATCGGCGTGGCCGAAAAAGCTCCAGCGAAAACCGCTGACAAGATAAACCACAGGGTTGAAGAGCGAGATCGTGCGCCACGCAGGCGGCAGCATGTCGATGGAATAAAAACTGCCGCCCAGAAAAGTGAGCGGCGTGATGATCAGCAGCGGCACAACTTGCAACTGCTCAAAGCCATTCGCCCAAATACCAATAATGAACCCGAATAAGCTGAAAGTCAGGGCGGTCAGGACGAGAAATGCAACCATCCAAAACGGGTGCTCAATATGCAGAGGCACAAAAAGGCTAGCGGTAATCAAGATGATCAAGCCGAGCACGATAGACTTGGTTGCCGCCGCGCCGACATAGGCAATGACGATTTCGAGGTATGACACCGGAGCAGAAAGCAGCTCGAAAATCGTGCCGGTGAATTTCGGGAAATAGATTCCGAATGAGGCGTTCGCTACCGACTGTGTAAGGAGCGACAACATGATCAAGCCCGGAACGATGAACGCGCCATAGGCTATGCCATTCACTTCCTGAATGCGGCTGCCTATTGCGGCGCCGAAGACCACGAAATAAAGCGAAGTCGATATGACGGGCGAGACAATGCTTTGCAACAGCGTACGGAAAGTGCGCGCCATTTCCGTCTTGTAAATTGCCCATAGCGCGTATTGGTTCACTGCTTTTCCCTCAGAAGCCCGACAAAAATATCCTCCAACGAGCTTTGCTCGGTATCGAGGTCGCGAAAACCAATGCCCGCAGCATCAAGATCGCGCAACAACGAAGCAATGCCGGGTCGCTCCGCTTTCGTGTCGTAAATATAGGTCAGCCGCTTGCCGTCTTCCGACCGTTCGAGCTTGTATCTGTCCAACTGCGATGGCAGTTCGCTCAACGTTTCGCGCAGTTCGAGCACCAATTGCTTGCGGCCGAGCTTGCGCATCAGTTCGGCCTTGTCTTCCACGAGTATGATCTTGCCGCCATTGATAATGCCAATGCGGTCAGCCATCTGCTCGGCTTCTTCGATATAGTGTGTGGTCAAGATAATGGTGACGCCATCGTCGCGCAGTCGACGAACCATTTCCCAAAGATCATGTCGAAGTTCGACGTCGACGCCTGCAGTCGGTTCATCGAGAAACAGGATGCGCGGCTCGTGCGCCAACGCTTTGGCGATCAGAAGGCGTCGCTTCATACCGCCGGAAAGCTGCCGCGATTTCGCATCGCGCTTATCCCAAAGAGACAAGTCGCGAAGCACCTTCTCTATATAACCGGGATTTGCTGACTTGCCGAAAAGGCCACGGCTGTAGGCGCAGGCGTTGAAGACGGTCTCCCACATGTCCGCCGTCAGTTCTTGCGGAACCAGCCCGATCAGGCTGCGGGTCGTTCGATAGTCGCGGCCAATGTCATGACCATCGACAAGAACAGTGCCAGCCGTTCGATTAACAATACCGCAGATGATGGAGATTAGGGTTGTCTTGCCCGCGCCATTCGGACCAAGCAGCGCGAAGATTTCGCCGCGCCGGATTTCAAGATTGATATCTTCGAGCGCTTTGAAACCAGAAGCGTAGGTTTTTGAAACGCCGGATATGGAGATTACGGATTGCATGATGGCACTTTGCTATCGTGAGGGGCTTGCATGTCGTATCTCATGGGCCAATGTCAAATTCGATACTGACAGATGCTGACGCCCTTTGCGCAATCGACGCTGCTAAACAACTTCGGTCACAGTATCGCGTTTGATGCCCAATTGCTGCTCTCGGAAGAAAATGAAAAGCCCAGAAACCACGATAACGACTGCGCCAATTATTGTCGTGATGCGCGGCGTCTCGTTAAAGACCAGCCAGCCAAAAAACATTGCCCAGACAAGCAATGTGTATTGATAAGGCGTGACAGTCGCCGCGTCCGCCAGCATAAGCGAACGGTTGGTCAGAAAATGCGCCATCAGCGCTACTACGCCGAGCAACGCAAGCAACACGAAATCGATCGGCGTCGGCATGGTCGTCGCCCAAGGCAGAGCAGTGATTCCGAGCAAGGTCACTCCCAGGGTCGGCCAGAACACCATTGCTATGTCCGACGATTGACGCAGAGCGCGGCCAGTCACCATCATGAAGCTGAAGGCCACACTTCCCGTAAGCGCTACAAGGGCAGGCAGGGTCAGCGTTTCTGACGACGGCCGCAAAGCAATGATCACGCCCGCGAAGCCAATCAGGATCGCCGTCCAGCGCCGCCATCCTACATGCTCACCAAGCAAAAACGGTGAGAGCGCGGCGACGTAGATCGGTGCCGCCATCCAGAAGGTCATTGCGTCGGCCAGTGGCATGTAGCCCACCGCGTAATAAAAGCTGGAAATTTCGATGGTTGTCAGAACGACGCGTGCGACCATCAGTTTCGGCTGTGAAACATCGAAGAGACTGCGCCAACCCGCCTTTAAAATGAACGGGGTTAGAAAAAGCACAGCTGCCGTGCTGCGTATCAGGAGAAGTTGACCTACAGAGTAGGAGGCGACCAGATATTTTCCGAGCACATCGTTCAGCGAAAACATCAGAACCGCCAGCAGCATCAGCATGACGCCGATCTTGCTACGGTCACTCGCTTGTGTAGTCGTGGACATTAGGCCTGCTACGTAATTTATCGCGGACGCCTATAGCAAGCGCTTTAGTCGGTATAGAGCTTCAAGGGCCTCGCGCGGTGTCAGTTCGTCGGGATTGATTGCGCCAAGCGCGTCACTTATCCCATCATTGCGAGGCGGTGGAGGTGTTTCCTTGCGAAGAATAGCGGAGAATAGCGGCAGATCGTCAAGCATACGATCAGCCTTGCCTGACATTTCGCCTTCTTCGAGTTGGTGCAACACATCGCGTGCACGTTGAACCACGGCATCTGGCAGGCCAGCCAGCTTCGCCACTTGCACACCGTAGCTGCGGTCGGCTGCTCCCATGGCTACCTCGTGGAGGAATACGACATCGCCATCCCATTCCTTCACGCGCATCGTCACATTGTGCAAGCGCGGCAGTTTGGCTGAAAGCGCTGTAATCTCGTGGAAATGCGTGGCGAAGATCGCGCGGCAGCGGTTCTGTTCGTGCAGATATTCCACCGCCGCCCACGCGATTGATAGCCCGTCGAACGTTGCAGTGCCGCGTCCGATTTCATCCAGAATAACCAATGACCGGTCGCCTGCCTGATTGAGAATAGCAGCGGTTTCGACCATTTCGACCATGAAGGTCGAACGACCACGCGCCAGATCATCCGACGCACCGACACGTGAGAACAATCTGTCTACGACGCCAATATGAGCGGAACGCGCAGGCACAAAGGAGCCCATCTGCGCCATGATAGAAATGAGCGCATTTTGGCGCAGAAAGGTGGATTTGCCACCCATATTGGGACCGGTGAGCAACCAGATCGCGCCATTCCGATCATTGCCGGAAGGTGAAAGATCACAGTCGTTCGCAACAAACGGCGCTTCGGCAGATCTTCGCAACGCTTGCTCTACAACAGGGTGTCGTCCGCCCTCGATCTGGAAAGCAAGACTCCCATCCACCTGCGGGCGGCAATAATTGTCGGCTTGGGCCAACAAGGAAAGCGCGGCGGAAACGTCGAGTACGGAAATTGCTTGAGCACCGGCCCGGATTACATCCGCGTGGCCCACCGCCTCCGCGGTCAGCGCATCGAAAATTCGATGCTCTATTGCTAGCGCCCGATCCGCTGCATTGGCAATCTTGGTTTCAAGACCGGCGAGTTCCGTCGTAGTGAAGCGCATGGCGTTCGCCATTGTTTGACGATGGATAAATCGCCCTTTCGCTTCATCCGTACCGTTCAACGCAGACTGATTGTTGGCCGTGACCTCTATGTAATAGCCAAGCACATTGTTGTGCCGAATCTTCAGTGAACGAATGCCCGTCTCTTCGATCAGGTCACGCTCCATGCCTGCAATCACGCGGCGAGACTCATCGCGCAAAGCACGCATCTCATCCAGTTCGGCGTTGTAGCCAGCGCGAACATATCCACCATCGCGTCTGAGCAGTGGCAGTTCTTCGCCAAGCGCAGAGGCCAGATGCTCACCAAAGTCTCCAGGCAATGCTGCAAGAGCGTCAATCGCGCGTGCGATTTCGCTCGGCGCAGTCAGCTTGTCCAACATCTCACGAAGGCTACGCGCTGCTTCCATGCCCGCGCGCAAAGCGCCCAAATCGCGCGGCCCGCCACGGTTGAGCGCGAGCCGAGAAAGAGCGCGCGGCATGTCCGCAACGCCTTTGAGCACAATGCGAACCGCCTCGCACAATCGCGTTTCGCCGAGAAAGAACGAAACGGAATCCAGTCGCGCACCGATCTCATCTGGATCGGTGAGCGGCGACATCAGCCGCTCGGCCAGCATTCGCCCACCACCGCCCGTCACCGTGCGATCAATTGACTTGAACAACGAGCCGTCGCGACCGCCATTCATGGCACGAACCAGTTCGAGGCTGGAACGGGTAGCCGGATCGATGAAGAGCGTCGAAGCCGATTGCTCTCGCTCGGGTCTGGCCAATGGCGGGCGCTCGGCCTTCTGCGTTTTTTCCACGTACGCGATCGCGCCTGAAATGGCCGATAGCTCCGCTCGCGAAAACGCCCCGAAACTGTCGGGCGTAGCTACACCGTAGAAGCGCGCGATTCGGCCAGCCGCGCCTGAAGATTCGAACAGCGAGCCAGGAACCGGCCCGGCGGTTCGCCCCAGCACATCGAACACCTGCTTCAGTTCTTCATCGTAGAAGACAGGCTCAGCCACAACCACTTCGCGCGGATCGACGCGCAGAACATCAGCGAGCAAACGATCCGCGTTCGTCTCGGCCACGCGGAACAGCCCGGTAGAAATATCGATCCATGCCAGTCCGAAAACATCTTGTGGCGAACTCTTGATGCGCCCAACAGCCATCAGAAAATTGCTTTGAGCCGGATCAAGCAATTTGTCTTCGGTGATAGTACCGGGTGTAACAAGACGAACCACGTCACGCCGCACGACCGCTTTGTAACCGCGCTTCTTTGCTTCCGAGGGGTCTTCAATCTGCTCGCAAACAGCAACGCGGAAGCCCAGCCCGATTAGCTTCTGCAAATAGTCATCAGCGGCATGGACCGGGACACCGCACATGGGAATGTCTTCGCCCTGATGCTTGCCCCGCTTTGTGAGCACGATGCCCAAGGCGCGGCTTGCTTTTTCTGCATCATCGAAGAACAACTCGTAGAAATCGCCCATGCGATAGAACAGGAGGGAATCCTGGTTCGCCGCCTTGATCTCGATGTACTGCTCCATCATCGGCGTTGCGCCAGATGTTGAAAGGATTGTTGCCTCGCTGGCCTGCTTGTTCAACATCGCGACCTCAAAGGCTGATCGCCGCAGTGCCGATCACCGCAATTGCTGCGCCGAGCCAGGCTGCCTTTACTGGCGCTACGCCGGACCGCAGCCAAACCATCGGCAAAATCATGATGGGCGTCATGGAAGAAAGAGTCGTCACGATGCCTACATTGCCAGTCGTTAGCGCAGCCATCAACAAAGACATGCCGAGCCCTGTGCCAAAGAAGGCGGAGGCCACAGCAATCTTCATATCCGGCCATTGAAATTTGTAAGGCTGGTGAAGCGCTTTTAACGGCACCAGAGCAAGCGCAAGGAAGAAGAGCGCGGCGATGCCTGAGCGCACGGCCATTGCGGCAGCAGGATCGGCACCTGCTTCCATCGCCGGACGAGCAGCGAGACTGCCGAGCGCTTGCCCCAGAGCCGTGATGACACCCAGCGCCATGCCCAGCCAGCTTGGCGATGGTTGTTGCG
Source organism: Mesorhizobium denitrificans (assembly GCF_003403035.1). Lineage (GTDB taxonomy): Bacteria > Pseudomonadota > Alphaproteobacteria > Rhizobiales > Rhizobiaceae > Mesorhizobium_G > Mesorhizobium_G denitrificans. The sequence goes on along the minus strand of NZ_QURN01000004.1, from coordinate 304,339 downwards.
AGACGGGCGCAGCAGTATTTGCAGCAGGAACCTCAACTGCGGGCACCGTTTCCCGCCTCCGCATTCCGATTGCCATGAGAATACCGACAATCACCAACAGCACGCCAAAAGCTTGGCGCATGGTGATCGTTTCGCCGAGAAACGCATAGCCTAGTAGAAGTGAGAACGGCGATGCCAATGTGAACAGCAAGGCCGTCGTACGTGGGCCAGCAATATAGATCGCGGCAAAATAGGTCGTGCTCGCAATAATGATGCCGAACAGGCTGGACAAGGCCAGCAGCCACGCCTGATCGGCGTCTATGGTGTCCCAACCGCCTCGGACGACCGTCATCGCCGCAGTCATCGCAAAAGCTGCCAACATCTGCCAGCGTGCGAGGCGAATAACATCTACTCTGCCTTTCAATTCGCTGATGAGCATACCGCTCAGCGCGATGCAGATTGCCGCCGAAAGCGCCAGCAGTTCGGAAATAAACAAGGCGATGCGCCCCAAAAATTGAGTTCGTTAGTTCCTTGGCCCTTCCTTTGCAGCAAGTGTAGCCTTATTCCTCAATGCTCCACAAAAAAGCATCGCCGACTGGCACGGCAGGGGTAAGGAAACGCATATTCATGGCCGCCAAGAAGACAGAGCAGACTGGTCCATCCGTCACCGCTGAAGAAGCACTTGATTTTCACGCATCCGGCAGGCCAGGGAAACTCGAAATCAGCCCCACGAAGCCAATGGCGACGCAGCGCGATTTGTCGCTGGCTTATTCGCCCGGCGTAGCAGTTCCGGTCAAAGCCATTGCGGAAGACCCTTCGCGCGCGTTCGATTACACAACGCGCGGCAACATGGTCGCGGTTATCTCCAACGGCACTGCCATTCTCGGCCTCGGCAATCTCGGAGCGCTGGCATCAAAACCCGTCATGGAAGGCAAGTCCGTTCTGTTCAAGCGCTTTGCAGACGTAGATTCCATCGACCTGGAGGTAGACACCGAAGACCCGGACGCCTTTATCAATTGCGTACGCTATTTGGGCCCATCCTTCGGCGGCATCAATCTTGAAGACATTAAGGCGCCCGATTGCTTCATCATTGAGCAGCGGCTGCGCGAACTCATGGACATTCCGGTTTTCCATGACGACCAACACGGCACGGCGATTATCGCAACGGCAGGCCTCATCAACGCGCTGGAAATTACCGGACGCGACATGAAGACCGCCAAGCTCGTCTGCAATGGTGCGGGCGCTGCGGGCATTGCCTGTATTGAACTGGTCAAGTCGCTGGGTTTTTCGCCGGAGAATGTCATTCTGTGCGACACTAAAGGTGTGGTTTATCAGGGCCGCACCGAAGGCATGAACCAATGGAAGTCTGCTCATGCCGTTAAAACCAAGGCCCGGACACTGGAAGAAGCGCTCGATGGCGCCGATGTTTTCTTCGGCCTTTCGGCCAAGGGTGCGCTGACCACGAAGATGGTCCAGTCGATGGCGAAGAACCCCATCATCTTTGCAATGGCGAATCCGGACCCGGAAATCACGCCGGAGGAAGTGGCCGAAATCCGCACCGATGCCATCATGGCAACGGGCCGTTCGGACTATCCCAACCAGGTTAATAACGTACTTGGCTTCCCTTACATCTTCCGTGGTGCGCTTGATGTCCGCGCGACCACCATCAACGATGAAATGAAAGTTGCAGCCGCTCAGGCGCTGGCCGAACTCGCGCGCGAAGATGTGCCCGACGATGTCGCCGCGGCCTATCAAGGCAATCGCCCAAAGTTCGGTCCAAACTACATCATCCCCGTACCTTTTGATCCGCGCTTGATCTCGGCTATTCCCGTTGCGGTCGCGAAAGCGGCGATGGAAAGCGGCGTCGCCCGTCGTCCAATTCTCGATCTAAATAAATACGCGCAAGAGCTTTCGGCGCGACGCGACCCGATCGCGTCCACCTTGCAACGCATTTATGACCGCGTGCGCCGCCAACCCAAGCGCGTCGTGTTCGCGGAAGGTGAAGAGCAGCAGGTGATGCGCGCAGCGGTTTCGTTCGTGAACCAACGTCTCGGCACCGCGATTCTGGTCGGTCGCGAGGAGCAGATAAAGGAAACCGCCCGTCAGGCGGGCGTCGAAATCAACAAGGCCGGCATCGAGATCATCAATGCACGGCTTTCGCGCCGCAATTCCGTTTATGCAGACCATCTCTACGAGCATATGCAACGCAAGGGCTTTCTGCTGCGCGATTGCCAGCGGCTCATCAACAATGATCGAAACCACTTTGCCGCAACAATGGTCGCGCTGGGCGATGCCGACGCGGTGGTTACGGGCGTAACCCGCAACTATTCCACCGTGCTGGAAGACGTATGCCGCGTCATCGACGCCAAGCCGGGACATCGCATCATCGGTGTATCGATTGCGCTCTGCCGGGGCCGCACGGTCATCGTAGCCGATACTGCTGTGCACGACATGCCCAACTCGGAACAGCTTGCGGATATCGCGGAGGAAGCAGCCGGCTTCGCGCGCCGCATGGGCTACGAGCCGCGTGTGGCAATGCTGGCTTATTCCACCTTCGGACATCCGCAGGGTGAGCGGTCAGAGCGTGTGCAGGAGGCCGTAAAGATACTCGACCGCCGCCGCGTGGATTTCGAATATGATGGCGAGATGGCGGCCGACGTCGCATTGAACTTCAATCTGATGCAGCGGCAATACCCCTTCTGCCGACTGTCAGGCGCGGCCAATGTGCTTGTTATGCCCGCGTTCCATTCCGCCAGCATTTCAACCAAAATGCTGCAGGAGCTGGGCGGTTCGACTGTCATCGGCCCGCTGCTCGTTGGCCTGAACAAGTCAGTGCAGATCGTACCGCTGAATGCCAAAGACGCCGATGTGGTGAACATGGCCGCAATTGCGGCCTATAATGCCGGCGTTTAGGTGAAACGCTCCGCTATAAAAAACGGTAGCAATCTAGCCGCATATCAACTATATGCGCGCCAGCATTGCGCAATAATCGTGCCTGCTATCATGGCCCCTGCTGGACGACATCCCGGCTAAGGGCGTCCCGTTTCCTCAAATTCGAAAGGAAAAACGCGATGTCGATAACTGCTGAACGTAAGCAGGAACTGCTGAAAGAATTCGCCACCGCCAAGGGCGACACCGGCTCGCCGGAAGTCCAGGTTGCAATTCTCTCGGAGCGTATCAAGAATCTGACCGAGCACTTCAAGGGCCACGTGAAGGATAACCACTCCCGTCGCGGCCTCCTCGCCCTCGTGTCGCAGCGTCGTTCACTCCTCGACTACCTCAAGAGGAAAGACGATGCGCGCTATCAGGCGTTGATCGAGAAGCTCGGTCTGCGTCGCTAAGAACTTCCGGCGGGTTTCCTTTGGAGACCCGCCGGTTGCGCATTTCGGGCCGTGAATGGCCCAAAGGTCCGGACGAAAAAGGGATCGTCGGACCGCCTCATGGGCAGGTCATGGGGCAGGATTGCAGGATGCCCGGCAGCTTTTCTTGGAGCTAATTACCGGACCTCCCGTTGTCTTGCCCGTGGCTCGCCCAAACGAAGCCGGGAAAGGTAGGGCGCGCCGAAAAGGTCGGTGCGGGCCTTTCCGCATATGAAGGACAAGACATGTTCAATCACCACAAAGTGGAAATCGAGTGGGGCGGTCGCCCGCTGATCCTGGAAACCGGCAAGATTGCCCGCCAGGCTGACGGCGCTGTTCTCGCCACCTATGGCGAAACCGTCGTGCTCGCCACCGTTGTTTCGGCGAAAGAGCCGAAGCCGGGTTTCGACTTTTTTCCGCTCACAGTAAACTATCAGGAAAAGACCTTCGCAGCCGGTAAGATCCCCGGCGGTTATTTCAAGCGCGAAGGCCGTCCGACCGAGAAGGAAACGCTGGTTTCCCGCTTGATCGATCGTCCGATTCGCCCGCTTTTCGCGGACGGCTACAAGAACGATACCCAGATCATCGTGACGGTTGTTCAGCATGATCTCGAAAACGATCCGGACATTCTGTCAATCGTCGCTACCTCGGCTGCACTGACGCTTTCGGGCGTGCCCTTCATGGGCCCGATCGGCGGCGCGCGCGTTGGCTACATCAACGGCGAGTTCGTCCTGAACCCGCATATCGACGAAATGGAAGAGTCCAAGCTCGACCTCGTCGTTGCAGGCACTTCCGACGCGGTGCTGATGGTCGAATCCGAAGCACAGGAACTGCCGGAAGACATCATGCTCGGCGCTGTGATGTTCGGTCATAAGGGCTTCCAGCCGGTGATTGAAGCGATCATCAAGCTGGCTGAGGTTGCCGCCAAGGATCCGCGCGATTTCACTGCGCCCACATTTGGCGACCTCGAAAAGGAAATGCTCGGCCTGATCGAAGGCGAGTTGCGCGCTGCCTACAAGAATACCGTCAAGCAGGCTCGCTATGACGCGGTTGATGCGGCTAAGGCCAAGGTAAAAGCGCATTTCGCACCGGAAGGTGAAGAAACACCGAAGTACAGCGCCGATCAGGTCGCAACCGTGTTCAAGGAGCTTCAGGCAAAAATCGTTCGCTGGAACATCCTCGACACCGGTTCGCGCATCGACGGTCGCGATCTTCAGACGGTCCGCCCGATTGTTTCAGAAGTTGGTGTGCTTCCTCGTACGCACGGTTCGGCGCTCTTTACGCGCGGCGAAACGCAGGCGCTCGTCGTTGCAACGCTCGGCACCGGCGAAGACGAACAGTACATCGACTCGTTGACCGGTACACATAAGGAAACCTTCCTTCTGCACTACAACTTCCCGCCCTATTCGGTCGGTGAAACGGGTCGCATGGGTTCGCCAGGTCGCCGTGAAATCGGCCACGGCAAGTTGGCATGGCGCGCCATCCACCCAATGCTGCCTTCCGCTGAGCAGTTCCCGTATACGCTGCGTGTCGTTTCCGAGATCACCGAATCCAACGGTTCGTCGTCGATGGCAACCGTTTGCGGCACCTCGCTGGCGTTGATGGATGCGGGCGTTCCGCTTTCGAAGCCGGTGGCGGGCATCGCGATGGGTCTCATCAAGGAAGGCGAGCGCTTTGCCGTTCTCTCAGACATTCTCGGCGACGAAGATCACCTCGGCGACATGGACTTCAAGGTGGCCGGCACGGTTGGCGGCATCACTTCGCTCCAGATGGACATCAAGATCGACGGCATCACCGAAGAGATCATGAAGGTGGCTCTTGGTCAGGCCAAGGACGGTCGCCTGCACATTCTGGGCGAGATGGCCAAGGCTCTCTCCGAAGGCCGCAAGGAACTCGGCGAATTTGCGCCCCGCATCGAGGTCATGCAGATTCCGACCGACAAGATCCGTGACGTGATCGGGTCTGGCGGCAAGGTCATCCGCGAAATCGTGGAAAAGACCGGCGCAAAGATCAACATCGAAGACGACGGCACGGTGAAGATCGCTTCGTCGAACGCGAAGGAAATCGAGGCTGCCAAGAAGTGGATCCACACCATTGTTGCTGAGCCGGAAGTCGGCGAAATCTATGAAGGCACGGTCGTCAAGACTGCCGACTTCGGCGCTTTCGTGAACTTCTTCGGCCCACGCGATGGCCTGGTTCACATTTCGCAGCTTGCCAATGAGCGCGTTCAGAAAACCACAGATGTCGTCAAGGAAGGCGATAAGGTTTGGGTCAAGCTGATGGGCTTCGACGAGCGCGGCAAGGTTCGCCTTTCCATGAAGGTTGTCGATCAGGCGACCGGCAAGGAAATCGTTCGCGAGAAGAAAGACGAAGAAGACGCCGCGTAAGCCGCGTCTGATTCAGGCAAAGTCGGGCGCGGCAGCAATGCCGCGCCTTTTCTTTTTCGAGAGATGCATCAATGAGCCGCGAAAGCGTCCAGACTCTTTTTCATCCATTTGCCTCAGGCGAACTCGACGCTCCGGCGGCTGGCAAAACTTGCCTCGTGTTTGGTGCCGAGCGTGATTTTCAGGTACCCCAATATTTCGATGCCAAACTTACGCTTGTACAGGGTTTCCGCCCTGACTTCTTGGTGCTGGAACGGCGCGGGTTTTCCGTAGCTCCCGTCCCTGACGGCGGGAATTACGAATCGGCGATCATCCTTGCCGGAAAGCATCGCGGACAAAATGAGCGATGGCTGGCAGAAAGTATCCTTCGGCTTGTGCCGGGTGGGCTTATCGTCGTTGCAGGCGGCAAGGACGAAGGCGCGGCAAGTTTGCGCAAGCGGCTTGAAAAGGAAGTGCCTCTCGGCGGACACCTGTCAAAGAACCACGGCGTGGTTTTCTGGCTGTACAGAAGCGCGCAGGCCGATGCCTACGCGGACTCGATTGTTCGCCAACAGGATAACGCGTTGCTGGTCGACGGGAAATTCGAAACAGCGCCCGGCATGTTCTCACATGATCGGATCGATGTCGGATCGCGTCTCTTGGCAGATAGGTTGCCAGCCGGACTGCATGGAGTTACAGCCGATTTTTGCGCTGGTTGGGGCTACCTATCGGCAGTACTTGCTGAGAGCAGCAAATTCTCTCGCATTGATCTTTACGAAGCGGATTATGCATCAGTGGAGGCTGCGCGACGAAACATGGCGCGGCTTGCGTCTGCACAAGGCACCAATTTTCATTGGTGTGATCTGACCGCTGAAAGGGTCGAGCGCATCTATGATTTGATCGTAATGAACCCGCCGTTTCACGCGGGGCGAGCGGCCGATCCGGCCTTGGGCCAGGCGTTGATTCGCGCCGCCGCTTCCGCGCTCAAGCCGCGCGGAAAGCTATTTATGGTGGCCAATCGCGGACTACCCTATGAAGCCATTTTGAAAACGCAATTCCACGCTTGCGAGACGATTGCGGACGAAAAGGGTTTCCGCGTTTATGCGGCCACACGCTAAATCCATTTCTTCCACTTGAAGAAGCAGATGGTCAGTAGTGCGACCAGCGCCATAAAGCCTAGCGCCGCTGGATACCCGTAGTAGCTTTCCAGTTCGGGCATGTTGAACGGAGACTTGTCGGGGTCAAAATTCATGCCCCATATTCCGGCGAGAAATGTCAGCGGAATAAATACTGCGGACACAATCGTGAGAAAGCTGATTACGTCATTTGTACGCGCCTGACTAAGCGACAGGTGCATTTCGATGAGGCCGGTCAGCATATCCCGCGCGCTTTCAACCGCTTCCAGTTGGCTGATCGCGTGGTCATAGGTGTCGTTCAGATAGATTTTTGTTTCGGGCGTAATCACCACAGAATCGCTTCGCAGCAGCGCGGCTATAGCATCGCGCGTGGGCCATAAGGCGCGCTTGAGCTGACCGGCACGACGGCGCAACAGATGAAGTCGACCAACCTGGTCCTTGCCCAACCCCGTCAGAATTTCATCTTCAATCGCATCGATTTGGCCATTCAACTGCTCGATGCACGGGAAGTAGCTATCAACAATTGCGTCTATCAGCGCATAAGCAAGATAGTCCGCTTTCTTTGCGCGCAACCTGCTAGCAGTTGCGGCTTCGAGACGCTTGCGGACAGGATCAAACGGATCGCCCTCGCGCTCCTGAAAAGTGACGACAAAATCAGAGCCGAAGAACACGGAAATCTGCTCTGGTCTGTTGGTGATGTGATCGTCAATCATCGTCAACACCACAAAGACATTGGTGTCGAAAAAGTCGGCCTTCGGCCGCTGACCGGTGTTTACGGTATCTTCCAAGGAAAGCGGATGCAGCCCAAATAGTTGACCTATCTCCTGCACGAGTCCGACATCCGCGAGGCCGGAACAATCCAACCATACCAATGGCCAATGGCCACGCTCGCGCCGCACATCATCTACACTAGCGTTAGAAAAGGTTTTTGATCCAGCCGGAGAAATAACCGTCAGCGTGAGAATGGGTTTTTGCGCTGTGGGGTCTGCAATCAGTGTTCCCGGTGAGGCCCCAATGGGGGAATGCTTCTTCGCACGCATTCTCCCTGCGTCACGCGACGGTACTGAATCAGGCATGTCCATCTGCCCAAGCTAGGAAATTTTCCAGTCGCTGAAAACTGGCTCTAGCTTACGAATACACGCTTCGGTTTAAACATGCCTGCTTCAATTGCGCCAATGGCGACAAGCCGTCCGCGCGCCATTGCGCAGGCCTCATCTGCTTCCACAGGCGCGTCGCGCCCGCGAATGATGATAGGGTTACCAAGACGGATGCGAGTTGCTGCATCGTCGGTAATGTCCACGCGGGGAAGACATTCGAGAGCCGCCCCTGTGTCGATCACCAGATTATCGATCGCGGTGAAATTCGGCGCCTCTCCTTCCGCTCCAGTTCGTGCTGTTTCAAGCTGCTCGACGGTCACGAAATCATCTGGTGTGAAAGGGTCTACTTCCGTACGACGCAAGGTGGCGATATGGCCAAAGCAGCCAAGATCACGCCCCATATCACGCGCCAACGAGCGCACATATGTGCCCTTGCCGCATTCAATCTCAAACAGCGTGCGGTCGCCGGAATGTTCTACCAGATCGAATCTACCAATCTCGACTTCGCGCGCCGGTATCTCAACGGTTTCGCCACCACGCGCCAGATCGTAAGCACGTTCGCCGCCGATCTTGATGGCAGAGAACTGCGGCGGGGTCTGCATGATTACGCCAGTGTATTTCGGCATGATGGCGCGGATAGCTTCCTCAGATGGGCGTTCTGCGGACGTCTTGGTTGCCTCGCCTTCCAGATCATCCGTCGTGCGCTCCTCGCCCCACGCGACCGTGAACCGATAGACCTTCGCGCCGTCCTGCACATACGGAACTGTCTTCGTTGCTTCGCCTAGTGCGATTGGCAGCATGCCGGAAGCTAACGGGTCGAGCGTTCCCGCATGACCCGCCTTTTCCGCATTGAAAAGCCATTTGATCTTGGAGACGGCTTCGGTTGAACCCATGCCAACCGGTTTATCCAAAATTACCCAGCCAGAAACCGGCCGGCCTTTTTTCTTGCCGCGTCGCGCCATCAATCATTTTCCTCATTGTCCAGATCGCGCTTTACTTCCGGCGAACGCAGCAGTTCGTCGATCTTGGCCATATTGTCGTAGCTGGTATCGAGCCGGAACCTGAACTCCGGCATGTATTTCATTTGCCTCAATGCAGGCGACATTCGTCCGCGAATAAACCGTGCATTGCGGTTGAGCGCGTCTATCACCGCCTGATCATCCTTCGCGCCGAGCGGTGAAACGAAGGCCGTCGCTATTTTAAGATCGGGCGACATGCGAACTTCGGAGACTGAAATAACAGTCGTCTCAATCAGATTGTCACGTACCTCGCCGCGTTGCAAAAGTTCTGACAACGCATGCCGAACTTGCTCGCCAACACGAAGCTGGCGCTGCGATGGGCCGGAAGTTGAAAATCTGGACATTTTTCCAAACCAAACCGCTTGCGGGATAGAACCGCAAGCGCTTTCAATTAATTTGGGAGGACAGTGAAGCGCCCTCCCGATTTCAGCGAACTAGAGCGTGCGCGTAACCATCTCTACGCGGAAGCACTCAATAATATCGCCCTGCCGGATGTCTTCATAGTTCTGGAACGCCATACCGCATTCCTGACCGACCGGCACTTCAGACACTTCATCCTTGAAGCGCTTGAGCGTTTTGAGCGTTCCTTCGTGGATAACCACGTTGTCGCGGATGAGCCGCACGCCCGCTCCGCGCTCCACTTTGCCTTCCGTAACGCGGCAGCCCGCGACCTTGCCGATTTTGGTGATGTGGAAGACTTCCAAAATCTCCGCATTACCGAGGAACGTCTCGCGACGCTCTGGCGACAGCAGCCCGGACATGGCCTGCTTCACATCGTCTACCAGGTTGTAGATGATGTTGTAGTACCGGATTTCGATGCCTGCCTGCTCAGCCGCCTGGCGAGCCTGAACGTTCGCACGAACGTTGAACCCGATGATCGCAGCGCCCGAAGTCTCGGCAAGAGAGACGTCTGTTTCGGTAATGCCGCCTGCGCCCGAATGAACGATGCGGGCACGCACTTCGTCCGTTCCCAGCTTTTCGAGTGCTGCCGCAATGGCTTCGATGGAACCCTGCACGTCGCCCTTGATGACAAGCGGGAACTCCTTGAGACCACTCGTCTGCAACTGCGACATCATCTGTTCGAGCGAGCCGCGCTGGCCGACGTGCTTGGCAACAGCCTTGTCGCGCGCAAGACGCTGACGATACGCAGCGATTTCGCGCGCACGTGCTTCGTTCTCGACCGTTGCAAAACGGTCGCCTGCGTGCGGCGTGCCTTGCAAGCCAAGAACCTCGACCGGCATAGACGGCGGCGCTTCTTCCAGATGCTCGCCTCTGTCATTGACCACCGCGCGCACACGGCCCCATTCGTTACCTACGACGATAATGTCGCCCGGCATAAGAGTACCTGTCTGTACGAGAACAGTGGCGACAGGACCGCGACCCTTGTCGAGCTTGGCTTCGATGACGACGCCCTCAGCGGTACGATCAGGGTTAGCCTTGAGGTCAAGGATTTCAGCCTGCAGCAGAATGGCTTCAAGAAGCTTGTCGAGGCCCAGACCAGTCTTCGCCGAGACTTCAACGTCCAGCGTCTCACCGCCCATCGACTCCACAAACACTTCGTGTTGGAGCAACTGCGTACGCACTTTCTGCGCATCTGCCGACGGCTTGTCGATCTTGTTGATCGCCACGATGATCGGAACGCCCGCTGCCTTTGCGTGGCTGATCGACTCGATCGTCTGCGGCATCACGGAATCGTCTGCAGCAACAACGAGAATGGCGATGTCCGTTACCTGAGCACCGCGTGCGCGCATTGCCGTGAAGGCCGCGTGACCCGGCGTATCGATGAAGGTGATCTTCTGACCATTCTTCTCGACCTGATAGGCACCGATATGCTGCGTGATTCCGCCCGCTTCGCCAGAAACAACATTGGCATTGCGGATGGCGTCGAGCAACGACGTCTTACCGTGATCGACGTGACCCATAATGGTGACCACAGGCGGACGCGACTTCAAATCTTCATCCGCATCCGGTAGGTTGAACAGGCCTTCTTCGACGTCAGACTCTGCAACACGCTTGACCGTGTGGCCAAATTCAGACGCGATCAGTTCTGCCGTGTCAGCATCGATCACGTCGCCGGGCTTCATCATCTGGCCCTGCTTCATGAAGAACTTAATGACATCCACTGCGCGCTCCGACATACGGCCCGCGAGTTCCTGGATCGTGATCGTTTCCGGCAGCGTTACTTCACGCGAAATCTTTTCACGCGGTTCATTCTGCATCGCACGTTTGAATTTCTCCTGACGGCGGCGAGCCGCAGCCAAAGAGCGACCACGCGCTGCATCGCCGTCGTCCGTCAATGCAGCCGTGACTGTCAGGCGACCTTGACGACGATCGGCTTCACCTTTCGTGCGTGTGGGACGCGCGGGCTCAGGCGCGGGCGTTCCGCGACGCGGCGGCAGGCCTCGCGGTGCAGGAGCACCACCGCCGCCGCGCTTCGGCGCAACCGGAGCCTCGTCCTCATCTGCGACCACGTTATCAAGCTGCGGCGTACGGCGGCGCGCATCTTCCTCAGCACGGCGACGCGCCTCGGCTTCAGCCTTGATACGAGCTTCCTCGTCGGCTTGGCGGCGCGCGGATTCTTCGCGTTCCTTGCGACGACGCTCTTCCTCTTCGGCGCGGCGATTGGCCTGCTCGGTCGCGCGACGGCGATCCTCAGCCTCGCGAGCCTGTGAACCTTCCAATGCGCGTCGACGCGCCTCCATCTCGCTGTTAGACAACTCGTTCAGCACAACACCACCGCGATCTCGACTAGGTGCGGGTGCAGGTGCTGGCGCTGGCGCTGGCGAAGCTTGTGCGGCGGGCGCTGGTGCAGCCACCTGCGGTTTCGCAACCGGCGCAGGTTGCGGCGGTTGCGCCTGAGGTTGAGGGGCCGGCTTCGGCGTAAACACCTGTGCAGGCTCTGGCCGCTCGCCCGGCTTGACGAACTTCCGCTTGGTTTCGACGACGACAGCCTTCGTGCGCCCGTGCGAGAAATTCTGCCGCACGGTGCTCTGCTCGATCCCTGGGCGCTTCAGCGTCAGGGTCTTCTTGGTATTGACATGCAACGTCTTGTCGTCGCCGGACTTCGTATCACTCATTCCATATCCTCTGCGGCGTCATCATTCGGGGCAATTGCCGCACTTATTGCCTGAGCTGCCGGGGAACCGCCCCGATAACGGTCGAGCGCTTCGATGCGCTTAACGGCCGCCGTTCCCGCATCACCCGCGAGGACGGCAGCATGTATCACATTTGTACTGCCCAATGCCAAACCCAATTCGGATTCGGCAAAAAGTTTATAGGCGGGAATGTCTGGGCCACCGAGGTGAACCGTAGCCCGTCGTGCTTGCGTCACTTTGCGCACGCCATCATCCGCTGCCTCGAAAGCATGCAGGACCAGCGCGGCTGTGCCGGATCGCACGGCATTCTCCACCTTTGTAGCGCCAAGCGCAACCTTACCCGCCTTGCGCGCGAGCCCAAGCGAACCGAGCGCAGTTTTGGCCAGCAGCCGATCAACCTGCGCGCCCAGATCTGCGGGAACGGTAACGCCCGCTCGCAGCGCGCGCGTGAATAGCTTTTTGGAAGCTGCTGCTTTGTCTACGTGCTCGCGGTCCGAAGTAACCCAGCAACCGCGGCCCGGCAAATTGCGCTTAAGGTCAGGAACGACAGTTGAATCGGGAGCAGCCACGAACCGGATCAACAAATCCGGGTCCGCGTTCTGGCGGGTAACGATGCAGGTGCGATCGTTCATCTCGTCCAAGTGCCGCTCCAAGCCAACGCATGATTATGCGTCGGCGGTTTCTTCAGCAGCCTCTTGCTCGGCTGCGAGTTCTTCTTCAGTGATCCAGCCGGCCTTGAGCCGAGCCGAGAGCACCATCTGTTCAGCTTCTGCGCGCGAAATCTGATGCGGAGCCAGAACGCCGGGGAACTGTTTGGTTTCGCCGTCCTTGCGCTCTTTCCAGCCAACAAGGTCGTCCACCGCATAACCTGCGAAGTCCTCGATGCTCTTCACGCCATCCTCTCCGAGCGTCACCATCATTGCAGTGCTGATGCCGGGAATTTCGCGAACCTCATCCAGAACACCGAGCTTCTTGCGCTTTGCATCCTGCTCAGCTTCCAGACGTTCCAGATATTCGCGGGCGCGCATCTGGATTTCGCTAGCCGTATCTTCATCAAAACCATCGATGGACGAAATTTCATCGGCATCAACGTAGGCAACTTCCTCAATGCTGGAGAAGCCTTCCGATGCCAGTACCTGACCGACGATTTCGTCGACATTGAGCGCGTCCATGAAGAGCTTCGAGCGCTCCGAGAATTCCTTCTGGCGACGTTCGGACTCTTCCTGCTCCGTCAGGATGTCGATGTCCCAACCAGTAAGCTGCGAGGCGAGGCGCACGTTCTGACCACGGCGACCAATTGCGAGCGAAAGCTGGTCGTCGGCAACGACAACTTCGATACGCTCGGCTTCTTCGTCCAACACCACCTTGGCTACTTCCGCAGGCTGCAGCGCGTTCACGATGAACGATGCAACCGAAGGCGACCACGGAATGATGTCGATCTTTTCGCCCTGCAACTCGGCTACCACAGCCTGCACGCGCGAACCGCGCATACCGACGCAAGCACCGACAGGGTCAATCGAGGAATCGCGCGACGTCACGGCGATTTTGGCGCGGGAGCCGGGATCGCGAGCCACGGACTTTATCTCGATGATGCCGTCATAGATTTCTGGCACTTCCATCGTGAACAGCTTCGCCATGAACTGCGGATGGGTACGCGACAAGAAAATCTGCGGGCCACGCTGTTCGCGACGCACGTCATAGACATAAGCGCGCACGCGGTCGCCATATTTGTAGTTTTCGCGGGGGATGAGTTCGTCGCGACGGATGATCGCTTCGCCACGACCCAGATCCACGATCACATTACCATATTCCACGCGCTTGACCGTACCGTTGACGATCTCGCCAATGCGATCCTTGTACTCGTCATACTGGCGGTCACGCTCAGCTTCACGAACCTTCTGCACAATAACCTGCTTCGCCGACTGCGCTGCGATGCGGCCAAAATCCATCGGTGGAAGCTGCTCGGCAATGTAGTCGCCCGGCTGCGCATCCGGATTGCGCAGGCGCGCATCCTTCACTGAAATCTGGCGGGCAGGTTCTTCGACCGCATCAACCACTTCCATCAAGCGCTGAAGCTTCATCTCACCTGTCTGGTGATTGATGTCGGCGCGAATATTGGTTTCCTGACCATAGCGAGAGCGCGCGGCCTTCTGAATCGCATCGGCCATCGCATCGATCACGATAGATTTGTCGATGGACTTTTCGCGAGCTACCGCATCCGCAATCTGCAGCAGCTCAAGCCTGTTGGCACTGACGACCATGTTCGTCTCCCTGAGTTAGCGGACCATGCCCGCTCGAATTCACTCGTCCTGCGCGGCGTCTTCCGCTGGTTCGCCACGGCGCTTTTTTGCTTCCTGACGCGCCTTCTTATCCGCAGTAAGCGCATCGCGAATCAAATCATCGGTCAATATGAGACGCGCATCGGAAATTGCCTCGAATGGCACTTTCACTGATGGCTCGTCGCCATAGCTGGCCTGATCCCGTTCGATCAGAACACCAGCGTCGTCAACAGATACGATCCGACCGCGGAAGCGCTTGCGCTCCGCTACCATCACCGAGGTTTCCATCTTCACCAGATGGCCAATCCAGGCCGTAAAATCTGACTTCCGAACCAGCGGCCTGTCGATGCCCGGCGAAGACACTTCCAGATGATAGGCTTTTTCGATGGGATCTTCCACATCAAGAGCCGGTGAAAGTGCGCGACTCACTTCCTCGCAATCCTCGACGGTCATCGTGCCGTCTTCCCGCTCGGCCATTATCTGCAGGGTCAAGCCGTTCTGCCCGAACAGGCGAACCCGAACCAGCCTGAAACCGATGCCGCGCAGCACCGGCTCGACAACAGCTGCAACGCGCGCATCGATTCCGCTTTCACGGATGATACGGTCGTCACCGGCAATGTCAGTTTCGGCAGTTGTCATGCAAACCTTCAAATGGCTGCCCGGTAACAAAAAAGAGCGGGACCGGGTGGACCCACTCTTCGTCATACCGACCAAGAATTTGAAGCCGATATAAATCCATGTCCTTCGGATTGCAAGAGGGGGCAGCATTTTCGATGGAATTTCAGAAAGCCGACCCATGCGAATCTGCATGGCTGGTTTGATACAACCCGCCTGACAACATCACTCTGGAGTCACTACATTTGTTGCGTCGCACAAATTTGATGCGGCACCGCAAAACAGGAGTTAGACATGACCATGCGCAGCACACTCTCGGCCTTCTTCGGCACGATCGGCAGCGCGGCAAAGGTAGCGAGCGCCGTTGAGAACAACCGCGCTCCGCGTTCGAGCGATCTTCAGACTTTGGGTATCGACCCTGTCGAATTTCGCATGATCATTGGCAAAAGGGCCCACACGTATAAATAACTCGTTCGCTTCGTGGGAGACAGCCTAGTCTGTGTCTCCCGCGATTTGTTCGAGCACCTTGCTGCCGCGATAGCGCATATACATCGGCACGAGGACGGCTGACGCAGCTAGCAGCCATAGGACTATCGCTATCCAAGAATGGAACAGTGCGGTGGGGTCGCCCTGGCTGATTTGCAGTGCCTGTCGAAGGCTCTTTTCTGCCATCGGTCCAAGGATGAGTCCAACCACCACGGGCGCTATCGGATAGTGGAACCGGCGCAGCAAGTAGCCCAGTATTCCGAACAGCATCAGCAAGCCCAGCCCAAATGATACTGGAATGCCGCCGAGCGAAAAGGTCGAGCCATCGGCGCCGATCGTTCCCAAGGTCGCGAACACCAGAATACCCGCATAAAGCCAATGGCGCGGGATTGTCAGCAGTTTCACCCAAAGCCCAATTAGCGGCAGGTTCAACACAAGCAGCATGAGGTTTGCTACCAGAAGGCTGGCAATAAGACCCCACACAAGCGTTGCGTTGGTTACGAACAGCAACGGACCGGGCTGCAAGCCGAACTGCTGGAAGCCCGCGAGCATGATCGCAGCGGTCGCAGTCGTCGGGAGGCCCAGCGTGAGCAGCGGCACCAGCGTTCCGGCAGCGGAGGCATTGTTCGCCGCTTCCGGACCAGCTACGCCTTCGATGGCACCATGGCCGAATTCTTCCGGATGTTTCGAGAACGTTCTTTCCGCCGAATAGGAGAGAAAACTAGAAACGTCAGCGCCGCCCGCCGGCATTGCGCCAATCGGAAAGCCGATAGCGGTGCCGCGTAGCCACGGCATCCACGAGCGCTTCCAATCGTCCTTGGTCATCCAGACCGAGCCTTTGACAGACTCGACTTTTTCCTCGCCCGTAACCTTCTGCGACGCGACCGCGAATGTCTCACCAATTGCGAAGAGCGCAACGGCAAGCGTTGTTACCGAGATACCGTCAAAGAGGTTCGGCAAGCCCATCGTCAGACGTGTCTGGCCCGTAAGCTGATCTATACCGATAAGACCTAGCGCCAGTCCGATTGTCAGCGATGTGATGCCGCGGAGCGCGGAATCGCCGAAGGCGGCTGAAACGGTCATGAAGGCAAGAAGCATGAGGCCGAAATATTCGGCTGGCCCAAACGAAAGCGCGAACTTCACCACGGACGGCGCGATAAACGCGAGCCCCAGCGTAGCAATCAAACCAGCAACGAATGAGCCTATTGCAGCTGTCGCCAGCGCGGGACCGCCGCGGCCCTTGCGGGCCATTTTGTTGCCCTCGAGCGCGGTGACGATTGAAGCGCTTTCGCCCGGTGTGTTCAGCAGAATCGACGTGGTCGAGCCGCCATACATGCCGCCGTAGTAAATGCCCGCAAACATGATTAGCGAGCCTGCCGGATCGAGCTTGTACGTTACCGGCAAGAGCAGTGCGACCGTAAGTGCGGGTCCGATTCCGGGCAACACCCCAACCGCCGTACCAAGCGTGACGCCAATAAGCGCATAGAGCAGGTTCGACCACTGCATCGCGGTCAACAATCCCTGGCCGAGCAGTTCAAAGGTATTCATTTGATGATCCTAGAAAAGCCGCTCGAATGGTCCTGCCGGAAGCGAAAGTTGCAGGCCCTTTGAGAATATGAACCAAACGATGAAAGAGAATACGACGCCCACAGGAATAGTCAGCCACAGCGGACCTCGGCCAAAGCCTTTTGCGGTTGCCGCGAAGAGCACGCCAGTCGCCAATGAAAAACCAACCGTTTTCATCGTCAGCATTTGAATAGCAAGGCCACCCAAGATCCAGAGAATTGGCGGAACGTTCTGCTCTTCACGCTCGGGAAAATCGCCGCGCAAGCCAGCTATCGCCGTCATGATCGACAAGCCTGCCAGCGCTGCGGCGATGATGTAAGGAACGGTTTTCGGACCCACCGGCGAATAGCCGGCCACGCCGCCTTGCTGCATTGTGCCATAGCCGATGCCGATGGCGACCACCATCAACACCGCAGCGATAACAAGCACCGCCCTATCTGGGCGGCGCTGTTCGCCAGAGCTTCCAGTGCTCATTTAACCAAGCCGATATCTTTGAGAATTTCAGTCGTCGAAGCGACGTCCTTCTTGAGTTGCTCGGTAAATGCGTCTCCCGCGAGATAGGTGTTTGCCCAGCCCTTGTCTGCGAGCGTCTTCTTCCATGTCTCGGAATTGTTCATCTTTTCGATGTCGGCCGTAATGGCCGCTTTCTGCTCATCGCTGATGCCCGGCGCAGCGGCAACCATGCGCCAATTCTGGATCGACACATCAACACCGCTCTCCTTATAGGTTGGCGCATCGATGCCAGCCACGCGCTCGTCACTTGAAATGCCGATTATGCGCAGCGTTCCACCCTTCACTTGCTCAGCAAACTCGCCATAACCGGAAATCCCGACAGTGACCTGATTGCCGAGAATGGCAGCAAGAGCTTCACCACCACCGGAAAATGCGATGTAGTTTACTTTGGTCGGGTCAACGCCCGCAGCCTTGGCGATAAGGCCCGCCGTAATGTGGTCCGTACCGCCTGCCGATCCTCCGCCCCATGAAACCGAGCCGGGATCTGCCTTCAGCTTTTCAACCAGCCCAGCCATATCCTTGATGTCGGATGCGGCGGGCACGACAATCGCTTCATATTCGCCGGTCAGGCGCGCAATCGGCGTAATCTGGTCAAGCGTTACTGGCGAATTGTTGGTGAGAATGGCACCCACCATGACATAGCCGCCGACGATCAATTGCGATGGATCGCCATTGGCCTGATTGACAAACTGCGCCAATCCGATTGTACCGCCCGCACCCGGAACGTTGTAAACCTGAACACTATCGGAAATCTTTTCATCCTGCAGAGCGCTCTGCATGGAGCGAGCGGTCTGATCCCATCCGCCGCCCGGCGCAGCCGGAGCCATGATCTTATAGTCAGTTGCAAGAGCAGGCGCGGCCAGCGCACCCGTCAAAACGGTTGCCAAAATAAATTTCTTCACTGAATTCCTCCCTAAAACTGCGGGAGCAACTATGACTCAGCAAGTCGCATATTTCCAGCATTTGCTTGCGCTCTCAGGTTGAGCGGCGAAAACGTAGGTAAGCGGGCACTCTGCCCTCGCGCAAAGCCTTGGCTTCATAACGCGTTCCCGGCCAACCCTCATATGGCTTACGCCAATCATCAGCATTGTCGGCAAGCCACTCAAAGCCACCGTGATCGGCACATTCAAGCAGAGTCCAATTCACGTAGTGTTCGATATCCGATGCGAAACGAAACATGCCGCCGGGAACCAGTACGCGATGGAATCGAGCCAGATTTGTCTGACTGACGAAGCGGCGCTTCCAATGCTTTTTCTTCGGCCACGGATCGGGATAAAAAAGGTCTATCCCCGCAAGTGATGCAGTGGGGAGCCAATCCAGAACATTCACCCCATCCTCGCCATAGAGGCGCACATTGTTGAGTGGCCGCAGCGCAAGCGCAGCCATCACCTTGGCCATTCCGTTGATGAAAGGCTCGACGCCAATGTAACCGATGGACGGATTTTCGATGGCTCTGTGCAGAAGGTGTTCGCCACCACCAAAGCCAATTTCGAGCCGAACTTCTTGGACGTCCGCAGGGAACAGGGTGGTTAGCCGAGATGGTGGTGCCGTCGAAAGATCCAGCCAATAGGCCTTCTGACCAGCCTCGTAGGATTGCTCCTGATGTTGGCGAAGGGGGCGGCCCCGTCTGCGGCCAAAAAAAGCGCCCCCTGCCAGCTGGTTTTCGTCACTCGCCATTTCAAGAACAAGCTCAGGCGGCGAGCGCTTTCTTGAGCGCGCCGGTCAGATCCGTCTTCTCCCACGAGAAAGAGCCATCACGGCCGGGCTTGCGTCCAAAATGTCCGTAAGCGGTTGTCTTTGCATAAACCGGCTTGTTGAGGTCCAGATGTCGACGAATCCCCGTCGGGGAAAGGTCCATCACGTCGCGCAATGCCTTCTCCAACTTTGCCTCGTCTACCTTCCCCGTGCCATGCAGGTCGACATAAATGGACAAGGGTTGAGCCACCCCAATGGCGTAAGAAAGCTGGATGGTGCAGCGATCCGCAATACCGGCCGCGACCACATTCTTGGCAAGATAACGGGCAGCGTACGCTGCAGAACGGTCAACCTTCGTTGTGTCCTTGCCGGAGAAAGCGCCGCCACCGTGGGGAGCCGCGCCGCCATAGGTGTCCACAATGATCTTGCGGCCCGTGAGGCCCGCGTCACCGTCTGGCCCACCAATCACAAACTTGCCGGTCGGATTGATGTACCAGTTGCAATTATCCGCAATTTTCAGATCGCCGAGCGCATCACGAATATAGGGTTCGACAACTTGTCGGACCTTCTTCGAATCCCAGCTTTCATCCATATGCTGCGTCGAGAGAACGATCTGCGTTACTTCGGCTGCCTCGCCATCGATGTAGCGAACCGTAACCTGGCTCTTTGCATCCGGACCAAGCTTGCCAACCTCGCCCTTACCGGAATGGCGCGCTTCGGCGAGCTTTTCCAGCATCTTGTGGCTGTAGTAGATCGGCGCAGGCATAAGGTCTGGCGTTTCGCGGCAAGCGTAGCCGAACATAATACCCTGATCGCCAGCACCTTCTTCGCCCTGGCGGTCGGCCGCGTTGTCTACGCCCTGACCAATATCAGGCGATTGCCCGTGCAGCAGAACGTCGATCTTGGCATTTTTCCAGTGGAAGCCTGCCTGTTCGTAGCCAATCGCCTTTATTGCCTTGCGGGCCACAGCCTTGAACTTGGAAGGATTCACGACCGGATGTCCTGCCTTATCCAGCAGAACCTCGCCGTCCTTGCCCTTCTTCAGAAGCGTGTCAGGAACCCGAACCTCGCCCGCGATAACCACACGGTTAGTCGTAGCCAAGGTTTCGCACGCCACGCGGACCTTCCATGGGTCCATGCCGGTTTTTCGTGCTTCGCGATAAACGAGATCGACGATTTCGTCCGATATTCGATCACAAACCTTGTCGGGATGACCTTCGGATACGGATTCGCTTGTGAAGAGATAATCTTTGCGCACAGGTTGCCCTTTAGAAGAAATTACCGGCTTTAAGCTGGTGGCGTCCTGTAGCTTTCCCGTTTCGCAGCGTCAAGCAAACGCCGTTCTTTCCTTGAGCAAAAACGAGCATCAAGCTTCCGCGGTCGCGCTTAAAGCCTTAACCAGATCGAGTACGCGGCGGCGAACCTTGGCGTCATCAATAGCGATATATGCTCTGTTGAGTTGAAGGCCCTCCGTGCTTGAACAGAATTCCAGGAGCGAAAAGCCTTGATCCGGCTCGGCAAAACCGGTTCGTCCAGCCTCCGCGTTCGCTGCGTCTTCAAAGAAGAAGGAAACCGGTACGCCGAGAATGCTGGCAATTGCCTGCAACCGGCTTGCGCCTACACGGTTTGTGCCTTTTTCGTATTTTTGCACCTGTTGAAACGTAATTCCCAAGCTTTCGCCCAAGCGTTCTTGGCTCATGCCCAGCATATTTCGGCGAAGGCGGATGCGACTGCCCACATGAACGTCGATCGGGTTGGCCTTTTTCTTATTCTCACCCATCGGTATCCCCAGAAAAGTACAAGGAAATACACCTGCTGGATGCAGAAGTTCATGACTGCAAGCAGCGCGTGTTTTCACACTATATGCGCTACATCTAAATTAGTTTGCAGTCAATTTTTCATTTTGCGCTGCAGCGCGAGTATTGCGGCTACTAGCGCAAATAGGAGCGCTATGCCTGCGCCAATCTTATTTTGCAGTCGCGAATCCATTTGACTGTTAGCGGGTACTCTCAAACTGGTGTCGAGTATGCCCTGACTTTCAATGGCAAGCGCGTCGAGCACGCGCCCCTTTTCATCGATGAACGCCGAGATTCCAGTATTTGCCGCGCGTACGACCGGCAGGCCAGTCTCCACGGCCCTTATCTGTGCCTGCCGTAAATGCTGATACGGTCCCGGCGTGTTTCCGAACCATGCATCGTTGGTGACATTCAGAATGAAGCTCTTGGCCGGAGACGGCTGCATCATCAGGTCAGGGAAAATTATCTCGTAGCAAATGTAGGGCAGAGCGCTGAACCCACCGGGGGTCGATAGGGGATGACGGTTCGCACCCGCCACGAAATTCATCGGACCAGAGACGAACTGATTGATTCCTATGCGCTCGAAAAAGTCTTCAAATGGGATGTATTCGCCAAATGGCACCAGATGGACCTTGTCCACCGCATCTGCGATTTCGCCTTTGTCGTTAATCGAGACGATTGAGTTGTAGTAGAGCGTCGAATCTCCGCCGCCTTCGGTTCGCGCAACGCCGGCGAACAGCGTCTGCCCGTCATTGAGCATATCGCCTATCATACGCAGGCCGTCCGGATGCTCCTGAAACAGGAACGGGATAGACGTTTCCGGCCAAACAATGAGTTGCGGCTTTTGTTTTCCCGTTGCAGGCGGTTGCTTCGAAAGTGAAAGCTCGGACGCAAAAATCCGGTCGCGTACGGTCTCGTCCCATTTTTCGGTAAGATCGATATTTGGCTGAACGATTCGAACCTGCAGCGTTTCCGCAACGGGCTGCTCGCGCGTCATGCTGTAAAAGCCATACCCGGCATGAGCTGCCAGCAATGCAATCGCAGCAAGTATGCCAACAGGCCTGTGCTTGCGGCCTACGAGCAATGCCGGCATTGCGAAAATGAAAACAGCCAGCGCATTCATTCCGATAACACCGACAACGCCTACGCTTTGCATCAACAGCGGGATCGGCATCAGGCCGAAACCTACGGGATTCCAGGGGAAGCCAGTGAACAGTGCTTCGCGCAGCCATTCCGCCAAGGCAAACGCGAAGGCCAGAGCTGCGATGCGCCCGATACCGTCGGTCCAGAAAATACGCGCCAGCGCGGTTGCGATGCCAAAATAGATCGCGAGCAGCAATGGCAACCCTACAATGGCAAACGGCAGGGCCCACGCATAAGTCTGGCTTTCGACCATGACTGCGCCACCAATCCACCATAAGCCTGCGAGGAAATAGCCGAAGCCAAACCACCAGCCGACCCGAAAAGATGGCTTTAGGCGGCCGAGCATGCTCGCTGATGGGGCAGGTGCAGCGCCATCCAGCAACCAGGCGAGAACTGGAAAAGATATGAAGCCTGCCAGCATGAAATCGAAAGGCGCTTGTGTCAAAACGGCAAATGCACCCGCAAGCACAGCAGCAAGTGTGCGCTTTCCGCCGGACAATAGGACAATGTTGCCCGCCAGTCGGTTCATTAACGCGGCTTCCCTCGAATCACCGAAGCAAAGGTGTATCAGGCCGCAAGGCAACGGCCAAACACACCTTAAGTTAAGGCGGAAGTGAGTTCTACTCCTGCTCGGGCTTTGTAACAGGACGCCTGCGACGCTCGCCCTTGTGGCTTGCCACGATCCGCACACGCTTCACCCGGCGCGGATCCGCATCCAGCACATGGAACTCATAGCCCGGAATTGGCTGCACAACCTCGCCGCGAGCAGGGACGCGACCCAGCGCATTGAAAATCATGCCGCCAATCGTATCCACATACTCACCGTGTTCGCCTGGAGCGAAATCGCCTCCAACGGCCTTGGCAACATCCTCGATCTCGGCCTTCGCATCTACCACGAACACACCGTCGCCCGTTTTGGTGATCAGCGGTTCTTCCTCGTCATGCTCGTCTTCAATATCGCCGACGACCATCTCAACGATGTCTTCCAGCGAAACCAGACCGTCTGTACCGCCATATTCGTCGATAACCAGCGCCATCTGCGTGCGGCTTGTCTGCATGCGCGCCATCAAATCCGACGCCAGCATCGACGGAGGAACGAATAGCACCGTACGGATAAGATTCAGTTCGCCGATAGTCTTGCCCAAATCGACAGTTGAAAGGTTCAGCGCTGCATTTGGCGTCGGCTTGCGGCTGCGGCCTTTCTTGGCGCGTGCGCTGCGCGTTACATGTGCGAGCAAGTCACGAATGTGCACCATTCCACGAGGATCATCGAGCGTCTCCGCATAGACCGGCATGCGCGAATGGCCGCTATCCTCGAAAATATTCATCAATTCGCCAACGGTTGTGCCGATTTCAACAGCCTCGACATCGGCGCGCGGCACCATGACGTCCTCGACGCGAACTTCGCGCAACCTTAGGATATTGTTGAGCATTGCCCGCTCACCCGGCGAAAACGCCTCGGCCTCGGGTGCTGTCTCTGAAAGCGCGTCCGCGAGATCCTCGCGCAAGGAACTGCCATTCCGCTGCCGGAAAAGCCCCGCCACCCGCTCAAAAAAGGAATGGCGTTCCGCTGATTGGGCGTGACTTAAGCCGCTACTCGGACCGTCTTCGGTCTTTTCGGCCTTGCCGTTAGCGGCTTCGGGCCGCTCGGCAGTATCTGTCTTGTCGTTCATTTTCTTCCGTCGCTAAGACCTTCTAATTATTCGTAGGGATCAGGGATAGCAAGCCTTGCGAGTGCACGACGCTCCGCTTCTTCCATTTCTTCTGCTTCTTCATCCGTCTCGTGGTCGTAACCGACGAGGTGCAAAAACCCATGAACAATGAGATGCGTGAGATGGTTTTGAAAAGTCTTGCCTTCTTCCGCAGCCTCACGCTTCACCGTTTCGGCGGCCAGTACAATGTCGCCGAGCAAAGGCGGAATTGGCCCGGCGTGAGTGGGTGTAAACGCCGGAAAAGACAGCACATTTGTAGCTTTATCTTTGTCGCGCCATTCGGAATTCAGGCGCCTGATCTGCTCATCGCCCGTAAAAAGCACACTCAGCTCGCTGCCCATTGCCGAAAACGGACGCCCCACCTCCAGCAGAGCTGCCCCTGTCGCACGCTCGCAGATTGCCTCAAGCTCGGAAAGAGGCGGCCAATCACCCGCCTCCACCGAAATATCGAGCGAAAGGGTAGGCCCGTTTGAAGTTGCAACGCTCACAGCAAATCAAATTTCGTCCACGGGGAGCCCGCGCGAAACCTTACCCTCGCGATCATATGCTTTCACGATTTCAGCAACCAAAGGATGGCGCACGACGTCCGCATCGTTAAAGCGCACCGTGACCATGCCCGGCACACCGTCAAGAATGCGCAGCGCGTCAACAAGTCCAGACTTGGTGTTGGGCGGCAAGTCGATCTGCGTCGGATCGCCCGTCACGATCATGCGCGACCCTTCACCGAGACGTGTCAGGAACATTTTCATCTGCATGGTGGTGGTGTTTTGCGCCTCGTCCAGAATGACCGCAGCGTTTGAAAGTGTACGGCCACGCATAAAGGCGAGCGGCGCAATTTCGATCACCTCCGCTGTTATGGCCCGTTCAACCTTGTCAGCCGGCATCATTTCGTACAGCGCGTCATAAAGTGGTCGCAGATAAGGATCGACCTTCTCCTTCATGTCACCCGGCAGGAAGCCCAGCCGCTCGCCTGCTTCCACAGCGGGACGTGAAAGAATGATGCGCTCCACCATGCCCCGCTCCAACAGGCTGGCCGCGTAAGCAACAGCGAGAAACGTCTTGCCCGTACCAGCAGGACCGATACCGAACACCAGTTCGGACCGCTCAAGCGCACGCATATATGCGTCCTGATTCTGAGATCGAGCGTAAATGGTGCGCTTGCGCGTTGCGATCTGGGCGGCGGAAACCTTCCCTTTTCGCTCCAGCGTTGGCAGCGTCAGTTGGTCGTCCACGGCGACAGCCATACGCACCGCGCCATCGACGTCGGATTGGGCGATGTTTCCGCCCTTTTGCAAAATGCCGTACAAATGATCCAGTGCACGTCGCGTCTGCTCGGAGGCAATCGGATCACCCTTGATGGTTAGCTGATTTCCACGCGAGCGGATATCAACGCCGAGTTTCTGTTCCAGCCGCGCGAGGTTCTCGTCGAACTGTCCGTAGAGCGCGCTCGCCAATTTGTTGTTGTCGAAGGTAAGTACGATATGCGCGAGATCTGAAGCTCCACCGGGAGCTGAAACCTGCTTCAATTCGGCAGCGCTCAAACGTATCTCCTTTAAGCGGCTTCGCCATAGAGGCTGTTTGTACCCAGCCGCGTGATTCGTACATTCACAATGTCGCCGATTCCGCCCGCACTTTCATCAACAATAACGGGCTGCAACCAAGGAGATCGTCCAACAAGCTGATCATCCTGTCTGCCCCGCTTTTCGATCAGGGTCTGAAAACTCTTGCCGACAAGCGAAGCAGCAAATTCGTTCTGCTGCCGCGTCAGCAGCGCTTGCAGGCGCTGTAACCGCTCGTCCTTCACATCTTCCGGCACATGTCCGTCCATTTCGGCTCCGGGCGTACCCGGACGCGGCGAATATTTGAACGAGTAGGCAGAGGCATAGCGAACTTCTTCCACCAGCCGCATCGTGTCGTCGAAATCAGCGTCGCTTTCGCCCGGGAAACCAACAATGAAATCGCCCGATATCGCAATGTCGGGTCTGATCGAGCGAATGCGCTCAAGCAACTTCAGATATTCCGCAGCCTGATGCTGACGATTCATTGCCTTGAGTATGCGGTCAGAACCACTTTGAACGGGTAGATGAAGATACGGCATCAGGATTTCAAGATCACGATGCGCTGCAATTAGCTCATCATCCATGTCACGCGGATGACTTGTCGTATAGCGCAGTCGCGCGATACCGGGAATCTCGGCCAGTCTGAACAGCAGCCGCCCGAGGCCCCACTCAGTGCCGTCCGGCCCTTCGCCATGCCACGCATTGACGTTCTGCCCCAATAGCGTGACCTCCCGTACCCCCGCTCCTGCCAGCTTTTCGGCCTCGGTCACGATCTGCGCCACAGGGCGCGAAACTTCCGAGCCGCGCGTATAGGGAACTACACAGAATGTGCAAAACTTATCGCAGCCTTCCTGCACCGTCAGGAAAGCAGTTACGCCGCGCCGCGCGACGTCGGCGCGCTTGGGTTGCGGCAAATGCTCGAACTTGTCTTCGATCGCATATTCCGTTTCGACGATACGCTCACCCGCGCGTGCCTTGCGCACCACTTCGGGTAAACGATGATAGGTCTGCGGGCCGACAACCAGGTCCACGGCAGACGAACGGCGCAGTATTTCGCTGCCCTCGGCTTGCGCAACGCAGCCCGTCACACCCACCATCATTTCGCGGCCTTCGCGCGCTCTGACAGCCTTCATATCGCGAAGGCGACCCAACACGGAGTAGACTTTTTCGGCAGCCTTTTCGCGGATATGGCAGGTATTCAAAAGCACCAGATCCGCTTCATCAATGCTTTCTGTTGCCGTATAGCCATCTGCGGCCAGCGCATCCGACATGCGCTGACTGTCATACACGTTCATCTGGCAGCCATATGTCTTGACGAATACCTTCTTCGTCGCCACGGCCGATTCCTGCGGCTCATGTGCCGCTACTGCTTCAGTTTCCATAACCGCGCTTTAGAGCATTTCGGCCCGCGATTGAAGGGTTTCAGAGTGGCATGATCGACGCTGCAATAATTTTTTGCACCGCAAAAGAATCCCTCTTGAAATAGTAAGCATGCTTATAATATATGGCGCTTATGAGTGACCTGACCCATCAGCCTGACGAAACCGACCGTGTCGGATTTCTTCTTCACGACGCGTCCCGCTTGTTGCGCAAGCGGTTTGAGACGCGCGCCAGTTGCTATGGATTATCGGCGGCGCAGTGGAGACTGCTCGTCCGCGTTTTCAAGGAAGAGGGCATCGCACAAGCACGTCTTGCCGAGCTTCTTGAAATCGAGCCAATCAGCGTATCCCGGCTGATTGATCGCATGGAAGAAGGTGGCTGGATCGAACGACGGAACGATATGTCGGATCGCCGCGTTCGTACGATCTATCTGACCGAGAAAAGCAGAGCGATCTTCAACCAAATGCGCGGCATGGCAGCTCAAGTGTTCGATTATGCACTGAACGGGCTTTCCGCTGATGAGCGACGGACCACCATAAGCGCGCTCAAAACGATCATAAGCAATCTCAGCGACGACGACCGGATGGCCGCCGCCCTCAAAGATACTGAAAAGGCAGCCTGAAATGTCGAGCGCAGCAAACACCAACGAACGCGCTGAGGCGGAAGTGAAGCAATTTCCTCAACCTCAACAAGAAGCTCCTGCGCCCGCTTCCAAAGTCACGGAGCCGGCAGTGGAACTTAAACCCGCACCACGCAAGCGCAGCCGTCGTTTTGCGCTGATGGCACTTGTTCCTGCCCTTTTGCTGGTAGGCGGAACCTATGTCTGGGTTACTGGCGGTCGCTATGAAGAAACCGAGAACGCCAATCTTCGGCAGGCGCGTATCGCCGTAACCTCCGAAGTTGCTGGCCGCATCGTTCAGGTCGACATTCAGGAAAACCAGACCGTCAAGCAGGGCGAAACGCTCTTCGTGATCGACCAGGAGCCGTATCGGATCGCTTTGGCGCAGGCTGATGCCTCCCTTGGGGCGGCGCGCCTGAAGGTTGAAGAGCTTCGCGCCGCTTACAGTCAGGCTATCGCCAGCCAGCGTGTGTCCGAAGAGGAAGTCAAATACTTCCAGTCCGAGTTGGATCGGCAGTCAGAGTTGACCAGGAAAGGCGTTGGAACAGCCGCGGCGCTGGATTCCGCTCGTCGGGATCTCATCAAGGCAAATGAAGAATTATCATCGGCCAAAGAGCAGGTCGCCGGCGCACTTGCCGCTCTTGGCGGAAGCTCTGATATTGAGACCGACAAGCACCCAACCGTGCTTGCCGCATTGGCCGAACGCGACAAGGCTCTGTTCAACCTTTCGCAGGCCACAATCAAAGCTGCGGGTGACGGCGTAGTCTATCAGGCTGCATCTATTAAGCCGGGTCAGTTTGTCACCATTGGCACGCCGCTGTTCACCTTGGTCGAAACAGGCGACACGTGGGTTGACGCCAATTTCAAGGAAACGCAGCTCACCCATATGAAAGTCGGTCAGGAAGCAGAGATCACTCTCGACACCTTTCCGAACAAGCCCCTCAAGGCCGTCGTCGACTCCATCGGCGCAGGTACGGGTGCTGAATTTTCGATTCTTCCCGCCCAGAATGCGACTGGCAATTGGGTGAAAGTTACGCAGCGCATTCCTGTGCGGCTCAAAGTGGAATCTTCTGATGCCGATCTGCTGTTGCGCTCGGGCATGAGCGCCACGGTAACGGTCGATACGGGTAAAGCGCGCGGCTTCGCCAGCCTGTTCGGCTCTGCCTTCGCCGGTGAATAATTAGCAGCGGCAATCCCGCGCGAGTGCAATCATGAGCACGCCTGAATCTCACACCAACGTGCCGCATCGCGCACTCATCACCGTTTCGATCATGCTCGCGACGGTGATGCAGGTGCTGGACACGACAATCGCCAATGTCGCCCTGCCAACCATGACAGGCGATTTGGGCGCATCGCAGGACACCATCAACTGGGTCCTGACATCCTACATCGTCGCCGCCGCCATCATGACGCCTGTTACGGGTTGGCTGTCGGACCGGGTCGGCCGGCGTGAGCTTTTTCTGATTTCCATCGTCGGCTTCACCATTACGTCGATGCTCTGCGGCCTCGCGTGGAACCTCGAAGCGATGGTCTTTTTCCGGCTGGTGCAAGGCGTATTCGGCGCGGCCATCGTGCCATTGTCGCAAACGATACTGCTCGACATCAATCCGCGAGAGCGTCAAGGCTCAGCGATGGCGATTTGGGGCGCAGGCATCATGGTCGGCCCCATTATCGGCCCTACTTTGGGGGGCTGGCTCACCGAAACCGCCAATTGGCGCTGGGTGTTCTTCATCAATCTGCCGGTGGGCATATTGGCGTTTCTCGGCTCTGCCGCTTACCTGCCCAAGTTCCCGCTGCGTCGTCGCAGCCTGGATTTCTTCGGCTTCGCCATGCTCTCGCTCGGCGTCGGCGCGCTTCAGTTGATGCTGGATCGTGGTGCTGAAGTCGATTGGTTTTCCTCGATGGAGATCTGGATCGAGCTTGGTCTTGCTATTACCGGTTTCTGGGTTTTCGTCGTTCACATTGCAACGGGTGAACATACCTTCATGGACAAGGCGTTGTTCGCGGACTGGAATTTCGTAATCTGCCTCCTGTTCATCTTCATTGTTGGCGTAATCTTGCTTTCCGGCCTCGCGCTGCTGCCGCCGATGCTTGGCAATCTGTTCAACCACTCGACAACGCTTACCGGCATTGTCATGGCGCCGCGCGGCGTCGGCACAATGATCTCGATGCTGCTTGTGGGTCGGCTCGTACGCATTGTAGATCCGCGTGCGCTCGTGTTGACGGGTCTTCTGCTGACAGCGTGGTCGCTGCAAATGATGACCAATTTCACGCCTCAGATGAATGATACGCCCGTGATCGTTTCAGGCATTGTACAGGGCCTGGGTCTGGGGCTGGTATTCGTGCCGCTTTCAACGCTGGCGTTCTCAACACTCGACGCGCGGTTCCGCGGCGATGCAACGAGCCTTTTCACCCTTGTTCGGAATGTCGGATCGTCCATAGGCATTTCGGTGGTGTCCGTACTCCTTACGCGGAACATACAGATCAACCATTCGGAGTTATCGGCCGGTTTGACACCCTATAATCCGAACCTCGCCGCTGCACTGCCAAAGGCGATTACAGGCGATCCGGCCACTCTCAGCCAGCTTGATCAGCTCGTGAATCAACAATCTGCCATGATCTCTTATGTCAATGATTTCAAGCTGATGATGATCGTGACGCTATGCGCAGTACCTCTCGTTTTCCTGCTGCGCCGCTCGTCCGCTCCGCGTTCGGCTGGTGCACCCGCAGCGGCACACATGGATTGAATAAACAGGTCGCTGAGATTTCGTTTCGATTTGAATGAATTAGCTTAAACGTCATTTCAGTTTCGCGCGCTATGAGTCCCGCATAGGCGGAGACGGAGCAAATGAAACTTTCAGGCAAATTACTGAGCAGGTTCGCCCGCTCAGAGGGCGGCAATTTTGCCGTCGTCATGGCATTGAGTGCTGTACCATTGTTGCTTGGTGCTGGCATGGCGGTTGACTACAGCCGCGCCACGAACCATCGCGCAACAATGCAATCCTCGCTGGATGCGGCAACGCTGGCAGTGCTTTCACTGCCCAAAACGTCGACTCAAGAGGAACGCGCGAGCAAATTGCAAACCGTTTACGCAGCGAGCGGCGGAAAAGGCAATGCGGCTTTGGTGTCCATGAATATCGACAATGTCGGCGCGGCCAGCGCATCGGCGACGGCCACATATAGCGCACCGACATCTCTGATGAAGATGGCCACGATCGATTATGTCACGGTCAGGGTAAAGGCAGCAGCCAGCAAGCCACCACAGCTAACTGAGGCTAAATTCACGCTGGATACGGCTTCGGGATACTGGAGCAAAGCTATGTATCTCTACGGCAAGCAGTACGGGGCCAAGGATACCGACGCTGACGAAAAGCTGATGCAAATCGACTATACATATAATGGCAAGGGTGGCCCGAAAGGCTACGGCACCACCACGGCTTATACCGTCACGAAAGATGCAAAAGGCAAAGAAGTCAAAACCAAAGTGCAGGAAGAAGTCTGCACTACGACCAATCCTACGAAGTTCACGACGGGCTATACCGGCAAGATCATTCAGGAAACGTCGGGCAACACCAAATATGAGACCAAGTGTGTCACCACTTTTTATGGTGGCGCAACTGGCGCAGCGATCGACGTCAGCAAGATGAATAATCTCTATCTGCAGATGTATGTGAACGACACGAAGAAAACATACAGATCTGACGACACCACCACGTCCGAGTATCTATATCTCGATGGGGTCGAAGTGAAGAAAAACCAGAAGGTTGATATCTTCTCAGCGGTTCCCTGCGGGCAGGTCAGCAGTCAGGCATGGGAGGACGGCGGTAATGCGCTGCCGGCGCCGGTCAATAACGCCGACTTCTATTACAAAGTCACCGGCAAGTGCGATTACTCGCAAAAGACGACAGGTATTCGTTTGACCCAATAAGGCAAAAGCCGAAAAAGGACGCGAAAGGCCGTCCGTCAGGGCGGCCTTTTTCTTGCACCTCAATCATATGTCAAATCACCAGCCTTCCCGCCGAAAACGCGGTAGGCATAAAACGAATAGATCAGGATAATCGGCAAAACGACTGCCGTGCCTGCCAGAATAATCGCCAGACTTTCGGTCGCCGATGCAGCCTCCCAGATCGTCATTCGTTCCGGCACGACATAGGGATAAAAGGACCACGCAAGCCCCATGAAGCCCAGCGCGAATATCGCCGCAAGCATCAGGAACGGCATGAGTTCGTGCCGCCCGTCATGGCTTGGCAGGCTGAATGTCTTGCGCCAAAGAATGAAGAATAGCGCGGCCGAGAGGATCGGCAGGGGCGACAGGTAGATTATTTCCGGAAACAGGAACCAGCGCTCGAATATGCGCGGGCTGGCGAGCGGCGTGGCCAGCGAGACAGCGCCCATGCCGATGACAGTGAACGCGAGCGCCGAGCGCAGCCAAAGCACGGCCTTTTTCTGCAGTTCACCTTCTGTCTTGTAGATCAACCATGCCGCGCCCATCGCGACATAGGCTGCAGCCAGGCACAGGGCAACCAAAGCTCCAAAAAGGAACGCCAGCATTCCAGTGCGCAAGCCGAGCACATAAACACCCAGCATGTAGCCCTGTGCGAGGGACGCCGTTAGCGAGCCGAGGAAAAACAACCTGTTCCACCGTTGCTTGTGACCCGCGGGAACCTTGGCGCGGAAATCGAACGCAACTCCGCGCAAGATCAGACCGACGAGCAGGAAAAATACCGGTATGTAGAGTGCCGTGAGGATTGTTCCGTGCGCGATTGGAAACGCAACGAGCAGCAACCCCACGGCCAGAACAAGCCAAGTCTCATTTGCATCCCAGAAGGGACCGATAGCTGAAATCATCAGGTCCTGTTCTTTGCCATTCGCAACAGAAAACAGAATGCCAATTCCGAGGTCGAACCCGTCGAGAATGACGTAGATCAGGATCGCTACGCCCATGAGAGTCGCTGCAATAAGGGGCAGGAGTGTGGGCCAATCTATTGTCATGGCGCTTTTCCTTTGAGGCTATTCGGCTACCGGCTGCGCGAGAGGCTGCTCCAACACTGCGGGAAGTGGTGCGGTGTCGCCTTCCTTGGCTGCCTTGAGCGCCAAATGAATCAGGACTCCGAGATAGCTCGCGAGCAATGCCGCATAGAGCAACAGGTAGACCACCAGCGTTGTCGCAACATGGCTCGCGGCCACGCTGCCTACGGCGTCTTCAGTACGTAGAACACCTGTGACAAGCCAAGGCTGGCGCCCAATTTCTGTGGTGTACCACCCCGCAAGTGTTGCGAGCCAACCCGAAAGCGCCATCGGAACCAACGGGTAGGCCAACCAGTTTGGAATGCTATCGCGACGCCACAGATAGAACGAGCCAACCCACGAAAAGAACAGCATCAGCAAGCCGGTTCCAACCATGATGCGGAAGCCCCAGAATACCGGCAGCACAGGCGGATGATTGCCCTCGAACTGATCAAGTCCCGGCACTACGCCATCGGCTTCGTGTCGCAAAATAAGGCTCGCACCATCCGGTATTGCAAGTTCAAAGTGATTTTCTTTTGCTGCCTCATCAGGCCAAGCAAAAAGAATTAGCGGTACGTTCGGCCCCGTTTTCCAATTGGCCTCCATCGCAGCAATCTTCTGCGGCTGGTGCTCCAGCGTGTTAAGTCCGTGCTGGTCGCCCGCGAATATCTGGATCGGGATCAGGATCGCGCCTGTAAATATGCCTGTGCGAAGCGCTTTCATCATGGATTCGGAGCGGTCGCCGGCAAGGTATCTCAGCGCCGAGATGCCCGCGATCAGGAAGCAAACGGTCAGCCCCGATGCCAGCAGCATATGAGCCAGCCGGTAGGGAAACGATGGATTCAACACCACCGCCCACCAATCGGTGGCATGGGCAACACCGTCTCTGATCTCAAATCCAGTGGGTGTCTGCATCCATGAGTTCAGCGCCAAAATCCAAAATGCGGACATCGTAGTGCCAAACGCCACCAACAGCGTGGCCAGCGTGTGCACCTTGTTCGGCACACGGCGAAATCCGAACAGCATGATCCCTAGAAAAACAGCCTCGAGGAAGAATGCGGTTAGAACCTCATACGCCAGCAGTGGTCCGGCGATATTGCCAACGCGCTCCATGAAGCCGGGCCAATTCGTTCCAAACTGGAAACTCATCGTCACGCCCGAAACAACGCCGATTGCGAATGAAAGCGCGAACACCTTCACCCACGTGAAATAGGCTCGCATCCATGCGGCGTCATGGGTGGCGTTGTATCGGAGCTTGAAGAAAAGCAGCACCCAGCCAAGCGCTATCGTGATAGTCGGAAACAGGATGTGGAACGACATGTTCGCAGCAAACTGCATGCGCGATAGTATCACCGGGTCCATTGGAAACGCGCTCCTGTAACCTCACCGCCAAGTCTATGAAGCTTTGTGCGCTTGGTCAAAGCGTAAAGGCGGCACAGGGTCGGAGTGTCGCATGGCAGCATGCCATGCAGGCGGAACATTCGCCCCGCCTGCATAAATCAGCTTACGGCCTTATCCGTGGGCGACCATGACGTGTCGCACTGCCGTGTAGTCTTCTATCGCGTAGAGCGACATGTCCTTGCCATAACCGGACTGCTTTACGCCGCCATGCGGCATTTCATTGGTCAGCATGAAATGCGTGTTGATCCAGGTGCAGCCATATTGAAGCCTTGCGGCCGTTGCCATCGCACGGCCCACATCCTTGGTCCACACCGAGGAGGCGAGGCCATAATCGCTGTCGTTCGCCCATGCGACAGCCTCATCGACATCCGAGAAGCGCGTTACCGACACAACCGGCCCAAACACCTCACGCCGCACGATCTCGTCGTCCTGTGTGGCGCCTGCCACCACCGTTGGCTCATAGAAGAAGCCATTGCCTGCGCCCGGCTTTCCGCCGGTTGTTATCTCAATGTGCTTCAACTCGGCAGCGCGCTCCACGAAACTCGCGACGCGGTCACGCTGGCGTCGGGAGATCAATGGCCCGATCTCGTTTTCGGTATCGTCGTTCTGATCAAACTTGATTGTCGAAACGGCGGATGAAAGCTCGGCCACGAGCTTTTCGTAGATCTTCTTGCCCGCATAAATACGGCATGCCGCTGTGCAATCCTGTCCGGCATTATAGTAGCCGAACGCCCGCAAGCCGCTCACAACGCTTTCCAGATCGGCATCATCAAACACGATCACCGGGGCCTTGCCGCCAAGTTCCAGATGCGTGCGCTTCACGGTCTTGGATGCAGCTTGCATCACTTTCTTGCCGGTCGCCACATCGCCAGTAATCGAGATCATATTGATCTTCGGATGATTGATCAGCGCGTTGCCAACGCTTTCGCCGCGCCCGAGAATGACGTTCA
This sequence comes from Mesorhizobium denitrificans, assembly GCF_003403035.1. Classification (GTDB taxonomy): domain Bacteria; phylum Pseudomonadota; class Alphaproteobacteria; order Rhizobiales; family Rhizobiaceae; genus Mesorhizobium_G; species Mesorhizobium_G denitrificans. Next base: position 269,570 of record NZ_QURN01000004.1, on the reverse strand, counting down.
CAACGCCTTCGGGCAGCACGTCAGCCAAAATCTTCGCCAGTTTGAGTGCGGTCAGCGGGGTCTGCTCGGACGGCTTGAACACAACCGTATTGCCACCGGCAATTGCAGGCGCGAGCTTCCACGCCATCATCATCAGCGGATAGTTCCAGGGCGCGATAGAGGCCACGATGCCGATCGGATCGCGCCGGATCATGGAGGTGAAGCCCGGCAAATATTCACCCGCGACCACGCCCGGCAATGTGCGCACCGCACCTGCGAAGAAACGATAGCAATCGACGATTGCGGGTATCTCGTCGTTCAGAGCGGCATTAATTGGCTTGCCGCAATTCAGCGCTTCGAGCTTTGCAAACTCTTCTGCTTCTTGTTCGATACGATCCGCTATCTGCAAAAGATAGCCGGAGCGCTGCGCTGGCGTCGTCCGCGACCAGCTTGCGAAGGCCTTTTCCGCAGCAGCCACCGCTGCCTCTATCTGGGCGGGCGAAGCTTCCGGCATTCCCAGAATCTTTTCGCCGGTCTTCGGGTTCAGAATGGGTTCCTCGGTTTCGGTCCCGATTTCGAATTTCGAGCCAATCAGCATTTCATTGAACATGCGGAACTCCCTTTTCATTCTTATTTGCCGGAACCGGCGGTTTGGTCACCGTCCCGTGTCAGGTAGTAGGCGGCAAGAATTGGCAAGAGCGTCACCAGCACAACAACCATCGCCACGACATTCGTGACTGGGCGCTGGCGCGGCCGCACCAATTCCTCAAGCATCCAGATCGGCAGTGTCTGCTGCTGACCCGCGGTGAAGGTCGTGACGATCACTTCGTCGAAGGAAAGCGCGAAGGCGAGCATTCCGCCCGCGAGGAGCGCGGTGCCGATATTGGGGAGCACGATATGGCGGAACGTCTGGAAGCCATCGGCACCAAGATCGTAGGACGCCTCGATCATAGAGCCGGATGTGCGCCGGAACCGCGCAACCGCATTGTTGTAAACGACCACGATGCAGAAGGTCGCGTGGCCCAGCACAATGGTCCATGTCGAGAATGGAATGTTCATCAGGCTGAACGCCGAACGCAGCGATATACCGGTAATGATTCCAGGCAGCGCAATCGGCAGAATTACCAGAAGCGAGATCGTCTCACGTCCGAAGAACTTCGACCGACTCACGGCTGCGGCGCACAGCGTGCCGAGGATGATGGCAATCAGCGTGGAGATGGCCGCGACCTTCAGCGAAAGCGCCAGCGCTTCCCATACGTCTGGCCTGTTCCATGTCACCGCGAACCATTTGGCGGTTAAGCCAGGGGGCGGCCACTGATAGCTCTTTTCCTCGGTCGTGAAGGCATAGACAAAGATCAGCAGCAGCGGAATATGCAGGAAAAGCAATCCCGCAGCCGCAGCAATCTTGAGCGCAATCGGTGCGGAGCTGTTGCGATCAGAGCGCATCGAAAGCCCCCATGCGTCTGGCCATCCAGAGATAGATTCCCATCACCACGATTGGCACCACCGTGAAAGCGGCGGCGAGCGGAATATTCCCTGCCGTGCCTTGCAACGAATACACAGCCTGCCCGATGAAATATTGCGAGTTCCCGATGATCTGCGGGATGATGTAATCGCCGAGCGTCAGCGAGAATGTGAAGATCGATCCGGCGATGATCCCCGGGAGCGCGAGCGGGAACAATACGTTTCGAAACGTCTGTGCAGGTGAAGCACCAAGGTCTGCCGAAGCCTCGATCAGGTTTCCCGGAACGCGTTCAAGCGCCGCCTGTATCGGCAAAATCATGAACGGCAGCCAGACATACACGAATACAATGAATGTGCCGGTGAACGACACAGACAGCGAGTTGCCACCAACGACCGGCAACGAAAGCCATGCGTCAAGCAGCCATGTGAGGTGCAGCTTGTCGAGCGCCCATGTGAGGATGCCCTCCTTTGCGAGGATCAACTTCCATGCATAGACCTTCACCAGATAGCTGGACCATAGCGGCAGCATCACGCCAAGATAGAACAGCGCCTTCCATTTGCCGCGCGCATAGCGCGCCGCGAAATAGGCGATCGGAAAAGCCACGATCGCCGACGCAATTGTCACCGATGCCGCCATCACGACCGTGCGGATCATTATGTCCATATTGGAAGGAAGGAGCAGCTCGCCGTAGGTCTTGAGCGTGAACTCCCGGTTGATCAGTCCGGAGAACTCATCAATCGAAAAGAAACTTTGCAGCAGCAGCGCAAACAGCGAGCCGAGGTAAACAACGCCGAGCCACAGAACCGGCGGCGCCAGCATCAGGAACAGAAGTAGCCGCGGATTGCGCCAGAACGCATCGGACAACGCATTCAACACGCCACCCCGCCGTGGCAATACGGCGCTCGTCGAAGCGATGGCGGCAGAGGTGCTCATGCCTCGCCATCCATCAAGTGAATCTGCTCGCGATTGAAGCTGATCGTTACGCGCTCGCCCTGTTCGGGAAGCGGCTGGCCAGCCGGTATCATCGCGTGCAGTCGCAAACCATTGACATCGAGCGCAATGCGGGTCGATGCGCCCAGATAATTCAGCGCAACGACATCTGCGGGAATGCCATTCGCATCCTGCTCTCTCTTCACACGAATTGCCTCGGGTCTAAGACTTGCCCAGCGCATCTGACCGGAATGCAACTTCACGAATTCGGGCGGCAATACATTTGATGACCCAACAAAATCAGCGACGAAGCGAGAGGCTGGGCGCTGGTAAATGTCGTGTGGAGTGCCGATCTGCATGATGTGACCATCATTAAAGACAGCCACCCGGTCAGCCATTGAAAGCGCCTCGCCCTGATCGTGGGTCACGAAGATAAACGTCACGCCGAGCGACTTTTGCAGAAGCTTCAGTTCCTCCTGCATGTTTTCGCGCAGCTTCAGGTCGAGCGCGCCGAGTGGTTCATCCAGCAGCAGAACCTTGGGTCGATTAACCAGCGCACGCGCCAGCGCCACACGCTGTCTCTGCCCGCCGGAAAGCTGACCCGGCATGCGGCTGCCATATCCGGGTAGGCGCACCAGTGCCAAAGTGTCTTCCGCCGCCTTGAGCCGTTCAGCGCGGCCAATGCCTTTGACCATCAGGCCATAGGCTACATTGTCCAGCACGTTGAGGTGCGGAAACAGCGCGTAGTCCTGAAACACCGTATTCACATTGCGGCGGTAAGGCGGCACGCCTTCCGCGCGCTCGCCAAAGATCGAAATAGCGCCCGACGTTGGCTGCTCGAAACCTGCAATCAATCGCAGGCACGTCGTTTTGCCAGATCCGCTCGGGCCAAGCATCGCGAAAAATTCGCCCGGCTCGATGTCCAGATCGACCGCATCCACGGCTTTGACCGAGCCGAAATGCCGGGACACTTTTTGAAAAGATACCGCGGAAACCATCCGGATTCCCTGTTCAAGCGTTAGTCAGCGCGATAGCGATATCGCACTCATAAGCGCAATTTGTTTCATCGAAGTCTCGGCGGGCCACCCCGCTGTTATGCGAGGTGGCCGCGCCGGATCAGCGGCCGCCAATCACGCCGATATAGTCGGACACCCAACGGTAGTAGGGAACGCAGGCATCATTCTGGCTTGCGCACTTGGTTGTGGGCGTCGTCCAGAAATGAACCTTGTCGAAATTGTCGAAACCATTTGCGGAGCAACCTTCCTTGGTCTGTTGGCCACTGCCGTCTGTGCAGGCCGCAGGCACGGATGGGTTAGCCCCGAACCACACCGAAAGGTCGCTCTGGAGATTGGAGGAAAGCGTATGTTCCATCCACATATAGGCGCAGTTCGGATTGGCGGAATCCACGCTCATCATGGTGGTGTCGGCCCATCCAGTTACGCCCTCTTCAGGGAACGTCGAGCCGACAGGCTGCTTCTCGCCCTTCAGCAGATTCACCTGGAACGGCCAAGATCCCGACGCAACCACGCCTTCATTCTTGAAGTCATCGATCTGGATAAACGCATCATGCCAATAGCGGCCAACGAGCTTGCGCTGTTCGCGCAGCAAATCAAGCGCGGCCTTATATTGATCTTCGTTGAGTTCATACGGGCTCTTGATGCCGAGTTCCGGTTTATGCGCCATCAGATATTGCGCAGCATCGGCAATGTGGATCGGGCCGTCGTAAGCCTGCACGCGTCCGGCATTCGGCTTACCATCCGGCAGGTCCATCGGCTCGAACACGACCTTCCAGCTTGTCGGTGCTTCCTTGAACACGTTCGTGTTGTACATCAGAACGTTCGGACCCCACATGTAGGGTACGCCGTAGTGTACACCATCGACCGTATGCCAAGGCGCATTCTTGAGGCGGTCGTCGACATTTGGCCAGCTCTTGATGAGATCAACATTGATCGGCTGAACGCGCTTGCCGGCAACGAGCCGCAGCGACGCATCGCCCGACGCGGTGACGAGATCGAAACCGCCCTCATTCATGAGCGCGACCATTTCGTCGGATGTATTGGCGGTCTTGACGTTGACCTTACACCCGCTGGCCTGCTCGAACTTGGTCACCCAGTCGAAATTCTTGTCAGTTTCGCCGCGCTCGATATAGCCCGGCCACGCAACGATTGTGACCTGCCCTTCGGCCTTGCCTATTTCCTTGATCTGCGCGCCCGCATGGGCCGTGAAGCTCAAAATGAGCGCGAGCGCAGTGCATGTTTTCATGAACGCTTGCATCGTGACATCTCCCATTGCAGGGCCGCTCTCCATCGGCGGTTAAAATCCCTGATTGAAAGTTGCTTCGATTTCAGACCATTCGCAAATTCATTTACAAGAACGCCGATATCGGAATTTCCGATACCTCAGCGTTGGCGGATGGTGCGTTGACCTTGTGCGATGGAAATAAAATCGCGGGCCGTCGGTGTAAGGCCCGACCCGCGCCGCCAAACCATGCCAACCTGCACCACTGGCAGCGTGCCGGAAATATCGCGAGATTCGATACGGTCGCCTTCCAACGACCAGGGACGGTACACAAGGTCCGGCAGAAGTGCGACACCCGCGCCGGTTGCAACGAGACTGCGAACAGCTTCCACAGAACGCGTGCGAAACGCGACATGTGGCTTTGTGCCGAGCGCGGCGAGCAGCTTTCCGGTATTCTCCTCGATCTCGTCTATGGTGAGCATAATCAGCGGCTCAGAGGCGAGGTCCTGCAAATTTATGATCTCAGCTCCGGCCAGATGATGACCAAGCGGCAGCCACAGGCGATAAGGCGATACCTCGATGATTTCCGCCTGCAACGCCATGCGGTCGCGCAGGTTGGAAATCACCATAACGGCAACATCGAGTTCCCCACCGATCAGAAGATGTTCGAGATAGTCGCCATTGTCCTCGACTGCGGAAACCTGCACTCCCGGAAACGCGCGGCGATAGCGCGCCAGCAAGTCCGATAGGACATAGCCTGCAACCAGTGAGGTTACACCGAGATGCAGATGCCCACCACGCTCAGCCGCCTCGCCGGAAAACGCCCTGCGTGCATCAGAAACGCCGGTCAGGATTTTCGTCGCATGGCGCAGAAACTGGTGTCCCTGGTGGGTGATATTCAGCCCACGCGGATGCCGCTCGAACAGCGCCACGCCGAGGTCTGCTTCCAGTTCCTTGATTGCCTCGGTTACGGAGGATTGTGAAATCGACAGTGCCTGCGCAGCGCCCGAGACCGTACCCTGCTCGGCCACCGCCACGAAAAACTGCAACTGTCTGAATGTGAATGCCATGCGCGCAATAAATACGGCTACACATCGCTTTTGAAGCGGAATCGGCGCGCCATTTTTTATTGCCACAGTTGTTTTGTTTGTCCGTTGCGCTAAATCGGAGTCTAGCTGGCAGGATTTGGCCGGTCGGGAGATTGCAATGACGGGTTCTGATCAGCGCAAGACATTGGTCCTCACGGGTGCCAGCCGTGGCATCGGCCACGCCACCGTCAAGCGTTTCTCGCGCGAAGGCTGGAGGGTTATCACCTGCTCGCGCCAGCCATTTGCCGAAAACTGCCCCTGGCCTGCCGGACCGGAAGATCACATAAAGGTTGACCTCGCCGACCCGGAAGACGTGGGTGTCGCGGTTTCGGAAATTCGCCACCGTCTTGAAACAAATGGTGGGCAGCTTACCGCGCTGGTCAACAATGCAGGCATTTCCCCCAAATTATCGAGCGGCGACGGGCGCATGAACTCCATCGATACGCCGATGCATGTCTGGCGCGATGTGTTTCAGGTGAATTTCTTCGCCCCTATCATGCTGGCGCGTGGATTGTTCAAGGAACTCGCCTTAGCCAAAGGCTCAATCGTCAACGTCACATCCATCGCGGGTACGCGCGTGCACCCATTCGCCGGAACCGCTTATGCAACTTCAAAGGCAGCGCTTGGCTCACTTACGCGCGAAATGGCAGCTGACTTTGGGCCGCACGGCATTCGGGTTAATGCCATTGCGCCGGGCGAAATCGACACCGCGATCCTCTCCCCCGGCACGGATAAGATCGTTGAAGGCATTCCCCTGCGCCGCCTCGGTTCAACAGCAGAGGTTGCTGACATCATTTATTTCCTGTGCTCAGGCCAATCGTCTTATGTTAACGGCGCCGAGATCCACATTAACGGCGGCCAGCACGTCTAAATCAGCAGGGCCGCTCACCCGAAACAATTCGTCGCAATGAAATAAGAATTGCGTTGCGTCGGTGTGACTAGTCTTGTGCTGGCGCGGTTGTGCTCATAATAATTCGGCCTCCAGCGGAAACGACGAGGATGCCCTCCATGAAAGGCAAAGCGCAGCCAGCCGAGGCCGACGTAACTGACCTGCCGCAGATTCCCATTCGCAAGTCGGTAGAGGCGCCGCCGTTAAAGAACGAGGTCGCACCAGCCCCCGCCAATACGCCAGCGCATACCGGGCACGGAATTGCCCGAAATCCGGGCATGAAGCTCGATATCGGGTTCGTGGAATCCATGCGCAACGTCAATCGCTCAGCGTTGGAGCGCCGCGTACAGACGATGGCTAAGCGCCGCTCGATCAAGGGCGATAATCAAGCAGCGTGGCTACTGCGCGCGCTGGCGGTCATGGACCTGACATCGCTTAATTCCAACGACACGGACGAGCGCATTCGCCGCCTCTGTGCGAAAGCATTGCAACCGCTGCGGCGTGACATAAGCATTGGCCTTGGGCTGGGTTCGACGCCAGTGCGCCCCGCCGCCGTCTGTGTATATCACCCCTTCGTCGCAACTGCCGCTCAAGCCTTGAAGGGCTCCGGCATTCACGTTGCTGCCGTTTCCACCGCGTTTCCGCACGGCCTCGCACCGCTGGACACAAGGCTGAAAGAAATCGAAGCGTCAGTGAATGACGGCGCAGATGAGATCGACGTGGTGATCAAGCGCGGTCTTGTTTACGAGGCCAAGTGGCAGGAACTCTACGATGAAATCGCGGCTATGCGCGCGGCCTGCGGTAATGCGCACCTTAAAGTCATTCTCGGAACTGGCGACCTCGCAACTTTGCGCAACGTAACGCTCGCTTCGATGGTGGCCATGATGGCCGGCGCTGACTTCATCAAAACCTCGACCGGCAAGGAAAGTGTAAACGCAACGCTTCCGGTCGGCCTCGCAATGGTGCGCGCTATACGGGCCTATTTCGAGGAAACGGGCTATATGATCGGCTTCAAGCCCGCTGGTGGCATCTCCACTGCCAAGGCTGCACTCGACTGGCTCGTGCTCATCAAGGAAGAACTCGGACGTCCGTGGCTAGAGCCTGAGTTATTGCGTTTCGGCGCATCGAGCCTGCTCACTGACATTGAACGCCAGCTTGAGCATCACGTCACAGGCCACTATTCGGCCAATCATCGTCACGCGCTGGCTTAGGGGGAGTTCGGATCATGAATATTCTCGAACGCTTCCACGCAATGGAATATGGCCCGGCCCCTGAAAGCCGGGAAGAAGCTGACCTCTGGCTCGGCTCGCGTGATTTCAGCAAATCGCTCTACATTGCAGGCGAGTGGCGCGCTGCCTCGGATGGCAAGACCTTCGAAACACGCGATCCCGCCACCGGCAAGGTGCTGACCAAGGTATCCGAGGCCAGCAAGGCCGATGTAGATGCCGCCGTAGCTGCGGCTCAGAAAGCGCTTCCGAAATGGTCCGCCTCCTCGGGCTTTGACCGCGCCAAGGTGCTTTACGCAATCGGACGTGGAATGCAGCGCCACCAGCGCCTGCTCGCCGTGCTCGAATCTGTCGACAACGGCAAGCCGATCCGCGAAAGCCGCGATGTGGACGTGCCGCTCGCCATCCGCCACTTCCTTTATCACGCGGGTTGGGCGCAGACGCTCGACAAGGAATTTCCCGACCAGAAGGCCGTTGGTGTCGTTGGCCAGATCATTCCCTGGAATTTCCCACTATTGATGCTGGCGTGGAAGATTGCGCCCGCGCTTGCCGCCGGCTGCACTGTCGTGCTCAAGCCAGCGGAGTTTACGCCGCTCACGGCGATCCTGTTCGCGGAAATCTGTGAGCGCGCCGGTGTGCCGAAAGGCGTGATCAATATCGTTCCGGGTGGACCTGAAACAGGCGAGGCGATCGTCAATCAGCCGGGTATAGACAAGATTGCATTTACCGGCTCATCGGAAGTCGGGAAGATCATCCGCAGGGAGACTGCCGGTTCGGGCAAGAAACTCTCCCTTGAGCTTGGCGGTAAATCGGCCTTCATCGTGTTCGAGGACGCCGATCTTGACAGCGCTGTCGAAGGGCTGGTCGATGGCATCTGGTTCAATCAGGGTCAGGTATGCTGCGCGGGATCGCGTCTGCTCGTACAGGAAAGCGTTGCCGACGCGCTGATTGCAAAAGTCAAACAGCGCATGTCGCGACTGCGCGTGGGCGCTCCACTCGACAAGAACACTGACATTGGTCCGTTGGTGGACAAAACCCAGCTTGAACGCGTGAAGGGCCTTGTGTCTGAGGGTGCGGCGCAGGGTGCGGATTGCTGGCAACCGGATTTCACCCTGCCATCTTCCGGCTACTTCGTGCTGCCAACGCTGGCGACTGGCGTTTCCCCTTCCAACATTCTCGCGCAAGAGGAGGTCTTCGGTCCCGTTCTCGCGACAATGACCTTCCGCAATCAGGATGAGGCCATCGAGATCGCCAACAACACACGCTATGGCCTCGCCGCGTCGATCTGGAGCGAAAACATCAATGTTGCGCTGCATGTCGCTCCACAGTTGAAGGCTGGCGTGGTGTGGATCAACGGCACAAACATGTTCGATGCCGCTTGTGGCTTTGGTGGCTATCGCGAAAGCGGCTTTGGCCGCGAAGGCGGGCGCGAAGGCATGCTGGAATATCTTGCGCCGAAGGCTGCGCCGGGTGCCGAGATAAAGCCCGCATCGAAAGCAGGTTTCCAGCGTCAGGGCGACTACGATATTCTCTCAATCGACCGCACTGCCAAGCTTTTCATCGGCGGCAAGCAGGTTCGCCCCGATGGCAATTATTCGTTCCCCGTTCTGGATAAGAAGGGGAAGCTCGCCGGCGAGTCTGGACAGGGAAATCGCAAAGACATTCGCGATGCAGTAGCAGCAGCGCGTGCCTGCAAGGCGTGGGGAGAAGCCACGGCCTACAATCGCGCGCAAGTGCTGTATTACTTCGCCGAAAATCTTTCAGGCCGTGCGGCTGAATTTGCCGCGCGCCTCGCGCAGTTGACCGGCGCTGCCCCGCAGGCTGCACGCGCTGAAGTGGACCTTTCAATTGAGCGTTTGTTCTATCACGCGGGCATGTCTGACAAGTTCGAGGGTCGCGTTCATCAGCCACCATCGCGCGCCGTTACGCTTGCACTCAATGAGCCGGTCGGTGTTCTAGGTGTCGTGCCAGGCGATGATGCGCCGTTGCTCGGACTCATCTCAATGGTCGCGCCGGCTCTTGCGATGGGCAACACCGTTGTCGCCGTGCCGTCTGCGCGTTCGCCTCTGGTCGCTACAGGACTTTACGAGGTGATCGAGTATTCGGATATTCCGGCAGGTGCGATCAACATTGTTACGGGTTATCCGTCTGAGCTTACGGCGGTGCTCGCCAAGCATGATGACGTCGATGGTCTTTGGGTTGTTGCAGAGGCTGACACATGCACTTACGCAGAAGTCGAGTCGGTCGGAAATCTCAAGCGCGTATGGACCAGCAATGGCCGCGCAATCGATTGGACATCTGACGCTCACAACGACACCTTCCTGCGCCGCGCGGTCGAGATCAAGAACGTCTGGGTACCATACGGCGACTAGCCGGCTTGCACCGCAGCGCAATTCCAGCAAATGTCCGCACCGACCTAATTCTTGAGGAGGTGCGGATGTTTCGTTGGGGTGTTTTGTCGACTGCCAAGATTGCGCGCGAGCAGTTGATACCGGCAATTGTAGAAGCCGAAGGCAGCGTTCTCGCTGCAATCGCCAGTCGTGATCTCTCCAAAGCTAAAAAGCTGACGGCGCATTTCGGTGCTCGTCACGCATTCGGCTCTTATGAGGAGTTGCTCGCGTCTGATCAGGTGGACGGCGTGTATATTCCGCTTCCCACCTCCCAGCACGTCGAGTGGACTGCAAAGGCAATTGAGGCAGGCAAGCATGTTCTGGTCGAAAAGCCCTTGGCGCTGGATGCGAAAGACATCGCGCCGCTGATCAAGCTTCGCAACAAAAAGAAGGTATTGGTGTGTGAAGCGTTCATGGTCACATACCACCCGCAATGGCTGAAGGTGCGCGAGCTTGTTCAGTCAGGGGCTATCGGCACGCTGAAACATGTGCAGGGCGCCTTCACCTACTTCAACGTCGATCCAAACAATATGCGCAACAAGGTTGAGCTTGGCGGCGGAGCGTTGCTCGATATTGGTGTTTACCCCACCGTCGGCACGCGCTTCGTGACTGGAAAGGAACCCAAGCGCGTCCAGGCGACGGTCGAGCGAGATAAGAAGTTCAAGACGGATACTTACTCGTCAATTCGCGCAGATTTCGGTGATTTTGAACTCTCGTTCTATGTCGCAACGCAGCTGGCCGCGCGTCAATTCATGGTCTTCCACGGAGACAAAGGATATATTGAGGTATCTGCGCCTTTTAACGCTGGTGTTTATGACCATCACCGCGTCGAACTGCACAACCAGCGCCACACGGAAGCCCAGGTTTGGCGCTTCCCCGGCGCACAGCAGTACCGCTACGAGATCGAGACATTTGCAAAAGTGGCGCAGGGCGGTAGCGGCGAAGTGTTCACGCTGGAAAATTCTGTAAAGAACCAGAAGCTGATCGACGCCATCTTCCGTGCCGGAAAAGTGAACGGGTGGGAAAAGGTCTGAAGCCCAGTATCTGGCGACCGTAACCCGCATCCGATCACTGGAAAGTGGTCAACGCGCTACCCATTTGAGCAGGGCCTCCATTTCGGAGGCCCTTCGCATTTGGCTCCGAATCAGCAATCACTGACTGTATGTTTGGCTTTCTCAAGCGCGCGCCCCAGCCCGCCCTGCCGATTGAGCGGGAGCACGAGGTTGCTGGCCGCACATTGCCACTCAAGATCGTACAGAACGACCGCGCACGACGCCTGACGCTTCGTATCGACGCGGGCGGGCGCGGACTTCGCATAACCGTACCGCCCGGCGTGCCCGGCAATGAGGTTGAGCGCTTCCTGTTTCGCCATCAAGGCTGGCTTGAGCAGAGGCTGGCGAAGGTTCCGGATCGTCCGCAGGTGCGACCAGGCATCAAGGTGCCGATACGCGGCGTTCCGCACCTGATCGTTCACGAACCGGCGGCGCGTGGCATAGTCAGCATTGAACAGGACGAGCGCGGACCTTTGATCGTGGTTCACGGCGACCGCCGCCATCTCCCGCGCCGTATCTCGGATTTCCTTAAGCGCGAAGCCAAGCGCGAGATCGAAGCGCTTGTTGCCAAGCACACCATGACGCTTGGCAAGCGTGCAAAATCGATCCGTTTCAAGGATACGTCGAGCCGTTGGGGTTCGTGCTCATCGGAAGGTAATCTCTCTTTTTCGTGGCGCATCATGATGGCGCCGCAGGCGGTCATCAATTACCTCGTCGCGCATGAGGTGGCCCATCTCAAGGAGATGAACCACTCGCCGCGTTTCTGGAAAGTATGCACCGAGCTGTGCCCCGATACCGAGCGCTGCCGGTCATGGCTGAAGCGCAACGGCGCTGCTTTGCAAGCAATCGCTTTTGATTGAATGCCTCGACTTTGCAGCCATCTCGCACTATCTGCCCTTCATGGACATCAAGATTTGCGGATTGAATACGGAAAAGTCGGTCGCGGCAGCGCTTGACGGCGGTGCCAGCCATGTCGGCTTCATCTTCTTCCCCAAAAGCCCGCGTAATATCGCCCCCGAAGATGCGGGCCGCTTGCGGCAGGCTGCAATCGGGCGCGCCAACGCTGTTGCTGTAACGGTCGATGCGACCGACAGCGAACTTGAGCGCATCATTTCGACCGTGAAGCCGGATATGCTGCAGCTTCACGGCAAGGAAGCGCCGGAACGCATCGGCGAAATCAAACAGCGTTTTGGCCTTCCAGTTATGAAGGCGCTTGCCATCAGCACCGCTGATGACCTGAACAGGATCGCGCCGTTTAAAGGCATCGCAGATCGCTTCTTGTTTGATGCCAAGCCGCCAGCCGGTTCACAGCTACCCGGCGGCAATGGCGTTTCATTCGACTGGACCTTGCTTTCCAAGCTTCCGGCTGGACTGGATTACCTGCTGTCGGGCGGCATTAATTCTGAAAATGTCGCGGAGGCGCTGCGTATGACCAATCCTCCCGGCCTCGACATTTCATCCGGCGTGGAAAGAACGCCGGGCGTAAAGGATCCTGCGCTTATTGCCGCCTTTTTTGCCGCTGTGCGACGTGCGAGTGCGCAAAGCGTTGTTTGAGAGTGTTTACATTCGATGCGGGAAAAGGATAAGCGGTATCCCGCGAGCCGGTTGCCGGCCAAGGAAAAGCAAGAATGAACGAGACCGTCCAGCCAAATTCATTCCGCACAGGTCCTGACGAACAGGGCATGTTCGGCATTTTCGGTGGTCGCTTCGTGGCCGAAACGCTCATGCCGTTGATCCTTGATCTTGAGCGGCACTGGAACGAGGCCAAGGACGACCCGGAATTCAAGGCTGAGCTAAGCGCGCTTTCCAACTATTACGCCGGTCGGCCCTCAAAGCTCTACTTTGCGGAAGGTCTGACCCGCCATCTCGGTGGCGCGAAGGTATACTTCAAGCGCGAAGACCTGAACCACACCGGTTCGCATAAGATCAACAATTGCCTTGGCCAAATCCTGCTCGCCAAGCGCATGGGAAAGAAGCGCATTATTGCGGAAACGGGAGCCGGTCAGCACGGCGTTGCTTCGGCGACTGTTTCGGCCCGGTTCGGCTTTCCCTGTGTCGTTTACATGGGTGCGACCGACGTCGAGCGTCAGAAGCCAAACGTCTTCCGCATGAAGTTGCTCGGCGCAGAAGTGAAGCCCGTTTCTGCCGGTCACGGCACACTGAAAGACGCGATGAACGAGGCGCTCCGCGACTGGGTTACGAACGTCGAAGACACTTATTATTTGATCGGCACCGCCGCGGGCCCGCACCCTTATCCAGAACTGGTACGTGAGTTTCAGTCCGTGATCGGCTCGGAAGCCCGTGCGCAGATGCTTGAGCTGGAAGGCCGTCTGCCGGATGCGATCATCGCCGCGGTGGGCGGAGGTTCCAACGCAATCGGCCTGTTCCATCCATTCCTTGACGACAAGGATGTTCGCATAATCGGCGTCGAAGCCGGTGGTCGCGGTCTTGATGGTATCGAGCACTGCGCTTCGATGAATGCGGGCCGCCCCGGCGTTCTGCACGGCAACCGCACCTATCTGCTCCAAAACGAGGACGGCCAGATTCTTGACGGTCATTCGATCTCCGCAGGTCTGGACTATCCCGGCGTCGGCCCCGAACATTCGTGGCTGCGAGACACCGGCCGCGTTGAATACGTGCCGATCCTCGACGACGAAGCGCTCGAAGCCTTCAAGCTCACCACCAAGGTTGAGGGCATTATTCCGGCGCTGGAATCGGCACACGCAATCGCTCAAGCCGTAAAATTGGCACCCACTATGGGCAAGGACCAGATAATCGTGGTCAACCTCTCCGGTCGCGGAGACAAGGATGTCCATACCGTCGCGGGCATGATGGGGATGGAGATCTGACATGACCGACACCCGCATCGACCGCCGCATGGCAAAAATCAAGGCCGAGGGACGTCCCGCTCTCGTCACCTATTTCATGGGTGGAGATCCAAATTACGAAACCTCGCTCAAGGTGATGCAAGCTCTGCCAAAGGCGGGCGCGGACATTATCGAGCTTGGAATGCCCTTCTCAGACCCGATGGCCGACGGCCCTGCTATTCAGGCCGCAGGCCTGCGCGCATTGAAAAGCGGGCAGACACTGGCAAAGACGCTGAAAATGGCGCGTGAATTTCGCAAAACCGATGACGAAACCCCCATCGTGATGATGGGTTATTACAACCCCATCTATATCTACGGTGTGGATCGTTTTCTTGCCGATGCAAAGCAGTCCGGTATCGATGGCCTGATCGTCGTGGACCTGCCGCCAGAAATGGACAATGAGCTTTGCGTGCCCGCGATCAAAGCCGGCATCAATTTCATCCGCCTGGCGACGCCGACGACTGATGACAAGCGCTTGCCGAAGGTTTTGGAGAACACGTCCGGCTTCGTTTATTACGTCTCGATGACCGGCATCACCGGCTCGGCGCTTGCAAACACCGCCAAGGTTTCAGATGCGGTGAAACGCATCAAGGCGCATACTGATCTGCCTGTTTGTGTCGGTTTCGGCGTCAAAACGGCGGAGCAGGCGCGCACAATCGGCGCTTCGGCGGACGGTGTTGTCGTCGGCACGGCCATCGTAAACGCGATTGCCAATGTGCTTGGACCGAACGGCGAGCACACGGCAGACCCGGCGGAAGCTGTCGTAACTCTGGTCAACGGCCTCGCACAGGGCGTGCGTGCAGCACGCCTTGAGACTGCCTAGTTCGCATAACATTTTTCACGACGACCCAAGGGATCGCGCGATGAACTGGATAACCAACTACGTTCGCCCAAAAATCAACTCGATGCTTGGCCGGCGCGATATGCCGGACAACCTCTGGATCAAGGATCCCGAGAGCGGCGAGATGGTTTTTCACAAAGACCTTGAGAGCAATCAGTGGGTTATTCCGGCATCCGGCCACCACATGAAGATTGCAGCGAAGGAACGGCTTCGTTTCTTCTTCGATGGCGGCAAATATGACCTCATCGAAAACCCGAAAGTGGCGCTCGACCCCCTCAAGTTTCGCGATGAAAAGCGTTATACAGACCGCCTGAAGGACGCAAAGTCCAAGACCGGAATGGAAGACGCAATCGTCAGCGGTCTTGGCTCCATCGAAGGCCTGCCCATTGTCGCGACAGTGCAGGATTTCGCCTTCATGGGCGGCTCGCTCGGCATGGCTGCAGGCGAAGCTATCATCCGCGCCTTTGAAACTGCACTCGAAAAAAAGCGCCCGCTGGTGCTGTTCGCGGCTTCGGGTGGCGCACGCATGCAGGAAGGCATCCTTTCGCTCATGCAGCTTCCGCGCACCACTGTCGGGGTGGATCGGCTCAAGGAAGCGGGCTTGCCTTACATCGTGGTTCTAACCAATCCGACAACGGGTGGCGTTACCGCCTCCTACGCAATGCTCGGCGATGTTCATATCGCGGAACCGGGCGCACTAATTGGTTTTGCCGGTCCGCGCGTGATCGAGCAGACCATCCGCGAGAAACTACCGGAAGGCTTCCAGCGCGCTGAATATCTGATGGAACACGGCATGGTCGACATGGTCGTGTCCCGCCTTGAATTGAAGGCCACCATCGCGCGACTGCTCAAGATTCTCATGAAGGCGTCAGAACCTGCCGCAATCGAGCCGGAAATTCTCCCGCCCGCCAAGGTAAAGGCTGAGAAAAGACCCGGCGCTTGAGGATATTCTGGGCAGCGCTTTGCAAGGCAAGAAATCGTGACGACACAAAAGGCCGCTGACCGCGAGATCGAGCGCCTTATGGCGCTTCACCCGAAGGGGTTCGACCTTTCGCTGGATCGCATCTCCCGCTTGCTGGAAAAACTTGGAAATCCGCAAGATCGCCTGCCGCCGGTGATCCACATTGCCGGAACCAACGGCAAAGGTTCTGCCGCCGCCTTTTCGCGCGCATTGCTCGAAGAGGCAGGCTACAGGGTGCATGTCCACACCTCGCCGCATCTGGTGAACTGGCATGAGCGTTATCGGCTTGGCACGTCGAATGGCGGTAAACTCGTCGCGGACGACGTGCTTGCAGATGCAATTCAACGGATTGCCAAGGTTAATGACGGCCAGACCATAACCGTTTTCGAGATTCTGACGGCAGCAACCTTCCTGCTGTTTTCCGAACACCCGGCGGATGTAGCCATCATCGAGGTCGGGCTCGGCGGGCGCTTTGATGCGACCAACGTCATTCGTGAGCCAGCAGTATCCCTCATCATGCCGATCTCAATGGATCACGAAGCCTATCTCGGCGACCGGGTTGAACTCATCGCTTCCGAAAAGGCTGGCATCATCAAGCCCGGCTATCCGGTTGTTATCGGACAGCAGGATCATGATGAAGCCGAAGCAGTCTTGGTGGATCGCGCCGAGCGGCTGAACTGCCCCTTGTGGGTATATGGGCAAGATTTCTTCGCCTACGAAGAAAACCGTCGGATGATTTATCAGGACGAGACTGGACTAATGGACCTGACCCGGCCACGTCTTCTGGGGCGCCATCAATATGCCAACGCGGCGGCGGCCATCGCAGCGGTGCGCGCCGCTGGGTTCGATGTCGGCGCAGACGATGCTGATCGCGCTATGACAAGCGTCGAATGGCCCGGCAGAATGCAACGGCTAACCTCTGGCAAGCTGGTAGATTTGCTGCCGTTGGGCGCAGAACTGTGGGTCGATGGTGGGCACAATCCCGGCGCGGGTACGGTCGTCGCCGAAGCACTGGCCGAACTGGAAGAAAAGCAACCGCGCCCGCTTTTCCTCATTTCCGGCATGATCAACACCAAGGACCAAACGGGCTATTTTCGTGCCTTTCACGGCATGGCGCGCCATGTCTACACCGTGCCGGTCACGATGAGCGAAGCCAGTGTTCCGAATGCAGAACTGGCTGCGCGGGCGCGGGCTGCGGATCTGTCGGCCGAACCGGTCAACTCTGTCGCCAATGCGCTTATGCTGCTTCGTGACACTTGGGACATTCGCGAAACCGCGCCGCGCATATTGATATGCGGCTCGCTCTATCTCGCGGGACAGGTTTTGGCCGAAAACGGCACCCCGCCAGCGTAAAACAAAAAGCCCGGCGCTTGGCCGGGCTTTTCTTGTTCGTTCAATCGACAATCAAACGATCGCACCATTGATCCAGTGAGAAAGCGCTGTCTTGGGCAACGCGCCAACCTTGATGTCGGCAACTTCGCCGCCTTTGAAAATCATCAGAGTCGGGATCGAGCGCACACCAAATTGCGCCGCAAGCTCCGGATTCTCGTCAATGTTCAGCTTGGCGACCTTCGCCTTGCCACCGAGTTCATTGGCGATTTCTTCCAGCGATGGGCCGATCATCTTGCAAGGACCGCACCATTCCGCCCAGAAATCAACCACTACCGGCTCTTTGGCGTCGAGCACATCGGCCTTGAAATTGTTCTTGTCTACCTTGACGGTGGCCATGCTGAAATCCTCTCGAAATTGGATGTTATTACCAAATGTGGTGGTTGCGAACCCGCCGTTCAAGTCGATCTTGTGTCACGCTTGAGTGAGTCGGGCAAGCGCGGAGGCAAGCTTCGTTTCAGGAACCTCGATTAGCCTCGGAGCGTCCGTAAAGACCAGCGCCGCCCTTATCACGCGGCCCGGATAGAGCGGCTTAAGCAACTCTGCATAGAGAGCAAGTTGCAGAATATACGCGTCAGGAACCTGTCCCAGCGCAACTGGCGCAGGGCGGTTTGTCTTGAAATCAACGATTTGCACGGCTTCGGGTGTTACCGCGAGCCGGTCGATTTTACCCGAAACAAAGCGCTCCTTGCCTTGTATGTGCAACGTCCCCGCTATTGCGACCTCTGCGCGCGACCCCTCGGCAAAGAGCGGCGCATAAACCGCATCGTTCAGTATGGCTTCCACGGATTCCCAAGCTTTTGCGCGCTCGGCTTCCGGCCAATCTGCTGCAAACAACGACAGGAAACGACCCGCCGCGTCCGCGCGCTCATCCCTTGCCAGATCAGGCAACGTCTGGAGCATGCGGTGCATGGCTGACCCGCGTGCCGCTGCAAAAGACGTGATACCCTCGGGATCAAATACAGGCGAGCGCGTGTCCTTTCCGGCCTCGACCACAGGCTCGATCAACGCCGCCGCTCCAGACGGCGAGAGCGGACGTGGCAAAACTTCTGGACGCGGGAGCGGCGCGATTGCTGGTGGCTGCTCTTCCTTGCGCGCGGCATCCGGTGCCTCTGCCGCCACAATCGGTTGCTGCGAAACATCCGTCACGCGATAGCGTATCACTTCGCCCTCGGCGACCGGATGCGGCACGCTTGTGCTGGAAACATCCCCGGCAAGCGCTTCCATAACGAGCCGATGCCATACGCCCTGCGCTTGATCCCGCTTGCCGTGGTAGCCGCAAACGATCAGCCTGTCCTCGGCGCGCGTCATGCCCACATACAGCAAGCGCCTATATTCATCGTCAGCAAGGTCACGCAACCGGTCGCGAATGCCGGTGGTGACACTGTTTTTCACCTCAATATCCGAACGCCAAAGGTAGCCCTGCACATTGCGCAAATCGCCCGATGGCCGAAACGGCATCAGCCGCGGCAAATGGTGATCCGAGAAGGGTGCACTGCCGCTGTCCACCAGAAAAACCACGGGCGCTTCCAAACCCTTGGAGGCGTGCACGGTCATTATCCGCACCTCGTTTCGGGTCTGGTCCATCTCGCGCTTGATTTCCGGTCCAGCGCTTTCGAGCGTCGCGATAAACGCGCTCAGTCCGGGCAAGCCGGTTCGTTCTTCCGCCAGACAGAAGCTTAGAAACTCGTCCAGAATATCGCCCGCCTCATGCCCCAGCCGAGCAATCATGCGGCGGCGCACGCCATCTCGTTGAAGAACGCCACTGAAAAATTCGAACGGCGGCCTAAACGCAGCCTCCGTCGCCCAACGATCCAGCATCTCGACCGTCGCGCGTATATCGGCGGCCTCGTCAGCCATTTTCCGCATAGCGGCCATCAGTGGCTGCCTTTTCGGTCGGCTTGCGGCAATGTCAAAAAGTCGCTGCTCGTCAAACCCGAAGATCGGGCTTTTCAATATGCCCGCCAGCGAAAGGTCATCGTGCGGTAGCAGCAGGAAGCGCCCAAGCGCCAACATATCCTGAACAGCGATATGGCTCACCAATTTGAGCCTGTCCGCACCGGCCACTGCTATGTCCAGGTCCTTTAGGCTGCGCGAAAGAGCGTGCACGAAGCTGTCGCGTTTGCGAACCAGCACAAGAACATCCCCTGGCGTCAACCTTCGACCTTGACCCTCAATTATCTCTTGGCTGTCGATCCATTTCGCGATGGTATTTGCCACCTGGGTCGCTAGCTGCACCGCTGGCGCCTTGGCGTGATCGACTGATTTAGTCCAATCTTCCGGTTCTTCCGCTTGCTGCGCCCCTATCGATTCCCAAACCTCCACGTAGCCGGGGTCGTTGTGCCGCCACGCGCTATGGGTGATCGTTTCGGCAGCGAGCCCACGTCGCGTTTCAGCACGGTCGAATACCCGGTCTACCGCGTGCAAAACATCATTTGTGGAGCGAAACGAGAGCGTCAGGCGAACCGGCGAAAAGTCTTGTCGGGCGTCGCGCACCAGATGGGCGAACCCGCGCCCGGACTCAGCGAAACTCTCCGGCGCGGCGCCTTGAAACGAATAGATGGACTGCTTTTCGTCGCCCACGGCGAAGATCGTGCGTGTCACGTTGCGCGCGCTGTGACCGGAGAAGAACTCGCCGGCGATGCTTTTCACCACCTGCCACTGTTCTGGGCTGGTGTCCTGCGCTTCGTCCAGCAAAATGTGGTCGATGCCCTTGTCCAGCTTATACTGCACCCACGGCCCGACATCCTGCCGCGCAAGCAATCGAACTGTGCGTGTAATTAAATCGTTGAAGTCCAGAAACCCTTTGTCACTCTTGAGCTTCTCATACCGTTCGATCAGCTTGTCGGCGACAGTTAGCGCTGCCGCTGTGCCTTCCAACATGCGGAACAGGGCCAGCCGGTCGCGAGCCGCAGAAAGTGCCAGCGCAGCCTCCGCGTAACGTTCAATAACATCTGGCATACGCGCCTGCAGCGCCTTGGTGAAGGTGCGTTCGGCATAAGGCTGGCCGTCCGTCTTTAAAAATCCTTTTGCCAGAAGCTGCATTCTGCGCACCGGATCAGCTTCATTGAAGCCGGCAATCGCGTCGGGCAGAATATTTTTCTGCACCTGCCCCGCGCCCACTTCGTTTGCGATCGTCGCAAACTCGCTGAACGCATCCCGCGGAAACCCCGGCAGCGGCCAGACACTTTGCGCAATGCTTTCGGCTGTCTCTCCCGAAGGAAATCCGAACTCTTCAAAAAGAGGCTCAAAAGCCCGGTCGTCTAGCTCAGGCCCCACGCGTGCTGCGGAAATAAACCGCCGCAAACCGTCACGCTTGGAGATGATCTCGCCGAGCAACGCGTCAAGGCCACTCTCGCCTCCGCGCTCCAGAACCATCGCGAAGGCTTCCGCGATTTCCGGATCGCCACCGTCGGCAGCGCCGGAAATCAGGTCGCGTCGCGCTTGTGCGAGCAGCATTTGTTCCATCTTGGAATCAAGCAACTCGAAATGTGCGGCGATGTTTGCTTCCAACGGAAACTGGTGCAGCACAGACTCGCAAAATGCGTGGATGGTCTGGATTTTCAGCCCGCCCGGCGTCTCAAGTGCCTTGCTGAAAAGGCGCCTCGCGAGCGATAGCTTTGCAGCGCCTGGCCTCGCGCCCTCCAGCGCAGCAATCGCGTCCGTCAGCTTGTCGTCGGGCAGCGCGGTCCATGCAGCCAGTTCCTTGAAAACGCGATTTGCCATGTTGGCCGCCGCCGCGCGCGTGTAGGTCAGGCACAAGATGCGCGCCGGATCGGTGTCGCCAAGCAAAAGCCGAATAACCCGCTGGGAAAGTACGTGCGTCTTGCCGGAGCCTGCATTGGCCGACACCCATGCTGAAATAGCTGGATCCGACGCTTTCGCCTGCGCAGTTAAAGTCTCGGGCGGGATGGGTCGCTGAGGTTTCACTCCTCGTCCCCTTCCGTCGTATCACCACCCGCAGACCATTCAAGCACCCGGGCCAGATGGTCATAATCGCCACTCGTCGCATTTTCCCTGAAGGGCAAAGCGCGGGAGAGGTAGCCGTTTTTCTCAACCTGATAGTGGAGCAGCAATTCGCGCAATCGTTCCCACGATTCAAAGGCCAATTGCCTCCCGCTTTTCTGGCTGCCCTTCAAAATGGATTGATGCTCAACCTCTCCGTTGGGCTTTAGCCTCACATAAGCCAGATCAGCGGGCTGACGACTACCGAACTCATGGAAAGCACCAAGTTCTAGCAGGGCGGCTTCAAGCGCAAGCTGCGGAGAAAGCAGCGTCTGCGCCTGCTTCGTCGATGGGTACGAACCTGTCTTGTAGTCGAGAATGTCTGCCAGACCTTCGCGCAGCAGATCGACACGATCCGCATATCCGGAAAGCGTAACGCCGGTTGTGCCCACAGGCGTTTTCTCGGCCCTCACCTCGGCGTGCCGCTTAACGACATTGTCCGCGCGTAGATCCTCCCATTCGAGAATGCTGACCGCCAGGCTTTCGAAACGAGGCCACCACACCGCATAGACGTCCGTCGGCAAATCCGCCTCTGCAAAGCAGGCACGACCATCGGCCAAGAGGCTTTGCAAAGCTTCCGGCGCACGCGGATCGACACCCGAAATTGAAAAGCGATGCAGAATGTCATGGAAAAGCGTGCCGCGCTCCGCAGCACCGGGATCGCGAATGAGCGGATCGATCGCCTTGAGGTCCAAAATGCGCTTCGCATAAATCGCGTAAGGATCGCGGCGAAGCGTCTCGATCTCGGTGACGGAAAAATGCTTCGGCCGTAAGTCCAGCGGCGGCGTGGGCTGCGGGCGCGGCGCAAACGCGATGCGGGCACTTTCGTCCAGCGCGCGGCTATGGCGCAGAAGCTCGTCTCCACGCGCCTTCATCGGCTGCGCCTGATCCGCCCCTATGAAAGCCAGCAACCGTTGCAGCCAACGCGAGGCGACGGCTGGCGCATCGCCATCACGCGCCGCACCGGTCAGAATGACCCTGCGTGCGCCCATCGCCATCTGAAAATCATGCGCAGCCAAACCTATGCGGCGCTCCGGTGGCTCAAGGCTGATGCCCGCCTTCATCACGCGTGACATCAGCCTGTCCGCCTCTGCCTTGCGCGGCCAACTCCCCTCATTCATGCCACCCAGAATCAGCGTATCAACGCTCTGTAGGCGTGCTTCGAGCGCACCCCAGATGGAAATACGCGGATCGGTGTTCACCGATGGCTTCACAACCTCCGGAGCAATCAGCGCACTCAGAACTGAAGGCCACTCGGTTGCTGCAAGCCCAAAAGGAACAGTGCTTCCGATTGCCTCGCGCAAAACCTCCGCAAGCTTGACGCCCGCTTCATGGCCATAGAGATCGGCAAGTGTGCCGTCTTCCGCACGTCCAAGCGCTTCGAACGCCGTCACCGTCGCGGTCAGCAGATCGAAAAGTACAACCTCACCCTTGGGTCGCAACGCGGCCAAGGGCGCGAACACATCGCGCAATTGGCGTAAAACCGCTCGGGCCTCATCCAGCCGTTCAAGATCGAGCCTCGCCAGCCAGTGTGGTTGGCGTGTCCCTTCATGCGCCAGTATCTCAAGCTTCCTCTCGAATAACGCGTCCAGCGCCGAAATGTCTGGTCGCCCGACACCGCCCCTGAGCGCGATTAGCTCAATGCACTCTGCGGCTCGACGCACGACCGCGCGCGGCAAGCCAAGCTGAATCAGCGGGTGCTTCAGCAACGACAAAATCGCCACCGCATCGCCGGGCTCAAACGCGGCAAGCACGAGTAGTCTCAGCAGTCCGGCTGGCGGCGTGTTTGAGAGCGGTGTGCCACCAGAATCATCGGCTTCGATCCCGAACCGGCGAAGTTCTGTCGCCACGCGACGAGCCAAGTTTCGATCGCCCGTAACCAGCGCTGCGGATTTGCCTGGGTCCTCGATTGCGAGGCGAAGTGCCGTCGCTATCGTGGTGGCTTCGTCCCGCTCATTCGCCGCTTCGACGAGCGTCACTGCCGCAAGCGCCTCGTCAAGAGCGCTCCGACTACTTTGCGTGCGACTCGCCAACCAGACGTCCGTTGCCTCAGCTGGACGAAGCGCCTCGCTGACGATCCAGGCGCGATCAACAAGTGCTTTCGGCGGCAAACCAAGCTCCACGACTTCGCTTCGTGTCACGCCGAGTTTTTTCAACAGTTTTGCCAGACCGAATTGTGGATGCCCGAACACCGACTGATCTGGCACTGCCTCGCCAAGCAGCGTCCACGAGTTTTCATCCATGCTCGTGTCGAGGCCTGGCAAAACGACCGCACCGTTAGGTAAGCGAGAAATTACAGAAAGAAGCGCTGCCGTTGCCGGGATGGAGCCCGTCGAACCCGCCGCGATCACAGGCCCGGCCGGCGGGCGCAGCGCAAGGCGCTTGGCTTCGGCGCGCAGCAGAGCGTCCCGGTGCGCGGCAGGGTTGGACTGGCCACGTTCCTCAAGAATTTGCGGCCAATGCGCTGTTACGATTTCCAGAAAATCGAGTGTTACCTGCCACCAGCCAGCGAGATTGTCGGTAACAAGACCGCGAAGCTGCGTCCAATCGGCACCTTCCAGTTCAACCTCATCGATAAGCTCGGCGAGATCGCGCGCAAGCCAGATGGCGTCAGCAGTTGAGGCCGGCACTATCACATGTTCGTTGTAGAGATCCGCCAAGCTCTGCGGCAATCGTTCCTTCCATCGCTTGACCAATGGCGCTAGCAGCAGCAGTCGGTCGATTGCGGAGATCGGCTGCGTAAGCGAAAGCAGGGAAGCTGAACTCGCATCGAACGCGGCTTCTTCCGCGTCAAATTCCCCGAGCGCCTTGATCGTCGGAAGTATCGCAGCCTTGCCTGCTCCAAATTCCGCGAAGGCCGCTCGCAGTTCACGCGCGGCACGCCGGGTCGGCACGAAGATCGTCGCGTCCGCGATTGCCAATGGGTCGCCTTGTGGCTGAAATCCGGGAACCAGTTCTCCGCCGGCCAGCGCGCTCGCCAAGGTCGGCAGAAACGGTGTGCCAGGCGCAATCGTGAACAGGCGCGGGGCAATCCGGTCGATCATGCGCGGTGACCGGCAGCCCTTGCAACGGCGGCTTCGGCGGGCGCAATAGCATCCGGCGTGCCAACGGTTATCCAGCTTCCTTCCATTTGCAGGCCGAAAAGACGTCCCTGTTCAATCGCGCGGTCGAAATAGGCATTCAGCGAATGCGGCACTGCCTCAGCGTCAGCGAATAATTTCGGCGACGCAATCGCCGCGCCGGCATAGATCAATCCAGCCGGATCGCCCTTGGCGCGCTGAAGACGCCCATTCTTACCGAGCAGAAAATCGGTTCCACCGGAATGTCCGGTCGCTTGATCGAGACTCGCGAGCATGAGCAGAATATCCATGCTGTCCGGTCGCCATGCAAGCGCCAGCCGTTCGAGATTGGGTACGCTCCTGTCAATCCAGAACGTATCTGCGTTGAGAATGTAGAACGGATCATTGCCAAGCAGTGGCCGAGCTTTGACTATCCCGCCCGCTGAATCCAACAGCACGTCGCGCTCGTCGGAGATAATTATCTGTGGCTGCGCGCGGCATTTCACGTGAGCGATGATCTGGTCCGGCAAATAGTGAACATTGACCACCGCTTCCTTCACACTGACGGCAGCGAGACTATCAAGCCCCCAATCGAGCAAGGTCTTGCCCGCAATCGAAACCAGCGGCTTGGGCATCGTATCAGTAATCGGCCGCATACGCTTACCCAGACCTGCCGCCAAAACCATTGCGTGGCTCGGTCTTGCGCTCACGCTGCATCCTCCGACAACAGGCCGTTGCGCTCATAAAAATCGCGCAACTCAGCAAGCTGCGGATGGCGGAAAGCACGACGCACATATTCGCGAATGCGCGGCAAATGCTTGAGATAAATCGGCTTGCCATCGCGCCTGTCCAGCCGAACAAAGCCACCCAGAATTTTCGAATTCCGGTGCGCAGCCATAGTTGCGTAAGCGAGAGCAAACGTCCTGCGGTCGAACGCTCCGGCCGCAGCCCGTGCACTCGCATACGCTTCTACCGTTTCGGTTTCGATTTCATCAGGAATGGTTACGCGCGCGTCCATGGCCAGCGAAGCCAGATCATAGGCAGTTGGGCCGATCATCGCGTCCTGAAAGTCCAGAATGCCCAGCCGATCATTGCCCGTTCGCGTCGCCCGCCAGACAATGTTGGGCGAGTGATAATCACGCATAAGCAACGATGTTTCCGCTGTCGCGATGCGATCCAGCGCGGCATTCCAAAGTGCCTCGAACTCGGCCTTCAGCGCATCGCTCGCGGGCGCGCCGCGCATATAGGGCAAATACCAGTCCATCAGCAGGCTGACTTCAATAAGCATTGCCTCACGATCAAATGGCGGAATGCTATGTCGCGCCCCACCGACCTCGATTTCGGTCGGCCAGTCATGGCGATGCATGTAAGCGAGCAATTGCGCCGCCGCCGCATAACGCTCGGCTACCGGCTTTCCATCCTCAAGAAATGTGTCGCTGCCCAAATGCTCTACAAGCAGGAAGCCTTGAGCCAGATCGGAGGCGTATATTTCCGGCACACTTACACCGGCGTCTCGTAATGCGTGATCAATCGCAACAAATGCCGAAACGGTCTGTGCGGTATGCGCGATAATTGCATATGGCTTTCCATCGCGGACCGGCGGTCCCAAAACCAGTTCTGGCGAATTCATCAGAATGCGACGTGGTTCGCCCGGCAAATCTACGGTTTCGTAAGCGCGCGCTGACGCATCCCCCAGCAAATATCGCCGCGCCGCCTCACCCCATCCGTTCGCGCCGAGAAAATCTCGTATCGCCAAAGAACGCGCAACGCGTGCCAGAGCGGCAACCTCGCCGCTGATGATCGCACGACGACCGTCGCCCTCATGTTCAAGATGGACTGTCACACCTGCTGACAGCTTTGCGCGCTCCGGCCACTCGACCAGCGCAGCGCCGAATTGAAGAGCTTCAGAGAGCCCCAGTTCTTCCAGCTCTTCGGAATCGGACAATCGATAGAGGTCGAAATGGTAGAGCGGTATTCGTGTATCGTAAGCCTGAACCAGCGTGAAGGTGGGGCTCGGCACCTCCAAAACCGGATCGCCTGCCATCGCACGGATAAGCGCACGCGCAAGAGTGGTCTTGCCTGTCCCCAAATCGCCATTCAATGCAATCAAATCGCCCGGTCGCAATGCCAGGGCGATGTCTTCGCCCAAACGCTTCGCTGCGGCCTCATCGGCGAGGAACAACTCAATCTGCGCGGCCATTCGCGGCCTACTCTGCGGCTTCGCGTATGCCGCCATCAGGCGGAAAAGGAAAGAAGCAGATGACCGTGGTGCCTTTGCCGGAACCGGTCTCAATCTTCACCGTTCCACCATGCAATTCTACGAAACTTTTCACGATGGAGAGGCCGAGGCCAGCGCCGCGCCTGCGGCCGCCATTTGCTCGCGCCTCAAAGCGAGAAAACACCACGCCGAGCATTTCCTCAGACATGCCTGGACCATCGTCGTGTACAGAAAACTCCACGCCATTGTGCACCTGGCGGCACGCCAGCGTTATCGTGCTCTCAGGCGGAGCGAAGTTGGCAGCGTTGCTCAGCAGATTGTAAAGCACCTGCCTGACCCGCATTTCGTCACCGTAGAAGGTGCGCGGCGCCGCCTTCGTCTCAAGCTTCAGCGCGATGTGATGCTCGGCGAGACGATCCGAGATCAGAGCAGCGGCAGCGTCGATAGCCTGCCCTATTGGCACTTCCGCCATATCAAGCTGCATGAAGCCGGCATCAACGGTGGCAAGGTCCAGAATATCGTCAATCGTTTCCGATAACACCACCGACGACGCGTTGATGTGGTCGATGTATTCGCGCTGCCGTTCATTCAGTTCGCCGGTTTGCCCCATCGCGAGCACTTCCGCGAAGCCGCGAATATTGGTCAGCGGCGTGCGCAGCTCATAGGAAATGTGCTGCACAAAATCATTCTTGAGCCGATAGGCGCGCTGCAGCGCGTCGTTCTTTTCATGCAGCGCGCGCTCTACATTCACGCTGTCCGTCATGTCGATAAAGGTGACCATCACTTGCTGGTTCGGCAGTGAAATCACGGCGTAGCGCAGCACTTTTCCGTCAATCAGTTCGGTTTGCCCTTGACGATCTCGGCGCTCGGCGTCGAAGCCGGTGATGTCGGCCATCAACTCGCTCCACGGGCTGTCCTTCGCGACGGCGTCAGAGCGTGCGCGCAATGCAGAAATATGCGTGTCGATCTGCAAGGTGCCGGGCTCAATCTCCCAGAATCGCAGGAAAGCAGGGTTGAAAAGTTTGATCTTCCCATCATGCCCGAAAACCGCAACGCCCTCGGCCAGATTGTCCAGCGTTTCACCGCGCACCCGCACTTCGGTGGCATAGCGGCTCTGCAGTTGCATCTGTTCGGTGAGGTTTTCAAACACCCACGTCACACCGCCATTTGCTTGCGGGCTGCCCACGACGCGCAAAGTCCGCCCATCCGGCAGATGCCAAAGATCTTCTTTTGGATCGACCGCTCGATAAGCTGCGAGAATGCCTTCTTTCCATCCCCGCCAGTCTGGCCGCTCGCCGAGCTTGCCGAGGCTGCGCAGATGGTCGAGCAGCAGAGCGTTCTCAGGCGCGGTATCCAGATATGCGGGATCTATGTCCCAAAGAAGCTGGAACGCGTTGTTGTAGAACCGCAGCTTCTGTTGCGCATCGAAGATCGCGACAGCAGTCATCAAGTGGTTCAGCGTCTCAACATGGTTCTGCTCTGCACGCTTGAGCTTGTCGCGCAGCATCTCCAGATCGCTGATGTCGCGAGCGAGGCCCGCGCCGCCATTCGTCCCGGCGAAGTCAACAACGGACATCATGTGCCGGTCGCCATGCATCACCGTGGAAATATCGTCCCGGTAAAGCGCGGCGGTGCGATGCTTGATTGCGATTTCCTCGCGCACTTGCGTTCCCAGCAACTCACGGCTCGAATGCACCGCTGCCTCCGAGTCAGCTGCTTCGACAGCATCCGCATACGCTCGATTGACCCATTTCAGCTTGCCATCATGACCGCGTATCCATGCGGGCATTTCCAGCCCGTCCATCATCGAAAGCAGGTCGTAATAATCGGAAACGAGTTTCTGATTTTCCAATCGCAGCCGCGCTTGTGCTTGCTGGGAAGCCGAAAGCGCAATGAAGCGAACCAGTACGGATGCGGGGGTGTAGCGACCCTGTACTTCGAGCACGGAACCGTTTTGCGTCTCTGCCATCAGATCAAAATTACGGCGATGTTCGCGCAGTGCCGCGGTTGCCTGATCCAGCATCGCAGCGGATTGCGGGTTCAACCAGCGCCCAAACGCCAGAAACTGAGCCCTGTCTTCAGGCGCGCCACTCTCCGCAGGCAATGCGCCAACAATATCGGCCTTTTTGGCATCCGAAGCCCACACAATCGTCCGCTGGTCGCGGAAGCTCATCAGCGCTTCATATCGCCGTACAATTGCGGTGCTTTCCGCCAAACGAGTTTTGATGTCGGCGTTCTCGGTCGAGATGCGGGCTCTATCACGGATAAGAGTTATTGCCGTCAGAAAGGTTGCCAGCAGCACCCCGGCGACGATTGCAAGCTGCAAGACCTCAGGCGTCGAAAGCATAGGAAAGTGCGGCAATGCAGCCTCCGGCTCCTGTGCCAGAACTTCCGCAACGCCTAGGCCGCCCGCAAGCGCAAATGCGCTCACACGGGTCAGCGCGCGCCTCATCGACACGCGAATCGGCGTTGCAACCCTTGGACTGGAATCCTTTTGGCCGCCCGACACGGCATTTCCCGCGTCGCGCGGGTCTTCCCCCGGCATTTTATACCTCTCCGCCGCAAACGGTGCTTCGCGCTCACTTGCTCCCCGCCAGTGATTAACGAGCGCTGCGAATCACTAAGATACCGAATGGGCGAATCGGCGTGAAGGAGGCGCGTGCGAAAAATATGAGCCGGGCGAAAAGTCAAGCGCCCGGCCACAATATGTTGTGTTTTTTCAGGAATGGTTAATAGCGGTAGTGGTCAGCCTTGTAAGGCCCCTGCGGCGTAACGCCGATATAGCTCGCCTGCTCGTTGCTGAGTTGGGTCAGCTTCGCGCCAAGCTTGTCCAGATGCAAGCGCGCGACCTTCTCGTCGAGGTGCTTCGGCAGCACGTAGACCTTGTTTTCGTACTTGCCTTGATTGGTCCAAAGCTCGATCTGCGCCAAGGTCTGATTGGTGAAGGATGCAGACATAACGAAGCTCGGATGTCCGGTGGCATTGCCGAGATTCAGCAGACGACCTTCCGACAAGAGCAGCAAGCGCTTGTCATCGGGGAAGGTGATCATGTCCACCTGCGGCTTGATGTTCGTCCACTTGAGATTGCGCAGCGCGACCACCTGAATCTCATTGTCGAAATGGCCGATGTTTCCAACGATGACCATATCCTTCATCGCGCGCATGTGGTCGAGCGTGATGACATCCTTGTTGCCTGTGGTGGTAATGACAATGTCCGCATTTGGAGCAGCGTCTTCGAGCGTCACTACCTCGAAGCCGTCCATTGCGGCCTGAAGCGCGCAGATCGGATCAACTTCCGTAACCTTGACGCGCGCGCCGGCGCCGCGCAGCGAAGCAGCAGAACCCTTGCCCACATCGCCATAGCCGCAAACAACGGCGACCTTGCCGGCCATCATGGTGTCGGTTGCACGGCGAATGCCGTCCACCAGCGACTCCTTGCAGCCATACTTGTTGTCGAACTTCGACTTGGTCACGGAATCATTGACGTTAATTGCGGGGAACGGCAGCAGGCCGTTCTTCTGAAGCTGATAGAGGCGATTGACGCCGGTCGTCGTTTCTTCCGTCACGCCACGGATCGCTTCACGCTGCTTGGTGAAAAAGCCCGGCGTTGCGGCCATGCGCTTCTTGATCTGCGCAAAGAGGATTTCCTCTTCCTCGTTGCCCGGCTTGGATAGCACATCTTCACCGGCTTCAGCGCGCGCGCCAATCAGAATGTACATGGTGGCGTCGCCACCATCATCAAGGATCATGTTGGTCGGGCCGCCATCGGTCCACTGGAAAATGCGATCCGTATATTCCCAGTATTCGGTCAGGGATTCGCCCTTCACCGCGAACACAGGCGTGCCCGTCTCGGCAATTGCCGCAGCCGCGTGGTCCTGTGTGGAGAAGATGTTGCAGGAAGCCCAGCGAACGTCAGCGCCGAGCGCCTTCAGCGTTTCGATCAGCACTGCGGTCTGGATCGTCATATGCAGCGATCCGCTGATGCGCGCGCCCTTGAGCGGCTGGCTTGGCCCGAACTCTTCACGGCAGGCCATCAGGCCGGGCATTTCGGTTTCTGCAATCTCGATTTCCTTGCGGCCCCAGGCAGCAAGCGAAATATCTGCGACGACATAGTCTTTATGGGCGGCCATATGCGTGATCCTGCTTGAAATGATTGGCGATCCACCGGTCAGCCACTCATAGCCACCGGCAAATTTTGCCGCCTCCTAGCAGAAACGCACCATTTCGGCAATGTTACATAAACAAATCTTTATCTCTCTATGTCTTTCTGGATCAGATCTCTTCGCCAAATCGGTCGCATACAAGCGCTTCCAGCGCTCGAATTGCTTCTTCCGCCTGCGGCCCAGTCGCAGAGATGCGGATATGGCAGCCGGGGCTTGCCGCGAGCATCATCAATCCCATGATCGATGTGCCGCCAACCTTCATGCCGTCCTTCTCAACCGAAACATCAGCATCGAAGCTGCCCGCAGTTTGCACGAACTTGGCCGAAGCCCGCGCGTGCAGTCCGCGTTGATTGACGATCAAAACATCACGGGAATTATCAATTTGCGCCGACATTAAACCTGTCACTTTCCGGCGAGGAGTTGGCTGGCGACGTTGATGTATTTGCGTCCCGCCATCTGTGCTTCCTCGATTGCTTTCGCCAGATCATTGCCCTTCCGGATTGACGAAAGCTTGATGAGCATCGGAAGGTTCACACCCGCGATAACCTCTACGCGCCCAGCCTCCATAACGGAGATAGCCAGGTTCGACGGCGTGCCGCCAAACATATCCGTCAGCACAATCACGCCTGAGCCATTGTCGACCGCAGCAACGGCTTCGACAATGTCCTGACGGCGTTGCTCCATATCATCGTCGGCGTCGATGGAAACTGTTGCCAGCCGCTCCTGAGGTCCAACGACATGTTCGACCGCATTGCGGAACTCTTCGGCCAACCGTCCGTGCGTGACGAGCACGAGTCCGATCATACTGTACTGGCTCCTGGTATGGCCGTTATCGCTGGCCTCACTCAACTCAACCCCCGCAACCCGGGGGGCGCTTGGTGGAGCGCTATCTTGTCGAGCCGGAGCCCGTTTACAAGTGCCAATTTGCAGCCGGCTTAGCCATTTTGCCGCATATACACAGCATCAAAAAGGCCAATGTCCAGTTGTGCAAGTACAACTGACGCTGCGTCATGCACGTTATGCGCCGCAAGTTTAAGCTCCGGCAGCCGGACGGAATGAAGGGTCACAAAGCTGGATTCCGGCATCCGTTCTGCCTGCTTGGGATCTACGAGTGTCACCACCAGATCGATAACCGCCTTACCCTGCACGGCGATCGAACGGGGACCCAGCCCCCTGACCTCGACCATGCCCACAATCGTCTCAGGTGCGGTCATCAGGAGCTTTCCGCCCGCAGATGATGTGAATAGCTGATCGTCAGCAACGAGCCGCGCAAACTGGCCACAGGACTGGACTCTCGCCAGCAATTCCAGCGCCAGCTCGGTTTTCCCCGTACCGGACCTGCCCTGGATAAACACGCCGCGGTCACCGAGAATTACCGCCGTGCCATGCAAATTATCGGCCATTCCAGCTATCAGCTTTCGGCAGGGAAGCTTGCCACAAAGCGAGCGCCCTTGAGATCACCCGGCTTTGCGCCGGGAATATTTTCGGCGATCAACCTGCCGCCGTGCGCCTCGACAATCTGGCGACTGATGGAGAGCCCAAGGCCGGAATTCTGACCAAACGCTTCGCTTGATGGTCGGTCCGTATAAAAGCGCTCAAAAATGCGGTCAATTTTTTCAACGCGAATGCCCGGTCCGTTGTCCTCGACCGAAACCACATTGAATTTGCCGGCACGCGCAAGCCGCACAATGATCTTTCCGCCTTCGTCCGGCACAAACGAGCGCGCGTTTTCGATCAGGTTCGTCATCACCTGACCCAAACGCGACTCGTGACCGCTGACAAAGAACCCCTTGACGCCTTGCGGTGGCTTTTCGGCCACGAACTCAATATCAACTCGCTTCTTGTTGCGGCTCGTATCCTGCGAAGCCGCCACCAGGTCCGTCATGAATTTGCGCAGATCGACCCGCTGGGCATCCTCTCGCGCCAATTCCGCATCAAGGCGCGATGCGTCGGAAATGTCGGTTATCAGTCGGTCGAGCCGCCTCACATCATGCTGAATCACTTGCATCAGCCGATCGCGTGACGTCTCGTTTTTCGCAAGCGGCAGCGTCTCGACGGCGCTGCGCAGGGATGTCAGTGGGTTCTTCAGCTCGTGGCTCACATCGGCCGCAAAGCTTTCAATTGCGTCGATGCGTGCATAGAGCGCATTCGTCATGTCGCGGACAGCAACGGAAAGATTGCCGATCTCATCCTGCCGCGCCGAAAAGTCTGGAATTTCCTCGCGCTTCTTCACGCCACGGCGCACACGCACAGCCGCAGCCGATAGCCGACGCAGCGGGTTCGCAATCGTAGATGCCAGCAGCACGGACAGCACCGCATTCGCCAGAGCGGCGACACCAAACACACGCAGAATGGCGCGCCGCTCGCCCGCAACGATCTTGTCGATGTCAGCGCCTTCGGTGGAAAGCATGAGAACACCCAAAACCGCTCGGAAGCGCTGGATGGGCACCGCCACGGAAACGATCTGCTCGCCCTGCTCATTGACGCGCACCTGCGTAGCGGGGCTACCCGTAAGCGCTGTCATAATCTCAGGAAATCCCGCGCCGCTTCCGCCGGGCTGCTCCTTATAGACCGGCAGATCTGTGTTGCGGAAAAGATCAAAGATGAACCTCTCGGCGCGATCCAGAATGCCGTTCTCTTCGTCATCCACCGGCGGTAGGTCGTAGCGCAATATCTGTCCACGCGAATAAAGATGCCGCGAATCCAGCAACAGATTCGCATCCCGGTCGTAGACGCGCGCGCGGGTTCGCGTTGGTGAAATCAAACGGCGCAGGACCGGCGCAACCTTTTCCGGATTGATTGGAAAGTCGAGACTCTCAAGGTCCGCCCCCGGCCCAAGATTCTCGCCTGCCTGCAGTTCGAACAGCTTTTCGGGATCGATGTTGAGCGAATCCGTCTCGACCGTCGCCGAAGCCGCAATTGCGCCTGCAATGATCTCGCCCTGCGTGCGCAGGCTTTCTACGCGCGCATCGATAAGCCCATCGCGGAACTGGTTAAGATAGAGAACGCCCACCACCAGCACTGCCAGCGCGGCAAGATTAAGAATCAGAATGCGCCGCGTGAGACTCGAAAACAGATGGTGTTCAAGAAAGGTGCGCACCGAAGCACCGGCTCGCCGCAGAAATTTTGGCGCAAAGCGCCGACGCGGCTTTGCCGCGGCCGGCCTGCTCGAATGCACCTCAACTGCCATTCACCAGAGTCCGTTGCGTCCTGCCGCGTGGCGAAATGCTTATGCCTCGCGGAACCGATATCCCACGCCATAAAGCGTTTCGATCATCTCGAAATCGTCATCCACCGCCTTGAACTTCTTCCGAAGACGCTTGATGTGGCTATCGATGGTGCGGTCGTCAACATAAACCTGTTCGTCATAGGCCGAATCCATCAGCGCATCGCGGCTTTTCACGACGCCGGGGCGCTGCGCCAGCGAATGCAGGATCAAAAATTCGGTAACGGTCAGCGTAACCGGTTCGCCCTTCCAGGTGCAGGTGTGACGCTCCTGATCCATCACCAACTGCCCGCGCTCCAGCGACCGCGCTTGCTGCGTAGGCGCTTTTGCACCTGCTTCGCGCGCGCTTGCGCGGCGCAGAACTGCTTTTACGCGCTCCACCAGCAACCGCTGGGAGAATGGCTTTCGAATGAAATCGTCCGCGCCCATTTTCAGGCCGAACAACTCATCGATCTCATCGTCCTTGGAGGTGAGGAAGATCACAGGCAGATCGGTCTTCTGGCGAAGACGGCGCAGAAGTTCCATGCCATCCATGCGCGGCATCTTGATATCGAGAATGGCAAGATTTGGCGGGCGCGCCGACAATCCTTCCAAGGCCGAAGCACCGTCGGTGTAGGTCTCCACCCGGTAGCCTTCTGATTCAAGGGCGATCGAAACAGAAGTTAGAATGTTCCTGTCGTCGTCTACGAGGGCGACTGTCGCCATGTCCTGCGGCTCCTTCATTCGCTGCATGTCCCTTCAGTTCATGAATGGCTCATGCAAAACAAATTGGGTACAAAATGTGGCACAGATTCCCGGCAATGTCACACGACGAGGGCTAAACCGCTCATTTTGCCCACAAGAGTAACTTATATTGACTTGCTCTTTCGCAGCCTTACGCCCACGCCACCGCCATTCTCGGCAATGAACTCAACACCCGCGGATTCGAGCGCTTCTTGAACCCTATCGCGAGTATCGGCGTGCATGCCTCCCCGCTCATTCTCGTAGCGTGTTATGGTAGCGGTGGTGACGTTTGACATGACAGCCAACTCTCGAACACCAATTTTGAGCGCTGCACGCGCCATCCGCACTTGTGAGGGGGTCAATATATTACCCTGTTCTTATTTTATATTACACTGTATTGATTTTGGTGAAATCTAGAATTGCTTATCACGACGTATCAACTCTTCCAATATTTGCGCGCCAAAACAGATCGTTCCGGGCGAGCGCGCTTCCATGCGGTATCGGGGTTAGGCGAACATGGACTACCGCACGCATCTCTTACGCCATCTGTGCCTGACCATCGGCCAAAACATCCATGCTGCAAGGCTGAAACAGAGGATGCCGTTGAAAGTGCTCGCGCGCCTCTCGGGCGTGCCGGAAGATAAGCTCGACCAGTGTGAACTCGGAAAAAACGAAATCACGTTGCAAGAAGCGCTGCGGGTGGCTTATGCGGTGCAAGTCGATCTAGCGGAATTGATCGGTCCTGCGTGCAAGAACGTTTCGCGATGAAATCTGGCCGGACCAGTCGAAATTCAACCGATTTTCCTACACTTTTTAAACGATTGAAATAGTTTGATCATTTTTTAAATCGATTAATGATTTGAAATCATTTGGTTTTTCTGGTTCCGCTAGAGTGCGCCATAACGACGAGCAGCGAGTGGCGTTCATCGAACCGAAACTGGCGGCATATAACAGGGGAACGTCGAATGGCATCGAATGGGCACAAGCCGGTTGCACGGCTTGCGGGCAAGGATCTTGTAACCAGCGGAGAGGTCCGGGCGAATCTCGCTGCAGCCGAGCTCTATGAGCAGGCAATCAGGCGCGGTGAAGCGAAGATCACCGCAGAGGGCGCGCTGGTCGCCTATACCGGCCAGCACACCGGCCGCTCGCCGAAGGACAAGTTCGTTGTGCGCGATGCCACCACGGAAAACACCGTTTGGTGGGACAACAACGCGGCCATCTCGTCGGAACATTTCGACATTCTGCTGGAAGATTTTCTTGCGCAGGCCGGTTCGCTGGACCTGTTCGTGCAGGATCTTGTCGGCGGTGCCGATCCAGCCAACAGTTTGCCGGTGCGCGTGGTCACCGAATATGCTTGGCATTCGCTCTTCATCCGCAATCTGCTGATCCGGCCCGACCGCGCTTCGCTGGCCGCGTTCGAACCGAAGATGACCATCATCGACCTACCGTCCTTCAAGGCAGACCCCGCCCGTCACGGTACGCGCACGCAAACCATCATCGCAGTCGATCTGACGCGCATGATCGTTCTGATTGGCGGCACGTCTTACGCGGGCGAGATGAAGAAATCTGTGTTCACCGCGCTGAACTTCCTGCTGCCGAAAGCTGGCGTCATGCCTATGCATTGCTCCGCCAACACGGATGATGCGGGCAGTTCTGCCGTGTTCTTCGGTCTTTCCGGCACCGGCAAAACAACCCTTTCCGCTGATCCTTCCCGCACACTCATCGGTGACGACGAGCACGGCTGGGGGCCGGAAGGCATCTTCAATTTTGAAGGCGGCTGCTACGCAAAAACGATCCGCCTGTCGGCTGAGGCCGAGCCTGAAATCTTTGCGACGACACAGCGTTTCGGCACCGTGCTTGAAAACGTCGTTCTCGACGCCAATCGCACACCCGACTTCAATGACGGGTCGCTGACCGAGAACACACGCTGCGCCTATCCGCTGGACTTCATTCCAAATGCCAGCGCCACTGGCCGCGCCCCGCATCCGAAGAACATTGTTATGCTTACCGCAGACGCGTTCGGCGTGCTTCCGCCCATCGCAAAGCTCACGCCTGCGCAGGCTATGTATCACTTCCTGTCCGGCTACACAGCAAAGGTCGCTGGCACTGAAAAGGGCGTGACGGAGCCGGAGGCCACTTTCTCGACCTGCTTCGGTGCGCCCTTCATGCCGCGCCATCCGTCCGAGTATGGCAATTTGCTGCGCGAACTGATTGCTGAGCATGGCGTTGACTGCTGGCTCGTAAACACCGGCTGGACCGGCGGTGCCTACGGCGTGGGCCATCGTATGCCGATCAAGGCGACCCGTGCGCTGCTATCTGCTGCGCTGGATGGTTCGCTCAAGGGCGTCGAGTTCCGCACTGACTCCAATTTCGGCTTTGACGTGCCGGTTGCGGTGCCCGGCGTGGATAGCAAGATACTCGATCCCCGCTCCACCTGGGCCGATACGAACGCCTATGATCGTCAGGCTCAGAAGCTGGTCGACATGTTTGTCACCAACTTTGCCAAGTTTGAGGATCACGTCGACGATGGAGTTCGTGGCGCGGCGCCCGGTCTGAAAGTAGCCGCCGAATAATCACTTCATGCATTTCTGAAAGGGCCGGATAATTTTCCGGCCTTTTCTTTTTTCGTGTGAGGCGGCATCAAGTCGTCATGGCGGAAGAAATCATCCATATCAGCGCCGAAGCTGCAATTCATCCCGACGACCTGACCGAGAGCTTTATCCGCGCGTCCGGGCCGGGCGGCCAAAACGTCAACAAGGTGGCGACGGCGGTACAGCTTCGCTTCGATGCCGCAAATGCGCCCGGTCTGTCGCCGCGCGTGCGTGCTCGTGCGTTGAAACTCGCGGGGCAGCGCGCAACACGTGATGGCGTGATCCAGATCGAAGCAGCCCGCTTTCGCACGCAAGAACGCAATCGCGCTGACGCTCTTGAACGTCTCGTCGAACTGCTCACCAAAGCCGCCGAGCCGCCACCGCCGCCGCGCAAGAAAACCAAACCGACCAAGGGGTCTGTCGAGCGACGACTGAAGTCCAAGGCTGGCCGCTCTGCAATCAAGCGATTGCGAAGTCGGCGCGTTGATGATTAGATCGCTGGGTAATATAATCAATTTCGAAAATCAGAATAATGCTTCGTTTCAGAAACCAGCCGCTTCGACTTCCGTCTTTGAAGCGTTTTCTAATTGGAATATACGGCGATTTGCACCTCCTCGATAACGCCATACAAGACACTAGATGTGATAGCTATATTAATTTATATCGGTATGTTCTAGTTTTAGAAGACAGGAGGTACTATAGCCATAAGGGGATAGATTATATTTCATTTTTGAGAGACTTTTGGCGCCTAGTAACACTTAGACGGCATGGTGGTTTTAGTACAATAGAGATGCAGTTAGTTCGTACGGTTACCGCGAGGTATGAGCGAACTTTAAGTCGTAAACTATACGAAATTTTGCTTGCGCATCTGTGTAATTGGCACTTTTCAAAAAGAGACATGCTCTTATGCTATTGTTCCATCGCATATTATGGCGCGAGGTATCCGGTCCAACACTACGGGGGATTGATGCCGAATTGCGAGGCAGTCGCATTTAACGAATTCGGTAAATCCCTTGGAGAACTAACAGAGGAGGATGCTGCTGAAATTGCCTCTTACCTAGTATATCCGCGCCCCACACATCCAACACCGTTGTGGCTGAAAAAAGTAGATAAGAGAAAGCGCTACGCGTTAAAACTCGCGCCTTCTTACAAATATCTGTTTGAATATATACCAATTTGATAGATGTTTTTCATTCTCTAACGATATTGCGAATACGCCATCGAAACGCTCCTTTAGTCCGTCAATATGGGACCATAGATTTCCGATATAAGTATTTACAGTCCCGCCAAATAATTCGACTTGGCCTGATATGTCTCGAAGATTTTCAAAATACCCGTGACCGAAATCGCTCCTATCAAATTCTCTTTTTGATTGCTCTACTAGGGAACCGATTTGCTGAAATTCTCGTATAATTTCTTCTAGCTGATATTGCAGGCTTCTTGAGAAGAACTGACGCAACTTCGTTATGTATCCATTCACACTTTCGTTCCATTTAATAACAGACTTGTCGTATTCCTCCCACGCAACCCGAACGCGTTCAGCATCACGTCCCCTGAGAGCCGCAGTCGCTCGAAAAGTCCGAAATCTCCTAGACCCAATTAAATCAGATAGACCTTCAACTATCTGAATTTGCTGACTCAACAACTCCTTGTTTCGTACATAATCTTGCTGAAATCGCCAATTTCTTTTCTGCCAAATATAGGTGATCCACGTTCCCACGACACCTGTGAGCACGAAACCCACGACGGCAGTTAAAATTGTTTTCCATATATCCATCGGAAAATTATACCCTACCATTTGGCCGTAGGGAATGCATACCAAGTTGGCTACCGCCCCTTCCACACGGGATCGCGTTTTTCCGCAAACGCTTTGAAACCTTCCAGCCCATCCTCAGACGAATACAACTCATCCACGGTGCGGAATTTCCGCTTCGTCACCCAATTCATTGCATCCTGAAATTCCATCGCCTCTGCGCGCCGTGCGACTTCCTTGATTGCCGCGAAAACCATCGGCGGCCCGCTCGCCAGCAGCCGCGCGATTTCCCACACACGCGCTTCCAACTTCTCCTGCGGCAGAATCTCGTTGACCAGACCCCAGCGATGTGCCTCCTGCACATCCATCCAGCGGCCCGTCAAAAGCAGGTCCATCGCCACATGATACGGGATGCGTTTGGGCAGCTTGATCGTTGCGGCATCTGCCAGCGTTCCGGCGCGAATTTCGGGCAGCGCGAAGCTCGAATGATCCGACGCGTAGATCAGATCGCAGGAGAGCGCCAATTCAAATCCGCCGCCAACTGCCATGCCGTTGACGCACGCGATCACCGGCTTGTTCAAATCGCGCAATTCCTGCAGGCCCGCGAACCCGCCCACGCCATAATCGCCATCGACGGCATCGCCAGCAGCGGCAGCTTTCAAATCCCAACCAGCCGAGAAAAACTTATCGCCCGCCGTTTTGACAATTGCGACGCGCAGTTCTGGATCGTCGCGAAATGCCTCGAACGTCGTGCCCATGAGTCGCGAGGTTGCGAGGTCAATTGCATTCGCCTTCGGCCGGTCGAGCGTGACTTCCAGAATGCCGCCCTCGCGGCGAGTCGTTATCACTTCGCTCATTGCGTCCTCCGAACCAGCAGCGCGTCTGCGATCCATGCGCCCTTGCCTTCACCGCAAACGATCAGGGGGTTAATGTCCAGTTCTTCGATGTTTTCAGCCTGTGCAAACGCACCGATTTTCGCAATTGCTTCGATGGCTGCGCGAAGATCG
This sequence comes from Mesorhizobium denitrificans, assembly GCF_003403035.1. Lineage (GTDB taxonomy): Bacteria > Pseudomonadota > Alphaproteobacteria > Rhizobiales > Rhizobiaceae > Mesorhizobium_G > Mesorhizobium_G denitrificans. The sequence continues at coordinate 229,510 of NZ_QURN01000004.1, read as the reverse complement.
GCTTTTGGCCTGCCTCGATAACCTTCCAGTAGGGGAAACATCTTCAAGCCGCGCAACGCGCGCTCGATCTCGTCCCTTGACGCGGGCAGAAGCAGCGTTGCGCTGTCCTGCAAAAGCTCGACCAGCACACCGCCTGTGCCGATTGTCATCACCGGCCCGAAAAGCGCGTCATGCGTAATGCCTACGATCAATTCGGCAACGCCCCCCTCGATCATTTTTTCCACGAAGAGCCCCGTTCCAAGTGGCAACAGCGCTTCCGCGACGCTACGCACGGTATCGGCATCGCGCAGGTTCAGGCGAACTGCGCCAGTCTCGGACTTATGCGCGACCCCCAGCGCCTTGAGCGCAAGCGGAAATCCGATCTTTCCCGCTGCATCCACCGCGTCCGCAACGCTTGCAGCCACAATTCCCGCCGGCACGTTCAGACCATCCTCACGCAGCAGCGCTTTCGCCGTTGCCTCGTCCAGCACTTGTGTTTCACCGACTAACGCGGCGCGGTCGCCAACCGCCGTAGATGCTGGCTTGCTCCATGCCGCACCTATGAAATGTGCTGCCTCTACTGCGTCCATCGTTTCACCAATGCCAAACAGCGGCACGACGCCTTGCGCAACGAGCGCCTTGGCCTCGCCTTCGGGCATATTTTCGGGCATCGATGCGACCACCGCCCCACGCGCCGATTTCGCCGTCAAAGCTGCTCTGAACGCCCGCAGCGTTGGTTGCCAATCGGCGTCCGAGCAACGGTCGTTTCGCGGAAAATCCAACACCAGCGCGTTGAGGTCGAATCTGTCCGACACCATCGCCGTGAACGTCTGGCGCATGGCGTCTTCGTTGTTCCAGATGAAGGTGTGGTAATCGAGCGGATTGGCGACAGCCACCAGAGGTCCAAGCGTTTCCTTGACGCTTGCTCGATGTGCATCATCCAGCTTCGGGAACACCAGCGGCCGTCCTTCCGCCGCATCGGCCATCACAGACGCTTCACCACCCGAACAGCTCATAGACGACAACTTATTACCCGGCAGCGGGCCACACACATGCAGCAGCTTCAGCGTTTCCAGAAATGCCGGGATCGAATCTACCCGCGCAATCCCCAGTCTCCGCATAAATGCGTCCGATGCAGCATCGGACCCGGCCAGCGATGCCGTATGAGACAATGCGCCCGCGCGCGCCTGCTCCGAGCGTCCGACTTTCATGGCGACTATCGGCTTTCGCAATTCGCGCGCCCGCGCTGCCAGCTTTTCGAGGCCCGTAACCGAGTCAAACCCTTCAATATGCAGCCCCAGCGCTGAGACGCGCTCATCCTCGATCAACCCCAGCGCCAGTTCGGAAAGACCGGTCTGCGCCTGATTACCCGCCGTCATGACATAGGCCAAGGGCAGGCCGCGCTTCTGCATGGTCATGTTGATGGCGATGTTCGATGATTGCGTGAGGATCGCAACGCCGCGCCCGCCTTCCAGCCGTTCGCCACCATGCTGATCCGGCCACAGCAACGCGCCATCTGCGTAATTTATCAAGCCATAGCAATTCGGCCCAATGATCGGCATATCGCCAGCCGCCGCCAGCAATTCGTCCTGTAACCGCGCACCGTCTGCGTCGTCAGCGCCCGCTTCCAGAAAGCCAGCCGCGAAGCAAATCGCGCCGCCCGCACCGCGCTCGCGCAATTGCCGCACAATGTCGATTGTCAGCAGCCTGTTCACGCCAACGAACGCCGCATCCGGCACTCCGGGAAGATCGTCTACGCCCCGATATGCCTTGACTCCATGCACCTCCGGCTTGGTCGGATGCACTGGCCATACCTCGCCCGCAAAGCCCATCTTGCGGCATTGCTGCACGACATTGGCCGCGAACGACCCGCCGAACACTGCAATTGAGCGCGGTCGCAACAATCTTTCGAGGCGATGCATATCAGCCGCCCACCGCACGAAGAAGCGCGCGCGAAATGATGTGTCGCTGTATCTCGCTTGTGCCTTCCCAGATGCGTTCGACACGCGCGTCCCGCCAGATGCGCTCGAGCGGCAGATCATTCATCAGGCCCATGCCGCCGTAGATCTGGATTGCCTCGTCGGCTACAAAGGCGAGCATTTCCGTGGCCTTGAGCTTCGCCATCGCCATGTCTTCGTCGGTCACGGTGCCCTGGTCATATTTCCAGCCCGCTTCAAACACGAGCAGGTTGGCGGCCTTCATCTCGGTCGCCATGTCGGCCAGCTTGAATGACACACCCTGAAATTTGCCAATCTGCTGGCCAAATTGCTTGCGCTCGGCAGCATAGGAAACTGCATGGCCGAAAGCGCGCTCCGCACGGCCTAGACATGTCGCCGCCACTTGCAAGCGTGTAGCCCCCAACCAGGCATTGGCAACCTCAAAGCCCTTATGCACCTCGCCCAGAACCTGCTGTTTCGGCAGGCGGCAATCGTCAAATTCCAGCACGGAATTGGTGTATCCCCGATGCGAAACATTCTGATAGCCATCGCGCACACTGAACCCCGGCGTGCCCTTATCGACAAAGAACGCCGTGATCTTCTTGCGCTTTCCGCGCGGGGTATCTTCCTCGCCACTTGCCATGAAGGTAATGACAAAATCAGCCATATCCGCATGGCTGATGAAATGCTTCGTGCCATTCAGCACCCAGTCGTCGCCGTCCTGCACCGCGCTCGCCTGCATGCTGCGCAGGTCCGAACCCGCATTAGGTTCAGTCATGGCGAGGCAGTCCGACTTTTCGCCGCGTATGCATGGAAACAGGTAGCGCTCGCGCTGCTCCGGCGTTCCCGCCAGCAAAATGTTCGATGGCCGCGCCACGCAGTTCCAGTGGAGCGCATAGCTGGCGCGGCCAAGCTCTTTTTCATAGAGCAGCCATGTCACGGTATCGAGGCCCGCGCCGCCCACATCCGCAGGCATGTTTGCCGCGTAAAGGCCAGCTGCAATCGCTTTGGCCTTTATCTCCGCGATCAATTCCGGCCGCAAAACTCCGGTGCGCTCAACTTCCGCCTCATGCGGATAAAGTTCGTTCTCAACGAACGCCCGCGTCGTATCGACAATTAGGCGCTGCTCCTCGCTCAACCCGAACTGCATCTGCGGAACCTCCTCGAAACAAGCCTTCATCTTGCCGAACTTGCAACGTCGCCATTAACTCTTTACGAAATTCATTTGATGAAAAACGAATCTCGAAACGTGTTTCGCGTTGAGCGCGCACCTTTGTCCATCACAATACTCGTGCTCGAAAATGCATCGATCCTGTGCGTTGCCTCCACCATCGATCCCCTTCGCGCCGCCAACCGGATCGCAGGCGAACGCCTGTTCGATTGGCGAATTGTTTCCATTGATCGCGTTCCGCCTCGAACAACGAGCGGCTTGCCCATCGCCGTGGATGGCGCATTCGATGCAATGGCCGCCGACATGCTCATCGTCATCGGCGGCTTCGGCACGCGTGACGCGTCATCGCGCCCGCTGCTTTCCACATTGCGCAAATGTGCCCGCGCGGCGCGTAGCTTCGGCGGCGTCGAGGCCGGTTCGTGGTTGCTGGCGCGCGCTGGATTGCTCGACGGTCGCCGCGCCACAACCCACTGGGAAGACCTCGAGGACTTCGCCGCTGCCTTTCCCAGCGTCGACGTGCGACCCGACCGTTATGTCATCGACGGCGCGGCATTCACGGCAGGTGGCGCCTCGCCCATTTTCGACCTGATGCTGCACCTCATCCGCAGTCGGCTCGGCATGGCCGTCGCGCTCGATGTCGCCAGCGTCTTTATTTATGATCAGGCGCATAATGCCGCCGATACGCAGCCGTTCGTCTCCCTCGGTCGTCTGGAAGGCTATGATGAGCGCGTCGCGCAAGCGATCCGGCTCATGGAATCCCGCATTGATGAACCGCTCAGCACAGCCGCCCTCGCTGCACGTACCGGTGTGACCACGCGAACTCTGGAAACCATATTCCGCAAAGCCATCGGAGAAACGCCCGGCGCATACTATCAGCGCCTGCGCCTCAACGCCGCCCGGCGGCTCGTGCTCGATACGCGCCTGCCGATGGCTGATATCGCCGCGCGTACGGGCTTTGGTTCCACCGCGAGCTTTTCGCGGGCTTTTTCTGCGGCCTTCGGAGAGGCTCCGACACGTCTCAGAACGGGTTAAAATCTCTCAAGAAGATCAATGCATTAAATCGTAAATTCTCCTAACCTATTGCGTTTTATTGCGAAATATGCCTGTATTGAATGAACATTCAATAAATAATCGGGTTTGAAAATGAACCAGCACCTGCTCAATGTCGCAGTGCCGGACAATTGGGACCGGCGCGGCCTGCCGGGCTGGAGCTATCACAGCCCCGCCTTTCTTGAACTGGAAAGGGAATTCCTTTTCCGCAACCATTGGCAGATTGCCTGCCATATCGCGGATGTCCCCGAACCCGGTGACTACCTGACCTTCGACGCTGTCGGCGAACGCGCGCTCATCGTGCGCGGCAAGGATGGCATAGTGCGCGCCTTCCATAATATCTGCCGCCATCGCGGTTCGCGCGTCGTGGCCGACGAGAAGGGCCATTGCAAGAACGCACTGGTCTGCCCGTTTCACGGTTGGGTCTATAATCTCGATGGCACGCTGCGTGGTGCGGCGCAGCCTCGCAGCTTTCCAGAACTGGACAAGAATGAGTTTGGCTTGATTCCGCTGGATCTCGAAATCTGGATGGGCTTTGTGTTTGTCCGCTTCCGGCATGGGCCGCAGCCTTCCGTGGCTGAATTGTTCAAGCCGATCGAAGCGGAAATCGCGCATTACAACATTGCGGATATGGTGCCTTCGGGCGAACCGTGGACGCAGACCACTCCGGTCAACTGGAAGTCGGTCCGCGATGTCGACAATGAGGGCTATCACGTTGCGATGGCCCATCCAGCATTGCAGGATCTTTACGGCTCAACCTATTTTGACGAACCCTTCGTCAATGGGGTGTCGCGCTCATTCGCGACTTACAATCCCCATGCGGGCCGACGCTGGAGCGTGAAAAACTACGTCAACATCGCGCCGGAGCCGTCATATCTGCCGGAGCATCTGCGCAAGGCGTGGATCTATTATGGATTGTTCCCGAACAACGTCATCACGCTGATGCCGGAATCCGTTCAGTTCTATCAGGAATTTCCGCTTTCGACGGGTGAAACGCTTTTGCGCGGCTCTACCTATCGATTCCGTGACGAAAATCGTCAGCAAGCGGCGGCGCGTTACCTTTCAATGCGCATCGACCGCGACACGATGGCAGAGGACGTACAGCTTTCCGTATGGTCGAACGAAGCAATGCAATCAAAGGCGTTCGCGGGCTTCTTCCTGTCTGATCTGGAATATGGCGTGCGCACGCATCATGATCATTTGCGCGAGCAATTGCCGGTGCTCAATCTCGAAACCGCACCGCGTGACCGCGATTTGGCGCGCATCAATGAAGAAATGCGCGCCAAGTCTTGAGAACCACATGAAGTGACCGGCTTGGCCGGTTACTTCTGCTCTTCGTAGCGGACAACGGCCTCGCGGATCATCTTCTTGGCGTATTCAGCATCATGCCAGCCGCCAATCTTGACCCATTTGCCTGGTTCAAGGTCTTTGTAGTGTTCGAAGAAGTGCGCAACCTGTTCCAGCGTAATCGGCGGCAGGTCAGTATAGTTCTTCACGCGCTCGTAGCGCTTCGTAAGGTGCGTCGAAGGAACAGCCAGAACCTTCTCGTCCTGTCCAGCATTGTCTTCCATTATCAGCACGCCGATTGGGCGCACATTGATAACGCAGCCCGGTACCAGCTCGCGCGTGTTGCAAACAAGAACGTCGATCGGGTCGCCGTCGCCGGAAAGCGTGTGCGGCACAAAGCCATAATTTCCCGGATAGCGCATGGAGGTATAGAGGAAGCGATCAACGACCAGCGTTCCCGCAGCTTTATCCATCTCATATTTGATCGGCTCGCCGCCAATCGGAACTTCGATGATGACGTTGACGTCTTCAGGCGGATTATTGCCTGTGGATATGGCTTCGATACGCATCTGTCTCTCCGAAATGAGTCGCACCGCATTACAGTCCCATTTCGAAACGCGCAATGCAGACCGAAGTCGAAGATTAACAACAGGTTGGCGTCAATGCGAGCGGCGGGGCACTATTCCCAAACGAAGCCGATCTTTTTAAGGGCTTTCTGCTCGAATATTTCTACGCCTTCGGCGATGTCGCGCCCGCCACTTCCTGAATAAAACGACAGCGCATTTGCATTGTCTTCCAGCGCCCAGACGACCAGACCCTTCAGGCCGTGCTGCTTAAGGCGTCTGCGCGCCTCTTTGAAAAGGCGTGTGCCGAGGCCAACGCCCTGATATTCCGGGCGCAGGTAGAGTTCGTAGATTTCGCCTTCCTGCTGCAATTGGCGTGCGCGGCTACGCCCCAAAGTCGCATAACCCGCGATTTCGCCACCCACGTCGACAACCAGAATGGATGTCGCGTTGCGGATCGCGTTGGCCCACCAATCATGACCACGGCGGTTAACCATCGAAAGCAATGTCCGGTGCGGGATGATGCCGCTATAGGTTCCAAGCCACGCAGCCTCGTGGGCTTCCGCTATCGCCTCGGCATCGCGCAACTCGGCGCGGCGTATGTCTATGGTCAGAGTCTTCATTATTTCTTAACCATATGCCCCAACCGCGCGGATGCACAAGCGCTCCTTGTGGCTAATCGCGATTCGGCTTTTGGTGATTCTAGAGTGAAGACTCGCTAGATCTCTACCAAATGATCATCGAGTTCATTCGGATTCACAGCTTTTGGTGGAAAGTGCTTCGCCAGCAATGCACCCACGATACCCACTGTTTTGACGAAACCATTGGCGATCTCGTCGCGTCTGGCATGCGCTGTCAGCTCGCGAATAACGCCATCCCACTCGTCCTGCTCAACCTTGGCGCTGATGCCGCTGTCCGCGACCACCTCTGCATAGCGCTCGGCTAGCGAAACGAAGATCAGCACACCGGTTCGATCTGCAGTGATATGCACGTTGCGGGCAAGGAACTGCTTCACCGCATTCTCATGCGCGCGCTGGAATTGCAACCGCCGTGGCACGAGCATCAGCCGAAAGCGCGGCAGGAATGCGATAAGCAGCAGGATACAAGCCGTTGCAGAAATCTGGGCAGCAACAAAAACCGGAAGGCGGATCGTAAACCAACCGGCTTCCAGAGCGAGCGCCGCACCGAGACTTACGATCAGAAGCGCGATGAAAACCATGAAGGACGCAGCGTAAAAATAGCTGCTGCTGCGCCGTGCAACGACGCAGTAGATTTCGCCTGAAGTCTTGTCCTCGGCTGCAGCAATGGCGCGGGCAACGCGCTCGTGCTCTTGGTCGGTGATTGTTCTGGCTGTCATGGCGTCACCATCCACCCGAGGAACCGCCGCCGCCAGATGAGCCGCCCCCGCCGGAGAAACCGCCACCACCAGACCAGCCACCACCGCCACCTGAGGACCAACCGCCGCCAGACCAGCCGCCTGTCGTCCAGCCGCTATCCCGGTTGCGCCTTCCGTTGTTGGCGTAGTTGAATTCCATCCCCAGCCAGCGATATCGTCCGGGCGCAATCTGCTCACCGAACATGCGCGGCAGAACCGCCATCAGAATGCTGCCAAAGAACAAAGTGAACCAAAGCAGCAGGAATAACCCAACCACAACATCCATCGGCTCGGAATCATTCTGCTGATTGCGCTTGGCGCGCGCCTCCAGCTCTGCCCCTTGGCCCTCAAGCACCTTTTCGATACCGTCCACAGCCTGCGTTATGCCGCCGGCGTAATCGCCATTCCGGAAATACGGAACCATGTCCTGAATAATGAGGTTGGAATGCAGGTCCGTCAGCGTGCCTTCCAGCCCGTAACCAACCTCGATGCGCATTTTGCGGTCGTCTTTTGCGACCAGCAGCAGCACGCCGTTGTTCTCGCCTGCCTGCCCCAGCTTCCACGCCCTGAAAAGACGATTGGCATAGGGCTCGATCGCCTCGCCATCGAGATTATCTATCGTTGCGACCACGATCTGATCGCTCGATTTCTTCTCATAGGCCTCCAGTTTGGCCGTCAGCGCCTGTATCGTCGCTGCATCCAACATATGGGCGTTGTCGACAACGCGGCCCGTAAGCTGCGGAATCTCCGCCGCGCGCACCATCGCGACTGTGCCAAGCAGCACAAGCACAACGAAAATGCAGTTGCGCACCACGGACCATGCGATCCGTGGCGTCGTTTCAAGTTCTCTCAGGCGAATATCGGCCACGTCTCGACCGGCTCAGTTCAACCGCCGGAAGATTGCGTCTGCGGCTTGGTGCCGAAATCCACCTTCGGCGCATCCATCTTGTCCTGCTCCACCGTGAAGTTCTGGAACGGCTGCTTATGGAACCAAAGCTTGTCCCAGATCATCGACGGGAAGGTGGAGAGGGTCAGATTGAACGCCCGCACCGCACCGATGTAATCGCGCCGCGCAACGGCAATGCGGTTTTCTGTGCCTTCAAGCTGCGCCTGCAATGCAAGGAAGTTCTGGTTTGCCTTCAGGTCAGGATAGTTTTCCGCAACCGCCAGCAGTCGGCCAAGTGCGCTCGTCAAACCCGCCTGATTTTCCTGAAATTTCTTGAATGCTTCCGGGTCGGTCAGATTGTCGGCATTCACTGTCACCTGCGTTGCCTTGGCGCGCGCCTCGACAACACTTTGCAGCGTGTCGGCTTCATGCGCGGCATAGCCTTTCACCGTTTCAACCAGGTTCGGAATGAGGTCTGCGCGACGCTGATACTGATTCAGCACTTCGCTCCATGCCGCCTTCGCGTTTTCTTCGGCGGTTGGAATGGTGTTGTAGCCACAAGCTGAGAGCAGGGGCGCCAGCAGGAATACGAAAAGGATCGAAAGCAGCGGACGGGTCGGCTGCATTCTGGAAGCGATAGTAGTCATAGCGAGACCCCCAGGGATTCGTGTCGGTTGCAGGCTTAACACACTATTGGGCCAAGGAAAGCTGGTGTGTGCGAAAGTGCCATCCTTGACTTTCATGGCTATCCGGCGTCCCGATCATCAATATCGATTTCGGCAGCACAAATATGACAGCTCGCAAGAATAATGACGATCTCGCAGAATCCCGGCGCATACTTGGCCAGATCGAGCAGGAAGCGGGCTATGCGCGCAGGCTCAAGAACCACCTCAACGCCGCCGACGCAGATCAGGACGATCGTATCGAGACGTGGGGAACGCGAATTGGTCGAACAATCGGGTTCCTCGTCACCATCGCTGTTATCCTGCTGTTTATTCGCTATATGATATCGAATTGAACCATGTCGTCTCCTGCCGATACATCTGAGCCGGGCTCCGCAAAGGCCGTTATCGTCATCTCCAGCCACGTCGCGCGCGGCTCGGTGGGCAATCGCGCGGCAGTGTTCGCGCTGGAAACATTGGGCTATCCCGTCTGGGCGGTTCCCACGGTCATCCTGCCGTGGCACCCCGGTCATGGCCTCGCAACGCGCATCGTCCCTGCGCCTGATCAATTTTCAGCACTGATGAAAGACCTGGAACGCGCGCCTTGGCTCGGCGAGGTCGCGGGCGTCCTTTCAGGTTATCTGGGTGACGAAGGACAGGTGGGCGCCGTTGCCTCGCTTGTCGCCGCTGTGCGAGCTCGGAATCCGAAGGCGCTTTATGTTTGCGATCCGGTCATGGGCGATCTCGGCGGCCTGTACGTGAAGCAGGGATTGGCCGAGCGTATCCGCGACGAACTCATCACCATTGCGGACATTGCCACGCCCAACCGCTATGAACTGGCGTGGATGGTAGGCCGCGAACTGTCGGAAATGCGCACGACGCTGGAGGCCGCTTCAGAAGTCGGTCCGCCGACCATGCTCGTAACCTCGGCTCCGGCCATGATGAAGGGTTTTACCGGTAATCTCCTGCTTTCGGGATCGGAGGCGTGGCTGGCCGAGCACCGCATTATCGAAAATCCGCCAAACGGCCTGGGAGATTTAACCGGCGCGGTATTCCTCGCACGGCTGATGGACGGACAGAATTTCAGCAAGGCCCTGCAGACCACTACAGCGGCCGTGTTTGAAATTCTCGCCCGCACCGCGCGGCGTGGTGGGGACGAGCTTCAACTTGAAACCGATGCACAAAGTCTCGCTCATCCGATGGCGATGGTCCAGATCCGCCGCCTTTCTGTACCCGACAAAGGTCGTCGCGCATAACACGCATAACACCTCGTCGAAAATTCTGTTTTGCAAATCGCTAATGAAGTTCTAGGAGGGAAGCTATGGCACATCTTCCAGACCACCTCCTCAAAGGCTATCGCAACTTCATGACCACCCGCTATCCGGGTGAGCGCGACCATTACCGCTCGCTTGCTCGCGAAGGCCAGGCCCCCGAAACAATGCTGATCGCCTGTTGCGATTCCCGCTCTGCACCGGAAGTCATATTCGATTCCGCGCCGGGTGAGTTGTTTGTCGTACGCAACGTCGCGAATCTCGTCCCGCCTTACGAACCGGATGGCGAGTTCCATTCGACATCCGCTTCATTGGAGTTCGCCGTTCAAAGCCTCAAGGTGAAAAACATCGTCGTTATGGGGCACGGTCGCTGCGGGGGCATCAAGGCTGCCCTTTCACCATCCTCTCCGCTGTCGCCCGGTGATTTCATCGGCAAATGGATGAGCCTTGTCGCACCGGCGGCGGAATCCATCTCTGGAAATCCAATGATGACGCCAATCGAGCGTCAGACCGCGCTCGAACGCATATCCGTGCGCTACTCGCTGACCAATCTGCGTACATTCCCTTGTGTGCAAATTCTGGAACAGAAGGGCAGACTTTCCCTTTACGGTGCATGGTTCGACATTTCGACGGGCGAACTATGGGCGATGAACAACGCAACCGGGGATTTCGAACGACCCGAGTTCGATTGATCGCGGCCACCATCCAAGCCTGCGCAGGTTTTTAGTTCGGCACCGGTCGCCCATCCCTGTTGCGCCAGTACAGAGCGCGTCCTACATCGCTGGTAGGCACACCAATCAGGACCTGACCGCATGACCGTCAAGAATTCCTCCAAACATCCGCTGACGCATTGGACGGGACCATTCGGCCTGCCGGACTATTCGCGCATCAGAGACGAAGATTTTGCCGGCGTCTTTGACGAGGCATTGAAGTCGCATGATGCGGAGATCGAAAGCATCGCTTCCAACACCGAGACTGCAACCATCGAAAACACGCTCGCTGCGCTCGAACTCTGCGGCGATGCGCTCGACCGCGTTTCGTCGATTTTCTGGAACCGCTCCGGTGCGCATACCAACGAAACCATTCAGGCTCTCGAACGCGAAATTGCGCCCAAAATGGCGAGACATTTCTCAGCCATCTCAATGAATGATCGCCTCTTCAAGCGCATTGACGATCTATACCAGCGCCGCAGTACCCTGAATCTCGATTCCGAAACGCTGCGCGTTCTGGAAAAGACCTGGAAAAACTTCGTACGCGCGGGTGCAAAGCTGAATCAAACCGGCAAAAAGCGTCTAGCAGACATCAATGAAGAACTCGCGGGGCTTGGCGCTCGCTTCGGCCAGAACGTGCTTGCAGACGAGAAGGATTGGGTGCTTTTCCTCGACGAAGCCGATCTCGCGGGCATTCCCGACTCTCTCAAGAGCGCGATGGCGCAAGCTGCTGACATACGCGGCGAAAAGGGTCGTTACGCGGTCACGCTCTCCCGCTCTATCTACGAGCCGTTCATGTCCTTCTCGGATCGTCGCGACCTTCGCGAGAAGGTTTTCAATGGCTTCATCATGCGCGGCCAGATGGGCGGCGAGAGCGACAATACGGAAACCGTTGCCAGGACGCTTTCGTTGCGCGCCGAAAAGGCAAAGCTGCTCGGCTACGACAGCTACGCGGCTCTAAAGCTGGATGACACAATGGCGAAAACGCCCGCCGCAGTGCTTGGCCTGCTGGAGCCGGTTTGGGACAAGGCTCGCGCCAAGGCTGGTGAAGATGAAGTCTCGCTTCAGCGCATCGCTGCCGCCTCCGGCAGCAATGAAAAGATCGCAGGTTGGGACTGGCGCTACTATCAGGAAAAACTGCGCGCGGAGAAATTTGCCTTCGATGAAGCCGAGCTGAAGCCATACTTCCAACTCGAAAACATCATCGCCGCCAGCTTCGACGTTGCCACCCGTTTGTTCGGCATTACCTTCGTACCGATCGATAGCGTTAACGCGTGGCACCCAGATGTGCGCGCCTTCCGCGTGCTCGATGCTTCCGGAAATCCGCAGGCGCTGTTCCTTGCGGATTATTTCAATCGCCCCTCCAAGCGTTCCGGCGCGTGGATGAGCGCCCTGCAATCCGGCTACAAGCTCGGCAAGGGCTCGACGCCGATAATCTACAACATCATGAACTTCGCCAAGCCACCAGCCGGCGAGCCCGCGCTTCTCTCGATGGACGAAGCACGTACGCTTTTCCACGAATTTGGCCATGCCCTGCACGGAATGTTGACCGATGTGACATGGCCGTCCGTCTCCGGCACCTCCGTTAGCCGCGATTTCGTGGAGCTTCCCTCGCAGCTTTACGAACATTGGCTGATGGTGCCTGAAATCTTGGAAAAATACGCTCTGCACGCCAAGACGAGCCAGCCGATCCCAAAGGATTTGCTGGACAAGCTGCTGGCCGCGCGCACCTTCGGCGCTGGTTTCAATACGGTCGAGTTCGCCGCTTCCGCATTGGTCGACATGGCCTATCACGCTGAATCCAAGGCTCCGGCCGATCCGCTTGTGTTTGAAGCAGCAACGCTTGAAAGGCTTCAAAAGCCTGAAGCCATTCCGATGCGCCACCGCACACCGCATTTCCAGCATGTCTTTGCCGGCGAAGGTTATTCCGCGGGTTATTACTCCTACATGTGGTCTGAGGTGCTGGACGCCGACGCCTTTTCCGCATTCGAGGAAACAGGCGATCCGTTCAACCCTGAAATGGCTGCGCGCCTCAAAGCCAACATTTATGCCGCCGGTGGCTCGAAAGACCCCGAAGAGCTTTACACCGCTTTCCGGGGTAAGATGCCATCTCCAGATGCCATGTTGGAGAAGCGTGGCCTCGCCTAGGCCGCGCTCTCTTCCTCGCGAGCCAGCTTCTGCGTGTCCATCTTGCGCGCCGCCAACGGCCCAATCACACAGACCTCAAGCGGCGCGCTGTGGCCTCGTATTTCGACCTTCTGGAATGCATAGGCTTTCAGTTCCAGCTTTGATTGCTCGGCGGCGTGGCGCGAAATAACAATCGCCGCGTCGAGTTCCTTCGCGAGCGTTTCCAATCGACTCGCCACATTCACCGTGTCGCCAATAACGGTGACATTCATTGCGCGGCCATAACCCATCGTGCCCGCAATTGCCGGGCCGGAATGAATACCGATTGCCACCCGCAATGGCTGCGCCAGGTCGGGATCGAGTTCCCGGCTGACCCTATCCAGCCCTTCGATAATCGCTTTGGCTGCTTCCAGCGCCTGCCGACACGCAATATCCGGCTCCGTTTCCAGCCCGAATATGGCCATAGCGCCATCACCGATGAATTTATCCAATCGGCCGCCCGCCTGCTCCACGGCTCTGCCTACGACCGCAAAATAGCGGTTCAATAGAAACACGGTGTCGAAAGGCAGGCTGTCGCTGGTTATCCGCGTGAAATCGCGAATATCGCAAAACAGCACCGCCACTTCCCGCTCGCGACCAGGCGCAGGGGAAGCGCGAACCGTTTCCCCCAGAATGTTTTCGCCCGCAGCCAAAACCAGACTGACCTTGATATCCGTCACTGGCCGCAACTGACACGCCAGCCTGACATCTGGTGGCGCATGTATTCTCTCGAGGGTCGCAGCCTCAACGGCACGAGACAGCGGCTGCTCCGCCAGATTTTCGAGCACAACCACGCGACATGTCGAGCATCGCCCCCGTCCACCGCAAACCGCGTGATGCGGTATGCCGGCCAGCCTGCTTGCCTCCAGCACGCTATACCCCATCGGCACGCGCGATACGCGACCATCAGCGTAACGAACTTCAATCGTGTGCGCGCGTTCTCGCAACTCTCGCACCACGCGCAGGATCAATACGACAAGCAAAGCGGCGCCATAAATGCCGTAAACAAGGTAATTGACCTCCGCCTTTGTCGAAGCCGCGGCGCGCAACTTTTCAAGATCGGTAGGTGCCAGCGCAAAGCCAGTTTCGGCAACCGCGCGACCTCCTGCCACAAAAGCCAACGCTGTCAGAACGGGAACCAGCGCAGCCACCACCAGCAAAGGCGCTGCGGCCTTCTCGAACCACGGTTGCTGTCGCTGCCAAAAATAGATCCCAAGGCAAGCGTGTATCCACACCACGAACACAGCCACGATCTGGCGCACGCCAGCGCCGGGCGATTCCACCCACAGCGTATTGGCCACGTAATGGTAGCTGTCCGCTATGCCCGTCAGTTGAAAATTGAAACGCGTGCCGATCACATGCTCGGCCACCAACATGGGTATCAGCAACCCAAGCAGCACCTGGCAGGCCTCACGCGCAGGCATCACCAGAGTGCGGCGCCGATAAAGTGAGCGCAACGTCAAGGCAACATGGGTTAGCAGCGCGCCCAGAAAAAGCGTGGTGCCGACCGGATTGCGCCAAATCGCCAGAAACCACGGTCGCACGGCTTCCGCGGCGTTGAGCGAAACCAACATCAGCATGTGGTTCAAAAAGTGCAGGAGCACGAAGCTGAACAGCACAAGCCCTGAATATAGCCGCAACGTGCGTAAACGCCGGTCGAGATTACCTCTTATGGGAACGTTGGGGTTTCGGCTCATTTTCGGTCCTGGTCGGCGGCCAATGTGTCAGGCCGCACGCATGCCTTCAACGCAATTAACGCATGTTTGCATAGCTGCATTGTCTTTGGGCCCTTTCGCATGTGCGAAAAAACCTGTATGAGCGCGGCAAATTGGCATCCGCAAGGCGGTTTGCTTCCTGTTCACCCCTGAGAACTCATCATGAAACTTCGCAATATCGCGATCATCGCGCACGTCGATCATGGCAAGACGACGCTGGTGGACGCCCTCCTGAAGCAGTCCGGCGCAGTGCGCGATAACCAGCGCGTTGCAGAACGCGTAATGGATTCCAACGATATCGAAAAAGAACGCGGTATCACCATTCTGGCCAAGGCAACCTCGGTTGTCTGGAAAGATACCCGTATCAACATCGTCGATACGCCGGGCCACGCGGATTTCGGCGGTGAGGTCGAGCGCATCCTGAACATGGTCGATGGCGCCATCGTGCTGGTTGACGCTGCGGAAGGCCCGATGCCTCAGACCAAGTTCGTGGTCGGCAAGGCGCTCAAAGTTGGCCTCCGCCCCATCGTCGCGATCAACAAGATTGACCGTCCTGACGCACGCGAAGTTGAAGTCATCAATGATGTTTTCGACCTCTTCGCCGCACTCGACGCCACCGACGAGCAGCTCGACTTCCCGATCCTCTACGGTTCCGGCCGCGACGGCTGGATGGCCGACAAGCCGGAAGGTCCGAAGGATCAGGGCCTCGCTCCGCTTTTCGACCTCGTGCTCAAGCACGTGCCGGAGCCCAAGGTCGGTCCTGGCCCGTTCCGCATGATCGGCACGATCCTTGAAGCAAACCCCTTTCTCGGCCGTATCATCACGGGCCGCATTGAGAGTGGTTCGCTCAAACCAAATCAGGCCGTGAAGGTTCTGCATCACGACGGTTCGCTGCTGGAAAATGGTCGCGTTTCCAAGATCCTCGCTTTCCGTGGTCTTGAGCGCCAGCCCATTGAAGACGCACAGGCGGGCGACATCGTCGCAATCGCCGGGCTTTCCAAGGGTACGGTGGCCGATACTTTCTGCGACCCGGCGGTAAGCGAACCGCTAACCGCGCAGCCGATCGATCCGCCGACCGTCACCATGTCCTTCCTTGTCAACGATTCCCCATTGGCGGGCACCGAGGGCGATAAGGTTACGAGCCGCGTCATTCGCGACCGCCTGCTGCGCGAGGCTGAGGGCAACGTTGCGCTCAAGATCGAAGAATCATCCGAGAAGGATTCATTCTACGTTTCCGGTCGCGGTGAATTGCAGCTTGCGGTTCTCATCGAAACGATGCGCCGTGAAGGCTTCGAATTGGCAGTTTCGCGTCCGCGCGTCGTTATGCAGCAGGGTGAACACGGCCAGCTTCTGGAACCTATCGAAGAGGTCGTAATCGACGTTGACGAGGAACACGCTGGCATTGTCGTGCAGAAGATGTCCGAGCGTAAAGCCGATATGGTCGAATTGAAGCCATCCGGCGGCAATCGTCAGCGCCTCGTATTCCATGCGCCGACGCGCGGCCTGATTGGCTATCAGTCGGAATTGCTCACGGATACGCGCGGCACCGCCGTCATGAACCGGCTCTTCCATGCGTACGAACCCTTCAAGGGTGAAATCCCCGGCCGCGTTAATGGCGTGCTGATTTCCATTGAAGCTGGCGAAGCCGTGGCCTACGCGCTCTGGAACCTCGAAGACCGTGGTCCGATGGTTATCGACGCTGGCGTCAAGGTTTACGCCGGCATGATCATCGGCATCCACACGCGGGACAATGACCTTGAAGTCAACGTGCTTAAAGGTAAGAAGCTCACCAACATCCGCGCCGCAGGCAAGGATGAAGCCGTGAAGCTTACGCCGCCGGTACGGATGACGCTTGAGCGCGCACTCGCATGGATCCAGGACGACGAACTCGTTGAAGTTACGCCGAAGTCCATCCGCCTGCGCAAACTCTATCTTGATCCGCATGAGCGCAAGCGGTTCGAGAAATCGAAGCTGGCTGGTGCAGCCTGATACATCAACGGCCTGCTGCAAAGCGGGCCGTTTTTCTTTTAAGGGTTCGATTTCGTTGGTTACTCTCGGCCCATACCTCCGACACTATCGGCGCGGGCAAATCTGTGTTCGCATTCGATGGATCACTGCACTTGTCGGGCCAGTTGTTGCTGGTTCGTCTTGTAGCTATGGTCGCAATGCCCGGAGGAACCCCATGTCTATCTCAGCAATCGCAATATTTGCCTTGGCGCTGTTCGTAGCAGCGGGATCGCCGGGGCCGTCGATCGCTGCGTTGGTCGCGCGTGTCATCTCGCGCGGTATGCGCGATGTATTCCCGTTTATCTTGGCCATGTGGATCGGTGAGGCGATCTGGCTTTCGCTCGCCGTCTTTGGCCTCGCAGTGGTGGCTCAAGCCTTCCATCAGGCGTTTGTGCTGCTGAAATGGGCGGGCGTTTTCTATCTTCTCTATCTGGCATGGAAAATGTGGAATGCCCCCGCAGCTACAGATGCCGAGGAGCTTCCGAAGTCGGACTCGGCAATCAAGCTTTTTGCAGCCGGGATGGCTGTAACTCTGGGCAACCCGAAAATTATGCTGTTTTACCTCGCGCTCCTGCCCACCATCATCGACTTAAATTCGGTTACGATACTGGGTTGGGCGGAACTGACTTTGACAATGTTTGCAGTGCTTGCCGTAATCGATATTGGCTGGGCGCTTGTTGCTGCGCAGGCCCGCAAATTCATGAAAAGCCCCAAAGCGGTGCGCTCTGCCAATCGCATCAGCGCGGGGCTAATGGTGGGTGCGGCCGCAGCAATCGCCGCTCGCAGCTAAAGAAATAAAAAAGCCGGGCAATGCCCGGCTTCATACCGCTCCAGGATTCTCGTCACTCAGGCAGCGAGCGCGCTCTTAAGCGTAGAGAGATGGTCCAGATATTCCTGGGCCTTTGCGCGAGCCGCGTCGGTCTTGGCATCGCTGACGTCTTCACGCGCGTCTTGAATACGGCGGTCAAGACCGTCTTGATTGATGTCCTGCACCGCTAGAGCCTCTTCCGCGAGCAATGTGCAGCCTGACGGGAGAATATCCGCGAAACCGCCAAACACCACAAAGCGCTGCTCGGCGCCCGATACAGGTTTAACCGTTACAACACCCGGCTTGATTGTGGTCATGACCGGCGCGTGATTGGCCATCACGGTCATTTCGCCTTCTGTGCCAGGAATAACAACCGCTTCGACCGACTCGGAAACGAGCAGGCGTTCGGGAGAAACCAGTTCGAATTTGAACGCTTCAGCCATGGTACCCTATGCCTTGGGCGCTGCTTCCAGCGCTGCCTCAAAGTGCGTAACTGCTGCCGCAAACTTGTCGCGGCAGCCAGGATTACAGAAGCCGACAGTCTTTCCCTTGTACATCGTCAGCGAATCCTCGGAGATCGGCTTTCCCGACCACGGACAGGTTTCGTTGACGGCATCCGCAAGCGAAAGCCCGTCGCCATTCATTAGGCCGCCTCAGCAGCCAATCGCTGTGCCTTCTCGATCGCTTCCTCCATGGAGCCAACCATGTAGAATGCTGCTTCCGGCAGGTGATCGTACTCGCCAGCGACAAGACCCTTGAAGCCCTTGATCGTATCCTTGAGGTCGACCAGCTTGCCCGGCGAACCTGTGAACACTTCCGCAACGAAGAACGGCTGCGACAGGAAGCGTTCGATCTTGCGAGCGCGAGCCACGGTCAGCTTGTCCTCTTCGGAAAGCTCGTCCATGCCGAGAATTGCGATGATGTCCTGCAACGACTTGTAGCGCTGCAGCGTCTGCTGCACCGTACGTGCCACCTGATAGTGCTCTTCACCAACAACCATCGGGTCAAGCATACGCGACGTGGAGTCGAGCGGGTCAACCGCCGGGTAAATGCCCTTTTCAGCGATTGAGCGCGAAAGCACGGTCGTTGCGTCAAGGTGGGCAAACGATGTTGCTGGCGCCGGGTCGGTCAAGTCGTCGGCAGGAACGTAGATTGCCTGCACCGAGGTGATCGAACCCTTGGTCGTGGTGGTGATGCGTTCCTGCATCTGGCCCATATCCGTTGCGAGCGTCGGCTGATAGCCCACAGCCGACGGAATACGGCCGAGCAGTGCCGACACTTCGGAACCCGCCTGCGTAAAGCGGAAAATGTTGTCGACGAAGAAAAGCACGTCCTGACCCTGATCGCGGAAATGCTCAGCAACCGTCAGACCCGAGAGAGCAACGCGAGCGCGGGCTCCCGGCGGCTCGTTCATCTGGCCGTAAACCAGCGCAGCCTTCGAGCCTTCGCCGCCGCCATGCTTGTTCACGCCCGATTCGATCATTTCGTGATAGAGATCGTTGCCCTCGCGGGTGCGCTCTCCGACGCCTGCGAACACGGAGTAGCCGCCGTGCGCCTTAGCAACGTTGTTGATCAATTCCATGATGAGAACGGTCTTGCCGACGCCAGCGCCGCCGAACAAGCCGATCTTGCCGCCCTTCGCATAAGGAGCCAGCAGATCAACGACCTTGATACCGGTGACGAGGATCTGTGCTTCCGTCGACTGCTCGACATAGGCCGGAGCATCCTGGTGAATAGCGCGCTTCGACTTTGTGGTCAGCGGGCCCGCTTCATCAACTGGCTCACCGATAACGTTCATGATTCGGCCAAGCGTTTCATCGCCGACCGGAACCATGATCGGAGCACCCGTGTCGACAACTGCCTGACCACGAACCAGACCTTCCGTCGAGTCCATCGCGATGCAGCGAACGGTGTTTTCACCCAGATGCTGCGCAACTTCGAGAACAAGGCGATTGCCGCCATTGTTGGTCTCGAGCGCGTTCAAAATCGCCGGAAGATGTTCGTCGAACTGGACGTCGATAACAGCGCCGATGACCTGGCGAACTTTGCCTTTCGGTCCCTTGGCCATGTTGTAGTTCGCCGTCGCGCCACGGGTTTCGACCTTGCCCGGCTTTCCTTCCGCAACAAGCTTGGCCGCTTCTTTCGCTGAAGCGGACTTCGCCGCCGTGGCGGGAGCGGCAGACGCCTTCACCGCCGTCTTTGCGGTCGTCTTCGGGGCCGCCGTCTTTGCGGCAGTCGTCTTCGGAGTCGCTGCTTTCGCCATCCTGATTACCCTTTTTCGTCCTTGTGTCCTGTACGCCGACTATCCGACCGTCGGCCTAGAGCGCTTCCGCGCCCGAAATAATTTCAATGAGTTCCTTGGTGATCTGCGCCTGACGCTGGCGATTGTATGTGATCGACAGCTTGTTGATCATGTCGCCGGCATTGCGCGTAGCGCTATCCATCGCGCTCATCTTTGCGCCCATTTCACCGGCCGCATTTTCGAGCAGCGCACGGAAAATCTGGACAGCAATATTGCGCGGGATCAGATCGGCAAGAATTTCACCCGGTTCGGGCTCGTATTCGTAAACCGCTGAGGCTTCGGGACCAGATGCTACCGGCGCTGCAGCAGGAATAATCTGCTGCGCGGTAGGTATCTGCGCAATCACCGACTTGAACTCGGAGTAGATCAACGTGCAAACGTCGAACCCACCCTCGTTGAAAAGCTCAATAACCTTCTCTGCAATTGCCTGCGCATTCACAAAGCCGATCTGCTTGACTTCGCGCAACTCAACCCGATCGATGATGAGGTTGCTGAAGTCGCGACGCAGAATGTCGTGACCCTTTTTTCCGACCGTAATAATCTTCACGGTCTTGCCCGCGCTGAGCAGCTTACGTGTCGTTTCGCGTGCAAGGCGTGCGATTTGCGAGTTGAAGCCGCCGCAAAGGCCGCGCTCAGCGGTGCAGACGACAAGCAGATGCGTGTCGTCCTTGCCTGTGCCGGTCATCAATGCCGGCGCGTCACCACCACCGCCAACAGCAGCACTGATGTTGGCAAGCACAGCACCCATGCGCTGCGAATATGGACGCGCCGCTTCCGCCGCTTCCTGTGCGCGGCGCAGTTTCGCCGCGGCGACCATCTGCATCGCCTTGGTGATTTTCTGCGTCGCCTTCACCGAGGCGATGCGGTTGCGGAGGTCTTTTAGCGAAGCCATATCGTCAGGTCCGGTCCGTCTTCGCGCTTATGCAAAGGTCTTGGCGTAAGAATCAATCTCGGCTTTGAGCTTGGCACGCAGATCGTCCGAAAGCGCCTTTTCGGTACGGATACCGTCCAGAACTGCCTTGCCGGGGCCGCGCATGTGAGCCAACAGACCCTGCTCAAACTTGCCAACTTCGCCAACCGTGAGCTTATCGAGATAGCCGTTCACACCTGCGAAGATCACAGCAACCTGCTCTTCCGTCTTGAGCGGCGAGAACTGCGGCTGCTTCAGGAGCTCCGTCAGACGCGCACCGCGGTTCAGAAGTCGCTGCGTTGCAGCGTCAAGGTCCGAGCCGAACTGTGCGAATGCCGCCATTTCGCGGTACTGCGCAAGCTCACCCTTAATCGAACCCGCAACCTGCTTCATCGCCTTGATCTGTGCCGACGAGCCGACGCGCGACACCGACAGACCGACGTTCACAGCCGGGCGGATACCCTGGAAGAACAGGTTCGTTTCAAGGAAAATCTGTCCGTCAGTGATCGAAATCACGTTGGTCGGAATGTAAGCCGAAACGTCGTTTGCCTGCGTTTCAATAACGGGCAGAGCGGTCAGCGAACCGGCGCCATTGTCGTCGTTGAGCTTCGCAGCGCGCTCCAGAAGACGGGAGTGCAGATAGAAAACGTCGCCCGGATAAGCTTCACGTCCCGGCGGACGACGAAGCAGCAGCGACATCTGGCGATAAGCAACAGCCTGCTTGGACAGATCGTCATAGCCGATCAGCGCGTGCTGGCCGTTATCGCGGAAATATTCGCCCATCGCGCAGCCTGCGAACGGCGCAATGAACTGCAGCGGTGCCGGATCCGATGCGGTCGCGGCAACGATGATCGAATATTCGAGCGCGCCGCGCTCTTCGAGCACCTTCACGAACTGCGCAACGGTCGAGCGCTTCTGGCCGACAGCGACGTAAACGCAATATAGCTTTTCTGAGTCCGGGCCGCTCTGGTGAATGGCCTTCTGGTTCAGAATGGTATCGAGGATAATCGCGGTCTTGCCGGTCTGGCGGTCACCGATGACCAGCTCGCGCTGACCACGACCAACCGGGATAAGAGCGTCGATAGCCTTGAGGCCGGTCGACATCGGCTCATGCACCGACTTGCGGGGGATGATGCCAGGAGCCTTGACGTCAACGCGGCGGCGTTCCGTCGCCTTGATCGGGCCTTTGCCGTCAATCGGATTGCCGAGTGCGTCAACCACGCGGCCGAGAAGCGCCGGACCAACCGGAACGTCCACGATTGCGCCCGTGCGCTTAACCGTATCGCCTTCCTTAATGTCGCGGTCGTTGCCGAAAATCACGACGCCGACATTGTCAGCTTCGAGATTCAACGCCATGCCGCGAATGCCGCCCGGGAATTCGACCATTTCACCGGCCTGAACATTGTCCAGACCGTAAACACGGGCGATACCGTCGCCAACGGAGAGGACCTGTCCAACTTCCGTAACCTGGGCCTCACGGCCGAAATTCTTGATCTGGTCCTTAAGGATTGCGGAAATTTCCGCGGCGCGGATGTCCATCAGCCGACCTCTTTCAGTGCAAGCTTGAGCGAATTGAGTTTGGTTTGAAGTGACGTATCAATCTGGCGGGAACCCATCTTGACGATGAGCCCTCCCAGCAAAGACGGATCAACTGTGACGTTGATCGAGACATCCTTGCCGGCAATACCCTTGAGTGCAGACTTGAGTTCGGTCTGCTGCGCGGCGCTCAAAGCGTGCGCGGAAATGACGTCTGCCGAGACTTCGCCGCGCGCTTCGGCGGCGATGCGCCGGAAGGCAGCGATCATGCCCGGAACCGCGAACAGGCGGCGATTGCGCGCAACGACCCGCAGGAAGTTTCCGGTCAGGCCGCTGATCTTCGCTTTATCAGCGACAGCGCCAATGGCCTTGAACTGATCGTCCGCCGAAAATACCGGGCTTTTGATAAGCCGGTCGAGATCCGGGCTGGAGGCCAGCATTTTTTCGAATGAAGAAAGGTCTGATTCGACCTTGGCGACCGCTTTGGAATCGGATGCCAGCTCAAAAAGTGAGCGTGCATAGCGCTCTGCAACGGCGGAAATGGGCGATGATGAAGATGCCACGGTCCGTCAATTCTCTTGTCTGACAGGCCGAAGATTTTTGGCTTAGAGTGTGAAACTCGGGCTAAATCTCTGACCTAATTACGATCTTAGTGCCTTGAGGGAGGTAGGAACGCCGCGTGTGCGCCGTAGTCCCCCGGCGAAAACCGCTTGCCGTCTAGCACAGGCTTTTCCATGCTGCAACACGGGTAACAGGGCTGATTTCAACAGATTTGTCGCACCTGCCGAGAAGCTTCGCAAGCTTGCACGAGACTCAAGCGAGCCAACCCAGCGCAAAGGCTATGGAAGCCGACGCCAGAATGAGCTCCAGCACGAGCCACGCAAAGTTCGCCGGCGTCAGTCCAGCATCCGAAAGCATCGAGATAAGCCGGCCAAAAGCGGTCAGAAGCCAGCTAAAGCCCAGCGCCAGATATAGAAGCGGCTGGCCCAACAGAATGCAGCAGAGCGGCAGTCCGAGATAAAACCCGGCCATGCGTCCGCGAATCTCTGCCTGCGCCTCCGGATGCCCATCGGTCGTTCTCAAGCGCATAACGCGCATCGAGATGCCCGGCGCGAATAGAAAAAATATGCCAAGCAGTGTCGTGAAGGCCGCAACGCCGAATGCAATCCATTCCGCGTTGCTTACCGGCCATGGAAAAGCGATATCCATTAAACATCCCCCAAGATGCGTTCTGCGCATTGAAGGACGCAGCCGCTTCGAGTCAAGCGAATGCTACAGGAAGCTTTGCGGATCAACATCCACCTGAATGCGCACTGAGCCGCGCAGCTTCGGCCCGCTAGCCAGCATTGCCCGCAGGAAGGTTTGAATATCTGAGCGCCGTCCTCCGTGAATGAGCAGCCGGAACCTGTGACGCCCCGCGACAAGTGCCAGCGGCGCTTCCGCTGGACCCAGTACATGTATGTCAGGCGAATCAGGTGCGGCGCGGCGCAGCCCGCGCGCATGCCCTTCCGCATCGGCGCGACTGTCGGCGCTGACGATAATGGCAGCCAGCCTGCCAAACGGCGGCAGCGCGGCCCGTTCGCGCTCGGCAATCTCGCGTTCGTAAAACGCGCTGCTGTCGCCGGAGACGATAGCCCGCATAACCGGATGATCCGGCTGATAGGTTTGAATCAGGCCGCGACTTTTCTTGCCGGTGCGGCCGGCGCGGCCCGTAACCTGACTCAGAAGCTGGAACGTGCGCTCGGCTGCGCGCGGGTCGCCATTGGCCAACCCAAGATCAGCATCGACAATGCCAACCAGCGTCATATTCGGAAAATGATGCCCCTTCGCTACAAGCTGCGTACCGATCACGATGTCGGCCTCGCCGCCCGCAATTGCTTCCAGCTCCATTCTCAGTCGTTTCGTTCCACCAAGAAGATCGGAGGAGAGCACAATCGTTCGCGCGTCAGGAAAGTGCGAGACTGCTTCTTCGGCGATGCGTTCGACACCCGGCCCGCAGGCGACAAGATGATCGACCGTTCCGCATTCGGGGCAAGCGTCTGGCCGCTTTTCGGTGTGGCCGCAATGGTGGCACACAAGCTGCCCCCGAAAACGATGCTCCACGAGCCAGGCTGAACACTCGGGACATTGGAACCGATGGCCGCATACACGGCAAAGTGTCAGCGGCGCATATCCCCGGCGGTTGAGAAAAAGCAGTGCCTGCTCACCACGGTCGAGCGTTTCGCGAATCGGGCCAAGCAGCGCGGGCGATAGAAACCCGCCGCGCGCGGGCGGTGCGCGCCGCAGATCGATTGCCTTCAATTCCGGCAGCGCCGCATCCGCATAGCGGCCACGCAGCTCGACGCAAGTGTACCGCCCCTGCATGGCGTTCACTTTGCTCTCCACGGAGGGCGTTGCTGAAGCCAGCACGACTGGAAACTTGCCCAAATGCCCGCGCACAACCGCCATGTCGCGCGCATTATAAAAGACGCGGTCTTCCTGCTTGTAGGCAGGGTCGTGCTCCTCATCGACCACGATAAGGCCGAGTTCCTTGAAGGGCAGGAACAGCGCAGAGCGTGCACCAGCGACCACGCGCACCGTGCCTTCCACCGCCTGCCGCCAAACGCGTTCACGCATGCGCGGCGCGAGATCGGAATGCCATTCCGCTGGCTTTGCGCCAAAACGGTCCTGAAATCTTTCCAGAAAGGCTTGGGTCAGCGCAATTTCCGGCAGCAGGATCAGCACCTGCCTGCCCTTGGCCAGTGCCGCCGCAACAGCCTCGAAATAAACCTCCGTTTTGCCCGAACCCGTTACGCCGTCCAGCAGCGTCACGCCAGGCCTATCGCTCGCGACACCGTCGCGCAGAACCTGCGCGGCGCTCATCTGGTCAGGCATCAAATCCGGCAGCGCATAGGATGGATCCGGCGCGGGCACGACCGGCCTCGGCGGCAGCATCACAGTTTCAAAAACGCCCTGCGCCTTCAATCCGTCGATGACCGTGGAAGAAACGCCAGCCGCATGTGCAAGCCCGGAGCGCGTCCAGGCGGGAGCTTCCGACGCTAGCGCGAGCACGCGTCTGCGCGCATCAGTCAACCTGTCCGGCTCTACGTCCGTGAGTTGAATGCCTTCGCTCCAGGGCTCAGGATCAAACGCCGCAGGCGCGCGCAACAAAAGCCGTGCGACCAGTCCCGGCGGAGTTAGCGTATAGGCCGCGACCCAATCGACGAAGCGCCGCGCGGTTTCATCGATCGGCGGACAGTCGAAAATCTCTTCGACCTGCCGCAACCTTTTCGATTCGATGTTTTCGACCGGTGTATCCCATACAATGCCGGCCACTTGCCGCGGTCCCAGAGGCACGCGCACGATCGAGCCCGGCACCGCTTCCATGCCTTCCTGCAGCACATAGGAATAGGGTCGCTCCGCCGGCATAGGCACGAGCACGGGCACCACCTTCATTTCGCGCGAATCTCCTGTCATGGCGCGTGACCTTGCCCCGAACTTGGTCTAGAGCAAAGTCAGGAAGACGGGCACAACGCCTTCAAGCGACAGGAGATACACATGAAGTTCTTCGTGGACACGGCCGATGTAAAGGAAATCAAGGAGCTGAACGATTTAGGGCTCGTAGACGGTGTGACCACAAATCCGTCGCTCATCCTGAAGTCAGGCGGCTCTATTGCTGAAGTCACCAAGCAGATTTGCGATATGGTTGAAGGCCCGGTCTCTGCCGAAGTCGTGGCGACCGACTATGATGGCATGATGCGTGAAGCCGAAACTCTGGCCAAGATCGCCGACAATGTGTGCATCAAGGTGCCTCTGACGCTCGATGGCTTGAAAGCTTGCCGCGCCATTCGCAAGCAGGGCCGCCTCGTCAATGTCACGCTCTGCTTCTCGGCCAATCAGGCCCTTCTGGCTGCAAAGGCTGGCGCGAGCTTCATTTCGCCGTTCATCGGCCGGCTGGACGACATCGCCATCGACGGCATGGATCTCATCGCCGAGATTCGCCAGATCTATGACAATTATGATTACCCGACCGAAATTCTCGCGGCCTCCGCCCGCACCGTGAACCACATCAAGCAAGCGGCATTGATCGGCTCAGACGTCGTCACCGCGCCGCCTGCCGTGCTCAAGGCACTGGTCAAGCATCCGCTTACCGACAACGGCCTCAAGCAGTTCCTTGCTGATTGGGAAAAGACCGGCCAGAAAATCGGCTAACGGGAGCGCCGCCGCCGGTCGCCCAACCTTGTCGACCAACCACCCTTCCGGGCTTATCCCGAGCATCTGCTGTCCGGGCCGTAGACCCTCGGGACAAGCCCGAGGGTGACGGTTGAGCGCAAACTGCTTCGCAGGGGATCAGAACAGCCGAAAACGACTACCGGCTTTTCGTTCTTCCGGCGGCACGCCGGGATCGTCCGGCAAACGCCGAACAGGCTCATCAACCTTTTCTTCCTGCACGGAATCGTGGGCGGGCTTTTGGTCATTGTCCGCACTTAGCGGCTTTGCTTCCTCGGTTGGGTCCGCCTTAGCCGGTTCCGCCGATTCCACAACCGCATCTGCCTCATCGGGTTCTACAAGCTCGACGTCCGTTGCCACAGGCTCAGCTTCGACAATTTCGGCTTCCTCGATTGGCTGCGGTTCGGCCTCGATCATAACCGGTGCCAAGCGCTCCTCTGGCTCGATTGCAATACCCACGCGCTCGACCGGCACGCGCCATTGAAACGCATCGATCTTGCCCGTAACCGGCGATTGAGGTGCCCAATGTTCCGAAATCACACCGTCCGCGACCCACGCAGGATCACGCGGGGCCCGCACGGCACGCGCCAGGAATTCCCGAACGCGGCCCGAATCGCCACCGGCGGCCTCTTCAATGTCCGCGAGCAGCAGATAGGCGCTCTCGCGCGGGTCCATGCGAATAGACGCCTGCGCCTCCTCGCGCGCCAAACCGAATTCCTGCACGGCAAGGGCGGCGCGCGCCACCGTCAGCGCGCTTTCGGGATGGTTGCTGTGCAGAGATTGCAGCCGTTGCGCACGCGCCAATCGATCCAAAGCTGCATCGCCATGCCGTGCATGAACATAAAGCTCGGCAATTTCAGGATGCGGATGCTTGCGCCAAGCCGCCTCCAACAACTTCGATCCTTTGCGAACTTCATCCGTACGGAACAGACAGCGCGCAGCGATGAGCGCGGCTGGTACGAAGTCCGGCACAAGCCTGTTCGCTTCCAGCGCTGCCGCGCGCGCACCCACTTGATCCGTGTCGAACGTCGATATGGCCTTGGCCGTCAGCAACACGGCGCGGCGGCGATTGAACCCTTCGCGGTCGGTCTTTTGCACCGCCTTCTGGGCTTCCAGAAGTTTCAGCGCACCGTCCCAATCGCCTTCTTCGGCCTTTTCCTCGATACTCGATTCAGCGGCCCATCCAAGTTGCGGCGCTACATGGGCTGCCCTTGATGCATAGTGACGGGCAGCTTCCCGATTTCCCTGTCGAGCCGCCTCAAGATAAAGCCCGCGCAATCCCAGCAAGCGCGTTTCGGGATCGTCGATCATCTGCTCAAACTTGTCGCGCGCGGCTTCGTGGTTGCCTTCGAGCATCAGCGTTTGCGCCTCAAGCAACTGAATTAGCGGTTCCTGATCTGAACGGATAAGCTTTGCCGCTTCCTTGTTCTTCTGCCGCGCCAGCGCCGCGTCGCCCGCGCCCGCTGCTATCATGCCGGTCGATAGCGCCTGATAGCCCCGGTCCCGCCTGCGCACACGGAAATAGCGAGTAATCGTATAGGGGCTATTCCAGAGCGCCTTAACGACCCACCATGAAAGCATGATCGCCGCGACCAGTCCGACGACCGCCACGGCAGCGACCATGAGAGACACCTGATATTGGTATCCATCAAAGGTAACGACCATGTCGCCGGGGCGGTCGGCCAACCACGCAAAGCCCAACGCGATGGCACCAATAAGAATCAGGAAGTAAAGAACGCGTACCATTCGAACTCCTAGGCCGACTTCATGGCACTGGCGACAAGCTGATCAACCAGCTTGGTCACTTCAATCCGCCCCTTGATGCGGTCAGCAAGTGGGGCACCCGCCTGCTTCGCAGCTTCCGGAAGGCCGTCATATTCAGCCAGCGCCTTCTGCAAATCGCCAGCCTTAAGCGCAATTTCCATGCGCGCAACGCGTGCGCCCGGTTCATCACCTTCCACAGATCCGACCGGCCTCACCTTAACGACGGACCGTGCGCTGTCCATCAAGCGCTGCCAAATACCAGCGCTCGGATTTTCCGGCTCGCTCGCCGCAATCATGGCATCCGCCGCTTGCGGAAAAGACGCGACGAGATCGGCCTCCGTCGCGACACCCTGATCCGCATATTGGCGAAGCGCGGCCAATTCTGGCGCGTTGGGCGCAATCGCCGCGAAGGTTTCGGCTTCTGCCGCGAACGGTCCGCCGCGATCCACAGCCGATTTGAGCGCTGCCGCTGCGATAGCCAGCGCCACCTTCGGCTGCGAAGCCTGCTGCTCCACCTTGCCTGTCAGCGTGCTGAGCGATTGTTCAATTGCGCCGATTCGTGTGTCGCTGTTTGCAAGCGAATCCGCTGCCGCGGTCACTTTGCTTTCCATCTCGGCAATCTTGCTTTCAACGTCCTGCGCAACGGCAGGAGCCGTTTCCAGCTTCTTGATGCGCTCATCAAGCGCAGCGACCGCAGCACCATCGCCCGCACCGCCCGATTCAACGGCCGACTTCAACCCTGCTACGTCAGATTTTAGCTGATCGAGCGCAGAAGCGAGTCCAGCATCAGCCGATGGTGCCGTCTTGAGGCTATCCAACTCACTCTTTAGAGCGCTGATCTGCGATTCAACCGGCTCCAGCGATGGCACAACCGCCGTGCTACCCGGCGAACCGATCACGCCTGCGGCCTGTAACCCGTAGAATCCGCCAAGCGCGAGGACCGCACCTATCACTCCTGCTGCAATATTGGACATACCGCCCTGCTTTGCCGGAGCCGGACGGTTGCTTGCAGGCCGTGGCTCAGGGTCCGCACGCCCAAATGAGTAATCCGATTTCCGCGTAGGTTCTTCCGCAGCTTCAGGCTTTCGTTCCTCAACAACAGGTTCGCCCTCAACCTCCAGCAGTTCGGCGTCCGGCTGGGCGGGCACTTCGATGCTTTCGATTGATTCCGTAGTTTCCGGTTCCGCTGGCGCTGCCGCAATCGGCTCTTCCACGCGCTTCACGTCATCCGAGCCAAGCTCGATGGTTACGGGCGCGCGTTGCGTCTTGCTGTGGCGCGTTCTCGGGGTCTTGACCATGTCCGGCCTCCGAAATTCAAGGACGTGCCAAAGACCTAGCACACCCGTCGGTCATAGGAACAGTCCGCGCTCTGCCGCTCAAGGATTCAAGAGAGCAAAAAGAGCGTCTTCGTCGGGGTGGTCAGCGATGCGAATCTTTGCTGTTTCCACCCCTTCGAACCGCGCCGCAATGCGCTCTGAAAGGCAGCAATGCACAGTCTTTGAAAAAGTTTCGGCCATTTCGGGCCGCTCAACCAGTTTTCGTAGCGCCTCAGCAGCCTTGGCCGAATAGACAAGCGCCGCGGCGATCGGTCGCCCCGTTCGAAGCGCCTCGATTTCAGCTTCAGAAAGTTCCACCGGTTCGGTGTCATAAACTTCTATGGGAATGACCCGCATGCCAGCCATTTCAAGCCTTGCCTCGAAATTCGGCTGCCGAACGCGCCCCGCCAGATAGGCAATCGCGCCGCTCACCTCCGCGCCGATAATCGCATCTGCAAGCGATTGGGCATCGCCTGCAGCCTGCACAACATCGGCAAAGCCTGCCGCTCGTGCGGCGGCGCCAGTGCGCTCACCAACAGCAAAGCACGGCTTTTGAGACAGCGCCTCAATTAATTCTCTCGGCGAATGGCGCAGCGCGTTGACGCTCGTTACGGCAACGGCTTCGCAATCCGGCACATTATCCGCCGCGGGCAGCGTCGCGATTCGCGACAAGGGCAGCACCACGGCTTCAAACCCCATCGCGCAAAGTCGGCTGGCGGTCGCCGAAGCGCCGGGCTCGGGCCGCGTGACCAGAACCCGCTTCATGTCAGACCCAGCTTTCAAAAAAGCCATCGCCCGCTTCTGCCCGAATTGCGTCTCCGGCCTCGCGACCGATTGTAGCGGCCTCATCCGCGCGCCCAACCCGCTCGATAGAATGGCTGCGCTTGCCATCCGGCGTCAGGATCAGCCCGCTGAAACGGAGCGCATCACCGTCAATCCGCGCATGTCCAGCAATCGGCGTGCGACAAGAGCCATCCAGCGCGGCCAGAAATGCCCGCTCACACGCCAACGCCAGACCCGTATCGCGATCGTGAATCGCAGCGACCATCGCGGTCGCGCGCTCATCGCCCACGCGGCTTTCGATGCAGATCGCACCCTGTCCCGGAGCGGGTGGAAACTGCGCCTCCGGCATAATCTCCGTCGCGACATGATCCATGCCAAGGCGTTTCAGCCCTGCCAGCGCCAGCATGGTGCCGTCAGCGACACCTTCTTCCAGCTTGCGCAAACGGGTCTGCACATTGCCGCGAAAGGTAATGACGTTGAGGTCTGGCCGCATTCGCCGAATCAATGCCTGCCGCCGCAGAGAGGACGAACCAACCGTCGCACCTTGTGGCAAATCGGCGATTCGCTTCGCTGCGCGCCCGACAAACACATCCCGCACATCTTCGCGCGGCAGAAAGGCCGAAAGCTCCAGCCCATCCGGCAATGTCGTCGGCATATCCTTTGAAGAATGCACCGCAATGTCGATCCTGCCGTCCAGCAGGGCTTCCTCGAGTTCCTTTGTGAACAGCCCCTTGCCGCCTGCCTCGGAAAGCGGACGGTCCTGAATGCGGTCGCCGCTCGTGGAAATTACCTCGATGGCAAAAGCCTCCTCTGGCAAGTCATGCGCCACCATCAGCCGCGCGCGCGTTTCGCTCGCCTGCGCCAGTGCCAGCGGACTGCCCCGCGTACCTATCCTGAGAAGTCTGGTATCCATTGTCTGTTGTTTCGGCCTTATGGTCCGTGATAACCCGCAGCGGATTTAGAGCTTTAATCCAAACCCCGCAATGAGGCAGGCAGTCACCAATTGCTCCGCGTGCTTGGCATAGAAACGAGTTGCGATGAAACGGCGGCCAGCGTCGTGGCGTCGGATTCGCCTGCGCATGGCCTTATTCTGTCGAATATCGTGTTCAGCCAGATCGAGGAACATGCCGCTTTCGGTGGCGTCGTGCCGGAGATTGCTGCGCGCGCCCATGTCGAGGCGTTGGATGGCATCGTGCAGGCCGCGCTGGATGAAGCTGGCGTTACCCTTGCCGACATTGACGCCGTCGCAGCTACGGCCGGGCCGGGGCTGGTCGGCGGCCTGATCGTCGGACTGATGACTGCCAAGGCAATCGCCGCCGCATCGGGCAAGCCATTGCTCGCCGTGAACCATCTCGAAGGTCATGCGCTCACCGCGCGCCTCACAGATGGCGCTGCCTTTCCTTATTTGCTGCTGCTCGTTTCGGGTGGCCACACGCAGATTGTTCTGGTGCGGGGCGTTGGCGAGTACCAACGCTGGGCCACTACAATCGACGATGCGCTTGGCGAAGCCTTCGACAAGACCGCCAAGATTCTCGGCCTGCCGCATCCCGGCGGTCCAAGCGTCGAGCGCGCCGCTGCCAGCGGTAATCCTACCCGCTTCGCATTTCCGCGCCCTATGAAGGGATCGCATCAGCCAGACTTTTCCTTCTCCGGCCTCAAGACCGCGGTCCGTCAAGCCGCAACTGCAATCGCGCCGCTCACGGATCAGGACGTCGCCGATATCTGTGCCTCGTTTCAGCAAGCCATTGCTGACACGCTGCATGAGCGCGTAGGCCGCACGCTCGCGCGCTTTCGGCAGGAGTTTCCCGATTGCCCAACTCCCGCGCTCATCGTGGCTGGAGGTGTCGCCGCCAACAAGCGCGTGCGCACAACGCTTGATGCGCTCTGTGCCGAATACGGCTTCCAGTTCATCGCTCCGCCCGGCGTGCTCTGCACAGACAATGCCGCAATGATTGCGTGGGCTGGAATCGAACGCCTGCAAGCCGGACTGGAATCGGAAAACCCGATGGCATTTGCGCCGCGCTCGCGCTGGCCACTGGATACAATATCGGCTCCCGTTGTCGGGTCGGGCCGCAGGGGAGCCAAGGCATGAATCCGTGGCGCATAACCGTGCTTGGTGGCGGCGCGTGGGGCACGGCCCTTGCCGCAGCGCTGCGCCGCGCAAGCCAGCAGGTCACGCTTTGGGCGCGCGACACGGAAACGGCCAAAGCCATTTCGATCGGTGAAAACCCGCGCTACCTGCCCGGCATCCGCTTGCCCGGCGACATTGTTGGAACCACCGATTCCGCGCACGCGCTCGACGGCACCGATTGCGTGCTGATTGTCGTGCCAGCCCAATCTCTGCGCGATACACTGGATGGGCTCGCTTTTCGCATTCCGCCGCATGTTCCAGTCGTGCTTTGTGCCAAGGGCATCGAGCGCAGCACCGGACTGCTGCTCTCCGACGTTGCGCGCGAACATCTGCAAGGCAATCCGCTGGCCGCGCTGTCCGGCCCCAGCTTCGCAACCGATGTTGCGCGCGGGCTTCCCACCGCAGTCGTTGTGGCAGGCGAAGATGAATCGCTGGCGGCGCTCATGGCGCTGCGCTTTTCCTCTGAAACATTCCGCTGCTATTCGAGCGATGACCTGACCGGCGTTGAAATCGGCGGAGCGCTGAAAAACGTCTTTGCCATCGCCGCTGGCGCTGTCACCGGCGCAAATCTCGGCGCCAGCGCGCAGGCCGCCATGGTCACGCGCGGCTTTGTGGAGCTGCGCCGCATCGCCGCCGCCTTTGGCGCACGGCCCGAAACGCTCATGGGGCTTTCCGGTCTCGGCGATCTGATGCTCACCTGCTCAACCGTGCAGTCGCGCAACTTCGCTTATGGCCTTGCGCTTGGGCGCGGCGAATCGCTTGACAATTTGCCCCTGGCCGAAGGTGTTGCGACGGCGGGCATTGCTGCCAAGGTTGCCGCCGATCACGGTGTCGAAGCGCCCATCATCAGCGCTGTCGCCCAGATTCTGAAGCGAACCGTCACAATTCAAGAAGCGGTTCAGCAATTGATGAACCGCCCTCTCAAGACCGAAAGCGAATAGGAGCCATCATGCTGTTTGCATTTCTCTGCAAGGATAAACCCGGTCACCTTCAGGTGCGCCTGGATACCAGACCGGCCCATGTCGAACATCTTACCGCGCTCAATGCTGCTGGAACGCTCAAGTTCGCCGGTCCTTTCCTCGGCGAAGACGGCAAGCCCACTGGTAGCCTCGTGGTAGTTGAAGCCGCAGACCTTGCCGCTGCTGAAAAGATCGCCGCTGATGATCCTTATGCAAAGGCTGGCTTGTTCGAGAGCGTTCAGGTCAAGGCGTGGAACTGGGTATTTAACAATCCCGCAAACGCGTGAGGGCAGCCATGAACTACTGGCTTTTCAAGTCCGAACCCGACGTCTTTTCCTTCGATGATTTGAAGGCCAAAGGCCAGAAAGGCCAGGAATGGGATGGCGTGCGCAATTATCAGGCGCGCAACAACATGCGCGCCATGCAAATCGGCGACCTCGGCTTTTTCTATCATTCCAATATCGGGCTTTGTGCGGCTGGCATTGTTGAGGTTTGCGCGCTCGCCCACCCCGATTCCACCGCCGATAATCCCACATGGGAGTGTGTCGATGTCCGCGCCGTGCGGGACGTTCCCAACCCACCGACGCTGGAACAGATCAAAGCCAATCCGAAGCTTTCGAAGATGGTTCTCGTCAACAATTCGCGGCTTTCGGTGCAACCGGTCACGCCGGACGAGTGGAAGGAAGTCTGCCGCATGGGTGGGGTCGATCCCGCGCCTTGAGCGTTGGCTCACACCCATGCGCACCTCACGTGAGTTCATCCTCGAAAACACGGTATTGATGTCGCCGCCGCATGTGCCGGAGATTCGGCTGCATCTGGCGGACGAAGCACATGCGCTTTGGCAGAAGACCGAGGAAGAGCTTGCCGCCATCGGCCTGCCGCCACCCTTCTGGGCATTTGCCTGGGCGGGCGGACAAGGGCTGGCGCGGCATATTCTCGACAATCCGCATCTCGTTGCCGGCAAGCGCGTGCTGGATTTCGCCACCGGCTCCGGGCTGGTAGCCATCGCGGCCCGCAATTCCAGCGCGGCTTCTGTATTGGCCGCTGACATTGACCCCTTCTGCGAAACGGCTGTCGCCCTTAACGCCAACGCAAATGCCGTCGATATTTCCTTCATCGGTGACGATCTGGTCGGAAATGACGGCGATTGGGATGTTGCGCTCGCAGGAGACGTATTCTACGAAAAGCCGTTCGCTGACCGCCTCATCGATTGGTTTGCGGCTTTGGCCCGTCGCGGTACGCAGATCTATGTGGGTGATCCCGGTCGCTCCTATTTGCCGAAAGATCGCCTTGAAATGCTTGCCACCTACGAGGTGCCCGTAACGCGCGCACTCGAAGACGCGGACGTAAAGAAGACGACTGTCTGGCGCTTTATTTGAAGTCGAGATAGAGCACCCCAACCGCAACGACGGAGTTCGAAATGGTTTTCGCGGGCACGAACTATCTGGCGATCCTCATCGCTGCGGTCGCGGCTTTCGCCTTCGGCGCTGTTTACTATTCCGCACTGGCCGAGCCGTGGAAACGCGCCGCCGGTATCTCCGCAGACCGTGCAAAGTCTGCCACAGGCACCTTCATTTTCACCTTCTTCGCCGAACTGGCGATGGCATGGATCATGGCGGGACTGATCGGCCATCTCGGGCCGGGACAAGTCACGCTCAAGAATGGCTTGATTTCGGCAGGCATCGTGTGGTTCGGATTCCTGCTCACCAGCACGGCTATTTCGCACCGCTATCAGGGCAAGCCGTGGAAGTTAACGCTGATCGACGCCGGGCATTGGCTTGGTGTTGCGCTTATCCTCGGCGGCGTAATCGGCGGGCTGGGCGCCTAGCGCTTCACGACCAGCACCGTTCGTTTGGACAATAGCGGCAGCAGCCTGCGCATAACCGGCTTTGACACCGCGACGCATCCCGCCGTTGGCTGGAAGCCCGGACG
Source organism: Mesorhizobium denitrificans (assembly GCF_003403035.1). Classification (GTDB taxonomy): domain Bacteria; phylum Pseudomonadota; class Alphaproteobacteria; order Rhizobiales; family Rhizobiaceae; genus Mesorhizobium_G; species Mesorhizobium_G denitrificans. The sequence continues at coordinate 194,081 of NZ_QURN01000004.1, read as the reverse complement.
CGCCAGGTGAAAGAAAATAGCGCTACCCTTGCCGCGCACGCGCGGGCGGATATTCCAGTCCAGCACAATGCAGCCATCATAAAGATCGTCGTCGCGCAGCATCCGCTCATGGCTCGCCGCATAAGGCATTCGCACCGGGCGATTGTAATTCCGGTCGTCCGGCACCTCACACCAGCCGAGCGTGGGCGAAATGCGCTCCAGCGGCAACGCGGACCGGTAGGCAAACCGGCCATCCCTTATATAGCCGCGTAACAGCCGCATGTTTGCCAGCGGCGTACCGCCATCACTCTCGCGCTTCAGCATTTTGATGCCGCCGCGCCCTAAAGCACAGGGAAAAACTGTGCCGGAAACGTTCATCAGGCCCTGTGTGGGGACGCCGGGACGCGCACGAACCGTGATTCGGCCCACTTCCATACATGAATTTGTCGTTATCGCCTTGCGTCTGCCGATTTTCGGGTATGATCTTGCCACGTTTCAAATCACCGTGCCGTTCGTCGCGCTTCACAAACAGCACAACGGATAACCGGTAACAACAACGGAATTAAGAATGGCATCACGCACCATCCTGATCGTAGATGATGATGACGACCTGCGCAGCACGCTCGTTGAACAGCTATCACTCTATGAAGAGTTCAAGATTCTTGACGAACCGACCGCCGCCAAAGGTGTCGCATCGGTGCGGGCGGGACTGGTGGACCTCCTCATCATGGATGTTGGCCTGCCGGACATGGATGGCCGGGAGGCCGTCAAGGTGCTGCGCAAGAGTGGTTTCAAGGCCCCGATCATTATGCTCACGGGGCATGATACGGATTCCGACACGATCCTTGGCCTTGAGGCTGGCGCAAACGACTACGTCACGAAGCCCTTCCGCTTCGCCGTGCTGCTTGCCCGCATCCGCGCGCAGCTTCGCCAGCATGAACAGAGCGAAGACGCCACGTTTACGGTTGGGCCCTACACGTTTAAACCGAGCCAAAAGCTCATGATCGACCCGCGCGGCTCAAAAATCCGGCTAACGGAAAAGGAAGCCTCGATTATCCGATACCTTTACCGCGCCGGCAAAGCCGTTGTTAAGCGCGACACGCTGCTGGAAGAGGTTTGGGGCTACAATTCCGGCGTTACGACACATACACTTGAAACGCACGTATATCGTCTTCGTCAGAAGATTGAGCGTGATCCTTCCAAAGCCGAGATTCTTGTGACAGAAAGCGGTGGTTACAGGCTGATGCCGTAGCTTCCACGGGGTGGGTGGTGCTAGGGCGTCGGCGAGGGTGCAGCCTTTCACCGCGCCGTTAAAGCTTCGGTGAGAAGATTGCGCTCAGAATCAGTGGTTTAGTGCGTGATCGCGGGTATTTGGAATAATCCGTCCGTCGCGCCTTAGCCGGGGACAATATGGCGCTGGATGACGACATCCGTTTGCTGTCCGGCGTCGCTCTCTTCGAGAGCCTCGCTGACGAACACTTGCGCCTGCTCGCTTTCGGGGCGGAAAAGATGTCGCTGCGCGCCGGCGAAACGCTTTACATCGAAGGCGAGCCAGCACTTTGCGCTTATGTGGTCATGTCAGGCCGCATCGAGATTTATCGCGAACGCGAAACAGAAAAGATAAAGCTGGCCGATGCCGGACCAGGAACCGTGCTTGGCGAACTGGCTGTCATTGCGCCAACCCGCCGCTTGTCGAGCGCAATGGCGGCGGTCGAATCCCGCGTCATGACGATCGATCGGAAGAGCTTCCGGCGCATTCTCGAAGAATATCCGGAGCTGCCCGAACTGATACGCCGCCGCCTTGCGCGGGAATTTCAGGCGATGGTCGAGCGACTTGACGCGCTCTCGTCAAAACTGGGCGAATAGCGCCTCAGTCGGTCATCCGCATGATCACCGGCACGTGGTCGGACGGGCGATCCCATCCACGCGCTTCACGCAGAATTTCAATCTCGGCCAGATTCCCGATCATATTGGGTGAGGACCAGATGTGGTCCAGCCTGCGGCCGCGATCCGACGCGGCCCAATCCTGCGCGCGATAGCTCCACCAAGTGTAGAGCTTCTGCTCATACGGCACGTCGTGGCGCATCAGATCGGCCCAGCCGCCGCCCGTGCGCATGGCTTCCAGACCCGCAGTCTCGATGGGTGTGTGACTGACCACATTGAGCAATTGCTTGTGCGACCACACATCGTGCTCCAGCGGCGCGATGTTCAGATCACCCACCAGAATCGACGCAGATTCGCCATCGAACCCGGCGCGCACGCCGTTCATCTCATCGATAAAGCCGAGCTTGTGCTTGAATTTCGGATTAATTTCCGGGTCGGGCTCGTCGCCTCCCGCCGGAACATAGAAATTGTGCAGCAGCACCGTTTTGCCCGCCGCATTGAGCTTCACCGACAAGTGTCGCGTGTCGTCGATCTCGCAGAAGCGGCGCTTTTCCACGATCTCCAGTGGACGGCGGGAAATTGTCGCTACGCCGTGATAGCCTTTCTGTCCATGTATCGCGATGTGCTCGTATCCGGCAGCTCGCAGCGGCTCGAATGGAAAAAGATCGTCCGGGCATTTCGTTTCCTGCAAGCACAGCACATCCGGCTGATAGGAGCGCAGGAAGCGCTCTACCAATGGCATTCGCAAACGGACTGAATTGATATTCCAGGTTGCCAGTGTGAAAGTCATATTGTGCCCAAGCACGCTGTCGACGCGCTTAACTGCCAGTCAGATCGATGAAAGACAAGCGCCTAGCGCTGACCTTTCTTCTGGTTGATTTCACGATTGCGCTGATAGTTTATTTCGAACATCGACTGATCGAGTTGCACACCGTTCTGGACATTCGAGATCATCACCGTTGTGTCCTTGCCCTTGGCGTCGGTGATTGTCCATTCGAGCAATTCGCTGGTCTGCGGATTGAACTTCATGGTGATAGTCGAGTTGCCGAACACCGATTTGTCGGCAAGCTGAATCGTCGTGAGATCGTCTTCCTGTTTTACGCTTTTCACCTTGCCGCCCGAAAGGTCGATCCTGTCGTCCAGCAGCAATTTCAGCGGCGTCTTGGAGAGCGGATAGAGGTCCGAAGTCCGCAGCTTCATGTTTTCGATAACGACTGACTTGCCATCTGCAATCACGCGATAGTTTGACGGTGCGTCGTAGTTGAACCGGATTTTGCCGGGGCGCTGGATGAAGAACTTGCCGCCAGTCTGCTCCCCGCGCGGACCAAACTGCACGAAATCGCCGCGCATTGTCCGAATCGAGGCAAAGTGGTCCGCAATCTGCTGCACGGCTTCATTGGCCTGCGCCTGCGCATCCATAACCAACGCGGCGTTCGATACTGCAAACGCTCCTGCGAGCGCCAAGCCCAGCGCGGCTCTGCGGGTAAAGCTTTGCTTCGATGTATTCACTGTCATAGCGGCAATTCCAATTCCTGATCGTCAGCGGCTACGCTGCCAGTTGGGCCGAACTTTGACCCTTCAGCAATGTTCGCGAATCAAGCCTCACGAATGCGTGCGCTTACACATTTCATTTAAGGATGGCTTTGGGACGCCGCAATGGCTTCAAGCTTTGCAAGCCATGCCTCGCCTATGCCGCGCTCGCGAATGATCGAAAGCGGGTCCTGGTTGTCCAGCCGCGAAGAAACGCGATAGACCTCCAGCGTTTTGGCATTCATGTCGCCGCGCTTGTAGAAATACATCGCCGCCGCATAGCGCGCGCGGCCCGACCACGCTTCGCCGAGCGGGGAGAGAACCAACCGCCAGTTTTCGGCTTCTTCGGCGGGGTCGCTCATCTCTCACCCGGCGGGTTTGCCGTGCGGCGATCAAGCTTGATGAACGGCCGCGGCACCACTTTCGCGCGCTTCATCAGCTTGTGATATTGCAGCTCGCGCATAGCGTAGATTTCTACCCACAAATCATCAACGACCGTATCGCCATAGGGCCGCTGCAGGCTCGCAATCGCGATGTTGCGCTTTGCCGTCGGCGACCAGATTGCCGCGCTCACCAGCCCGACCTCGCGCTTGCCGCGATGATAGACAATGGCGTGTTCAGCCGGAATATTTCCCTCGATCTCCAGACCAACTAGCACATGCTTCAATGTCTTGTTCTGCCGTGCGTCAAGAATCGCGCGGCGACCATTGAAATGCCCCTTTGCCGGGTCGATCATGAAGCCGAGCCCGATTTCATCCGGCATACGCAGCCGGTCCGTCCGAATGGCGCTGTCGCCGGTCACGAAATCCGCATTTGCAACGATCAGCCCGGCTTCGATGCGCGCGCGGTTCAGCGCTGTGTAACCCATCGGCCGGATGCCATGCAGCTTACCGCCCTCGATCAACCGATCCCACAGGCTCAGCGCTTGCTTCACCGGCACAAAAAGCTCGTAGCCCAGATCACCAGTAAAGCCGGTTCGCGAAATCGTGACAGACCCCTTCTCATGCGGAAATTCCGCCAGATCGAAAATCTTCAGCTTTTCGACGCCTTTAAAACCGGCATCGCGCAGCACCGCAAACGATGTCGGCCCTTGCAGCGCAAGTCCGGCAACTTCCTGCGTTTCTTCAACAACGCTCACCTCATAGCCAATTGCGCTGTCCAGCAGCCAAGGCAGATGCCGCTCCTGACAGCACAGCCGGAACCGATCGGCTGAGAATCGAAACAGCGTGCCGTCGTCGAGCACATAGCCTTCGTCGTCACACCACGCTGTATAATGCACGCGCCCAGGCTTCAGCTTGGTCACGTTGCGCAGCGTCACGCGGTTGAGAAACGCCTCCGCATCTGGCCCCTCGATCCGGTATTTCACCATCGGCGAAATATCGAACAGCGCGGCCTGACTGCGTATCGCGAAATATTCCAGTTCGTCGTCCCACAAAGCGTGCGGCGCCTTGTAGCCCGCCCAATCGTACCAATCCTGTTGAGCGGCCAGCGCTTCAAGCCGCGGCTGAAACGGCGATGGCAAACGCAACGTCCGAAAATGCGCCTGTTCGGCCAGCTTGGTGCGCGACTTCGTCTTGGCAACAGCAACCATCGCTCAGCCCTTTCTCGCCAGCACGCGGCGCGCGGCATTTAGGCCCGGCACACCGGAAATGCCGCCGCCCGGATGCGACCCCGCACCGCCGAGATACAGGCCGTCCACGGGCGTATCGTAACCCGACCAGCCCGCGACCGGACGCGACATAAGCATCTGGTCGGCCTGCAACTCGCCATGGTGCCAATGCCCGCCCGGCATTCGGTAGCGCTGTTCAATATCCGGCGGCGTCAGCAATTCCGCGTGCCGAACCTGCTTACCGATGCCGGGTGCAACACGCTCAAGCTGCGCCATCACGGCTTTCAGGAATTTCGGTTTTCCCTTTTCCCAGCCCTCTTTCAAAGCATAGGGCGCGAACATGATGTTGGCCGAAAGCACGCAACCGCCAGCGGGCGCGAGCGAGGTGTCGCTGATGCTGGGCAGCACGATTTCCATCACCGGCTCCGGCGAGAACCCGCCATATTTTGATGGGTTGAACGCGCGCTCCACATGGTTGGTCGAAGGCGCAAACACCAGCCTGCCGCGAAGATCCTGCTCCGCAACGCCTTTGAACCCTGGCAGGCCGTCCAGCGCCAGATGCAGCTTGGCAACCGAGCCTTTCATGCGAATGTTCGTAACCTTGCGCACAAAGCCGGTGTCGAAATTGCGCGGCCCGGTCAGCTCCATCAAAGCGGCAAACGGATTGGTCGCCGCCAGCACGATTGGCGCGGTCAGTTCTTCGCCGCTGCCAAGCGCGACACCGGTCACGCGAGCGTCCTGCACGTTGATCCGCGCGACTAGCGCGTCGGTGCGCACCTGCACGCCCGCCTTGCGGGCAGCGCTTGCCATCGCCGTGATAACCGCGCCCATCCCGCCGCTCGGCGTTATCTGCGCGCCAGCCTTGCCACCAATCTCGCCAGCCAGCCGGTAGTATAGGCCAAGCAGCGAGGTCGGCGAGCGAGGCCCAAGATGGCTGCCCATCACGGCATCGAAAGCCAGCAATCCCTTGAGCCTATCATCAGTCAGGCAATCGTCGCTCACATCCGCAACATTCATCAGGAACATGCGCAGGAAGTCGCGCATATCCTCCTTGCCCAGTCGCCGCAGCGACAGCCCGATCATGCCGAGCGCAGATGTTTCGCCAAACGTCATGCCGGAAAGGTCCGGTGGGCGACGCGCCAGCATCGGCTTCAAAATGCCCGCATAGCGAATGAGTTGCGCCCGCAATTCCGACCACGCCTGCGCCTCGCTTGCCGACGCGCCGGAAAGGCCTTCGCCATAGGCACCGGTCAGAATCAGCGGCTCACCATCGGCGGAAAGAGCGACGCTCGGCATGTCGGACGCATCGAGAACAAGTCCGTTCGCTTCCAGATCCAGTGCCTTGACCACCTCTGGGTGGAGTCGGTTCAAGATATGCGCGACGGATACGCGAAAACCCGGTGCAAACTCCTCCGTTCGCGCTGGGCCGCCAAGCTCCGGCCTGGCTTCCAGCAGCGCCACGCGACGGCCCGCTTTCGCCAGCAGCGTTGCAGCCACGATACCGTTGTGACCGCCGCCAACGACGATTGCATCAAATGACGTCATGGGCCGCACTCACATGATTTGCGCCGCGCTTCAGGTCGCGCAGAATTTCCACGGCCGCGTTGCGCCCCGGCGCGCCCATAACGCCGCCGCCCGGATGTGTGGAGGAACCGCACATATAGAGCCCACCGACTGGCGAGCGATATTGCGCATAACCCGGCACCGGCCTGTTAAACAGCAATTGGTCGAAGGTCAGTTCACCCTGGAAAATATTGCCTTCCGTCAGCCCCGTTTCCGCTTCGATCTCGCGCGGCGTGCGCACTTCCATATGCACGATCCGCTCGCGGAACCCCGGCGAGTAATCCGCAATCTGGGAAATGACGCTTTCAGCAAATCCGTCACGATCGGCGTCGGTCCACTCGCGCCCACCAACCTTGGGCGGGGCATATTGCACGAAGCAACTCATGAAGTGCTTTCCCGGCGAAGCCATGGTCGGGTCCAGCGTCGTCGGAATCACCATGTCGATGAACGGATCGGCAGACCAGCGTCCCTCTTTCCAGTCATCATAGGCGCGCTCCATGCGCTCCACCGAATCGGTGAAATGCAGATCGCCCCGATAGCAAGGCGAGTCGTCAGGCAGCGCCGGGAACTCCGGCATGGAACCCAGCGCAATATTCACCTTCCCGGACGAGCCACGAATCTTGAAGTTCTTCACCCGTCGCAGGAAAATGTCGGGCAGTTCCTTCGGCTCCACCAGCTTGAGGAATGTGCGCTTCACGTCTGCGTTCGAGACGGTCAGCTTGCCCAACACCTCTTCGCCACCGGCCAGCACGACGCCTTGCGCGTGACCATTCTTCACCAGAACCTGCTCAACCTGCGCGCCGGTCCGGATCGTGCCGCCCGATGCCTGAAAAGACGCTGCCAGCGCCTGCGTCACAGCGCCCATGCCACCGCGCGCGTAACCCCATGCGCCAACCGAGCCATCAACCTCGCCCATATAGTGATGCAGCAGCACATAGGCCGTTCCCGGCGACATCGGGCCGAGCGCTGTTCCGATAATTCCAGACAGCGCAAAGTTTGCCTTGATCACATCCGTCTCGAAATATTCGTCGAGAAAATCGGAAATCGACATCGTCCAGAAGCGCATCGTCAGCGCCATCTCTTCCGCGGACATGTCGGAAAACTTTCGGCCCAGATAAATCAACTCACCAATGTCGCGCGGTTTGAAACTGGTCGGGTCGGGCGCCGTGCGCATCAATAGCGGCTGAATGAACCGGCACTGGCGCGTCACGTCGCACGCATAACGCTCATATGCCTCCGCATCCCGTGGCGAGAAGCGCGCGAACTCTCGCCGGTGCGCATGGTGATCGCGATAATTGGCGAGGTAGTCGCCATCCTGCGTAAAAACCGCGCCGCCTTCATAGGGAATCACCTGCAGCCCGAAGCGCGGCAATTCAAGATCACGCATGATCTCAGGACGAAACAGCGAACACACATAAGAACAGTTGGAATAGACGAATCCCGGCGTTAGCGACCGGCTCGTGGCAGCGCCGCCCACCCAGTCCTTCTGCTCAAGCACCAGCACATCCAGTCCGGAGCGCTGCAAATAGCAGGCATTGACCAGGCCATTATGGCCACCGCCAATGACTATTACGTCCCAGTTCTTCATGACCGAGGCATCTCCCATTGCAGTAAATCTGCCACGCCAGAGCCGCTCTTGTCCATAGCCATTGAATGTACGTTCAACAAATTGACTTGCGTTTGCTGCAGTTCAGAGTAGGCTTGAGCCATTCAGACGCAAGGTAATCGGTATTCGCGTCTGAGCCATCCGGAGCCGTAGAATGGCACTTGACATGGCTGATCCTCCCTCGTCTCAACTGCGGCAGCAGCGCACTGCGCGCGGCGTCAATAAGTCGGGCATGGACAAGATGGTCAGATTGTCATCAAGCAAAGCCATTCAGGGCGACAAAATCAAGCCGCGCACGGCGGCCAAGGATGTGCGCCGCCAACAACTCATCGAAGCGACCATCGATTCGCTTGCCAGGCGTGGCTACGCGGAAACCACGATGGCTGATGTCGCTGATGGGGCAGGCCTCTCGCGCGGCATTGTGAACTTCCATTTCGAGAGCAAGGAAAAGCTGCTTATCGCCACCTTGCAATATATGTCGGACGAATACGCCGCCCATTGGCGCACCAGTCTTGAAAAGGTTGGCGATGTGCCTGCCGATCAGCTTCGCGCACTCGTCGCGGCAGATTTCGACCGTGCCATCTGCACGCGGCGCAAGCTGGCCGCGTGGTGCGCATTCTGGGGCGAGGCAAAATCGCGCCCTACCTATCAGGCGCTATGCGGCGCTCGCGACGAAAACTACCAGCGCATTTTCTCCGGACTTTGCGGAAAGCTCCGACATGAAGCGGGTTATGATTTTGACCCGGAAGCCATTGCGCTGGCCCTTTGTTCATTGCTCGAGGGCCTATGGCTGCGTCTGATGATGGGGACCGAAAACGTTACCCGGCAGAGCGCGCTGCAATGCGCATATGAATTTTTGGCTGTGGCCTTTCCTAAGCATTTCGACCGGCCACGGGAAACCGCACAAGAAACATAAGGGAACAGGGCATGACGAGATTGTTGAGACGAACAGCACTTGGCCTGACCGCCGCTGGGCTGTTTTCCTTTTCGCTGTTAGGCATTGTCGCTGCGGATGATGGCCAGCTGACGATTTTCGACTGGTCTGGCTATGAGGTGCCTGAGTTTCACCCCGCCTATGTTGCCAAGTACGGCGACTCGCCCACCTTCACCTTTTTCGGTGACGAGGAAGAAGCTTTTCAAAAGCTGCGTTCCGGCTTCAAGACAGACCTCGCCCACCCGTGCTCGCAGAGCGTTGCCAAATGGCGTGACGCTGGCCTGCTCGAACCGCTCGACACCTCCAAGATCACTGCCTGGGGCGATATGAACCCGCAGATCATGGGCATGAAGGATCTCGTTTCCACCTCGGATGGCAAGGCGTGGTTTCTGCCTTGGGAGTGGGGCAACTCACTGCTTACCTACAATACCGAAAAGGTTGACGCGGCAGACGTACAATCGCTGCGCTCGTTGGCCGACCCGAAGTTCAAGGACCGCGTTTCCATCGGCGATAATGTCGATGACGCATATGCCTTGGCGTCGCTCGCCATCGGCTTGAAAGACTGGACCAAGATGACCGACGAGCAGTTCAAGGAAGCTTCGGACTTCTTGCGCCAGGTACATAAGAACGTCCGTCTGTACTGGACTGACACGACCGAAATCGTTCAGGCAATGAGCGGCGGCGAAGTCGATCTTGCATGGGCATGGAATGACGCCGCCGTGCAATCTGCGCTCGCCGGTGCGCCGATCAAATCGACGCGCGACACCAAGGAAGGACTTTCGACCTGGGTGTGTGGCTACGTTCGCATCAAGGGCGGCACCGGCAGTGTCGATAAGGCTTATGATTATCTCAACGCCATCAACACGCCGGAAGTCGCGAAGTATCTGCTCACCGATTGGGGCTATGGCCACGCCAACGCCAAGGCCATGAGCGAGATCGATCCGAAGGTCGTGGCCGATCAGGGCTACGGCGATGTCGACAAGTTCCTCGACAAGACGCTGTTCCAGTCGCCATTGCCGACCGAACTGCGCCAGAAAATGATCGAGGAATTCGAGAAGATCAAAGCGGGGTATTGAGGGCTTTTGCTGATTGGGCAGTGCTGCCCCTCACCCTTACCCTCTCCCCGCATGCAGGGAGAGGGAAACATCAGCGCCGATGAAAATCCGCATTGCGATTGGCGAAAACATCGCCACCGCCCGCCTCTCCCCGTTTATGGGGAGAGGATGCCGGCAGGCAGGTGAGGGGCAGCGCTGACCTCGCCCTCATGCACGTCTCTCAATCGGCCAAAGCCACCAGCGCATCGGGGTCATAGGCAAGGCGGATCGGCGCACCCACGGGAATATCGTCCGCGCCGAAATTATTCGTCTCCGACACCGAGAGAGGCTGTTCCATTCCCGGAACCTCCACGATCAGATGTGTAATCTCGCCGAAATAGTGCCGGTCGACCACCTTGCCTGCGATCTCGTACTTGTCGGTCGCATCGTCCCATAGCACCCGCAGCCGTTCGGGACGAATGCCGAGCGTCGCCGCCTTGCCCTTCGTGACAAACTGCACCGGCTTTTCCGTTTTCACACGTCCGAAGCTCGTCGTTTCCACGGTGATCGTGCCGCTATCTTCGCCAACGATTTCCGCTGCAACAAAATTCATGCCGCCGACGAAATCCGCCACCTGGCGATTCACAGGCCGCTGATAAATATCCTTCGGCGTTGCCACCTGCGCGATGTTTCCGCTGAACATCACAGCAATGCGATCAGACATCGCCAGTGCTTCATACTGGTCGTGTGTCACAAGAATGAACGTGATCCCGACCGCCTGTTGCAGCTTGCGCAACTCCACCTGCATTTGCTCGCGCAGTTTCTTGTCGAGCGCCGATAGCGGCTCGTCCAGCAACAACACCTTGGGTCGCATCACCAGCGCGCGAGCCAGCGCCACGCGCTGACGTTGCCCGCCCGACAATTCCGTCGCACCACGCTTTCCCAGATGTGCCATCGACACCTGACCGAGCGCTTCTTCCACCCGCCGCTTTTCCTCGACTGCGTCCAACCGCAGGCGCTTCAACCCATACGCAACATTCTGCGCCACGTTGAGATGCGGAAAAATCGCGTAGCTCTGAAACACCATATTGGTCGGGCGGCGGTTTGCCGGAATTCCGTTCATGGCCTGACCGTCAAGATAGATCGTGCCCGATGTCGGATTGTCGAAGCCGCCGATCATGCGCAGCAAGGTGGTCTTGCCGCAGCCCGATGGTCCGAGCAGCGAGAAGAATTCGCCTTTTTGGATCGTCAACGAAGCGTCATCCAGCGCCTTGAACGCACCATAGGCTCGCGTCACGTGGTCGATCTTGATCATCGGCGTCTCAGGCATAGACACCTCCTTCGTTCTGCGCACGGCGAGCCGCGCGGCGGCGCAAAATTTCAGCGATGGACAGCATCATAAAAGACGCCAGCAAAAGCAGCGTGCCCAGCGCTAAAACGCTCGGCAGTTTCGCCGCAAACCGCAGCTGACCCCAGATGTAGACGGGCAGCGTCGGCTCAGTTCCTGACAAGAAGAACGCCAGAATGAACTCGTCCAGCGAGATGGTGAACGACACCAGCAGGCTGGAGATGATCGCAGGGGCGACCATCGGCAGCGTCACGCGCCTGAAGGTTCCCCACGCGCTTTCGCCGAGGTCAGCAGACGCCTCCTCAAGACTGCGGTCGAACCCTTCGAAGCCGGAAATCAGCACCGTCACGGAATAGGGAATGCAGATCAGTATGTGGCCGAGAATGACCGTGAACAATGAAAGCCCGACGCCGAGTTGCAGCAGCACGAGCAGCATCGAAACCGCCACGATAATTTCCGGCAGAACCAGCGGCGCCATGATCAGGCCGCTCGCCACCCTCTGCCCTCGAAAGCGATAGCGCGTGATCGCCCGCGCTGCGCAGATGCCGAGGATTGTGCTCACAATCGACGCAGACAGGCCGACGATCAGGCTATTCCATGCCGAGGACAACAGCTCCGGCGTATTCGGCAGACCCGCATACCATTTCATCGTGTAGCCAGTGAGCGGGAATTGCGGCACCGCCGACTGGTTGATCGAGAAGATCGGCAGCAGCAAAATTGGCAGATAGAGAAACGCGACGTATAGCACCGCGTAGACCGGCAGCCAGTTCGAAAGCAGTCTGCGCACAATGTTCATCGCGCCTGCCTCGCCGCCCATCTCAATATGAACACCGTCGCGCCCGCCATTGCGGTTACAACCACCATCGACGTTACCGAAAGCGCTGCGCCCAGCGGCCAGTTCGCCGCCTTGCCAAACTGCGCCTGAATGGCGTTGGCTATCATCACGCCGTCTTTTCCGCCGACGAGGCGCGGTGTCACATAATCACCGACCGTCGGGATCATCACGATCATCAGCGCGGATATGGCACCAGGCATCGAAAGCGGCAACGTCACCCGCAGAAATCTACGCACAGCACCATCGCCCAGATCGGTCGCGGCCTCGATCAGCGTGCGGTCCACCTTTTCCAGCGAAACGAAAATCGGCAAAATCGCAAACGCCGCCCAGGCATGCGTAAGCGTAATGATCACCGCATTCGTGTTGTACAGAAACGCGGTGGATGGCTCGCTGATAATGCCGAGTGCCATCAGGCCCGAATTGAGCACGCCGTTGAATCCGAGGATCACCTTCCACGACATCACGCGCAGCAGATAGCTCGTCCAGAACGGAATGGTGATGATGAACAGCCACAGACCCTTGTGGCGGCCGCCATGGAAAGAAATGTAATAGGCAATGGGGTAAGCCAGCACGACCGTGACAAAGCTGACCGTCAGCGAGATGAACAGCGAGCGCCACAGCAGGTCGCGATAGATTGGCTCCGTGAGCGCAATGCGATAGTTTTCCAGCGTGAAGGTGCGGTCGATGTCCATATAGTTCTGCGTCCAGAAACTATGTGCAAATGTCACCAATATCGGCACCGCCAGCATCGCCAGCGCATAGAGAAAGGTTGGGCTTATCAGCGCAATGCCTTGCGCGGCCTCAGATTGCAGAAGGGCAGGTCGTCCAGCCTGTTGCGCCGAATCATCCGGCTTCCCTTCCGCAGCAATCGTCATTGGAGCGTTCCGGGCTTTATCTCAGGCACGAGCGCGTTTCTCATTTTCAGGCCACCTCACCCGCGACGCAGCGCCGCTTGCAGTTGATCGTATCCAGAGATTGAAATTGAAATCAACCTCTGCGATATTGATTGAACGCTTATTCAAAACGACTGTCAAGAATGCTTACGAAAAGCGGACTTGGCGTTGATCTGGAGAGAATCAAATGGCCGCTTTGAGACAAATCGATGACGCCGATACCATCGCCCTGGCCGAGCGCCATCTTGTTCAGCCCTGGCCCGTGGCCGGCTCCATCGGCGCGGAAGCGCGCACGCTGATCGGCGAAGGCGACGGGATTTACATCACGGACGGCGATGGCAAGCGCCTTATCGACGGCCCTGCCGGTATGTGGTGCACGAATGTTGGCCATCGTCGCGCGGAACTGGCCCAGGTCATGTACGATCAAGCGATGGCGCTGTCCTACAACACGCCATGGTACACCATGAACGAACCATCCGTGGTTCTCGCGGAACGCATCGCTTCCCATGCACCCGGCGATCTCGATCACGTGTTTTTCACCACCGGCGGTTCTTCGGCCGTGGAGAGCGCGCTGCGCTTCATGCAGTTCTACAACAATGTGCGCGGTCGTCCTGAAAAGAAGCTGATCCTGTCGCGCGGTGGGGCTTATCACGGCTCAACCTATCTTTCGGCGTCGCTCAATGGCCGGCCTCGCGACCTCGACTGGATGGACGGCGCGAAGGAACTGGTCGTCAAACTCAGTGCGCCGGACCCGTTCCGCCGCCCTGCCGGCCTGTCCGTCGAAGCGTTCGAGCAGTTTCTCGTAACGGAATTCGAAGAAACGATTGCGCGTGTCGGAGCCGAGCGCATCGGCGCATTTGTTGGCGAGCCGGTACAGGCATCCGGCGGCGTTATTGTCGCGCCCGGCAGCTATCTGAAACGCATCCGCGAGATATGCCGCGCAAATGACATCATGTACGTTTCGGATGAGGTCGTGACCGCCTTTGGCAGATTGGGTCACGTTTTCGCTTCCAAGGACGTGTTCGGAATCGAGCCGGATATCATCACCTTCGCCAAGGGCGTTACCTCCGGCTATTTCCCGCTCGGTGGCATGGTAGTTTCGGCGCGTCTTATGGAAGATCTGCGCAAATCGAACCATCCTGACGCCATGTTCGGACACGGGCTTACATATTCCAGCCACCCGATTGGCTGCGCCGTCGCGCTCAAGAACCTCGACTTGCTGGAAGAAGGCGTGCTGGCACATACACGCAAGGTCGCGCCCTATTTCCAGTCGCAGCTCAAGAAGCTTGAGGAATTGCCGCTGGTCGGCGAGGTGCGCGGCGTTGGTTTGATGGCCTGCGTGGAATGCGTTGCCGACCGCGAAAGCCGCAACCCGTTGCAGCTGGATAAAGCAGTCGGGGCGCGCATCGACGCCCATTGCCACGAACTTGGTTTGCTGGTCCGCCCGCTCATCAACATGTGCGTCATGTCTCCGCCGCTTATTATCACGGAATCGCAGATCGATGACATGGTGTCGATCCTACGCGAAGGCATCTGCCGCACGATGGACGATCTGCGCCGCGAAGGCGTCTGGAACGGTTAGCAGACAGTTGCTGATACAGCGCGCACCCTCATCCGCCGGCAGGCGGATGAGGGATAGTCAATTCGCGCAGTTCGGTAGCTTTGCCTGGCCGCGCCTACAGCACTCAAAGCTTCCGCAGCGCTACTTCCTTGACCAGATGGTCCTCGCCCTTGCGCAGAATGAGGTCGGCGCGGGGGCGGGTCGGCAGAATATTCTCGCGCAGGTTTTTCAGGTTGATGTTTTCCCACAGCCCTTCCGCAATGGCACGCGCAGCATCTTCCGACAATTGCGAGTAGCGATGGAAAAACGACTGCGGGTCGCGGAATGCGGTTTCGCGCAATCGCATGAACCTCTTGATGTACCATTCGTGGATCAGCTCTTCGTCCGCATCGATATAGATCGCAAAGTCGAAGAAATCCGAGAGAAATGGCACGAATTTGCCATCCGGCGAGAGCTTGCCGGGTTGTAGCACGTTGATGCCCTCGAAGATCAGAATATCAGGCCGGTCGATGGTTACGAACTCGCCCGGTAGAACGTCATAGATCAGGTGGGAGTAAACAGGCGCAGGTACGTCTGCCTTGCCTGATTTGATGGCCGACAAAAACCGCAGCAGTGCGCCGACATCATAGCTGTCGGGAAAGCCCTTGCGATCCATCATATTGCGTTCGCGCAGCACCTCGTTCGGCAGCAGAAAACCGTCCGTCGTAACGAGATCCACCTTCGGACTCGATGGCCAGCGCGCCAGCAGCTCCTTCAGCACGCGCGCGGTGGTCGATTTTCCAACCGCAACCGATCCGGCGACACCAATAATGAATGGCGTTTTCTCCGCATCCGGTACGTTGAGGAAATCGCGACGCTGTTCAAAAAGGAGCTGACTTGCCTCCACGTGAGCCGAGAGCAGGCGCGACATCGAAAGATAGATGCGCTTTACCTCTTCCAGATCCACCGGATCGTTCAGCGAACGTAGGCGTTTAATCTCTTCCTGGCCCAGCGTCAGTGGCGTATCGGCGCGAAACTGCGACCATTTCTCGGCAGAGAAAAAGCGGTAGGGCGAGTACTTCTCGCCTGGTACAAGCTGGTCCATTTCCCCTCCCAGACGCCGCAATCTATCCGCCGCGCGAAGCCTTTTCAGCAACGCCGGATTGCGCAGTGCGCCTTTCCAGCTCGCTGATCACCTCGGACAATGGCACACCGGCAAGCGCCAGCAACACCAACCAGTGATAGATCAGGTCTGCACTTTCAGCGACCACGCCTTGCCGATCCCCTTTCACGGCGGAAATCACCGTCTCCACCGCCTCTTCGCCGAGCTTTTGCGCAGCCTTGTCGATCCCCTTCGCAAAAAGCTTGGCTGTCCACGAATTCGCATCGCCGGAACGGCCTCGCTCAGCGATAATCTTCTCAAGGTCTTGCAGAGAAAAAGTGCTCATTTTCGCCGTTTATGACGACGCGGCCTCTGAGTCCAGCCGCATCGGCAAACCGGCCTTCGCCATGAAGGCTTTGGCCTCACCGATGGAATAGGTGCCAAAATGGAAAATCGAGGCCGCAAGCACGGCGGTCGCGTGCCCATCGCGAATGCCCGCAACCATGTGGTCGAGTGTGCCGACGCCGCCCGATGCGATCACGGGCGCGCGTACCGCATCGGCAATGGCGCGCGTCAGCGCAATGTCATAACCGGCCTTCGTGCCGTCGCGATCCATTGAAGTCAGCAGGATTTCACCTGCGCCGAGATCGACAACCTTGCGCGCAAATTCGATTGCGTCGATGCCGGTAGCCTGCCGTCCGCCATGCGTGAAAATTTCCCAGCGATCAGCCTCGCCCGTCTGCGAAACCTTTTTCGCATCGATGGCGACGACGATGCACTGATTGCCGAATTTATCCGCGGCCTCCGCCACAAATCCAGGGTTATGCACGGCAGCCGTATTGATCGAAACCTTGTCTGCACCGGCCAGCAGCAGCTTGCGAATGTCGGCAACCTGACGGACGCCCCCGCCAACCGTCAACGGCATGAAGCATTGCTCTGCCGTGCGTGCCACCACATCGAAGATCGTTTCGCGATTGTCAGACGAAGCCGTGATGTCGAGGAAGCACAATTCATCCGCGCCCGCCGCGTCATAGGCCTTTGCCGCCTCGACCGGGTCGCCCGCATCGATCAGATCGACGAAGTTGACGCCTTTCACCACCCGCCCATCCTTGACGTCGAGGCAGGGAATGACGCGTGCTTTCAGTGTCATCTCGTTTCCTCGAAGAATGCGGGCTCCGGCTTGAGCGTGCCGCGCAAAATGCCGAGCGCCTCCGTCGGGTCAATGCGCCCGTCATAGAGTGCGCGCCCGGAAATCGCGCCTTCAAGCTTTTGCGCATCAGGCATGGTCATGCGCACAATGTCGGCGATGGACGCCAGCCCACCAGAGGCGATCACGGGAATGCTGACGGCTTCCGCCAGCGCAATCGTGGATTCCCAGTTGATGCCGGTCAGCACGCCGTCGCGATCAATGTCGGTGTAGATAATCGCGGCAACGCCCGCGCCTTCGAACCTCTGCGCAAGTTCTATCACGCCGAGCGACGATGCTTCCGCCCAACCCTCAACCGCAACCTTGCCGCCCTTGGCGTCGATTCCCACCGCAATCTTGCCCGGAAAACGCTTGCACGCTTCCTTCACGAGCGCCGGATCACGCACCGCGACCGTGCCGAGGATGACACGCGCAAGACCCTTGTCCAGCCAGCTTTCAATATGCGCCAGCGTGCGAATGCCGCCGCCAAGCTGAACCGGATTCGTCGTCGCCTTCAGAATTGCCTCAACGGCAGCGCCGTTGATGCTCTCGCCAGCGAAGGCGCCATTCAGATCCACCACATGCAGCCATTCGAACCCCTGATCTTCAAACGCCTTGGCCTGCGCGGCGGGGTCCGTGTTGTAAACAGTCGCCTGCTCCATATCGCCCAGCTTGAGCCGAACGCATTGGCCGTCTTTCAGGTCGATTGCGGGGAATAGGATCATGGCCGCCACCTCAAAAAATTGGCGATGAGTGCCAGGCCAAGCGCCTGGCTCTTTTCAGGGTGGAATTGCGTTCCCGCACGGTTGCCTTCGGCCACGGCAGCCGTAACCGTCCCGCCATAGTCAGTCGTCGCCAGCACCTGCTCTGCGCGCTTCGCTTCCAGCTGGTAGGAATGCACGAAATAGGCGTGCAGCCCGTCCGATCCCGTCGGGATACCTTCGAACAGCGGATGCTCTCGCTTGAGCGTGATTGTGTTCCAGCCGATCTGCGGGATTTTGAGCGACGGATCGTTCGGCTCGATCTCTTTCACGTCGCCTGCGATCCAGCCGAACCCCTTGCTGATCTTCTTCTCCAGCCCGCGCTCGGACATAAGCTGCATTCCCACGCAGATGCCGAGAAACGGTCGGGCGCGCTGTACCGCCACTTCGTCGATTGCCTCCACCATGCCCGGCACGGCTAGCAGGCCGGCGAGACAATCGGCATAGGCACCGACGCCCGGCAGCACGACGCGGTCGGCATTGCGCACCGCTTCCGCATCGCTGGTCAGCAATATCTCGGCGCTGATGCCGGATTCGCGCGATGCCCGCTCGAATGCCTTGGTCGCGGAGCGCAGATTGCCCGAGCCGTAATCAATAATCGCCACGCGCATCACGCAGCCACTCCAAATCGAGCGAAGGCAAAACGTGCCTCGGCTTCTTCTTCGTTTCTTGCGTCAATATAGGATGCCTGATGCCAGCCCTTGCGCTCCAGCGCGGCTACACGCAATCGCGCACCTTCCAGCCCCACCAGCACGCTGACCGCGAAGGATACCATTGCGGCGAACACGCCATAGCCGCCGCCGCGCGCCAGCCAATCGAGCACAACCAGCAGCAGCGCAACCGTGATCGCCTCCAGCCATAGCCGATGCCATGCCAGCCAGAGGGGCGGCACGAGAAAGCCCAGAACCGCAAAACCGTCCTTCACGATAACGGTTTCGGCCTTGCTGCCCGCAGGCGGCTCCACAATCACGAAACTGGCCATCTTTCAGCCTTTCAGGCTGCCTTTGGTGGAGGGTACCGCATTCGGCTGGCGAGGATCGCTTTCGAGCGCCGCACGCAACACGCGCGCCACAGCCTTGAAACAGGTTTCCGCGATGTGGTGATTGTTCGCGCCGTAGTGATTTTTCACATGCAGCGTAATGCCCGCATGCTGCGCCAGCGCGTTGAAGAACTCGCGCACCAGTTCGGTGTCGAACGTTCCAATCTTCGGCGCGGAGAAATTCACGTCCCAGACGAGAAACGGCCTGCCCGACACATCCACCGCCGCACGCGTCAGCGTTTCGTCCATGGCAAGGTCCAGCGACGCATAGCGCATGATGCCGCGCCGCTCGCCCAATGCCTTGGACAACGCCTGTCCTATTGCAATGCCGGTGTCCTCAACGGTGTGGTGATCGTCAATGTGCAGATCACCCTTCGCCTTGATCGTCATGTCGATCAGCGAATGGCGCGAAAGCTGGTCCAGCATATGATCGAAGAAGCCGACTCCGGTGGAGATGTCGGCCTTGCCCGTTCCATCGACGTGCACGGAAACGGCAATGTCCGTTTCCTTCGTCGTGCGGCTCACTTCGGCGCTGCGTCCAGCCATTGCGTGGTCCTCGCTTGTCCAAGCGGGCTTCTAGACCGTTTCAGCGCAGTATGGAAGCGTGTCAGGCGTGACGAATAGAGCGGCCTTCCACGTCGTCGTTAGAGCGAATGCGCAGCACCCGCGCCGGTACGCCCGCGACAATCGCGAAATCCGGCACATCGTCGACGACAACCGCGCCCGCCCCGATAATCGCGCCCTTGCCAACCGTCACGCCCGGCAGGATCGTGGCGTTTGTGCCGATATCGGCCCAGTCACCAATCCGCACCGGGCGAATTTCCAGGTCCGTCTTGATGATCGGCAAATCGACCGGCATCGCGCTGTGCGCGGAACCGAGAACTTTTGCACCCGGCCCCCAGCCGACATAATCGCCAAAGACCAGATCGCGGGCATCGAGAAATGCCTGCGGGCCGATCCAGCAATTATCGCCAATGACGAAGCTGCCATCGAACCGGCCCTGTATCTGCGCACCCGCGCCGACAAACAGGCTATTGCCGATGGTGAATGTCTCGGCGTGCTTGAACCACGCACCCGCCCCGATCTTGAGGCCATGTCCGCAGCGCACCGAAAGGGCGCGCACGATTGCCCGGCGCATCAGCGTATCCAGCTTGCCATCGCCTTGCGCGAATCGACCGTAAAGCTCGACCAGACCGTCGCGGCTGTAATCTGCCTTCAACGCCTCCGACAATCCGGCTTCATAGGCCGGGTCTTCCACTGGCCCTGCTGCACCGTGAACGGCTTTCACCACTCGAACAGGCTTGTTACCGGACTGCATGCTACACGCTCCAAATTTTCTTTGAGCAAAGCGCGGCGGGCCATTTCTGTACAGAAGCCAAAATGGCCGCCGCTGCTAACCGAAAGATGTAGACCCTAGATCAAGGTTCGCGGATCGCCGTATCCAGCCCCTTGAGGATTGGATAGAGGAAGTAGGAAATCACCTTGCGCTGACCCACCTTCAACTCCGCCGTCACCGCCATGCCCGGCAGCAGCCGCACATCTTCGACCGGTGTGCGCAGATCGGTTTTGTCGAGCCTGATGCGCGCCTTGTAGTAAGGAGCGCCGGCACCCTCCGCATCACCCGCGCTACCGCCATTTACCGACGCGTTGGCCGAGTTATCATGCGAATAGGCGTCGTGGCTGATCGTGCGCACCGATCCTTCGGCTGTCCCAAACTTCTGGAACGGGAATGCATCGAACTTGATGCGCGCATCCGCATTCGACGAAACGCGGCCAATGTCACCGGCGTTGATCGTCACTTCTGCTTCCAGCGGCACGTTCAGCGGCACCAGCGTCAAGACAGGTTCAGCTTCACGCACAACTGAGCCGATGGAGCGCTGCGCGAGGTCAAGCACAACTGCATCAGACGGCGCAGTCAGCTTCACCATATCGCGGCGCAGTTCCATCTTTTTCATTTCCTCGCCGGTGGAGTCGCGCTGGCTGCGCTTGTCCGCAAGCGTTTCCATGGTCACGCGCCTGAAATCCTCGATGAAAGCTTGCTTGTCGGCTTGCAGCTTGGCAACCGCGTGTCGCGCCGTCGCTGCTGTTCCAACAGCCTGCGCATAGCTTGCATCAACCGCCAGACGCGCATCGCGCGAGGTCAGCATGTTCATCAGCGAGCCGGTTTCCTGCTTGGCCAGTTTTTCGCGCGCGACTTCGATTTGCGTCAGCGTCTGCTGGCGTTCGGCAAGAATCACCTGCTGGTCGGCGCTGGATTCGATTGCAGCCTGCTGACCCGCAATCTGCTGATCGAAGTTCTGCATCTGCGCGTCATGGAAGGCCTTGCGCTGCATGAATACTTGCATCTGCAATTGCTCATCCGGCGTATTGCCCGCCTCTGCGGCGTAGTCCCGGCCTTGAAGCTCGGCCTCCATGCGCTTCACCTGCGCGTCGAGCGCGTCATATTCCGTGCGTCGACGATCCACGTCAGCCTGACTGAAAGTGGCGTCGAGCGTAGCCAGCGTTTGGCCCGCCTTCACGACATCGCCCGGCTGTACATCGATGCTGCGAACGATAGACGTTTCAATCGGCTGAACCACGATGGTCGGCTTCGTCGTCACCAGCTTGCCGCGCGCCACCACCACCTCGTCGATTGAAGCGAGCGAGGCCCATGTCACACCCGCTAAAATAAGCGCGGTGATCGTGTAGAGCGTAATCCGTGCCACGCGGGGCGGCGTCCGTTCTTCCAGTTCGATCGCGTCCGGCTGGAACTCCGAGATAACCTGTCTTCCGGCTTTCGGCGTCGCCGGTAAAGGCTGCACGACCACTGCCGGCTTTTGCTCTGCCTGCGGCTCAGCGCCTTCCGGCAGGGTTTCCTTGTGCTGGGTCATATCCATCACGCCACCTGCTTCATCTGCTGGTTCCACAGGTGACGGTAGGTCATGCAACGAGACACAAGCTCTTCATGACGACCGACATCCGACACCTTGCCGCGTTCCATCACGAGAATGGCGTCGGCATCGGTCAGCGTGGACAGGCGGTGGGAAACAATAATGACGGTACGGCCCTCGGCGATCCGGCGCAGGTTCTGCCGGATAATCGCCTCGCTGTCAGGATCAAGCGCGCTTGTCGCCTCATCGAAAATCAGCAGCTTCGGATCGGTAATCAAAGCGCGTGCGATAGCCAACCGCTGCTTTTGCCCGCCCGATAGGTTGGACGCATTTTCTTCGAGGTCCGTTTCCAGACCGCGCGGCAAACGTTCGATGAACTCTTCCGCTCCCGCCAGTCGGGCAGCAGCAGCGATTTCGTCCATCGTAGCGTCGGGTTTGGCGATAGCGATGTTGTCACGAACCGTTCCCTTGAACAGGAAGCTGTCCTGCAACACCACGCCAATGCTCTTGCGCAGATGCACCAGATCGATCTCGCGGCAGTCAGCACCATCGATCTTCAACAGGCCCTGCTGAACAGGATACAGACCCTGAATCATGCGCGTGATGGTCGTTTTGCCGGAGCCGCTTTTGCCAACCAGACCGAACACCGTTCCCGGTTCAATCTTGAACGTAACTTCGTCCAGCGCTGGAGCGCGATCCGGCCCATAGTGGAACGACACGTCGCTGAACTCGATCTCGCCCTTGATTTCGGGGCGCAGGCCGCTGCCCATGCCGAAACGTTCCGGGCGCTGGTTCATAACTTCGCCAAGCATCCGAACAGAGAGCGAAACCTCCTGATACTCATGCACCATGGTCACGATCTGCACCAGCGGACCGGAAACCCGATTTGCCAGCATGTTGAACGCAACCAGCGTACCCACCGTCATTGCACCGGAGAAGGCATCCAGCGCGCCAATCACGATGATGGCGACGCCCATCAGCTTTTCCAGCAGGCCGGTCAGCGATTGAGCAAGCGCCGAGATTTTTTCGACGTGATAGCGTTCGGAAATGACTTCCGCAGACTGGTCGTCCCAGACGCGGCGCTGGCGCGGCTCAAGTGCAAGCGATTTGACCGCCCGCATGCCGTGTACAGTTTCGACAAGCAAAGCCTGCCGCTCACCTTCGGCCTGATAGAGCTTTTGCAGCCGGCGCTGGAATGGCCCGATCAGCATGAAGACCGTCAAGCCGACCAGCGCGGTGAACCCGAGCACAACCATTGTCAGCTTGACGCTGTAGAGCAGCAGCACCGGCACGAACACGATGAGTGACATCGCATCGAGCAAGCCCAGGAACAGCCGCCCGGTCAAAAACTCACGTATGCGCCCAGCCTGCTGCATGTGTTTGATCAGCAAGCCCGCGGGGGCGTGCTCGAACAGTGCAATCGGCAGGTTCAGCAAATGCGAGAAGGTTCGCGTGGAAACGCGCACGTCGATCTTGTTGGTCGCGTAGAGCAGCAAATATCGCCGTAAAAACGTAAAGGTCGCCTCGAACATCAGGGCAATGACAATGCCGATGCTCAAAACGGTAAGCGTTGCGTAGCTCTGATGGGCCAGAACCTTGTCGATCACCAGCTGGAAGAAGATCGGCGTAACAAGGCCCAGCGCATAAAGCACAAGCGCAGCAATCGCCACGTCGCGAAACAGGCTGCGTTGCTTGATGATTTCGGGGATGAACCAACGGATGCCAAATGGCTGCTCGCTGTCGCGCAATTTGAATACGCGCTTCAGCAAAACGACATTGCCGCTCCAGCTTTTTTCAAACTGGTCGCGGCTTAGCATCAGTGCTTCAGGTCGTGCGGCCAGCGGGTCGATTACGCCGACGCGCTGCTCGCCATCTGGCGTGGTCACGACATTGGCAACAACCACCCAGTTTCCATTGGAAAGTTCAGCCAGAACCGGAAACGCTTCCCGAAGCTTGCTGAATGAATCGAATTTCATGCGCACGGCGCGGGCACGCATGCCCTTGTCCTTAGCCATGCGCAGGAGTTTTTGCGTCGAGATCGGCTGCTCGCCGACCGAATAGTCATGTGCCAGCCGGTCGGCCGAAACATCTACGCCGAGATGTCTCGCCACCAGGGCAAGGCACTGAATGTTTGTGTGTTGCTGCATCGACATCGGACGTCAGGCCCCCCTGCTTCCGCGCGATATCAGTTAAAATTGGGAGAGCTGTTTTCGGGTGGTGTCGCCTTCTTGTTGCGCGGCTGCTCCACTGGAGCGGTCGCTGCACCCGGAAGCGGCGTTACCTCTGGCGCGCGGCGCACTGCGCCTGCGTCCACCAGACCGGCCAGCGCCTTGTCCATTACATCCACCGAATTCGCGAACGCGTCGATCGGCATAATGATACGCTGTCTGAAAACCGGCTTTGGATTGCCTTTTGAATCACGTTCGGTAGGCGACAGGCTTACGAGATCGATCCGCACGATCGTTCCAGTTACCGTGATTTCGCCAATTCCATCAGAATAGAGTTCGTCCGCCATCTCACTCTCCGCTGCATAGTTGCACTCTAGGCTGCGGCGTGATCGTGCCGAACCCATTCTGGGAAGGGGTCGCGCATCTCGGCCACTTCCCTCGCGTCAATTCCCGTTTCGCTTCCGGAGAGACATGCGTCAAGCGCGGCTGAAATTTCTTCCTTCGGTAGGTTAACACCGATGAAAACCAGTTCCTGCCGGCGGTCGCCCCATGTCGCCGTCCAATAACGCTGCAACATAGCTTGAAATTGCTGCTGGCGCGGCCAGTACGTTCGTGGAACGGAAGCCCACCAAAAGCCCCGCTGATCTACTTTTGTCTGTGTACCCGCCACCGAATAGAGGCCTATCCAGTCTTTACGGGTCGCCAGCCAGAAATGACCCTTGGCACGCAGCAATCCGTCCCACTTGCGTTGAGTAAATGCATAAAACTTCTCGGGATCGAACGGGCGACGTGCCCGATATACGAAGCTTGCTATCCCATATTCTTCCGTTTCCGGGATGTGCTCTGCAGGGCTGTAAAGCTCCTTATGCCAGAGTGGATGCGTAGCCGCCTTGGCTTCGCTGTAAAGCTTGGTATCCAGAATCTCGGACAGCTCGACCTTGCCGAAGTCTGTTTCAATCAGCTTTGCGTCGATGTTCAGCGATTTGATCGTCTTGCGTATTTCGGCCAGTTCATCGGCGCTCACTTCGCTCGCCTTATTGATGACAACCACATCCGCGAACTCGATCTGATCCACCAGAAGGTCGATCAGGCTGCGTTGATCCTCATCGTCGCGCACCTCGCCCCTGTCGCTCAACAGATCCTGGCTGCTGAAATCCTTCAGGAGGTTTGCCGCATCGACAACGGAAACCATCGTGTCCAGTCGCGATATATCGCGCAGCGAGCGACCTTCTTCGTCCTTGAACGAGAATGACGCCGCTATTGGCAGCGGCTCGGCTATGCCGGTTCCTTCGATCAGGATGTAGTCGAACTTCCCGGCTTCAGCCAGCCGACGAACCTCAACCAGCAAGTCTTCCCGCAGCGTGCAGCAGATGCAGCCGTTGGAAAGCTCAACCATCGTCTCGTCGGTGCGGGTCACATCGGCGTCGCGGATCAGATCCGCGTCGATGTTAACCTCGCTCATGTCGTTGACAATAACGGCAATGCGGTGCTCGCCCGCATTGCGCAATACATGGTTTAGCAGTGTCGTCTTGCCGGATCCTAGGAATCCCGCCAATACCGTCACTGGAAGCAATCCATCCGCCCGATGGTCTTCCATTATCTACTCCGCTATGCCGCCAGCTGCGGACGGAATGCTACGTCCACATAATAGTTGGTGCTGTTGTACGTACTCGTCGGGAACAGCGCCCCCGTGCCGTAACTATACACACCATTGCCGCCAGATACAGCCGAAGAAAGTGCTGTGAGATTCTGGTTCTCGCGAGACGTAGAGAAGAAGTTTGACGTTGCGGAATACGCGCTGTTCGCATTGTACGAAACGACATATGTCGTGTTCGCCGTCACCGCGACCTGCTGCGCAAGCTCGACATATTGCCAGCCGCTCGCAGTTTCGTTGGTGAAGGTTGCACTGCCGAGCAGCGCGCCCGATGCCGTCCACAAGTTCGCGGTGTGCGTTCCGGTGTTCGACGTTCCCTTGTAGAAGCTGAAGCCTGTGATCCAGCCCGCAGCGTTGGTCTGGAACTTCATGCCGAGCTGCACCGGACCATCGATCACATTGGCTGTGGTAGGCGTATCCGAAGCGGTGAACACGCTCTGCGTCGGAGCCACTGCGCCCGAATTCACGGTCAGGCTTACATTTGCAGAAGACGTACCGCCATTGCCGTCCGAGATCGCGTAGCTGAAGCTCGCAGCGCCGGAATAGCCGGTGGTCGGGGTGAACGTCACCGCCTTGGTCGTGCTGTTATAGGCAACGGTTCCGTTTACCGCATTCGATACGCCCGTAATGTTGAGCGTGTCGCCGTTGGAGTCGGTATCGTTCGCCAACAACTGGCTGGCCTGTATGACCTTGGCCGTGTTGAACGCAGTGGTGAAACCGGTGTCATTGACTGCAACCGGAGGAGCGTTCCCGGTTGCGTTCTGGAACGTCACGTCAACCCAGTAGTTCGACGCCTGGTAAGAGTTCGTCGGGAACAGGCTGCTGTTGCCGTAAGCATAAACGCCGTTGTTTCCGCCGGTCGCGCTCAGTGGCCCATTTGTGATGGTCGACGTGAAGTAATTCGGCGTAACCGCGTAGTTGCCGTTGGAGTGATAGCTGACCACGAGAGTCGTACCAGCAGCCACGGCAACTGGCTGGGTGAATGTCAGTGTCTGCCAGCCACTCGCCGTTTCGTTGCTGAACGTACCGGAAGTCAGAAGCGTGCCGCCGCTCGTCCACAGCGAACCGATATGCGTGCCGGTATCGTTGACACCCTTATAGTACTTGATCCCCGTGATGGTGCCCGCGGCCGAAACCGTGAAGCGCATACCGAGTTCAACACCCGACGGATCGTTGACGGATGGCTGCGAAGGCGTGCCGTTATTGAGCAGGCTCACCGTCTGCGCAGGTGCTGCAACCGAGAAGCTCACCGTTGCGGAAGATGTACCGCCGCGACCATCGGAGATGGAATAGCGGAAACTTGCAGCACCGGTGTAACCGGTGGTCGGCGTAAAGGTCACAGCTTTCGTGGTGCTGTTGTAAGCAACCGTACCGTTAACCGCCAGATCAGCACCGGTGATCGACAGCACATCCCCATCCGGGTCGTTGTCATTGGCCAGCAAGGTGGATGCCGCAAGCGTCAATGCCGTATTCTGGATTGTCGTGTAACCGCTGTCGTTGTTGGCGGTCGGAGCAGTGTTCGTCGGTGTGTTGACTGTCAGGCTGACGGTCGCCATCGCCGTGCCGCCCTTGCCGTCAGAGACGGTGTAACGGAAGCTTGCAGCGCCGCTGTAGCCGGTCGTCGGAGTGAAGGTCACAATCTTCGTGGTGGTGTTGTACGAGACAGTGCCGTTTACCGCCTGGTCTACGCCGGTGATGGAAAGCACATCGCCATCCACATCCGTATCGTTGGCGAGCAATGCAGCAGCACCCACTGCAAGCGCCGTGTTGAATGTGGTGCTATAACCGGTGTCGTTCGTAGCCACTGGCGCGCTGTTGGCCACCGCGGACTGGTTGAATAATACGTCCACCCAGTAGTTGGCTGCCTGATAGGTTTGCGTAGGCAAGGCGCTGGTGTTTCCATACACATACAAGCCGTTGCCGGCGCCATTCACTGAGGCCGGAGCCGTCAATGGGCCGCTCGTAGTCGCGCTGTTGAAGTATCCGCTGGTCGCGTAATACCGGCCGTTTGAGTGGTACGAAACGATGTATTGTTCGCCCGCAACGATGTTGATGGCATTTGCGAAGCCCGCCGTCTGCCAACCGCTCGCCGTTTCGTTCGAGAAGGTCAGGCGGCCCAGCAGGGTGCCATCGGCCTTCCAGATCGAACCGGTATGCGTGCCCGTATCGCCGGCGGCCTTGTAGAATTTCAGCCCGGAAATCGTGCCCGACGCGGAAGTCGCGAAGCGCATGCCGAGCTCAACGCCGGTCCCGTCATTAAATGCGGAGCCCGTTGGGGTCGCGCCAGGCGCAAACAGCGATACGCCCGTAGGAAGGGTGTTCACTGCGAGGCTCACCATTGCGGTCGATGTGCCACCGCGACCATCGGAGATGGTGTACTTGAAGCTTGCGGCGCCGGTATAGCCAGCGGTCGGCGTAAATACGACCGTACCGTTTTGCGAATTGATCGCGACGGTTCCGTTCACTGCGTCCGAAACGCCAGTGATACTCAGCGCATCGCCATTGGCATCGGTGTCGTTACCAGTCAGCGCCGCAAACGCCAGCGTCAGCGCATTGCCCTGAGTGGTGCTGAATCCGCTGTCGTTGACCGCAACCGGCGCGGTGTTCGTCGTGCTCGGCTGGAAGACAACGTCGACCCAGTAATTGTCACCCGTAAATGTTGTGAACGGCGACAGCGTCGGGAAGGTCGGCGTGCTGCCGTATACATATACCGCACCATTCGCCTCAACCGACAACGGACCGTTTGAGTAGGCGTTCGTGAACGTGCCGTTGGTCGCCGAATAATAGCCATTGGTATGGTACGAAGCGACATAGCTGGTGTTCGCAGCAATCGTTACCGGCGTGGCGAAGTTAACCTGCTGCCAGCCGTCGAGTGACTCGCCAGTCGAGACGCCACGCGCGAGCAATTGCCCGTCGGCAGTCCACAAGCTGACCGTATGCTCGCCAATATTGTAGAAACCCTTGTAGAAGCGGATCGCGGTGACTTGGCCGCTGGTGCTCGACTTGAACTTCACACCGAGTTCGACACTATCCTTGTCGAGCACGGTTGCCTGTTGCGTCGTAGGTTTGGACGCAAGGCTCCATAGGCTCGATGTCGTCGGAAGCGCAACCGTGACCGTCTTGCCGGTGCCCGGCGTTTCCAGATTGAGGCTGTCGTCCACGGCACGCGACATAATCGTGTAATTGCCGCTGGCCTGTACAACCCAATTGTACGTCCAGTTTTCACGTCCGGTCGCTTTCCACCAGCTTTGCCCGCCGTCGAGCGAAACTTCCACGCCCGCAACTATGCCGCCGCCGGTATCGGTCGCCGTACCCGTGATCGTAACCTTCTGCCCCTCGACAAAGCTTGCACCGATGATCGGCGAAGTAATGGTCGACGTTGGCTTGACGAAATCGGTGCTCTGCGTGGCAAGTACAAGGCTGGCCTGAAGCGTCATAGGCTGAATGCCCATATCCGCAAACATGTTGACCATTGCCTGCTGCACGTTCGGATCGGTCGGTGTCGGAGTGCCCAGGTGGGCGTCGCTCAGACCCCAGCTCCAGAACACAGTACCAGCGCCGAACACCAAAGCGCCGCTCTCGGCGCGATACATTGTCAGGCTGTGGTCGACGGTATTGGAGCCAATCTGCGTACCGTAGTCACGCAGATAGGATTCGACCGAAACCGTCGACAGGGACATGTTGATCAGGCCCGCCGGGCGGTAGCCGTTTTCAACGTCCGAATCCCATTCATAACCCAACAGGTTTTTGACGAGCGAATATGTCTGCCCCTGCTGAAGATCGGCAACCGAGGTGTCGCGCCAGAACCGGAAATTCGACATTTCGTAAGGAACGGTAATCGTGTCTGCACGATAGCTGTCGACCGTGAACATGGTGCCGGTGAGTGAGTTCTCCGGCTCCTGACCCGGATCAGAATAGCGCGGGTCGCGCCACGTACCGGTGGAGATATTACTTGGATCTTCGCGCACACCCCACGTTTCCTTGTAGGAAACCATGGTGCGGTAGGCATTTCCTGCTGCGTCGGTTTCCCAACGGACTTTCCAGTAAACTTCGTTGCCGCTCCAGAACGCGAGGTTCACGCCCGAATCGCGCGCGTTCTCTACGTTTGCGCGTTGCTCGGCGGACCAATACTCGTCGTGTCCGACCGACAGGAACGCTTCGTGATTGAGCAGCTGCGCGCCATTCCGGGTCGTATCAACGCCCGAAATGTACGAGACGTCATAGCCGTTCTGCTCAAGCCAGTTAACCGCCGCCATTTCAGGACCAAAGACAAAGTCCCAGGTCCCGCCCATGGCGCTGGTTTGCGTCACAAACGGGCGGTTGTAGCTTACAGCTGTCGCCTTGCCGATCGCGTTGATCGAGCAATTGCAGTTTGGTGGAACCCAACCAATCATATTGTTTGGATCGACTGGCAGATCGCCTTCATACAGACTTGCACCGCCCCAGGCATTGTAAGCCTGCCAAGTGGTATCTGAGGTCTGGAACACGATATTGCTGGTGGAACCATCCTCGCGAACGATGAACGGAATCATGCTGGCGCCGCCATTGGACCCGCCGCCATCTTCGCGCACGAGCTTGGCGAAATAGATACCGGACGTGGCATCGGACGGAATTGCCCAGCTTGCCGAAACTGACCAGTTGGAGCAGTCGATAAGGCCGGTCGTATAATCGACGATCGGGTGTGGCTGAACCTGCGCCGTGGTCAGGTTCTTGTCGATGGTCGCAACCTTGCGCGCGCCGTCGCCGCCATAATAGCCCATACGATAGATTTCGATGCGGTAGTCTTTCGAATCCGTCGCAATCTTGAAATCGACCGTGCCGCCGACATTGGTGCTGATCTGCGTCGCAAAACCTTGAATCGAGGGATCGCCGTCACCCTGTACGGCCCATTCGCTCTGCGGATTACC
This sequence comes from Mesorhizobium denitrificans, assembly GCF_003403035.1. Lineage (GTDB taxonomy): Bacteria > Pseudomonadota > Alphaproteobacteria > Rhizobiales > Rhizobiaceae > Mesorhizobium_G > Mesorhizobium_G denitrificans. The sequence continues at coordinate 163,639 of NZ_QURN01000004.1, read as the reverse complement.
CTGCTTCTGGTTTTCCAGAACGATCTTGTTAGGCGTTGCGGCAAGTGCCGTCAGTCCCGCGGCAGCCGGGGCGGCGGCTGGTGCAGAAAGCGTGTTCAGCGAGGTGGTGCGAGGAGCAATCGTTGCGCTGGCAGAGGTTGAGAACGTGTCGGCCGCGGACGCGTCGGTCGAGCTCGACAATGCGTTGAACGCGCTGCCAAGGTCCAATGTCGATGAGCCACCGGCTTCGCTGGAAGACGAACTGGTCTGAGAAGCGGAAGGACCATCGACCGTGGCGAACGTCGCCGAATCCACAGTGAAGGTGCGAACAGCCTGTTGGCCCGAAGTCGTTACAGCCGTCGTAGCCTCTGCCTGAGAAGTCGTTGTCTGTGCGACAGTCCAGATGCCCGCCTGGACACCATCCTGCTGCGTTACATCGCCCTGCTGCCCGGCATAGCGGAAAACCTTGTCCGCCTTGTCGCCCTTTTCGGCCGCACGCTTGTTGATGAGTTGGCGCTTGCCAATCTTCTGCATAGTCCGCCCCTTAACTTTGCCAGACTGCACAATGACGCAAAGGCAGACCAGACAAACGATGGCAAATCAGACGGGGGGCGGCCTCATTGGTGGATAGGATTACGATTATTCCCACGGCGTAAGGCGTAGTCTGTTCTACGCCATAGCCCGTAAAGTTCTACGCCTTTGGAGGTAAATTCCGGGAAGCGACCGAATCACACGACGATGCGCGCCGTTCGCTATTGCGCGACAAACTGTTTCCGAAAGGCCGCTTTTAAATAGGGTCCGGCGCGCCAATATGGGCTAAAAGCAATTAAGCAGGAGAAAGCCCATGCAACTCGAAGGCCTCCACCATCTCACCGCAATTACTGCGGACGCGCCCGGCAACAAGCGATTCTATACGGAAACGCTGGGCCTGCGACTGGTCAAGAAAACCGTCAATCAGGACGACACCAGCGCGTACCATCTCTTTTACGCCGATGCGGTCGCCACGCCGGGAACCGATATAACCTTTTTCGATTGGCCCGTTGGTCGTGAAAAGCGCGGAACACATTCGATCAGCCTGACTGGTTTGCGTGTTTCCGGGCAGCAGAGCCTGAACTATTGGCGTGATCGGCTGTCAGCAGCCGGCGTCAAGACATCCGATGTTCTGGAAATCGATGGCCGCGCCAGTTTGAATTTCGAAGACCCGGAAGGCCAGCGCTTCCGTCTGGTTGACGATGGCGGCGATGCACCAGCCCATCCGTGGTCTGGCACCGACGTTCCAGCTTTGAACCAGATCAAGGGACTTGGCCCTGTGACCATTTCGATACCGGACAAATATGCGACAGATCTCGTGCTTACGCAGGTTCTCGGCATGAAGGAGGTACGCGAATATCCATCGCCAGACGGCAGTGGCATCGTGCACGTCTATAAAATGAATGGCGAGGGACTGGCGTCGGAGCTTCATGTGGCGGTTCAGCCAGACCTCCCTGTCTCCCGGCAGGGCGCTGGCGGCGTTCATCACGTTGCATTCCGCACGCCGGACGTAAAAGCCATCAACGAATGGGCGAATCGGCTGCAGGAGCTGCGCATTCCCAACTCCGGCGAGGTTGAACGCTATTATTTCCGCTCGCTCTATTTCCGTGAGCCGGGCGGCAATTTGTTCGAAATCGCAACCGATGGACCCGGCTTTGCAGTGGACGAACCGCTGGCGAACCTTGGCGAGAGCCTTGCCTTGCCTCCATTCCTCGAGCCACGGCGCAAGGAAATCGAGGCCAATCTGAAGCCTTTGGGCTGATGGTTGATTGGCGGTTTGCATTCGCGCCGCCGCAGCCTACATAACGCTGCATCAACTCGTACCGCGCGGCTGCTTTTCAGGGCCGCGCGCCATCGGAGAAGCGTATGTCGAATGAACAGAGTATGCACGCCACGACAATCGTGACCGTGCGCAAGGGTAATAAGGTTGTGATTGCTGGCGATGGGCAGGTAAGCCTCGGCCAGACCATAATGAAGGGCAACGCCCGTAAGGTCCGCCGTCTCGGCAAAGGTAATGTTATCGCCGGTTTTGCCGGTGCGACCGCCGATGCCTTCACGCTGCTTGAGCGTCTCGAAGCCAAGCTTGAACAATATCCAGATCAGCTAACGCGCGCCTGTGTCGAGCTGGCCAAGGATTGGCGCACCGACCGCTATTTACGACGGCTGGAAGCCATGATGCTGGTTGCCGACAAGAGTGTCACTTTAGCGCTTACCGGAACCGGCGATGTGCTGGAGCCGGAACATGGCGTCATGGCCATCGGTTCGGGCGGAAACTATGCACTTTCCGCAGCTCGCGCGCTGATGGATACCGATATCGACGCCGAAGCAATTGCTCGCAAGGCGATGCAGATCGCGGCTGACATCTGCGTCTACACGAACCACAACATCGTGGTCGAGACGCTCGATGCCGAATAGCGCAAAGCAGACCTACGTCTTTCGCGACGTTGAAGAAGACGACCTGCCGCTTCTGCACGACTGGCTCGCACAGCCCCACAATGTGGAATGGTGGGACGATGCAGACGAAGCGATTGAGGAAATCCGCGAGGCGATGGATTCGGTCGAAACCGAGCCACTGATCGTAGAATTGAAAGGCAAGCCCATTGCCTATCTGCAATGCTACGATCCGCATCTCGAAGAAGGCCACCCATATCAGGATCAGCCCTTTGGGACCCTCGGCCTCGATATTTCCATAGGCGAGCCGGAACTGATCGGCGTGGGCCACGGCTCAGCAATCGTCAGCCAGTTCGCCGAGCAGCTTTTCGAGGAAGGCTGTCCGCGCGTCATCATTGACCCGCATCCGGACAATGCGCGGGCGATTCGCGCCTATGAAAAAGCAGGTTTTCGCGAGCTATATCGCATCGCGTCAATCTACGGCGAGGCCGTGCTGATGGCATTGGATGCGCCTGCGGACTGAAGCCACACAGCAATCACGCTCTCTACCAGGAGCATTGAATTCATTGAGGATACCATGAGCAGTTTTTCTCCCCGTGAAATTGTTTCGGAACTCGACCGTTTCATCATCGGCCAAAAGGACGCGAAGCGCGCCGTCGCAATCGCGCTGCGCAATCGCTGGCGGCGCCAGCAACTCGAAGGCCAGATGCGCGAAGAGGTCATGCCGAAAAACATTCTGATGATCGGACCGACCGGCGTCGGCAAGACCGAGATTTCCCGCCGTCTCGCCAAGCTGGCGGGTGCGCCGTTCGTCAAAGTCGAGGCAACCAAATTCACCGAGGTCGGTTATGTCGGCCGCGATGTCGAGCAGATCGTTCGCGATCTGGTGGAAATCTCAATCGGCCTGGTGCGCGACAAAATGCGCGAAGATGTGAAGGCGCGCGCGCATATCAATGCCGAAGAACGCGTTCTGGAGGCGCTGGTCGGCAAGACCGCCAGCCCTGCTACCCGCGATTCTTTCCGCAAGAAATTGCGGGACGGCGAGCTGGACGACAAGGAAATCGAAGTCGAGATTGCCGATACCGGCACCGGCGGTATGCCCGGATTCGAAGTACCGGGAATGCCGGGTGGCGTGGGCATGATCAACCTGTCCGACATGATGCAGAAGGCGATGGGCGGCAAGCGGTCAAAGACCATCAAGACCACCGTCAAGCAATCCTACGACCTGCTGATAAATGACGAGTCGGACAAGCTGCTGGATCAGGACGAGGTTATCCGTCAGGCGCTGATCTCTGCGGAAAATGACGGCATCGTCTTCCTTGACGAGATCGACAAGATCGCGGCGCGCAGCGACATTTCCGGAGGTCCGTCGCGGGAAGGTGTGCAGCGCGATCTGCTGCCTTTGGTGGAAGGAACGACCGTTGCGACCAAGTATGGGCCGGTGAAAACCGACCACATCTTGTTCATTGCATCGGGCGCCTTCCATGTTTCAAAGCCGTCGGACCTGCTGCCGGAACTGCAGGGTCGTTTGCCCATCCGCGTTGAATTGCGCGCGCTCGAAAAGGACGATTTCCGGCGGATTCTGACCGAAACCGAGGCCAGCCTCATCAAGCAATACATCGCGCTGATGAAGACCGAAGGCGTGACGCTCGACTTCACGGACGATGCAATCGACTCCCTTGCGGGCATTGCGGTTGACCTGAATGCATCCGTCGAAAACATCGGCGCACGGCGTTTGCAGACGGTCATGGAACGGGTGCTTGATGACATTTCGTACGATGCGCCGGACCGTTCGGGAACGAGTGTGACGATTGACGCGGATTACGTGAACAAGCATGTCGGCTCGCTCGCAAAGAATACCGACCTTTCGCGGTTTATTCTCTAGAAACGGCCCAAAATCATTATCGGCGGCGAGTGGTGACTTTCGCCGCCTTCCCGGTTACTTACAAACCTATGAAACGAACCCTTCTCGCAGGGCTGCTTGCGGCCTTCACACTTGCGCAAGCGCCATTGGCATATGCATTGACGGTGGTGCCACCGGGCAATCGCAATGAGGAACAGCCCGCCGTTCCGGGCGCTTCGATCAAGCGCACCAAGGCTTCAAAGGGCAGCTTTGAAGGGAAATACCAGAAGGTTTACAACCTCTTGGCCAATGACGCCAAGCTGCGATCCAAGATCAAGCAGGCAGCAGCGGCTTATGGGATCGACCCGATGCACATCGTCGGAGCAATCGTCGGCGAGCATACGTACAATGTGGATGCCTATGACCGGCTGCAGACCTACTACGTCAAGGCAATCGCATATCTCGGCAATAGCCTCGAATTTGCCTATAAGGGCGAGGACGTAGACGATTTTATCCAGCGCCCTCAATTTTCGGTTTGCGCAGGAAAATCAGATAGTTATTCGCTTTGGACCTGCCGCGAGCAGGTATGGAATCGCGAGTTTCGCGGCCAGACGGTTGATGGGCGAAGCTATCCCAACAACAGGTTCAGCGCCGTTTTCTTCCAGCCTTTTTACGCCGGGCAGACGTTTGGGCTGGGTCAGTTGAATCCGCTTACCGCGCTGCAAATGAGCGATCTTGTCAGCCGCGTTTCAGGCTTTCCCAAGCTTGATGCCGCAGACCCGAACGGCGTCTATGAAACGATCATGGATCCCGATAAATCAATACCTTACGTGGCGGCGACCTTGAAGAAATCAATCGATGCGTATCGCTCGATTGCAGACTTCGACATTTCGCAGAATCCAGGGGTAACGGCTACACTCTACAACCTCGGAAATCCCGAGGCGAGGGCGGCAGCGTTGCGCAACGAAAATGAGAAGCGCAAGGCGGCTGGGGAGCCCGAAAAATTGCCCGAAGAGAACTATTATGGGTGGCTTGTGAACGAGAAATTGCCCGAATTGCGCGCACTTTTCTGAGAATAGACGCCATTTCTCAGCGCAAAATGGATCATTTTTCGGTTTTTACGGCCGTATAATTCCGAAGTTGCGCGATAAAGTCGCTCAGTTTCGCCGTATCAAGCAGCCGAATCCGCTCCGCGATGAGGTTCGCGAACTCGGTCGCCTGAGGTGACAGACCGGACGTATCGACGATCACGCGAGGGTCTGACGCGTTGGCGAGACTGCTCAACTCTTCCGCCTCATCCCAGATCACATTGAAGTATCCGAGGATCTTCTGAAGCATCGGCCAGCTTGGCTTTCCGCGCCTTCCATGTTCGAGCGCGGAGAGATAGGCGGCCGAAACGCCGATAGCCTCAGCCATCTCTTTTTGCGAGACGCCTTTCTCTTCGCGAAGTTCGCGCAATCTGACACCGAACGGAGTCATTGGGCACGTACCCTCTTGAGCCGAACATACAACGCACCCGTTCCGCCATGGCCACGGGCAGCACCATCATGGGCAGAAACATATTGCCGGAAAGGCGCGGTAGCCAGCCAGCCCGGAACGGATCGCTTCAAAACGCCATCACCACCAGAAGACAAGCCCTTTCCGGTGATGACAAGCACATAACGAACGCCGCGCGCATGGGCACGAGCAACGAATGAGAGCAACAGGCTATAGGCTTCGTCCTGTCGCATTCCATGAAGGTCAACACGCGCTTCCAGAGCCAGGCGACCTCGCGCCAGCTTGTCGATGGTCTGCGCATCCATATGACCGCGAGGCGTATGCGGCGCAGGTGATGGAGCCTGATAGCTCGGCAGATTGATGGGCTTGGTGCGCTCAGGTTTTGAGGGGGCGGCTGGCTTCTTTTCAGGTGAAACCTGAGCCAAATCCGGCTTTGGCGACCGTTTGGGCGTTGTCGCAGGTGTGACGGATCGGGCCACCAAATCCCAAAGAATCCGGTCTTCCTCAGTCAAATCTTTGGAGCGGCTTCGGCTCATTGCGAGCCTCCAGCCAGCGAACGCGGCAGCAAGGCATAGAATGTCGCCTGATTTCGCACCACGCCGGCAATCTCGCCAGCGGCAAAACCAGAACCGGCAAACAGATCGCCGCGGGCAGGTCCGACAATTGCGGAGCCGGTGTCCTGAGCAATCATCAAGCGGGCGAAGGGTTTGCCATCAAAAGCGGTGAGACTTGGCGATTCGATGAAGAAGGGCGTTCCGAACGTATGCAGCAGACGATCCACCGCGACGGACCGCCCCGGCGTCAAAGGAACCTTGGCGGCAGCGACGGGACCGAGGCCAGGATTGTCGACCGGTGCATTCCGGAAGAAAATATAGGAACGGTTTCGCCAGAGAATTTCGTTCACGCGATGCGGATTGGCTTTGAACCATGCACGTATGGATTGCATGGTTACGTCTGCCAGCGGAATTTCCCCAAGCTCGACCAGCACCTTGCCGGCACCGGTGAAGCGTTGGCCGGATTTCGCAGCATAGGTGACGCGCCGAACCTCGCCGCCCGGCATAAGCAAACGCGCAGCGCCCTGCACATGCACGAAATAGGCGTCAACGGGATCGGCCAGCCATGCGATTTCCAGCGCTTGACCGGAAAGCACGCCCTGATCGATGGCGGATCGATCAAAATATTCGACAAGCCCAGAATCGGTTTTTCGTGCGAATGCCAGATAAGGGTCCATGGCGGCGGGGCGATTTGATTCGTCTACATCGACAAGATCGGCTGGGCGCGACAGCAACGGCACTTTGAAGTGCTCAGTGCGGATTGGCGAAGCCTCGACCTCCGGCTCATAGAAGCCAGTGACCAGACCGGTGCGTTCTCCGTTTTCGGACAGAACAAGGGCGGGAACGAAATGGCGTTCAAAGAACAGGCGCGCTTGCTCGCGGTCCAGAACGGGATTGCGCAATGCCTCGTCATAGGCAGCGCGAAAGGCATCGAACGCTACGCCCAACGCACCCGTTTTGTAGGGCTTATAGGCTGCATGTTCGGCCGACCGCCGAAAAGCCAGATAGGCAGTTGAAGCATCATCGAACCGCCAATTGGGGATATCGTCAAAGCTGAAAGGGAGAAAACCCGCCGGACAAGGCATTGCCGCTTGCCCCAGAGTTATTCTTCCTCTTCGGTAGCGACCAGCTTCCAGTTCGGATCCTTGGAGCGGGTATCTCGCGCGAAAGTCCAGACGTCTTTGACTTCTGCCACGGTTTCAGGATCGCCATTGATGACCGCACCGGTCTTGTCCCGTGTGGCGGAAATCAACTCGCTGACCAGCCGCAGTGTGACGTGAGCTTCTGTGCCCTTCAACTCTGCAGAGACATAATCGGCCTTATCAATGCCGACGAAAGACGACTGGATTTGCTCCGACTTGCTTTCGCGCTCGTTGATGGCGGCTACGAAGCCGTCAAAAACTTCCTTGGAAAGAAGATTTTTCAGGGTCTTTCGGTCGCCAGCCGCGAAGGCCGAGACAATCATCTCATAGGCCATTTTCGCGCCTTCAAGGAAAGCTTTCGGATCGAATGATGGATCGGCATCGCGGATCGCGCGCAGCCCCTTGTTCAGGTCCGTGCCGGGCTTAGCCATCGAATCGATTGCCAGATAAGCGATTTCAGGCTCGCCGGGCGCGCGCTTGCGCTGCAGCGAAACCACGTTTTCCGGCTTGGCGGGGTCAGGCGCGCCATTTGTGGTCGGGCGTGAATACGGATCGAAGGGTGGGCGCTCATTTCCCGTGCGGCGACCCAGCACGCTGCGCAGCTGGTAGAAGATCACTACCGCGGCGACCATGAATATAATCGTGCCAAAGTCCAGGAATTCCACGCTACTCATATCCTCGTTATGGTCAGTGCGCGCAAATGCGCGAATTCCCATCGCATATAGAACGCATGATCACATCATTCAAATCAAGCAATATTGTCCCTATGTAGACAAAGTGGCTCGCCTTATGACTGATCGCGGGCAGATTGTTCCAATTTTGAGGCTTCGTGCGTGAGATTTCCAGCGATATTCCTTCTCTTATGGCCCCTGCTTGAAATTGCGGGCTTTGTAATCGTCGGCAAGCAGGTTGGCGTGTTGGCAACCATTGCGCTGGTGATTGCAATGGGCGTTCTGGGTGCGGCCCTGATGCGGTTTCAGGGATTCGGGGTATTGGCGCGCATTCGAACCGAGATGGAAGCAGGGCGAAATCCCGGTCGGGAGTTGGCGCACGGCGTGATGATCTTGCTGGCCGGGGTTTTGCTTCTGGTGCCGGGATTTGTCAGCGACATAATCGGATTGGCCTTGTTTATTCCGCCGATCCGCGACCTTGCCTGGAAGTATCTCAGCCGCAATGTCGATTTTTCATCTGTGGTCGTTACGCGCGGTTTTGGTGGACGCCAACAGGGCGCGAAGACCATCGATCTGGACGAAGAGGATTACACGTCGAACCCGGACCCAAACTCGCCCTGGCGGCGAATTGACCGGCCAGACGTATAAACTTGTGTCCATCTAAGCAGCGTGGTAGCTCACCACAACTTTTCTGGGCCCAAGGGCCATATTTAGCGAGGATGGGTGGCATATGGCTGCTGAAAAAAAGACCAAGGACAAAAGTCCAGCAAGTGAAACGGCCAACACTGGACCGGCTGACGCCTCCACTATCGGGAACGGCAAGCCGCCTGTTCTGAATGTGCTGGCGCAGTATTTGAAGGATCTTTCTTTCGAAAGCCCCGGCGCGCCCAAGTCCCTGCGCGCGCGCGACAAGGCTCCGAACATCAGCATCGGCGTGAACGTCAATGCGAACCCGCTTTCTGATACGGAGTTCGACGTTCTGCTTTCGCTGAACGCAAAGGCTCAGATCGACAACGACATTCTGTTCAATGTCGAGATGCTTTACGGCGGCGTGTTCCACGTTGAGAATTTCCCGCAGGAACACATGCTGCCGATTCTCTTCATCGAGTGCCCGCGCCTGCTGTTCCCGTTCGCTCGCCAGATCATTGCCGACGCGACGCGCAATGGCGGCTTCCCGCCGCTGATGCTCGACCCGATCGATTTCGTGCAGATGTTCCAGCAGCGTATCGCTGAGGATCAGGCCCGCGCTCAGGTGCAGGCGCCGAACTGATTATTCTTCTGCCGGAGCTTCGGGTCCGGCAGCGAATTTTGACCAGATCGAATTTTCTCCGAGGCCTGCGACCAGACGGTTGTGGGCCTCGCTCTCTTCCGGGGATATGCGCGGAGGCAGAGGTACTGGACGCGAGCGAATGACGATAGGCGCATCTCGCGACGAACCACGCCCGCCAAATCCGCCAATCGGCGAATCCAGAAGCATGGCGGCCTGCTTGCCGCCAATCAGTTCCACATAGACTTCAGCCAGCAGTTCAGAGTCGAGCAACGCGCCGTGCTTGGTGCGGCGGCTGTTGTCGATGCTGTATCGACGGCAAAGGGCGTCGAGCGAATTCGGCCCCATCGGGTGCTTGCGGCGGGCGAGCACAAGTGTATCGACCACAAGCGAAGCATCGACTGCCGCAACGCCCAAGCGCTCGAACTCGGCATTGATGAAGTTCATATCGAAGGTGGCATTGTGGGCGACCAGCTTTGCGCCGTCGATAAATTCCATGAAGCGATCTGCGATGCCGGAAAAGACCGGCTTGCCGACAAGCGACTCCATAGAAATGCCGTGGACGGCCAAAGCGTCTGGATGGATATCACGGTTTTCCGGGTGGATGTATTCGTGGAATACCCGCCCGCTGGGAAAGCGATTGACCAACTCGATCGCGCCGATCTCAATCACTCTGTCGAGCTTGAAATCGAGGCCGGTGGTCTCGGTATCGAATATTATTTCACGCATGAAGTCGCCGCTTGTTTCACGTGAATCGTAGTCCGTTTGGATTCCCGAGGGAATCCCCCGATGGACAATTTCGCCTATTCGGCGCGGGACAACGCATCAATTATAACGGCTACGGCTGATCTGGCGGCGTCCAAACCCTTGCCGGTATCGATGATAAAATCAGCGCGGGCGCGCTTTTCGTCATCCGGCATCTGCTTGGCCAGGATGGTGCGAAACTTTTCCTCGGTCATGCCAGGACGGTCCAGAACGCGCTGGCGCTGAATTTCGGGCGCGGCTGTGACGACAACAACCTTGTCCACCCGGTTGCGGCCGCCGGTTTCAAACAAAAGCGGAATGTCCAGAACTGCGATGGGGGCGCCCAGCTTTCGGTGATGCTCAAGAAACGCGTCGGCATCGGCGCGAACGAGCGGGTGAATAATTGCCTCAAGCAGCTTGAGCGCTTCAGGATTGCCGAGAACCTTTTGGCCGAGCAGATTGCGGTCCACTACGCCGTTATGGGTCGAGCCAGGAAAGGCTTCCTCAATGAGAGGAGTGGCCTTGCCGCGATAAAGGCGATGCACCGCTTCGTCGGAGTCGTGAACCGGCACGCCAGCCTCCTCGAACATTTTCGCGGTGGTTGACTTACCCATGCCGATTGAGCCGGTGAGGCCGAGGACGATCATCAATGCGCGTCCATGCTGGCAAGCACGCGCTGGCGCAACTCATCCGTGACCGTGGGGCGAACGCCAAACCAGCGCTCGAAACCGGGCACCGCCTGATGCAGCAACATGCCGAGCCCGTCCACGGTTCGCAAACCGCGCTCCCGGGCCGCAGCCAGAAATGGCGTTTCGAGCGGGACGTATACGATGTCGGTCACGAGCGCCGTATCGGGCATGTATTCCGGATTGGCCGGAAGGCCGGAATCGCCATCCATGCCAAGCGCAGTCGTGTTGACCACCAAACCGGCGTCGGAAACGAGTTCATCAACGCCTTGGAGATCATGCGCGGAGACGTTTTCGCCGAACGTGTCGGCGAGTTCATGGGCGCGCGCGGTGGTGCGGTTCAGGATGCGAATGTCGGTTATGCCGCGCTCTTTCAGCGCGTGGATGATGGCGCGGGCAGCACCGCCTGCGCCGAGCACCACTGCGACGCGGACATCGCTCCAGCCGGGAGCGAAGGCGTCGAGATTTGCTGCGAAACCGTAGGCGTCGGTATTGGTACCGCACAGTTGGCCGTCTTCCAGCCAAAGCGTATTGACCGCGCCGATCTGTTCGGCGGCGGGTTCGCGGCGCGCGACCAACCGAAACGCCGCTTCCTTGTGGGGGATCGTGACATTGCCGCCGACAAAGCCACGCCGGCTGAGGCTGCTGGCGAAGGCATCGAAATCAGCGGGGGCGACATCGACGGCCTCATAGCTGCCGGCCAGGCCGTGTTGCTGCAGCCAGTAATTGTGGATTATCGGCGAGCGGGAATGCGCAATGGGATGGCCGCAAACGAATGCGCGGCGAATATTCTCAACCATCTATAGCGCCCATGCGACGAAGCTCTGCGAGCAGCGGCAGGAGCGGAAGCCCGACAATGGTGAAATAGTCGCCGTCGATTTTTTCGAAGAGCTGAATGCCCCTGCCCTCTATCTGATACGCGCCGACGCTGGTCAGCGCCTTATCGCCAACCGCCGCGAGGTATCGACCGATGAAGGTTGGCGACAGGTCGCGCATCGTCAGGTTGGCGACCGACACATGCCGCCAAAGCGCTTCGCCATCCCGCATGAGAACCAGCGCGCTGTTCAGGCTATGCGTCTTGCCGGACATGCGCAGCAATTGGCGGCGCGCGGCCTCCATGTCTGCGGGCTTGTGCAGCACATCTTCACCGAGCGACAATGTCTGGTCGCAACCCAGCACCAATGCGCCGCGCTTACGACCGCTCACCTCATCCGCCTTGGCTTCGGCAAGCACGACAGCGACGTCATCCGGCGTGAGGCCGGAACCTTCGAGAGTGGCTTCGACGGCGCGCTCATCGACATGCGCCGGCACCGCTTCCATGTCGATGCCTGCATTTTCAAGAAGCGCTTTCCGGTATTGGCTGCCGGATGCGAGGATCAATTTTTCTGTCATGGGCGTGGCCTATCTATTCTTACGCCGCAAGGCAACGATGGCCGCGGCCGTCTCTTCAATGGATCTGCGGCTGACATCGATCATCGGCCAACCATGTCGAGTACAAAGCTGACGGGCATACGCAAGTTCCTCAGAAATATGCGCACGGTCGGCATAAGCGTTCGGATCAAAGCCCGAAGTCGAGCCAAGCAGGCGATTCTGGCGGACATGAGATATGCGCTCGGCAGTAGCGACCAGACCGACAATGAGCGGATTTTCCGCATCGAACAGACTTTGCGGTAGCGGCACGCCAAGCACAATCGGGATGTTGGCGGTCTTGATACCGCGGTTGGCGAGATAGATGCTGGTGGGTGTTTTCGACGTGCGCGAAATGCCGATCAGCACGATGTCGGCATCATCAAGGTCATGCTGAAGCTGGCCGTCATCATGCTCCATCGTGAAATTGAGAGCGTCGATGCGTTTGAAATAATCCGCATCGAGTGCGTGTTGCGCCCCTACCCGACGACCAGCCGGCGCACCAAGGAAGGTCTGGAATACCGCCAGCACCGGCTCCAACACCGACACACATGGCAGGCCCATGCCCGCGCAGTGCTCGTCGATGCGGCGGCTGAGTGCCTGATCGACCACGGTGTAAAGGACAATGCCCGGCTCATCCTCGATGTCTTCAAAGACCTTGGTGAGCTGCTTTTCGGTTCGAATGAGCGGATAGATGTGCTCAATCGCCCGCGCCTCTTTATATTGTGCGGACGCAGCGCGACCTGCAGCAAGCAAGGTCTCCCCCGTCGCGTCTGAAATGAGGTGAAGATGGAAGAAATTTTGCGATCTATTCACACGCTATTCCCAGCCCTGTGGGTAAGTGTGGACAAGGCTGTAGAGAAACCCGGTCCGGTTCGGAGCGACTGTATCAGAACGCCACTTGTCCACAATTCACACCAGCAAATGGAGACTCTCCGGCCTGTGGAGGAATGCGTGGATGATTTTGACGGCCAGCAAATCTGGCGAATCCGCCCGGATTATGGAATTAAGTAAGTGTTTACTTTTATTCCCGAAATCAAAATGGTTCACGGAATTAACAGGCAGCTGTCAAAAATTCCGCGACACTATGCAATCTGGCTCTCGGGTGGGCCTTTGTGAAAAATGGCTCATTCCCGATTCCAACAGAGTCAAAGAATCAAAAGACTCTTTTCTATAAAGATTGATTATTTATGAATCCTTCCGTCGAACGACGTGTTGTTCAGGTATTGAAGGGTAAGGCGGAAGGCACTCCGCCTATCTGGATGATGCGCCAAGCAGGCCGCTATCTGCCCGAATATCGCGCAACGCGCACAAAGGCAGGAAGCTTCCTCGACCTCTGCTACAATCCGGATTTTGCCGTTGAAGTAACGCTTCAGCCAATACGCCGCTTCGGGTTCGACGCCTCTATCCTCTTCTCCGACATTCTCGTGGTGCCACATGCGTTGGGGCGCGATCTTCGCTTTGAGGAAGGTCGTGGACCATTGATGACGCCAATTCAGGCTGCAGAGATTGCCACGATAGAAACGGATAAGTTTCACGTGAATCTTTCGCCGGTCTACGAGACGGTGCGGCGGCTGCGCAAGGAACTGCCCGCCGAGACGACGCTGATCGGCTTCTGTGGTGCGCCGTGGACGGTTGCGACCTATATGATCGCCGGGCATGGAACGAGCGACCAGGCACCCGCGCGTAAATTTGCTTATAGCCACCCAAAGGAAATGAAAGCGCTGCTTGATCTGCTGGCGAAGAAGTCCGCCGAATATCTCATACGCCAGATCGAGGCCGGGGCCGATGTTATCCAGATATTCGATTCATGGGCTGGCGTGCTGGACCAGGAAAGCTTTGAGCAGCTATGCGTGCAGCCGGTGGCGGAAATCGTACGGCGCGTCGCAGAGGTCTATCCAGAAGTGCCGATCATCGCGTTTCCGCGCGGTGCCGGCAGTCGCTACTCCAACTACCGAGAAGCAACCGGCGCGACTGCGCTTGGCCTCGACTGGACTGTTCCGCTGTCGCAGGCGCGTGAGCTTCAAAAGATTGGCGCCGTGCAGGGCAATCTCGACCCGATGCGACTTGTGGCCGGTGGCGAAGCGCTGGAAAAAGGCGTGGATGCCATTTTGCAGAATCTTGGCAGTGGACCGTTGGTATTCAATCTCGGTCATGGCATTACGCCGGAGACACCTATTTCTCATGTCGAAGCGATGCTCAAACAAGTGAGGAGCTGGCCACGATGAGCCTTCAACCTGTAATGACACCGAGCATTGCCTATAAGCGAATGGTAATCTCGATTGCGGTGCTTGTTATCGGAACCGCCCTGCTCTTCCTCGTAGCCGGTGACGGATTTTATAACTGGGCGAAGGCAATCCATGTTATCGCGGTGATCTCGTGGATGGCGGGAATGCTCTATCTGCCGCGCCTGTTCGTCTATCATGTCGACGCCGCAAAAGGCTCGGTTCAATCTGAAACGTTCAAGGTGATGGAGCGGCGCTTGATGCGCGGCATCATCAACCCCTCAATGATCGTTTCGTGGATGTTTGGCCTTTGGCTGGCCTGGAAAGGCTTTGGCTTTATGGGCGGCTGGCTGCATGCGAAGATTGCAGCGGTCCTTGTTTTGTCAGGCGTGCATGGCTATCTGTCTGTTGCTGTTCGGCGCTTTGCCAATGATGAAAATACCAAGTCGGCTCGCCATTGGCGCATCGTCAACGAAGTGCCCACGGTGTTGATGATCATTATCGTCATTCTCGTTATCGTGAAGCCATTTTGATGCATTGCCGCCTATGTGCGGCTCTTGCTCTTTGCTGCAAGCAGGCGTAAGAAGAAATTCTTCCTTCCCGTGTGGCGACATTTCGATTTTTTTGAAGATCGGTCGCGTTCGGCATTCATAGCACCCGCCGGCATCTCCCCCTTACATACCCAGAGTCTAAATCTAATGCAGGAAATGAAACTCCAAGAATTCAAAAACAAGAAGCCGACCGATCTGATCGCCTTCGCGGAATCGCTTGAAGTCGAGAACGCCAGCGTGATGCGCAAGCAGGAGCTGATGTTCGCGATTCTCAAGAAACTCGCCGCGCAGGACATCGAGATCATCGGTGATGGCGTTGTTGAAGTGTTGCAGGACGGCTTCGGCTTCCTCCGCTCGGCAAACGCCAACTACCTACCCGGTCCGGATGATATTTATATTTCTCCTTCCCAGATCCGCCGGTTCTCGCTGAAGACCGGTGACACGGTGGAAGGACCAATTCGCAGCCCGAAAGAGGGAGAGCGCTATTTCGCCCTTCTTAAGGTCAACACGATCAACTTCGATGACCCGGAAAAAATCCGTCACAAGATTCATTTCGACAATCTGACGCCGCTCTATCCGACCGAACGTCTCAAGATGGAAATGGCGGTTCCGACCGGCAAAGATATTTCGCCGCGCGTCATTGATCTGGTTGCACCGCTCGGAAAAGGTCAGCGCGCGCTTATCGTAGCGCAGCCGCGCACGGGCAAAACCGTTTTGCTGCAGAACATTGCGCATTCCATCACGACCAATCATCCGGAATGCTATCTCATTGTGTTGCTGATCGATGAGCGGCCCGAGGAAGTCACCGATATGCAGCGCTCCGTGAAGGGCGAGGTTGTTTCGTCTACGTTTGACGAGCCTGCCGCGCGCCACGTTCAGGTTGCGGAAATGGTGATCGAAAAGGCCAAGCGCCTTGTCGAACATGGCCGCGATGTCGTGATCCTGCTGGACTCGATCACGCGTCTCGGTCGCGCCTACAACACCGTTGTTCCGTCATCGGGCAAGGTGTTGACCGGCGGTGTTGACGCAAACGCACTGCAAAGGCCGAAGCGTTTCTTCGGTGCGGCGCGCAACATTGAAGAAGGTGGCTCGCTCACCATTATCGCGACGGCGTTGATCGATACGGGTAGCCGCATGGACGAAGTGATCTTTGAAGAGTTCAAAGGTACCGGCAACTCTGAAATCGTGCTCGACCGCAAGGTTGCCGACAAGCGCATCTATCCGGCGATGGACATTCTCAAGTCCGGTACGCGTAAGGAAGATTTGCTGGTGCCGAAGCAGGATCTGCAGAAGATCTTTGTGTTGCGCCGCATCCTCGCGCCGATGGGGACCACGGACGCTATCGAGTTCCTTATCGACAAGCTCAAGCAGACAAAAACGAACGCCGATTTCTTCGACTCGATGAATACGTAATTACGTGGGGAATACGTAATTCAGGCTGGAGTGCGCTTGAGCGCGCGCTCCAACTCATCTGTATCGGTTATCACCGGCAGGCAGGTCTGGTTGAAACACAGCCAAGCTCCCGGTTTTTCCGGTGACACAACGATTTGCGCAGTTAGCTGAAGCGCAATTTCGTCGGCATTATGCATCACATCGACCCGGTAGGGATTGGGATTTCGATTCGCTACCGTAATGAGTTGAGGTTCATTGCCGATGATTGCCAGCTTGATTGGATTTCTCGCAATCGACGCAGCTGCAATAATTCCCGCCTGACCATATTGCTGGTCACGAATACGCGCAACGGCGTGCTCGGCAACAGCAATAGCTTGCTGCGCCAGATCAAAGTTTCCGCTCGCGGAAGCCAAACGTGCAAGCGCTTCGATGATTTGCCCATTAGCAGAAGGAATGGCTTCGTCCACATCTCCCCGCGGACGAATAATCACATCGGCCGCATCAGATGCAGTGAAGAAGTAGCCGTTGCCCGTTTCGTCAATGTGCCACTTGTCGAGTGTTACCCGCAGGTTTTCGGCATGTTTCAGATAGGTAGATGAACCGGTCGCCTCATGAAGCGAGATTGCGGCGTTTATCATCGCAGCGTAGTCGCTGGAAAATGCTGGATAGAGCCGCTTTTCATTGCGCACGGAGTGCGGAAGGCGACCGCTATCATCAGCGGTGGCGACGATGCTGGCGAAAACGTCTTCCGCAAGTTTTACCCAATCGGCGCGTTCCAATGAGCGGCCGGCCTCGGCAAGGCCCTGGATGGCGAGGCCGTTCCAATCGGTGAGCACCTTGTCGTCTCGGCCAGGCTTGTTGCGGTTCGCTTCACGGTGTGCGAGCAAGGTTGCTCTGACGGTTTCTGCGACTTCTGACGATGCTTCAGACGCGGCGATCTGTACTTCGGTTTGGAAGATAACAGGGTCGCCCTCCCAGTGAGCCACCGTGCCGAGTGAAAAGAAGCGCGAGAACTGGACCATGGTGTCGCCGAGAGCAGCGCTAAGCTGGCTCTTGGTCCAGGTGTAATAGACGCCCTCTTCACCATCGCTATCGGCATCCAGGCTCGACGCGAAGCCGTTCGCTGTTCGCATCTCACGACCCAGCCAATCAATGGTCTGTTCGATTCGCTGCCGAAACAAATCTTCTCCAGTTTCGGCATAGGCCCAGTTCGCCAGGCGGAGCAGCAGTGCGTTGTCGTAAAGCATTTTTTCGAAATGTGGGATCAACCAATCCGCATCGGTGGAGTAGCGCGCGAGACCACCGCCGATATGATCGTAAATGCCGCCGGCCAGCATTTTGCGCAGGCTGAGCAAGACAGCGTCGCGAGGCTGTATCTCACCTGACATAAGCCATTGCTGCCAAAGCACGGCGAGAAACGGGGCGTTTGGAAACTTCGGTGCGCCACGCAAGCCGCCTTTTTCGTCGTCGGTCATGGGTAGGATCGCGCTGGCGAGCTGTGCGAGAAGATTTGGGGTTTCGTTCGTGTTTGAACCCGGCCGCGCCAAGCGTGATTCGATGTGAGTGGTGAGTGTTTGCGCGCCTCGGGCAATGTCGGCTCGCTTTGCTTTCCAGGCGTGGGCGATGGAATTGAGAATTTGCACGAAGCTCGGTCGCCCATATTGAGGCGTCTTGGGGAAATAGGTGCCACCCCAGAATGGCTCGCCTTCGGGTGTCAAAAACATCGTTAATGGCCAGCCGCCCTGCTCACCCATGGCCGATAGCGCGGCCATATAGATTTGATCAACGTCTGGTCTTTCCTCACGATCGGCTTTGACGTTTACGTAAAGTGCGTTCATTATGTCGGCGGTGGTAGGGTCTTCAAATGATTCATGGGCCATCACGTGGCACCAATGGCAGGCCGCGTATCCCACAGACAGCAATATCGGGCAGTCGCGTGATTTGGCCTCCGCTAAAGCGGCTTCTCCCCACGGTCGCCAGTGGACAGGGTTCGCCGCGTGCTGCAATAGGTACGGGCTGGTTTCTTCGGAAAGCAGATTTCGTGCTTGTGAATCATTTGAGTTTTTCATGACGATGCAGCCTAAGGCGCGGAGCATGGCGCCGCAATGACCGACACCATATTTGCGCTATCGAGCGGCCCCCTGCCTGCCGGCATCGCGGTTGTACGAATTTCCGGGCCTCAGGTTCGAGATGTGCTCGTCGAATTGGTTGGGAAGCTGCCAAAACCGCGTGTTATGACCTTCTGCGACATGAAAGGCAAAGACAGTGCGATTATCGATCGAGGGTTGGCGGTTTACTTCCCCGGACCTGCGACGTTTACCGGCGATGACGTTGCTGAGCTAAATTTGCACGGCAGCCGCGCGGTAGTGGCGCGGATACTTGAAGAACTGGCAAGCATTCCGGGATTGCGCTCTGCCGAACAGGGAGAATTTACGAAGCGCGCGTTTCTTAATGGCAAGATCGATCTGACAGAGGCGGAAGGGTTGGCGGACCTGATCGATGCAGAGACGGAAGCGCAACGCCGCTTTGCCATGGTGAGCAGTGTCGGGGGTCAGCGCACCTTGTATGAGGGTTGGCGCACACGGCTGATCTGCGCGCGCGCGATGCTGGAGGCTGAACTCGACTTTTCCGATCAAGAGGATGTGCCGGGATCTGTCAGCGATACGATCAAGTGCGACCTTGAGCAACTGGCGGCTGACGTCGGGAAGCATATTGCTGGATTTAAACGCGGAGAAATTCTTCGGAGCGGATTTGATGTCGTTATTGTTGGCCCGCCGAATGCGGGAAAGTCTAGCCTCTTGAATGCACTCGCTCAGCGCGAAGTCGCGATTGTTTCCGATGAGGCGGGCACAACTCGGGATTTGATCGAAGTGTCGCTGGATCTGGGTGGCATTAGGGTGCGCCTGACGGATACGGCGGGCTTGCGGGATGCAACGGGCAAGGTCGAAGCGATTGGTATTGAGCGAGCGAAGGCACGCGCTGAACAGGCCGATTTGGTTATCCAACTGCACGACCTAACGTTGGCTGACGTGGGCGGCGCAATGAGCGGCGCGCTGCTTGTTGGATCAAAGAGCGATCTGGCGGGTTCTGTAAAGTTTGACGGAATGCGGATTTCGACACGTTCGGGAGAAGGTATCGCATCCCTGCTTGACGAGATTGAGAGCCGCGCGCGGGGAGCTGTCGGGGATGTAAGCGACATTCTTCCAGCACGAAGCAGACACATGGAATACCTCACGCGTGCGCATGTGTTGTTGCGCGATGCAATAGGAGGATTTGGCGGGCAGGTTGAGCTGCAGGCGGAAGCGCTCCGGTTGGCTGCGGATCAAATCGGAAGGATTACCGGCCAGGTAGATGTCGAGGATATTTTGGATGTGATATTCTCCCGCTTCTGTATCGGAAAATGATTCACGTGAAACACGGCCAGTGAAAAACCGGTTGGTTTCACGTGAAACACTTGACTCCCCAGAGTCAGTATGTAAGCGGCCAGCAATGAGCAATTCCATAGCATGTGATGTCGTTGTCGTGGGTGGTGGGCACGCGGGCTGTGAAGCCGCGAGTGCTTCCGCGCGGGCTGGCGCGCGCACGATTCTTCTTACCCTTGACCCGGCCACAATCGGGGTAATGTCCTGCAATCCGGCAATCGGCGGCCTCGGCAAGGGCCATCTCGTCCGCGAAATTGATGCGCTCGATGGTCTGATGGGCAGAGTGGCCGATGCGGGAGGCATTCAGTTCCGAATGCTGAATCGCCGCAAAGGCCCTGCTGTGCGTGGGCCGCGTACACAAGCGGACAGAAAGCTTTATCGTCTGGCTATGCAGGCGGCGATCGAAGAACAGAGAAATTTGGATGTCGTTGCTGGCGAGGCGCTGGATCTAGAGATTCAAGACGGCCGTGTTGCAGCACTTGTAGCGAGTGTGGGCCGAATTGCGTGTGGCGCGGTCGTGCTAACGACGGGCACATTTCTGCGGGGCTTGATCCATATCGGCGAGCGGAAGATCCCGGCCGGGCGCATGAACGAGAAGCCGTCGATGGGTCTTTCGGAAACGCTGACGAAATTCGGATTTGCGTTGGGCCGGTTGAAAACAGGGACCCCTGCTCGGCTTGACGGAAAGACAATTGACTGGGCGAGCTTGGACAAGCAAGCGGCAGACGATGAACTGCAGCCGTTTTCATTGCTGACGAATGCGATAACAAACCCACAGATTGATTGCGGGGTCACGCGCACGCGGCCTGAAACCCACCGCATTATTCGAGCAAATTTGTATCGTTCGGCGATGTATTCCGGGTCAATTGAAGGTGTTGGACCGAGATACTGCCCGTCTGTCGAGGATAAGATCGTCAAGTTCGGCGACCGTGACGGGCATCAGATATTCCTGGAGCCAGAAGGCCTGGACGACGATACGGTCTACCCCAATGGTATCTCGACCTCCTTGCCGGAAGAGGTTCAGCACGAATTTATCAAAACAATTCCGGGGCTTGAGCATGCACGGGTGCTGCAACCTGGCTATGCGATTGAGTATGATCATGTCGATCCGCGCGAACTATGGGCAACGCTTGAGACACGACGGATCGCGGGATTGTTTCTTGCGGGCCAAATCAACGGCACGACTGGCTACGAAGAAGCGGCGGCGCAGGGGCTCGTGGCTGGCCTGAATGCAGCGCGAAAAGCTGGAGGTCAGGGCGGCGTTCGATTCAGTCGGACGGAATCCTATATTGGTGTAATGTTGGATGATTTGACGTCGCGTGGAATTAGTGAGCCGTATCGGATGTTTACCTCTCGCGCGGAATTCAGGCTTTCGTTGCGTGCGGATAATGCGGATGAACGTTTGACTCCAATGGCGATTGATCTGGGGCTCGCGTCATCAAATAGGCAGAAGGCGTTCGAAGCGCTGGAGGCGGAGAAGACCGAGACGCGAGCGTTCTTAAACAGGGTTTCTCTTTCTCCCAATGAAGCGCGGGGAATTGGAATTGTTGTGAATCTTGATGGTGCACGCCGAACAGGATTCCAGTTGCTGTCTTATCCAGAGGTGGATGAAGTCCAACTCGCCGCTGTTTGGCCGGAGATTCGTGAATTCTCTGCGCGTGCAATAGAGGCCATCAAGACTGAGGCGCGCTATGCGGTGTATCTCGGTAGGCAGGCGGCGGATGTTGTTGAACTTCGAAAAGAAGAAGAGCGGGCAGTTCCGGTGAACATGAACTTCGCTGATTTGCCTGGATTATCGCGGGAGCTGCAGCAAAAGCTTGTTCAGCGTCGCCCAGCGACAATAGGCGAGGCAAAGCGCATAGATGGGATGACCCCGGCTGCGCTCGCAATTCTATTGATGCGCATCAGGCAGCACGAAAAAGATGCCATTCGGGGTGCGGCTTGAGCCTTTCCAAGTTTGATGAACTGCGCGAAATCGCGGGCGACGTTTCACGTGAAACATTCGATTCACTGGTGGAGCTCGATGGAATGCTCCATCGGTGGAATGCGCGCATCAATCTCGTGGCCCCGTCCACTGTTTCAGAGTCGTGGTCGCGCCACATTCTCGATAGTGCACAATTGTGGCCCCTGCTCCGCGACGTTGATTCGGTTGCCGATCTTGGGTCTGGCGGAGGATTTCCCGGATTGGTTCTCGGGATATTGCTGAAAGCACGGCCGAATGGTGCGATTCGCATGGTCGAAAGCAACCGTAAGAAGACGGCTTTCCTGCAAAATGTCACCGGAATGCTGCGTTTGCCGGCAAAAATTGTGCCTGAACGCATAGAAATAGCGGTTTCTGCGTCCCCTGCTCCGCAAGTGATTACTGCGCGCGCTCTCGCGTCTCTGGATATGCTTTTTGCACTTGCCGAGCCGTGGTTTGCTGCCGGTGCCAAGGGTCTTTTTCACAAAGGTCGGGATTATGAACGAGAAATCGAAGAAAGTTCTGCCAAGTGGCGGTTTGATTTGATAAAACACCCCAGTCGGATTGATGCGGAAAGCGTTGTCCTTGAGATTTCGAATGTAGCACGTATCGGTGCTGGAAGATAAAAATGAGTGGCGGAACTAGAATAATCACTGTTGCAAATCAGAAAGGCGGGGTCGGCAAGACGACGACCGCTATCAACCTTGCAACAGCCCTTGCCGCAATTGGTGAGCGCGTTTTGATCGTTGATATTGACCCGCAGGGCAATGCCAGCACCGGCCTTGGTGTCGATCGGCGTGATCGCGAGCGGTCGTCATACGATGTCTTGACCGGCGACTCGTCGCTAGAGGACGCAGTGGTCGAAACGGCGGTGCCGGGGCTATCTATCGTGCCGTCTACGCTCGATTTGCTTGGCCTCGAGATGGAAATAGCGGCTGCGCCCGACAGAGTATTGCGGCTGCGGAACGCGCTGAGGAATCAGTCACCGAATGCATATACATATATATTGATCGACTGCCCGCCGTCGCTGAATTTGCTTACCTTGAACTCCATGGCGGCGGCAGATTCGGTTTTGGTACCTTTGCAGTGTGAGTTTTTCGCACTTGAGGGCTTGAGCCAGCTTTTGCAGACAGTCGATCAGGTGCGCGGGTCCATTAACCCGGCGCTAACCATACAGGGCATCGTTATGACGATGTTCGACGGTCGAAATAACCTTGCGAATCAAGTGGTTGAGGATGTTCGGGCGAATATGGGCGATACGGTGTATCAAACCGTTATCCCGCGCAACGTTCGGGTTTCTGAAGCGCCATCGCACGGCAAACCAGCAATTTTGTACGATCTGAAATCAACCGGGAGTCAGGCTTATTTGCAGCTTGCATCCGAAGTCATTCGCCGTGAACGGCGTTTGAAGGCCGCGTAAGACAGGAAATTCTGACTATGAATGAAGATCCGACAAAAAAGCGCCTCGGGCGCGGCTTGGCAGCGCTTATCGGCGAAATGGATAAGCCATCGGCTCCCGCCACGCCGGCGGTGAGGGCTGACGGCACGGTGCCAATCGAGCTGGTTTCGCCGAATCCGCGAAATCCTCGTCGGTCATTTGGCGAAGATGATCTGGTCGATCTGGCTCAGTCGATTCGGGAACATGGTGTTGTGCAGCCGGTTGTCGTGCGCCCGGTTCAAGGCACAGATCGCTTTGAGATTATCGCGGGTGAGCGCCGCTGGCGGGCTTCGCAGCGAGCAGGTCTGGTGACGATCCCGGTGATCGTGCGCGAGGTGAATGACCGCACGGCGCTGGAACTCGCGATCATCGAAAACGTGCAGCGCGCGGACTTGAATCCAGTCGAGGAAGCGGCTGGTTATCAACAGCTGATCGATGAGCACGGATATACGCAGGCTGACCTCGGCCAGGTAATCGGCAAGAGCCGTAGCCATGTGGCGAACACGCTGCGGCTGCTGAAACTGCCGAACGTTATTCGCGACATGCTGGTGGACGGCGTGCTTTCGGCGGGTCATGCCCGGACTCTTGTTACGGCGGAAGACCCTGCCTGGCTGGCGAAGCGCATTGTCGAGGAGGGGCTTTCGGTTCGTCAGGCCGAAGCGCTGGCGCAAATGCCTGCATCGGAGCGTAACGAGGCTCCCGTCGCCAAGCAGCGGGTTCCGGTCGAAAAAGACCCGGATACGCGCGCCCTGGAAAAGCTGCTTTCGGATGTTTCCGGGTTGAACGTCTCGATCAATCACAAGGAGAAGGGCGGCGGCGGAGAAGTGCGCATCCACTATAAAACCCTTGATCAACTGGACGCACTTTGCAGGCGTTTGCAACATTAAATTGCCGGCAAATTTAGTAAAATTAGCCGGATAATTATCGGCTGCGAGCAGCTTCGGCGGCTAACGCTGTCATAGCTCGATTGACGATTGCTTGCGCAAGATCCGGGCGGCGGCGCGTTTCCAAGATCGCATATTGAAGGCGCTCTAGAGCGCGGTCGATGGAAGGCAATGCCCATTTGCGCACGGCGTTTTCGACAGTGCGCTTTCTGCTGAAAAATATGGGTGGACGGGCCCCTGCGATGATTTCGGAAGCGCTGCGCCTGCCCAAATCGAGTTCAGCGCGAAGGACGCGGAGCGTCTGCAGTTGACGCATCATTGCGTTTGCAAGCAGAAACACGGGCGAACCAGAGCGCGCATAACGCTGGTATAGTCGGTCGAATACTTCAAGCTTGCCCTCAAGGATCGCGTCAACGGCGTCGTCCAATGATAGCTCCGCGACGTCGCCGGTAAGCTCCTGAATATCGGTAAGCTCAATGCGGTCTTTGCCCCGCGCATACAGCGCGAGCTTTTCGAGCTCAGCGCGCGTTGCGAGCCGGTCACCGCCAAGATTGCGGCGAAGCGCGGTGCGCGCTTCCATCGAAATGGGCAGGCCCAGCATTTCGTCGATCAGAGCGTCGATGTCACGCTCGGCATCCGCATAGCAGGGCAGTGCGATTGATCTATCGGACGTTTCGACAGCGGAGCGCAGGGGCGCGCCTTTTTTCAGGTCACCGGCCTCAACGACGATGATGGTGGCTTCGGGCGGTGCCGCACAGAGAGCCTTGATCTCGTCGGCCAAACCCTTCTGGGCTTGAGCGTTGCGGACCCAGAGAAGGCGCTTCTCGGCAAACATCGAAACTGTGTTCGCCTCGGAAGAGAGCTTACCGCCTTCGTCGGCCTCCGTTGCGTCGAGACGCACGACGGTGAAAGGATCGTCGAGAGGCAGGCCGGTTTGTTTCACGAAACGGCTTGCCCGCTCCGAAACCAGCCCGTGATCAGGGCCGTAAAAGAGGATGATCGATTTCGAAGTGTCGGGTCGGGACAGCCACCCGTCAACTTCGTGAGCCTTTTTCTGCGCCATGCCTCTGGGTATCACCTAATTTTCGGGACGCAAGGCGTTCAGATGGGATCGCGAAGGAAAGCCTGCAGTTTTGATCGGTCCAGCTCTGCAGCTTGGGCGATGCGCTGCGCCAACGTCTCTGCGGCAGGCCGAACGGGCCCGATGGGCCGATCCATCCAGTAGGATACCGGATTGGCGACCGAGCGGCTGTCAACACAGGCGAGCCGACCCGATTCGATCTGAGCGAGTGCGAGAGGGGGGCGCGCGAGGGCGATGCCCAGGCCATTGGCGGCTGCGTCCAACACGAGGTTGTAGTCTTCAAAACGGCGGTCCTGTGCGCGCGGCACGTAGTCCAACCCGTGCGCGCCGAGCCATGCGCGCCACGCAGACGCATCGGAATCGTGGATCAAAGGATAGTCCAGCGTCCGCTTTGCGTTGCCATCCGCGCCAATCTCGCGGGCGAGCTCAGGTGAGGCGATGGGAAAGCATTTTTCCTCAAACAGTTTGACGGATACACGCCCGGCTATGCCGCCTCGTCCGCAGCGCACGGAGAGGTCTATCGCCTCCTCGGTGAGGTCGTTCTGATGAATGTCGACGTTGAGGATAATGCGAAGCCGGGGAGGACCTGCTTCCAGAGCGTGTAGCCTTGGAATGAGCCAAAGCCCCGCGACGGACGGAATGGTGGCCAGGCGGACGATTGTCGAGCCGCGCGGCTCGCTCCACCGATCGGTGTTGTCTGCGATGAGCGCAAAAGCCTCCGAAGTGCGAATAAAGAGGCGGTTACCTTCAAGAGTGAGTTGAACGCCGCGCGCTTTGCGCTCAAAGACTTTGAAGCCGAGCCATTGCTCCAGCTTCGATACCTGTCTGCTGACCGCGCCGTGCGTCAAATGAAGCTGTTCGGCGGCGGACGAGAAAGAGCCGAGCCGTGCTGCAGCCTCGAAGGCCCGCAGGGACTCAAGCGGAGGCAAATTCTTGGAGCTGTGATCCATGCTCACAGCTCATGCTCGATTCATTCGTTTGTCAATGCGTCTCGCAAGGTACATTTCATGAGCAACAGAAGGAGCGAAAGAATGAGCACCTCAGTTTGCATTGAAAGGAATGCCGCGATGGGCGGAACGGTTACGGTCGCCGCAGTTGGCATCACGATTTTGGCCTGGGCGTCGGCGTTTCCAGCGATACGGGCGGGTCTGCATGGGTTTGGGCCAGGAGAGTTGGGCGCGATGCGTTTTGCAATAGCGGCCGTGCCGGCTGCGATTTATCTGCTGGTCACGCGGCCCGCTTTGCCAGCGCGCGGGGAGATGTGGCGATTTCTTTATGGCGGTGTGTTCTTCGTGGGCGGCTACACGATATTGCTGAATATGGGCGAGATGACCGTATCCGCCGGCGCGGCAAGCTTCATCATCAATGTCGCCCCGATTATCACGGCGGCGATGGCTATGGTGCTGCTGGGCGAGCGGTTTCCGGTGTTGGCATGGGTAGGGACGTTTGTTTCGTTCGGCGGGATTGGGCTGATCGCGCTGGGTGAGGGCGGCGGCATGAGTATTGATCGCGGCGCTTTGCTTATTCTTGGAGGTGCGCTGTGTGCGGCGACTTCGACGATTGTGCAGAAGCCACTGTTCAAGAACCATCAGCCGCTGACGATTGCCGCGTGGAACATGATACTGGGCGCGGCTGTGCTGTCACCATTTCTGCCGAATGCGATTTTTGAGGCGCAGGCTGCAAGCTCGCAGGCTCTTGGCGCGGCGCTGTATCTTGGGTTCATTCCAAGCCTCGTTGCCTATGCGAGCTGGGCGGTTGCGCTGTCTCGCCTACCGGCAAGCCGGGCAAGCAACTATCTTTATTGCATTCCGCCAGTTTCGACCGCGCTTGGCTTTGTGTGGCTTGGTGAAGTGCCGACGACGCTGGGAATTATCGGTGGTGTGCTGGCGATGGGGGGCGTTGCGATTGCCAATCTGAGCCGGGCCAGAGCTTAGGGCTGGTCAGCTACGTGGAACAGACGCGGAGCGGCCGCAACAAGTTGCTGGCCGATCTGCGTTTGAGGGGCGGCAATGATGCTCTGCGTGGGGCCAATCTCCGCGATACGTCCCGCGTCCAGAATGGCGGTGCGGTGCGCGATGGCGCGGATCATGCCGAGATCATGCGCGATGAACAGATAGCTGATGCCTTGCTCGCGCTGGAGATCGAGCAGCAATTCCAGAAGGTCGATGCGGATGGAGGCGTCTACGGCAGAGAGCGCTTCATCCAACACGATCAGCGCGGGACGGCTGGCAAGGGCACGGGCGATGGCGACGCGTTGGCGCTGGCCGCCGGAGAGTTCGTGAATGGAGCGGTCGAATAAGCCGGGAGAGAGGCCGACGCGTTCGAGCAGATGGCGGACTTCATGCGCGCGCTGCGGTTTGGGCAGGATGTCGAACGTGTTGAGCGGATCGAGCAGGGCAGACGCGACGGTGGCGCGCGGGTTAAAAGAGGAATTGGTGTCCTGAAAGACCATCTGGATGTGGCGGCGGCGGGCGCGCAATGCGCTACCGCTATGGCGCGTGAGGTCTTCGCCCATGAAGTCGATGCGACCGGCGTCCGGCTCGATGAGGCGCATGACCATGCGCGCGACGGTCGATTTACCGCTGCCGGATAGCCCGGCAAGTGCAAGTGTTTCGCCTGCTGCAAGATCGAACGAGACTTTATCCACGGCACGAGTGCCGCCGAAGGATTTGGCGAGGTCGTGAACCGAAAGAAGCGGCGCGGTCATTGCGCAGGCTCGCGCTGTGTTTCGAGAAGGGTGGGGCCTTCAAGCGCGAGATGCGAAGCGACGAGGCTGGCGACATAAGGATGGCGCGGGTGTTCGATGATTTCGCGCGGCGTGCCAGCTTCGAGTATGCGGCCATTGCGCATGACGACGAGGCGGTCGGCGAGTGTGCTGGCGAGCGCGAGGTCATGCGTGATGAAGAGCAGGCTTGATCCGGTATCTGCTGTGAGTCGGCTAAGCAGTCGCACGATGCCAGCCTGAACGATGGTGTCGAGCGCGCTCGTGGCTTCGTCCGCGATGAGAAGACGGGGCTGACCTGCAAGTGCGCAGGCGATTGCAACGCGCTGCTTTTGTCCGCCGGAGAGTTGGTGCGGATAGCGGGCGGCAATGATTTCAGGATCGGGGAAACCAACGCGCGCGAGCAGTTCCGGGACGTCGAGTTGAGATTGTTTGCCGCGAAGAACGCGGAGGATTTCCGCAAGCTGCGCGCCGATGCGCATAACGGGATCAAGACTACCGGCGGGGTCTTGAAATACGTAACCGATATCGGTGCCCTTGCGCGGCACAGTGTCGGTCTGCTGCCAGCGGATGGAACCGGAGACGCGAGCGGTACGCGGAAGCAGACCAGCGATGGCCAATGCGAGCGTGCTTTTGCCGGATCCGCTTTCGCCGATCAGGCCGACGCGTTCA
This sequence comes from Mesorhizobium denitrificans, assembly GCF_003403035.1. Classification (GTDB taxonomy): domain Bacteria; phylum Pseudomonadota; class Alphaproteobacteria; order Rhizobiales; family Rhizobiaceae; genus Mesorhizobium_G; species Mesorhizobium_G denitrificans. The sequence continues at coordinate 135,081 of NZ_QURN01000004.1, read as the reverse complement.
CCAGCGGCGACGGTGAGATTGGCTTCGTGCAGCGCGGGGGTTGTGCCGTCATAGCTGACGGTCAGCTTGGTGATTTCGAGCAGCGGAGTCATGCGTAGCTCCGCTTGCTGAGCCGGGCTTTGGCGGCTCCCTCGCCAAGCAGATAGACGGCCAGCACCGCGACGACCAAGGCAATGCCCGGAATGATCGAGAGATAGGAAGCGCTGCGCAGCACGGTACGGCCTTCTGCAATCATGCCGCCCCATGTGATGCGGTTGGGGTCCCCCAGACCGAGAAATGAAAGTGCTGCTTCGATGAGGATGGCGCTTGCAACGATGACAGAGGACAGCGCGAGCACCGGCGGCAGCGCGTTTGGCAGGATTTCGCGAAACGCAATTTCGAGCGGACGCTTGCCGACGACGCGGGCGGCGGCGACATAATCCTTTTCGCGGATAGAAAGCACCTCTGCGCGTGCAACGCGGGCAGGAGCAGGCCACGCGCCGAGCGCGATGGCAAAGACAACAGACGCAAGCGTGGGGCCGATGACGCTGACAAAGGCCAGCGCGAGAAGGAACGCCGGAACAGTCTGGAAGGCTTCGGTGATGCGCATGAGAACTTCGTCAGCGACGCGACCACCAAAGCCAGCGATTGTGCCGATTACCGCGCCGATGCAAAGTGCCGACAATGCGGCGGCGAGGCCCACGAGCAGCGATGTTTGCGCGCCGTGAACGAGTTGAGCAAGGACGTCGCGGCCAAGGCGATCTGTGCCGAGCGGCAGAGCGCTTTCCTGAAAAGGGGGCAGCAGGGGTTGCCCGACGATCGCCATGGGATCACCCGGAAAAAGCACCGGAGCAAGCAGGGCAAGCACGATGAGTGGCAGCAGCATTGCGAGACCGGCGCGGGCTTCGCCTGTTGAGAGAAACCGCCGCAGACTGGTCATAGCGTTTCTCCGCTGGCGCCGATGCGAGGGTCCAGCCACGCGTAGAGCAGATCGACAATGAGGTTCACGGCGATGACGAATACGGCGCTGACCAGAATGATGCCGAGCAGAAGCGGCGTGTCGCGCTGGGCGACGGCTTCCTGTGTCAGCCGACCCAGGCCGGGAACAGCGAAAACGCTTTCGATGACCACCGAGCCGCCGAGCATGACAGCGGCCTGTACTCCAAGCATAGTGACGAGCGGCAGCAGCGCGTTGCGGGCGACATGGCGAACGATGCGGAAATGACCGAAGCCACGCGCGATGAGCGCTCGCACGAAATCCTCACGCCAGATCTCTGCCATGCTGGCGCGCATGACGCGCATGTAGAGCGCCATATAGACCAGACCGAGGGCAGTGACTGGCAAGGCAAGATGGCTGGCGATATCCAGCGCGCGGCTGATGCCGGTCTTGCTTGATGCGATTGTTTCGAAGCCGGAGAGGGGAAACCAGCGAAGGTTCACCGCGAAGACGACGCTGAGGACAAGACCAAGCCAGAAGCTGGGCATGGCATAGAGCGCAAGCGAACCCGCGGACAGGATGCGGTCGCGTATGCTTCCCGGTCGCGCGCCTGCAATAATGCCGAGGAGAGTGCCGAGCGCGAAGGAAAGCGCGGTGGCGGAGCCCATGAGTAGCAGGGTGCGCGGCAAGCGTTCCATGATGACGTCCAGCACAGGCCGTGAAAAGCTGATCGACCAGCCGAGGTCGCCGTGTGCCAAACGTGAAACAAAGAGGCCGAAGCGGGCCGCCGCGGATTGGTTCAGCCCCCACGATTCGCGAAGCGCGGTGATCATCGTGGCGTCGCCTCCGGTCGAGGCGATGTAGGCATCAACCGCGTCGCCGGGGGCGAGTTCCAACAGCAGGAACGTGCCGGCGACTACGATTGCCAGTACGGGAATTGCGCCCAGCAGTCTGCGTGCGACCAGACGAAGGGCTCGCTGCATCGCCAGGCGTATCAGGCCAGAAGCATCAGGAATCGATCGCCGTGTCGGCCCAATTGGACACTGCCCAACGGGGATTGTTCGACACGTTTTTGACCGACCAGCGGCTGACGGTGATGAAGTTCCACTCCACCACATTTATCAGCGGCAGATCGTCAACTACCCTGCGCTGGAACTCCTGATAGAGCGCGATGCGGGCTTGCTCATCCAGCGTGACGGCGGCGCGGTCAATCAGATTGTCCAGTTCTGAATTTACGTAGCCACCCTGATTGGAGAACGGCACGCCATCAGGTGTCCCGCTGCGCACGAGGATGGTGGTGGAAATAGCCGGGTCGCCACGGAAGACAGGAGGCGCGATGGCAAGGTCGAAATCATGGTCGGTGTAGACGGCCTTTTGATGCCCTGCGGCGTCATTGCTGACAAGCTGCGCATCAATGCCGATTTCCGCCAGCGCCTGGCGCAGATAATCACCGAACTGCTTCGTCTCGTTGAAATAGGGCGCGGGCAAAAGCCTCAAGCTGAAGCGGCGGCCGTTGGTGTCGCGGCGATAACCAGCCTCGTCAAGCAAGGCATTGGCCTTGGCGACGTCGTAAGGATAGGACGGCACATCGGATGTATAGAACTGCGTGTCGTTGCGCGGGACCGGCCCAGTGGATGCAGTTGCATGGCCGAGGAATATTGTGCGCACGACGTAGTCACGGTCGATTGCGTGAGCGATGGCGCGGCGCACCTTCAGGTCGGCCAGTTCCTTGCGGCGATGGTTGATCTCAACGATAAGCTGATAGGTCAGCGCCTCATAGCCGGTGGTTACGACAGCGATGCCCTCGATCTTGGACACGCGATCCAGATCAGCTAACGGCACTGCTGAGAAGGCGGCGAGCTGGATTTCATCGGCCTCAATGGCGTTGGCCGCCGCCGCGCGGTCTGGCAGCACGCGATAGAGAATTTCGTCGAGCTTCGGCAAATCCTTCTGCCAGTAGTTCTCGTTGCGCACGAGCTTGTAATATTCGCCGGGCTTGTGTTCGCCGAAACGGAACGGACCGGTGCCGATGGGTGCGGTGTTGGCCGGGTTTTCAGCGATGTCGCCAGTCTCATAAATGTGCTTCGGCACTACGCTGGTGAGCGCAGGCAGCGCGTTGCGGACAAGCTGGAATGGCGTCGGCTTTGAGAAACGGAAAATTGCGGTTGTTTCGTCGGGCGTTTCGACGCTTTCAAGATCCTTGAATACGATACGCCCAAGGTTCTGGAGTGGCTTCCAGATTTGCATTGCGGAGAATGCGACGTCAGCGGACGTGAAAGGCTTTCCATCGTGCCAGGTGACACCGCTTCGCAGTTTGAAGGTGGCACTCAAGCCATCTTCGGAGCCTGACCAGCCCACGGCGAGCCGGGGCGCGAGGCCGTTTGGCCCATCATAGGAGGCTTCTGCCAACGGCTCGACAATTTTGCTGGAAACGAAGAACACGCCGTTGGATGCAATCATAGCCGGGTTGAGATTGCGCGGTTCTGAATCGGCTGCGACAATCAACCGGCGTGCCGCATCCTGTGCAAATGCGAGCTTAGGGGCAAAGCCGGCAGCGGCGACCATAGCCGCGCCCTGCAACAATTCTCGTCTGGTTGTCGAAATCACTCTCATCGCTCTTCTTTCCCCTTCGCATCTGGGGGGCTCATATGGGCGGAACGTCCGCAGCCTGCGGATCAAATAGCACTCACTTCAGCAACAGAAAAGAATAAGGCACAGTCTGTGCCAAACGTTCATTCCTACAGCCTCATCGTGGCGCAAAACATTTGCCGCGCCAACTGCCTGAATAACATGAAATGCGGCAGATAGATGGACCAATCCGAATTGCTTTGCTTATGACACGTGAAAAGATTTTCCGGCTTTCGCGGGGGAAGCGGAATTCATATGCAAAACTTGCTCTCCATGCCCGTTCGGTGGCAAACGGACACACAAACAAGAAGATGCGACCGATGAACAAGCCAGAAAGCCCTGTACTCCTTGCCGTTATTGGCGCCGCGCACGGCATAAAGGGTGAACTGCGCGTCAAGAGTTTTACCGGCGACCCTGCGGCGCTGGGTGACTATGGCCCATTATTCGACAAGGCGGGGCGTGCTTTCGCGATCGAATCGATCCGTCCACAGCAAGATGTTGTGGTTGTTCGGTTCAAGGGGGTTGCAGATCGCACTGAGGCCGAGCGGCTGAATGGCACTGAGCTTTTCGTGGACAGGTCACGCCTGCCACTGACTGACGAAGAAGAATTTTATCACGAAGATCTCGTGGGCCTGGCGGTGCGTGACGAAAGCGGCGCGACTATCGGCAAGGTTACGGCGGTGCAGAATTTTGGCGGCGGCGATGTGCTGGAGTTGCGCGTTCATGGTCGTAAGGGCGTGCTGATCCCCTTTTCGCATGCGGCAGTGCCGGAGATTTTTGTCGGCGAGGGCTATATCCGGATCGATACAGTTGCTGCGGGACTGATAGACGCTGACGATTCCGACGATGAAGGTGAGCCGCATAGCCTGAAAGTGCGTAGCCGAAACCGTGGTCCCAAAGAAGCCGGAGGCAACAGGTGAGCGGATTTCGCGCAACCGTGCTGACACTCTATCCGGAAATGTTTCCGGGTGCGCTTGGTGTTTCCCTGGCTGGCCGTGCGATGCAGGCGGGTAGCTGGTCGCTGGATGCCGTGCAAATTCGCGATTTCGCGACGGATCGACATAGGACCGTGGATGATACGCCGGCCGGGGGTGGGGCGGGAATGGTGATGCGAGCCGATGTGCTCGCCCGCGCGATTGATCATGCCGCGCCTGCCGGAGATGCGAGGCCGAAGCTGCTGATGAGCCCGCGCGGCAAGCCGCTGACCCAGGCGCGAGTGCGCGAACTGGCCGATGGGCCGGGGGCCGTGATTCTCTGCGGGCGGTTTGAAGGTGTAGATCAACGTTTGATTGAGGCGCGGCAATTGGAAGAGGTTTCCATCGGCGATTACATTCTCTCCGGCGGTGAACCTGCCGCACTGGTGCTGCTGGATGCGGTGGTGCGCCTGCTGCCGGGGGTGATGGGAAATGAAGAATCCGGCGTGCAGGAAAGCTTTGAGAATGGCCTGCTGGAGCATCCGCACTACACACGACCAGCGGAATTCGAAGGGCGAACGATCCCTGAAATACTGACCTCGGGCAATCACGCGCGCATTGCCGCCTGGCGACACGCGGAGTCCGAGCGGTTGACGGCGGAGCGGCGCCCGGACCTGCTTCAGCCGGTTACGAAATAATAAACCGCAAGCAGGATGCCCACGACGATGACGAAAGCGCGCATGATGCTTTGCGGCATTCGTTTCGCTGCCCAGACACCGGAATAGCCGCCGAGCGCGACCGCCGGGATCATGACGATGGCCTCCGGCCACGCCACCACACCGCCGACAACGAACACGATGATGGCGATGGCGGCGATGACAATTGCGAGCATGTTCTTGAGCGCGTTCAGGCGGTGGTAGTCGCCGCTCTGGGTCAGGCCGAGCGTTGCGAGCATCATGACGCCCATGCCTGCACCAAAGAACCCGCCATAGACGGAGGTGATGAACTGGACGACCGCGCCAACGAATATGCCAGCGGATGGCTGTGCGCCCGGCTTTGGCTTTGGCTTGAGCCAAGGGCCAGCGGCAAAAAGCGCGGTAGCCGCAACCAGCAGCCAAGGCACCATCGACCGGAACGAAGGGTTATCCAGCGCGAGCAGGATCATGGCGCCCGCAAACGCGCCGAGCGCGGAGACGAAGCACAGAAGCAACGCCTCACGCCAGAATGTCTTTATATCGGTCCAATAGGCGAGCGTTGAAGTGACGTAGCCGGGAAACTGCGTGATCGAAGATGTAGCGTTCGCCACGATGGGCGGCACACCCGTTACAGAAAGGGCGCCGAATGTGAGAAAGGTGCCGCCACCTGCGACCGCGTTGACCATGCCAGCCGCATAACCCGCGACAAACAACAAAACAGCGTCGAAAATGCTCAATGAAATCTCCCCCGCACACGTTCCGAGCGTGTAAAGCCCTATTGCACAAGCTGCAAGGGTAGATGATTCGACAAAATTGCCGCTAAAGACGTGACAAAGTCATAAATCTCGTGTATCGCCCGGCCCGAAATCGGACAAAAAGTCCGGTCCCGTCAATGATGACGGTGAATTCGCTCCTGCTGGACCATTCGTGGAAAGGCATAGCCGAACGGTGATTGCACTGGTTGGCAAGCGTTGGGCGCTCTGACTGTCGGAAGAACAAGAAGTGGATTTGTAAGATGGACATCATCCGTCAGCTTGAGGCCGAACAGGCTGCCCGTATCGAAGCCAAGCGCAAGCTTCCAGAATTCCAGCCCGGCGACACCGTTCGCGTTCAGGTGCGCGTTACTGAAGGTACGCGTACCCGCGTGCAGGCCTATGAAGGCGTTTGCATCGCTCGTTCGGGTGCTGGCATCAATGAGAGCTTCACCGTTCGCAAGATTTCCTATGGCGAAGGCGTGGAGCGCGTTTTCCCGGTTTACTCGCCGCTGGTTGAAGGCGTTGAGATCGTTCGTCGCGGTAAGGTGCGTCGCGCCAAGCTGTACTATCTGCGCGATCGTCGCGGCAAGTCTGCACGTATCACTGAAAACACCGGCGTTCGCGCCCGCAAGCTGAACGACGCCGAGCGCGCCGCAGTGCAGCAGGAGCAGGCTCGCATTGAGGCCGAGAAGGTTGCAGCCGCTGAGGCGCTGGCCGTTGAGAAGGCCGCTCAGGATGCGGCTGAAAAGAAGGCAGCTGAAGCAGCAGCCGCTGCTGCCGAATAATTCGGTTTTTTATGGTTTTGAAAGAAGCGGCCTTCGGGCCGCTTTTTTTATGCGCGAAAACGGCTTGACGAACATTAAATCGTGTGCGATTAGTTTGTGCGCGATTTAAATGAAGGATAAGCGATATGTCTGCTCTTTATACTGCGCATGCGCATGTAACCGGTGGCCGCAATGGTCACGGCAAGACCGATGACGGCCTTCTGGAAGTGAATCTGGCTGTGCCGAAAGCAATGGGTGGTGCAGGTGGCGCGACGAACCCGGAGCAGCTCTTCGCAATTGGCTATGCGGCGTGCTTTGAGGGTGCGCTGCAGCTTGTAGCGCGGCGAGCAAAAGCGACCTTGCAGGATGCGTCGATCAATTCCAGCGTTTCGTTATTGCCGCAGGGTGAAGGCTTCAAGCTGGGCGTCGCGCTGGAAGTGCTGACCAAGGGTGTTGACCAGGCGACCGCCGAACAACTCGTCGCGGCGGCGCATCAGGTTTGCCCATACTCCAACGCGGTGCGCGGCAATATCGATGTCGCGCTGAGCGTGAAGGCCTCTTAAGAAAACAGGATCGACGACAGCTTGCGGCGCGCTGAAAGCGTCGCATCGTCGGTCGGTCCCCATGCTTCGAAAAGCTTGAGCAATTGCGCGCGCGCGCCGTCGTCATTCCAGGTGCGGTCTGCCTTGAAGATCGCAAGCAGGTTGTCGGCGGCGGCTTCGCGTTCGCCATGCGCATTCTGGATCAACGCAAGATCAAAGCGCGCCTGATGGTCTTTCGGGTTTTCGGCAAGGCGCTGTTCAAGCGCGCTCGCGTCACCCAGAGATTCAGCTTCCTCGGAAAGTGCAAGGCGGGCGCGAAGGGCCGCGATGGGTGCCGCGTCGGACTTTGCGGGTGGCACGGATTCCAGCAATTTCTTGAGACCTTCGACGTCTTTCGCATCGAACAGAATTTCGCCGAGGCCGGCCAGAGCATCGACCGATTCGGGATCCTGCTGGAGAATCATCTGATAGATCTGTGATGCGGTTTCTGTATCGCCTGCAGCCCGCGCCTCGGTAGCAGCGGCGAGCGCTTCCTCTAGCTCAGCCTTGGCGCTGTCGCCGCCGAGTTTTTTGATAAATGCGTCAATCTGGCTTTCCGGCACTGCGCCCATGAAGCCATCGACGGGCTGGCCGTTTTTGAAGGCGATAACGGCAGGAATGGACTGAATGCCAAGCTGCCCGGCCACGGACGGGTGATCGTCAATGTTCATCTTGACCAGCTTCACTGCGCCGCGAGCGGCCAATACAGCCTTTTCCAGAACGGGCGTGAGTTGCTTGCATGGTCCGCACCACGGAGCCCAGAAATCCACCAGCACCGGCTGATTGCGCGATTCCTGAATGACGTCGGCGGTGAAGCCGGCAGTCGTGGTGTCCTTGATGAGATCGCCCGGCGTGCCGACGCTCGGTGTGGGCGCGCTTTGGGCAGGCGTGCTCTGGACGTTGGTGGTGTATTGAGGCGCGTTCATCGTGTAGCCGCTGCCTGCTCCGTAGGATCTGTCCTGACCGCTCATGGAACTCAGCCTTTCTGTTTGGTTGGCCGGGATGTGGAGATCCCGCCTAGAGTTTCAAGACCTGCGCCTCATGTCCGGTCGCTTTCACGAACTGTAAGAGGTCGTCCGACTTGATGGAAGTGGTTGCCGTGTTGACCAGCGGATGCACATTCACGACCTCGCTTTGCAGCAGATCGGCAGCGATGAACGGCGTCACGCGATGGCCGGTATCGTTGATGAGGCCCATGATGGAGACGGAACCCGGAACCACGCCGAGCAACTCCATAAGCGCTTCGGGTTTGCCGAACGACACCTTGCCGGCCGCGCCGATGACGTGATGGATCGTTTTGAGATCGACGCTCGCCGTTTCCTCCACAGTGAGAAGGAAGAAATTGTCCTTCTTGTCCTTGAGGAACAGGTTCTTGGTATGCGCGCCCGCAATCTGGCCGCGCAGTTCCTGTGATTCGGCAACCGTGTGGAGAGCCGGGTGCTCGAAAGTGGTCACCTGGATGCCGTGATCGGCCAGGAAGGCGAAAAGTTGTTCAGGTGTTGCCGGCATTTGAAGTCCCTTATGCCTCGCGGTCTAAGCAAACAGGCCGCAGGAAACAAGGAAAATCAATGAAACCAGCGCCATGAAAATAGGTCGAATTATCGTGAGATTCCCTGTTGCAATGTTACGGCTCTTCGGCCATATAGGCGCGGCTTGCGGCGGCAACGTCGCACGAGCGGGTGTAGCTCAGGGGTAGAGCATAACCTTGCCAAGGTTAGGGTCGAGCGTTCGAATCGCTTCACCCGCTCCAAATTCCTTCACAGGAACAAGCATTTAAAGCGGCTGCCTTCGGGTGGCCGTTTTGCTTTTTGCGGCGTGTCGCCGCCATATCGCCACGCCGTTGGAAGTTTGGCCGTCCGAGCCAAATGTCTTGCTGACAGACATATTCGGCGCTCGGGTTTTCCGCGCTGACCTGCTCGTGATATGGTTCCTGGTGGCGATGCATGGTGTTTATGGAAATGGGGCTTATTTCTTTGCAGCGTGTTCTCGGCGGGGATGAGAGCATCTCGCTTGCGGCAAAGAAAAAGATGACCGGAGCGGCACCGCAAATGCGAGTGCCCCAGCCACCACGGGCGAGAAGATCATGACGATTGGTAGCGTGGCACTCAAGCCGCAGGCGCCGACCACAGGCCTTGCCGAACTGTCACCCGCCTATTTCGGGCTGGTAATGGCCACCGGCATCGTCTCGCTGGCGGCCTTCATGATGGAACACCAGACGCTTGCGATGGCACTGTTCTATCTCAATATCGGGCAGTATGTCGTGCTGTGCATACTTTTTGCCTTACGAGCGTGGCGTTATCCGCGCCGTTTCTTCGGCGACATGGTAGCCCACCTGACTGGGCCTGGTTACTTCACCACCGTAGCCGGCACGGGCATCCTTGCCAGTCAGTTCATGGTGTTAAAAGAGAACCTCATGATCGGTCGTGGCTTGTGGCTGCTGGCTGTCGTTTTGTGGATATGCCTGACCTACACGATCTTCACTGCCTTCACCGTTCGCCAGGAAAAACCCACCCTCGACAAGGGCATCACCGGTAGCTGGCTGCTGGCGGTAGTTGCAACCCAGTCGGTGTCGGTATCCAGCGCATTGCTGGCGGCACGCATCGACCAGCCCTACCGGCTTGAACTCAATCTTGTGGCGTTGTCGATGTGGCTGTGGGGAGGCATGCTCTACATCTGGATGATGTCGCTGATCTTCTACCGCTATGCCTTTTTCCGCTTCTCTCCCGGCGATCTGGCGCCGCCTTACTGGATCAATATGGGAGCTATGGCGATTTCCACCCTTGCCGGCTCATTGCTGATCCTGAATGCGCCACATGCGCCCTATCTGTCGTCGCTGCTTCCATTCCTGAAGGGGTTCACCCTCTTCTACTGGGCAACCGGAACATGGTGGATTCCAATGCTGCTACTGCTCGGCATTTGGCGCCACGGCTATCGGCGATTTCCGTTTAGCTACGATCCGCTCTACTGGGGCGCTGTATTCCCGCTCGGCATGTATGCTGCTTGTACCTTGCAGATGGATCGCGCCATGCAATTCGGCTTTCTTACCGCGTTGCCGCGCATCTTTCTCTATATCGCTCTAACTGCCTGGATCATCACCTTCTTCGGCATGGTGCGCGCAATAGTCCGCAACCTTAAAGGCGTGAATACGTGAAAGCGGATGACACCGCGCAGCAGGCGATGTTCTCAACGTCATCGCTCACTCAGGGCACGCCTAAGGGACAACCTGCGTGGCGACAACTGCAACGCAGTCGCCGCTCTGGGTCAGGCCGGGGAAGTGTCGTGCGATCAGCATTCCTGAAATCCGCGCTTTGACTTCGACGGGGTCGGTTCCCGTCCGTCCGACGGGCCAGATGCGTGCTACCGTGCTGCCTGCTGCAACTGGCTCACCCAGATCAACCATCGGCTCCACCATGCCGTCATTCTCGGCAAAGGAGAAACAGCCTTCCGGCATGTCGAGCCACTGCGTCGGTGAAGTTTCGACCGCTCCGCGCAGGATTCCTGCGTGTTTGAGCACATTGGCGACACCCAGGCGGGCGATGCGAACGGTTTCAGCACGCGCAGTGCCGCCGCCGCCAAGTTCTGTGGTGACGAAAATCTTTCCCATATCTTCGGCGGCGGTATCGTACATGCCAACGGCGTCAATCTCCGTCATGCGCATGGAATATGGTGCGCCGAATGCCTCGACAGCAGCGAAGGTCTCCGCCTCCTTCTTCTTGTCGGGCAGTATGTGGCCCGCGCAGAATGGCAGGAAATCAAGTGTTTTTCCGCCGGAATGGAAATCGAGCACGATGTCGGCACGAGGCAGCAATTCGCGTTGGAAGAAGTCGGCGATCTTCTGCGTTACCGAGCCATCGGGAGCGCCGGGGAAGGCGCGGTTCATGTTGCCCTTGTCGATGGGGGAAGTTCGCGTTCCGGCACGGAATGCCGGATAGTTCATCGCGGGCACGATGATGACCGTGCCCGATACATCCTTTGCGGCCAGGTTGCGTGCGAGATCGAACAACGCCAGCGGTCCTTCATATTCATCGCCGTGGTTGCCGCCGGTAAGCAGTGCAGTTGGACCTGAGCCGTTTCTCACGACGCATATGGGGATCATCACGGAGCCCCAGGCCGAATCGTCGCGGCTATAGGGCAGGCGAAGGTGGCCGTGATGGACACCTTCTGCGTCGAGTGGAATGGTTGGCGAAATTGGATTGGCCTTCATGATCGATTAGTCCTTCACGAAGAGCTTTCGCGGAACGTTCGCGAGGCATTCGACACCCGTATCCGTGATCAGGATCGACTCGGTTATCTCCAAACCCATCGTTTCCAGCCATAGTCCCGTCATGAAATGGAAGGTCATGCCGGGCTTGAGTTCGGAACGGTCGCCGGGGCGCAGGCTCATGGTGCGCTCGCCCCAATCGGGCGGATAGGAAACGCCGATCGGATAGCCGGTGCGATTGTCCTTTACGATGCCGTATTTCTTCAGGACCGCGAAGAAACCGTTGGCGATATCCTCGCAGGTGTTGCCGGGCTTAGCGGCCGCGAGGCCCGCCTCCATGCCTTCGAGTGTCGCCTTTTCCGCATCGAGAAAGGCCTGCGTCGGCTTACCCAGAAAGACGGTGCGCGACAGCGGCACGTGGTAGCGATTGTAGCAGCCCGCAATCTCGAAGAAGGTGCCTTCGCCGCGCTTCATGGGTTTGTCGTCCCATGTCAGGTGGGGGGCCGAAGCGTCCGCCCCCGAAGGCAGCAGCGGGACGATTGCGGGATAATCGCCGCCCGCGCCGTCAACGCCGCGCGTTCCTGCATCATATATTTCCGCTACGAGATCGCATTTTCTCATGCCGACCTCGATCTTGTCGAAAATGCGCTGGTGCATGGCTTCCACGATTCGGGCGGCCTTGCGCATGTAGTCGATTTCGGTGGGGCTTTTCACGGCGCGCTGCCAGTTTACCAGCGCGGTGGCGTCCACGAATCTGGCGTTAGGCAAGTGGCGCTGGAGGGACGCGAAAGCGGCAGCGGAAAACCAGTAATTGTCCATCTCGACGCCAATGGTGAGCTTGTCCCAGCCGCGCTCGGCGATCACTTGAGAAAGGTAGTCCATCGGGTGGCGCTCGGTGGACTGAACGTAGTGATCAGCATAGCCGATGATGTTGTCATGGTTGAGGTAGGCGGTGCGCTTCGCGCCATTGGCGTCCTGGCCACGGCCATACCAGACAGGTTCGCCATCCGGCGGAACCAGAACTGCCTGATGAACATAGAACGACCAACCGTCATAGCCGGTAAGCCAGTTCATGTTTGACGGATCGGAGCAGATGAGCAGGTCTACGCCCCTGGCTTGCATGGCGCGGCGCGTCTTTGCGAGACGGTCGGCAAATTCCGCACGGGTGAATTTCAGATTGGGTTCGACCATTTCATTTCCTCGTCATGGGCGGGTGCGCCCCTCAATTCAACTTTCGAAAGGTGTGCCTGCGCCAACGGTTCGGGCGCGGTCGCGGGCGAGCGTTGCAATTGCTGTGTCCTGCACGCCGGTTCCCGTCAGATCCGCTATCGTCAGGTCGCGGGCACTCAGCCGGCCCGCGATCTTTCCGGCGACGACCGCGCCGAGTTCTGCTGTGTCTGCATCCGCATTGATGAGCCCGGCCGCAATGGCGTGATGTAGTTCGCCCAGCCGGCGCGTCTGCTTCGCGCTGTCCGCGACATAGAGGTCAGCGTGGGTGATGGCCGCAGGCGCGATCTCGTTCTTGTGTTCGGAATCGGATCCCATCGCAGTCAGGTGCTGGCCGGGTGCAAGGTGCTCGGCCTTGATGATCGGCTCGGTTGCCGGGGTGGTGGTGACAATGATGTCGGCACCGGCGACAGCGCGCGCGACGTCGGATGCGGCCTCGACCTTGATCCCAAGTTTTTCGCTGAGGTCGGAAGCGGCTTGTAGAGCCTTGCCTGCGTCGCGTGCCCAGATGCGGGCGGTTTCGATGGGCCGCACGAGCTTGAGCGCTTCCAGTTGAAGCCGCGCCTGAACGCCTGCGCCGATAATTGCGGCAACGGATGAATCCGACCGCGACAGGTGCTTGGCCGCAACGGCTCCGGCGGCAGCTGTGCGGATATCGGTCAAGTAGCCATTGTCGAGGAGTAGCGCTTCGACGAGGCCGGTTTTCGACGACAGCAGCACCATCATGCCGTTGAGGGAAGGCAGGCCGAGCTTCGGATTGTCGAAGAAGCCGGGGCTGATCTTGATCGCGAAACCGTCGATGCCTGGGACATAGGCGGTCTTGACGTCGACCTCGCCGCGATGTTCGGGAATGTCTAGACGCAGGATCGGCGGCATGGCGACAGCTTCGGTCGCCAGCGCGCGGAATGCGTTTTCCACAGCGGCGACCGCGTCCAGATCGAGCCGGACGATCTTGCGCAGATCGGCCTCGGTGAGAATGGTCATGCGCGGCATCAGGCTGCCCTTCCATTCCGTTGGGTGTCGAGCCGTTCGAATTCAGTTGCGTCGCCGTCCACGATCTTGCGGTGCAGCGTCATGTCGATGTTTCGTCCGGAAACGAGTGTGACTATCGGGCCTTGCGCGTTGATTTTCCCGGCAAGCAACGCCGCCACGCCGACCGCGCCGGCGCCTTCGGCTATTTCGCGTTCGACTGCGTAGAGATGGCGAATACCGGCGGCTATTTCGCTTTCCGACAGCAGCACGATATCGTCGAGGAGGTTCCGGCAAATGGAGAAGGTCAGGCGATTGTCCAGACCGATCCCACCGCCGAGCGAATCCGCCAGCGTGGGCAGCTCCGTGACGTTCACCGGGTGGCCCGCGTCGATGCTTGCTTTCATCGCCGCGCCGCGCGCCATGGAAATGCCGATGACGCGCGTGTCTGGATTGAGCGCCTTGACCGCGGTGGCAATGCCGGCAGCCAGACCGCCGCCCGACAGTTGCACCAATACCGTCGTTGCATCCGGCACGGCCTCGATCATTTCGAGGCCGAGCGTTCCTTGCCCGGCAATGACGTGCGGGTCGTCGAATGGCGGCACCATCGAAAGCCCGCTCTCTCTTGCGAGCCTTTCGGCTTCTTCCTGCGCGTCGTCCTGACTGTCACCGACAATACGGATTTCGGCTCCCAACCGCTCGATTTCAGCGAGCTTGTTGGCGGGCACCAGAGATGACATGCAGATCACCGCGCGAATGCCTTCCAGCTTCGCAGCATAAGCCAGCGCCCTGCCGTGGTTGCCGGTTGAAGCTGTAACGACGCCTTTGCCGCGGGCCGTTGCACTGAGTTGCGCAATGGCGTTCGATGCGCCGCGCAGCTTGAAGCTGCCGGTCGTCTGGCGGCTTTCCAGCTTGAGATGGACCGGCAATCCCATGCGCTCGGTCAGGCTGGGAGAGAGAGCCATATCCGTTCGCGAAATGCGCCCGGCGATGCGGCGTGCCGCATCCTTTATGTCGGCAAGTGTGGGGGTCATGGCGATGGCAGCGCCTGTTCCATCAGTCGCCCAAGTTTCGGCGTGAAGGCCGTTTCGCCGCAAAGGCGCAGGCACATCCATGCCGTTGCCAGATTGCTGCTGACCACCGGACGTCCGATGGCGGCCTCGATCTGCGGCACCGCCACGGCGGCGCGCACGGCTGTGCAGGAAATGAACAAGGCATCGGAATCCGGGTGCGTCGCCTCGCGCGCAAGGTCAACCAGCGCATCGGGCTTGATGCGAGCCATCTCACGGTCGTCGTCGAACCCGAGGCAGGTGAATCGGTCGATATGGAAACCTTCGCCCGTCAGGTAGTTCGCCATCGGTCGGCTCGTCTCTATCGTGTAGGGGGTAAGTACGCTGATGCGTTGCGCGCCCAATACCTTTAGTCCGGTTGTCACTGCGTGAGTTGGCGTAATAACCGGCACACCGGGCTTTGACTTGTGCAGGGCGCGTTCGACTTCGCTCTCGCCGATGACTGCGGAAGCGGAGGTGCAGGAATAGCAAATCGCGTCGAGCGTTTCGTTTGGCAGGATGAGCGATGCGGCCTCTGTGAGCGATGGCAACATACGCCGCAAATTCTCCGGCGTTGTGGGATTGGCGTAAGCGATACGGGCGACATAGACGCCGATGCGGTCGCTGGCGACCATGCGCTGGAAATCTGGCTCGGTGGTGTGGTCGGTCGCAAGGATCACCAGACCCACGCGTTTTGCCAAAGGACGATCATCAAGGGCTGGACGCTCGGCGCGAAGCTCGATTTCCACTGGCGGACTTGCATGTGCGGTCATCGTTCGATCCTTCCGTAGCGTTGTTCGAGCCAGCGGAGCACGACAACGGAGATCAGGCTGATGGTCAGGAAAAATACGCCGACGAGCGTGATTGGCTCGATGTAGCGATAGTAAGTGTTCGCGACGCTTTTTGCCTGATTCATCAGTTCCAGCACTGTGATTGCGGAAAGCAGCGGCGTTTCCTTGAACATGGCGATGAAGTAATTGGCCAGCGCCGGCATCATGGGCGGAATGGCTTGCGGCAGTATGATGCGCGTCCATGTCTGGCGGGCGGTCAGGTTGCAGGCTTTTGCAGCCTCCCACTGGCCGCGCGGCACGTTGTCGATTCCAGCGCGATAGACTTCCGCGGTGTAGGTTCCATAGTGCAGGCCGAGGCCGATAACACCTGCCACCAGGGGCGGCAGGAGGATGCCGATGTCCGGCAATACGTAGAAGATGAAATAGAGCTGGACCAGCAGCGGGGTGCCACGAATGAATTCAGCGATGAAGCCGGTTGTCGTCGAAACCAGCCTGTTTGGTGAACGGCGCAGCAGCGCGATGGCGAGCCCAACGAAAACAGCCAGGACCGAGCCAAGCAATGTCGCGATGATGGTGATTTTTACGCCCTGAAGCAGGGTCGGAAAAATTTGCCAGACGAAGTTCCAATCCCATTCCATCAGGTGCGCACTCCATCGAGGCCGCGCGCCATGTGCCTTTCGAGTGCCCGCACACCGAAGGAAATCAACAAAGCGAAGACGAAATAGAGGAACAGGATCGTCGCAAAGGGAATGAGCGTGCTGCCCGTCTGCGAACGCACAATATTAGCCTGAAAGGTCATGTCGGCGAGCGAGATCAGCGAGACGACGGAGGTCGCCTTGAGCAACTCGATGGCGTTGTTGCCGAAGGTAGGCAGCATGACCAGAAGCGCCTGCGGCAGGATCACCTTTCGCATGCATTGCCACCGCGACAGGTTGAGCGCGGTACAGGCTTCATATTGCTCCCGGCCGACCGACAGGATCGCACCGCGCACCACTTCAGCGGCGTATGCGCCGACATTCAGACCAAGGGCCAGAACGCCAGCCTGAAGCGGCGTCAGCGAAATTCCCATGAAGGGCAGCACGAAATAGGCGAAGAAAAGCTGCACGAAAATCGACGTGCCGCGAAAAAACTCGATATAGGCGGTTGCCAGCCAGCGCAGGATCGCAAAGCGCGAAATGCGACCGAGGCCAGCGATGAACGCGACGATCAGCGCGAGGATGGAGCCCATCACAGTGAGTTGCACCGTGACGACGGCGCCTTGCAGGATGAGACTGAGATAACCGGACCAGTCGATCATGAATGGCTTGGTTCCGTGTTGCGGAAAATGCGAGCGGGCAGAACGAGGCGGCATGCGCTTCCTCGTTCTGCCGCCGATTAAGGTTATTTAGCTGCGCAGAGCTTTTCCATCGTCGTGGACATGGCCGCGGCAGCGGAGAAGCCGTAAGGCTCGATGATCTTGGCGAATTCACCGGATTTCTTCAGCTTCGCCAACTCGACGTTGAAGGCATCGCGCAGGGCCTCGTCGCCTTTCTTGAATGCCGCGCCGTCGCAATAGACCGGCGCGCCTTCGACTGGCGCGATCACCTCGAGATTCGGGTCGTTCGCCTTCTTGATAAGGTCGTTGATGGAAAGAACCGGCAGCGAATAGGCGTCTATGCGGCCGTCCTGAACCATTTTCAGGCCGCTTTGCCCGTCTGGAACCACGACGACGCGGTCACGCGGAACGCCCGCTTCGAGCGCGAGCTTTTCCTCCGTACCGCCGCCCGGCGCGCCTACGGTTGCAGACGTGTCCTTGGCAATGTCGCCATAGGATTTGAAGCCTTTCGGATTGCCCTTCTTTACAAGGAGGGCTTCCGCGTCGCACAGGACCGGCTCGGAGTAGGCGACCGCTGCGCAGCGCTCCGGCTTCATGAACAGGCCCGCGGTGACAACGTCAAAACGCCCTGCCTGCAGGCCGGGGATCATTGCGCCATATTCGGAGATCGAGGCGACGATGTCCGGCACGCCAAGATGCTGGAAGATCACACGAGCGACGTCCGGAGCTGCGCCTGATACCTTGCCGTCTGCTGCGACGGCCGTGTAGGGCGGCTCATTCGCGATTGCGACGCGCGCAAAGCCCTGAGCGCGCAACTGTTCCAGCTTGGCGTCATCTTGCGCGGTGGACGGCATTGTGACGGCAATGATGGCGGCGACGGCGGCGGCGCCCATCCCACCCAGAATTGCAAATTTCTTCATTGTTCCCGGCTCCTTCGGAGTTGTTTTCAGTTTTACAGCGGGTGCGGTCCTCCCAGACCGCGCTACATGCGGTCAGACGCGATGCCCGGCCGCGATGATCTTGCGCAGGAAAGTCTGCGTCCTCTCCTGCTTGGGATGACGGAAAATATCATCGGGCTTGCCTTCCTCGACGATCCGTCCGCGATCGAAGAAAAGTACGCGGTCGGCAAAGTCGTGCGCGAAGCCCATTTCATGCGTGACCAGAAGCATGGTCATGTCGGTTTCAGCCGCCAGCTTGCGCATGACGTTCAGGACTTCCTCAACCAGTTCGGGATCGAGTGCCGACGTGACTTCGTCAAACAGCATGATCTTTGGCGAGAGCGCGAGAGCCCGAGCGATCGCCACACGCTGCTTCTGCCCGCCTGACAATTGCGAGGGCATGGCATCTGCCTTGGCCGACATGCCCACCATGTCGAGCAATTCCATCGCCCGCTTACGGGCATCAGCGCGCGAGACGCCTTTCGTCAGGATCGGAGCAAGCGTGACATTGTCGAGTACGCTCATATGCGGAAACAGATTGAAGAGCTGAAACACCATGCCGATCTTCTGACGCATCTTGGTCAGGTGCTTCTCATCAGCGGGCGCGAGGCCGCCGTTCTTCGACATGTGATAAAGTTCCTCGCCCTCGATGCGAATATGTCCGCCATCGATGCGCTCCAGCGTCATGAGAATACGCAGGATGGTCGTCTTGCCCGACCCCGATGGCCCGATCAGCGCAAGCTTCTCGCCCGGCATTACCTGCATCGAGAGCTGATCCAGCACCTGGAAGGCGCCAAAGCTCTTGCTGATGCTTTCGATCTCGATGATCGGCGCGGCCATTCAGAACCTTTCCCACATAGTCATGGCTAAACGATGTGAGAAGCTTTAAATCATGTCAATTCGGAAAATAAAATCATGACAATTTAGTCGGAATGCCCGAGTTTCGGTATAGCGCGGCTAAATCGCCAGCAACAGATGTTCCGCCTCGCTGATCAGGAGACGAGAGATGACGCCGAGTCCTGCGCGCAGTTCGTTTTCCGTTGTTGAGCCCAGCGACACGCGCACTGCGGGCCGCCAAGGGGCATCGGACGTACGGAAGGACATGCCCGGCGCAATTGCCACGCCCTGAAGACGTGCCTGCGCGACGAACCCGTCTTCCGCGCGGTTGTCGGGCAGTGGAATCCAGATGTGCAGAGCGCGCTCATGGGTGAGATAGGACCCTTCGCCCATCACCTCGCGGACTATGGCCTGACGGCGCAGGAGAGCGTCGCGCTGCCATTCGACCAGCCGGATCGCCGTGCCGTCGGTCACCCATTTTGTTGCAATTTCGGCGACCATGGGCGTTGCCATCCAGTTTGAAACGAGATGCCTGTTGGCGACGGCGGCGACATAGCGGTCGGGCGCCACGAGGTAACCGATGCGCAGGCCCGGAACGGTGTTCTTGGTAAAGCTGGTGTAATAGAGCGTGCGTTCCGGTGCGATGGCTGCAATTGGTGAAAGGCCAGCATCGACAAGCGGGCCAAGCACGTCGCCCTCGATAATGGCGAGATCGTGCTTGCGGGCTACGTCCACAAGGTCGCTGCGCCGCTGGCTGCCCATCAGCATTGCGGTTGGATTTATGACCGATGGCTGCACGAAAATCGCGCGGATGTCGGACCCTTGGCAGGCCTGATCCAGGGCTTGCGGGAGGATGCCTTCCTTGTCCACCGGGAGGCCGTGCAAATGAAAGCCGAGATATGTTGATAGCGGTATGAGCGTGTGGTGGCCGAGCGCTTCGGTGGCAACGGTAGAACCGGGCGGCGCAACGCTCATGAGCGCGACGGTCATGGCGGCGGTTGCGCCGTTGGTGACGCTGATATTTTGCGCGGGAACGTTGAGGCCGCATAATTTGAGCCATTCCGTGGCCGCAGCCCGGTGGCGCGGGAAAACGACATTTGGCCTGAAGGACAGGCCCGAACTTGACGGAAGATTGGAGCCGAGCCAGGTCAACGCGCCTTTCAACTCTTCAAGATGCATCGGCTCGCAGACCGGTTTCAGGATGGAAAGGTCGATCAGCTCGCCAAGGCGCTCGGGCAGGTATGGTGGCTCGACCTCACGCCGCATGGTCTGAACGAAGCTGCCGCGGCCGATCTCGCCCGAAACCAGATCACGCCGAATAAGCTCCTCATAGGCTCGGCTCACTGTCTGGACCGATAGACCGAGATCATAGGCGAGCTTGCGGTGCGGCGGCAGACGCGTGCCGTGTGGCAGGTGCCCATCGTGGATGGCGCGCGCGATCTGATCGGCCAGAGACAGGTAGGCTGGGCGACGGATGAGCGTTGGATCGGGTTGCCAGATTGTCATGATTGAGTAGAGCCTGAATTCAGTGCAATTGACAATGGGGCTTAGTAGCCCTCATCTGGAATAAACGGAATGTCATGAACAAAATGGCTGGCATCAAACTCGACAGCATTGACGTGAAGATACTCGACGCCGTGCAGCATGACGGGCGAATTACCAAGCTCGCGCTGGCCGAAAAGGTTGGCCTGTCTGCCACACCTGCGTGGCTGCGGCTCCGCAGGTTGGAAAAGGCCGGGATCGTCCGTGGCTATCGCGCTGAGATCGACCTGCGCGCGGTCGCGCCAATTACCACGGTGCTGGTCGAGGTTACGCTTGGCAGCCATAGACAAGCTGATTTTGATCGCTTCGAGCGCACCATTCGTGACATTCCAGAAATCGTCGCCTGCTGGTCGGTGGGTGGCGGGATAGATTACATGCTCAAGGTGACCGCGCGCGACATCGATGCCTATCAGCGGCTGATCGACCGGCTGCTGGCGTCTGAAATCGGCATCGACCGCTACTTCACCTATATCGTTACGCGGGTTGTGAAGGACCGGGCCTTATCCGCCCAAATCCTCGCCGAATAGACCATCTCTCTATTCAGGCCGCCGCGTTTAGCCCGAATGAGGGTTGGGCGCGCATGATTTGGGCTCTGTCTCTCAGTGTTGCGGACTAGCATTCCCGCAAATGGGAGATCTGCACGCATGAGCGCCAAACTCGCTACGATTGCGCATCGCAACGAGCTCGACGGTTTGTCGGACCGCAGGTTGCTGCGCGAGCTGGCCTATATCGACGGCAAATGGACTGCCGACGGCGCGGCCTCTACCTTTCCCGTTATCAATCCGGCGGACGGTGGGACGATTGCGCAGGTTGCTTCGCTGTGTGTGCGGGCGACGAGTGGGGCAATAGAGGCTGCATCGCGTGCGTTTGCGGGCTGGCAAAGCCTGCTGCCGCAGGAGCGCGCGGCGATCTTGCGCAAATGGTTCGAGCTTATAATCGAGGCAAAGGACGATCTGGCGCTCATCATGACGATTGAGCAGGGCAAGCCGCTGAAAGAGTCGCGCGGCGAGATCGACTACGCGGCATCGTTTGTCGAGTGGTATGCGGAAGAGGCAAAGCGCCTTAATGCGGAAGGGATCACGAGCCACCTTGCAGGGGCTGCGATGCTGGTGCAGCGCGAGCCGGTGGGCGTGGTGGGCGTGGTCACGCCGTGGAACTTTCCGGCTGCCATGCTGACGCGAAAAGCCGCTGCCGCTCTGGCCGCGGGATGCACGATTGTTGCGCACCCGTCTTCCGAAACGCCGCTTACTGCGCTGGCATTGGCGGAACTTGGCGAGCGGGCGGGCCTGCCGGCCGGCGTGTTCAACGTGATAACCGGCGATGCGGCCACCATCGTGGGATGCATGTGCGAAGACCGGCGCGTGCGTGCAATGAGCTTCACCGGTTCCACCGAAATCGGCCGCCGGATCGCGGAACAATGTGCGCCGACAATGAAGCGGTTGGTGATGGAATTGGGTGGTCACGCACCGCTTATTGTTTTTGACGATGCGGATATTGAGCGGGTAGTTCAGATCGCGCTCGATGCGAAATTCGCAACCTCTGGACAGGATTGCCTGGCCGCCAATCGCATCTTTGTGCAGCGCTCAATCTACGCCAAGTTCTGTGGGGCGTTCGCTGCGCGTGTCGCCGGCCTGACGCTCGGCGCAGGTCTGGACGACCCGGATATAGGTCCGCTGATGCACGAACGCGCCGTCTCAAAAGTCGAGGAGCATGTTGCAGATGCGTTGGCGAAGGGCGCCAGGTGCCTGACCGGAGGAAAACGCAGCCATCCGGGCGCTCTGTTTTATGAACCCACCGTGCTCGCGGATGTGACGGCAGATGCGCTCATCATGCACGAGGAAACGTTCGGCCCGGTTGCGGCGGTCACGCCTTTCGACACCGAAGACGAGGTGATCGAACGCGCCAACGACACGGAATATGGGCTGGTAGCCTATGTCGTCACCGAAAGTGCCCGCCGCCAGCTCAGAATGGGCAAGGCACTCGCCTACGGCATGGTCGCCGTCAACCGCGTCAAGATTACCGGCGCACCGGTGCCTTTCGGCGGCGTGAAACAATCCGGACTCGGGCGCGAAGGTTCGCGCCACGGAATAGAGGCGTTCACCGACCTCAAATATCTTTGCATCGATGCAGCGTAAGGAAAATCCAATGCTTGACCTGACAAACGAACGCACGGCGTGGGACCGCGACCATTTCTTCCATCCCTCGACCCATATGGGAATGCACGCGCGCGGCGAGTCGCCGACGCGTGTGATGGCGGGCGGGGAGGGTGTGCGCGTGCGCGACATCACAGGCAAGGAAAGCATTGACGCCTTCGCCGGGCTTTACTGCGTGAACGTGGGATATGGCCGGCAGAAGATCGCCGATGCAATTGCGGAGCAGGCTAAGGAACTCGCCTATTATCACGCTTATGTCGGGCATGGCACAGACGCCTCGATCCGTCTTGCCAAGATGATCATCGACCGCGCGCCGCAGGGCATGAGCCGCGTCTATTTCGGCCTTTCGGGTTCGGATGCCAATGAAACCAACATCAAGCTGATCTGGTACTACAACAACATTCTCGGCCGTCCCGAAAAGAAGAAGATCATCTCGCGCTGGCGCGGCTATCACGGATCGGGCGTCATGACCGGCTCGCTGACCGGCCTGCACGTGTTCCACAATGCTTTCGACCTGCCGCGCGCGCCGATCCTGCACACGGAGGCGCCCTATTATTTCCGCCGCGACGATCGCTCGATGAGCGAGGAGCAGTTTTCGCAATATTGTGCGGACAGACTGGAAGAGATGATTCTCGCGGAAGGTCCGGAAACCGTTGCAGCATTTATTGGCGAGCCGATTCTCGGAACGGGCGGCATCGTTCCGCCGCCGGCCGGTTACTGGGAAAAGATCCAGGCCGTGTTGAAGAAATATGACGTGCTGCTCGTCGCTGACGAAGTGGTGACAGGATTTGGACGGCTGGGCACCATGTTCGGTTCGGATCATTATGGCATCAGGCCCGATCTCATCACCATCGCCAAGGGATTGACCTCGGCCTACGCGCCGCTGTCGGGCGTGATCGTTTCCGATAAAGTCTGGCAGGTGTTGGTGCAGGGTTCCGATGAACTCGGCCCAATCGGCCACGGCTGGACCTACTCCGCGCATCCCATCTGCGCTGCTGCGGGCGTGGCCAATCTCGAACTGATCGACGAACTCGGCCTTGTCGAGAACGCCGGAAGCGTAGGCGCATATTTTCGCGCTGGCCTTGCGGATGCTCTTGCGGGCCACAAGCATGTCGGGGAAGTGCGCGGCGATGGGATGCTCGCGGCAATAGAATTTGTCGAGGATAAGGATGACCGCGCGTTCTTCGATGCGTCCAGGAAAGTCGGCCCGCAGGTTGCTGCGGCGTTGCTCGAACGCGGCGTTATTGGACGCGCCATGCCGCAAGGCGACATTCTAGGCTTTGCGCCCCCGCTCTGCCTGACAAAAGAAGATGCAGACACGGTGATTGCGGCCGCGGCGGGTGCTGTGAAGTCGGTGCTGGGATAAGCCCGTGAACGGCGCATTGTCCGATACGACGACGGTGCCGGACCTAACGCCGGCATTCGGTCATATAACGTGTATCCGGCTGGACTGCCCCTCAACGGCCCACGGTCTTATCAAGCCTCCAACCGCCTCACCTGCGGCAAGGCCAGCTTGTATCGCATCTTCGTGGAACCCCGACCCAAAGTAAGAGCCGCAGAACCACGTGTTTCTGACCCCCTGCAAGGACCAGAGACGTTTCTGCGCATTGAGCGTGCCCGTATCAAATAAGGGGTGCGCATATGCACCGCGCCAAAGCACGCTTTCCGCGCGCGGTTCATGAAGTGGGCTGAGGGTGACAAACACCGGCTCGCGGGTGCGCAGGCTTTGCAGGCGGTTCATCCAATACGTGACGCATGGCTTACGACGTAACACGTCATTCGCGGACGATTGAGCGAGATAGTTCCAACTCGACCACACGCGATGCCGCTTGGGCATGAGCGATGCGTCGGTGTGAAGGACTGTTTCGTTCAGCCCATATTTGAACGCGCCGAGCAGTTCGACCTCGGCATCTGAAGGGTCTGCAAGCATCTTGAGCGCCTGATCCGCATGCGCGCCGATGACCACCTCATCGAACCACTCTGGATCGCTGCCTGAAGCAGATATTTCCACAACACCATTCACGCGCCTGACAGAAGTGACCGCGGCGTTAGTGCGTATGCGGTGCCTGAAAGGAGCGATGAGCTTTTCTATATATGCACGGCTTCCGCCTTCGACAGTTCGCCAAACAGGCCGCCGGAACAGCTTCAACAGGCCATGGTTCTCGCAAAAGCGGATGAAGGAAACAGCAGGATAGTTGCCGATCTCAAATGCCGGTGTGGACCAGATCGCGGCTGCCATGGGGTATAGATGGTCTTCCCTAAACGCTGTACCGAAACCCGCCGCGTTCAAGTACTCGTCGAGACTTGCGCCTGAATCGATATCGCGGATTTTTACAGGCGCTTCGCGGTAAAAG
The DNA here is from genome assembly GCF_003403035.1 of Mesorhizobium denitrificans. Taxonomy (GTDB): domain Bacteria; phylum Pseudomonadota; class Alphaproteobacteria; order Rhizobiales; family Rhizobiaceae; genus Mesorhizobium_G; species Mesorhizobium_G denitrificans. The sequence goes on along the minus strand of NZ_QURN01000004.1, from coordinate 110,452 downwards.
CGGACAACATCGCGCAACATCGACCAGAAGCGCGGACTGGCAATATTACTTCCCTGCGCGAAAATTCCTGCAAGATTGGTTCCAGAATATTCCAGCGCGCCACCATCCATAGAAACAGAGAAGGACATGTTCGACGGCTTGGTGGGAACGCCAAGATGCGCGAACAACGCTGACAAGTTTTGATACGTTGTGTCGTTGTAGACGATGAAACCTGTGTCGACCTGTGTCTCGCCGGTGTCGATGGTGTGGCAATGGCCACCAATGCGGGAATCGGCCTCGAATACCGTGACTTCGTGGCGCTGTGAAAGCAGCCATGCTGCGGAAAGTCCGGCGATTCCCGTTCCGATAACGGCTATTTTCAGAGGGCGTTCGTTGGGAGGGAAATGTTTCATCGCTTCGCTGAAATTCGCCACCCGACAGAAATCGGTTTGCTTTTGTTGCTCGAGTAGTAGGTTCTACGCAGCGAACGCGCGGTCGGATCACTGTCGCGACTGTGATCCGGTTTCGGACTCGCGACGTAGAATGGCGCATGCATGAGGCTTTGAATCACGTTGCTGTACGATCTTTATGGCCCGTTCCAATCGGCAGGCAGTTGGTCGTGACAAATCGTGAAGAAGGCGAATCCTTATATCTGACCGCTGAAGTTTTGGAGAAGCTGCTCGTGGCAGTTGCGACACGTCAGGATCGTGACGCGTTCGGTTCCCTATTTGGTCACTTTGGGCCGCGCATTAAGACATTTTTCCGGCGCGGGGGAATGAGCCCGGAAATGGCGGAAGAACTCGTTCAGGAGACGATGTTGCGCGTGTGGCGAAAAGCCAGCCATTATGATCCGGGTCGCGCAGCGGTATCGACATGGATCTTCACGATTGCGCGCAACCTGCGCATCGACTTCAACCGCCGCCAGCGAGATCCATCACTTTTGCCGTCGGATCCAGTTGATGTGCCGCCATCGATTGAAGACGAACTTTTGGCGGCAGAACGGGATGAGAATGTGCGGCTTGCGCTAGCCAAGCTCTCGCCCGAGCAGCAGGCGATAATACGCTTGTCCTACTATATCGAAAAATCCCAAACGGAGATCGCCAGTGAGCTCGGCATACCGCTCGGGACCGTGAAATCCAGGATTAGGCTGGCGATGAATCGGCTTCGTGCAGTGTTGGATGAAGATCAATGACAATTACACATCATCCGACTGACGAGACACTTATGCGCTATGCCGCCGGCACGATTGGCGCTGGACCGGCGATAGTGGTGGGGGCGCATGTGTCTGCCTGCCCGCACTGCGCGGAGGCTGTCAGGACATTTGAAGCGTTGGGCGGGGCAATTCTTGAGCAAACCGAACCGACCGCGTTGTCAGCCGATGCGCTTGCGAAAACATTGGCCCGCATCGATGCAGAAGGGAAACGAGAGGCGAGTGGTGACAACCACAGTCAGCCAATCGTCATCGACGGTGTACGCCTTCCCGACACGCTAAAGGGCTGTGAGATAAGGCGCTGGCGATGGATCGGACCCGGCATTCACATGAGCAGGGTTGGTGTACCGCACGACCCTGAAGCGAATCTCATTTTGCTGAAAGTTGGGCCGGGTCGCGCATTGCCAGACCACGGACATGTGGGGACCGAGCTTACATATATAGTCTCAGGATCATACACCGACGCTCTGGGACAGTTTACACCCGGAGATATTGCTGACGTTGACGAGCATGTTGAGCACCAACCCATCGTTGATCGCGATGGGGAGTGCATCTGTTTAGCCGCAGTTGAGGGCAAGATGCGCTTCAACAGCCTGATAGGCCGCATGTTGCAGCCGATATTCGGGATCTGACATGTGTGCGACCGCGATGTTCTTTGCTGTCGCGGTTCTATCAAGCCTCGTGATGTGCGGTGCCTGGCTCGTGGTTGCAGGCGGATCGAAATTCGGCTGGATCGATGCGAGCTGGTCTTTCCTCGTTGGACTTGCGGGGGTCGTTGTCTCCCTCTTTCCGATTGAAGGTTGGGAGGCGGAGTTCTGGCGACGGACCGTTGTTGCAACTGTTGCCTTGGCTTGGTCGCTTCGGCTCGGTCTGCACATCGTTAGTCGCACGCTGCGAGGAAAAGATGATCCGCGCTATGTCGCCCTGAAAGCGGAATGGGGAGCAAATTGGCGCGGTCGCCTGTTCTGGTTTCTACAAATTCAGGCCGCGGTGGCGCTGCTGCTGGCGGTGACCATATTTATGGCCGCGCGAAACCCGCAGCAGGGATTGCACTGGAGCGACCTCGCCGGGCTGACCCTGCTGGTCATCGCTGTGGTCGGTGAAGGAATCGCTGACGCACAACTGTCGCGATTTGCCCGCAACACGAACGACAGAGACGCAGTTTGCGATGCTGGACTTTGGAGTCTCTCGCGACATCCAAACTATTTTTTCCAATGGTTGGGCTGGCTGGGATATGCGGTCGTCGCGATAGGCCCCTCCGGCACTTGGCCGTGGGGATGGTGCGCCCTCCTAGGACCCTTGATGATGTATTTGCTGCTGACGCGAGCCTCCGGCATACCGCCACTGGAAAAGCACATGATGCAAACGCGGGGCGCGGCATATGCCCAATATCAAAAGCGCGTGAATGCGTTCTGGCCAGGCTTTCAACGCAGCGGGAGTACAGCATGAATATGGCGCAAGCCGCAATCGCGGCTGCTGAAAACCTGCCGCTACCCGACGCTGCACTTCGATTCGGGGTTGCTCGACTTGTCGGGCGCACGAGCCGCTTGCTAGCGAATGCCCGCAATTCAGATCGTGAATTTGCGCAAGGCATGGCGGGGTGGCCCATCGCCACGAATGTCGATCAGGCAAATGAGCAGCATTATGAGTTGCCGCCTGCATTTTTTGAATTGGCGTTAGGGCCACAGAGAAAATACTCGTGCTGCCTGTATCGCGGCCCTGAAAGTACCTTGGCGGAAGCCGAGCTTGCTGCGCTTGAAGAGAGTTGCGAGCATGCCAATCTGACCGACGGTCAGAGCATTCTCGAGCTAGGTTGCGGGTGGGGTTCGCTGTCGCTTTTCATGGCGGAACGCTACCCGCGTTCGAGCATCGTTTCGGTATCCAATTCAGTTTCGCAGCGCATGTTTATCGAAAGCGAGATAGTGCGCCGCGGATTTGAGAACCTTAGCGTCGTGACCGCCGATATGAATGATTTTGACGCGCAAGGAAAATTCGACCGCATAGTGTCGGTAGAAATGTTTGAGCACATGTCGAACTGGGACGCGTTGCTGCGACGTGCCCGTGATTGGATCGCGCCTGATGGCCGGGTTTTCATTCATGTTTTTTCCCATTGCGACAGTGCTTATCGCTTTGATCGCGCCGATAAGACGGACTGGATAGCGCAGCACTTTTTCACGGGTGGCTTGATGCCGAGCCACACTCTGATGCGCCAGTTCGAGGAGAGTTTTGTCGTCGAGCGAGACTGGCGGTGGAACGGGATACACTATCAACGCACTGCGCTTGACTGGTTGGGAAATTTCGACCGCAACAGCGCTGCGATCAGGACGATTTTTCAGCGAACCTATGGTGAAGACGCGGCTCTATGGATGCGCCGATGGCGCTTGTTCTTCCTCGCTACCGCTGGCTTGTTCGGACACGAAGCCGGCAATGAATGGAGTGTCAGCCACTACCTATTGCGACCTTCGGGATCGTGACTGCGATGGGCGCTTTGCAAAGGCTGAGTGCTGCGGTCAATGCATACATCGGAAACCCAGATCCGCGCGTGGCTTTGGCCAACTCCGTTTCCGTTCTGGTTGCGTCAAACCAGCCATTTTATCCGCTCTATCTCTGGTGGTTCGTTGGCGGAAACATAACGCCTGCTTTCTACACATTTCTTTCGACGCCGTTCTTTCTGGCGGTTCCCGCAATCGCGCGGGTAAATTCGGCTGCCGGGCGCGGTCTGCTACCGGTGACGGGCATTGCCAACACTTTGCTTTGCGCCAGGCTTTTCGGAGTTCAATCCGGGGTGGAGATATTTCTCATTCCGTGCGCGGTTCTGGCGCTGCTGATTTTTCGTTCACGCGAGCGGATATTATCGCTCGCTTTGGCAGGTGCATGCTTCGCGGCGTTTCTGTTTTTGCATGGTCGCTATGGCGAGCCGGTCGTGTCTTATTCCGCTGACGAATACGCAGCCTTGGTGCGGCTCAATGTCATGAGCGCGAGCGCGCTTACCGCTCTCGTTGCAATCATGTTCTCGCGGCTGCTGGCGGAATGCGAGGTCTCAGCCAAAGCGACTGGCAGCGAGAAAGCCCGCTGAAGCACCAACGGCGGATACAAACATTCCCCATGGAATATCGGCGAGCGTGATTGTCAGCGGCCAATCGCGCAGCGTTGCCTGGTTTGTAAGATCATATGTGGCGTAGGCGACCAACCCAAGGATGGCGCCATTTAGAGCTGCCTTGGTCAGCCCACCATCCTGAAGCGCTGGGAGCACTGCGAAATAGACGATACCGGCGATATAGATCAGATAAAACAATGTGGCGGGAGCCAATACAAACCCGTCAGCGAGCTTGCTCCCAAGCAGCGGTCGATAAAGTGTCTCCGCCATAACGGTCAGCCAGATGGCATCTACAGCGAGAAATGCCAGACCCGCGACAACATAGGCAACCATAATCGTTTTCATGTTTCGCCCTGTGTGAACATCGAAGTTTTACGTGATTTCCGGGTCGGCGGATCACCCGCCGGTGAACCGAAATGCCTCCACCAACGTAATAGGTAAGACAGGGAGGAAAACGGGTATGGCAAATCCTGTTTCTTATGTGCTTGCTGCGGCATTGCTGTTTGCGACACAGGCTTTCGCCCAGCAAGAGCCTGACCCCAGCGGTGTCTGGATGCGGGATGACGGAAATGCGCGTGTCCGCGTTGCCGCGTGTGGAACCAAAATCTGCGCCACAAACCTGTGGATAGGAGATACCAGCGGCGGCGAAGAAGTTGGCGACAGGCTGGTTATGTCATTGAAGCCAGACGCGACAGGCAAGCTAGCCGGCACAGCCTATGATGAAAAACGGGACCGCACCTACGGTATGACGATGACCGTCGCCAAGGACAAACTGGTTACGCGCGGCTGTGTGCTCGGTGGCATTTTGTGTAAGAATGTTAGCTGGAAGCCTTCAAACTGACGCTCATGGCAATGACAGACAAGCCGACAATAGTTCTTTTCCGCCATGACCTTCGTTTGCGAGATAACGGTGCGCTTGCCGAGGCTGCGCGACTGGATAAGCCGGTCATTCCGGCTTTTGTGTTTGATGACGGTGAAGGCGATTTGCGCCCGAGAGGGGCAGCATCCCGCTGGTGGCTCCATCAATCGTTAAAGGAGTTGGAAAAGGCGCTGGATGGCCTTGCCGGCAAGCTCATCATTCGGCGGGGCGAGCTTTCCAAAGTTGTTTCCGAACTTGTGGCGGAGAGCGGAGCGGATGCCGTGACGTGGAACCGCAGGTACGACCCAAATGGGGCGACAGCGGACCGCAGAATGGAAAAAGCGCTGCGGGCGAATGGCATACGCACCCGAGATTTCGACGGGCATCTGCTGCATGAGCCTTCGCAACTCGCCACCAAATCAGGTTCGTTTTACAAGGTGTTCAAGCCGTTCTGGAATGCTTTGTCGTCTGGCCCGGAACACCGGGACCCGATAGATGTGCCAAAGAGTTTGCGGGCATATTCAGGCGAGGTTTGGACTGAACCTGTCGATGAAGTTCTGCCTTTGCCGAAACCCGATTGGGCAAGCGGTTTACGAGAGGCATGGACGCCCGGTGAGGAAGGCGCGATTGCCGCGCTAAAGGAGTTCGTAGCGGAAAATCTTCGTGGGTATGCGGAGGGACGCGACTTTCCCGCGCGTCTCACATCGCGGCTGTCTCCGCATCTCGCGCATGGGGAAATCACGCCTTTCACCATTTTTGCGGCGATTGCCAAAAATCGAACCTCAAACAGCTCCGATGCTGCGAAATTCAGGCAGGAAGTGGGTTGGCGCGAGTTCTGTTATCACCTCCTGTCGCACAATCCCGACCTTGCACAGCAAAACTTCCAGCGCGCCTTCGATCATTTTCCCTGGCTGACCAACAAGCGCGCGTTGCATGCATGGCAACGCGGAGCGACGGGCTATCCGATTGTCGATGCGGGTATGCGCGAGCTTTGGCAAACGGGCACGATGCACAATCGCGTGCGGATGATTGCAGCGTCGTTTTTGACCAAACACCTGCTGATCGATTGGAGAGAGGGCGAGCGGTGGTTTTGGGATACGCTCGTGGATGCAGACCAGGCCAGCAATCCAGGCAATTGGCAATGGGTCGCTGGGTCGGGAGCGGATGCCGCACCGTATTTTCGAATATTCAATCCGGTTTTGCAGGGTGAAAAATTCGACCTCAAGGGCGAATATGTTCGCACATACGTGCCCGAACTGGCAGCGCTTCCGGATCGCTTCATTCACCAGCCTTGGGAAGCGTCAAGCGGTGTGCTGGAAAAAGCTGGCGTGATTCTGGGTGAAAACTATCCCGCGCCAATTGTGGATCACGCCACAGCGCGCGCCCGCGCATTGGCCGCATACCAATCCGTAAAGGCCGACGTATGAGTCGCGCACGCATCACGACGACTGCCGCGAACGGGACCGCACCGGACGCTGCCGGCACACTCTATGCTGGCAGCGTTATGCACCAGCGCCTGAAGCCGTTCGGCCACCGCTTTTCCTACTCAGTATTTTCTCTCCTCGTGGATCTGGACCGCTTGCCGGAGTTGGACGGACAGACCTTTCTCCTGTGCGTCAATCGGCCCGGCATGGTTTCGCTTTATGAGCGCGACCACGTCGAACAAACCGGCGAGACGCTTAGGCAATACGCTGATGGGTTGCTCGGCAAAGCGGGGTTTCAAAAGCCCGCGCACAGGATTCTGATGCTCGCTTATCCGCGCATCTTCGGATACGCGTTTAACCCCATTTCAGTCTATTTCGCATATGACCAAAACGGGGCTTTGACCGCTCTTATCTACGCTGTGCGAAACACATTTGGCGAACGGCACAGCTATGTTGCTCCGGTTATGCATGGTGAGTCCGGCCCCGCCGGAATTCGGCAAACGCGCGCAAAAGTGCTGCACGTTTCACCGTTCATGGAAATGAGCGCGCGCTATCATTTCCGGGTTTTACCACCGGGCAGGACAGTTCGGCTGCGCATTCACGAAGAAGTCGGCGACGAGCCGGTGTTGGCGGCTACATTCAATGGGGACGCAGTGCATCTCGACAGCGCAAGCCTTGCGGTGTGCCTGGCCAAGTTCCCTTTCATGACGTTGAAGGTAACGCTAGGGATCCATTGGCAAGCACTGCGCCTGTGGTTCAAGGGAGCAAAGTTTCACAAGAGCCCACCGCCGCCACCACATGCATCGTTTCGCGATAGCTGAAATTTATCAGCCTGGCTGTCAGCGCCACCCAAGTTCCGGCGCTACGTACTTTAGAATGGCTTCCAGCACGTGGGCATTGTATTCGACCCCCAACTGATTGGGTACGGTCAGCAACAGCGTGTCGGCCTCTGCGATTGCCTCGTCTTTTGCCAGTTCCTTTATCAAGGTTTCGGGCTCGCCAGTATATCCGCGGCCGAAAATGGCGCGCGTGTTCTCTTCAATGAACCCTATCTGGTCTTGTTCTCTGCTACCGCTGCCGAAATACGCACGGTCGCGATCATCAACAATCGCAAAGATGCTGCGGCTGACCGAAACGCGAGGTTCGCGTTCGTGACCGGCGGCCTTCCATGCCTCCCGGTAAACCCTGATCTGTTGGGCTTGCTGAATGTGGAACGGCTCGCCCGTTTCGTCGAACTTCAGGGTTGAACTCTGTAAGTTCATACCAAGCTTTGCAGCCCACTCTGCTGTCGCATTCGTTGCAGCACCCCACCAGATGCGCTCGCGCAAACCTTCCGAGTGCGGCTCGATACGGAGTTTACCCGGCGGGTTAGGAAACATGGGGCGCGGATTAGGTTCGGCGAACCCCTGGCCCCGCAGCACATCGAGAAATACCTCAGCGTGCCGACGAGCCATATCGGCGTCTGTTTCACCTTCGGCCGGCGCGTAACCGAAATAGCGCCAACCATCGATCACCTGCTCAGGAGAGCCGCGACTAATACCCAGTTGCAGACGTCCACCAGCGATGAGGTCAGCCGCACCGGCATCTTCGGCCATGTAGAGAGGGTTCTCATACCGCATGTCGATGACAGCGGTGCCGATTTCGATGCGTTTGGTCTTCGCGCCCGCCGCAGCCAGCAGAGGAAAGGGCGAGCCAAGCTGCCGCGCAAAATGATGAACCCGAAAATAGGCTCCATCTGCACCAAGTTCCTCCGCGGCGACGGTGAGATCGATAGACTGCAGCAACGTGTCGGAGGCAGATCGCGTCTGCGATTGCGGTGATGGCGTCCAGTGTCCGAAGGACAGAAATCCGATCTTCTTCATCTGTTCAACGTAAATCAGGATTGCGTTCAAAGCTACCGATCGGTGCAAGTGAAACGTGGCGGTCTTTTGGCTGTGCGTTTGAACTGGTGTTTGATTTCGAATCCAAAGTGGCTCGCAATGTGCTAATATTGAAAACCGCCAAACAATAGGTGCTCCTATGTTGGAAGCTGACAAGGTTTTCGCTGGCTCTGTTCCGGAAAACTATGACCGCTACATGGTGCCACTGATCTTCGACTTCTATGCAAATGATATCGCGCAGCAGGCAGCTTCGTTTTCGCCGAAAGCCGTTCTGGAAATTGCAGCTGGTACTGGTGTCGTGACCCGAGCCCTGGCTCCAAAACTTGCAGCGGATGCTGCCTACGTGGTGACTGATCTCAACCCCGCAATGCTTGACTATGCAGCCTCACGCCAGCCGCCGGATAGCCGGATACAGTGGAAGCAAGCGGACGCGATGGCGCTGCCGTTCGACGATGCGGCCTTCGATCTCGCTTGTTGTCAGTTTGGCGCGATGTTCTTCCCGGATCGAACGTCCGGCTATCGCGAGGTGAAGCGTGTTCTGAAACCCGGAGGGCGCTTTTTGTTTAACGTATGGGACCGGATCGAGGAAAACGTGTTTGCGCAAGACGTGCTCGACGCTCTTGGCGAGATTTTCCCGGACGATCCGCCACGCTTCATTACACGCACGCCCCACGGCTATTTTGACACGGGGCTAATCCGCAGCCAGTTGGAAGAGGCGGGCTTTTCTGACGTCGCAATCGAGACGAAAGCAGAGCAAAGCCGTGCGCCTTTGGCTCGAATTGTTGCGACGGCCTTTTGCCAGGGCACGCCCATTCGCAATGAAATCGAGGCGAGGGGCGGAAATCTGGAGGCTATAACCGACCGTGTTGCAGCGACCATTGCAGAAAGGCGCGGAAGCGGAGAAATCTCCGCCAAGATGCAGGCACATGTGATCAAGGCGAACGCTTAGCGTTTCCGGTCTTAATCACTTCAGGCGCGCGGCGTGCCAGTCGATATGATCCGCCATGAACGACGAAATGAAGAAATAGGAATGGTCATATCCCTCGCGCATGTTCAGGCGCAACGGGATTTGCGCCTTCCTGCACGCTTCGGCCAATAGCTCCGGGCGCAGGCCGGTTGTCAGGAAGCTGTCCGCAGTGCCCTGATCCACCAGAAACTCCGGGAAGCGCCTGCCGTCTTCGATAAGCGAAACGGCGTCATATTCGCGCCATGCGGTCTCGTCTTTGCCGAGATATTTCTCGAAGGCCGGGCGCGACCAGTCTGCCGTGCTGGGGTTCACGATGGGCGCGAACGCGGAGCAGCTTTTGAAACGGTCGGGATGTTTGAGCGCAATTGTCAGCGCGCCATGCCCGCCCATTGAATGGCCGAAAATGCCTTGCCGTTTCATATCGGCTGGAAACTGCGAGGCAATGAGCGCGGGCAGTTCGTCCACGATGTAAGAGTACATGTTGTAGTTCGTGGAAAACGGCGCTTGGGTCGCGTCTACGTAAAAGCCTGCGCCTGAACCGAATTGCCAGTTGCCCGGTTCGTCAGGCACGTTTTCGCCGCGCGGGCTCGTATCGGGCGCGACGATGATGACGCCATGCTGTGCAGCGGCAGCACGGTATTCGCCCTTTTCCATCACATTGGCATGGGTGCAGGTCAGGCCCGACAAGTACCACAGCACAGGCACCGGCCCGCTATCCACCTGTGGCGGAACGAACACGGCAAACGTCATGGGCGTTCCGGTTGCGTCAGACGCGTGCCGGTACACACCCTGCACGCCGCCATGCGATTTGGCTTTCGAGACGATCTCCATCGCGCGACCTCAATAAATGACCACGGAGCGGATCGACTTACCCTCATGCATGAGGTCGAAGGCTTTGTTGATGTCGTCCAGCGGCATGGTGTGGGTAATCAGATCGTCAATGTTGATCTTGCCCTCCATGTACCAGTCGACAATCTTCGGCACATCGGTGCGGCCACGCGCACCGCCAAAGGCGGAGCCGCGCCAGTTGCGACCCGTAACAAGCTGGAATGGGCGGGTGGAAATCTCGGCACCGGCTGGCGCCACGCCGATCACGATGCTGGTTCCCCAGCCGCGATGGCAGCATTCCAGCGCCTGCCGCATGACATTGACATTGCCCGTGCAATCGAAGCTGAAATCCGCACCGCCATCGGTCAGGTCTTGAATGGCACTGACGACCTTGTCTACGCCGACATCGTTCGGACTGATGAAGTGCGTCATGCCGAACTTCTTCGCCATCTCGACCTTGCCGGGGTTGATGTCGACGCCGATGATCTTGTCTGCGCCAACCATTCTGGCACCCTGAATGACGTTGAGGCCGATGCCGCCCAAGCCGAACACAACGACATTGGCTCCCGGCCAGACCTTGCCCGTGTAAACTACAGCGCCGATGCCGGTGGTCACGCCGCAGCCGATGTAGCAAATCTTGTCAAAAGGCGCGTCCTCGCGAACTTTTGCCAGCGCAATCTCCGGCAGCACGGTGAAGTTCGAGAAGGTCGAGCAGCCCATGTAATGGAAAATCTCGCCGCCGTCGCATGAGAACCTGCTGGTGTGATCCGGCATAAGGCCTTGACCCTGCGTGGCGCGGATCGAGGTGCAGAGATTTGAGCGCTGCGACAGGCAGGTTTTGCACTGGCGGCACTCCGGCGTGTAAAGCGGGATGACGTGATCGCCCACCTTCAGCGACGTGACGCCCGCGCCGACCTCGCGCACGATGCCCGCGCCTTCGTGACCGAGAATCGCGGGAAACTTGCCTTCGGAATCAAGGCCGTCGAGCGTGTAGGCGTCGGTGTGGCAAACGCCGGTCGCCATGATTTCAACGAGCACCTCGCCCGGCTTCGGCCCTCCGATCTCGATTGTCTCGATGGTCAGAGGCTTCTTGGCTTCCCATGCGACTGCGGCTCTCGTTTTCATATGCATCCCTTGTTGACGATGTGGCGCCCGACCGGGCGCGCGTGCTTCAACAGCATGAGCCGATGTCATAGTGTAAATGAGGGCGAAAGCTCAACCCTTGCGGGAGTGGTGGAAGGGATTTTGGCACCAATACAGTCGCTGGACCTTCGATACGCCTAGTCTTTGGAAAATCGGGTGTGGTAAGGCTCTCTATATATGAGTCGGATGGAATATGATCAACGATAGCAATGGACCGGTGCATCTTGTTGAGGATGAGAAGACCGGCGACCGGTTTCTTGTCTATGGAACGGACAAGGGGCTTCGGCTCGATATCCGGTATGAGGGCGAAAACCTCTGGATGACGCAGGCGCAGATTGCTCAGCTTTTCGGATCAGACCGATCGGTAATTACCAAGCACATCGCAAATGTGTATTCGGACGGCGAACTGGAAGCCGAAGCAACTTGTGCAAAAATTGCACAAGTTCGGCGCGAGGGCGCAAGAAGGGTCGAGAGGCAGATCGAGCACTATAATCTCGATATGGTGATTTCCGTTGGCTACCGCGTGTCGTCAGCACAAGCCACCATGTTTCGGCGTTGGGCGACCGGTATTTTGGTGCAGTTCGCCAAAAAGGGCTTCGTGGTTGATGCGCTGCGTCTCAAAGAACCTGAAAGCAGGGATCGAGTAGCTGAACTCCGCGAGATAATCCGCGATATTCGTTCCGATGAGGCGAATGTCTATCGCGAGTTGCAGCAAATTTGCGCGATGTGCCAAGACTACGACGGCGCGAAAGCAGCAACCGAGTTTTTCCAAAAGATGCAAGCGAAGCTGGTTTTCGCAGTCACATCGCATACTCCGTCAGAGATCGTGGCAGAGCGCGCGGACCATCAAGCCGAGAATATGGGCCTTCAAACTTGGCCGAGCACCAATATTCGGAAACGGGACTGCACGGTTTCCAAGAACTACCTCGCTGAATCCGAGATAAAAGAGCTGAACAGACTGACTACGATCCTGCTGGATATTTTTGAGGATCAGCTTGACATTGGCAGGCTTGTTTTGATGCAGGACGCACAAAACCTCATGGATCAACAATTGCAGAACCTTGGTCGCGCCGTATTGCGTAACGGTGGTCGGATGAGCGCCAGCAGGGCGAAGGCGCTTGCAGAGGCTGAGTTCGAAAAATTCGATGAGCAACGCAAGCTTGATCGATACCAAAGGGCCGATGGAGGTATCGCAGCCTTGGCCAAAGAAGCCAAAGCGCTTCCAAAGACTCGGCGCTCGTGAACTGCTGCGAGAGCTGGCAGCCTAGGGCATGCTTCCTTCGGCCAGTTGAAAGATAGTGCGCGGGTCAACCTCTATCGCTCGGCTAACGACGATAAATTCCGCCACATCCAAGCGCCGCTCGCCTAGCTCAAATTTCGAGACGAATGTTTGGCGCTGGCCGATCCGCTTGCCTAACTCGGCCTGCGTAATGCCAGCGTCTTTTCGAGCTTGCACAAGAAGCTCGATAATTCGTCGATAAAGTTCTGGATTAAGTGAGGACAAGGAAAGCGCCAGTTCAAAAACCAGCTGCTCAATAAAACCCTATTTCGGAATACCCCAAAACAGGGTATTGCATTGCACGATGGGCGATGTTGAGGTGCTGCCGGTGTGGGAGAAATGGAACTGGGTACTCTGGGTTATCGCCCTGTCACCCGCATGGAGCATGTTTCTGTGGGGCTTTTGGCAGCAGAGTGTTTTACCTCGGCTGATTGAGTTGGGAGAGATCAAGGCGGAGGCGGATTGTCTTATTGCGCAATATGGTTCGCGTGCAGAGGAAATCGCCTTCCTGGAAGAGGACCGCGCGTGGCGCTATTCGCAGAACTTTCAGCAAGGCAAATGGCATAGGGTGCGTAAGGAACTCTGGCGGCGATACGATGCCGGTGAATGGGTCGGTCCCGAAGGTTGATAGGGGCGCGGTTTTGGCGCGAATAGCGCGTGAGCCGGGGTTGCCGACCACCGGAAGTTCCAGCTTGGCATGACAGGTCGATTATGATGCACTGCACACCAATGAAGGGGGCACACCGAAGAAGGGGACAGTGCATATATGTCAATCAAGGCGGGGATTTATCACCTTACGCACTACAAATATGACCGACCTGTTTCGCTGGGGCCGCAGATCATAAGGCTGCGTCCCGCTCCGCATAGCCGCACGCGCGTTATCTCACATTCGCTGAAGGTCACGCCGTCCAATCACTTCATCAATCACCAGCAAGACCCGTATGGAAACTGGCTGGCGCGCTTTGTGTTTCCCCAACCTGTGACGGAATTAAAGATCGAGGTCGATCTCGTCGCGGATATGACGGTCTACAACCCGTTCGATTTCTTCGTGGAGGAGAGCGCCGAGACTTATCCGTTCGACTATCCCGAGGACATTCGCGAAGACCTCGCCATCTATCGCACGCCGGAGCCTGCCGGGCAGTTGCTTGCGGGCTTTCTGGAAACCGTTTCGCGCGAGCCGCAGCGTACGGTTGATTTTGTCGTGAACCTGAATGCACGGCTTTCGCGCGAGATCGGCTATGTCATCCGCATGGAGCCGGGCGTGCAATCGCCAGAGGAAACGCTCAGCGTTCGCACAGGCTCTTGCCGCGATACAAGCTGGCTGCTGGTGCAGGCCTTGCGGCATTGCGGATTGGCTGCGCGGTTCGTGTCGGGCTATCTGATCCAGCTCAAGCCGGACCTCGTTTCGCTCGACGGTCCGCCCGGTACGGATCACGACTTTACGGATTTGCACGCGTGGGCGGAAGTCTATCTGCCGGGCGCTGGATGGATCGGACTTGATCCGACATCCGGCTTGCTTACGGGCGAGAGCCATATTCCGCTGGCGGCCACGCCGCATTATCGCAATGCTGCGCCTATTTCGGGGGCGGCGAGTTTCGCGAATGTTGAGTTCAACTTCGACATGCATGTGGAGCGCGTTTCCGAGCATCCGCGCATCACCAAGCCGTTTTCGGATGAATCATGGGCGGCGCTGGATGCGCTTGGGCGCAAGGTGGATGAACTGCTCAAGGAAGGCGATGTGCGCCTGACGATGGGCGGCGAGCCTACCTTCGTTTCGATCGATGATTTTGAATCGGCTGAGTGGAACACGGATGCGGTGGGGCCGACGAAGCGCGGGCTTGCCGACGCGCTTATCCGGCGCTTGCGAGACAAGTTTGCGCCCAACGGTATGCTGCATCACGGACAGGGCAAATGGTATCCCGGCGAGAGCCTGCCACGCTGGACGTTTTCGCTTTTTTGGCGACGCGACGGAAAGCCGATCTGGAAAGATGAAACGCTGATCGCACCGGAGGAAGGCGGCGAGGCGGCGACCATCGAGCAGGCGGCGCGGTTGCTCGCGACCATCGCGCGTGAACTTGCAATCAGCGACGACCATGTTGTGCCTGCGTTTGAAGACCCGGCGGAATGGGTTCTAAAGGAAGCGAACTTGCCGGAGAATGTGACGCCGGAGGATTCCAAGCTGAAGAATCCGGAAGATCGCAATCGCATAGCGCGTGTGTTCGAGCGTGGGTTGAACAACCCTTCCGGCTATGTGCTGCCGGTGCAAAGATGGCAGGCAAAGGCGAGCGGTCATGGCTGGCAATCTGAGAAGTGGAAGCTGAGGCGCAGCCATCTGTTTTTAGCGCCGGGCGATAGTCCGGTTGGCTTTCGTCTGCCGCTCGGCGCGCTGCCCTATGTGCCGCCTTCGGCGTTTCCGTATATTCAGCCAGCCGACCCGACCGAAGAGCGCGGACCATTGCCGGAGATCGACCGGCAACAGCCTGCGACAGTGGTTGAGGCTCCGAGCGTTGAGGTTGGTACGCTTATCGAGCAAACGCTGGATGCGGGCGGTGGCGCGGTTCGTACGGCAATTGCCGTGGAGCCGCGCGACGCCAGGCTGTGCGTGTTCATGCCGCCGGTGGAGCGCATCGAGGATTATCTGGAACTGATCGCGGCGGTGGAGGCGGCGGCAAAGCAGGAGAAATTGCGGGTGCGGATTGAAGGCTATGCGCCGCCGCACGACCCGCGCATCAATGTCATTCGTGTTGCGCCCGATCCGGGCGTGATCGAGGTGAATATTCATCCGGCATCTTCCTGGGATGAATGCGTTGCGACGACCGGGATCGTGTACGAGGAAGCGCGGCAGACGCGACTTGGCGCGGACAAGTTCATGATCGACGGGCGGCACACCGGCACGGGGGGCGGCAACCATGTCGTGGTGGGCGGGCAATCGCCGAATGACAGCCCGTTTCTGCGCAGGCCGGATTTGCTGAAAAGCCTGATCCTGCATTGGCAGCGGCATCCAAGTTTGTCCTATCTTTTTTCGGGACTGTTCATCGGGCCGACAAGTCAGGCGCCGCGCATAGATGAGGCGCGGCATGATGGGCTGTACGAACTGGAGACGGCGCTTTCGCAAATACCCGTGCCGGGTATGGGAGCGCAGCCGCTGCCCTGGTTGGTGGACCGGTTGCTGCGCAATCTGCTGGTGGACGTGACTGGCAATACGCATCGCTCGGAAATCTGCATCGACAAGCTCTATTCGCCGGATGGACCGACCGGGCGTTTGGGATTGGTGGAATTTCGTGGCTTTGAGATGCCGCCGAACCCGCGCATGAGCCTTGCGCAGCAATTGCTGATCCGGGCGCTGATTGCGCGGCTCTGGAAGGCTCCGCTGGATGGGTCGCTGACGCGTTGGGGAACGACACTGCATGATCGCTTCATGCTGCCGCATTATCTGTGGCGCGATTTTCTCGATGTTCTGGCCGATCTGCGGCTGCATGGACTGGACCTGAAGCCGGAATGGTTTGAGGCACAGCTTGAATTTCGCTTCCCGTTCTGCGGGGAGGTAGAGTATGAAGGCGCGGGGTTGGAAGTGCGGCAGGCGCTCGAGCCGTGGCATGTGCTCGGCGAGACAGGCGCGATTGGGGGCACCGTGCGCTATACGGACAGTTCTGTTGAGCGAATGCAGGTCAAGCTGACCGCTGCCGATCCTTCCCGCTATGCGGTGACGTGCAACAAGCGCAGCGTGCCGTTGCAGAAGACCGAGACGGCAGGCGTTTCCGTCGCTGGTGTGCGCTTCAAGGCTTGGCAACCATCCATGGCGCTGCATCCGGTGTTGCCGGTCAACGCGCCGCTGACATTCGATATTTACGACAAGTGGAGCGGGCGAGCGCTGGGCGGCTGCATCTATCATGTCGCACATCCGGGCGGCCGCAATTACGAGACATTTCCGGTCAACGCCAATGAAGCGGAAGCCCGCCGCCTGGCTCGCTTCGAGCCGTCCGGCCACACCGCTGGATTCTATGAAGCCGAGCCTCCGAGCATATCGTCGGAATTCCCCATGACGCTCGATATGCGCCGTCCGGCAGGGCTTTAATGGCGAGCGTAAACGACAAGAAAGTGCCGAAGTGGAACGCGGCATCGGAATATCGTCCGATGCCGGGCGTGCCTGACGAGCTTATGTCGGAGAACGGCGCGATCCGTCCCGTCTGGTCGCAGTTTCTCAGCTATTTCTCATCGCTGGCGCCTGCTGATCTTGCAGGCCGCTTTGCGCGCGGCGACGAATATTTGCGCGATGCTGGTGTTTATTTCCGGCAATATGACCAGAAGAACGCCATCGACCGCTCCTGGCCGCTGAGCCATGTACCAGTGATCCTGCATGAGAGCGAATGGGCTGATATCGCATCGGCGCTGACACAGCGCGCCGACCTGCTGGAACATGTTGCGGCGGACATTTACGGGCCGAACAATCTGGTGGCGGAAGGCAAGTTACCTGCCTCGATTATCGCCGGAAATCCGGAATGGCTGCGCCCGATGGTTGGTGTGCGGCCTGCCAGCGGACACTTCCTGCATTTCCTCGCGTTCGATCTGGGCCGTGGGCCAAACGGGCAATGGTGGGTGCTGGAAGATCGCGTGCAGGCTCCTTCCGGCGCTGGCTTTGCGCTGGAGAACCGTGTCGCGACGGCGCGTGTGTTTTCCGACTATTATTCCGAGGCGCATGTGCATCGCCTTGCGGGCTTTTTCCGCCGCTTCCGCGAGTCGCTCAATCTCATGCGCGGCGGCGACGAGAACGGGATTGCCATTCTCTCGCCCGGGCCGATGACCGACACCTATTACGAACATGCCTATATTGCGCGCTATCTCGGCATGGGGCTGCTGGAAGGCGAAGATCTGAGCGTCGAAAACGACAGAGTGATGGTGCGCTCTGTTTCCGGCAATCGACCGATAAGCGTGCTGTGGCGCAGGCTCGATTCCACATTTGCCGATCCGCTGGAATTTGACGGTGCGTCCAGACTCGGCACGCCGGGTCTGGCTGGTGCAGTGCGGCATGGCAATATCTCCATGGTCAACGCGCTTGGCGCGGGCGCACTGGAGGCAAAGGCACTGTTCGCCTTTTTGCCGCGTATCAGTGAAGCCGTGATGGGGCAGCCACTGGGGATGCCGAATGTCGCGACGTGGTGGTGCGGTTCGGAGATGGAGCGACGTCACGTTGCCGCCAATTCGGAACGGATGGTGATATGCCCGGCGGTGCCGCCTTTGCGGCTGGCAGGCAGACCGGCGCGGCCCGAATTCGGCATGGGCGAAGCGGGGCGGGAGCTGATTCTGACACCGGAAAACGGTCGCCATTTTGTGGGGCAGGAGGCGGTGACGCTTTCGACCACGCCGAGCTGGGAGGATGGGCGCCTGTTGCCGCGGCCGCTAAGTCTTCGCGTTTACCTCGCGCGCACGGCGGATGGCTGGGTTGCTATGCCGGGCGGCTTTGCGCGCATCGGTCATTCGCGTGATCCCAAGGCTATTGCCATGCAGCAGGGCGGAGCGGTGGCGGATGTGTGGGTCGTTTCGGATCGCAAGGTGAGCACCGAGACGATGCTGGCGCCGCCTGCGGGGCCCTATGTGCGCCCGAGGCAGGGCGCGCTGCCGAGCCGCGCCGCCGATAATCTGTTCTGGCTCGGGCGCTATGTCGAGCGCGCCGAATCCACCATGCGCTTGATGCGCGCCTATTTTGCGCGGCTGGCGGAAGCGGGCGAACTGGAAAGCCCGCTGCTGTCTTACGTTCGAGAGCATATCGACGCGCGCGACATTGAGGCGAATGAGGCGATTCCGACAAGTTTGCGCGCCATGTTCTCATCGGCAATCGGAAGCGCGGCAAAGATACGCGACCGCTTTTCGGTCGACGGCTGGATGGCGCTGAACGACCTGGCAGATAGCGCCAATCGCATGACGCTGACCGCCACCGTGGGCGACGACAGTGCGCGCGCGATGAGCGTGTTGCTACGCAAGATCACCGGCTTTTCAGGCCTGGTCCATGAAAACATGTACCGGTTTGTAGGCTGGCGGTTTCTCACCCTTGGCCGATCATTGGAACGTGCGCTGGCAATAACCTCGCTGCTGACCTCGATGACCGACGACGAAGCGCCCGATGGCGCACTGGATTTTGCGGTGGAGGTGGGCGACAGCACGCTATCGCATCGCCGGCGTTATACGGTGCGCACCACTCGCCCGACGGTGATCGACTTGATGGCGCTGGACAGCATGAACCCGCGCTCGATCCTTTATCAGCTGAACGAGATAAAAACGCAGGTCGATCTGCTGCCGGATGCCGGTGTGCCCGGACATATGTCCGAGTTGGCGCGCGCGGCACTGCGAACCCAGACAAACATCGCCGTGCAGACGCCGGAGGCGTTTGACATTGAAGCGCTGAACCAGACGTACGACGAAATTGCTGCGCTGTCGGAACTCATCACGAAAGCCTATTTGAAGTAGCCATGCTCTACGAGGTTTTGCTCCGCACCAGATGTACCTACGACCGGATGGCGGCAGGACGTCAGGCGTTGCGCGTCATGCCCGCAGATGAGGCCGGGATTCAGCGGCTGGTTGCGGGCGCTATCGATATTGATCCAGCGCCGCACGAGCGAATTGACCGCATCGACTTTTTCGGAAATCGCACGGTGGATGTATGTTTCAATACGCCGAACGAAACGGTTGACGTGACTGTGCGTGCCCGCGTTGACCGGTTTGGTTATCCGCCCGCGATGGATGTTTCTGCGCGGCTGGAAGATTTGCCGGTGGAACTGGCGGCTATGCGCAATCTCGGTTCAACCTCGCCGCATCATTTCGTGGATACGTCGCCGCTGGTGGGCCCAAGTCCCGCAATTGCCGAATATGTGCGCGATGTTATGCCCAAGGCTGCGACGACGATGGAGATAGTTGGGGCAATAAACGCCGCGCTGCATCGCGACCTTCGATATGATGGCGACGCGACGACGGTGGACACGCCGCTCGAGGAAGCCTTCGCGAAACGTCGCGGCGTGTGTCAGGATTTCACTCACATCATGATCGCATGCCTGCGTGAGATCGGTATTCCAGCGGGCTATGTAAGTGGCTTTCTGCGCACCGAACCGCCGAAGGGCAAGCCCCGGCTGGAAGGCGCAGATGCCATGCATGCATGGGTGCAGGCATGGTGCGGTGCCAACGCGGGCTGGATCGAGTTTGATCCTACCAATGCGATGATGGCTGGTCTGGACCATATCGTCGCCGCCCGCGGACGAGATTATTTCGACGTCGCACCCGTGCGGGGCGTGTTGCGCACCGCCGGATCCCAAGACATCTCGCAATCCGTTGATGTGATCCCGCTGGCGTAAATGAGGGGTAACTCCC
Organism: Mesorhizobium denitrificans; assembly: GCF_003403035.1. Classification (GTDB taxonomy): domain Bacteria; phylum Pseudomonadota; class Alphaproteobacteria; order Rhizobiales; family Rhizobiaceae; genus Mesorhizobium_G; species Mesorhizobium_G denitrificans. The sequence goes on along the minus strand of NZ_QURN01000004.1, from coordinate 90,430 downwards.
TCACTGCGCGTGGCGGTGAATCAGATCGTGAATGTAGCCCAGCTTCTGGACGGCCTTTGGCGGGATGACGAAGGGGTATAAATCCGGCAGGCCCATGCAGCGGTTGAGACTGTTTGAGGCGTAGCTGAGCGGCAGCCAGGCGTTGATCAGCACATTTACGTCTTCGGTTTCATAAGGATCGAAGGTGATTTGAGTCGCTAGCGCTTCCGTCGCGACAGCGGGGTGTGTTTCGATGCCGAATGACGCGGCCATTTCCAGCGTATCGACGATGTGGAGATAATGCGCCCAGGTTTCCGCCCAGTCTTCCCATGGATGCATGGTCGCGTAGGCGCTGACATAGCTCAGGCGCCAGTCTCCTGGCGCGCCTTGTTGATAATGCCGCTGAAGGGCCTCGGCATAATCGGCACCTTCGTCACCGAACAGAGCGCGAAAGCTTTCAAGCTGGCCGCCATCGCGGACCAGCCGGTCCCAATAAAAATGGCCGACTTCGTGCCGGAAATGGCCGAGGATCGCGCGATATGGCTCGCCCATCGAGGTGCGCGCAGCCTCGCGTTTGGCGTCATCGGCCTCATTCAAGGAGATGGTGATGACTCCACTATCGTGGCCGGTCATGATTTTGGTGCTGCCATCGGGCGCATCCGCCAGAAAGTCGAACACGAGCGGCTCCGGTTCTCCGCTGGCGGGTGTCGGCAGGGGAAGATCAAGCCGGATGAGCGAGTAAAACAAGCGGCGCTTCGCGGCTTCGATCTTGCGCCAGTCGCGATAGTGCTCCGGCGTGGAAATATCCGGGATGGTGCGATTGTGGCGACAGGCGCGGCAGTAGATCTCGCCGCTATCGGCATGTGTCAGCCAGTTGCAGGCGCTTTGCTCCCAATTCGCGCAGAAGCGATAGCGTGAGTGTGGATCGGCGAGCGCGATCCAGTTCGGCCCGTCGGGATCGACGGCGGTCATCTGCCCTTTGTCGGGAAGATATCCGATCTGTTTGCCACATTGCTCGCAGTATGAGTTCTCAAAATAGAGGACGTTGCCGCAATTCTGGCACTGGAACAGGCGCATCGGAATTCCCTCAATCTGTTTTGCCGAAAGCGGCGAACACAATATTCGTTCCGGCTCGCAGATGTTTTCCTGTCATTAAGGTTGGTGAGGTCAGATATGGCTTTGAGGTTTCGGGATAACCATGCAGGAATTTTTGATCTCCGCCAAACCCGATCTAGCCGAAGCACGGCAGGCTTGGTTGAAAGCGCTGGCAAGCGAGCGGCGTCTGTCGAAGCTGACCGTCGAGGCCTATGAGCGGGATACGCGCCAGTTTTTGCAGTTTCTGACGGGACATTGCGGCGGGCCACCGGGCGTTTCCAGCGTGAGCGCGTTGCGGCCAGTCGATTTGCGCGCCTTTCTCGCAGCCCGTCGCTCGGATGGCGCAGGGGCGAGAACGATTGGGCGCGGGCTGGCGGGTGTGCGGTCGTTCCTGCGCTACCTGGATCGCAAGGGGTTGGCCAATGCCGCTGGTGCGTCAGCGTTGCGCGCGCCTAAGCAGCCCAAATCATTGCCGAAGCCGCTGACGGTTTCCGATGCGCGCAGGGTCGTCGATGTTGGCGAGCAGCTTGCGGAAGAGCCGTGGATTGCCGCGCGCAACGCGGCCGTGCTGGCGCTGCTATATGGGTCCGGGATGCGTATTTCGGAGGCCTTGGGGCTGCTGGGGACCGATCTTGCCGCGCGGGGAGATAATGTGCTGCGTGTGACGGGTAAAGGCGGAAAGACGCGGCTCGTGCCGGTATTGCCGGTAGCGTTTGAGGCCGTCACCACCTATCGCAGCCTTTGCCCGTATCATCTGGCGGCAGATCAACCGCTGTTTCGCGGTGCCAAGGGCGGGCAGCTCAATCCGGCAATCGTACAGCGTGAAATGAAGCGAATGCGTTCGGCGCTCAATCTGCCCGAAACGGCAACGCCGCACGCTCTGCGCCACTCGTTTGCGACGCATCTGTTGGGGCGCGGCGGTGATCTGCGCGCGATTCAGGAATTGCTCGGCCATGCAAGCCTCTCGACTACGCAGATCTATACGGGCGTCGATTCGGCTCGACTGCTGGATATTTATGAGGCGGCGCATCCGCGCGCGTGAAAACCGTGCAATTCGAGATAACGGCTTAACCAATCGTCCTGCTTTGCGGATTAAGATGTGCGCATGGCCAGAACAGCGACAGCAACCACCATCGCCGAAACCCTCGCGCTTCCCGCGATGAAGCTGCTTGCAACGTTGAACGTGCTGTTTCTTGTCTCGTTCATCGCGGTCTTTTGCATGGCGGTGGCGCGCTAGGGCGCTCACGCAAAGCGTGATTTGTCAAAGAACTGAGCTTTGTTATTCTTTGTGCTTCTGACTGAAAGGAGCACGAAATGAAGAAAGCTGTTCTAGCCATTAGCCTTCTTGCCTTCTCTGCACCATTCGCGAGCGCTTGCGAGTTTCAACGCTCGGCGCAGGCCAAGGAAGATAAAACAGTCGTAGCTAGTGTAGCTTCCGAGCAAAATCTCAATATGTCGACCCCGGCGCTCCCAACCACCAACGAGCCGGTTCAGACGCAGGAAACTGACCAAAACTAGAAAAATCAGCTACCCATCTGATTTTTGCGTCGCCAAACGACCGAAAGCCGAGATTCTTTGGAACCTCGGCTTATTTCTTACGTTTGTCAGTCCGAAGCTGAACACAAGGAGGACGGCAATGGCTGAACCTGCACGCAAATTGCATGACCACGCCAACGATCCGAAGCATGTGACGGACCCTGTTGGCGCACCGATTGATCCACGGGATTCACGCGTGACGAACGCGGGTGACAACATCGTGTATAATCGCCGTGTTGTTGAAGGACGTGGCACGGGAAATGGCGCGATTATCGCCGCGATTGTTCTGGTACTCGCAGTGATCGCCTATTTCGTTTTCGCTCCGGGTAAATCCGAGGCGCCGGCTCCGGCACCAGCGACAACCAGCGAGCCGGCCCCGGCAACGCCAGCCGCACCGGCACCTGATGCGACGGCTCCGGCTCAACCTGCCACACCGCCGGCAACTGCGCCGAATGCGACGGCTCCAGCACCGCAGCCGACGCAGCCTGCCCCGGCGAACTAACGGGCAAAGCGCTTCTAAAGGAAGGGCGGTCGCGAGCCGCCCTTTTTTTGTTGCTTGAATTTCGCTCGATAGTTGTTCAATGCGCGAAACATGCGCAATCTTGGTGAACGACAAGCCACCAGAGTGGAGAGAAAAGAATGAAGGTGACTATCAACATCGACTGCACACCGGAGGAAGCGCGGCAATTCATGGGGTTGCCGGATGTGCAGCCGCTTCAGCAGGCGATGATGAAACAGATGGAAGAGCGCATGATCGTTGAGATCGATCGGTTTTCGCCGGAAAACCTGCTCAAGACATGGTTCTCCGGCATGCCGCAGAATACGGACTGGATGCGCAACGTTATGGGCGGAATGTTCTCGCCGGGATCTTCGGACGAAAAAAAGAAATAGGCCGCAGGGCGCGGCCTAACTTTTGGAGGCGCGGTACTGGCTCACTTGCACTGGGCGATTGAACTGAGCGCTGCCGAAATGCCTTTGAGCGAGAAGGTGTAGTTCGTCGGGTTGCCGCGCTTGGACTTGGCGGCGATCTTCATGTCCGACCCGCCGCGCATGGCGTTGATCAGCGCTGGTTCGTCTTCCGGCTTTTCCACCCAGGCCGACTTACCCTTGGTGAACATGGAGAACGACTTATTGCCTACGGTGACCTGGACCTTGGAATTGGCCTGCAAATCATAGGAAGCGATGAACTGCGGTTCGTACGAAGCCTTGCCACCGGGGCGCTGGCTTACGAAGAAAAAGATATCGCCGTGGTCCAGTGTGGCTGGCTGCTTGTCGGTCGGAACCGTGAGCACATAGCAGACCTTACCATTCTGCGCCTGATAGCTATACGTGCCCCACGCATTGTGCTGGCCGATCTTGGTGGCCGACTGCGCCAACGCGGGTGCGGCGCTTATCGCCAGCACAAAACTCGTAACCAAGGCAGTCAATCTGTACATTGCTGAGACATTTCCCGTTCTAAAAAATCACTATGCGCCGTGCCTGACGGGCGAGGCAATTTGGTTCATATTGACTTAATCAGAGTTACCAAACCGTTATCCCGCCCAAATCCGGTGCTCGAACATCCGATACCAGACAGTCCAAGCTGCCGCACCAAGCTTGCGCGCACATTGAGGAGGGCATGAAAACGGCAAGAGTTTGACTTGCCGTCTCAGGACAACGTCATGACCAGTCGTCGATGGCCTTGCGCGCTGCGCTGCGATGAGCGGTCGTGATGCTTGCCTGTACGGCAGCTATGGCAGCGGATAGCACCGCAATATCGTCCGTGAAACCTATCCCGGCGAGGATGTCAGGCACCGCATCGATGGGAAGAACGAAATAGGCCAGCGCGCCGAGCAGGATGCCCTTGGTCTTGGTGGACGTTTCCTTGTCCAGCGCACAATAGTAGGCCGAAACAACGTCTTCCATGAACGGTACGTGCCGCGCGGCCTTGCGTGCCGTGCGCCAGAAATTCTGCCGGATATTGTCAGTTCCGTCGGTGCGAAACATTCGCGCTGCGTCCATCGATCCCTCCGTGATCATTACCGATGATGTGGTATAGGTTCTGCCCCGCTGCAAGACCGCAACCTTTCAAATCGGTAGAAGGGGTTATTCGTGACTTCACAATGGCAGTACTCGGTTCTGTTCGTGTGCTTGGGCAATATCTGCCGATCACCGTTGGCCGAGGGGCTTTTTCGCGACGCAGTGCGGAAAAGGGGTTGGGATAATCGCTTCGTGATCGACTCTGCCGGAATTGGCGCCTGGCATCAGGGTTCGCCGCCGGACCCGCGTTCGATAGCGGTGGCTGCGCGATACGGCATTGATATTTCCGACCAGCGCGCGCGGAAAATTCGACCGGACGACTTCGAGCGTTTCGATCTGGTTATGGCTATGGACCGATCGAATGTGGATGATTTGCGCCGGGTGGCAGAACCGGAGGCGCGCGGGCGTATTCATTTGTTCAATCAATATGCGCTGGGGCCAGTTCGGGATGTCCCCGACCCGTATTATGGCGGCAATGACGGATTCGAGTCCGTTTACCGGATGCTCCGTGAAGCGTCCGACGGGCTGGCCATCAAGCTTGGCGAGCGAATGTCCGCGCCGAGTGGCCAGGCTTCCTCGACGACATAAGGTCCACCACCGACCGAATCGCGGGATGACATAAGGACGAATCGCCCGACTTTGAACGGCATGGTGGCGAAATTGCCGCGCGCGGAGAGATACATCGCTACGGCATCGGGCGAGGTATTGCGCAGTCTCGCCAGCGTGACGTGCGGCGAGAATTTGCGAGCGTCAGACGGCAGACCGAGACGCGCAGCAATGCGGTCGATTTCAGCCTGAAGCGCGAAAAGATCTGGCGATGCGGTCACGCCCGCCCAGATCGAATGGGGCTTCTTGCCGCCGAAAGCGCCTACGCCGGAAAGCGTGATCTGGAAGGAAGGGCGGTGTACGCGATCCAGCGCGTTGACTATTTCGTCAGCCACATGGCCTTCGACATCGCCGAAAAAGCGCAAGGTCAGGTGATAATTCTCAACATCGATCCAGCGAGCGCCCGGCAAGCCGCCGCGCAGAAGCGATAGGGAAAGCGCTGCGTCACGAGGAACTTCGAGAGCGGTGAACAAACGGGGCATAGGCAGGCTCCCTATCTCGAATCAAACGCGCATCCCAAGCGAATCACCGTTTGCGCAATGCGGCAAGAGGTTTTCGCAGTTGCGTCGGCAACTGGTTAAAGCAGTGTGTTCAACTTGCCTTTCCATTTGACACAATCACCTTCTCTACGGTCGGCAGAATGCGCTCGACCATGCGGTCGATGCCGGCTGCGTTGGGATGCATTCCGTCTTCCAACAAATAGGTCTTGTCCGCGACGATTCCATCGACAAAGAACGGGTAGAGCGTCACGCCATATTTCTCTGCCAGGCGCGGATAGATGGCGTCGAACTTCGCCTGATAGTCGGGGCCGAGATTGGGTGCAGCGCGCATGCCGGCTAACATGACGGGAATGCCGCGCTTCTTCAGGTTGGCGAGCATCGTATCGAGGTTCTTTTCGGTAAGCGCAGGATCTATGCCGCGCAGCATATCGTTCGCGCCGAGTTCGAGAATGACGAGGTTGGTTCCGTCCGGAATCGACCAATCGAGACGCGAGAGTCCGCCGCTGGACGTATCGCCTGAAACGCCCGCATTTGAGATCACAACATCGTGACCCTTTGCCTTTAGCGCGGCTTGCAGCTTGTCGGTGAAGCTCTCGCCATTTTGAAGTCCGTATCCGGCCATGAGGCTGTCGCCGAATCCGACGATCTGGTACGGATCAGCCTTCGCTGGTGCAGCAAAAGCGAGGAAGATTGCGGCTAGCGCCATCCGCATCGGTTTGATTACCATCTTTCCGTTCCCATATGAGCCGCAGCATCCTTTGTCTCCCATATAGGATTTTCTTGTGACAATGCTCGTCATCGAATTGAAGGACGTTTCGCTGACGCTTGGGCAGGGTGCTTCGTCAGTGCATGTGCTGAAAGGCGTTTCGCTGGATGTGGCGGCAGGCGAGGCGGCTGGCATTGTCGGCCCCTCCGGTTCCGGCAAGTCGACCCTGCTCATGGTTCTGGCGGGGCTGGAGCGCGTGGATAGCGGCAAGGTGAGGATCGCGGGGACGGAGATTACCGGCCTGAGCGAAGATGCCGTTGCGGCTTTTCGCGGTCGTAATGTCGGGATCGTGTTTCAGTCGTTCCATCTCATTCCAAATATGACGGCGCTGGAAAATGTCGCCGTGCCGCTGGAATTGGCGGGCCATCGCGATGCATTTGCCGTTGCTGCACGCGAATTGGAGGCGGTTGGGCTGGGCGAGCGGATAAGCCATTATCCCGGCCAGCTTTCAGGTGGCGAACAGCAGCGCGTGGCGATTGCGCGCGCACTTGCGCCAGAGCCGCGCATTCTCATTGCGGATGAGCCGACCGGCAATCTCGATCAGGCGACGGGCAAGCAGGTGGCCGATCTGCTTTTTGCCAAGGCGCGGGAACGCGGCATGACGCTGGTGCTGGTGACGCATGACCCGGCACTGGCGCAACGCTGCGACCGTCAGATCGCAATGCGGTCCGGCCGGATCGAGACAGCGGTGAAAGTGTAGCGATGGACGCGACCGTCTCGCCAAACGCCTATCAGCCGCCGAAAGGTGCGGCGCAGTTTGGGCTGGCAATGCGATTTGCGCTGCGCGAAATGCGCGCCGGGCTTTCAGGCTTCCTGATCTTTGTCGCCTGCATTGCGCTCGGCGTGGGCGCGATTGCTGGTGTCAATTCCGTTGCGCGAGCGATTGCCGATGGGGTTGCCAATCAGGGGCAAACGCTGCTCGGCGCGGATATGCGATTCGAGCTGAATCAGCGTGAGGCGAACGAGCAGGAACGCGCCTTTCTGAATGGACTGGGAACGCTCGCGGTGAGTGCCGGAATGCGGTCCATGGCGCGACTAGCGGATGGTTCGGATCAGGCGCTGGTGGAAGCCAAGGCTGTCGATCCAGCCTATCCGCTCTACGGGACGCTTGAGACGGAGCCCGCGCTGTCGCGCGATGATCTGTTTGGGTTGCGTGATGGTGCCTATGGTGCTGCCGCGCCGCAAATTCTGTTCGACCGGCTTGCGCTGAAGGTTGGCGATTCGATCGAGCTTGGCAGTCAACGCATCCAGTTGCGAGCGCTGCTGACCAATGAGCCTGACGCGATCTCTGACGGGTTTGGCTTCGCGCCACGACTGCTTATGTCGATGGAGGCGCTGAAAGCATCGGGCCTGATTCAGCCGGGAAGCCTTGTGGAGCATGTTTACAAGGTTCGACTGCCGGGTGGTTCCAGCGAGGCGCAATTGCAAGCGGTCAAGGACCGGGCGCAGGCAGAGTTTCCGCAGGCAGGCTGGAGCATTCGTAGCCGTACCAATGCCGCTCCTGCGCTGTCGGCCAATATTGAGCGGTTCTCGCAATTCCTGACGCTGGTTGGCCTGACCGCATTGGTGGTGGGAGGCGTTGGCGTGGCAAACGCCGTGCGCGCCTATCTCGACTCCAAGCGCGGGGTAATTGCTACGTTCAAAAGCCTTGGTGCTTCGGGCGGCTTTGTTTTTTCTGTTTATCTGATCCAGATCATGCTGATTGCGTCCATCGGCATTGCGATTGGTCTGGTGCTCGGCGTGTTGATGCCGTTTGCGGCCAAGGCAGCGCTTGCCTCGCTCATACCGGTTCCGGCGGAGAGTGGCGTCTATCCAGGCGCGCTCGCGGTGGCGGTGATATTCGGCGTGCTGGTGACGCTGGCGTTTGCGGTGTTGCCGCTCGGCAGGGCGCGCGATGTTCCAGCGACGGCGCTGTTTCGCGAGTTGGGATTTGAGGCGAAGGGCCTGCCGCGCATCGCCTATGTTGCGACGGCGATTGGCGCGGGCGTTCTGCTGGCCACGCTGGCGGTGCTGTTTTCCAGTGACAAGCGCATTGCGATCATTTTCGTGGCAGCGGCGGTTGCGTCGTTTCTTGTATTGCGCGGTGTCGGCGGGTTGGTGCAGGCGCTGGCGCGGCGTGCGCCTTCGGTTCGTTCAACACCGCTCCGATTGGCAATCGGCAATATTCATCGACCAGGCGCGCTGACGCCCTCGGTAGTGCTGTCGTTGGGACTCGGATTGACGCTGGTGGTTACGCTGGCACTCATTGACGGCAATCTGCGGCGACAGATTTCCGGCACGATTGCCGAGCGCGCTCCGAACTTCTTCTTCGTCGATGTGCAGCCGGCCGAAATCGATGACTTTGTGAAATTCGTACAAGCGGAATCGCCGCGCGGCGCGATACAGCGCGTGCCCATGCTGCGCGGGCGCGTGGTGGCGCTGAATGGCGTCGATGCGCAAACGGTGAAGGTGCCGCCAGAGGGCGCGTGGGTGCTGCGCGGCGACCGGGGCATAACCTATTCCGAGGCGATTCCTGAAAATGCGGTGATCTCCGAAGGCGAGTGGTGGCCGAAGGACTACGCCGGCGAACCGCTGGTTTCCTTCTCCGCGGATGAAGCGCAGCAGATCGGCTTGAAGCTGGGCGATACGGTCACGGTTAACGTGCTTGGCCGGAACATCACAGCGAAAATCGCCAATATGCGGCGGGTACAATGGGAGTCGCTCGGCATCAATTTCGTGATGGTGTTTTCGCCGAATACGTTTGCGGGTGCGCCGCATAGCTGGCTGGCGACGCTGCGCGAACAAAACGCCGCGCCAGCCGATGAAGCAAAGCTGCTCAATGCCGTGACGAAGCAATTTCCGGCGGTGACGAGTGTGCGCGTCAAGGATGCGCTGGATGTGGTGAACCAGCTTGTCGGGCAGCTCGGCACGGCGATACGCACTGCGGCGGCGGTGGCGCTCGTTGCGTCGGTGCTCGTGCTTTCCGGTGCGCTGGCTGCGGGCAATCGTGCGCGCGTCCATGATGCGGTGGTGCTCAAGACGCTGGGCGCGACGCGGCGCACGCTGATGGCTGCTTTCAGCCTGGAATATTTGCTGATCGGCCTGGCCACGGCGATTTTCGCGCTGATCGCGGGCGGCGTTGCGGCCTGGTATGTGGTGGCGCGCGTGATGAAATTGCCATCCGTTTTCCTTCCGGAAGTGGCGGTCGCGACAATCGTGCTGGCGCTTGTCCTGACGGTTGGTTTCGGATTGCTCGGCACTTGGCGGATACTCGGCCAGAAGGCTGCGCCGGTGCTTCGCGAGCTCTAAAAGAGCCCGCATCACTGAAATGTTAGCAAAATTTCTTGCGGAATCGTGATTCACGCCGTGTTGCAAGCCGCAACAGGTCTTGTTCTTATCTTCGAGAATGATCATATTTCGGTCAGGCATGCTGGAGTCCCGCCAGCGGCGCCTGGGCATTTGCCTGACACCCGACGGGATGGAAGCAACAGAGGAAAATATGGCTGAACTTCGCAATTATCAGTCGCAGATGGGTACGGGTGCGCGTACAGACGCCGCAATCGACCAGGGTCTGCGCTCCTACATGCTCAAGGTTTACAACCTTATGGCCGTGGCGATGGTCATTACCGGTGTCGCCGCGCTTGGCATCATCACGATGGCTACCACGAACGATCCTTCGGCGGCGGCTGCGACACTCGGCAACGGCAAGATGTTGACCCAGTTTGGCGTGACGGTGTTCACCACGCCGCTCAGGTGGGTTCTCATGCTGGCTCCGCTGGCTCTGGTGTTCTTCCTTGGGTTCCGTATTGATCGGCTGAGCGTTCCAGCCGCGCAGGCGACCTTCTGGGTCTATGCCGCGCTGGTGGGTGCGTCGCTCTCCACGATCTTCCTGGTCTTCACGACTCAATCGATCACGCAGACCTTCTTCGTGACCGCAGCCGCTTTCGGCGCGCTCTCGCTCTATGGTTACACGACGCGTCGCGACCTTACCGCGATGGGTTCGTTCCTGATCATGGGCGTATTCGGCATCCTGATTGCCATGCTGGTGAACATCTTCCTGCAGTCGTCTGCACTTCAGTTCGCCATTTCGGCGATCGGCGTGCTGGTCTTCTCGGGCCTGACCGCCTACGACACGCAGAAGATCAAGGAAATGTATTTCGAGGGTGACGACGTGCTCGTTGCTGGCCGCAAGGCAATTATGGGCGCGCTGACGCTCTACCTCGACTTCATCAACCTGTTCACCTTCCTGCTGCAGTTCATGGGCAACCGCAACTAAGCAGGTCTGGCACAAGAAAATCGAAGGGCGGCTCTCTGGCCGCCCTTTTTGTTTGGACGTATTGCTACCGCGGATAATCCTGATGAGGGGCATTATGGGCATTACGATCCGCGACACGACTGAGGCCGATCTTACAGAGATAACGGAGATCTATGCAGATGCCGTGCTGCACGGCACTGCGACTTATGAACTTGAACCGCCAACGCTGGCTGAGATGACGGAGCGCTATAAAAGCCTGCGCGCGAGTTCATATCCTTACTTCGTGGCCGAAGAGAATGGCCGAGTGCTGGGCTATGCCTATGCAGGCCCATTTCGGGCGCGACCAGCGTATCGGTTCATCGTGGAAGACTCGATTTACATTGCGCCTGAATCGAAAGGTAAGGGTGTAGGCAAGGCGCTCATGCTGGCGCTGATCGAAGCGTGTCGGGCAGATGGCTATCGCCAGTTTGTTGCCGTGATCGGTGATGGGCATCCAGACAGCCCGTCGGTGATATTGCACGAACGGCTCGGCTTTCGCCATTGCGGTGCGCTGCAAGGTTCAGGCTACAAGCACGAACGCTGGCTGGACACGGTTTTCATGCAGCTCGACATGAACGGCGGCAATGTAGGCGCGCCCGATCCGAAGTCAGTGCCAGAGCGGGTCTATCAGGCGACAAGCGGCAAGGGGTAAAACTCGGGGCGTTCTTCGCTTACCCCTCATCCGGCAGGCGGATGAGGGGCGCTAATGGACGCGCGACGTTACTCCGCTCACCCCTTTTTCTTCTCATAAGCATCGCGGATTTCTTCCATCGCTGCTTTGATGCGGTCGCGGAGGATCTCCGTGGATTCCTCGCCCGACTTTTTGAAAATCTCGCCAACTTCGCCAGCATGACGCACTGCGGCCTCAAACGACTTGCGAGCGAACTCCGTCTGTTTGGTGATCGCTTCCTGTGCTGCGCCGCTGGTGCGTAAATTGTGCACCATTTCGGTTATGTCGCGCATTCCCTCCTGAAGTGCCTCGCGCTGCTTTGCCATGACCGAGCTTGCGCCCGCGGCTCCGGCAGAGGCAGCTTTCTGCAAGGCTTCAAGGTTCTTGCGATGGTGCGCGAGAATCTCGTCCACATCGACGGCAGGCATTTTCAGATCTTTGCCGAAGTTCGAGAACATTTCCATGAAATCGGGCATTTCAGGTTGCTTCGCCATTTCATCCTCCCGTTGTTTTCATTGAGAATATGCCAAAGTCCGTCGTGGTCAATTCGTGAGAAATGTCCGTTCGAAAATATAGAGCGCGAGACCGGCCAAGCCGCCGATGGCCATGCCGTTGAAGCGTATATATTGCAGGTCACGACCGATATTGATCTCAATCACGCGGGTCAGCTGGGTAAGATCCCAACGTTTCACCTGATCTGCGATGAAGGCCGAAACGCCGCTCTTCTGGCTTTCGACGAATGAAGCGAGCGCGACAACAAAGCCTCGGTTCATGTCGGCGCGGATGGCGGGGTCTTCGGCCAGATGCCTGCCGATCTCCACGAACATGCCGGAGAGATGTTTGCGTGTGAGAGAATTTTCCGCCTGCGAATCCTGCTCAATGAAGTGTTTGAAACTCCCCCACATATCGTCGGCCAGTTCGCGAAACTGGGGGCGAGCGAGCAAATCCTGCTTCATGCGCTCGGCGCGGCGGGCGTAGTCCTTTGAATTGCGCAGCTTGTTGATGAAGCGGGAGAAAAAGGCATCGAATTCGTGGCGCAAAGGATGGTTCTTGTCTTTGCGGGCCTGCTCCAGAAGAGTGCCTGCGGAATTGACGATGCGTTTGAGAAGGTAGGCGTCGGCGCGAAAAAGATTGAACACGCTCGGCAGTTCGGCCCGGATTTTGTCGCGTAATGTTTCGAGTGCCGTTTCGTCTTTCAGGAAGCGCTCAATGGCGCGCGTGAGTTCGTCGAATATCTTCTGGTGCTTGCGATCTTCCGTAAAGGCGGCGAGAAAATCGGCTGCGAGGGGCGCGACCTCGATCCGGTTTACCTGCTCCACCACGCGCTGGGTGACGAAGCCGCGTAGCCCCGATTGGTCAACTGCCGCCAGTGTTTTGGGAACCAGCCGCGCCACAAACCGCGACAACCCTTGCGAACGTTGCGGGTCTGACAGCCAGTCAGCCACCAGGCTCGCGAAATCCACCTCATTCAGCTTTTCGCGAACCGGTCCTTCGGACAGAAAGTTCGTTTCAATGAAGCGGCCAAGATTGTCGGCAATGCGTTCTCGATTTTCCGGAATGATGGCGGTGTGAGGAATAGGCAGGCCAAGTGGACGCTTGAACAGGGCGACGACGGCATACCAATCTGCCAGGCCGCCGATGGTCGCGGCTTCCGCGAAGGCGGCAACATAGCCAAGCCAAGGATAGCTGGCCTGCATCAGCTTGGCGGCGGCGAATACGGCCACACAAAGCACAAGGGCGGACGTCGCGACGAATTTGGTCCGGCGCAGCGCAGCAATCTTCTGCGAGTCCGCGCTGGCGGGCAGGGGATCAGGCACAGGCTCAGCCTTCAATCAGGCGCAGCTTCTTGTCGAACACGCCAAGCACCCGCGCCAGTTCCTGACCGCGCTTGAGCACCTGACCCGTGCCTGTGAAGACAGCAAAGGCGCCCTGCTTGCGCGCGAGCGCGGGGTTTTTGACGATCTGGAACAAAGGCGTTTCACTCGCTCGCCGGAAAACAGAGAAAATGGCGCGGTCCGTCGTGTGATCAATCGCATAGTCGCGCCACTCATTCGCGGCGACCATACGTCCATATAAACGCAGGATGGTTTCAAGCTCCCGACGCTCAAATGAAACCTGCCGCAGCACGGTCTGCGGCTTCGATTCCGGAAAAGGGATGAGTATTGCCGACTCGTCGTCGCCCTTTGAACCGGTTCCGCGATCCGTCATTCAGCTTCCCTTTGATAACGGTAAATGCAGGGTCGCCTTTTCATTAAGGAAATGCAAGAGTTAGTGGTAAATGCGGGCTCGCACACGCGGAGCTTGCGATCACATCCTGAAACAATTTGTAATGATTGGTGATCATTCAACACATTGTTGCCGCAATTTATCCAAGTTGATGCCCCAAATAAAATCGACGGTGTTGCTGTTGCCTGAGACGGTTCGGTCCGGTTTTGCTCGTAACCCCAAGCCCCCCGCCCACGAGCCTTACCGGATCGAATCAGGCTACTCCCGGAAAGTTCGGGATTTTTTGACCGGCTAGCCCATAGGCTGCGCCGGTTTTTGTTTTTTGCTGGCCGCTCTAGGGGTGTCGAACCAGCGTTGCGCCCAGAATGGGGCCTAGTTTTCCATCGTTAGTTTCGGCTTGCAGCAGTGCCGCGCAGCCGCCCTTGCTTTCAAATTCGCTCTTGGGGAGTTCGAACTCCGCCGCCTTGCCGTGCCAGACGCCTGCCGCGCGGATACCGGTTACCGCGTTAAGATAAATGGCTTTGCGACCGACATTCTCGCCTTTTTCGATATCGATGACTTTGGGAGGCTCGAAATAAACCAGCATCAGATTTGCCTCAGCCGCCGGCTGTGTCGTGGCACCGACTTTGATGATGATGCTGTCTTTCGTCTCCGACACGGTAAGGTTCACCTCCATGCCTTCGCCGCTGTTGCTCAGCGAATTAAGGCCCTCTTCGACAGATTTGCGGTCACCGCCCATGAAATCTTTGCGCCCATTGACGACGAGCTGCGGCGTGTAGATCGACCTGTCGCCGAAGCTGCGCATATATGAATATTGGCGCTCGGTGTGCTCGGGCTTGGCGAGCGTGTCCTTCCAGCCGAGATAATCCCAATAGTCCACGTGGTAGGCGAGCGCGATGACATCGCCTTTCTGGACAAGCTCGTTGAAAAAGCTGTCTGCGGGTGGGCAGGAATTGCAGCCCTGACTCGTGAAGAGTTCCACGACACCTGCCGGCTTGTCCGTACCTGCCAGCGCCGGGGCCGAAAGCATCATGCACGCCGCAAGCACGACGAGTGCTGCTTTTACAGGTTCAAGAAACGCAACCATTTTCATTGTGTATCGCAGAGTCGGAAATCCTCTGCTCGCTTATGTGCCAGAGCAATTGTTCAAAGCGAAGTCACGATGGGGTGAAAAATTCAAGACGAGGAAAGTTCAGACGGTTCGGAATGAAAAAGGCAGCGCGAACTTTCAAAGTTTGCGCTGCCCAATGTGTTGATGTCGCGTGGAATTACGCAGCGAGGTCGCGCAGAACGTACTGCAGGATGCCGCCGTTCTTGTAGTAGTCCAGCTCGTCCAGCGTATCGATGCGGCAGAGAATCGGGACGTTCTTCACCGTGCCATCGGCATAGGTGATCTTCGCCGTCATCATCTGGCGCGGCTTGATGTTCTCAATGCCGTCGATTTCCACCAGTTCATCGCCCTTGAGGTTGAGCGTCTTCCAGTTCGTGCCTTCTTCAAACACGAATGGAATTATGCCCATGCCAACGAGGTTGGAGCGATGGATGCGCTCGAAGGACTGAGCGATCACGGCGCGAACGCCGAGCAGGCTGGTGCCTTTGGCTGCCCAGTCGCGCGACGAACCGTTGCCGTATTCGACGCCGGCGAAGATGACGAGCGGCACGCCCTCTCTCTTATACTCCATCGCTGCGTCGTAGATCGGCAGCTCTTCCTTGGAAGGATAGTGAATGGTGTAGCCGCCTTCACGCCCG
The DNA here is from genome assembly GCF_003403035.1 of Mesorhizobium denitrificans. Classification (GTDB taxonomy): domain Bacteria; phylum Pseudomonadota; class Alphaproteobacteria; order Rhizobiales; family Rhizobiaceae; genus Mesorhizobium_G; species Mesorhizobium_G denitrificans. The sequence goes on along the minus strand of NZ_QURN01000004.1, from coordinate 75,011 downwards.
TTTTCGCCAAGCATGTGGTTGCGAATGCGGATATTGGCGAAGGTGCCGCGCATCATCACCTCATGATTGCCGCGACGCGTGCCGTACTGGTTGAAGTCCGCAACGCCAACGCCGTGATCCGTGAGGTACTTGCCGGCAGGCGAGGCCGCCTTGATGGAACCGGCAGGCGAAATGTGATCCGTGGTGATCTTGTCGCCGAACAGACCGAGGATGCGGGCGCCCTTGATGTCGCTGATATGACCGGCCTTTCGGCCCATGCCCGCGAAATAAGGCGGATTCTGCACATAGGTCGAGTCGTCGTCCCATGCATAGGTCTGGCCGGATGGCGCGTTGACCGCCTGCCAGTGCTCGTCGCCCTTGAACACATCGGAATATTTCCGGGCGAACAGGTCGCGCGTGACGTTCTTCTCGATGAACTCCTGAATCTCGGCGGAAGTCGGCCAGATTTCGCGCAGATAAACCGGCTTGCCGTCCTTGTCCTCACCGATCGGCTCGGTGGTCAGATCCTTGGTGACGGTTCCGGCCAGCGCGTGCGCCACGACCAGCGGCGGCGAGGCGAGATAGTTTGCCTGCACATCCGGTGAAACGCGGCCTTCGAAGTTGCGGTTACCCGACAGAACCGACGCGGCGATGATGCCCTTTTCATTGATGGTTTTGGCAATCGCTTCCGGCAGCGGACCGGAATTCCCGATGCAGGTTGTGCAGCCAAAGCCAACGAGGTTGAAACCGATCTGGTCGAGTTCCTTCTGGAGCCCGGAGTTTGCCAGATATTCGGCAACCACCTGCGAGCCCGGCGCGAGCGAAGTCTTGACCCAAGGCTTCTGCTTGAGGCCGCGACGATTCGCATTGCGCGCCAGCAGGCCGGCGCCGATCAGCACGGATGGGTTGGAGGTATTGGTGCAGGAAGTGATTGCGGCAATGGCGACGTCGCCGTGCCCGATTTCGAAGTCCTCGCCCTCGACGGCGTAGCGCTTATGCACATCAACGGTCTTCTTGTACTCGGCTTCGAGCGCCTTGGCGAAACCATCGGCGATGCCTTCCAGCGGAACGCGGCCTTCCGGACGCTTCGGTCCAGCCATCGATGGCACGACAGTGCCCAGGTCGAGTTCAAGCGTATCCGTGAACACCGGATCGGCGCTGTCTGCCTCGCGCCACATGCCCTGCGCCTTGCTGTAAGCTTCGACTAGCGCAATGCGGGCTTCCGAGCGGCCCGACATGTTGAGATAGCGGATCGTTTCGGAATCTACGGGGAAGAAACCGCAGGTTGCGCCATATTCCGGCGCCATGTTGCCGATGGTGGCGCGGTCGGCCAGAGTCATGTTGGACAGGCCGGGGCCGAAGAACTCGACGAACTTGCCGACAACGCCCTTCTTGCGCAGCATCTGCGTTACGGTCAGCACGAGGTCGGTCGCGGTAATGCCTTCCTTGACCTTGCCAGTGAGGCGGAAGCCGATGACTTCCGGCAACAGCATGGAAACCGGCTGGCCGAGCATCGCCGCCTCAGCCTCGATGCCGCCAACGCCCCAACCCAAAACGCCGAGGCCGTTGACCATCGTGGTGTGCGAGTCGGTGCCGACGCAGGTGTCAGGATAGGCGATTGTTTCGCCGTCTTCCGTATTCGTCCAGACGGTCTGCGCGAGATATTCGAGATTGACCTGATGGCAGATGCCGGTGCCGGGCGGCACAACGCGGAAATTGCGGAACGCCTGCTGTCCCCATTTCAGGAATTTGTAGCGCTCTTCATTACGCTCATATTCAAGCTCGACGTTGCGGGCGAAAGCCATCGGAGTGCCGAATTCGTCCACGATCACCGAGTGGTCAATCACCAGATCGACTGGAACGAGCGGGTTGATCTTTTCCGGATCTCCGCCGAGCGCCTTGAGGCCGTCGCGCATCGCGGCAAGGTCCACAACGGCGGGAACGCCGGTGAAATCCTGCATCAAAACGCGCGCGGGGCGATAAGCGATCTCAACGCCTGCCGTTCCGCGATCTACCAGCCAGTCTGCGACCGCCTTGATTGATTCTTTGGTGACGGAGCGGCCATCTTCGTTACGAAGCAGGTTCTCAAGCAGAACCTTCATCGAATAAGGAAGCTGGGAAACGCCCGTGAGACCGTTTTTCTCGGCCTCGATCAAGTTGAAATAGGTGTATTCCGCACCGCCTGCCGTGAGGGTGCGCTTGCAATTGAAACTGTCGAGTGATTTCGCCACGTGCGATACATCCTTAGTCTGTTCAGCCTGAAAGGGAACGGACTCCGATGGCATGCAATCACGCGCAAAGGTGCGGGTACGGCCATTTCCGCTGTCCGCTCCCAAGCAACCCGAGCCGTTAAAAGGCGGCGCGTGCGTTGGTTCGGCGCAAATTTCGTTTGCCTTCTCCGACCGCTGGAGTTGGTCCCACGCATATAGAGAAATTCGTAGAATAGTTCTAGACAGAGTTTTGCCATTTTTGCTGCGCCGCACATCGAATCGGGTCAGACTTTCGGCGAAGGAGAGGGAATGCTGCTTGAGGCCGAGAATCTGGCCGCTGAACGGGGCGGAGAACTGGTGTTCTCGGACATCGGGTTTGCGCTGCGAGAGGGCGACGGGTTGGTTGTGACCGGACCGAACGGAGCCGGCAAATCGACCCTGCTCCGTGCGGTAGCCGGGTTGTTGCCGCTGGCGGCTGGCCGCGTGCGATTCGAGGGCGATGCCGAGTTCGATGAGGTGGGCGGTGCGTGCCACTATCTCGGGCATCAAAACGCGATGAAAACGGCGCTGACGGTGGCGGAGAACTTGCGTTTCTGGCGAGAGTTCTCCGGCAACGCGCATCTCGAGATTGCAGAATCGCTTGAGATGGTGGGCCTGGGCGATATCGGACATCTTCCGTTCGGATATTTGTCGACCGGGCAGCGGCGGCGGGCGGCAATTGCCAAGCTGCTGGTTTCCTATCGGCCCGTCTGGCTGCTCGATGAGCCGACAGCAGGTTTGGACAAGGCGTCGGAAACGCAGTTCGCCGAGCTTATGCGGGCGCATCTTGCCGACGGCGGCATGATTATCGCGGCAACGCATCACCCACTTGGGCTGGAAGATGCCGCAGAATTGAGGATGGGGGCGTAATGGCGAATTCGTCAATTTGCCTCTCATCCGCCTGCCGGCAAGCGGATGTGGGGTCAGTAGCGCAAGACGCTTCTCTTACGATATTACCCCCGCTAACGACCCGTCATTCCGTGGAAAATTGCCTGCCATGCTAGCCTTGTTTGTGCGTGAGGTTCGGCTGGGTGTACGGGCAGGCGGCGGGGCGCTGACCGGCGTGCTGTTCTTCCTCGCAGTTATCGCGACTGTTCCGTTTGCGATCGGGCCGGACCTGAATCTGCTGGCGCGAATAGGCCCGGCGATTCTCTGGATCGGCGCGCTGCTGGCGAGCCTGCTCGGCCTCGACAGGCTGTTTCAGGCAGATCGGGAAGACGGTTCGCTCGACCTGATAATTCTATCCACGGATCGGTTCTCGCTTGTGCTGGCCGTGATTACAAAGTGCCTCGCGCATTGGGTTACGGGTGTGCTGCCGCTGGTGATTGCCGCACCGTTGCTCGGCGTGCTGTTGAACATGACGCCTGAAGGTATCGGCGCGACCACGCTGACGCTGCTGGTGGGCACGCCCGCGATCACTTTTATTGGAGCGGCTGGCGCGGCGGTGGCCGTGGCACTGCCACGCGGTGGCGTGCTGATTTCGGTGCTCATTCTGCCGCTGGTCATTCCGGTGCTGATCTTCGGCGTTTCGGCAAGTTATGGCGCGGTTGCGGAGCCAGACCCGTTTCTGCCGCCTTTCCTGATGCTGACCGCGCTGACGCTGTTCCTTGCGGTGGTTGGGCCTGTGGCAGCGGCGCTTTCATTGAGATGGGCGAGCGATTGACTATTGGCGAAACAAATCTAGCGAAACTGCTCGGCGGCATGACGCCCGTGCTGCATGACGCTGTTTATGGCTTTGCGAGTGTGACCAGTGCTCCCCAAGGTCTGAATTCGCTCATGTGCTTTCGCGAGAAAGAAGGCGTTACGATCATAGCGGAAACGCACGAACTGGAAGCGGCGGGCATAGAATATGGCTTCCGCTGCCGGATGATTACTCTCAACATTCACTCGTCGCTGGAGGCGGTTGGCTTTCTGGCGGCAATCACTGCGCAGCTCGCCACAGCCGGGATGGGCGTGAACCCGGTTTCAGCATTCTATCACGACCACTTGTTTGTGCCGGAGGAGCGGGCGGCGGAAGCGGCCACGCTTCTGCAGGCGCTTGCGCGCGAGCACGCCACATGATGCGCGTCAGAAAGTTCAATTGCGCGCCACAATTGCTGCGTTTATGGAGCTTCTATGTCTGAAACCGTGGCCACGGCGCGAAAAATTTCCGATCTCGCCAATCCGACGCGCTTCATTGCGCTGGCGGACAAGCTGGTTCCGTGGCTGGCAGCACTCACGCTGATCGTGCTCGCGGTTGGGCTTTATATGAGCTTTGCAGCTCCTGAAGATTATCAGCAGGGCACCACGGTTCGCATCATGTATATCCATGTGCCTTTCGCGTGGCTTGCCATGATGTGCTACACGATCATGTCGGTGGCGGCGCTGGGTACGCTCGTGTGGCGGCATCCGCTGGCCGATGTGGCGCTGAAGTCCGCTGCGCCGATTGGCGCGGTATTCACCGCGCTTGCGCTGATCACGGGCTCGATCTGGGGCAAGCCGATGTGGGGCACCTGGTGGGTCTGGGATGCGCGGCTGACGTCGGTATTCGTGCTTTTCCTGATTTATCTCGGCATTATTGCCCTGACACGGGCGATGGAAGACCCAACGCGCGCGGCACGCGCCGCCGCGGTCATGACGCTGGTCGGGTTCATCAACATTCCAATCATCAAATTTTCGGTCGATTGGTGGAATACGCTTCATCAGTCCGCCAGCGTTGTCCGCATGGGTGGACCGGCAATCGATCCGAGTATGCTCTGGCCGTTGCTGGTGATGGCGCTTGGCTTCACACTGTTGTTTTTCACGCTGCATCTCATGTCGATGCGCACGGAACTGTGGCGTCGGCGCGTACGGACGATGCGCCAGCTTGCGGCTCGTCGTGCGGAGGCTCGTGCATGAGCGCGCATGACGCCTATGTTGCCGCTGCGTACGGCATAACTTTTATCGTGCTTGCCGGCCTTGTCGTTGCCGTTTTGGCTGACCAGCGCGGGCGAAAGCAGGAGCTTGCCGAATTGGAACGACAGGGTGAGCGCAGGCGTTCGGATCGCGGGGCAGCATATTGAGCATTGAAAAACCGGCTTCCAAAGGGCCGCGTCTCTTGATGGTACTGCTTCCGCTGCTGGTGTTTGTCGCACTGGCGGGGGTTTTCTTTCGCCAACTGATGTCCGGCGAAGACGTTTCGGTGGTGCCATCCGCGCTGATTGGCCAAAAAGCGCCCGCAACGAATCTGCCGCCGCTTGAAGGGGTCGGCTTGCCCGGCCTCGACACGTCCGCGTTTGGCGGAAAGGTTACGCTCGTCAATGTGTTTGCGTCATGGTGCGCGCCATGCCGCGAGGAGCATCCGGTGTTGCTCCAGCTTTCGCAGGACAAGCGGTTTGCGATTGTCGGGCTGAACTACAAGGATCAGCCCGAAAACGCGCGGCGCTTTCTGGGCGAACTTGGAAACCCGTTCACGGCAATAGGCACAGATGAAAAAGGCCGCGCCGCGATAGATTGGGGCGTCTATGGCGTGCCGGAGACGTTTGTCATCGGCAAGGATGGCACCATTCTTTTCAAGCATGTCGGGCCGCTTTCGCCGGAATCGGTGAGCGGCACGCTGATGCCTGAAATCGAAAAGGCGCTGGCGGGATGACCCGCCGGAATTAATCCCACCCCGGCTAAGCGCGCTTACGCTACTGCTTTTGCCGGGTTGGGAAGGGGTCTCGATCCGCTAGGAGAGGCCCCGACTTTAGTGAAACTTTGCCCCGTGTAACTGTCGGACTTAGTGTCCGTAAACAGCCTGATATGCGGCGCGAAGCATTTCATCACGATTGCCGTTGAAATCAGCAAGGTCACGGTCGGTGAGGCTGCGAATTTCAGTGACCATGCGCTGATAGCGATTATGCTTTGCGATAGATTTGCGAATACCTTCGAACATTTTCCTGGTTCCTTTCGGGTTGCCAATTTCCTCCCTTTGGAACACTCCGAATATAGGCCCGATATTGTGCAGTGCAAAATATTTTAGTGCAACGCAGCAATGCAAGTCATGCATGGCTAATTCATCGAATTTTAGGAATTGATGTTTGACGAACAAGCACGGGCGCAAAAAGAAAACGGCCAGTCCCGAGGACTGGCCGTTGATCCCTAGACCTTGACGGGTCGCTTAGCGACCGTAAACGCGAGCGTAGATCTGAGCCAGGCTATCGACGTAGCGGCTTTCCAGCGCGTTGAATTCTTTGGTTTTGGCCGGGGCCTTCCGGTCCGCAGCGAAGTGAGCAATCATACGGTTGAACATTTTGATCTGGTTGGCCACCGCCAACCCCTTTCTTGTTATGCCAACTAAATAAACTCTCGTTTGATTTTCCGGTAGAGGCCTAAAAGCATTCGAGCTATGCAAATTGTGCAAAGCTTGTGCAACTGCTGCCCAAATTATTGGCGCAGGCTATTTTCTGACCTGCTGATCCAGCGAGTGGCGCATTATGAGCGGCATCTGCGAGAAAACGAAAATGAAGGTGAGCGCCGTAAAGCCGAACAGCTTGAATGCCGCCCAATATTCGTCTGCAATATCAGGGGGATAGAACGCGCCGAGGCTGCGCCAGACAACTTCGTTGAGAATGGCGCATACGACGAAAAACAGGCCCCAGCGGAAGGTCAGCTTTCGCCAGCCATCATCATCAAGCTGGAAAGCCTGATCGAAAACATAGCCGAGTAGCGGTCGGTTGAAAGCAAGGCCGCCAAGCAGGATCGCGGCAAAGAGGGCATAGACGATTGTCGGCTTCATCTTGATGAAGGTGTCGTTCTGAAGCCAGATTGACAGGCCGCCGAAGATCAACACCACGACGCCGGAAACCAGTGGCATCATCGGAATCGAGCGCGTGAGCAGCCACGAAACCACGAGAGACACAGCCGTTGCGGCCATGAACAGGGCCGTGGCTATGAAGAGCGGCTTTCCAAGCGCGCCAAGCGCCGGAAAGATCGCGGCCAGCCAATGACCCTTGAAGGTGGCCAGAAAGAAGATGAGCAACGGCCCCATTTCCAGCGCGAATTTCAGGCCGGGGCTGATCTTTTTTTGCCGGGGATCCGAGGGTCCGGTTTCAAGGATTGGGTTGCTCATGGCTTCCTGACCTGCACTTTTCTCAGCCTACGCCGGCGATTGCCTTGGCAAAATCACCTGCGGAAAATGGTTCGAGATCATCGATCTGCTCGCCGACACCGATGAAATAGACGGGAAGTTTATGCTTGGCGGCAATTGCGACAAGAATACCGCCGCGAGCGGTTCCGTCGAGCTTTGTCATCACCAATCCGTTCACACCTGCGACATTGCGGAAAATTTCGACCTGATTGAGCGCGTTTTGTCCGGTCGTGGCGTCGACGGTCTGGAGCACGGTGTGCGGGGCTTCCGGGTCGAGCTTGCCGAGCACGCGCACGATCTTTTCCAGCTCGGCCATGAGTTCAGCCTTGTTTTGCAGCCGGCCCGCAGTGTCGATGATCAGCACGTCGGATCCCGCTTCCTTGGCCTTGGCAAAAGCGTCATAGGCAAGGCCGGCGGCGTCCGCACCGAGCTTGGACGAAACGACCGGCGAGCCTGTGCGCTCGCCCCAGATTTTGAGCTGTTCGATGGCGGCTGCGCGGAACGTGTCGCCTGCCGCAAGCATGACCGAAAGCCCGCCCGCGTGCAGTTTGGACGCCAGCTTGCCGATGGTCGTGGTTTTGCCGGTGCCGTTTACGCCGACAACCAGAATGACGTGCGGCTTGTGAGAAAGGTCTAGCTCCAGCGCCTGCGCGACGGGGGTGAGAACCTTCTCCATTTCCGTCGCCATGACGGCGCGTACCTCCGAATCGCTGATCTCGCGCCCGTAACGCCCGGAGGCAAGCGTGTCGGTGACGCGAATTGCGGTTTCGAGACCCAGGTCTGCGCGCAGCAGAACATCCTCAAGCTCTTGCAGCGTGTCTTCGTCCAGCTTGCGCTTGGTGAAGATCCCCGCAATGTTGCTGGAAAGCTCGCGCGAGGATCGCGCCAAGCCCTGCCGCAAGCGCTGATACCAGGAAAGCCGCGGCTGTACTTCGGGCGCCGGAGCGGGTTCGGCCTTGGCCTCGACCTTCTTCGCGACAGTTACCTTCCCGGCAGATGGTGCCGGGGTGGGTTCCACAACAGGCTGCGGCTGCGGTTCGGCGGGCAGTTCTTCGACCGGCTCCGGTGCTGGGGCGGGTTCAGGCTCCGGCTCCGGCGGAGTCGGAATCTGGATTGTCTCGGCAACAGGCTCGTCAACAATCGGCCCTTCGATAATTGGCTCTGGGACAATTGGTTCGGGCGCAGGTTCTGCCACAGGCTCTGGCTTGGGAGCCTTCTTCGGCTTTGCCGGTTGCTTGGGCGGAGCGCTCGGAACTGGAACGGGCGCGATTTCCGGCTCTGGCCGCGTTGGTGGCAGAGGCTCGACTGGCGCTTCGTCCGGCAGTTCCGGCTCGGCAGGCGGTGGCGCTATTGGCTCTTCGATAACCGGTGGCGCGGCTGGTGCTTCAACCTCCGGCTCCGGTTCAGCAATTTCGGGCGCCGGAATTTCGATCGGCTGCGGCTGTTCTTCCGGCGCAGGCTCAGGCTGTTTGAGTTCCTTGAGCGCATCCCAATTGATCGGGGCGAGCGGCTCGTCTTCAGCCGGTGTCTCGACCACCTCCTTCTTGCCGAAGGAGAATATACGTTTGAGAAGTCCGGCCATCAGGCTGCCCTGGCATTGCTGATATCGCTGATCGGCTCGGCAATCAGCCGTTCGCCGTCATGCTTCGTGATGCGCGCAGACACGATGTCGCCGGGCGCGCCGGTACCGATCACGGTGAGCGCGAAACCTTCCGTGCGGCCTAGCCCCTCGCGCTCGATCAGGATGGACTGGTTCGTGCCGATCAGGCTGTCGAGATGGCGGCGATAAGCCTCGTCGCCAACGGTGCGCAGCCGCGCAGCGCGCTGTTTGATCGTGGAGCGGTCGAGCTGCGGCATGCGCGCAGCAGGCGTTCCCTTGCGCGGTGAAAATGGAAACACATGGAGATGGGTCAGGCCGCATTCCTCGACGATTCGCAGCGAGTTTGCGAACATGTCCTCGGTTTCGGTGGGAAAGCCCGCAATGATATCCGCGCCGAACACGATGTCTGGGCGCAGGCGGCGCACATCCTCGCAAAAGCGGATCGAGTCGTCGCGCAGATGGCGGCGCTTCATGCGCTTGAGAATCATGTTGTCACCCGCCTGCAACGACAGATGAAGGTGCGGCATGAGGCGCGTTTCGGTTGCCAACGCCTCCATCAAATCTTCATCCGCCTCGATGGAATCGATTGAGGAAAGGCGAAGACGCGCGAGGTCGGGCGCTTGCTTGAGAATGGCTTTGACCAGTTTGCCGAGGCGCGGCGTACCGGGAAGGTCTGCGCCATAGCTGGTGAGGTCGACGCCCGACAGCACCACCTCCGCATAGCCATTGCCGGTCAGACGCTTGATCTGCTCTATCACTGCACCCATCGGCACGGAGCGCGAGTTGCCCCTGCCGAAGGGGATGATGCAGAAGGTGCAGCGATGATCGCAGCCGTTCTGCACCTGCACGAAAGCGCGAGCACGACCTTCGATTGCGTCCACCATGTGCGAGGCGGTTTCCGTGACCGACATGATGTCGTTGACGCGAACCTTTTCGGTGTCGTTGACGCCAAAATCCGGCAAAGCACGATAGGAATGCGCCTTCAGCTTTTCCTCATTGCCGAGAATGAGATCGACCTCACCCATTTCCGCAAAATTGTCAGGCTCGGTCTGCGCCGCGCAGCCGGTGACGATAATGCGCGCATTGGGATTTTCGCGACGTGCCTTGCGGATGGATTGCTTCGCCTGCCTCACGGCTTCGGCGGTTACAGCGCAGGTGTTGAAGATGATAGCGCCATCGCGCAGCGTGCCAAGTCCGGCGCTTTCTGCTTCGCGGCGCATGACTTCCGACTCATAGGTGTTGAGGCGACAGCCGAATGTGACGATTTCCACCGCCATCAGGCCGCGCTTTCCGTGTCGCGCGTCCATGCACCGCTAGCTGGGTCGAATGTGCCGGAAAATTCCCATTCGGCCGGGCCGGTCATCATGACGTGATCGTCACCGCGCCATTCGATCCGAAGCAGACCGCCCGGAACATTGACGTTCACGATGCGGCCCGTGCGGCCAGTGCGCGCGGCGGAAACGGCTGCGGCACAAGCTGCTGAGCCGCAGGCACGGGTCAGACCGGCGCCGCGTTCCCATGTGCGCATGACAAGACTGTCCGGGCCGGTGACTTGCGCAATGGTGATGTTCGCCCGCTCCGGAAAAATCGGATGGTTTTCGAGCATCGGGCCGAAACGTTCCAGATCATAAGACCAAACGTCATTATCCACCCAGAAAATCGCGTGCGGATTGCCCATCGAGGCTACGGACGGCGAATGCAGAATCGGCGCGTCGATCGGGCCGATCTGCAATTCGATCATGCGGGTGTCGCGAAACTCCTCGGCCAACGGAATGTCGCGCCAGTCAAAGCGCGGCCGGCCCATGTCGACCGAAATCGAACCGTCGGCGTGTTCTTCCGCGGTGAGGATTCCAGCGATTGTCTCGAAGGTGAAAGACTGCTTGCCCGTTTCGGACGCCAAAGCCTGCACGACGCAGCGCATGCCGTTTCCGCAGGCCTGCGCCATAGAGCCGTCGGAATTGAGAATCTCGACGTAATTCGCGGTGCCGGGCGTGCGCGGATCATGGATCGCCATGATCTGGTCGAATCGCGTTGTTGCGTCGGCGTTCAGCGCGATGGCAGCATCGGGCGTAACGTGGTCCGTGCGACCACGCATGTCGGCAACGATGATCTCATTGCCGAGCCCGTTCATCTTCGCAAATTGCGCGGCCTTTGCCATTGCGCTCGATATTCCCAAATGGTTTTGGGGCTATATGGCGGAAACGGCGTATAATTTCCAGTGTTCGCTTATGCGACGACAACAAGACCGAACAGCACGAGCAGGAACAGGACAAGCACAATGCCGATCAACAGCCTCGCGCCGGTCGCTGCTGCGCCTGCCAGCGAGTTGAAGCCTAGCAGGCTTGCCACGGCCGCGACGATAAGCAGAATCAGGATCCATTTGATCATGGAGACGCTCCCTCAGACTTTTGTCGCATAACGTGCAGGCCAGCTACGAGTTCCAGAGCCCTATAGCGGCAAATAGCCGAGATATATTTGCAACAGTTTCGCCCTGAAAATGCTTTCTTAACCATGGATGGTTGAAATCATGGAGCTTTCTTCGTTTTGGAACGTCGTACGGAATGAAGCGGCGGCTGGAGGTTTGGAAATGACGTTCTCGAAATCGGCAATATTGGCTTTGATGGTCTGTTCCACGGCTTTGGCGGGCTGCCAAAGCTCGCGCATGCAATCTATGGACAGCCAGCCGGAGCCGTTGCCCGCGGCGCCGTCCGGAACTGTTACCGGCGGACAATTGCCGCCGCCGAGCGCGCCGGGTGCTTTTCCTGAAGCGCCGCAGAACCCGCAGGTTGCAGCCGCATCGCCCACCGCGCCTGCCGCAGCACCGCCCGCAAATGCGCCGGACGTTACCAAGAACGGTATGTTGGGCTCCTGGAACACGAGCGTAGGCGGTTCGAGTTGCCAGGTGTTCCTGTCGCTCACCAAGTTCGGCAATGCGTCGCGCGGTGGTTCGCGCGGTTGCGCCGGCGACATGCAGAAGATGCGGAGCTGGGACGTTCAGGGCAAGCAGGTGGTAATGTTTGATGAGAGCGGCAACCAGATTGCATCGGTCTATTCCAGCGGCGCAAATCGCTTCGATGGGCAAACCACCAGCGGACAATCCATTTCGTTGAGTCGCTGATAGTCGAAACGGGGCGGTCCGGCTCATGCCAATGCGAGATGGGCTGGAGCCCCACCCGACTGTTCTCCAGCGCTATACGCATCTGGTGCAGACCGGCGCGGTTACACGCGATGCTGAGCAGGAGCGCATTGCCCGCGCGCTCGACCGCCTGATCGATTCGATAATTGCGCGCAGGCTTGCGACGAAATCCAGTGCCCTGGGCTGGCTGTTTGCACGAAAGCGCGAAACGAAAGAGCGGATCAAGGGGCTTTATGTCTATGGCGGCGTGGGCCGCGGCAAGACCATGCTCATGGACATGTTCTACGATCTGCTGCCGGTTCGCAGGAAGCGGCGCGTCCATTTCAATGATTTCATGGCCGATGTTCACGACCGAATCGCCAAGCATCGGCAGGCGCGCAAGGAAGGTACGGTTAAAGAGGACGATCCGATCCCGCCGGTCGCCAGAGCGCTGGCCGAACAAGCGTGGGTGCTTTGCTTCGACGAGTTCTCCGTAACCGACATTGCCGATGCGATGATCCTCTCGCGGCTGTTTTCGGCCCTGTTTGCGGAAGGGGTCGTGCTGGTCGCCACGTCGAATGTAGCGCCCGAAAATCTCTACCGTGACGGCCTGAACCGTGGCCTGTTCCTGCCGTTTATCGATACGCTGTCGCGCAATGCCGAAATCATGACGCTCGATGGACCTACCGACTATCGGCTGGAAAAGATGAACAGGCTGTCCGTTTATCTCACGCCGATTTCGCCAGCGTCCGACAAGCGCATGGATGAGATGTGGCAATCCGTGACGGCAGGACAGCCAAGCGAGCCAGCGGACCTGACCGTCAAAACGCGCAAGGTGCAGATTCCGCTGGCGTCGGGATCGTCCGCGCGGTTCGATTTTGTGGACCTGTGCGAAAAACCATTGGCCGCGCGCGAATATCTGGCGATCACGGACCGCTATGATACTATTTTCATAGATCACGTGCCGGTGCTGAACCCCACGCTGCGCAACGCGACCAAGCGATTCATTGTGCTTATCGACATTCTATATGATCGCAAGGCACGCGCCGTTATCAGCGCCGATGTCTCGCCCGATCGGCTCTATGCAGGGCGCCCCGGCACGACGGAGGCCTTTGAGTTCGATCGCACCGTTTCGCGATTGATCGAGATGCAGAGCAAGGAATGGCTGGAGGCGTTTGAACAGCGCAAAAGCCTCAAATCCGCCGCGCAATGATTGCAATGAAGCTGAGATCAGGCGCTCGTCTTACTGGGAAGATCCTGAAATTTGCGCAGAATATTGACGTTTACGTAAATCCCAATCAATCTAAACGATTGAAACTATTAGCCCGAAAATAATCGTTTGAATTATTTTCGCAGCGAGTCTATGGCATTCGCCGAATTCCGACGCAGGCACGTCCTGCATTTGGCTAACTCGCAGCGGCAGCGTCCGCGACGTCACAGCGACAGATCGAAGGAAATTCTCCCCACATGGCACGCAAGAAGATAGCGCTCATCGGCTCGGGCATGATTGGCGGCACCCTCGCACATCTCATCGGTCTCAAGGAACTCGGCGATGTGATCCTGTTCGATATTTCGGAAGGTCTGCCGCAGGGCAAGGGCCTCGACATCGCGCAGTCTTCCGCTGTTGAAGGCTTCGATGCCGCGTTTCAGGGCGTGAACGATTATGCCGGTATCGAGGGTGCGGATGTGTGCATCGTCACCGCCGGTGTGCCGCGCAAGCCGGGCATGAGCCGCGACGATCTTCTCGGCATCAACCTCAAGGTCATGGAGCAGGTTGGCGCGGGTATCAAGAAATACGCGCCGAAGGCTTTTGTCATCTGCATCACCAACCCGCTGGACGCGATGGTTTGGGCGCTGCAGAAGTTCTCCGGTATGCCGAAGAGCCACGTCGTCGGCATGGCCGGTGTGCTGGACTCTGCACGTTTCCGCTATTTCCTCTCGGAAGAATTCAACGTTTCCATCGAAGACATCAGCGCGATGACGCTTGGCGGTCATGGCGACGACATGGTGCCGATGGTTCGTTATTCGACGGTTGGCGGCATTCCGCTGCCGGACCTTATCAAGATGGGCTGGACCTCGCAGGAGAAGCTGGACGCCATCGTTGAGCGCACCCGCAAGGGTGGGGGCGAGATCGTCGGCCTGCTCAAGACCGGTTCGGCCTATTACGCGCCTGCTGCTTCCGCAGTGGCAATGGCTGAAAGCTATCTCAAGGACAAGAAGCGCGTGCTGCCATGCGCGGCCTATCTCAGTGGCCAGTATGGCTTGAAGGATATGTATGTCGGCGTGCCGGTGGTGATCGGCGCGGGCGGCGTGGAGCGTGTGATCGAACTCGACTTCAACAAGGACGAAAAGGCCATGTTTGAAAAGTCGGTCGGCGCGGTCAAGTCGCTGTGCGAAGCCTGCGAGGGCATCGCTCCGCAACTCAAGTAAAATCCCAAGCCAGCAGTTCGGGAGCCAGCAATGAACATTCACGAATATCAGGCCAAGCAGCTTCTCAAGAGCTTCGGCCTTCCAGTTGCGGAGGGCGTGCCGGTGCTTAGCGCCGGCGAGGGCGAAGCTGCCGCAAAGGCGCTGCCGGGACCGCTTTATGTGGTCAAGAGCCAGATCCATGCGGGCGGTCGCGGCAAGGGCAAGTTCAAGGAACTCGGCGCAGATGCCAAGGGCGGTGTCCGCCTTTCCAAGTCGGTCGATGAAGTCGTCGCCAACGTCAAGGACATGTTCGGCAATACGCTCGTGACCAAGCAGACTGGACCGGCTGGCAAGCAGGTCAACCGGCTGTATATCGAAGACGGCGCCGATATTGACCGCGAGCTTTATCTCTCGCTGCTGGTGGATCGCTCGGTGGGCCGGGTCGCGTTCGTGGTTTCCACGGAAGGCGGCATGGACATTGAAACCGTCGCGCATGATACGCCTGAGAAGATCATCACGGTCGCGATTGACCCCGAGAAGGGTGTTACCGCGGCCGACGTGAAGAAGCTCAATGAAGCGCTCAAGCTGACCGGCGATGCAGCCAAGGACGGCGAGTCGGTGTTCCCGACACTTTACAAGGCCTTTGTCGAGAAAGACATGAGCCTGCTCGAGGTCAATCCGCTCATCGTCATGAAGAATGGCCGCCTGCGTCTGCTGGACGCCAAGGTGTCTTTCGACAACAACGCGCTGTTCCGTCATCCGGATGTGGTCGAGTTGCGCGACACGACGGAAGAAGACGCGAAGGAAATCGAAGCCTCGAAGTATGACCTCGCTTATGTGGCGCTCGATGGCAACATCGGCTGCATGGTGAACGGCGCCGGTCTTGCGATGGCTACCATGGACATCATCAAGTTGTATGGCGCGGAACCGGCCAACTTCCTCGATGTCGGCGGCGGCGCTTCCAAGGAGAAGGTTACGGCGGCGTTCAAGATCATCACCGCCGATCCGGCCGTGAAGGGCATCCTGGTCAATATCTTCGGCGGCATCATGAAGTGCGACATCATCGCGGAAGGCGTGGTCGCGGCCGTCAAGGAAGTGGGCCTGCAGGTGCCGCTCGTTGTGCGTCTGGAAGGAACGAATGTCGATCTCGGCAAGAAGATCCTGCGCGAATCGGGACTGAACGTTACCCCGGCTGACGATCTGGACGACGCTGCGAAGAAGATCGTCGCGGCTGTTGAAGGCTGATTTTTTAACTCTCGGCACGCACGAAACACGCGTGCCGGATTGTTTTCAAGAAACTGACGGGGGTCCCGTTCAATATGTCAATTCTGGTTGATAAGAACACCAAGGTGATCGTGCAGGGCCTGACGGGCAAAACCGGCACGTTCCACACCGAGCAGGCGCTGGCCTATCACGGCACGCAGATGGTTGCGGGCGTTCATCCGAGCAAGGGTGGGGAAACCTGGACCGGCTCAAAGGGTGAAAAGCTGCCGATCTTCGCCACGGTTGGCGAAGCAAAGGAAGCAACCGGCGCAAATGCTTCGGTGATCTATGTGCCGCCTGCAGGCGCAGGTGCCGCAATCATCGAAGCGATCGAAGCTGAAGTACCTTTCATCGTCTGCATCACGGAAGGCATTCCGGTAATGGATATGGTTAAGGTCAAGGCACGGCTTGAGCGCTCGAAGTCGCGGCTGCTCGGGCCGAACTGCCCCGGCATTCTCACGCCGAACGAATGCAAGATCGGCATCATGCCGGGCAACATCTTCCGCAAGGGTTCGGTGGGCGTTGTTTCGCGCTCGGGAACACTTACCTATGAAGCAGTGTTCCAGACTACCAATGCGGGTCTCGGCCAGACGACGGCTGTCGGCATTGGCGGAGACCCGGTCAAGGGTACGGAGTTCATCGACGTGCTGGAGATGTTCCTCGCTGACGACGAAACCAAGTCGATCATCATGATCGGTGAGATCGGCGGGTCGGCGGAAGAAGATGCAGCGCAGTTCCTGCGCGACGAAGCGAAGCGCGGTCGCAAGAAGCCGATGGCTGGTTTCATCGCAGGCCGTACCGCTCCTGCGGGTCGCACGATGGGGCACGCGGGCGCGGTTATTTCCGGCGGCAAGGGTGGCGCGGAAGACAAGATTGCAGCGATGGAAGCGGCAGGCATCCGCGTTTCACCGTCGCCGGCGCGTCTCGGGACGACGCTGGTCGAAGCGATCAAGGGGTAAGGAGCCGTCCGCTCAGCGGACAAAATTGGCCGTAAACGGCCTGTAAGGATTAGCGCCCGTAGCATCGCTGCGGGCGCAGCGACAAGGAGACGGAGCTTGCTCCGTTAGGGAAGATGGCACGTAACGACCAGGCCAACGACCGGCTTTCCATCACATCATTTCTCTATGGCGGAAACGCTGACTACATCGAGGCGCTTCATGCTGCCTACGAAGACGATCCGACTTCGGTAGATGTCGAATGGCGTGAGTTTTTCGACGCGCTTCAGGACGATCCGGCAGACGTCAAGAAGAGCGCGTCCGGTGCTTCCTGGGCCAAGCCGAGCTGGCCGCTGCAGGCAAATGGCGAGCTGGTTTCAGCGCTCGATGGCAATTGGGGTCTGGTCGAAAAGCACATAGAAAAGAAGGTGCGCGAAAAGAGCGTGGCCAATGGTGCGGTGGCGTCCGAACAGGACGTGCTGCAGGCAACGCGGGATTCGGTGCGCGCTATCATGATGATCCGCGCTTATCGCATGCGCGGCCATCTGCATGCGAAGCTTGATCCGCTCGGCATTGCGCAGCCGATTGAGGATTACAACGAGCTTTCGCCGATCTCGTACGGCTTCACCGAAGCAGATTATGGCCGCCGCATTTTCATCGACAATGTTCTTGGGCTGGAATACGCGACCATTCCGGAAATGATCGAAATTCTGGATCGGACCTATTGCTCCACGATCGGTGTGGAGTTCATGCATATCTCCGATCCGGAGGAGAAGGCCTGGCTTCAAGAGCGCATTGAAGGGACTGACAAGGAAATTCGCTTCACCGAAACCGGAAAGAAGGCGATCCTGCAAAAGCTCATCGAGGCGGAAGGCTTCGAGCAGTTCATCGACGTCAAGTATAAGGGCACCAAGCGCTTTGGTCTGGATGGCGGCGAGTCGCTCATTCCGGCGCTCGAACAGATCATCAAGCGCGGCGGTGCGCTGGGCCTCAAGGAAGTCGTGCTCGGCATGGCGCATCGTGGTCGCCTCAATGTGCTTTCGCAGGTTATGGCGAAGCCGCATCGCGCGATCTTCCATGAGTTCAAGGGTGGTTCCTACGCGCCGGACGACGTGGAAGGTTCCGGCGACGTGAAGTACCATCTCGGTGCGTCATCTGACCGTGAGTTCGATGGCAATAAGGTGCACCTGTCGCTTACGGCGAACCCCTCTCACCTCGAAATCGTTGACCCGGTGGTCATGGGCAAGGCCCGCGCCAAGCAGGACCAGCTTGCAGGCCGCGAGCGCGGCGAGATTGTGCCGCTAGAAGAGCGCGCCAAGGTTATGCCGCTGCTGCTCCACGGCGATGCTGCTTTTGCAGGGCAGGGCGTTATCGCTGAAATTCTGGGCCTGTCCGGGCTGCGCGGCCACCGCGTTGCGGGCACGCTGCATTTCATCATCAACAATCAGATCGGCTTCACTACCAACCCGCGCTTCTCGCGTTCGTCGCCCTATCCGAGCGACGTTGCCAAGATGATCGAAGCGCCGATTTTCCATGTGAACGGCGACGACCCGGAGGCTGTCGTGCACGCGGCGAAGGTCGCGACCGAGTTCCGCATGAAGTTCCACAAGCCGGTTGTGGTGGACATGTTCTGCTATCGCCGCTTCGGCCATAACGAAGGTGACGAGCCTGCGTTCACGCAGCCGATCATGTATCGCACGATCCGAAACCATAAGACGACCGTGCAGCTTTATGCCGATAGGCTGATCAGCGAGGGACTTCTCTCGCAAGAAGAGTTCGAAAAGATGAAGGCGGACTGGCGCGCTCATCTCGAAAGCGAGTGGGAAACCGGACAGGCTTACAAGCCGAACAAGGCCGACTGGCTGGACGGCGCGTGGTCGGGTCTGCGCTCGGCTGACCAGCAGGACGAATTGCGTCGCGGCAAGACGGCAGTGCCGGTCAAGACGCTCAAGGAAATCGGCAAGAGGCTGACCGAGGTTCCGAAGGATTTCGAGGTCCACAAGACCATCGGTCGTTTTCTGGAGAATCGGCGTCAGGCCATCGAAACCGGCGAGGGTATCGACTGGGCGACAGCAGAATCGTTGGCATTTGGCTCGATCCTGCTCGACGGCAATCCGATCCGCCTGTCGGGTCAGGATTCAGAGCGCGGCACGTTCTCGCAGCGCCATTCGGTGCTCTACGATCAACGCGACGAAAACCGCTACATTCCGTTGAACAATCTCTCACCCGCGCAGGCTGGCTATGAGGTCATCAACTCCATGCTCTCGGAAGAGGCTGTGCTCGGTTTCGAGTATGGCTATTCGCTGGCTGAACCCAAGGCTCTGACGCTTTGGGAGGCGCAGTTCGGTGACTTTGCCAACGGCGCTCAGGTGGTGTTCGATCAATTCATTTCTTCCGGCGAGCGCAAGTGGCTGCGTATGTCCGGATTGGTGTGCCTCTTGCCGCATGGCTACGAAGGTCAGGGGCCGGAGCATTCCTCTGCTCGCCTCGAACGCTTCCTGCAACTTTGCGCGGAAGACAATATGCAGGTTGCGTATTGCACCACGCCCTCCAACTACTTCCACATTCTGCGGCGTCAGCTAAAGCGCGATTTCCGCAAACCGTTGATCCTGATGACGCCGAAGTCATTGTTGCGCCACAAGCGCGCGGTTTCGACGCTGGCGGAGCTTTCCGGCGAAAGCTCATTCCACCGCCTGCTTTGGGACGATGCGCAGATGCTGCCGGACCAGAAGATCAAGCTGGTGAAGGACTCGAAGATTCGCCGCGTCGTGCTGTGCACCGGCAAGGTCTATTACGATCTCTACGAAGAGCGAGAGAAGCGGGGCATCAACGACGTCTATCTGTTGCGCGTCGAGCAGCTTTATCCGTTCCCGGCCAAGGCGCTGATCACCGAGCTTTCCCGCTTCCGCGGTGCGCAGATGTATTGGTGCCAGGAAGAGCCGAAGAATATGGGCGCGTGGTCGTTCATCGACCCGTATCTGGAATGGGTGCTTGCGCATATCGATGCCAAATATCAGCGCGTGCAGTATGCGGGACGCCCCGCCGCTGCATCTCCGGCAACGGGCCTGATGTCGAAGCATCTTGCGCAGCTCCAGGCGTTCCTCGACGACGCGCTTGGCGAATAACCACAACGAAATCGAAAAACGGACAGGAACCCCCCCAATGGCAACCGAAATCCGCGTTCCGACACTCGGTGAATCCGTGAGCGAAGCGACCGTCGGCAAGTGGTTCAAGAAGGTTGGCGATGCAATTGCAGCCGACGAACCGCTGGTTGAGCTGGAAACCGACAAGGTGACGGTCGAAGTCCCCGCACCCGCAGCCGGGACGCTTGCAGAGATCACCGCGAAAGAAGGCGAAACGGTCGGCCTTGGCGCGCTGCTTGGATCGATTGGCGCGGCGGGTGCTGCTGCCAAGCCGGCAGAAGCGAAGAAGTCAGATGCCGTAGCGCAGGCTGCAGGTTCGGCGGGCGCCGCTACGGTTAAGGAAGCTGAGGCGAAGACCGCGAAGATTGCCGGGGAAAGCCCGATCGAACCCAAGATGCCGGCGGCACCTTCCGCTGCGAAGATTGCGGCCGAGGCGAACATCTCGACGGATCAGATTCAGGGTTCCGGCAAGCGCGGGCAGGTATTGAAAGGCGATGTGCTGGATGCAATCGCGAAGGGTGCGCCTTCGCAGCCTACGGAAGCGCCTGCCGTTCCCGCAGCCGCGCGCGCGCCGTCGAGCGAAGGTGATGCTGTGCGCGAAGAGCGCGTGCGTATGCCGAAGCTGCGCCAGACCATCGCGCGCCGCTTGAAGGAAGCGCAAAACAACGCCGCCATGCTCACCACCTTCAACGAGGTTGACATGAAGGCGGTTATGGATCTGCGTTCAAAATACAAGGACATCTTTGAGAAGAAGCATGGCGTGAAGCTTGGCTTCATGGGCTTCTTCACCAAGGCCGTTACGCATGCGCTGAAGGAAATCCCCGCGGTAAACGCCGAGATCGACGGAACTGACATTATCTACAAGAACTATGCGCATATCGGCGTGGCTGTCGGCACCGACAAGGGTCTGGTGGTTCCGGTTGTGCGTGATGCCGACCAGATGTCGATTGCCGAGATCGAGAAGGAAATCGGACGGTTGGGCATCGCCGCGCGCGACGGCAAGCTCTCGATTGCGGACATGCAGGGCGGCACGTTCACCATTTCCAATGGTGGCGTTTATGGTTCGCTGATGTCGACGCCGATCCTTAATGCGCCACAGTCCGGCATTCTGGGTATGCACAAGATTCAGGAACGCCCGGTTGTCGTCGGGGGGCAGATCGTGATCCGTCCTATGATGTATCTGGCATTGAGCTACGATCACCGTATCGTTGACGGCAAGGAAGCGGTAACGTTCCTCGTGCGCGTTAAGGAGAGCCTTGAGGATCCGGAGCGGCTGGTGCTCGATCTCTAAAGGGTTGGTCCGACGCGCAGTATCTTTGCGAGCCTCAGGAGGGCGAGATGGAAGCTGGCGTGCTGTCTACTGAACTCACCTATCTTGCGTGGAGCGTTGTGTTGCTGATCGGCCAGATCGTGGCGCAGGCTCTTTCACTCACCAAAGACGGGGGCCTGGCCTATACCGCTGGCGCGCGCGACGGCGAGGTTCCGATTTCTGTCGTTACAGACAGGTTCACGCGCGCACTGCGCAATTTCCTCGAAACCTATGGCGCGTTCATTGCGCTTGCGCTGGCGCTACATGTTACCGGCAAGGCTGGTGGCATCGGCGCAACGGGCGCTGCGCTGTGGTTCTGGGCGCGGGTTGCCTATGTCCCGGCCTATGCGTTTGGCATTCCCTATCTTCGTTCGTTGATCTGGGCTGCGTCGCTGCTCGGCATTGTGCTGATGCTCATCCGGCTTATCGGGTGACATTTGGGAGTGATCGGAGCCAGACTCGGAACTGCCGCTGTTGCCATGAGCCTGTCGGTTTTGCAGGCTCATGCGGCCTGCCCGATGGAACTCGCGGTTTATGGTGACAAGACCGGCGTGGCTGGCATCGATTTTCGTCCCACGGGTGAAAATGCAGTCGTAACGAACAGCTTCAAGATGGTGATGGACAGCGATGTCGTGCTCGACGGCATTGTCATGTGGACGCAGGAAGAGCCCCGACCCAACGCCCTCGTTTCCCGAAACTGTCCAGAGGGCGACGTGACCGGCGAGGAATACGCAGCCTGCACGCTGTGGCAGGGCGTGGTCTACGCCGTGGATGAAAAGGGAGAGATCGGGCTTTTACCCGCCGAGGGATCGCCTGCGCCCGCGCGCTTGATCCTTGCGGATATTGGCCCGGCGTTGCGCGCTTCAAATGCCTTCGGCGAGGGCGGATTTACAAAAGTGCCTTTCGACATGTTCGAGTTGAAGGGCTGTCAGGAATGATTGGCGGCTTGCCCGGTGCGGGCTCCGCAGCAAGACAATTAGAGGGTGCATTATGGCTTATGATGTTGTTGTGATTGGTTCCGGTCCCGGTGGCTATGTGTGCGCTATCAAGGCGGCGCAACTCGGCATGAAGGTGGCTGTCGTTGAGAAGCGGGAGACGTTCGGCGGAACCTGCCTCAACATCGGCTGCATTCCATCGAAGGCGCTGCTTCATGCATCTGAAATGCTGGCTGAGGCGGAGCATTCATTCGATACGCTTGGCATCGAGGTTGGCAAGCCGAAGGCCAATCTCACGAAGATGATGGCGCATAAGGACACGACCGTGAATGCTAATGTCAGCGGCGTCGCGTTCCTGTTCAAGAAGAACAAGATCGACAGTTTCCGCGGCACCGGCAAGATTCTTGGACCCGGTCTGGTTGGCGTTACGGATTCGGAAGGTTTGATGCAGGAAATCGAGACGACGAACATCGTTATCGCGACGGGCTCGGATGTTGCGGGCATTCCCGGCGTGCCGGTCGATATTGACGAGAAGGTTATCGTGTCCTCAACCGGCGCGCTGTCGCTCGACAAGGTGCCGGAAAAGCTCGTGGTCGTCGGCGGTGGCGTGATTGGCCTTGAGCTTGGCTCGGTCTGGGCGCGTCTCGGCTCGAAAGTCACTGTCGTGGAATATCTGGATTCCATTCTCGGCGGCATGGATGGCGAAGTGTCCAAGCAGTTCCAGCGTATGCTCGGCAAACAGGGCTTTGAGTTCAAGCTCGGTGCGAAAGTCACCGGCGTCGAAAAGGCCAAGAAGGGCGCGAAGGTTACGTTCGAGCCGGTCAAGGGTGGGGCAGCTGAAACCATCGAGGCCGATGTGGTGCTGATCGCCACCGGTCGCAGTCCATATACGGATGGGCTGGGTCTTAAGGAGCAGGACATTGCAATGGATCGCGGTCGGGTCAAAACCGATGGCCATTGCCGCACGAATGTGCCGGGCATTTACGCCATTGGCGATGTGACCGTCGGCCCGATGCTGGCGCACAAGGCTGAAGACGAAGGCATCGCGGTTGCGGAAATGATGGCCGGCCAGAAGGGGCACGTGAATTACGACGTCATCCCCGGCGTCGTTTACACCAGCCCGGAGGTGGCTTCTGTCGGCAAGACGGAGGAGCAACTGAAAGCGGAAGGCGTGGCTTATAAGGTCGGCAAGTTTCCTTTTACCGCAAATGGCCGCGCACGCGCCATGCTGCATACGGATGGCTTCGTTAAGATGCTGGCCGACAAGGAAACCGACCGCGTGCTGGGCGTTCACATTCTCGGCTTCGGCGCCGGCGAAATGATCCATGAAGCCGCAGTACTGATGGAGTTTGGCGGGTCGGCGGAAGACCTCGCACGGACGTGCCATGCGCATCCGACGATGTCGGAAGCCGTGCGCGAGGCCGCTCTCGCCACGTTCTTCAAGCCGATTCATATTTAATCGGGAGCAGATTTGCCCCTCACCCTTACCCTCTCCCCGTAAACAGGGAGAGGGGCTTCAGCGTCGCATTGCATTTTGTGCGCTGATTGAGTTTGCGAGACATTGCCAACGCTCTCCTCTCCCTGTTTTCCACGGGGAGAGGATGCCGGCAGGCAGGTGAAGGGCAGCGCGAGCGCCGCGAAGCTGGCCATAGGGACGTGACGTTTCGGAAATTCCGTGATATTGGCCGCGCGCGTTCGACAAATCGAACTTCGTTTCCCATATTCACGGCTGCCATGACGATCTCGCTCGATATCAAAGACGACGCAACGCGTGCATCTCTTGCCGCTCGCGCCGCTGTGCCTGCGAAAGAATCGCTGATCGGCCTGACGCGCGAGGAAATGGGCGCGGCGCTCGCCGCCATCGGCGTGCCGGAGCGCCAGACGCGCATGCGCGTGCAGCAGCTTTGGCATTGGCTCTATGTGCGAGGCGTGTCCAGCTTCGACGATATGTTCAACATCTCGAAGGATTTGCGCGCGACGCTGGCGAAGCATTTCACCATCGCGCGGCCAGAAATCGTTGAAGAGCAAATTTCCAACGATGGCACGCGCAAATGGCTGTTCCGGTTTCCGTCGCGCGGCGCGGGGCGGCCCGTTGAAATCGAAACGGTTTACATTCCCGAAGAGGGGCGCGGCACGCTGTGCATTTCCTCGCAGGTTGGCTGCACGCTCACCTGCTCGTTCTGCCATACGGGCACACAAAAGCTGGTGCGCAACCTGACTTCGGAAGAGATTCTGGCGCAGTTGCTGACCGCGCGCGACCGGTTGGGCGATTTTCCTGATCGCGATACGCCCGATGGCGCGATTGTTCCTGCAGAAGGCCGTAAGGTGTCCAACATCGTGATGATGGGCATGGGCGAGCCCCTTTACAATTTCGAGGCGGTGAAGAACGCGCTGCTGATCGCGTCGGACGGCGATGGGCTGTCGCTTTCCAAGCGCCGCATTACGCTCTCGACGTCGGGCGTCGTGCCTGAAATCTTCCGTACCGGCGATGAGATCGGCGTGATGCTGGCGATTTCGCTGCACGCGCCGGACGATGATCTGCGCGACCTGCTTGTGCCCATCAACAAGAAGTTTCCGCTGGAACAGTTGATGGATGCCTGCCGGAAATATCCCGGTCTGTCGAACGCCAAGCGCATCACCTTTGAATATGTGATGCTCAAGGACGTGAACGACTCGCTGGAACATGCCCGCGCGCTGGTCAACCTGTTGAAGGGCATACCGGCCAAGATCAATCTGATCCCGTTCAATCCGTGGCCGGGCACGAATTATCAGTGCTCCGACTGGGAGACGATCGAGAAGTTTGCGGACTACATTAACAATGCGGGCTATGCGTCGCCGATCCGTACGCCACGCGGGCGGGATATTCTCGCGGCTTGCGGTCAGCTCAAGTCAGAATCTGAACGGCTGAAAAAGCACGAGCGGCTCGCGCTTGAAGCCATGATGATCGCCAACCACGGCGAGAGCTGGTAGCGTCCTATTTCGCCTGCGCGGTAAGTATCTTCAGCGCGAAGGCCGAGAACACGCCTGCAAACAGATAATCGACAATGCGCGTCACGCGCGGGCTCTTGCGCAGCAGGGCGGCGAATTTGTCGGCTGCAATCACGATTGGAATCGTTACCGGCAGTGAAAGCACGATGAACATCATGCCGAGGAAGAACAGCTTGCCGGGCGCATTAGGGTCGTGCGCCGAAACGAATTGCGGCAGGAACGTCATGAAGAAAAGAATGATCTTAGGATTCATCAGATTGATGCCGAGGCCCGTGGCCCAGTTTTTGTAGAATGAGCGCGGCGGGCGCGGCGTGGCGTCAGGCGAGAAAGCCGAGCCGTGCCATAGCGCCTGATAAGCGAGCCAGACGAGATAACCCGCGCCACCGATCTTGAGCACGAGAAACGCCTGTGGCGATGCGACGATCAGCGCGGAAAGCCCCAGCGCGACCAAAGCGGTGTGAATGATAATTCCTGACAGTGCGCCAAAGAGGCAGGCAAAGCCGGCGGCGCGACCTTCGGAGAGTGCCCGCCCGACAAACAGCGTCATGTCCGGCCCCGGCGTGATGGCAATCACGAAGGTAGCCACCGCGAATTGCAGGATGGTCGAAAGATCGGGAACGAAGCTCATTGAATGGTCCACTGCGTGAAAGCCCGCGCTCTATGGCACATTTTTTGCCGAATTGAACAGCGGCGATCTCGTGACACAGGCAAAGGAATGCAGGGCCAGTGCTGTCGGGCCGCTTGCCCCCATGCCCGTAAATCGCTAAAGCGCGGGCAACATTATTTCCATGCTATTGGGGTCGTGAATGGCGAAGCCGAAAGACGTCAAGAAGGTGGTGCTTGCCTATTCGGGCGGGCTCGACACTTCCATCATTCTCAAGTGGCTGCAAACCGAGTTGGGCGCGGAGGTCGTGACCTTTACTGCCGACCTCGGACAGGGCGGCGAACTTGAACCTGCGCGCAAGAAGGCGGAACTGCTCGGCATCAAGGAAATCTATATCCGCGATGTGCGCGAGGAGTTCATCAAGGATTTCGTGTTCCCGATGTTCCGCGCCAATGCGCAGTATGAGGGCGTTTATCTGCTCGGCACGTCTATCGCGCGCCCACTGATTTCCAAGCATCTCGTCGAGATTGCACGCGAGACTGGCGCTGATGCCGTAGCGCACGGCGCGACTGGCAAGGGCAACGACCAGGTGCGTTTCGAGCTATCGGCCTATGCGCTGAATCCCGACATCAAGGTCATTGCGCCGTGGCGCGATTGGTCGTTCAAGTCGCGCACCGATCTGCTGGAATTCGCGCGCGATCATCAGATTCCGATTGCCAAGGACAAGCAGGGCGAAGCGCCGTTCTCGGTGGACGCGAATCTGCTGCACTCCTCATCCGAGGGCAAAGTGCTGGAAGACCCGTGGCAGGAGCCGCCGGAATATGTGCACCAGCGCACGGTTTCGCCGATGGATGCGCCCGACAAGGTCACGGAAATTACTTTGACGTTTAAGAATGGCGACCCCGTTGCACTGAACGGCAAGGAAATGTCTGCCGCAACGCTGTTTGCGGCGCTGAACGATCTTGGTCGCGACAATGGCATTGGCCGTCTTGATCTGGTCGAAAATCGCTTCGTGGGCATGAAGTCGCGCGGCGTCTATGAAACCCCCGGCGGCACGATCCTGATCGTGGCGCATCGCGCGATGGAATCGATAACGCTGGATCGTGGTGCGGCGCATCTCAAGGATGAGTTGATGCCGCGCTATGCGGAGCTGATCTACAACGGCTTCTGGTATTCGCCGGAGCGCGAAATGCTGCAGGCCTTGATCGACAAGAGCCAGACCGATGTCGAGGGCGAAGTTCGCCTCAAGCTTTACAAGGGCAATGTGATCGTCACCGGTCGCCGGTCGCCGAAATCGCTCTACAGCGACGCGTTGGTGACATTCGAGGATGATCGCGGTGCATATGATCAAAAGGATGCGGCGGGCTTCATTCGCCTGAACGCCTTGCGCCTTCGCACGCTGGCCGCGCGGGATCGCAAGGGCTGAGAGTGCTCTGCTCCCTCTATCAACAAAAAAGCCGGCTTTGAGCCGGCTTTTTTGTTGTTTTTCTTAGCGGCCAATCAGCCGCCGTCAATTGCGGCGCCGATTGCTGCAATGGCCTGCTGGTAGACGCTTGCTGCGTTCCAGCCCTGAATCGCAGCGAAGTTTGGCTGCCCCGGCTGATAGCCAGCGCCCGGCTGCCAGCCATGACCGCGCAGGAAGTTTGCCGTCGAGGCAAGCGCGTCAGCCTTTTCGCGCAGGTCTACGCCACCGCCACCGCCGCCATTGACGCCGTAACGAAGAACGTTGCCGGGCAGGAACTGCGTGTGGCCAACTTCGCCATGCATAGCGCCAACGGATGAAGAGGTAAGCGTACCCTTATCCACCAACTTGAGCGCGGCGATTGCGTGCGGCTTGAAATAATCCGGGCGGCGGCAGTCATAGGCGAGCGTGGTGATGGCAGAAATCGTGTTCTGCTTGCCCATATAGCTGCCGAAGCCTGTTTCCATGCCCCAGATTGCGATCAGCGGGCCGGCAGGCACACCATAGCGCTGCTCGATATTGGCGAAGAGCGCTGCATTCGCGCGCTTCATCTGCTTGCCCTTGGAGATGATGGTGGAAGCGCCGCGTTTCTTCATGAAGGCGTCAAAGGAAAGCTTGAAGCTTTTCTGGTTGCGGTCGGCATTGATCGTGGCGTTGGCATAGCTTGCACCCGCCAGTGCCGAAAGGCCCTTGCGGCCAACACCCTGCGCGGCGGCTTCCTGTGCAAAGCTCGCTTTCCAGTTTTCAAATCCGGAACTGGTCTTGCCGCATTCGGCTGCTATTGCGCCACCGCTGAAACCACCCAGCAAAAGAGCGGCCAACAAAACGCTTCTGGCACGTCCTGCCATGAAATCTCTCCTGAAAATCGAGGTTCTTTTGATTGTGGCGAAGGCTCCGCACACCACAAATCACTTACTAAACGCAACGTCGTTAACGGGCTTACAACCAAGAAATGAGGCGCAATCAAGTGTTTTGTTACATGAAACGCACTCAACATGCATTCAATTAGGCGCGAGTGTTGCGCGCGTGACGCTTACACGCAGTTGACCTGTCAGTAACCGGAACCTGTCTATCTATGGTTGTCTCAGTGGAACCGGACCGATCAGCCATGCATAGCCCTGCCTTTGAAGCCTACAGATCCAGCCCTCCTCGTCGGGTAAGCCTGTGGCGCTTGCTGTTCGGCATAGTAGTCATCGGCCTGTGCTGGCTCGGCACCTCACTGCTGGCCGGTCTGCCCGCACTTCTAGATCGGAGCGCCGATCCGCTGGCCTTCTTCAGTTCGAAGATCGGCACGCTGGCGACCCTTGCAAGTTTCATCGGAATCTGGATCGGCGTGTGGATTGCAACGCGCTTTATCCATCGCGAACCGTTCAGCAATGTGCTGGGCGTGTCGCGGCGCATCAACTTCGGAGATTTCGCGAAGGGATTGCTGGCAGTGTTTCTAACCTCCGTGCTTTCCGAGGTGCTGATTTACATTCTCAATCCGCAATTTGAACGCACGGCGCTGGATATAGGCACATGGCTCGTTTTCATTGTGCCCGTTCTTGCGCTGTGTTTTGTGCAGACTTCTTCCGAAGAGTTGTTGTTCAGAGGCTATCTGCCGCGGAATCTTGCCAATCGCTTTCGCAGTCCGTGGATATGGGCGGTGCTGCCGAGCATCATGTTCATTGGTCTGCACCTGACGCCGCAAATGTCCGCATCGCAACTGGCATTGGTCGTGATCAGCATCGGCACGCTCACCGCGCTGATGATGTTTCTGGTTTGGCTGACAGGAAATCTTGGCGCTGCCTTCGGTGTCCATATGGGCAATAATCTGTTCGGCTTTGCGCTGGTTGCGCATCAGGATGAGTTTGCAGGCCTGGCACTTTTCCGAGGTGTGCCGATCAATGACCCGGCGATGGGCAATGATTTTGCATTAGCGCTCGGTGCTGTCGGCGTTGTCTGCGTTGGCCTGACGGCGCTGCTGCTATTGCATTCGCGCTCGCCGCTGAAGGTTTCCGGTTAGACGTGTACCTCGCCATAACCCGCTTCATCCGCATCGTCGGAGGGGCGGAAATAGGCGTAAGCGAGGTAGGCATAGAACAGGCCGACACCAACCACTACCGCGATGCCTGGAATGGGTCCCAGATTGGCGTTCAGAATGCCCTCGTGAATGCTCGGCGTGATGGCGCCGAGTTCGGGCGAAGAGATCTTAAGCACCCATGCCAGAAGAAGAATCATAAACATCCAGACGTAATTCCGGCGTAGCCGTCGCGCGAAGGCGTCCGCGTGCGATATTCGAAAGCGCGGTTCGCGCAGGTTTTCGCCAAGAATCTGTTGCCAGTTGGACGCGTAGTCCTGCGCTGGCGAGAAAATCTGCGCAAAATAATGGCGTTCGAACTGCCGCACACGCGCGCGGTAAACATCGAAAAAGCGATAGCGGCGCGCTTCGATGCGCAGCAGCAGGAAAACCAGCAGCATGGCGAACAGAAGCACGCCCTGGTGCGCATTGGGCGTAGACAGGGAAACGGACAACATCGCCGCCACAACCGTGATCGCCCAGTTCGACGTTCGGTCGATGCGGTCGCGCCAGCTTCCCATGCGTCCAATCTCAGCCCGGTGAAAATGCGCGAGCACTGTGATGCGCTCGGCTGAGGTTGTGGGCAAGGGCACGCCCGGTGTTGCAGCTGCGGCCAGAGTTTCGACAACCATTATTGCCTCCCTGTGCGCCGATGTGCCTCACAAGCAGCGCAGAACTTGACTTTAGCGCTGTTTTGCTGTGTAAGCGCGGCAATTCAGCGACGAGTTTCACTCCGAGCCGCCGACCGGGACCCCTTAAAGGTATAAACAGATCCCGGAGGCCAACACCCGGCAGCGCGATGCGCCCCCGGGTGCTTTTTGGTTTTGGGCGGCTTGTTGCCGGAGCTTCGCTGGCACCCTACCTCTCGGGCTCACGCCAGAGACAAGGAAGATTTGGATGTTTGAATCACTTCAGGAACGCCTAGGCTCAATCCTGAACAATCTGACCGGACGAGGCGCGCTGTCGGAAGCAGACGTGTCGGCTGCGCTGCGCGAAGTGCGTCGCGCGCTGATTGAGGCCGACGTGCAGATCGATGTGATCCGTTCCTTCGTGGACAAGATCCGGTCCAAGGCAGTTGGCGCGGAAGTTCTGAAGTCGATCAAGCCCGGCCAGATGGTCGTCAAGATCGTCCATGACGAGCTTGTCGAAATGCTGGGCGCCGAAGGCGTTCCCATCGACCTGAACGCGCCCGCGCCGGTGGTTCTCATGATGGTGGGCCTGCAGGGCTCCGGCAAGACGACCACCTCGGCCAAGATCGCCAAGCGAATGACCGAGAAACAGGGCAAGAAGGTCCTGATGGCCTCGCTCGATACGCGTCGGCCTGCTGCGCAGGAGCAGCTTCGCCAGCTAGGCGAGCAGGTCCATGTTGCAACGCTGCCGATCATTGCGGGCCAGGGGCCCGTGGAGATTGCGCGCCGCGCCGTGCAGGCTGCCAAGCTCGGCGGTCATGATGTGGTGATCCTCGACACCGCTGGTCGTACACATATCGACGAGCCTTTGATGGTCGAAATGGCCGACATCAAGAAGGCCGCGAACCCGCATGAAATTCTGCTGGTCGCAGACTCGCTGACCGGTCAGGACGCTGTGAACCTCGCCACCAACTTCGATTCCCGCGTTGGTATTACGGGCATCGTGCTGACCCGTATGGATGGCGACGGACGCGGCGGCGCGGCCCTTTCCATGCGTGCAGTTACGGGCAAGCCGATCAAGCTGATCGGCACCGGCGAAAAGATGGAAGGGCTTGAGGAGTTTTATCCCAAGCGCATCGCTGATCGCATTCTCGGCATGGGCGACATCGTTTCGCTTGTCGAAAAAGCTGCCGAACACATCGACGCTGAAAAAGCGGCGGCGATGGCCAGGAAGATGCAGTCCGGCAAGTTTGATCTCGACGATCTTGGTGATCAGCTTCGCCAGATGCAGAAGATGGGCGGCATGGGCGGCATTATGGGCATGATGCCCGGCGTTGGCAAAATGAAGGATCAGATGGCAGCGGCGGGGCTGGACGATTCCATGTTCAAGCGCCAACTCGCAATCATATCGTCGATGACCAAGGCTGAGCGCGCCAATCCAGATATGCTCAAGCACAGCCGCAAGAAGCGCATCGCAGCCGGTTCCGGCACGGATGCTGCCGAGATCAACCGGCTGCTGAAAATGCATCGCGGCATGGCCGACATGATGAAGGCGATGGGCGGCAAGGGAAAAGGCGGCGGCATGATGCGCCAGATGATGGGCGGCCTCGCGTCCAAAATGGGCCTTGGCGGCATGGGTGGCATGGGCGGAATGCCCGACCTTTCCAAAATGGACCCGAAGCAGCTCGAAGCGCTGCAAAAGCAAGCGGAAGCTGCTGGCTTGGGCAAGGGCCTGCCGGGTGGCTTGCCCGGTTTGGGCAGCGGCGGGCTTCCGGGTCTGCCGGGTGGGCTAAAGCTGCCAGGTCTTGGCGGGCCCGGCGGATTGCCGGGTTTCGGCAAGAAGAAGTGAGGGAATAGGATGGCATCGGAACAGGAAGACGTTGAACGCGCCCGCGTGCTGCTGAAAGACCTGCGCGCATCGATCGACAATATAGACGCGGCCATCGTTTACATGTTGGCTGAGCGATTTCGCTGCACGGAAGCCGTCAGCTATCTGAAGACGCAACACAATCTGCCGCCTGCCGACAAGGTACGCGAGGCCGAGCAGATCGAGCGTCTTCGGCGCCTTGCCGCTGACGCGCGCTTCAATCCCGACTTCGTTGAGAAGTTCCTGAATTTCCTTATCGCCAACGTGATCCGACATCACGAGGCGGTCAATGAAGGAAGAAATGACGTCGATCTCGTCCATCGATGAGACCGGAAAACCAATCGCAGATCTTAGAGCTTTAGGAGAACTTAAATGTCACTGAAAATCCGCCTTTCCCGCGCGGGAGCAAAGAAGCGCCCTTACTATCACATCGTCGTTGCTGATGCGCGTTCGCCGCGCGATGGCCGTTTCATCGAAGCGATTGGCTCGTGGAACCCGACGCTCGCCAAGGATGCAGAGCGCGTGAAGCTCGACGCTGACCGCGTTGGCCATTGGCTCTCGCAGGGTGCGCAGCCGACCGACCGCGTTTTGCGCTTCCTCGATCAGGCTGGCATTGCCAAGCGTCCGGCTCGCAGCAACCCGACCAAGGCTGTTCCGGGCAAGAAGGCGCAGGAGCGCGTCGCTTTGCAGAAGCAGGCTGAAGAAGCTGCTGCAGCCGCTGCTGCTTCCGCTGCTGAAGCTCCGGCAGAAGAAGCTGCCGCCAGCGAATAAGTTTTGCTGGAACGCACTGAGTGAAAAAGGGCGGGCTTTTGGCCCGCCTTTTTGTTTGTGCCGGCACCCCTCATCCGCCTGCCGGCACCTTACCTCAAAAGGGAAGAAGCAGAAATTTCAAAGCCCGTCTTCAATTGCAAGCGTTGTAGATACAGCGGGACGTCCCAATTAGCCCCCTTCTCCCCTTGAGGGCTGAGGAGTGGTCCGCGAAGCGGATGAAAAGCCCCAAAATGGGCTTTTCAAATGACGAACGCCCGGAGCCATAGCGGAGGGCTGGGTGGTGCCGGCAGGCGGATGAGGGATAATGAACGTGCGTAGATCCTCGGGACAAGCCCGAGGATGGCGCGCTCGCAGCAATGAGGCGGACTACGCCGCCTTCTTCTTCGGCGTGATGAGGCCGCGGGCGATCAGCAGTTCCGCGATCTGGACCGCATTCAACGCTGCGCCCTTGCGCAGATTGTCCGAGACGATCCACATGGCCAGGCCATTCTCTACCGTGCCATCCTCGCGGATGCGGGAAATGTAGGTCGCGTCTTCGCCGGCGCTCTCGATCGGGGTGATGTAGCCGCCGTTTTCGCGCTTATCGATCACGACGCAGCCCGGCGCATCGCGCAGGATGTCACGCGCTTCGTCGGCAGTGATGGGCTTTTCAAACTCCAGGTTCACGGATTCCGAATGGCCGATGAACACGGGCACACGCACGCAAGTCGCGGTCACCTTGATCTTGGGATCGAGCATCTTCTTGGTCTCGGCGACCATCTTCCACTCTTCCTTGGTGAAGCCGTCTTCCATGAACACATCGATATGCGGAATGACGTTGAAGGCGATGCGCTTGGTGAACTTCTTCGCCTCCACCGGATCGGCCACGAACACCGCGCGCGATTGGGTGAACAGCTCGTCCATGCCTTCCTTGCCAGCGCCGGAAACTGACTGATAGGTCGAGACGACAACGCGCTGGATGGTCGCGGCATCGTGCAACGGCTTGAGCGCCACCAGCATCTGCGCGGTCGAGCAGTTCGGGTTCGCGATAATGTTCTTCTTGGTGTAGCCGGCAATAGCGTCGGGGTTAACTTCCGGCACGATCAGCGGCACATCAGCGTCATAGCGCCAAGCGGACGAGTTATCGATAACGATGCAGCCCTGCTTGCCGATCTTGGGCGACCATTCCTTTGACACATTGCCGCCTGCCGACATCAGGCAGATGTCGGTGTCAGAAAAGTCGTAAGTGTCCAGCGACTTAACCTTCAAGGTGCGGTCGCCATAAGACACTTCGGTGCCCTGGCTGCGGCGGGAAGCGAGCGCCACCACCTCGTCGGCGGGAAAGCCCCGCTCTTCCAGAATATTCAGCATTTCGCGGCCAACATTCCCCGTTGCGCCGACAATAGCTACCTTGAAACCCATCGCAAAAAGTCTCCTGTCGCTCTCCGCTTGGTTTGGAGAAGAACCCGCCGGCCTCGCGGGTCCCGCCTCCCTCGGGCCTTACCCGGGGAGAGGGCGGATTGGCCAAGGGAGATCAGACCGTGGTGACGGTGGTTTTTTTGGCCGTGGTTTTCGTGGAGCGGAGGCGCGCAGGCACATCCCGGCTGCGGACGTCATGTCCGAAGCCGGAGAGATCAACAGTAATGATGGCCGAATGGCTCAACATTTTCGCTCCGTTCGCGGCAGCGCTATCGCGCGGAATGCGCCGCGAGTCAATGCGCCTTACGCGAGGAACTTGGCAAGAATTGCGTCGCCCATGGCGGTGGTGCCGACTTCCTGCATTCCAGCGGACATAATGTCCCTGGTGCGCAGGCCATCGTCCAGCACCGCGGCAATTGCAGCTTCGAGACTGTCGGCTTCCGCAACCATGCCAAACGAATAGCGCAGGCACATGGCGAAAGAGGCGATCATGGCGATGGGGTTGGCGATGCCCTGACCGGCAATGTCCGGCGCGGAACCATGCACGGGCTCATAAAGCGCCTTGCGCTTGCCGGTCTTGGCATCCGGTGCGCCGAGCGAGGCGGAAGGCAACATGCCGAGCGAACCGGTCAGCATGGCGGCAACGTCCGACAGCATGTCGCCGAACAGATTGTCAGTCACGATGACGTCGAACTGCTTGGGCCAGCGCACGAGCTGCATGCCGCCCGCGTCGGCCAGCATATGATCCAGCTTCACGTCGGAATATTTCGCCTTGTGCGTTTGCGTCACGACTTCGTTCCACAGAACGCCGGACTTCATCACATTGCGCTTTTCCATCGAGGTAACGTGGTTCTTGCGCGTGCGGGCAAGCTCAAACGCAACGCCGGAAATGCGTTCTATTTCGAACGTGTCATAGACCTGCGTATCGATGCCGCGCTTCTGACCATTGCCAAGGTCGATGATTTCCTTCGGTTCTCCGAAATAGACACCGCCTGTCAGTTCGCGAACGATCAGGATGTCCAGACCTTCGATGATGTCCTTCTTCAGCGAGGAGGAATCGGCCAGCGCCGGATAGCAGATGGCTGGACGCAGGTTTGCGAACAGCGCGAGATCTTTGCGCAGGCGCAGCAATCCGGCTTCCGGGCGAACCTCGTAAGGCACGCTGTCCCACTTCGGACCACCAACCGCGCCGAACAGAACTGCATCGGCGGCGAGCGCCTTTTCCATGTCGGTTTCGGAAATTGCCTTTCCATGCGCATCATAAGCACAACCGCCGACAAGGCCTTCTTCGGTTTCAAAACCCGCGCCGGTTTTGTTCATGGCGGCTATTATCTTTTTCACCTCGGCCATTGCTTCTGGGCCGATGCCGTCGCCGGAGAGGAGGAAAAGCTTGCGCGCTGCCATGTTGATGTCCCTGAAAATGTTTGCGCGCTTCGCTAGCGCGCCCGCGTGTCGATGGCAAGAAGGTTCAGCCGCGCTTAAGCGCTGTCACTTCAATCTCGATTTTCATTTCCGGCTTGTTGAGCTGGCACACGATCATCGTCGCAGCTGGGCGAATGTCGCCAAATGTCTCGCCGAGAATGGGGAATACCCGATCAACAAAGGATTGATCGGTGATGTAATAATGCGCGCGCACCACGTCGGCCATTTCAAACCCGCCCTCTGCGAGCGCCGCGGCAATGGTGGCAAGGCAGTTGCGTGTCTGATCTTCCACGCTCTCCGGCATGGTCATGCTGGAATAGTCGTAGCCGGTCGTGCCGGAAACGAAGCACCATTCGCCTTGAACCACGGCACGGCTATAGCCCGCCGTTTTCTCAAACGGCGAGCCGGTCGAAATGAGCTTTCGGCTCATGCCCAGGGGCGGCTTTCGGCGGTCTTCTTCTCGAAATTATCGATTGCGCTGGATTTTTCGAGCGTCAGCCCAATGTCGTCCAGACCATTCAGCAAGCAGTGACGACGGAACTCATCAATGGAGAATTTCACGACGCCGCCATCCGGGCCGCGGATTTCCTGCTCTTCGAGATCGACGGTCAGGGTCGCATTTGCACCGCGGTCTGCATCGTCGAGCAGCTTTTCGAGGTCTTCCGGGCTGACGACGACCGGCAGAATGCCGTTCTTGAAGCAGTTATTATAGAAGATGTCGGCGAAGCTGGTGGAAATCACGCAGCGAATGCCGAAATCCAGCAGCGCCCAGGGCGCGTGCTCACGGCTCGACCCGCAGCCGAAATTGTCACCAGCGACAAGGATTTGCGCCTTGCGATAGGCTGGCTTGTTCAGCACGAAATCGGGGTTCTCGTGACCCTCTTCGTTGAACCGCATCTCTGCGAACAGCCCTTTGGCCAGGCCGGTGCGCTTGATCGTTTTCAGATAATCCTTCGGGATTATCATGTCGGTATCGATGTTGACGATGCGCAACGGCGCGGCAACGCCCGTCAGCTTTGTGAACTTGTCCATGCTTCCACCCGTCATCTGGTTCGGGAAATTGGCTTTGGGTTCGCTTTACACAAACTACCGGTTGAATCAAAGGGATCAGATAATATTCAGTTCGCAGAAAGCGCGTCCCGCCGGAATGCGTGCATAGCCGAATGCTGAGCAATCGATGGTGCGATAGCCGCCATGCACGATCAGCTCGGCAAGTGATTTGCCTACTGCCGGAGCCTGTTGCAGGCCGTGGCCGGAAAAACCGTTGGCGAAGATGAAGTTGGCGACCTCTGGATGCGGGCCAATAACACCGTTCTGGTCCAGCGTGTTGTAATCATAGTGGCCTGCCCACGCTCGGGTCAGCTTGATAGCCTCAAAGGCCGGAATGCGATTGGCGAGCGTCGGCCAGATCATATCTTCAAACAGACCCCAGTCAGGATCGAAATCTTTCGGGTCTGCGGCGGCTTCGCCATCTTCCGATTCGGCACCTCCGGTGATGTATACGGAGCCTTCGGGACGAACATAAATGCCGTTCGGATCGACCAGCAGCGGCATGTCGCCATATTGTTCGCGCGCCTCGAAAACGAAGACCGTGCGCTTGCGCGGCTCGACCGGCAGAACGATGCCAGCCATGTTGGCAACCACCCCGGCATTTGGCCCGGCTGCGTTGATGATCGTGCCGGCGCCGAGACGACGGCCATCCTCCAGCGTCACGCCGGTAACGCGATTGCCGTCGCGTTCAATGGCGCTCACTTCGCTCTTGATGAGATCGACATTCATCGTGCGCAGCGCCTTGCGGAAAAGCATCAGCATCGCGTGGGCATCGAACCAGCCTTCGCCAGACAGGCCATAGGCACCTGCCGCAACGCCTTCGGTCGAAAGCCAGCTGAACCTGCGCGCGAGTGCTTCGGCGTCTTCCAGAACTACATCTGCACCTTCGGCCTTCTGGATTTGATGGTTGGAGGCAAGCACCGGCGCGCCTTCCGGCGATGCCAGCAACAGATAGCCGCCCTCGCGGAAACCAATATCGGCGTCCGCGCCGAACTCTTCCTTGAGCCGCCGAAACAGGCCGAGCGTAAACTGCGAAAGCCGGATGTTTTCAGGAATCGAAAACTGCTGGCGGATGGAGGCGGCTGAAAGCGTCGTGGCCGAATGCTCGAATTGCGGGTCGCGCTCGATCAAGGCAATGGTTCCGCTAAATCCTTCCTTGCGGAGGAAATAGGCGGCGGAGCTTCCAACAATCGCCCCGCCCACAATTATGATGTCGTAGTTCAATTCAGCCTCCGGCACGCTGCGGCCTTCGAAACGCCACGACGCGGCGTCTGTCAAGCGCTCTGGCGCATCCACGCGCTGGTCCAGCCTTGCCACGCGGGCGGGTGCGCGGCATAGATGCGCGATGCAAGATCAGACCTTTCGCCCGCGCCGCTCCGTTCTCTATGTTCCGGCTTCCAATGAGAAGGCGCTCGCCAAGGTTGGCAGCCTCAATTGCGATGCGATTATCTTCGATCTTGAAGATGCCGTTGCTCCGGCTGAAAAAGCGGCTGCTCGCGAACGCCTGAAACAGGTTTTCGGGACATTCCAGAAGGGCGGCGCAGAAAAAGTCATTCGCATCAACGGGCTTACGACCGAATGGGGCGCGGACGATCTGGCCGCTGCGCGCGCCTGTCGTCCCGATGCAATTCTGCTGCCGAAAGTTGCTACGCCCCGTGACATTCATGATGCGGATGAAGTGCTGGACGAGGAAGACGCCGATCTCCGCATCTGGGCGATGATCGAGACGCCGCGCGCGATGCTCAATCTCGGCCCGATTGCAGAACTCGGACGTGACCGCGCCGCGCGATTGTCCTGCTTCGTGGTGGGCACGAACGATCTTGCCAAGGAAACTGGCATAGCGGTTACGAATGATCGGCGCTTTCTGGCTCCACATCTGGCGCATATCGTTATGGCGGCGCGGGCGGGCGGTCTGGACGTGCTGGATGGCCCGCTCAACGATTTCAGCAATGCGACGGTGTTCGAAGATCAATGCCGTCAGGCTGCGCAGATGGGCTTTGACGGCAAGACCTTGATCCATCCGTCGCAAATCGATGCGGCAAACAAAGCGTTTGCGCCACCGCCGGAGGCTTTGGAGGAAGCGCGGGCGGTTGTGGCCACCTTTGCTCTGCCGGAGAATGCGGGCAAGGGCGTCATTTCCTTCAATGGACGCATGGTCGAGCGGCTTCACCTCAGTCAGGCCGAACGGCTCATTGCCAGGGCGGCAACAATAACGGAGCGCCAATCATGAGACTTTACCGATTCTTGAGCGGTCCAGACGATTCGAGTTTCTGTCACAAGGTGACGAACGCGCTGAACAAGGGCTGGCACCTTTACGGCTCGCCGACTTACGCATTCGACGCAGAAACCAAGACGATGCGCTGTGGCCAGTCAGTCGTCAAAGATGTCGATGGTGTTGAGTACGATCCGCTGATCAAGCTCGGGGACTTCTGAGCTTACTCGACCGAGCTTTCGATGTGCGCCATGTCGTCATCGGAAAGGCCGAAATGGTGGCCTATCTCGTGGATGAGCACATGGTTAATGATCGAACCCAGCGTCTCTTCGTTCTCGGACCAATAGTCCAGGATCGCGCGGCGATAGAGCGTGATACGGTTCGGTCCCTCGCCGGTCGCAGGGTTCCAGCGCTCTGCTATGCCGCGCCCTTCGAACAAGCCCAGCAGATCGAATGGTGTCTCTAAAGACAGTGCATCCATAATCTCATCGGTCGGGAAATCTGCGATCTGGATGACGAGTTCGCCCGTCAAATCGCGGAAATCCGCCGGCAAGCCTGCGTATTTTTCAAGCGCAAGCAGTTCCAGCTCGTCCAGGGAGGGCGAAAGTTGCTCGCCCCATGCTCTTGTTTGGTAAATGCGGGCCATTTCGTTCTCGTTTTTCTTCGGCCAGTCTCGCTCTCGGGCTGCATTTAACTATTCGCGCGTGAAGATGCGAGGCCAAAATTCGCAGATGAATAGCTAACTTCCGAAAATTGACCTTAGTCGTCGTCAACAGACCGGGCTTCGGAAGGCAACATTACCGGAATGCCATCCCTTACCGGATAGGCCAGTTTGGCAACTCGCGAGATCAACTCGCTACGCGCAGGATCCCAAGTCAGCGGCCCTTTGGTCAAAGGGCATGCGAGCATTTCGAGCATACGAATATCGATCGGCTGCTCGTGGGTAACGACCTTGGATTTCGATGTGCGTTTCATGATCGCCCCCTTTATTGAAGGTTGGCGACATAATCGTCGCGGTCGCGGGCCAACGCAATTTCGGTGATTGCGACCAGAGTTTCGGCGCGCGTGCGAAGGTCTGGCGCTTCGAGTAGCGCCTGCTTTTCAGCGGGACCATAAGGAGCCATCATGGAAAGCGCATTGACCAGCGTCGCATTGCCGGCATTGTTGACGCCTTCCCAATCGGCCTCCATGTCGTTCGCTTCAAGGAAGGCGCGAAACGTGTTCAGGAGAGCCGTGCGGTCAACCTTTTCCGCGCCTTGGTCTTCCGCAATATCGGTCAGGAAGGGCGCAATCTTCGCTTGCCGGAAGGGTGTTTTGACGTTCGCCTCCTCCACTATGCGGAAGCGGCACACGCCTTGGAGGGCGATGAGATAACGCCCGTCTCCCGTTTCCGAAACAGACACGATGCGCCCGAGGCAGCCAACCTTGCACAATTCCGGTTCGCCATCAGAGCGGATCGCGCCATCCAGCGCGGGCTGGATCATGGCTATGAGCCGGTCGCTCGAAAGCGCGAAATCGATCATCTGCAAATAGCGCAGTTCGAAAATATTCAGCGGCAGACGCCCGCCGGGCAACAAGAGCGCGCCGCTCAGGGGAAAAAGCACTGCCTTCTTGGGCAGATCCTTTTCGAATCGGTAGTGGGCGTTGCCTACCTGCACATGCGTCTCCTGTCGGGAGCTTCTGCAATAACCGCTGTCACTATGCCAGAAATTTCTGGCGCCTGTTTGGCGGTCTTCGAAAATAAGTTTCCTGGCTGAGTGCTGCAAGTGCATGCGAGCCGCTTGCAACGTTTGATGCAGCGGCTAAACTTCGCACATCGCGGGCGCGATTGCGCGCCTTTTTCCGGAGCGCATCATGGTTCTTAGATATTTTCTTGCAGGTCTGCTGGGCCTTTTTTCAACTGTCGCCGTGGCTCAATCCTTGCCGGACCTCGGTGGCAAGTCAGTCACCGTTGTCACTGAGAACGCCTATCCGCCGCTTCAATTTGTGGATCCCAAGACCGGACAGGCCATCGGCTGGGAATATGATGCGATGAACGAAATCGCCAAGCGGCTGAATTTCAAGGTGGAATACAAGAACGTTTCCTGGGACGCGATGATTCAGGCAGTGTCGGACGGCCAGTACGACATCGGCATGACGGGCATCACGATCAAGGAAGATCGCAAGGAGAAGGTCGATTTCTCCGACCCCTATATGCGCTCCGAACAGTTCATGCTCGTGCGTGGCAATGAGGATCGCTTCAACGATGCCAAGAGTTTTGCCGCTTTCAAGGATGGGCTTGTCGGCGCACAGGCTGGCACGACGCCATTCTACACCGCCGTATATAGCGTTCTCGATGGCAATGAGCAGAACCCACGCATCAAGCTGTTCGAAACATTCGGCGCCAGCGTGCAGGCTCTGAAGACCGGTGACGTCGATACGGTCTTGACCGATGGCACGGCCGGACAGGGCTACGTGGACGCTTCCGACGGTGCGCTGAAAATGGTGGGCGGACCACTTGGCACCGAGGATTTCGGCTTCATCTTCAAGAAGGGGTCTGACCTCGTTGCGCCCGTGAATCAGGCGATTGCAGCGCTCAAGGCCGATGGAACGCTCGACAAGCTGAATCGCAAATGGTTCCTCGAATATAAGATGGGCCAGTAACGGCGCATCCTATTCGATGACAGTCAAGCGCAGAACGCTGCGGCCGGATTTTCCGTACTGGCTGGTTGCCGCGATCCTTATTGCTATCGCCGTGGCTGTGCTGATCGCCACGAGCGGGCTTTATTCGCAGGTATTCGCAACCGTCGCCAAGGGCGTCGGCGTCACGGTTCGCGTCACGCTGATTGGCTATGCGCTGGCCTCGGCGCTTGGATTGGCAGTGGCGTTGATGGGCCTGTCGCGTTCTACCGTCATCAGCCAGATTGCGCGATTCTACATCGAGATCGTGCGCGGCGTGCCTATGCTGGTCCTGCTTTTCTGGATCGCCTTTGTGGGTGCGCCAGCGATGGTTGCGCTCTGGAATGTGCTGACACAACCGTTGCAGGCGTTGGGTCTATTGGGGGAAGCGTCGGTTCGGGACTTCTCGCTGGAATGGCGCGCGATCATCGCTTTGACCATTGGCTATTCCGCATTCATCGCCGAAATCTTTCGCGCGGGCATTCAGTCCGTCGAGGTTGGGCAGGTTGAGGCTGCGAAGGCGCTTGGGCTTGGTCGCTATCGCCGGTTTCGCCATGTCGTCTGGCCGCAAGCCTTCCGCACTATCCTGCCGCCCTATAGCAATGACTTCGTGGCGATGGTGAAGGACAGTTCGCTGGTTTCCGTGCTTGGTGTCGCGGACATCACGCAGATGGGCAAAATCTATGCGTCGGGCTCGTTCAGGTTCTTCGAAACATATTCCATCGTTGCCTATATCTACCTGATCCTGACAATCGGGCTTTCGCTTGCGCTGCGCGCGCTGGAACGCCGAATGCGTTTCAACACGACAACTGCGCCGGAACATTAACCGGCACAAGGGAACCCAATTTTGTTGGCCGCGTTTTGCGCCCAACAGTTTTGAGGGGTTCTCATGGAAGCGCTTGTCGAAGAATTTGGCCATCCGACCTATGTTTCATTTCCGGTCATTGCGGCGCGTCTGTTGCTTGCGGCAATTTTCGGCGCAGCAATCGGCTACGAGCGCGAAGTGAACAATCGCCCCGCCGGTTTGCGCACGCATATTCTCGTGTGCGTGGCGGCTGCTACCTTCGGCATTCTAACCGTCGAGATTGCGCACGCTCCGATGTTTGAGGGCGAACTTTTCAAGTTCGACCCGATCCGCGCCGTGGAAGCGGTAACGGCAGGCATCGCCTTTCTTGCGGCGGGTACGATACTGTTTGCGAAGGGCGAAGTGCATGGCCTTACCACGGGTGCGGGCATGTGGCTGGCCGGAGCGATTGGCCTTTCCGCCGGGCTTGGCTTCTGGCAAATCGCCGGGCTGGGCACGCTGCTGACACTGATCGTGCTCATGGTTCTGCAGAGTATGGAGCGCAAGCCGAAGTTTGAGAAACCGGGTGCGCAGGACTCCAAACCGCACGACTAGCGCGCGCGGCGCGGTGTTCGATTGCCGCCACCGCAAAAGACTGTTATTAGGCGGCGCATGGAACGGCTATTTTCGGATCCGCACTACAAAGGGTTCGTGCTGCAGGACAAGAAACGCCTGCCGGCACGGTTCTTTGCGCGGATTTCTGGCGCGCTGACGAGTCGACTTCCCGCCTGAACGACCCCACTGGTTTCGTTTCAGCCCAAGCCGGGCTTTCCAAAATTCTAATCGACGGATTTACGCAAATGAGCGCTCCACGCACCCTTTATGACAAGATTTTCGATGATCACGTTGTCGACCGTCAGCAGGACGGCACTTGCCTGCTCTACATCGACCGTCACCTCGTGCACGAAGTGACCAGTCCTCAAGCCTTTGAAGGTTTGCGCATGGCTAACCGTTCCGTGCGCCACCCGGAAAAGACGCTTGCCGTCGTTGACCACAACGTGCCAACCTCACCTGATCGCCGCTTCGGCATCAAGAATGAGGAAAGCCGCATTCAGGTTGAAGCGTTGGCGAAGAACGCGGCAGACTTCGGCGTCGAATATTATTCCGAGAACGATAACCGTCAGGGTATCGTACACATTGTCGGCCCGGAACAGGGCTTCACCCTGCCGGGCATGACGATTGTTTGCGGCGACAGCCATACCTCGACGCATGGCGCATTCGGTGCGCTCGCGCATGGCATCGGCACTTCGGAAGTCGAGCACGTGCTGGCGACGCAGACGCTGATCCAGAAGAAGGCCAAGAACAT
This sequence comes from Mesorhizobium denitrificans, assembly GCF_003403035.1. Lineage (GTDB taxonomy): Bacteria > Pseudomonadota > Alphaproteobacteria > Rhizobiales > Rhizobiaceae > Mesorhizobium_G > Mesorhizobium_G denitrificans. The sequence goes on along the minus strand of NZ_QURN01000004.1, from coordinate 31,715 downwards.
GCTTGTGCGTGTCGATGGTCAGTTGCCGGCAGGCGTGACTGCGAAGGACATCATCCTCGCCATCATCGGCGAAATTGGAACGGCGGGCGGAACCGGCTATGTGATCGAATATGCGGGCGAGGCAATCCGTTCGCTGTCGATGGAAGGCCGCATGACCATCTGCAACATGTCCATCGAAGGCGGCGCGCGCGCAGGCCTCATTGCGCCGGACGAGACTACCTTTGCCTATATCAACGGCCGCCCGAAAGCGCCGAAAGGTGCGGCGTGGGACATGGCCGTCGATTATTGGAAAACGCTGCACACCGATGAGGGTGCGCATTTCGACAAGGTAATCGTGCTGGACGCTGCAAAGCTGCCTCCCATCGTTACGTGGGGTTCATCGCCGGAAGACGTCGCATCCGTTATGGGCGTTGTGCCGGATCCCGAGGAAATCGAGGATGAAAACAAGCGCCGCTCCAAGCATCGCGCGCTTGAATATATGGGTCTGAAGCCGGGCACGAAGATCACCGACATCGCGGTTGACCGCGTTTTCATCGGCTCGTGCACCAATGGTCGTATTGAGGATTTGCGCGCCGTTGCAAAGGTTGTCGAAGGCCGCAAGGTAGCTTCGACAGTCAATGCGATGATCGTTCCGGGTTCCGGTCTGGTGAAGGAGCAGGCGGAAGCCGAAGGCCTGCACAAGATCTTCATCGAAGCTGGTTTTGACTGGCGCGAGCCGGGTTGCTCCATGTGCCTCGCCATGAACGACGACCGGCTGAAGCCGCACGAGCGTTGCGCATCGACGTCAAACCGCAACTTCGAAGGCCGTCAGGGCTTCAAGGGCCGCACGCATCTCGTCTCGCCAGCAATGGCCGCCGCCGCGGCTATCGAAGGTCACTTCGTCGACATTCGCGATTGGAATTGAATCGAAGCCTGGGCGGATGAGGGTGAAATCTGGCTAAATCGTTTCCAGAAAGTGCGCCAGCGCGCCAAACACACCATCATCCGACGGAGCTTGGCGCCCCGTCGTGAAATGATACTCCGCCAGTTCCCATGTCGAGAAATAATAGAGTGAGGTTGGTGGTGTATCGAGCGCATGGAGCCACGCAGCAGGATCGATACCCATTTCCAGCAAATGTCGAGACACGCGCGCGGTGGTAAGCTGCGCGTCGGACATCGCGTCGATACTGCCGCGCAGTCCGGGAACCGGTCGGGTATAGAACTGATGCACCGCGATTGCGGCCCGTGATCCTGCCGTTCGCTCAACGCCACCTGCAAACAGAAGCGGGCAAGACGACGCACAGATCGCGCCATCTGCCACCTCGGTCGCCAAACTATGCGCGCGAACCTGGCGCGCCATCGACATGGCTTCGTTCAGCGAGCCGCCCGGCGAATTCAGCGATACCGCCTTCACACTCTCGCCAAGCGCTTGCAATTTGGCTTCGAACTTAGCTGCCGTGCCGGGTTCGATGCTGCCCTGCGCGATCAGCACACCGTCGCCGGTGAGCGTGAACTTCATGGGCTTGGCCAGCGCTTCAGGTGTTGCCCGAATCGGTTCGGTATGTACCTCTTCGACCTGCGCTGGCTGCTGCTCTGCGTCTGCAAGTGCAAATGCGCCGGAAACGCCAATTGTCGCGCCGCCCAATATCGCAATCAGCAATTCGCCCGCAAAGCCAAGTTTGCGAAAGCCCCTCGATGATCTGCGCGGAAGGTCCAGCGCGAGACTCATGGCGCGCCTACCGGCAATCCGAAAGTACGGGCATTTCGCCTTCGGCCAGACCATACATGTAGGACCGTCCCTTGACGAAAGCGCCCGGCCGATAGCAATCGCGATAACCAAGGTAAAGCTTGCGCGGCAGCACATACTCCGCAGGCTGGCGCCGCTGCTGTCCCCGGTCGAGGTAATTGTTTACGCGGTCCGCATCGCGACCGCGCCCGACCAGAATGCGCTTGTAGCCAGCCGCGCTCTCGATAACCAGATTGCCGTACGAATCCGCGTAGGCAAAATCCTGCGCAATCGCGCCGGTCGCCGTTACAGCCGCCACAGCTGCCGCACATAGAAATGATTTCATCAACTGCATTGAGCCTGTCTCCCCAGCCATGAGATGCAAGCCTCCTCAATGCTTACGTTAACGATTTATTAACTCTCTTTAAAGGCCGCCAAAGGGGTAAGATCAGCGCATTCGTTAATTATGGTTAATTTCCACAGTCGGATATGCTGGCGGTGCGGCAAGCGGTTCAATCGATTAAGACTATTTTCCGCGTTAAATAGTGCTGCCGAAAGTGTTTTTCGTCTTTGACGCAGTGCAAAAAGCGATTAGAACCGGCCCGTCCGGTTCAGAAGGACAAGCGACGTCAGGGGAGCCATGAGCCAGTCCACAGCCACCCAAGCGCCGGGAAAAAAGGCGCGTCCGTTATCGCCGCACCTCTCGGTTTATAAAATGACCATCACCATGGCGATGTCGATCGTACATCGAATCACTGGTGGTGCGCTCTATTTTGGCACGTTGCTCGTGGTTTGGTGGTTGATCGCGGCCGCGACCGATGCCCAATATTTTGATTTCGTAAGCTGGCTGTTTGGCACTCTGATCGGGCGCCTCGTGCTGTTCGGATACACTTGGGCGCTCATTCATCACATGCTCGGTGGTATTCGACATCTGATCTGGGATACCGCAACCGGCATGGAAAAGCATACCGCGTCGAAGATCGCGTGGGCAACGCTGATCGGTTCGGTGACGATCACAGTTCTGATCTGGCTCTTCGCCATTTTTGCAAGGGGAGCGATGTGATGCGCGACATGACAACGCCTCTTAAAAAGGTTCTCGGATATGGTTCGGCCCATGAAGGCACCGATCATTTCTGGAAGCAGCGCGTCAGCGCCATCGCCAATGTGCCGCTCACACTGTTCTTTGTCGGGCTCGTTGTTGCGCTGAACGGCGCAAGCTATGAGGAAACGCGCGCGGCGCTGGCAAACCCCTTTGTCGGCCTGCTACTCGGGTTAACGCTGTTTGCGGTGCTGTATCATATGCGTCTCGGCATGCAGAGCATCATCGAGGATTATCTGCACAATGAGGGCGTGAAGCTGCTCGCGCTCATGCTCAACACGTTTTTCACAATTCTGATCGGCGCTTCGGCGCTCTACGCGCTGATCAAGCTTACACTTGGAGCCTGACCCAATGGCATCGGAAAAGGCTTCTTCCGCCTATACATATGTCGATCATAAATTTGACGTCGTGATTGTCGGGGCTGGCGGTGCGGGTCTGCGCGCTACGCTCGGTATGGCCGAACAGGGCCTCAAAACGGCGTGCATCACCAAGGTTTTCCCGACGCGCTCGCACACGGTCGCGGCGCAGGGCGGGATTGCTGCTTCGTTGCGCAATATGGGACCGGACCATTGGCAGTGGCACCTCTACGATACCGTCAAGGGCTCGGACTGGCTCGGCGACGTAGATGCCATGGAATATCTCACCCGCGAGGCTCCGGCTGCGGTTTATGAGCTTGAGCACTATGGCGTGCCATTCTCGCGCACCGAGGAAGGCAAGATCTATCAGCGGCCGTTTGGCGGGCACATGCAGAATTTTGGCGACGGTCCACCCGTGCAGCGCACCTGCGCAGCGGCTGACCGCACCGGCCACGCCATCCTGCATACGCTCTACGGACAGTCCTTGCGCAACAATGCGCAGTTCTTCATCGAGTATTTTGCGCTCGATCTCATCATGGATGATGACGGCACCTGTATCGGCGTCGTCGCGTGGAATCTCGATGACGGCACGATCCACCGCTTCTCGGCCAAGATGGTTGTGCTGGCGACGGGGGGGTATGGCCGCGCCTATTTCTCCGCAACGTCCGCGCACACCTGCACAGGTGACGGCGGCGGCATGGTGGCGCGCGCGGGCCTGCCCTTGCAGGATATGGAATTCGTTCAGTTTCACCCGACCGGCATCTATGGCGCGGGCTGTCTGATCACCGAAGGTGCGCGCGGCGAAGGCGGCTATCTGGTCAATTCAGAAGGTGAGCGCTTCATGGAACGTTACGCGCCTTCGGCCAAGGATCTTGCGTCGCGCGACGTGGTTTCGCGCTGCATGACCATGGAGATTCGCGAAGGCCGTGGCGTCGGCAAGCTGAAAGACCACATCTATCTGCATCTCGACCATCTGGACCCTGCTGTGCTGCATGAGCGCCTGCCGGGCATTTCCGAATCGGCCAAGATTTTCGCAGGCGTCGACGTTACCCGTGAGCCGATCCCGGTCTTGCCGACCGTCCATTATAATATGGGCGGCATTCCGACCAATTATTGGGGCGAAGTGCTGAACCCGACGCCAAAAGCGCCGGACCGTATTCAGCCGGGCCTGATGGCCGTTGGTGAAGCAGGCTGCGCTTCGGTGCATGGTGCAAACCGGCTCGGATCAAATTCACTGATCGATCTCGTCGTGTTTGGTCGCGCCGCCGCCATCAAGGCCGGTCAGGTGGTGGACCGCAACGCGGCAATCCCGTCACTGAACATGGCTTCGGTCGACAAGATCATGGATCGCTTCGACCAGCTGCGCCACGCGAATGGCTCGACGCCAACCGCTGTGTTGCGCGAGCGTATGCAGCGCGCCATGCAGGAAGACGCTGCAGTGTTCCGCACGCAGGATACGTTGGAGCAAGGGTGCAAGCGCATTTCGAAGATCTGGGGCGAGTTGAAGGACATCAAGGTTTTTGACCGCTCGATGATCTGGAACTCCGATCTGGTCGAAACGCTGGAACTGGAAAACCTGATGGCGAACGCCATTTGTACGGTTTACGGAGCCGAGGCGCGCAAGGAAAGCCGCGGTGCGCATGCGCGTGAGGATTTCGACAAGCGGGACGACAAGAATTGGCGCAAGCATACGCTGTCTTGGGTGGACGCCAACGGCAAGGTCACGCTGGGCTATCGTGCGGTGCATACCGAGCCGCAGCTTGCCTATGAAGATGGTGGCATCGACCCGGCCAGGATCGCGCCCAAGGCGCGCGTGTATTAAGGGGTAGAGACATGGTTGAACTCGCACTCCCCAGAAACTCGAAAATCCAGGAAGGCAAGATCTGGCCGAAGCCGGAAGGCGCGACCAATCTTCGCGAATATCGCATCTATCGCTGGTCGCCCGACGATGACCAGAATCCACACATGGACACCTATTTCGTCGACATGGACGATTGCGGTCCGATGGTTCTGGATGCCTTGCTCTACATCAAGAACAAGATCGACCCGACGCTGACGCTGCGCCGCTCCTGCCGCGAAGGCATTTGCGGTTCGTGCGCGATGAATATTGATGGAGCAAACACGCTGGCCTGCACCAAGGGCGCAGACGAGATCAAAGGCCCGGTTAAAGTTTATCCGTTGCCGCATATGGAGGTCATCAAAGACCTCGTGCCGGACCTAACCAATTTCTATGCGCAGCACGCTTCTATCCAGCCTTGGTTGCAGACGGTTTCGCCAGAGCCGGCGAAAGAGTGGCTGCAAAGCCATGAAGACCGTCAGAAGCTGGACGGACTTTATGAATGCATTCTGTGTGCCTGCTGCTCCACTTCATGCCCGAGCTATTGGTGGAATGGCGACCGGTATCTCGGCCCTGCCGTGCTGTTGCAGGCCTATCGCTGGCTGATCGATAGTCGCGACGAAGCGACTGGCGAACGTCTCGACAATCTGGAAGATCCATTCCGGCTTTATCGCTGCCACACGATCATGAACTGCACGCAAACCTGCCCGAAGGGTCTGAACCCTGCGAAGGCAATTGCCGAAATCAAGAAAATGATGGTCGAGCGGCGCGTTTAGGCGTCGCCATCAGCCAGGTAGCCACTCGTCTGGGCTGGGCCACCGTCTCGTGAAAATCATGCCAGGACGATATTTTTGAGCCATTTCGGCTAGCAACTTATGCGTGCTCACGCTATTAAGTTAGTTATCACTAATATTTTAAAACTTGTGCATGACTCAACTCCCTATCCTTACCCAAATTGAAGCTCGTATTCTCGGCTGTCTCCTGGAAAAGAAGGAGGCTACGCCGGATGTGTATCCGCTGACCTTCCTGTCGCTGAAAGCGGCGGTGAACCAGAAGACCTCGCGCGATCCGGTGATGTCGCTGGAAGATGCCGAGATCAATCACGCTATAAAATTGCTTGAACAGAAGGAACTCGTACGCCGCGCGTTTGCCTCGCGCGCCGACAGGTTTGAGCATCGGTTGGGCCATAAATACAACCTTCTTCAGCCGCAGGCGGTTTTGCTCGCGCTGTTGTTGTTGCGCGGCCCGCAGACGGCCTATGAATTGATGGCTCGCAGTGAGCGCATGGCGATTTTTGGCTCGATCAATTACCTGCGAGAGCAACTTGACCTGCTCATCACCCAATCGCCCTCGTTGGTCGCGATCACTGAGCCGCTCTACGGTCAGCGCGAGGAGCGCTTTGCGCATCTCTTCTGTGGAGAGGTTGCAAGAAAGCCGGCAGTTGCGCCTGCCCCTGCGCCTGTGGTGCGCCTCGTGCCGCCTGCGCCCGTTCTCGCGCCGTCAACTACGGTCATAAACGTATCGGCGCTTGAGAAGCGGGTGCAGCAGCTTGAGCGGGAAGTCGCAGCGCTGCGCGCTCATTTGGAAGCACGCAGCGCATGATGTGATGGGCTCAGGCCAATTTCGCGTTCAGAGAAACCTTGATCGCGCCGAGTGCCTTGGAAACAGGGCATCCGGTTTTTGCCTTTTCGGCCAGTTCCTTGAACTTGGCTTCGTCAATGCCCGGCACCTTGCCGACGAGCGTCAGGGCGCTTTCGGTGATCTCGAAGCCGCCTCCCGCTGCCGGGCCGTAGGTCACAACCGCTTTCGCATTCAGTTCGTCGGCGGGCGTACCGTTTTCAGCAAGGAAATGCGAAAGCTGCATGGCGAAGCAGCCGGCATGAGCCGCACCGATCAACTCTTCCGGGTTGGTTCCGGACTTTCCGCTTTCGTCCTGAAACCGGCCTTTGAACGAATATGGCTGCTTGTTGAAAACGCCGCTTTGGGTATCCAGCGTGCCGGATCCCTCGGTCAAGGTCCCCTTCCAGATGGCAGTCGAGGTGCGGTTCATGACGTTCTCCCGTTTTGATTGCAGATATCGAACTATAGCAACACACTGGTTGCAATCTAGATCACACAACGCATTCGGGAATGCCGGGTTGCAGAATCAGGATTGGCAGACGTCAACCCATTGCGCGCTGGTCAATTCCACCATGCGGCCTGGTGCAATGTGCACTGCCGCGTTGGTTGCTCCGGCTGCGGGAACCACTTCTGCAAAGCGGCGAAGCGATTCGTCGCAGTAGACAGGCAGCTTTGTCGGCAGGCCGAACGGACAAACACCGCCGACCGGGTGGCTGGTTGCGGCCACGACTTCGTCGGCGTCCAGCATTCGTGGTTTGCCGCTGAAGCGATCCTTGAATTTGCGATTGTCCAGGCGCGCTGTGCCTGCCGCCACAACAAGCAGAATTTGGTCGCCGACGCGCAGGCAAATCGTCTTGGCGATTTGCGCCGGCTCAACGCCATGTGCCTCAGCCGCCAGCGCCACCGTGGCCGAACTTTGCTCGGTCACTATGACGTCGATGTCGGGAGCATTGGCTGCGAAGAAGGCGCGAACGGATTGAAGAGACATGTGTGATTTATCGACGGCGATGGCTGCAGATGCAAGCGCCTAGATCGCTTCTCCGCGCAGCAACTTTGGCGCGGGTCCAGCCAAGCCGGAGGCCTGCTTGATGAAGAAATTCTTCAGATGCGGCGCCCTCTCGACCAGTCCGAGGCCAATATCTCGCAACGCCCGCAATGGTCCGAAGTCATTCGAGAACAGCCGGTTCAGCACGTCGGTGGTCACGCCCATCTGCCAGGTGTCGAAGCGCCGCCACATCTGATAGCGCTCCAGCACATCGAACGCGCCAATGTCCTGTCCCAGCCGGTCGGCGTCCACAATCACCTCGGCCAGCGCGGCGACATCCTTCAGCCCAAGATTCAAACCCTGCCCGGCAATGGGGTGAATGCCGTGTGCGGCGTCGCCCGCCAGGGCAAAGCGCGGGGCAATAAATTCGCGTGCGAGGGTCAGGCCAAGCGGCCAAGCGCGCGGCTTTGTCTCCGCGCGGATTTCTCCGAGCTTGAGGCCGAAGCGCATTTCCAGCTCGCTCTCGAAAACGAAATCATCCGCGGCGACAATGCGGTCCGCATCGGCGGTGCGTTCGGTCCAGACGATGGACGATCGATTGCCCTTGAGCGGCAGAATTGCGAATGGGCCAGCGGGCAGAAAATGCTCTTCCGCGCGGCCGTTATGCGGCCGTTCATGCGCGATGGTGCACACGATGCCGGACTGTCCGTAGTCCCAATGCACAGTTTTGATGCCGGCCATGTCGCGCAGTTTCGAGCGCACGCCATCTGCCGCGATCAGCAGCTTGGTCTTGAGCGCGACGCCGTCCGCGAGGTGAACGGTCAGGCCAGACAGTCCCTGATCGAATGAACTGACCGCCACACCTTCAAGAATATCGATCCCGAGGGCGGCGGCTTGCTTGCGCAGCGCGCCGTTCAACGCGGTGTTCGGCACCATGTGCGCAAAGGGCTCGCCGGGTTCAACCTCACCATCGAATGTCAGAAAGACCGGCCGCACAGGATCGCTGGTGCGCGAGTCGGTCACGATCATGTCGGTAATAGCTTGGGCCACGGGCGCGATTTCGTCCCAGCATTCGAGTTGCGCAAGCATCCTTGAAGCCGCGGCAGCGATTGCCGAGCAGCGGCCATCTTTTTGCCAGACACCCGCAGGAGCCGCATCGACAACCGCTATGCTCAGATTCGGACGCGAGGATTTGATAGCGACGGCGGCTGCCAGCCCGACATAGCCTGCGCCCGCAATCAGAATATCGAGATTGCCAGAGCCATCCTTCGTTGCAACGGGCATATGGTTCATCCAGTTATGAGCGCCATTTGAATAATAGCATAGCGCCATAGCCAAATAGTGTCGCATGCGCAAAGTGCGTCAATGCGCGCATAGCACCATAGTTCTGCTGCGCTGCGGGTTGACGCGCGATGCTGCCTGTCGGAAACGCATGCAGCGAAAAGAAACTTGCCTGACCAGAGGTCTGTCGCGATGTCTGCTGTTTTCGATGCGTTGCTCGATCTCCTGAATCTGGAGAAGATTGAGGAGAATGTTTTCAAAGGGCGCAGCGCGCACACCTCCTGGCAGCGTGTTTTCGGCGGTCAGACCATCGCACAGGCGCTTGTAGCCGCGCAGCGCACCGTAGAGCCAACACGGCTCGCGCACTCGCTGCATGGCTATTTCATGCTTGGTGGCGATCCCAACGCGCCCATCGTTTATTCGGTAGATCGTATTCGTGATGGCGGATCGTTCACCACACGCCGCGTCGTGGCGACCCAACACGGCAAGGCGATTTTTTCGCTGGAAGCTTCTTTTCAAAAGCCTGAGAGCGGGCTTGACCATCAGGTAGCAATGCCGGATGTGCCGCAGCCGGAGCAGCTCGCTGGCCAGCGCGAGCTTCTGGAGAGGCTTGGTGATGGCGTGCCGGAGGTAGTTCGCAAATATTGGGCGCGGGAGCGGCCCATTGAGGTCAGGCCGGTCATCGTCGAGCACTATACCAGTCGCGAAAAGCTGAAGCCGGTGCAGCATGTCTGGGTTCGCTTTGCTGCAACTCCCCCCGATGATCCGGCGATGCGCCGTGTGCTGCTGAGCTACATGTCAGACATGACTCTCCTGGACACGTCTACTTTTGCGCATGGTCGGGCGATTTTCGATCAGGACATTCAGGCCGCCAGCCTCGATCATGCCATGTGGTTTCACCGCGAAGATCCGCTTGACGACTGGATCCTCTACACACAGGACAGTCCTTCGACCTCCGGCGGGCGTGGCTTCACGCGTGGTTCGCTCTATTCGCGCAGCGGAACATTGATAGCTTCCGTGGCGCAGGAAGGGCTCATCCGGCTAAAGCGTAAGCCTAATAATTAGGCAATTCTTGTGCATTGCATATAATTTGTTCATCTCAGGTGTGGTGGGTGTGGGTGCATTCCGGCTGCGGTCGATAATCTCATAAATTTTCCCTTTCTTTTCAGCGTTTTTTGCTCGCTCCCGGCGAATTGGCACAGGACTTGAATCCTTTGGTGCAGTCGCCGGGCTGCTCCGGTGATGTTCGGAGCAAATGCGGGGACCGCAAAAGCAGAGGGTAACTCTTCATGAAAATCGTGATGGCAATCATCAAGCCGTTCAAGCTTGACGAGGTGCGTGAAGCGCTCACCAATGTCGGCATTCAGGGCCTGACCGTCACCGAAGTCAAAGGCTACGGGCGTCAGAAAGGTCATACGGAAATCTATCGCGGCGCAGAATACGCCGTCAGCTTCCTTCCCAAAATCAAGATTGAAATCGCTGTTGCCGCCGACCTCGTGGACAAGGCGGTCGACGCAATCGCGATCTCCGCCAAAACCGGCCAGATCGGCGATGGCAAAATCTTTGTCTTCGGCATCGATCAGGCCGTGCGCATCCGCACCGGCGAAACCGACACAGACGCGCTTTGAGCCGTCGTTCAAGTGATTCTCAGGAGAGTTCAATGACAATGAATACGACACTCAGGAAAGGTGCGCGCACGGCGCTCCTCGGCGCGCTCGGCCTGGCAGCGATGGGAACCGTTGCCGCCTTCGCACAAGATGCTGCTCCGGCGGCGGCTGATGCAGCAGCGGCAGCGCCTGCCCCTGTTATGGATAAGGGCGATGCCGCCTGGATGATGGCGTCCACCGTGTTGGTGCTTTTCATGACCTTGCCAGGCCTGGCGCTCTTCTATGGCGGTCTGGTTCGCGCCAAGAACATGCTTTCCGTTCTCATGCAGTGCACCATGATCGCTGCCGTAGTCATGGTTGTTTGGGTTGTGTACGGCTACTCGATGGCTTTTGGCGGCGGCACCGGGCCGTTCTGGGGCGGTCTGGGCAAGGCGTTCCTCGTTGGCGTTACGAAAGACTCGACCGCTTCGACGTTCAGCGCCGGTTACGTGCTGCCTGAATACGTCTTCATCTGTTTCCAAATGACCTTCGCGGTGATCACGCCTGCGCTGATCGTTGGAGCGTTCGCGGAACGCATCAAGTTCTCTGCAGTCGTGCTGTTCACGATACTGTGGGTCACATTCGTCTATTTCCCGATCGCGCACATGGTTTGGGATGCGAATGGCTACATCTTTAAAATGGGCGCGCTGGACTTTGCAGGCGGCACTGTCGTTCACATCAACGCTGGTATCGCAGCTCTCGTCGGCGCTATTTTTGTCGGCAAGCGCGTTGGTTACGGCAAGGACAATATGGCGCCTCACTCAATGACACTCACCATGGTCGGCGCTTCGATCCTGTGGGTAGGCTGGTTCGGCTTCAACGCCGGTTCCAATCTGGAAGCCAATGGTGGCGCCGCTCTGGCCATGATCAACACCTTCACCGCGACGGCGGGTGCGATCATCGCCTGGTCGGTTCTTGAAGCGGTTCTGCGCGGCAAGGCGTCCATGCTCGGTGCTGCGTCGGGTCTTGTCGCAGGTCTGGTTGCTGTTACGCCCGCTTGCGGTACTGTTGGTCCAATCGGGGCCATCGTGCTCGGTGCTCTCGCTTCGGGTGTCTGCTACTTCTTCGTGGCGGTCGTGAAACACAAGATGGGCTATGACGACTCGCTCGACGTTTTCGGCGTGCATGGCATCGGCGGCATCATTGGCGCGCTCGGCACCGGCATCTTCACCGCTCCGTCGCTTGGCGGCACCGGTGCTGAAGATTACTCGATCGGCGCGCAGTTCCTGGTCCAGCTCACGGCTGTTGTCATCACCGTCGTATGGTGCGGCATCGGGTCAGCGATCTTCTATAAGATCGTCGATGCGATTATTGGCCTGCGTCCTACCGAAGAGGCAGAACGTCAGGGTCTCGATCTCACCTCGCATGGCGAAGTGGCATATCACTCCTAGGACTTTTACCGGCGCGACGGATACGCCGCGCCACCATTTCCTGCACACTGACCCGGCCTCGTGCCGGGTCTTTCTTGTTTTCGCGGAATGTTGTCGAAACGCTCTATGGTTAATCCAGCCTTTACCAAGACCCTAATAGTGTGAGCGCGAATCTGCCTGCCCGCTATCTGTGGGCGGGGCACAGAGACGGGGTTTTGCAGGGTATGCGTTCAGGTTCCTCTTCATCCATGGCTCTCGAAGACCAGGGCTTTGGTTTCCGCTCATTTCTGAAGCGACAGGCTGGCCGCGTTGCCGGGTTGGCGCTTTTGATGGTCATTGCGTTCTGCCTCGCGGCTATGGCGACGTGGAATGTTGCTGATCCGAGCTTCAGCCACGCAACCGGAAACGAAGTAACCAATGCGATGGGTTATCCCGGCGCAGTGTTTTCCGATCTCGCAATCCAGTTTTATGGCCTGTCTTCCGTCGCAGCATTGGTTCCGGCGGTCATCTGGGCTCTCTTCCTCGCCACCGCCACGCGCATTGACCGCGTCGGCAAGCGTGCGCTGGCGTGGTTTGGCGCATCCGTTTTGTTCGCGGGCATCGCGGGATGCTTCACGCCGCCGCCCACCTGGCCGTTGCCTACAGGTCTTGGCGGGGTATTCGGCGATATGGTGCTTAAGCTGCCTTCGCTCTTTATCGGTGCCTATCCAAGCGGATGGAAGGGCGCAATCGTGGCCCTTGTTCTGCTAATGCCTGCGCTTGTTGCGTTCAGCTACGCGTCGGCGATCATCGCTCGCGGTCCAGAGCCGAAGCAGGAGAAGAAGGCCGAATTGCCGATGCGCCATGCCGGCCAGCCCGCAATGGAGGATGGCGACGAGGATGAAGACGACGGATTCAGCTTCGCTTTCCTCGGCGCGGTAACGCATTGGTGGCTGTCTGCGCAGCACTTCTTCCGTCGTCGCTTCGCGTCCCATGCGCAGCCGGGCGATTTTGAGCGTCGTGGCGGCTGGCGTCGCGCGGCGGAACAGGTCGAACTTGCCGAGATGGAAGAAATGCGCGTCAGCCCGCATGGCCGCGCGCGTGTTGAACCTGAATTCTTCGCCCAGATGGTGAGCGAGCGTCGTGTCGAGCCGCAGGTTTTTGCGGATGATGACGATATGGACGACGCACCGCCGTTCGATATGGATGATGATTATGAGGTGCCGCTGCCGTCGCCGGATGCACGCGTGCAGAATTATCGGTCCGTGCCGGGGCAGACGTCGGGTCGTCCTAGTGATTCAGCGCGGGTTTCAACGCCCGCGCCGCGACCACAGCAAGGCAATCGCGTTGTTCGCGAAGCGCAGACATCGATGCTCGGCAGCGGTACGTTTGAAATGCCGTCTCTGCATTTCCTTGCCGAGCCGAAGAATGTCGTCAAACATCCATCGCTATCAAAGGACGCGCTGGAGCAGAACGCGCGCCTGCTGGAAGGCGTGTTGGAAGATTTCGGCGTTAAGGGCGAAATCATCCAGGTTCGCCCCGGCCCTGTCGTGACGCTGTATGAGCTTGAGCCTGCGCCCGGCATTAAGTCGTCGCGCGTCATTGGCCTCGCGGATGACATAGCACGCTCCATGAGCGCCATTGCCTGCCGTGTTGCCGTTGTGCCGGGGCGTAATGCCATCGGCATCGAGCTTCCGAACGCCAGCCGTGAAACGGTGTATCTGCGCGAACTTCTCGCGAGCCGTGATTTCGAGCAGACCAAGGCGAAGCTTGCTCTTGCGCTTGGCAAGACGATCAATGGTGAGGCCGTCACCGTCGACATCGCCAAGATGCCTCACGTTCTGGTCGCGGGTACGACCGGCTCCGGTAAGTCCGTGGCCATCAACACCATGATCCTGTCCATGCTGTATCGCATGACGCCGGAAGAATGCCGCCTGATCATGATCGACCCCAAGATGCTGGAGCTTTCCGTCTATGACGGCATTCCGCATTTGCTGACGCCGGTCGTGACCGATCCGAAAAAGGCAGTTGTCGCGCTCAAATGGACCGTGCGCGAGATGGAAGATCGCTACCGCAAAATGTCCAAGGTGGGCGTGCGCAACATCGATGGTTTCAATGCGCGCGTCGCGCAGGCGGAAAAGAGCGGGGAGCAGATCAGCCGCACGGTGCAGACCGGCTTCGACCGCCAGACCGGCGAGGCTATCTACGAAACGGAAGTGCTGGACCTCAAGCCAATGCCCTACATCGTCGTGATAATCGACGAAATGGCCGACCTCATGATGGTAGCCGGCAAGGACATTGAAGGCGCGGTGCAGCGGCTTGCCCAGATGGCGCGTGCGGCCGGCATCCACGTTATCATGGCTACGCAGCGACCATCGGTCGACGTCATCACCGGCACGATCAAGGCCAACTTCCCGACGCGTATTTCCTTCCAGGTCACGTCGAAGATCGACAGCCGCACCATTCTGGGTGAGCAGGGCGCTGAACAACTGCTTGGCATGGGCGACATGCTCTATATGGCAGGCGGTGGCCGTATCCAGCGCGTGCACGGGCCATTCGTTTCGGATGATGAGGTCGAAAAGGTCGTCAAGCATCTCAAGACGCAGGGCGTGCCGGAATATCTCGACGCCATCACCGAAGACGATGAAGACGATGAGGACGACCAGCCACGGGGCGGCGGCGGTGGAGGTGGCGGCAACTTCGACGATTCCGAAGATCCGTATGATCAGGCCGTCTCGGTTGTGCTGCGCGATGGCAAGGCATCGACCAGCTATATTCAGCGCCGTCTCGGCGTCGGCTATAACAAGGCCGCTTCGATCATTGAGAGGATGGAGCAGGAAGGTATCGTCGGTCCTGCAAATCACGCTGGAAAGCGCGAGATCCTCGTGCCTACCGAACAGGACAAGATGTAAAGCTGCCGCTGCTCAGGCAGCGGTCTGTTGGGCCAGCGCAGCGATCCGCGCGGACAAATCTCGCGGATCGCCATTTACCATCACCGTTTTAAGGCGCGACGTTGAACCGCTGACAATCGAGACTGTGCGCTTCGGCACGCCAAGCCATTCGGCGACCAGTTCTTCGAGCGCGGTGTTCGCCTTGCCCTTTTCGGGAACGGCGCGAACGCGGGCCGAAAGGTGCTGAGCGCCATCGGCGCTCGCGATAAGCCCCTCAACCTTATTGCTGGATGAGCGCGGCGTAAGTCGAACCGTCAGCTCGACTCCGTCTTTATGCAATCGGAGCCAGTCGCTCACAGTCCGGAATAGGAAAGTGCGATCTGCACCAGCACCTGCTCGAGGAAGAACAGGATCACCAGCACGACCAGCGGCGAAATATCGACGGTGCCGAGGCTTGGCAGCATGTTGCGGATTGGGCGGAAAACCGGTTCCGTCATCTGGAACAGCGCATTGCCAATCATGCCGACGAACTGATTGCGCGAGTTCACGACATTGAACGCGTAGAGCCATGAAAATATGACCGACAGAATGATAATCCACCAATAGATATTCAGGACAAAAAGCAGGGTGTTAATAACCGGGATCATGTTTCGCTCCAGACATGCTGCGACATGTAGCTATTGGAGCCAATCGCGGCAAGTCCCGATGCTTCGACGGTGTCTTGACAGCTATGTTGCCTAGCACATAAATGCGCGCATCCTTCGGTGGGGGCTGTAGCTCAGCTGGGAGAGCGCGTCGTTCGCAATGACGAGGTCAGGGGTTCGATCCCCCTCAGCTCCACCAAACCACCATTTTTCATCGTCCCACGTAGTTCCAAGAATGTAGAAGATTCAAGTGCATCTGCGCTGTTTGCGGTTCCCATAGTGTTCGATAGTGCGCTATTATCCCACAAACTTTGTTGGGTAAATTGTTGGGCACGGGCTAATGGCTCTTACGCTGAACCGGTTGACAGACACAGCCGTCAAGGCTGCGACGAAACAGACGCGTCTTTCAGATGGCGGTGGCCTTTATTTGGACGTAGCCCCAGGTGGTTCAAAGTCCTGGGTCTTTATGTGGACGCAGAATCGCAAGCGTCAGGAAATGGGGCTGGGTGGGTATCCTTCAATCACGTTGGCCAAGGCACGCCAGAAAGCGGGTGATTGTAGAACTGCGGTCGCAGAGGGTCGCAATCCACGAATCGAACGCGATCGGGAAGCTGAGCCAACTTTTGCTGACTGTGCCGAAAAGTACATTGCGTCGGTCGAATCCGAATGGCGCAATTCCAAGCATCGTTACCAATGGGAGCAGACGCTAGGCGAAACATACTGCTCTCACATCCGTTCGATGCGCGTGTCCGAGATTGAAGTGGAGGATGTGCTGAAGGTACTTTCTCCAATATGGGTGACCAAGAATGAAACTGCGTCGCGTGTTCGGGGGCGTATCGAACGGGTGCTCGAATACGCAAAAGTCAAAGGCTGGAGATCGGGTGAGAATCCTGCTGCCTGGCGTGGCAACCTTCGGAACCTGCTTCCCAAGCGACAGAAGCTCCAGCGCGGACATCAACCGGCGTTGCCTTATGACGAGGTCCCGGCCTTTGTTGTTCGCCTGCGAGAACTAGAAGCAATGGCTGCCAGGGCGCTGGAGTTCACCATACTCACTGCAATGCGATCCGGCGAGGTGATAGGTGCAAAATGGTCTGAATTCGATCTGGAAAAGGCTGTCTGGACCATTCCCGCTGCGAGAATGAAAGCGGGTCAGCAGCATAAGGTTCCTCTATCAGACCGGGCATTGGAAATCATGGCCATGCTCAAGGAAAACGAGCGTGGCGAGTACGCGTTTGCCGGTGAACCAAGACCGGGCAATCGACAGGATATGCTGCACGGTCGCCCACTTTCCAGCATGGCTATGCTGATGCTGCTGCGCCGAATGAAGGCAGAGAACATTACGGTTCACGGCTTCAGAAGCTCATTCAGGGATTGGTGTGGTGACCAAACCAATTTCCCACGTGACGTGGCGGAGGCTGCGTTGGCGCACAAGGTTGGTGATGAAACCGAGCGCGCATATCGCAGGCTCGATGCACTGGAGAAACGCAGAGCACTAATGCAGGTATGGGCTGACTACGTTGGGGCAGTTCCGAGTGATAATGTGGTTCGGTTGGCGGATCGGACAGCATAACGCGAATCTGCAGGGATAGGAGGCATCCGACAAGCCGGCAGCATCACCCGTTTCCCTGTGGACCATATGATGCAATCGTAGGATGCGGCGATGGCAAAGGAAAAGAAAACCGGCCTAAAGAGTCAGCTACCCTTCATCAGCTACACAAAGGACGCTTCCTTTGAAATAGACGATAACGGGTTCGAAAAGCTTCAGGAGGCATATGATACGGTCATAAGCGAAACGGCGCGAAAGGAACTTGTCAGGCTGGCGGATACATACCTCGACAACTTGATTGTAGAGCGAAACAGACAGACTTGGGCTGATGCGGCCACGGAATTGGCCAAATACGAAGCAGCGGTTGCCGCTCTTTGGCAGATAACTTGTGGCGAAGATCCGAGAACCGACGCGCTGGTCCATATAGAACATGAGGTCATCCAAGCGTTTGATCCGATACCTATTTATCCTGGACGCGGCGATATCGTCGTTAGCGATAAAAAGGGATGGGAACCCTTCGCTGAGCGCTTCGAAGTACCCGACGTTGGATTTGGCGTTCGCATCAAGACTAAAACCCTGCTTAGTTTCACGATGGGGTTGCGTATCGCCTGTGATAAGGTGAAGCGCCAGATCGAAGAACAATCATCGAGGGAGATAGTACCGACAGAAGCAGCCCTTGATCGACTTGTCTTGGATCTAACGGAATGGGCGCAAACCTTTAAATTTCCGATTGCGCCTTACGCGGATGGTGAACAGCCGAATAAGTTTGCGAAGTTGATGTCTACGCTAGTTTCTTTGACGCCCGAAAAGTACCGTTCGGACAAAAGCGAGGGCGGCATGGCGGCCAAGATTCGGCAGATCAGAAAAGCCGCCAAAGACCGCCAAAGGGAGAAAAAACTAGCCGGTCTCACAGGCGGATAACTCCCTTTGAGAGCAAACCGGTCGGCTGTTCTTTTTATTTTCACTCTCATGACAGCGCGTCTTCCATGTATATTTTGGGGGACATCCTGACGCACTGACGCACGGGTTGCTAGGCTGACAGCAGGTCAGCCGGTTCCATAACAAGGAACCAGTTATGACACCAATTTCCGTTACGATCCCTCAAGCAATGTCTATGACAGGGCTTGGCCGCTCTTCCATTTATCGCCTGTTTCAAGAAAAAAAGCTGACGCCTCGCAAAGCAGGCAAGCGCACGCTCATCCTCACGTCCGAGATATCGGATTACATCAACTCACTGCCGACTGCGGCGTAGGCGGTGACACATGAGAAAAGAAAAAGCCGCTGAGGCGACGGGCCTCAACGGCTTGGTAGATAAAGCGAATTCAGCAACCGCTTTCTACCAAGCCTCTCCACTAAACACAAATGATATTGCACCGTGGGAGCACATATCCGCTCCGTTGGACCATGTGATTGCCAAGCTGTCGCAGGCGTACGCAATCTCGCAGCCGCTTGCGCGTGCAATTGCCGAGAACGCCGGTCTGGCAAGGAGGGCTGCATGAATAGCACCTCATATCCGTCGCCCGGTCAGAACCTCATTGGCTTACGTCAGCGCCATTTGGATTGGCTCCGGCGCTCAGGTGTCAATATCCAGTCATTGATATTCAGCCGATATCATCAGCCCTCGGCGATCCAACTTGGCTATGGCGAGGTTGCACCTGACGGTCGCTTTGATTTCTCTGAAGATGGCGAAGCTTGGCTCGCCTTCGACATTTTCGACGGCTTCATGGAGCCGGTTGATATCGGCTTTTGGCAACCGAGAACTGGCGAACTGGCAACCTCAGAAGGGCGTACCTTCGCGCTCGGACAGGAGATTGTCGACGATCCGGCGACATATTCCTTCGACTGCCGCCTGAACATCTTTGCTGATCCACTCCAATGGCTACAGGCAGATCGTGATGGGATTGTCGTGGTCGATTGGTCGTTGGCCTTCGACCGGCTGCGGGACGTGCCGCGCATAGCCGTCGATGAAACCCTCATCCTTCAATACCGCAGGCATATGCAGCCGCCCAAAGGTCCGGAAGTCTTTGTTATCGCAGGCCGGAGGGTTGCGGCATGAATGAGATAAAGATCATTCCCATCAGCGAATACGAAGCACAGCACCCTGCATGGCCAGAGCCGGATATGCGGTATCTGCGCTCCGAACTGCCGGAGCCGCCAGCTTTGCCACTGCGTGATGTGTTCTCGTCCAAATGGGTGGAATGGATCGAGGCAGCGGCTGAAGCCAAGGCAGCACCGCCTGACTATGTGATGGCAGCGGTCCTGTCCGTCTGCGGTTCGGTACTCGGCAATGCGCGTTGGCCTCTGGTATGGGAGGGCTGGGCAGAACCACCTGTCCTTTGGTCGGTCATTATTGGCAATCCTTCTGCCAACAAGTCACCTGCGTTGGACGCGGTGCTTATTCCATTGAAGCAGGCAGAACGTCGTCAGCGCGATAAGGCGAAAGCGGAAGTCGAGGAATGGCGTTCAAACGCTGAAGTCGCAAAGCTCGCTGAGAGTGCGTGGAAGGAGCAGGTCAAGGCCGCCATCAAGGCTGACGAAGATCCGCCTGCAAGACCTGCGAGCGCCGATCCCGGCCCCGAGCCATTTCTACCCCGGCTGGCTGTTTCAGACACGACAGTCGAGCGGTTGGCTGTCATTCTATCTCGGCAGCCGCGTGGCGTTCTTGTCTCTCGTGATGAGCTTGCAGGATGGCTGCAGGGAATGGCGAGGTATTCTGGCGGTGGAAGCGACAGGCCGTTCTGGTTGGAAAGCTATGGCGGTCGTGGCTACACGGTCGAGCGCATGGGACGTGATCCAGTCTATGTCGAGCGCCTGACCGTGGGTGTGACCGGCGGCATCCAACCTGACCGGATGCGTACTCTGCTGATGAAATCGGATGATGACGGGTTGCTTGCCAGGTTCGTTCCGATCTGGCCGCATCCAGCGCCGGTAAAGCGTCCAACACTCTTCCATGATGATCTGTTCATGGAAAACGTTATTGGCAGGCTGCTTATGCTGGACATGCCAACCGATGCGGATGGCAACAAGCGCCCCTGGTTCATTCCGTTCACAGATGATGCCCGCAACCTGATGGATGATTTTCGCCAGCAGGTACGAGACTGGGAGAACGAGAGCGAGGGATTGCTCAAGTCCTTCATCGGCAAGCTTCCCGGTATCGCAGCACGTCTCTCGCTCATTCTGACCTATCTGGAATGGGCGTCGGAAGAGGCAGATGAGCCAAGAGAGATTGGTGTCAGCGCATTTGGCAAGGCTGCGCATCTGATCGAAGCATACCTTCTTCCAATGGCGCGGCGCGCTTATGCGGATGCTTCGGTATCAAAAGAAGAGCGCGCGGCGAGGCGGCTGGTCCAACTGATAAGAGAGCAGCATTGGCGGCAGTTCACCATCAGGCAAGTCGTTCGTTGTGCTCGTCCGAGCCTCAAGAGCGCCGACGAAGTAAGCCAGTCGATAAAACCGCTTGAGGAAGCTGATCTGGTTCGCGCGGTTGAAAGCTCGGCAAAGTCGCAGGGCGGGCGTCCCATTCGCCTCTATGCCGTCAATCCAGCACTACTCGGAAGCCAGAAATGACACGCTGGCTACAAGCAGCAAAAATGGGTTCAGGGGTGTTTGACACAACTGACACAACTGACAAAACCCTCCACATCGTACCTACCAATTCCCTAGAAGCAGCGGGCACTCACCCCCACAAAACTCATAGTTCCGAGGTTTTGTCAGTTGTGTCAGTTGTGTCAAAGGGGGGTAAGGCGGATTTCGGCAATGGCGAGGGCCATCAATCCTCACCTTTCCTGCATGATAAAGAATCGCTGAATGCTGAGTTCGAAGAACGCGCGGCAATCCTCGAGTTCGATGCGGACTTTTCACGGCGGGAGGCGGAACGGCGCGCAAGATTGGAAATTTATGGCTCAGACGACGCAGAAGGCGGGCCGCTATGATTTATCTAGCTAGCCCCATAAAACGTCCGCGAGCGACAAAAGCCGAAATCGAAAACCGTCGTGCCGCGCTTTGGAATATCGTTTGGGAAATGCATCCCATGACGGTTCGGCAGGTTTATTATCAGGCGACGGTTCGCAACATTGTCGAAAAGACTGAAGCCGGTTACGCGAAGGTGCAGACCGACCTTGCCATCATGCGCCGGACGGGACGTCTGAGCTATGACTGGCTGGCGGATAACACCCGCTGGCAACGTAAGCCGCGCACCTTCGACAGCATTGAGCAGGCACTACAGGACACGGCCCGGTTCTATCGCAAAAGCCTATGGACCGATGCTGCATGCTATGTCGAGATATGGCTCGAAAAGGATGCACTTGCCGGCGTCGTGATGCCGGTGACGTCGCTCTACGACGTGCCACTCATGGTTGCGCGAGGATATGCCAGCCTTTCGTTCCTTCACACGGCAGCCGAGTTCATTTCATCGCTCGACGTGCCAGCCTATGTCTACCACCTTGGCGATTACGATCCCTCGGGCGTTGACGCGGGAATGAAGATTGAGCGTGACTTGAGGGAAATGGCACCTCGCAGCGAAATTCACTTTGAACGGCTGGCAGTTTCACCTTCTCAAATAGAGCAATGGAATTTGCCAACGCGTGCCACGAAGACCAGCGACAGCCGTTCGAAGAACTTCGGAGAAGTGTCGGTGGAGTTGGACGCCATTGCTCCGGACGCGCTTCGAAGCCTCGTGGAAAGTGCTATCAACAGGATTTGCCGCAGGACCAACTCAGGATTCTGCAGGTCGCAGAGCAAAGTGAACGAGAGCACTTGAACAGCATCGTGGAACTTCTCGGGAGGGCAGCGTAATGGCGATCCACTCGCTTCTGACTGCCCTCCTTCCAGCATCAGCGTTCGTGCTCTCTCAAGCGGAAGCCGCCTTTCACGAAGCGCAGATGCGCAAGGAACGCGATATCGCCTCTGCCATCAAGGACCGGTCCAGCTTGGCAGACGGCTACTGGAAAGCCGCTCATGCCGCCCGGCTACGCTATGAAGCGGCCAAGGGCGTGCACGCGGCGCTTCTAGAAGTTTTGGCCGATGACCAGCGGGACAGTTAGAGCGATAAGCTACCCTCGGCCCATTGAAGCCCCGAATTCAATTGCGTAGAAAGCTGTATGGAAGAACGAAAGTCAAAACCAACTGTTCGCGCGCGTGCCAACGCCATCAGGTCATTTCGCTGCAAAAATTTGGTCGCGGTTATCGAAGACCCGACCGATGTTCGGAACATTGGCGCTGTCATACGCAACGCCAATGCGCTTGGCGTAGAGAAGGTTTATATCGTCGATCCACGCCGGTCCCTCCCCGATGACTGGCAGGATATGAGGGAGCGCAAATCGCTTTCAGCTCCATCTGTATCTGCCGTGAAATGGACCTTCGTTAAGCGATTTGACAGCACTGAAGCTTGCATCGCTCACCTTGAGAAGAACGGCTATATATCGGTCGTCACCTCGCCGCATGTAAAGGGCAAGACCAACGTTTATCTCCATGAAGGCGATTTTACACCTCATGCAAAGCTTGCGGTTTGGTTCGGCAATGAGGCGCGTGGGATAAGCCCGCTTGCGGTTGAACACAGTGAGATGTGTGTGGCAATTCCAATGTTTGGAATGATCGAAAGTCTCAACCTTGGGACATGCTCGGGGATCGTTCTTTATGAGGTCGCAAAGCAGCGGCGCGAATACCAAAGCAAATTCCGCCGTGCCGGCAAAAAGGGGCAACGTGCCACGCAGTTACCCGTCGTTCCCAAACGCGAATCTGACGAAGTTATGACTTGAATGCACAACGCGGCATTGCTTAATCAATGGCTAGAGACAAATAAGTCTCGGATATCACACCGGTTTGAAATCGAGCGCATCGGTGATTGGAGCAACGCGGAGTCGCAAGGAATCACGCTGGACCTTTATGGTACGTCGGTCGCAAGTCGACTGACGCTATGGCCCGAAACTGTTGCTGACACGAAAACGCCCTTCGCCGATATTGAAATTATCAATGTCGAAACCGGTGAAACGATTTCTTCCGAATGCTTTGTGGAATTCAACGCAATGCTTCTCAATCGCCGGCTCGACGAAATTGAGAAGAACGCATGAAGAAGGAAATCGAGAAGGCGACTGAAATTCTTCAGGCACATGGATGGCTGTTGGGCTTCATGGCTGCGTTCAATAATACGGCCTTGCCTGAACGTGCGGATGGTCTGCGTAAGGGCATGGCACGACGCGTCAAACCATTGCCCGTCATTCTTGATCGCAAAGGTTATGAAACCTCAGTATGAGGCAGTTTTGAAGAGAATTCAAAAGAAGGAAGGTGACGTTTTCATCGTCCCAATAACCGACACGCAACATTGCTACGCTGTGGCCCTTAATCATCCACTGTTTGGATTTTTCGATGTTTTGTCTGATACAGAACACAGTGTTTCATCCATCGATCGGTATGATGTTTTGTTCGCTGTTTGGGTGATGGATTATGCTGTAAAAAAGGGTCGTTGGCGGAAGCTTGGCCATACAGAGAAATTTAAGGGATGCTTCGAGGGCACGCGTTTCTTCAAACAGGACACCATAAATGGTCGTCTAACCTCGTACTGCGACACAGACGGCAGTGAGTTTCCCATTAGTTACAATGAAGCAATCGGCTTGGAGGCTGCGGCGGTATGGGACCCCGAACACGTCGAGCAACGGCTTCGCGACCATTTTGCCGGTGTGCCCAATAAGTGGGTCGAAATAATGAAGCTCAAATCGTCACCGCACAGTCATTCTTAGGGACGCAGGCAACAGTATGAATGGTTGCGCCTACTTGATCCACCCTCGTTTCATTGTTTGGTGGTTAGCAGCAGGCCATTAATGGAGGCAGATTGTGTGATCAAAGTTCATGATATCTACAGCTCGATCTTTGATAAATCAGGCCAATATATCGACTTCCGTGATCTACCAAAGCAAGCCGATGTTCATATCTCGGTTCGGCTTATCATTGGCTTTGATGAAACGCCCGCTGCAGACATATTCGATGTCGACGTAGTCACGGGACGTTACGCTGAAGAATGTCGCGCAGGTAATTGCCCGCTTCCGAATGAAGGGCGCGTCCTTTGCTTCGATACATTTGATCCGCTAGAAGTTGAGGCCGAAATTTACAGGTGCATCTCACAATGTGATCTGGGCAGTTACGAAGAAAGCAATGATTGCCTGAGAAGAGTTTTCTTTTGGGAATTCGAAGGTATGTAGCCGATGCTTGGGTTCATCGCTGGCCGTAGCGCATGAAAAGTAAATTGAGATAATTGATCCTAGGCCAAATCGTTCAAATCACGACTGCCACTATGTCGATGCCAGCTTTTAAGCACCTAAATAATGACTGGAATGCCGAGCCCAATGCACCTTGCGAAAAGGTGACGGTGAGCGGCCAAACAGTGCGGCTGACGTTTTTCCTTAACCCGTGGGCTTACGCGGCAGAGGAAGACGAGAGGGCGTGCCTGACCTTCGACCAATGCTCAATGTGGAGACTGGGGGCGACCAACGACGAGGGGTGGTATGCTGGTGAGTGCCGCTATGGCAAAGCTGCTCCGGCTTGGGGCGAGTTTTATGAACTGCTTGGCGAAGACGACCAACAACTCACGCCGACAGACTGGCACATAACTGCACCGCTGCATTTCCAGCAGCGGCATTTCCTCTTCTACCTTCGGGACAATATGTTCGAATGCTTTGCTGCTGAATGGCGTTTTGAGCGCCGCATTCCTGCCGAATAACCCGCCACCGTTATGATTCGCAGCCCAATCCTTGTGGCAGGTCGCCGGTAATATCGGTCCACCCGCTCGGAGCGGTCAAAGGCTAGCCCGTAGTAGCCAACGACCATTTGAGGACTTATCTCGTATCAATGTGCTTCTGACCGAACAGCGTCGAGCGCTTTATCGAGAACTGACGTGTCACTAGAGGGCATGCCGCTGTCGATTTTTTTAAGCCAGCTGTCATATCCCTTCTTAATGACGAGCATACCGAGTTCATTCAGATCCTCCGAAACGATTTCAAAATCCTCGTCAATATGTCGTTGTGCCACGTTAGAATGCGTTGATAGAAGACCATTCCTGCACAAGAAGGACACGAATACCCGAAACCGCTCAATGGTTTCCTCACGACTTTCAGGATTGCCTTTGGTGCTTGTATGCCATGCGACCTTGTCAACCATGAATGAACGGCTCATTAGGGTGTCCTCATAATTTCAGGCGGAACATCCTTCTGGTCAATCCGAGAACCGTTCCGAAGCCGACACTCCGCTAGTCGAGATGCCGAACGATGTATTCAACGCGGCGTTCGCGTCTGAAAACATGGCCGCAAATCAGAATAGCAAAATCATCCAATTCTTGTGTCTCGCTGCTCAAACCAAAAGTAGCGATTCATCGAACCAAATATCTTCATATCCGGCGGCATCAAACAGAAACCGCCAACCTGGCGGCAAACCAAGAAATCGCACGACCGGAGAGGACGCTTCTATCAAATGCGAAACATGAATTGGCTGAAAGAAGTCGGCGGCGGATGACAGTTCTTCGCCGCTCCATATATACCATCCGGTTGTGTCACCGACAGGCAAATGCCTCAGCCCATTTATTGGCTCGTTGAAAAGATCAAAATTCTGAGAGATCCCCACTTTGCTCGACACTGGACTTGGCACAAAATCAGCACCAATGCGGTCACACAGTGCGCGCTGCCCCAACCGTACCTCTGGAAATGTGATCATTCGTGCCGCCCCCCAATCGCCGATTTTGCCAAAGCGCTTCGGTTATCACATCTTACTGTGTCGAGTGTCTAATAGCAGCGCATTCTCGAACAACACCGGACACACCCGGACAACCTTGGATACACTATAACACATTGATTGTATTACTTTATTTATGCTCTCTGAAATGCTAGATTCTGTGTGTCCACAAGAGGCACGCAGACAATGCAAACAATCAAGGCAGATCTGATCAAGGCTCGAATAACCGGTGCAGACAAGGGGATCATCCTCGATGCTGCCCGTCGTCGTGGCCAGTCCATTTCCGAATTCATTCGCGCAACTGCGCTCAAGGCAGCGGGGGTGCAGTGATGGTCGGCATTCTCGATTTCCTGAGCGGCATCCTCAACCCGGAACAACAGAACCGTCTTGCTGCTGTCGCGCAGCCTTCGAATGGCTCAAATCGACTGCTGTTCCTCGGTGGTGACGATACACCTGCTGGCGGCGGCACATTGGACGCTGTCGGGCAACGTATCATGCAGCAGCAACTGAACCCGTATATGGGGGGTGCCACCCCTATCAACGCACAGCCTGCAGTTTCAGGAACGGCGTCTGCATCAACTATGCAGGATGATCCGGCTTCGAAATCCCTTTCCGGCAGCCAGACTGCTGCAACTGGTCGAGCAGGTTCGGCAAGCGCATCGGGACAGGGCTTTGGTGGTTTTCTTCAGAACCTTTTCAACCCTGAACAAAAGGGCCTCAACGAGACTGTGGCCTGGCTGCAGCGAAGAGGCTACGACGCGGGTGCCGCCAACTATATCGCCCACAACAAGGACATTCTTCGCAATGTCCTGAATGAACAGATCATGGGCGGCAAGCCCAATGAGTACCAGCAGCGTGCTCAGGCACTCACTCAGGCAGGCGTTGATCCAAACTCGGCTGAAGGACGGCGTTATTTCCTCACCGGCAATCTGCCAGAAGCGCCAAAGCCATATGAGCCGCCAGACGCGGTCCAGACATTGGAATGGCGAGCGCGTGCTGCCGGACTGCAACCAGGCACTCCCGAATATCAGAGCTTCATGCGCGTCAACGGCGGTGGAGTAACGACCAACGTCAACATGCCGGTCGACAACGAGTACGACAAGACAGTCGGCAAGGGCTTTGGCGAACGCTTCCTCGATATCCAGAAAGATGCACAGACGGCAGGCAAGGCCCTCAACAGCCTTACCGTCATGGATCAGGCGATGAACCAGCCGGGCTTCTATTCCGGAACCGGTTCGGGTGCAGTTCAGTATGCAAAGCGGGTTGCCGCAGCTCTTGGGCTTGATCCTAACGGCGTCTCGGACATGGAAACCTTCAATGCCATGACGAAATCCGCAGCACTGGACAGCATGGGTGGTTCACTTGGCACGGGCTTTTCCAATGCCGACCGTGATTTCGTGCTCGATCAGGTGCCAAACCTGTCCAACAGCCCTGAGGGCAATCGCCAGTTGATCGACATTCAGCGCAAGCTGGCGCAGCGCAAGCAGCAGGTTGCAAAACTGGCTCGTGGCTATGCGGAAAAGAACAATGGCAGGATCGATGCGGGCTTCGATGATTATCTAGCCCAATGGGCAGAGTTGAACCCGATCTTTCCAAAACGCCCTTCAAAACCAGCACCAGCAAACGTTACGGGTCCGGAACGAGTAAGGAATCCTCAGACAGGTCCGAAGCCGCGAGCCCGCAATCCGCAAACGGGACAAGTCATCGAATGGAACGGCAGTGAGTGGGAGCCAGTACAATGACGGATATTCGCCAGCCCATTCCGCTGCCTCCGGGCTTCGTTCTTGAAGACGAACCGCAACAGCCTTCACAGCAAACCACGCCACAGCTTCCGGGTGGCTTTGTGCTGGACGCGCCGCCTGCACTTGAATCCGAAGGTATCCGTCAGGGGCGCAGTGCCGCACAGGGCTTTGCCGATCTGGCAACATGGGGATTGGCTGACGAGGCTGCCGCTGCAGTTGGAACGCTTGGCGGCATGCTGCCGGGTGGTCATGGCAAGGGATACAGCGAGCTGCTGGACGAAATTCGCCATACCAGCGAGGACGATGCCAAAGCTTATCCAAAGTCGCATCTTGCGGGTCAGGTTCTGGGTGCGGTTGGCAATGCATCCGGAATGGCTCGTGGCGGCCTGTCTCTTGCGGCCAATGCCACCCAGGCAGGCAAGGGCTGGTTTACGCGTCTTCTGAGCGGTGGGGCCGATGGTGGCCTGCAGGCAGCAGGCTATGGCTTTGGCTCTGGGGAAGGTGTTCAGGACCGTATGGCACGTGCGGCCTACAACTTCCCGCTAGGTGCTGCGCTGGGTAGCGGTGGAGAATTGCTCGCAACGGGCATTGGTGCCGGTTCGAAGGCCCTGTTTCGTGGCTCGGACGATATAGCCAAGGGGGTCAATCCGGCTGCCAATGTCCAGACGGCAAACGAGTTCGGAATACCTTTGTCCAGAGCGCAAGCAACGCGTTCCATTCCACAATCCAATATCGAGAACCAGCTTCGCTCTCAGGGCAGCATGTCCGGCTTCGACGCAGCACAGCGCGAAGCACTCGGCGAATCCGTAAATCAGGTGCAAAGAGGCCTTGCCGGTCCAAACGTTCCCATTTCCTCTGCTTCCTCGGCCTATGAAGCCATTCCGGGCAGACTGCGCAGTGTCAGGGACATGACGAAGGCAGCATCGAAAGACGCCTACAAGGTCATTGACGACAATGACGTCTTGGTTTCGGGAGAGGCAGTGCGTTCCCTGCCGGACTTCATTCGCAACAGGCTGACCTCTGACCAGATTCTGATCGACCCGATGTATCATCAGGGTGCAGCGCGTGCGATGGCCTATATCGATGACTACATTGGCAGGCTCCCCAAGCCATCCGGCGATGTGAAGAACATCGACGCTCAATTGCGCTGGGTGGAAAGCCTTCGTGCAGGCTTACGCAAGAACTTTCCGCCAATCGGACAGGATGCACCGGCCCTGAAGGCCATTTCCGGTTCTGTCGACCAGTGGATGGACGACATCTTCGACAACGGGCTGGTCTCGGCTTCCGATGATGTTCTCGACCAACTGAAGACGGCGCGTTCCAAGTGGTCGGATTACATGAGCATTGCCGATCCTAAGCTCAAACAGGGACGCACATTCAATCCGCAATATGAAGCCCAGCGTGCAGTAAAGGCCATTTCGGAAAAGGATATGTCACCGGAAGAAATCGGTCAGTACCTTTGGGGCTCTTCCGTCGCTTCTCCGAAGAACATGTCGTTCATGACCGCGCAGCATCTTCGCAAGGTGCTTGGACCGGATAGCCCGGAATGGAGCGCGGTACGTCAGTCATTCTGGCTGCGAGCTACCCGAGCGGGTGACGAGGCGCTGAACCCGTCCCAGATTGCCAAGAATCTCGACGGTCTTCTCAACGGTCAGGGAAAGTCGGTTGCGTCGACACTGTTCTCAGACGGCGAGCGCGAACTGATGGGCAAGTACCTTGCCACCATGCGCATGCTCTCACCTGCCAGGGAAGGATTGAATACCAGCAACACGGCCAACAGGATGTTGCCGCAGCTTCAGCGCTATGGGACTGCCATCATGGGCACGCTGGCTGGCGGTGGAGGCCTTTACGGTGGTCTGGGCCCATTGGAGGCGATGGGCGTCGGTGCTCTTGCCACAGGGGCGCTAAAGGGCGCTGGCGCGCTATCCAGACAGGCAAAAACCTACACCGCGACGCGTGTTCCTGTTCCGAAGATGGCATCCGGTCAAGGTGGTGTTCTGCTCAGGGCGCCGGGCATGCCGCTTCTGGACGACAAACGTCAGGGCTTTTTGCCTGCCCGCTAGAACAGGCTCAAGACCCAATCGCGGAAAGGAACGGAAACATGCGTTTCCACCAGCGGCAGCACGAAGCGGATAAACAGGCTCATGCCAATGATGAAAAGCAAGGAGCAGAACGTTCGGAAGGCGATCTTTCCAAGCGGGCTGAAATGATCCGGAGGCCGGAAGTGATCATAGTACATAGGGCGAAGAATACGCCGGAAACGGCAAAGGTAAAAGCGGTGCAAATACCGACCTATGCCGAAGTTCAGGCTAAGATTGCGGACCTGCTGACAAGAGATGTCCAACGTGGCTTGCAGGAAGAAACGGCTGCTTCACTCGCTGCTGTGTTCACGACCACAAGCAGGACGGACGTGGACCTGTTCGATTTCATTGCCTTCTCGAAAGCCTGTCATTCGGCAGCGGACGTGATGCGCAAGCATGGTGATCTCGATCAGGCAGGCCTTTATTTCGCAATGGGACAGGACCTGCTCACTAAGGCTGCTGAAGCCTACAGCGCACTTGTTGCCGCATATGGCCAGACACAGCCCCAACACTGAGGAATATAAATGGCCAAAACAGCACAAGCCCCAGCCAAGCCTTATGAGCCGACGCCCCGCGAGAACAAGGCGCTTTCGGCATTTGAACTTCGCAGACAGAACACGATTCCCACACCTGTCATGAAGGCAACGAAGAAGGGCAAAGACCTTCGCATTGCTCCTGACCATGAAGATAAAGAGACAGGGTACAAGCTGATTATGGAAGCCATCGGCACAGCCGACCCGGACTTCGTGCAGATCGCTCTGGAGCAACTAACTAAACTGGCGATACCCGGTGCAACGGCTCCGTGTACTCCCGAAGCCCTCAATGCCAGTCTTGCCCTTGTGCGGGGCATTCGCCCGCAAGATGAGGTTGAGGCCATGCTTGCCATCCAGATGTCGGCAATTCACATGGCAACCATGACAACTGCAGCCCGTCTTTCAGTCGCCAAGGAAGTTACATGGATCGAATTGCACGAGAAGGCGCTGAATAAGCTCGCCCGCACTTTCACGACGCAGATAGAGGCCCTGAAGCGCTATCGTTCCAAGGGTGAACAGAAGGTCACGGTCGAGCATGTCACCGTCAACGAGGGTGGGCAGGCCATCGTTGGCACTGTCACACAGGGGGGTGGGGTATGATCGAAATTATGCAACATTACCCCATGAGCAAGGCACATGCTGCGCCTCGTTGCTCGGCACGCTCGAAGCGAACCGGATTGCCCTGTAAGGGTCCGGCAATGAAGGGTTGGAAAGTGTGCCGCAGTCACGGCGCGCGGGGTGGAGCGCCCAGAGGCGAGAAGCATGGCAACTACCGCACAGGCCGGTTCACGTGCGAGGCAATCGAGGCAAGGCGCGAAACGGCAGCGCTTATCGCTGCCATGAGGCAAATGTCATCGAATGCACCCTGATGAGATTGAAGGTGTGGCCATCATGGCCATACCTTTGCTCTCAAATCAGGCCGCAAGGTGTATGCATGACACATATACCTTGCCATTCCTCGGAAATGACCGAGCGACTTTATTGTGATCCGAACTAAGGCGGGCACCCTTCCGAGTTTTGCTCTCGGAGTACGTAGGCCTGATTGAATCCGTCCCCACTCGGTCTTGAGGCACTGGCCCCGCCGTCTCAGCCTTTGACGGCGGGGCTATTCGTAACATCGAGCGAACTGTTGTGAAGGCCGCAACAAAACATCTTGGTTCGTCACAGCCATTTTCTGCTCCCATTCCCAAAGAAGAAATCCTGTGTAATCAAATGACTGTGATTTTTCGTGGAATGAGGACCCTGCTTAAGGGGTGATTTTCGTCCAAACGGGACCCCTTAACGTGGGGTCATCAAGATGCTTCCGGTTTTATCGGAGGCATTTGTTTTGGATGTTGATTGTGGAGACGATTGCAAAGATACGCCGGCTGTCGCTGGTGCAGGGAAAGTCGATCAAGGCGATCTGCCGGGAGCTGAAGATCTCCCGGAAGGTGGTGCGCAAGGTGCTGCGGTCGGACGAGACGGAGTTTCGTTACGAGCGCAAGCATCAGCCCTATCCGCGGATGGGCGCCTGGCGTGAGAAGCTCGATCTGCTGCTGTCGGTGAATGCGGCGAAGTCTCAGCGGGAGCGGCTGACACTGATCCGGATATACGAGGAGCTTCGCGGCCTCGGCTATGACGGCAGCTATAGCTCAGTGTGGCGGCATGCGCAGGATTGGGAAGAGCAACGCGGCAGTGCCGCGGCC
>NZ_QURN01000039.1 GCF_003403035.1 Mesorhizobium denitrificans | reverse complement strand
AAACCGGAAGCATCTTGATGACCCCACGTTAAGGGGTCCCGTTTGGACGAAAATCACCCCTTAAGCAGGGTCCTCATTCCACGAAAAATCACACTTGGTGATGGCATCGAGGTTGGCATAGGGCTCGTCCATCAGCAGCACGGCGGGATTCATGGCCCAGACTCGGGCGAGCTGGACACGCTGCTTCATGCCTCCCGATAGCTCGGAAGGATATTTGTTCTCCGCACCGGCCAGATGGACCATCTTGATGTAATTGTCAGCGATACGGGCATTTTCGGCAGCACCGTGCCGCAACCCGAAGGTTACGTTTTCCCTCGTCGTGAGCCAGGAAAAGAGCGGCGCGTCGACCGATTGAAACACCATCCCGCGCTCAGGACTGGGGCCGCGCACCACCTTGTCACGGAACAGAACACGGCCTTCGGTCGGATAAAGGAAACCAGCCACGAGGTTCAGAAGCGAACTCTTGCCGCAACCCGAAGGACCGAGGAGAACGACAAACTCACCGTCTTCCACCTCGATGTCGAGTCCCTCAACCTCGGGCGGCCTATTCCTTTCCGGCATATAACTGAACGAAACGCCCTCGAAGCGAATAAGCGGTGTAGACGGTTCCCCCTGCAACATTCCGTCACCATTTTGACCGGCCTTTGCGGACTTCCCCTTTCCTGGACCGACCTCAGAGAGTCGGACCTGTGCGATGTCGCGATCCTTCGTCCCAACGGCCAAGAGTGCCGGCGCCGGAGCGCGCCCGTAGGCCGTGATGTTCGCACCTGATCTCAACGCCATAGACGTTCCTCCCTATGCGTAGAATGATTGTGGACATTGAGAGACATAACTGTCTAATATATTTTTGTCCAAAACTCATAACATGATGTTATGCCTAGTCTGTCACGATTTCCGCTGTCGCATTTCCTCGCTGTGGTGAAGCACGGTGGCATCGGGAAAGCTGCGACGGTGCTTGGGGTCGCCCAGCCGGCCGTTACCAAGAGCATTCAGCGGCTCGAGGAGCGCTGTGGCGCCTCGCTATTCGAGAGGCTACCGCGAGGCATGCGCCTGACCGCTGTAGGCGAGGCGCTGGTTCGGCATGCACAGCTCATCGAGATGGAATATCGCAATGCTGAGGTGGAGATTGCGGCTCTGATCGGCGGCCAGCGCGGTACGATTAATGTAGGTGCTGGACCGACCTGGCTGCGGCGCTATTTGCCGCGCGCTATCGCCAGATTACATGCCACGCAGCCGAACGTGGTGGTCAGGGTGCATACCGGAACACATGACCTTCTGATCCCGGCGCTCAGAGAAGGCCACCTTGATCTTGTCCTCAGCGCGCTTCGACCGCAGGACTTCCTTGTCGATGACGAGATCACGCATGAATCGCTCGTGCAGGACGCTCTCGTGCTGATCGCTCGCGAAGAGCACCCGCTGGCGCGCCGCAATGGATTCGAACCAGCTGAACTGCTTGACTTTCCGTGGATCGTTCCACTTTCGGACATTCAAAACAGGGACATACTGAAAGCGACCTTTCGGCGCCTCGGCCTACCAAAGCCGAAGCCCGCGGTCGAAGCCGCCTCGGTGACCATCACGCTGTCGCTACTGCGTGAGGCGGATTATCTTTGCTTCCAAGCGGCCCACTATCTATTCAGTCCGGAGGCGGCGGGATTGGTGAAGCTCGACATGAGCACCTTTTCATGGCAGCGCGACGCCGGTGTCAGCTACCGCAATACCGGCACTATGATCTCCGCAACGCGGCTATTGCTGGATGAACTGCGGCTTGCGGTCGATCACCACATATCGCTCTCAATTTAACTAGATGCCGTAATGGGCCAGCGCTCCTCGCATAGCCGGGAAGGTGGCTGTCGCTCAGAGTGATGATGTTGAACGGGGTCCGATTGTGTCGACCCCAAGCATCAAGCGAGGGACAACCATGGTGTGACTTTCCATTAAACCTCAAGAATCGGTCTGCAAGGATATCAATGCGTTACGCGGGCACATAATCTGATAATTAGCAGTTAATCACGATA
>NZ_QURN01000038.1 GCF_003403035.1 Mesorhizobium denitrificans | reverse complement strand
TGTCAATGACCGTGGAATTGGGACCCCGTATTTTCGCGCAAAAGGGACCCCTGTTTAGGGGCGTTGAAGGGCACGCCGATTAGCGCCCGGTCAGGCGAAGCTGGTCGGGGTTGCACAGCCTGATCGGGCGCGGCTGATTGGCTTTCGGCTTTCGGCTTTAGCTTTGAGAACGACTTTTGAAGCGCCAGGATTCGTTTCCGGTTTCGACAATCTCGCAGTGATGGGTGAGCCGATCGAGTAGCGCGGTAGTCATCTTGGCATCGCCGAATACGGTGGGCCACTCACCGAATGCCAGGTTGGTGGTGATGATGACGCTGGTGCGCTCGTAGAGTTTGGAGACGAGGTGGAAGAGCAGTTGTCCGCCGGCCTGCGCGAAGGGCAGATATCCGAGTTCATCGAGCACGACGAAGTCGAGCCGGGTGAGGTGATCGGCGATACGGCCTTGTCGGCCGGAGCGGGTCTCGGTCTCGAGCCTGTTGACCAGATCAACGACATTGAAGAATCGGCCGCGTGCGCCGTTGCGGATAAGGGAGCGAGCAATGGCGATAGCCAGATGAGACTTGCCTGTGCCGGTTCCTCCGACCAGCACGACATTGCGTTGGTCGGCGACAAATGTGCCGCCGGCGAGATCGCGGATCAGGCTATCGTTGATCGGTGTGCCGGTGAAGTCGAAGTCCTCGATGTCCTTGGCCAGCGGCAACTTGGCGACGGTGAGCTGGTATTTGATGGAGCGTGCCTGCTTCTCCGATATTTCTGCCTGCAGCAGGTCGCCGACGATTCTCGGCGGCTCGTGCTGCCGTTTGATGGCGACACCCATGATCTCATCATAGGCCGATCGCATCCCGTAGAGCTTCAGTGCTCCCATCAATTCCAGCACTTCTGTGCGTTCCATGGTTGCTTGTCCTTCTGAGACTGTCATAGCGGGCGCAGTCGGCAATCGGCTCATGAGCCAGCTTCAGCGCCTGTGGGATGGAAAGGATCGTGCCCGGCGCCGGATCGCGACGGCGAGCCAGGATGTTGAGGATCACCGCCGCCGATGAGACGCCGTGATCGAGCGCTTCCTGGCAGGCCGCCTCGACCGCGTTCAATCCGTCGCTCAGCACGCAGGTGAGGATCGACACCATCTGCCGGTCGCCGTCATCGACGGCCTTGAGCTTGCGGCGCACCTTCTCCATGGCCGATGGCAGAACCCAGTTTTTGAACGGCGCGCCGTTACGCAGTCCGCCGGGCTTGCGGGCCAGCACCGGCACGTAGTGCCAGGGATCGTAGATCACTTCGTTGCGGCCGAAGCAGCGAGCATGTTCGCCCACGACCACGCCGTCCTGACGGATGACGATCCGATCGGCATAGGCATGGATCTCGACCGGTCGACCAACGGCGCTCGACAGCACCGAGTATTTGTTGTTGTCGAAACGCACCGTGCAGGTCTTCGATACCGGTGCCGGAACGCAATGGAAGCCGTCGAAGCGTCCGGCATAGGGAATGAAGCTGGCGCGCTCCTCCTCGAACACCTCCCAGATCGTGCGGTCACCCTGTTCGGGATGCCGGTGCGCCTTGGAGTAGGAAACGCATTTGTCGGCCAGCCAGCCGTTCAGATCCTCCAGCGTCTTGAAGCGCAGCCTCGGCGTAAAGAAACGCTCGCGCACCAGCCCGACCTGGTTCTCGACCTGGCCCTTCTCCCAACCCGACGCCGGCGTGCATGCTTCCGGCTCCACGAGGTAATGCCCGCACATCTGCGCGAAGCGGCGGTTGTAGCGACGATCCCTGCCGATGAAGATGGCATCCACCGCCGTCTTCATGTTGTCGTAGATGCCGCGCGTGCAAGCGCCGCGGAAGAAGGCGAACGCCCGGTCATGGGCGTCGAACACCATCTCCTGCGTTTCGCGCGGATAGGCCCGAACGAAGAACATGCGGCTGTGGCAAAGCCGCATGTGCGCCACCTTCACCGTAACCGTCACGCCATCCAGCAGGACGACCTCGTGGCTCCAGTCGAATTGGTAGGCCTCACCGGGCGCGAAGCTCAGCGGAATATAGGCCTCGGCCGCGGCACTGCCGCGTTGCTCTTCCCAATCCTGCGCATGCCGCCACACTGAGCTATAGCTGCCGTCATAGCCGAGGCCGCGAAGCTCCTC
>NZ_QURN01000037.1 GCF_003403035.1 Mesorhizobium denitrificans | reverse complement strand
GTGATCACTACGCTGGTGCGCTCGTAGAGCTTGCTCAGCAGGTGGAATAGCAAGGCACCACCCGAGGCGCTGAACGGCAGATAGCCCAGTTCATCGAGGATCACGAGATCGAGCTTGGTCATGCCTTCCGCGATCTGGCCGGTCTTGCCCTTGGCCTTTTCCTGTTCGAGGGCATTGACCAGCTCGATAGTGGAGAAGAAGCGGACTTTGCGGCGATGGTGCTCGATGGCCTGGATACCGAGGGCCGTCGCGGCATGGGTCTTACCGGTGCCCGGGCCGCCGATCAGCACGACATTCTGCGCCCCGTCCATGAACTCGCAGCGATGCAGTGTCCGGACGGTGGCCTCATTGATCTCGCTGGCGGCGAAGTCAAAGCCTGAGAGGTCCTTGTAGGCCGGGAAGCGCGCAGCCTTCATGTGATAGGCGATGGACCGGACCTCGCGCTCCGCCAATTCGGCCTTCAGCAATTGTGACAGGATCGGGATGGTGGCTTCAAAGGCCGGTGCACCTTGTTCGATCAGATCGGTGACGGCTTGCGCCATGCCATACATCTTCAGACTGCGCAGCATGATGACAATGGCACCGCTGGCGGGATCATGACGCATGTCGGCCTCCAGCGATCTCGTTGCGCAGGCCGTCATAGCGCTCGACATTGGCCTTGGGTTCGAGGTGCAAGGTCAGCGCCTGTGGGGTATCCAGTGGCGGCCCGCCGATCACCTTTCCATCGACCAGCCGGTGCAACAGGTTCAGAACATGGGTCTTCGTCGGCACGCCCTCGGTCAGCGCGAGTTCCACGGCGGTGAGCACGGCATATTCATCGTGCTGCATCACAAGGGCGAGGATATCGACCATCTCGCGGTCACCGCCGGGTTTGCGCAGGATCTGATCCTGCAACTGTCTGAAGGCAGGCGGCAATTCCAGGAAGGGTGCGCCATTCCTGAGGGCTCCGGGCTTGCGCTGAACGACCGCCAGATAATGTCGCCAGTCGTAGATCGTCCGCGATGGCAAGTGGTGGCCGCGTTCGATGATCCGCGGATGTTCGCACAGGATGTTACCCTCGGCCGCCACGACCAGCCGATCCGGATAGATCCGCAGGCTGACAGGACGGTTCGCAAAGGATGCCGGAACGCTGTAGCGATTACGCTCGAAGCTGATCAGGCAGGTGGGCGACACGCGCTTGCTCAACTCGATGAAGCCGTCAAAAGCGACGGGCAGTGGCATCAGGGCTGCCTGTTCTTCGACCCAGACATCGGCGATCGTGCCAGCCCGTGTTCCATGTGCCGTCTCCCGCCACAGATCCTGACACCGTTGTTCCAGCCAGGCATTCAGCGCGGCCAGATCGGGGAAGCCCGGCATCCCTTGCAACATCTGGTGGCGGGAATCCCGAACATTCTTCTCGACCTGACCTTTCTCCCAGCCCGCCGCCGGGTTGCAGAAGTCGGGCTCGTAAACATAGTGGTTCGTCATCGCGAGGAAGCGCATGTTGATCTGCCGCTCCTTGCCGCGGCCGACACGATCCACCGCAGTCTTCATGTTATCGTAGATCCCGCGGCTTGGCACACCACCAAAGACCCGGAACGCATGCCAATGGGCATCAAACAGCATCTCGTGGGTCTGCAACGGATAGGCACGCAGTAAAAAGGCCCGGCTGTGCGCGAGTTTTATATGCGCCATCTGCAGCTTTACGCGCTCGCCGCCCAGCACTGCAAAATCCTCGCTCCAGTCGAACTGGAAGGCCTCGCCCGGGTGGAACGACAGCGGAACAAAGGTCCCGCGTCCCGTGGTCTGTTGCTCGCGCTGGCGTTCTTCCCGCCATTGACGTGCAAAGGCCGCAACCCGGCCATAGGAGCCGGTGAAGCCGAGCGCCACGAGATCGGCATGCAATTGCTTCAACGTCCGGCGCTGCTTGCGTGACTTCCCGGCCTCCGTCTTCAGCCAGCCGGCCAGCTTCTCGGCAAAGGGGGCAAGCTTGCTCGGCCGCTCCGGCGTGGCGAAGGTTGGCTCGATCGTGCCCGCAGCTAGGTGCTTGGTCACGGTATTCCGCGACAGCCCCGTCCGCCGCGCGATCTCGCGGATCGACAGGTTCTGCCGCAAGTGCATGCGTCGGATGATGTTCAAAAGTCCCATGTGGATCACTCCGTTACCCCCGCCGCTCACCGCTTTGGGGAAAGGTTCACATGGCTCAATTCTCAGTGGAAATTAGACGCCTACCCGGCTCACTTCTGGGTGGAAATCAACA
>NZ_QURN01000036.1 GCF_003403035.1 Mesorhizobium denitrificans | reverse complement strand
GGTCGAACAAAGTGAGAACTATGCGGCTCGCCGTAGTCCAGCCGGGAGCCTCAGCGACCGGAATCCCTGCAGCAGATGCTGCTCGCTATCCCAAGTGTAGATGCCTGTCAGATTGATATGCTCCCAGCTCAGCGGAGAGATGTGCTTAAGCAGATGATCCGGAATCTCGCGACGCATGCTGCGCAAGTGGGTGACGGCCCGTTCGATATAGACCGTATTCCAGTGTACGATGGCGCTGACGACGAGGTTGAGGCCGGACGCGCGGAAGGCTTGGCTTTCGAACGATCGGTCCCGGATCTCTCCGCGCTCGTGGAAGAAGACGGCGCGCTTCAGCTTATGCGCGGCCTCACCCTTGTTGAGACCGGCCTGGCAGCGCCGGCGGAGCGCTGGACTTGAGTACCATTCGATCATGAAGAGCGATCGCTCGATCCGACCGAGTTCGCGTAGAGCTCTGGCGAGCTGGCTTTCCTTCGGGGATGCTGACAGCTTTTTCAGGATCGTGGAAGGCACCACGGCGCGGGTCGTGATCGACGCCGCCAAATGGAGCAGATCGTCCCAATGGTCGAGAATCAGAGTGGCGTTGATCGGTGCCCCGATGTGGTTCGACAGCGCCGGATATGTATCGCCTTTCTCGAATGTGTGGAATTTCCGGTCTTTGAGATTGCGCAGCCGAGGCGCAAAGCGTTTGCCGATCAGGGCGAACAGTCCGAAGACATGGTCGCTTGCACCGCCCGTATCGGTAAAGTGTTCCTGGATATCGAGGGTCGTGTCCTGATCGAACAGCCCATCGAGCACATAGGCGGCCTCGCTTTCGGTTGGGCTGATGGGCAGGATGCTGAAGTAGCCATACTGATCTGACAGATGGCTGTAGAATTTCGAACCCGGCTCGCTGCCGTAATGCAAATTGATGTCGCCGCGCTTTGCGGCTCGGTCGCTCGCGCGGAAGAATTGGCCATCGGACGATGAGGTTGTTCCGTTGCCCCAAAGTCGAGAATGCGGATGCCGGGTGTGTGCGTCGGTGATACATGCTTGCGCTGCGCGATAGGTCTCCGACCGGGCGTGGAACGTGCGCATCCAGCCGATCTGATGGGCGCTGATTCCTTTGGATGCGCTGGCCATTCGCTTCGGGCCGAGATTGGTTGCATCGGCCAGCACGCCAGCCAGCATGGCCGAAACGTCCCTCGGAGCGTCACCGGTGCGGACATGCGTGAAGAAATCCGCAAAACCTGTCCATTCGTGCACTTCCCTTAATAGGTCGGGAACCTCAACTAACGGATACATGTCGCTGATTTCGGCATTCAGGTCCTCGGCGGCAGTGGGGATTTCGCCGGCAGTCGGCGTCACAATCAACGTCTCGCCTTCAAGACGAACACCTTCGAGCTTTCCGGACCGCGCTCTATGCGCAAGGCGCTTCAGGTTGAAGTCGAGCATCTGGCGAGCTTCGGCAAGCCAGGTCGCGCCGTCTCCTTGGACACCAAGTCCGAGGCGATCCTGCTCCTTCATGGTGGTGAATGTCGACCGCGGCATTAGATGCTCATCGATCGGCCGGAAGGATCGGCTGCCATCGACCCAAATATCTGCAGATCGCAGCCGGTCTCGCAAGGCCGCGAGCGTCGCAATCTCGTAGAGACGGCGATCAGGCCTTCCTTGTTCGAAGATGAGCCGACGATCAGCTTGGCTGAGGTGGGTAACTGGGACACGGTCCGGGAGTGTCCGACGGCTCTCGACATGCAGGCGTTTCAGCAGCGAAATTGCTGCGAGAAGCGGATCGTGTCGCCGCGCGGATTGGAACGAGAACGCCTGTAGGAACGCACCGGCATATTTGTTGACGGTCGCATATTGCTCGGCCGCCAGGGCCAAAGGCGACGCCTCGTTGTCCTCGACCAGCGACTCAAGCTCAGGCTTCATCCGCAGCAACCGGTGCCATCCGACTTCCTGATCGAGAACCTCCAATGCGTTCCGGCCATAGTCATTCGCAGACTGCAGAGCGGTAATTGTGTCGAGGAACATGCGCAGCGCCTTGGCGGTATCCGGCCTGCAGTCCATGTGTCGCTGTTTCTTGCGGTTATTTGCTTGCGAGAACTGTCGACCCATCAGTTTGATGAACATCGCGACAGCATCGTCGGTTAGCTTCTGGCCGAACTTGATAACCTGCGCCACGATCAGAGCGTGCCGGCGACTCGCGTTGAAATCGTTGGCTAGCCATGCCGGCGTAGCGTTCCCCTCTCGGACTATCTGGTCCCACCGCCCGGACGATATGCCCATCTGCAATTTCGGATCGATTTTCAGCGTGCGCAGGAAGGCAATTCGTTCGGTCAGACCAACCAGGTTCGACGCACCCGGTGCTTCTGGTGCCGAGCGCAGCCAATGAAAACGCGTTTGGCCGATCGACAGATCAACCTCCAACAGCCTGTCCAATGATTGGAGTGTATCGCGCGGTATATCTTCGATCAGCGTTCTTTCCGCCCGACGGCGGGCTATGGCACGGCCGGCAAGGCCGATGCGTTCGATTGTATCGATTGCTGGCAGAAGAGATCCACGTTCACGTAATGTGATAACAATGGAACTGGCTATCGCAGCACCATCGTCGGACATTGCCGCCGTCTGAATTGCAGCCAATAGCGCGGCTCGACGATCTTGTGCCGTCGCGCTTCTCGTATCCAGATACGCCATGAGGCGCGCCGTGTGATCACGACGGGTTTCTTCACGGCGTGCATAGAGCGCAAATGCTTCTGGATCAGCGCCGATTTGGTCAGCGACATATCGAAGCATGGCGCGGGGCGGGACCTCTTCCGCTCCCAGCACTCGGCCAGGGTATCGCATCAGACATAGCTGAACGGCGAAACCAAGCCGATTATGCTCACGCCTCCGCAATTCTATCTCCAGACGATCTGCCGGTGACAGCGAATAGTGCCGGATCAGGTTATCCTCGTCGGCTGGTATATCGAAAAGCTTCCGTCGATCATGAACTTTGAGAAGCTTCCGTTTTGCCATTGCCCGACTCCCCACGACCAATCTGCCGGGAGCGTTGTCGAGTCGGACGAACGAAGAAACCAAAACCGGTGCCAGACGGCGCCAATCCACAGAGATCGGAGACCCCGCATTCGAGATACGACAAAGTTCATGTTCCGTTCGACT
>NZ_QURN01000035.1 GCF_003403035.1 Mesorhizobium denitrificans | reverse complement strand
TGTGACTTTCCATTAAACCTCAAGAATCGGTCTGCAAGGATATCAATGCGTTACGCGGGCACATAATCTGATAATTAGCAGTTAATCACGATAATCGCTGCTTGCTTTTGGCACTTAATGTGAGAATGATCGATCTCATGTATTTGCGCCGAGAGCCGCGATGCCCAAGTCGTTTGCCGAAGAAATCGATGAAATTGATTGGGATGACGCCTGCCACAAGGCGGATGTGATCCGCGACTTTCTGCGCCGAGTGTCCGGTCCCACCACGACAGCTCAGATGCGAGAACTTGCCGCCGAGCTTCGGCTGAGCCAGGCATCGGCGTATCGGCTGCTGAAGCTATTCCGGGAAGGCGGGACCGTTCTATCACTCGTCGGGCGCAAGGCCGGCCGGCCCGTCGGCCACAGGGTTCTCGACGAAGCGCGCAACGAAATCATCCGGGCCGAGATCAAACGCTTCTACCTGAAGAAGAACCGCCCGTCCGTATCGGCCCTGGTGCGCGAGGTGAACGCGAGCTGTCGCGCGGCAGGCTTGGCACCGCCTCATCGGAGGACGATCGTCGCACGCATTGAAGACGTCGATCTTGCCAAGCGCGCCAAGGCGCGCGGAGAACGGAAGATTGAGAAATCGACTATTGCCGTTCCGGGCAAGTTCGAAGTTTCGAGACCGCTGCAGGTTGTCCAGATCGACCACACCAAGGCAGACATCTTCGTCGTTGATGAAGAGGATCGTCGACCGCTCGGGCGCCCGTGGCTGACACTGGCCATGGATGTCTGCAGCAGGATGGTCACCGGCTTCTACCTCACCATGGCGGCGCCATCTCGGCTATCGACAAGCCTTTGCCTGCTGCATTCGGTCTTTGACAAATCTGCGTGGCTTCGCGAACGCGAGATAGCGGACCCATGGCCCGTCGCTGGCCTCCCGGATCGGCTCCATGTGGATAATGGCCGCGACTTCCGCAGCCGTGCATTCCAGCGCGGCTGCGAGGATGCCGGTATCGAGATTGACTGGCGGCCTCCCGGCGAGCCCCGGTTTGGGGGCCACATCGAGCGCCTGATCGGCACACAGATGGGTAAGCTTCACCTGCTCCCCGGCACGACATTCAGCAATCCCGACGAACTGGGCGAGTACAATTCTCGTCGACATTCGGCATTCACGCTGCGCGAACTCGAGCGCTACATCGCTCTCGACATTGTCGGCGACTACCATCAATCGATCCACGCCAGTCTCAAACGACCACCGATCGCTGTATGGCGCGAGCATGAAGGTACAATCCCGCTACGGCTTCCACAGGACCGAATGCATTTCTGGCTCACCTTCCTGCCCGAAGACGAACGGACGTTACGGCCAAACGGTATCCACATCTTCGGACTGCGATATTGGTCCGCCGCCTTGGCAGCGGATGTCGGACGGACCGGCAAGCGGCGGCTGTTGATCAAATATGACCCGCGAGATCTGTCGCGCATATTTGTCCGGCGTCTGTCGGGCAACTTCGTGGAGGCCCGCTATGCCGACATCACCTTGCCTTCGATCACGCTTGCTGAAGCCAAGTCGTCGCGAGAATGGCTGTTGGCGAAGGGAAAACGCGAAATCGATATGGGAACAATCGTTCGTACCGCCATAGCTCGGCGCCAGTTGGTGGAAGACGCGAAGCGGATGACGGCTACGGTGCGGCACGGCAAGGCAGTCGGCCGCAAGCCAAGAGTGGAAGATCGCGAATGGGGCTCGCTTCGCGGCGTCGACTCCAGCAAACCCGTACCCTTTGTTGAGGATACGGATTGATCTGGCATGAACGATGAAATCTCTCACCTGACCGCTGGCGCGGCGGCGTTGCTTGTCGAAACGGACGATCGGCGCATTCGCGCGATACGATCGCGCCGCTGGGTGCTCTACCCACGCGCCAAGCAGGCTCTCGATCGTCTGAGCGCGCTCCTCGACCATCCTCGAGGTACCCGCATGCCCTCGATTGCGATCTATGGCGACAGCGGCATGGGCAAGACGATGATCATGAAGCGTTTCCGGGACGAGCATCCGCCGAGCTTCAATCCGGTGACGGGAACGCTGAAGACCCCGGTCCTGACCATGGAAATGACTAGCCGGCCCGGCGAGCGCAGGTTCTATGCCGAACTCCTGACCCTTCTCGGCGCGCCGCAGCGGCCGCGCGCCGACATTGCCCAGATGGAGCAGGCGTCGCTGCGGATCATGGAGGCCATCGGCGTGCAGGTGCTGGTGATCGATGAGGTGCACAACATCCTCGCCGGAACCTATCGTGAGCAGCGCATAGTGCTGAACACGTTGCGTTTCCTCAGCAATCGTCTGCATATCTCGCTGGTCTGCTTCGGCGTCAACGAGGCGCGCGAGGCAATCAGCGGCGACGTCCAGCTTGCCCGCCGGTTTGAGCAGTTCACCCTGAACCGGTGGGCGGCGAACGAACAGTTCGAGACCCTGGTGGCGTCGATCCTGCGCAACACGCCGCTGCGCCGGCCGTCGGTGCTCACGCCAAAATCGTTGCGACGGATCCTGCAGATCACCGAGGGCATTACGGCCAACATCTTCCACATGATCAACAGCCTCGCGATCGACGCCGTCGAAAGCGGCCGCGAGCACATCACCGACGAAGCGATTGAAAACTGGGAGCCGGAGTTCGACGCCGAGGCGGCATTCGCATGACGCAAGAGGCGGCACGACGGCAGCTGCCGGTACTGCTGCTGCCAGTCGCTGACGAGCTTTTGTCCTCCTGGATCAACCGCCATGCCGACTTCTACGCGGTCCCACCGCTCGTCATGCTGCGGCATTGCCTGCCGGAAGCTCGCTCGCTGCGAGCCGCCGATCTCCATTTGAGCGCCGATCAGGAAATCCGGCTGGCCAAGGTGTTCGCCACCGAGCCGGCTGTCGTGCGTCGAATGACCTTCACCAAAGTCACGCAGTCGTCACGCCGGCTGATCGCCGTCAGGCCTCAGCAATCCTGCCTGAACTGCAGCGCCCGTCGCACGAAACCGGCGCCAACCTTGAGAAGCCAACTGGTTGGCTGGCGCCTCACCTGTCCTGTCTGCGGAGGTCTGTTCCGGGACACCAACGGACGCGAAGTCCCCTCCCCTTTCCGGCAGTACCGCGACGCGGCTATTCGGGGCGAACGGCTGCTCGACGACGAGGCCGAACGTGGTATCGCGACCTGGACATCGCCTGCCGAAATCGCTCGGCTTCTCCTGATGCGACGCATTCCAAGACCTATTCCCCACGAGAGCGACCTTTGGCGCTTCAGGGTGCTCGGCGCCATCATTCCCGATCTCGATGGCATCGTTGCCGCGGAACAGGAGAACCTACCCACGCCCGCAAGTCCGATCCTTCGGCTTCACATG
The DNA here is from genome assembly GCF_003403035.1 of Mesorhizobium denitrificans. Classification (GTDB taxonomy): domain Bacteria; phylum Pseudomonadota; class Alphaproteobacteria; order Rhizobiales; family Rhizobiaceae; genus Mesorhizobium_G; species Mesorhizobium_G denitrificans. The sequence goes on along the minus strand of NZ_QURN01000035.1, from coordinate 257 downwards.
CGGCCGGCACTGCTGGCCGGGATAGCCATTATCGAGCGTGCCGGACCTGAAATGCTCCGAATGCTGCGTCGTCACATGATGGGCGACAACAGATTCCGATTCACCGAAACCACCGAACGCATAATAGCACAAGCCCAATGGCCGAGGCCCTCCCACCAGTTGCAGTTAATTTGAGAATCGCACAGGCAGGATTCTCATGATTAAATGGTCAATCACAACCAAATCGTCGCATTCTTGCGGTTAACTGCTAAGCGACA
>NZ_QURN01000034.1 GCF_003403035.1 Mesorhizobium denitrificans | reverse complement strand
AAACCGGAAGCATCTTGATGACCCCACGTTAAGGGGTCCCGTTTGGACGAAAATCACCCCTTAAGCAGGGTCCTCATTCCACGAAAAATCACACCTGAAAAACAGTTTGACCGGCATGGGGGGGTCAACGACGCTCTATGGCGAGGCATTGATCTTCGACCTACCTGCTGGTGGCACATTCTACATGTTGCCCTCTTGGCGCAATAACAACGGTCGCTTTTCCGAAGTATATGAACCGGGCATTTTAACGACGTTGGGTATCAAAAACAGCGTCGGAGGACTGAAGGACGCCGATTTGCAGCGGCTGGCGGAGGCGTCTGGGCGAATGCCCTTCAACTTCTACGGGCATTACCCGACCATGGTGTCATTCCGGGACGAACAGTCGCCCAAGACAATCTTCGAGGTCACTCCCAGCGGAATGAGTCAGAATTTTGCGGGAGCAACTTTCGTCGGGTTGGATATCGAATTCACCGATGCTCCGGTCACGGAATTACTACGCAATCGTCTGACCTGGCTGAATCTTTCGAGTGGAACTGCGCTTTTTGAGCGCGATCCCCCTGGTTCTGGACGACTCGATAGAGACAAGCCGCTTGGACATAAGATTACACAAGCAAATTTCTTTGGGAATGGGAGCAGATAATGGCTGTGACGAACCACGAAGTTTTGTTGCGGCCTTAAGAATAATTCGCTTGATGTTAGGAATAGCCCCGCCGCCCGAAAGGCATCACGCGGCGGGGCCAGTGCCTCAAGACGGTGGGGAAAGGTTAACCCTGCCCAGCCAAGGCGACTTCAGTTGACGACAGCAGGCCGTTGCAGTGTTGCAGCCAAATCGACCGCCTTCAGCAGCAGCGACCGCGACTTGTCCTTGTACCAAGCCCGAAAAGTGCCGACTTCCGGCAACTCGTAAAGCAGCATCGCCGCATGCGCGAGCATGAGCAGTTTCATCAGATCGGCTGGGCTTGAATATTCCGCCTTATCGGCATCGATGAACACCTGTTCGACCCGCTGCGGACCATCATGCAGGCTCACGTAGGCTTCGAGATATTGCCGCGAATCTTCGCAGACCAGATCGGCTGGGGTTTGGGGATAGGTCATTTCACGGCCTCCTTTGCCGCCGGCACTGCCATGCCGTCGATCATCCAGCGCCAGTACGGCAGCGAGGCGAACGGTGCGAGGCGGCGGATGTTTTCGATGTCGCCAGGTGTGAGATCAGGATTGCCGTTGATCGCTCGCAGGCCGATCGAGGCCAGCCCTACAGTGCGCTCACCAAGATCGAACGTAGGTCCGAGGAAGCCGCCCCATGCGGTTCTTGTGGCGAACCGGCTTGCAGGCTGTCGCGCATCGGCACCAGGCATAAGCGCCTGCCCACCAGCAGCAGCCAGACCATAAGCACCTGGCCCGCCGACCTTCTCGATTGCATTGTTGATCTCGAAGCCGAGCGAGAATATTCCCGACCTATCCAGCCCTTCAGCGATCAGCGTGCCGGGATTGTTCGAAATCTCGCGCCCGCTTTCGATCTGCTTGAACATGTAGGCCAAGATTCCGAGCGAGATCATGCCGACCAGACCACCCACAAAGCGCGCCTTGTCCTCCTGAAGCCCACGAATAAGAACGCGCTGATTGCTGGCAATGGCGAACGTCCTGAATTGCAGCAGCGTGCGGCCAAGCGGGGTATTGGCAAACAGCGGGGTATCGCCTGCGCTCTTGGTCGCGATGATCGAATCCACATCCTTGTTGATCGCAGCACGATAGGCTGAGCGCAGACCGTCATCCATCCACGCCTCAGAATTGGCCACACGGACGTTTTCAAGCGTTTCGCCATGCTGAGCGAACAATCTGCCGATTGCCTCTGTGCGCGCCTCGTTGAGGCCAAGGAAGCCCATATACGCCCGCTCCTTTGCAGGCAGGCTGTCAAACCCGGATGCGACCGCCTTTTCCGCGTTCTGGAGAATCCGGTTCTGGGTCAGGACCGACGCCATCGACTTGTTGAAGTCGTTGAGATGCAGCAGGCCCGTCATCTTTGAGAAGCCCGCAGCGGCGTTTTCGATAAACCGCTCGATCGGTGATGCCGACGAATAGGGATCCGTCAATTCCGCCAGTGTCGCGATGCGGCTGGCAAGGATTCGCTCGGTCACCGCTCCGGCAAGCTTGGCCTCTTTGACCGATAGCTTGATCGCCGCGGTATTGGTCAGCAGCGGCTTGATGGCTTGGCCCATATAGGCAGTCATCCCATGCACCATTGCGGGCCGCACGAGTTCGGTCAGGTTCGCAACTGCCACGCCACCCAATGCCCTCATGTAATTGAAGGCAGAGGCAGCGCGCAGGATACGGGCGAAACCAGTGTGCTGAATGTCTGGGCGATACTCACCACGGACCAAATCACGGACGCCCTGCAAATCCCGCAGATCGGCACGCTCACGCGCTGCGAGCAACTTCAGTTGCCGTTCGCGCTCTCCCGCGTCGATCGTCTCATCCCCGATCAGCTTCTCGCGCATGGCGCTATAATCGTTCATGACTTCCTCGATCGGCCCTTCCAGCGTGGCAGAGCCGAAGCGGTCAGTCAGTTCGACATCACCGGCCATCAGGCGCGCATAGCGTTGACCGATGATCTGGACATCGCTTTCGAGGAATTGCTCGATCAGGACATCAGGGATCATGAACGTGCGATCCTGAAGCGGGCCATGCTTGGCAACAGGCAGATCGATACGAGGACCGGCATCGCCTGCCTTGCCCGTTACCATGTCGAAGATGTTGTTCACAACCTCAGACACATACGCCGCGCGATCGGCCTCATTGACGAAATCGAAGTCGCCACGCCGGTTCATCTCGGTGATGCCCTGGTCGATCTTGGCGATCTTGGCGCGATCCAGATCAGCGAGAGAGCGGTTCACGGCCTGCGCAATGCCGCGCATGGCCTCTGTAGTGGCAAACCGCACCTTTTCGAAATCGATGCCTGAGCGCTCCATTGCGCGCATCACCTGATCGAAATCATCCACCGAGCGCGCTGCTTCCATATCGGCGACACGAACCACAGCACCGCCGCGCAGATCGTTATCCAGCGCATCGAGGAAAGCCCTGATTGTGGGACGCTCGACCACGGTATCCCTGAAGGCATCGCTGGTGGCTGTCGCGGCATCATTGAGAAAGCCCTCTTCCCACGCCCGATTGACCACATCATCAAGACCAAGCCCACCCTTGGTGTTCTGCGTGCCTTTGCGCGACTTCCGCAGCAGGCCGGGGATCTTCCTCAATTCAGGATAGGCCGCAGCCAGATCGCCATTCTTGTCGTAAATGCCGTCCCGCTGAAGCTTGCGCAGCCATTCTGAGAGCCTTTGCGGCATGGCAGGCCGCTCACCCGATGCGACTCGCCTGGCGAATTGAACGACTTCGTTTTCATCAAACTGGTCAGGCGAGATTTCCCCTGCCTGCAAGCGCTCCTGTAGATCAGTCTCGCGCCGCTGCACCTTCATGTTGAGATCGTTAATCTCGCGCTGCGCGTCGAGCGTCTTGGCGTCCAGCACCCGCTTGGAGTTGAGAGCAGAGCGATCGATTTCCTTTTCTGCCCACCGGGTCACGATGTCCTTGAACTCGGATTCCCGCGCGGTGATCATTTCCTTGTTGTAGACCCGGCTGAAATAGCTCTCTGCCGTCGCAACCTTCACATCTTCCGGCAGCAGGCCAGCAGCGATCGCCCTCTTTTTCAGAGGCTCGAACACCCGCGCTCGCCATTCCTTCGCAACCTTTTCCACAGCCGGGAATTCGGATTTGTCACCGCGCCGCATGGCCTTGCCGACCTCAGCGCGGAATTCGGATTCCGACATGCGCAGCCCGGTCTTTCGGGCTTCCAGATAGGTCAGCCTTTGCCCTTCGACCGCCTGAGCGACAGCGCCACGAGTCCATTCTTGCATCGCCGTTTCGGCTGCGATCTCACCCTCTCCCCGAAGGTTCTTCTTCAGATAGACCGGCGTATCCATCAGGGACGCCGCCACAGAGCGAACGACGCGTGACGGGCTGGTGAGCGTCCGAAGCATCGGATTCAACTGTGCGGTCGCGCCTGCCACCTTTCCGGCCAATCCACCGGCAATCGAGAGATCATCGAGCGTGTCAACCGGTGCAGCAGCAGCACCGACAGACCGATTGCCGACCGCCATGTCCGTCAATTCACGATGCAGCACATCCGTCGCGCCGTCGAAGCCCGGTTGCTGGGCATCTTCCACCATTCGCGACAGGCGACCGAGATCAGCACGCGAGAACAATGCACCCGCACCGGCACCCAGCAGACCACCGAGGATTGCCCCACCGGCCACGCTGTAGAGCGAGGTTGTTGATTTCCACTCAGAAGTGAGCCGGGTTTTCCATCGAGAAGTGAGCCACCTCTGATTATGGATTTCGAGTCATGCTGGGGTCAATACGGT
>NZ_QURN01000033.1 GCF_003403035.1 Mesorhizobium denitrificans | reverse complement strand
CATCCATTTCACCGCCGGGTCGGAAGGCAATACGATGACCGGCAATGCCTTCATCGACAATCGCAACCAGGTGAAATATGTCGGCACCCGCTACCTTGACTGGTCGGTGAATGGGCGCGGCAATTACTGGAGCGACAACCCGGCCTTTGACCTTGATGGCGACGGAATCGGCGATAGGGCCTATCGCCCGAACGACCTCATGGACAAGGTCCTGTGGACCTCGCCGCAGGCCAAGATTCTCACTTCGAGCCCGGCCGTGCAGATCATCCGCTGGGCGCAGGTCCAGTTTCCGGCGCTGTTGCCGGGCGGCGTGGTGGACAGCCATCCGTTGATGGCACCGACAAGGCAGAAAGACGGTTTGCAGTGACGGCACCCACGGTCACATTATCAGGCGTGGCGAAACGCTACGGCCGGATCGAGGCGGTCAAGAATGTCTCCTTCGAACTGGAGCAGGGCCAGACGGTGGCCCTTGTCGGCCACAACGGCGCGGGCAAGACGACGCTGATCAAGCTGATGCTCGGCCTCATCCGGCCGACGCAAGGCACAGTGCAGGTGCTGGGCGAAGACCCGGCCCGGGGCGATTTCGCTGTGCGCCAGCGGCTCGGTTACCTGCCGGAGAGCGTCTCCTTCCACATGGCGCTGACGGGCCGCGAGACGCTTGCCTTCTATGCACGACTGAAACGTGTGGATATGTCGGACATGGAGGGCCTGTTCGAGCGCGTCGGGCTCGCGCCGGCTGCAGCCGATCGCCCCGTCCGGACCTATTCCAAGGGCATGCGGCAACGACTGGGACTGGCGCAGGCGCTGCTCGGCGCACCGCGCATCCTGCTGCTCGACGAGCCCACCAGCGGCCTTGATCCGGCATTGAGACGAAATTTCTATGAATTGGTATCCGGCCTGCGATCGGCTGGTACAACGATCCTGCTGTCCTCGCATGCGCTGACGGAACTCGAAGATCGCACCGACCGGGTGATCATCGTCAACGAGGGTGTGGCAATCGCCGACGGCACGCTGGAGAAGCTGCGGGGCATCGCCCGCCTGCCGACCCGGATCAGTGTCACGCTGGCAGATGGCGCGGGAATAACCGCTCCGAGCGGCGGGCAGGTCGCCTGGAAGGCGATCAGGGACCGCACCTTCGAGGCGGAGGTCGCGCCCGAAAACAAAATCTCGATCCTCAGGGACGTCACGGCCGATCCCGCCGCGGTTGCGGCGCTGCATGTGGTGGAGCCAACGCTCGATGAACTCTACGCCCATTTCCTCGGGGGGCGGGGGATGACGCGATGAACAATATATTGATCGTGGCGCGCAAGGAGATCCAAGAAGGCCTGCGGAACCGCTGGGTGCTGGCCACGACGCTGTTGCTGGCAGCCCTTGCGCTCACTCTGTCCTTCCTCGGCAGCGCGCCGACCGGCAATGTCGGCGTCAACCAGCTCGATGTCGTCATCGTCAGCCTGTCGAGTTTGACCATATTCCTGGTGCCGCTGATTGCACTGCTGCTGGCGCATGATGCGATCGTCGGCGAAGTAGAACGTGGTACGATGCTGCTCCTGATCAGCTATCCGATCAGTCGGCGGCAGATTGTCTTCGGCAAATTCCTCGGCCATCTGGCGATCCTCGCCTTCGCCACCCTGTTCGGTTATGGCACTGCAGCTGCGGCACTGGCGATGACCGGGACCGAGATTGGCCTGGCCAGTTGGTGGGCCTTCCTGGCGATGATTGCTTCATCAATCCTGCTCGGCATGGTATTCATCGCTATCGGCTATGTAACGAGCGCGCTTTCCAGCGAGCGGAGCACGGCCGGCGGCATCGCGATCGGCGTCTGGCTGTTCTTTGTACTGATCTACGACATGGCTCTGCTGGGAGCATTGGTGGCAGCAGAAGGCCGGCCGCTGCCCAGCGGACTTCTCGATGTCCTGCTCGTCCTCAACCCGACCGATGCCTATCGACTCCTCAATCTGGGCTCGGGAGAGGCGGGCGCGCTTTCGGGGCTCGGCGGCATCGCCGGACATACAGGGCTCAACGGGCCCATGCTCGTTGCTGCTCTCGTCGCCTGGATCGCCGCGCCGCTTGCGCTCGCGCTTAGGATATTCTCAAGGAGAGAGCTATGAAGATTGCTCCCGTCATCGCACTCTTGCTCTGCGGCCTTCTCTTATCAGGCTGCAGCGAGGAAAAGGACGCGACGCCACCAGCACCCTACGCGCTCACCGAGGAAGCGATGGGCCGTTATTGTGGGATGAATGTTCTGGAACATCCGGGCCCCAAGGGACAGATTATAATGTCCCAAATCCCAGAGCCTATCTGGTTCAGTTCGGCGCGAGACACGCTCGCATTCACGATGCTGCCAGAGGAGCCAAAGGACATTGCGGCCATCTATGTGTCGGATATGGCTAAGGCAACCACATGGGAAGAGCCTGGAGCCGATAACTGGATCGATGCGCGCCTCGCATTCTTCGTGATCGGCAGCGGGCTGCGCGGCGGCATGGGCACGGACGAGGCGGTACCGTTTTCGACGCGTGATGCCGCCGACAAATTCGCCGGCGAGCATGGCGGCCGCGTTGTCAGCTTCGAAGAAGTTCCTCGCGATTACGTGCTAGGGTCGACGACGGACGATGCTGAGAGACAGAATACGCCGGAAAATTTCGTAGAACCCGGGAAAGGACAGACAAATGGCTAGTATTGTCACCCGCCGCCGCGCCATTGCGATATTCGCCGCAGCCGCTGGCCTACCCCTGATACGGCCCGCGCGGGCGGCGACCCATGCGGTCACCTGGAAAGGGCAGGCGCTGGGTGCACCTGCGACGCTTATCCTACATCACGAGGACAGGGACAAGGCCCAGTTGCTGATCAACCGCGTCGTGACGGAGGTGTCGCGGCTGGAAGAGGTGTTCAGCCTTTACAGGAGCACATCCGCGATCAGCGAGCTGAACCGAGTCGGTGGCCTGGCCGCACCATCCGGTGATCTGGTAGCACTGCTCGAAGCCTGCCACCACCATTGGCATGAGAGCAGCGGTGTTTTCGACCCGACCATACAGCCGCTCTGGGCGCTTTATCGCGATCATTTCTCGGCACCCGGCGCGGATCCCGACGGCCCTCCACCCGAACAAATCGCACAGGCGGTCGCGCGAGTCGGCTTCGACGCGGTCCGCTTCAACCGCGACGGCATCGTGTTCAAGCGGCCAGGCATGGCGCTGACGCTGAACGGCATAGCTCAAGGCTATGTCACCGACCGCGTGGTTTCGTTGCTGCGGGATGCGGGTATCACCAGCAGCATGGTGGACATGGGTGAAGGTCGAGCTATTGGCGCGCAGGGCGACGGCACTCCGTGGCGCATCGGCCTTGCCGACCTCCAGGGCGCCGAACGTCCCGACAGCGTTCTCGATCTTATCGACCGGGCGGTTGCGACATCCAGCCCGGCCGGCTTCCAATTCGACACCGCACGCCGGTTTAGCCATATCCTCGACCCGCGCAACGGCAATGCCAGCGCGTCTTATCGGCGCCTGACTGTCGTGGCGCCGGACGCCACGACAGCAGACGCTCTCTCGACCGTCTTCACGCTGCTGGATCCGGATAGTATCCGTTCAAGCCTTGCCGGAAAACCTGATATCATGGTGGATCTTGTTCTGGAGTCAGGCGAACACAGACGATACGGGAGTTGAACGTCCCGCACGGCGTCGAGCGGACCTGATCGAAGTGCTTTTACGCTTACATTGTCTCCGGTCACCGACGTATCCGCCTGCCGCTGGTGACGAGATCGACATTTCGCCGCCTTTTTCCCCATGACCTAAACGCCTAAGTTCTGGTTGTCCGCCAGCTTCACGTCAACGATGGGAGGTAACCTCCACCTCAACTGGTGGGAGATCTGTGGACTATCACCGCGAGGGTCAGTCGCCCTACCCATGCGGACCCGTAGATTTCGAATTCTCCGTCTTGGCCAAATCGGCATCAAAGCGGAACTTTACGTTTTTCCTTGGGTTGAACGGGCATCCATGGTTGTTATGTTCAGACAAGGGTTGCCTCACGCCCGTAGTTCCATCACCCACGCTGCCGTCGTCGGCTGAATAAATATCAAGGAGAAAAAACAATGAATCTTTTTGCAACGACTCTCATCGGAGGCGCTGTTTCAGTGTTGATAGGCAGTAGCGCAATCGCTGCGGACTTCGAAGTTGATATGCTCAACAAGGGCTCCGATGGGGTGATGGTGTTCGAGCCGCTTCTGTCAAAAATCGCTGTCGGCGACACTGTCACCTTTGTGCCAAAGGACAAGGGCCACAACGCTGAAGCCATAAAAAACATGGTTCCTGACGGCGCAGAGCTGTTCAAGGGAAAGGTCAATGAAACAGTAAAGCAGACGTTCAATACGCCCGGAGTCTATGTCATAAAGTGCACGCCGCATTATAGTATGGGTATGGTTGCGGTGATCGTTGTGGGAGAGAACCCCGCCAATGTACAGGCGATCAAGGAGGCGAAATTGCCGAAGAAAGCGCGCGAGCGGACCGACAAGGCACTGTCGCAGCTTTAAGTGAAAGTGCGAACTGCCACCAAACGATACCAACGGCCGGTCAAGCGATCGGCCAAACTCACCGGAATTCTGCTCGAGGATGAGGTTCACAACAAGGGTACCGACAGACGGTGCAAGCTGTGATTTTTCGTGGAATGAGGACCCCTGTTGAGGGGTGATTTTCGTCCAAACGGGACCCCTTAACATTGGGGTCATCATGATGCCTCCGGTTTGATCGGAGGCATTTGTGTTTTGGATGTTGGTTGTGGAGACGATTGCGAAGATACGCCGGCTGTCGCTGGTTCAGGGCAAGACGATCAAGGCGATCTGCCGGGAGTTGGGGATATCCCGGAAGGTGGTGCGCAAGGTTCTGCGATCGGAGGAGACTGAGTTTCGTTACGAGCGCAAGCATCAGCCCTATCCGCGGATGGGCGCCTGGCGTGAGAAGCTCGATCTGTTGCTGTCGGCAAACGCGGCCAAGCCGCAGCGAGAGCGTCTGACGCTGATCCGGATCTATGAGGAGCTTCGCGGCCTCGGCTATGACGGCAGCTATAGCTCAGTGTGGCGGCATGCGCAGGATTGGGAAGAGCAACGCGGCAGTGCCGCGGCC
>NZ_QURN01000032.1 GCF_003403035.1 Mesorhizobium denitrificans | reverse complement strand
ACCGTATTGACCCCAGCATGACTCGAAATCCATAATCAGAGGTGGCTCACTTCTCGATGGAAAACCCGGCTCACTTCTGAGTGGAAATCAACAGCTTGAAGTACCCTGGCGTACAATCGCACTCGATCCACCCATCCCTGGCTTTGGCGCGGCGAATGACCGCGAGCGCTATCGCATCCTGTTCCGCAGATGATGAATGACCGTACCAGGCTCTCAGCGCTTCCGCTTCATCGGCTGTGATCTGGTCGACCTGGTAGACTGGATTTCCGCGGAGGACTATGCGCATGATCGTTCAATCTGTCTGACGTGAGAACATCGCGCGCGCCGGCGACCGTTGAAGGTCCCGCAGTCCATAGAAGCTGGCGGACAGGGTGGGTTCGACTTTTCCCCGGCCCTGAGATCCATGCTTCCAGCGAGCAACGACCGCTAAGCTATCCGGTTTACCGGCGCTGCTCCGAAAGTCCATCGGAATGGACGAATTAGAGCATAACGTCGCCATCGAATCGACCATTCCGTGCAGCGTTTTCGCCTTCTGGACTTATACTCTCGTAAAATCGACAACACGTCCAGTCCAGAGTTGGCGGGCGTACGGTCAACCCTCGCCTTCTCCTGGTCGTTGATCGAACGTGTTGTCCAAAGATGGGATCTCCTCTGCTGTGGCAAGACGGTACTCGGCGTCCGGATCGCACCGGCGGTCCCAGTCTGCATGCGCGCACCAGTTGGATCGATACCCATCGCCACAACCCCTACGTCTGACAGCATTCGGAGAAACCGTCCTTCGTCGCAACCGAAGTCACGTGTCGTATCTAAGCTGCCGGCACGGACAGGTGTCTGTCGTTCAGAGCCGTCGACCACCAGATTCTATGTGCTAATGATGCGATTATATGCGGGGAAACCGATATTAACCTATTGTTTCGACCGCCGCCGGTCTGCTGAGCGGGCCGCCTGCTGCCCATCAGACACCGTCCGCGACGCATCGCCCAGGGACCGGGACGTGTCGAGGTTCCTTCCGAAGTGAGGCACGTTCCCTATCGAGAGAAGGAAGAGGTCGTTCTCGAACTGATCAGGCGATTTTTCTCAGGCATGTGGCCGTGCTGGCGTCGCGAACCCCTGACTTCCGATCCGCGGTGCACCGTCACTGCCTCAGCACCGCTTCCCCCGGCGCGTACCTCGCATCAGGTATTGTCGGAACTTCCTGCCGTCGGGCAAATTCCTTCTCGTTGCCGGCAGCCAGGCTTCGCCTGCTCCACCCACCGTTCACGTTCGATGCGGCCGTCGAACTCGAGATATTCTTTTACACGTCTGATGTCGGCAGCACTCTAGGCGGCAATCTGTGCGAAGGTCGCCCTGGCGACTTTCGTTATTATTCAGATCCGGCTCTCACCGACAGATTGCTCGACGAGTTTCTTGCCAAGCGGGTCAACGCGGATTTGATCAAGATTGCGATTGGTATGGAAACCGGCGTGCCAAACAGGCGCCGACTTTTGCGATGCAGAACGAAAAGGGCCGCGTAACCCGTTTGTCGCTTGCCACGACGTCGCTACGAGCTCTGGTAATCAGCACGGCGGCGGATCGGAGCATGAACCAGTGTGTCGGTCTTTGCTATCAATTCCACTGCCTGTCCTCTGTCCCGGGACTGAGGACAGGATAGTTGAGGGATGCCGGTTGCGCCTGGCATGCCAAGAGGATGCCGCGGACGGCTCGACCATCAAAGACGCAACTGCATCTCTGGATGTTGACATCCAGGGCTACGCGGTGGTTAGGTGTCCTCTGTCCGAGGACAGAGGACACCTAACCGTGATGAAAGGCCAGGACATTGTCGTCCTGCTCAAGCTGGCGAGCTTGGAGGACGACGCAAAGGATGTCGGTAACGAATCTGCGCCGCATGCGCTAGCCGCAAGCGAGGATCCCTATTCCGTGCGCGGTCTCGCGGCGGCCCTCGGGATCAGCAAGACGGAAATTAGCGCTTCGCTCAATCGCAGCATCGCGTCGGGGCTCGCGATCAAAGACAGAAAAACGGGGCGGCCCAAACCAAGCCGGCGCCACCTGCGCGAGTTCATCATTCACGGTCTGAAATTCGTCTTTCCGGCGAAACCCGGCGCTATGCAGCGCGGGTTGCCGACGGGATACGCTGCCCCGGTGCTGCGTGAATCCCTGCACAGCGCCGGCAGTCTTATCTACGTCTGGCCCTACGCGCACGCAAAAGAACTGGGTCAATTAGTCGATCCGTTGTTCAAAAGCGTGCCGGAAGCCTGCGAGAAAGACGCGCGGCTCTACGCCTATCTCGCCCTCGTCGATGCGATTCGCATCGGCAATCAGCGTGAAAGTAAGCACGCCGCTGACTTGCTCATACAGAGGCTGGGATGACGGTCCAGGGTCAGTTGAAGGCAATGTTGAAGGCCGTTGCCGAGGCGCTTGGGGACGAGCTGCGCACGCGCCTGGTCTTCGTCGGCGGCTGCACGACCGCGCTTTACATCACCGATCCCATCGTTCTCGAAGGGGTGAGAGCGACCGACGATGTCGACTTGATCGTCGATCTGGCTGGCTTTGCCGAATGGGCCGAGCTGACGGAGCGCTTGCGTGTACGCGGCTTTACCGAGGCTGCTGACGACTCCGTCATTTGCCGCATGAAGCTCGGCGAGCTCAAGGTCGACTTCATGCCGGACGACGAGACGATCCTAGGTTTCAGCAATCGCTGGTACGCAAAGGGGATCGAGACGGCCGTTACAGAACAGCTGGAGGAGGCACTCGAGATCCGGCGCCTCACGACCGAGCTTTTTGTCGCGACTAAGTTGGAGGCATATCGCGGACGCGGCGAGGGCGATCTCATCGGCAGCCGCGATGCCGAGGACATTCTCCTCTTGGTCGATGGGCGGGAGGAGATCGTCGAGGAAATCTCGAGCGGCGACCCCGAAGTACGAGCCTATATCGCCGAACAGATTGCGGCGCTGCTAGACGATCCAAACTTCGACCATTTCCTGGAGGGAAACATCCGCGGTCCGGCGGGCCGTGTCGACATCGTCTACGATCGGCTGGTCGCGATGAGCAAGGCGGCATGACTTTGCAAATCCGGTGGCACTGCCGGCAAGGTACGCGGACGGCCGATAACCGAGACCATGCAGGCATAGGCATCCGCGGCGATGCGGTACTGGCAATCGTTCTTGATGGATCGACATCGAGTTCGGCCAGCGGCGAATTTGCGCGCGAGATAGCGCGCCGCATGGTCGACTGGTTCGTAGCCGGTGCTGACGAGATAACGGCCGACGCGCTGATCGCGCAGCTTCGCACGACCCGCGCAGCGCTTACGATGGACTTTCGTACAGCTTCAGCCAGCTACGTCCTCATATACATTGAAGCGACGTGCCGAGCGCTGGCTCTCCATGCGGGCGATTGTTTGGTAGGCCGACGTGAGGAAGATGGGCGGATCGTATGGCTGGTGGAGCCGCATACGCTCGCAAATCCGCTGCTGCCCGTACCGATCGAGAGACTCGCGAAAGACGAGGCGCGTCACAGGCTCACGCGTAGCTTCCGCTCAAGACGCTTTACTGCTCCCGATCTGAACTCATTCGAGCTCGATAATCGACTATTGCTGGTTGCGACGGACGGCTTCTGGGCGGAACTCGAAGCGCCTAAGCAGGTCGCCTTCATCGAGGGGCCTGCTGGGGCGCTCGAACAAGGACGGGATGATTGCGGCGTGCTCTCGATCCTGCGTGGCAAGTCTGGTTCTGATATCGAGCTCATTGATGCCGAAGCGGAGCTCAACCTCTATGTGGCGGCCCATGAGCCAAATTTACGTCGATAGATCACGTACTGTTTCCAACCTTCGATAAGTCCGGTGTCACAGTCGGACCTAGCCAAGCCTTTGGAGAATGTAGCCTGGGAAGATCACTTCCTCGCAGTCGATCGCGGCCGTTATCGTTTTAAGGGTTTCGAGGTCCTCGCTCGTTGAAAAGATGACCTGCTGATCTCGCATTCTGGCGGCGGAGGCGCGGCTGAGCAGGTTCTGAAAGCTTGGGCGTGACGACGACTGTTGGCGAGGTTCGTCGAAGACCAGCATTCCAGGATGGTTGGTAGGCTCGTCGCTGGCAAGCTCGAGCAGGCTCAATTGGTAGGCCCACTTCAGACGGATAGCATCGCTTGCGGAGGTCTCGAAGCCGATCTCGAACCCTTCCTTCTCTGGTCTGTAGCTGTCTTCAGAAATTGACAATTCCGATGGCGAGAAAGTGCTGAAGCCAAAGTCCTTCGCCTGACTCTGAACAAGCGTGGTGAGACGACTAAGTTTGTGCCGATCGCTCGAAGAAAGCTTCTCTGTCGGAATTCGAGCACGTTCCTGCAGGAGTTCGGCATATGCATCCTGCAAAGTGCGAAATCGATCAATGGCATCGTCGAAGATCGCCTGAAGGGCCTCGAGGTCGCGCATCGTCGCTTCAGCTCGAATACGCTCTTCAATGATGGCAGCGGAGGGATTCTGGCCCGGCGCCACAAGCTCTGACCGAAGAAGTCGGATTTGGGCATAGTGGTCTGCCAATCTGCGACTGATGGCGGAAAGCTGGTCGCGTCGCTCGGACTCCTCCAACTGCTCCCTGGCGAGGATATCTTCAAACATTTTCTTCTGCGATCGGATATACTCGATGTTATCCGAGACTGGCATCACCGCCGAAAGTGCTTCCTGCGACAGGAGTGTGTCCACCAATGCTTGCTCGCAGGTCGGACATCTGTCAGGCGTCAGAGCTGCGGTGACCCCCGAATAGCGTTGCAGTCGTTGCACGTCGAGATTCTTCACCAAATCGTCATCGAGGGCAGAAATACGCCTCTGGAGAGATTGCATGTCTGCCAGCTTCAATTGCTGAATCCCATGCAGCCTTATGCGCTCGGCGTTCAGTTGGTCGACATCCAGCGTAACCTGCTGCAGCTTCTGCGCCACCTCTTCCGACTGCTCCTCGACAACCGGTACAGCTCTAGCCGCCAAGTCGACGATACTCGTCCGGAGCTGCGTAACGACCGCCTTCAACGGAACCCATCCTGTTCCTTCTGCCAGCTGTACATGGGCGTTTGACAAAGCGGCCGGATCGGCCAGAGGACTTTCGGTCAAACCGGCGACCCGTCCGCCTCCACGAGCGACGAAGCGTTCCAACTCCTGCCTGACTACAGACCATTCTTTTGAATTGGCTGCCATGCGTTCGGCGAGGCGCTCTCGCTGAACTTCGAGTTTGTACACGTCCAAATCCATAATGAACTCTACGGCCCGCTTATGGACTTCGCGGATTCTCATATAGGTTGGAATTGCGGCGGGGATCGCCGTCCATCCAAATTTCTGCTCGACCCAAAACAAGGGGAACACGGTCTCCAGATACAATGTGACTTTCCATTAAACCTCAAGAATCGGTCTGCAAGGATATCAATGCGTTACGCGGGCACATAATCTGATAATTAGCAGTTAATCACGATA
>NZ_QURN01000031.1:2500-6032 GCF_003403035.1 Mesorhizobium denitrificans | reverse complement strand
TTTGGTTGCGGGGGCAGGATTTGAACCTGCGGCCTTCAGGTTATGAGCCTGACGAGCTACCGGGCTGCTCCACCCCGCGTTATGAGTTCGCGGGGATTTCCCGGGAACGGATCGTAAGTTTGGTTTTGCTTACGTAGTAATTCAAATGATGCAGGCGTTTTGATGTGGCCTTTTGTGCCTCATTTGAGGCTGAGTTCGAGAAGAGAAGATTTTCATGCGTTTTGCAGACCTGGCAGCGACCTACTCTCCCGCGTCTTGAGACGAAGTACCATTGGCGCTGGAGCGTTTCACGGCCGAGTTCGGAATGGGATCGGGTGCAGCCGCTCCGCCATAACCACCAGGTCAGCGAAACGCATGAATGAGAAGCTGGATTTGATGTGCCTTCAGTCTGACGCTTTACGAAGCAAAGCTTCGCAAGGCCGACTGGCCGTCGCGGCTTATGCCGCGCCCTCCCGGAGGCGTCAGCGGAACTGACTGCCGCGAGGGCAAAATTCCATCATCGCCCTTGGCGATGATGAGCATTGCAAATGGGAACGATCAAGCCAATCGAGTTATTAGTACCGGTAAGCTTCAAGCGTTGCCGCTCTTCCACACCCGGCCTATCAACGTGGTCGTCTTCCACGGCTCTCAGGGAATACTCGTTTTAAGGTCGGTTTCCCGCTTAGATGCCTTCAGCGGTTATCCGTTCCGTATATAGCTACCCTGCTATGCGGCTGGCGCCACAACAGGTCCACCAGAGATACGTCCATCCCGGTCCTCTCGTACTAGGGACAGATCCTTTCAATATTCCTACACCCACGGCAGATAGGGACCGAACTGTCTCACGACGTTCTGAACCCAACTCACGTACCGCTTTAAATGGCGAACAGCCATACCCTTGGGACCTGCTCCAGCCCCAGGATGCGATGAGTCGACATCGAGGTGCCAAACAACCCCGTCGATATGGACTCTTGGGGGTCATCAGCCTGTTATCCCCGGCGTACCTTTTATCCGTTGAGCGATGGCCCTTCCACTCGGGACCACCGGATCACTATGACCGACTTTCGTCTCTGCTCGACTTGTCAGTCTCGCAGTCAGGCAGGCTTATGCCATTGCACTCAGCGAACGATTTCCGACCGTTCTGAGCCCACCATCGCGCGCCTCCGTTACTCTTTAGGAGGCGACCGCCCCAGTCAAACTACCCACCATACATTGTCCCGGACCCGGATAACGGGCCGCGGTTAGACATCCATAGAGATAAGGGTGGTATTTCAAGGAAGGCTCCACAGAAACTGGCGTCCCTGCTTCAAAGCCTACCACCTATCCTACACATGCCACTACGAATGCCAATGTAAAGCTATAGTAAAGGTGCACGGGGTCTTTCCGTCTAACCGCAGGAACCCCGCATCTTCACGGGGAATTCAATTTCACTGAGTCTATGCTGGAGACAGCGGGGAAGTCGTTACGCCATTCGTGCAGGTCGGAACTTACCCGACAAGGAATTTCGCTACCTTAGGACCGTTATAGTTACGGCCGCCGTTTACTGGGGCTTCGATTCAGAGCTTGCACCCCTCCTCTTAACCTTCCAGCACCGGGCAGGCGTCAGACCCTATACGTCGCCTTGCGGCTTCGCAGAGCCCTGTGTTTTTGATAAACAGTCGCTACCCCCTGGTCTGTGCCACCCCCCACTACTTGCGTAATGAAGGGTCACGCTTCTTCCGAAGTTACGCGTGCAATTTGCCGAGTTCCTTCAGCATAGTTCTCTCAAGCGCCTTGGTATACTCTACCAGTCCACCAGTGTCGGTTTCGGGTACGGACTATAAGGAGGAGCTATTTCCTGGGACCACGCAACAGCCCAACCAATCCGATAAGGTTGAACTATCCTGATGATCCGTCACTACCTCCAGGCTCACGAATATTAACGTGATTCCCATCGTCTACGCATTTCTGCCTCGACTTAGGGTCCGGCTAACCCTGCTCAGATTAACTTTAAGCAGGAACCCTTGGACTTTCGGCGGGGGTGTCTCTCACACCCCTTACGTTACTCATGTCAGCATTCGCACTTCTGATACCTCCAGAAGCCCTCACGGGTCTTCCTTCGCAGGCCTACAGAACGCTCCGCTACCGCTTGCAGCAAGCTGCAAACCCAAAGCTTCGGTGTATGGCTTTAGCCCCGTTACATTTTCGGCGCAAAGACCCTTATTTAGACCAGTGAGCTGTTACGCTTTCTTTAAATGATGGCTGCTTCTAAGCCAACATCCTGGTTGTTTTGGGATCCTCACATCCTTTCCCACTTAGCCATAACTTGGGGACCTTAGCTGTTGGTCAGGGTTGTTTCCCTCTTCACGACGGACGTTAGCACCCGCCGTGTGTCTGCCGAGTAGTACTCCCAGGTATTCAGAGTTTGGTTAGGTTTGGTAATCCGGTAAGGACCCCTAGCCCATCCAGTGCTTTACCCCCTGGGGTATTCGCTCGACGCTCTACCTAAATAGATTTCGCGGAGAACCAGCTATTTCCGAGTTTGATTGGCCTTTCACCCCTAGCCACAAGTCATCCCGAACTATTGCAACAGTTATGGGTTCGGTCCTCCAGTAAGTGTTACCTTACCTTCAACCTGCTCATGGCTAGATCACTCGGTTTCGGGTCTAATGCATCGAACTGAACGCCCTGTTCAGACTCGCTTTCGCTGCGCCTACACCTACCGGCTTAAGCTTGCTCGATACACTAAGTCGCTGACCCATTATACAAAAGGTACGATGTCACCCTTGCGGGCTCCATCTGTTTGTAGGCAACCGGTTTCAGGTACTTTTTCACTCCCCTCGTCGGGGTGCTTTTCACCTTTCCCTCACGGTACTAGTTCGCTATCGGTCATGCACGAGTACTTAGGCTTCGAAGGTGGTCCTCCGAATTTCAGACAGGATTTCACGTGTCCCGCCTTACTCAAGGATATCAGATTGCATTACGCATACGGGGCTATCACCCATGTCGCCCAACTTTCCAGATGGTTTTGCTTGTCTCACTGATACCGCTGGCCTGGTCCGGGTTCGCTCGCCGCTACTACCGGAGTCTCTGTTGATGTCCTTTCCTACGGGTACTTAGATGTTTCAGTTCCCCGCGTTCGCCACTTTACCCCTATGTATTCAGGGTAAGTTACCTTTAAACAATACTTGGAAACCACAGCAGCAAATTGCTCTGCTACTCTGATTTTCCAAGTATTTAAGGTGGGTTTCCCCATTCGGAAATCTACGGATCAAAGGGTATTCGCACCTCCCCGTAGCTTATCGCAGCGTATCACGTCCTTCTTCGCCTGTGCATGCCAAGGCATCCACCAATTGCCCTTAAGACACTTGATCGTTCTCATTTCCAATGCTCATCCAGATTTTTGCACATGAACCTTACTCAAAAGATTTCTCAACCTTTTGGGATCATGCGCATTCCGAATGGATTGGCACAAAAAGACCAGCTTCTCGAGATCTGAACGGTGGCTGCGGTTAAACAGGCCAATCATCTGTAAGGGATTGAGCGTCCCTTACGACAAATCACGCCACCCGAA
>NZ_QURN01000030.1 GCF_003403035.1 Mesorhizobium denitrificans | reverse complement strand
CCGCCGCTCACCGCTTTGGGGAAAGGTTCACATGGCTCAATTCTCAGTGGAAATTAGACGCCTACCCGGCTCACTTCTGGGTGGAAATCAACAACTTGCGCCTTTGTACCGGCAACCTCGGCTTGCCCCTGAAGCTTGGACTTTGCACCGCGGATTTGGTTGACGATGACATTTGCAGCGCCGCTGGTTTTTAGATTAGCGTTGCCGGTGACGGTTCCGCCGGTCTTGGTCAAAACGTTTGCGGCGCTGTTATTGATGACGACGCCATTGGTCCCGATATGGAAATCCGTAAACTTATTGACCGAAACTCCGGCATTTGGCGTAACGATATTTATCGTTGGTTTGCCGCTTGATGATTGTCCAATCGTTGGCTTCTGCGACGCTGATGAATCGATCGCTATTGTCGTTGATTGGGCAAAGCCCAGTTGCGGCAGACCGAACGCAAAAGCGACCGTGAGCGACACGATTTTTGAGAAAATGCTATTTCGCACCAAAAGATCAGCTTTCTATGGAAAAGTTCTGGGAGCGCCGTGCCAAAGCTGACGTCAGGATCAGTTTTTCTTCTTTTCTGATCTTGTAGCGCGCTCGGATTTGTCAGGGCCCGGCGCATTCAACTGCGTCCCCCGATTGCCAGATGCTTCCGCGTCCGGCGCCGGACGCCAGGATCTTGCGACCTGTTGTGCCGTTACGACATCGTCGGGGCTTAGTTTGGTCTCGATGGAGGCTCGCATTTCCGATGCGCCCGCAACACCGCGCGCCGCCGCGAGATTTGCGTAAGCGTGAGCTTTTATCAGATCTTTGTCTGCTCCCGTTCCTTCGGAATAGTTCTTCGCCAACATGAAGAGGCCGTATGGATTTCCTACGGCCGCTGTCTGCTGCCACAAATCAAAAGCCTTCTTCGCATCCACATCGATGCCCTTGCCGCCCGCATATATATCGGCGAGCATGTTGCGTGCGGCTACATTGCCCTGGATCGCGGCCCTTTTGAAATAGTCAATAGCTTTGGCACTATCGACCGATACGCCTTTGCCTTCCTGATAGAGTGCGCCGCAATTATATTCAGCGTTCTGTTCGCCTACATTCGCCGCCTCGCAAATCAGCTTGGCGCCCTGTTTGTAATCCTGCAGTACGCCAACTCCCTCCATGTGCAGGATGCCCAGTCGGTTCTTGGCCAGTGAGCTACCCATAGCGCTCCCGGTCGCGTAGAGTGCGATGGCTCCGTTGATGTCTGGCGCACCGGTAAGGCCGAGCTCAAGCATGCGCCCCATGTAGAATGCAGCGTCGTATTCACCGGCCTCGAACGCCGCAGCCAGCATCTTGGCGGATTTTTCGTATTCCTTGTCATCAAGTGCAATAAGCGCAGATTTGAGATCCGCATAGGCTGGCACTGCAGACAGACAGGCGATGGATGTTGCAAGCAAAACTCTGGAAAGCCTGTTCATTTTTACCACATGTTGATTGTCATGGAGATCCTGCCGGACACTCCGTGAGAGACGTTGCCGGAATAATCGAAAGGGACAGCGACATAGCCGTCGATTGAGGCCCTGCCTTGGGTTAACCTCAGGCCGAACCCTGTCGAAATCAGGTATGCGGGTTGCTTGGTCTGGTTGGCGTAGGCAGCACCCGCATCGACGAAAACATAACCAAATAATGATTGATCGGAGCGCGCGACGGCCGGCTTCGCGCTCCGAGCAAGCGCCTCCAGAAATGGCAACGCGCGCTGAAGTTCGATTTTGGCTGAAGCGCCGCTATCGCCGCTTATGCCATACTCGGGAAACCCGCGTACCGTGCCCCATCCACCAGCGGAAAACTGCTGATCGGAAGGAAGATTTTCGCCCGAAACCTGACCTGCAACTGATGCCTGGAGCATAGCGGCATCGCCAAGTCCGACCGTCGCTAAAAACGACGCGTCCAACTTGCAATATTCTTCGCGAGTCGTATCGGAGCCAGCCAGCACAACAGCCTGCCCGAAGGTGGCTCCGACATCAGCATATATCTGGGCGTTTGTGAGATAGGCCTCTAAAGCCCCACCAAAGCGACCGCTTATGTCACGCTGCGGACTTAGCGCAGTCGCGTTGATATATCTCTCGCTGGCGTAATGGTTTCCTGAGAAATTCGCGTGGAGGATGTAGTTCGCATCGCGATAGACGACGCGATCTACTGATATGCCAGCGGACGTCGCCTGCGAAATGTTGTCTACAATCGGCGAAATAATATCCAACTGATCCGACAGGCTGCCATTCAGCCCGAAGGTCCAATAGCCATAAGGAAGGTTTACGGACGACGCGAACGCATTCGAATTTGTTGCGCCGGAATAGCTCAACGCCCAGCGCTCATTGAGCCGCGTCAGATCGGCGGCCGTAAACTGAAGTGTCGCACGCTTTTCACTATCGCCACTGCGTTGCTTGCTGGTCTCGAAGCGGATTTGAGCGTGGCTTCGCCTACCTTGCTTTTCATTGATGCGGATGACGCTGCCTCCCGGCAATTTGCCCGGAGCGATTTCGACAGCGGTCTGTGAAACGCCGTTGCTATTGATTTGGGAAACACCCTGCTCGATGGCGCGCAACTGAATAACGCTGCCTTTCAAGCCGGGGAAGGCCCCTTCTGTCTTGCGATGCGGTGCGGCAATTTGCTTTCCGTCGCTTACAACGATTACGTGCTGAACCGCCTCGATCTGCCCCTCGACAACGATCAGGGTCAGCGTACCTTTCGTAAGGTCCTGCTCCGGGATAAAGGTTTGCGCAGTGATATATCCCCGGCTCTTATATTGCCTGGAGATGCTCGCCATCAGATGCTCGATTTCCCTTTGGCCGACGCAGGTGATTTTCAGCGGTTCAACAATGCTGTTCAACTCACGCGGCCGGAGCTTTGTCACCCCCGATATGTCAATGCGCGTGATTTCGAAGCAAGCCTCGCTTTGAACGGAGGAGTTCTCCCCGAGCGCTTCAAGCTCCGCCCCCGGCGCTCCCTTTTCCATCCGTTGACGAATCGAGTTCTGGCGCTGTTCCTCAAGCAGGCGCGCACCAGCGTCCTGTTCTGCATGCGCAGCGCAGATAGAAATCAGACTCAAAACAAACGGAACGCCAATCGATTTCAGGGTCATTCAAGAATCGCTGAAAGAAACCCTGAGTGGTAATCGAATATTCGCCCCGCGCTCTGCGGAAGGTCGACATCATCGGGCGAAACCGAGTAGAAGTATCCCTCGCCCGCATATGCTCCGACGCCTGAATAGCGTATCGATTGAGCGTCTATGGACAGCCTGCCGAAATAGGATCCCACAAAACCGCCATCGTATCCATAGCTGACCCAACCATCTGATATGCCGAACACCGACGGAACCCCGAGCCTTTGAATAACGATCATGGGGATCATGGTGCTTTGGGCAGAAAAACGCTCAGCCTTGACTGACATGTCCAGGCTTGCAGTAAAAATTGCGCCTTCAGTAACAACGCTGCCCGCGCTCCGGATGTCAAACGCGCCTGAAGAGAAAATCCTTCCCTCGACTACTTCCACATTCGACCAGCCGCTGGCTGAACATATGAAGAAGCATCTTCGTTGGAATTCACCAGATCCCGTCAAGATTGAGTTGTTCACCATATCGCCGGACAGACGCGCATCTAGCGCACTGCCGTCAATCGCTGCAGCGTTGTTGATCCAACTGTCAGCAGCTATGGCGACCGCACCCGAAGCGCTTATGCTAGTCTGGAAATCCGCGATACGCGGCACGCCGTAACCAAAACGTACTTTGATATTCCTGCCGGTAACACTATTTCCACTGCGCCAAGTTTCCATACCGGTCACTGCGCCCTTAAGCGTGGTGGCGGTCACAAAGTTGCCACCAGCATTCACTGAAAAATCTCCGCCAATTGAGACCGCGCTGTCATTCAGCACGACCTCCTGCCCAGCTTGTAAGCTGACGCCGCCCGTTGAAGCGATAATCCGAGAGAGCGTTTTCTTGTCGAGGGATGAGAATAAAATCCGCTTATTCGCAGCGAGTGAAACAGCGGCAGTGCTCGTTGCATCACCCGCTGTAATGGCGTTTGCGTCAATGACACCGCTTTCGACGACGAGATCCCCAGTTCTCGCGTTTATCGTCACACCCTCATGAGCGCTGCTAATTGCAGTAGACTTGACCCTATCGCCAACGAGCAAGACTTCGGCACCGTCGATCGAAGCGCCGTTAATCGAATTGATGATCGAACTCGAGATTTGGATTTTATCTGCTGAGTAGAGGTTGGCGGTATCTGCGCCAATGCTGGAATTCCTGATGGCGGTTCCCTCGCCAGCCGATACGATCAGCTTTCCGCTGACTGTCCCATTCAGATTGTTCACTGCTATGCCGTGACCAGCGATTAGCGCCAAACCATCATTGCTGACATTGATCTTGGCGTTGCTCGATCCGGAAGGCGCAACAATCAGATTTCTCTTGGCTTCGAGGCTCACACCACCCAGCCCGGTAAAGTCGGCGGTACTGCGCGCAACCGCGGAGATCTCCACATCTCGCAGGGCAATATCTCCCTGTTTTGACTGCACTCGGATACCTGATGTCGCGGAACTAAGCTTAGCAGGCTTCGCTGCACCGATTTCGATATCGCCTCCCGCAATACTGATTGCGCCATCCGCCGAGACTTCGCCGCCGAGTTCTATCTTGCCGTCCGCCTGCAACTGAAACGTGCTTGCGATGGCTTTCCCGTGCTGATCGATCTCGGCGTTGGCTCCAGAAGCCGCGATACGGATCGTGCCAGCATTTATGATGGCGCCCTCACTAATCGTAATCTTTGCGGGCTCCGCTTGGAATGACCCGAGATTACGCGTATCCACCGACAATGCGCCTTCGGGGTCAACTTCGTATTCCGCAATACCTTGACCCGCCGTTGGGTTAAATGCAGCGTCTCCGATATCAACAGCGCCATCAATCTGAATGCCGGCGGAAACAATATCGAGCGGCGCTCCGGCTGTGTCCAAACCGCCTGACCCAATTGAAACCGTTGCTCCTCCAACAGCCAGTTGCCCAGCCTTGGCGACGCCAGTTGTAAGTAAGACCTTGCTTGCTCCGGCGAAACTCCCGCCATCGACCGAAATACCATTGGGGTTGGCAATAATGACATTTGCCCGTTGTCCGGTAACTGACAGCTTACCTTCGATTTTGCTCGAAGTGCGCCCCGTAACTTCGTTGATGATGATTCGGGAGCCGGATGCGGCGTTATCGAGGTCCACGCCGTCTTTACCAACATTAAAAGAACTATAGCGATTTAGGCTTGAGCCGCCCGCGTCGGGTGGCGCAATCTTTACGACTAACCGTCCGCCGGGTGAGGCCGTCACCTCGGTCGGGGTCGTCTCGTCTGGTATCAGGCCTTGGGCGTGGGCACCGCCTACTATAGTTATGCCGTAGGCAAACGCCCCAAATACACTCTTCCGGCAAATCATGATTCTCTAATATTTGACAGCAGCACGCGGCCCAATATCAATTTGTTGATCAAGTCTCAAGCGCCACAGCGCGGCGCCTCAAAAATCTTTGGTCACCATCCGTTGTGGTGACAACCCCAAGCACTCAATGGGCTATTTTTATCAGGCCCTTGCTCCTCAGCCGGTCGCAAACATCTTCTTTCGTGCTCTCAGGTGTGAACCAAACATAATCATAGAGGTGGCTATCCACATATCGTTTCTGGCTCTCGGGCGAATAGGATACCAGCGCAATGCTCAGGGCCGTCTTCCCATCGGATTTCAGAATTGCCGGGACACCTCGGTCCTTTCGAGCATGCTCTGAGCCAACTATTAGGATGACGGGTCCAAACCCTTCTGCACTTTTTGCCATATACGCGTCGCGAGCCATCTGGAGGTTGACGACTTCTGTGAGGCGTGGTTCCTCAATCAGATTGCAGTGCGCAGTCATCATGGACTCTGACCACGAGCGTCGTAAGCTATCAGAGCCAAGAGTTGCCTTTGACGAACCGACCCGCTTCTCCTCTTCGGTCAAATCAATTCCGAATATTGGAAGCTTGGCGCGGAATGCAATATCGAATACCGGACGATAATATGAATAGTCAGGCCATCCGGATGCCGACCAGTCTAATCGCTCCCCAAGGCCTGATGCATCCTCTGGAGATTGTGACCTGAAACCAGAAATCTGTGCTTCTTGGTCATGCGAAATCATCTCAAGTCCAAGTGAGGGGTAGATCCCCTTGTCGGCCAAAGCGCCTAAAACAAACGCCTCTCGATTCTGATGCTCTGCAACGCCGTGCGTCTCGCCAATAATCACAATTGGATTCTGGCGAATAACTTCGAGGAATTCAGAAATATCAATTGCTGAACCCCTGTCTATGGCCCAAATCACGTTTGGCCTAGGATCGTGGGTATTCGCAAGAGCAGCCGCCTTCAGGCAAAGCAAAGCCATAGCGATGCTAGCAAGGCGTCGCAAATGAAACCTGGTGGCAGGCATTCCTAAACTCCGATTGCAGGTGTAATCAAAATTGATTCCCTTCATGGCCTATTATCCGCGAACTTCCGAAAACAAAAGAAAGCGCGGCTCAGTTTCGTTCCGCATTGCAATTTATCTTCAAGCGCATTTTCCGGTAATTCTGTCCACCATGAGACCATCACTCGCGACGAGTCCGAGGATCTCGTGCTCTCTGGTCTGCGACGAGAGCTAATGGCGCCTGCGTTGGGAGTCGCATTCATCGTAGAGTTTCAGCGTGAACTGCAAAGGAAGCGTCAGGCAGCGCTGGCTAGGCGTTCAGGTTTTGCGGCGGCGCTTGCCGCATACTCAAAGAAATCGCAGATGTCGTACTTGGTGTTGCGGACGACATCTTCCATCCGAGCATGAACGAGAAGATGGATGCGGTTGAGGCCGAGCGGGCTCGGTTGGAGATTGAGCTTGCTGAGATTCCAGAGCCAGATGCCGTGATCCCACATTCTGACCTTGCAGAGATCTACAAGCGCAAGGTGGATTCCTCGGCGACGGCTCTTCTGGACGGCTTGATTGTGCGGATCATCATTTGATGCGGTAGCTGACTGGGATTATTTCGATATGTGGGGGAATTTGGCTGGTCTGCGAAGCCGATGTTTTGGATGCGGGCTTGAGGTAGCGCTGGCATCATGAGCACTATTTTTAGTACAAGAATGGTACTTTAGCTTTTTGCGCGGTAACGGCTTAAGCAATGGCTTCACAAAAGTCGCTGCAAAAAGAATAGCTTATGAGAGTTTGGTTGCGGGGGCAGGATGTCATCATTACTTGCGCGGATCGCAAGTAATGATGGTTGCATGTATGCCCCTCCATCAATCCCTACGCTTCACCCCAATCGAACAAGCCGCAGAAACGCTTCGTGCACCCGAGGGAAGCGGCGACCTGTTTCGCGCCGCAGCGTAGTTTTGGCGAGACTGCACACGAATGATTACAGGGCCATAGTATCATAGCGGGGCCAGATCGGCCAACCCGATAGCGGATACGCCCTGGCCGCCGCTGAACCCTACCATCGCTTACCGATCCAACGTCGTCAGGATGCTGCCACAGCGGGACCGGATCGCCTTCTCGACCTCATCGAGCATCGGATGATCCCCCGCCGGCATGGCCGCAACGGCAGCTCTCGCATCGGCAAGCCGATCCTGGATCGCTTCGGCTAGCGCCTTCACACGTTCCAGCGCCGCCCTCGGTGCGAGCCCGCATTTTTCCGCCTCGCGCGCCCAGTGCCGCCCTTCGATATACTCCCCACGGCGCTTGTCATCGACATCGAGGGCGAGGTTCTCGGTGATGCCGGGCCAAACCTTTGCGCAGATCACATCGTAGACCGGGGCAAGTTCGATGCCATCGCCCCGGATCAGGATGGAATAGTTCTTCAGATGCGCATCCGTGTTGCAACACAGCACATTGAAGACCATGGCATCCCAGAGCCGGAACACCTCGCCCGCGCCGCCGATGGCGCGCAGCCGGTCCATAATGGCGGCGAAACTGCCCTTCGGGCCGCTCGTCTGATTGTGCTGATATTTCGCCGAGGGCGGCAGGCCAAGCGCCTGACAGAAATCCTCCTGATGCAGCCGCCGCAGGGCCTCGCCCTGTTGCAGACGGTCATATCGACCGACCAGCAGATAAAGCCGCCGCCCCGCCCTGCCCGTGCTGACCTCCGGCGCCCGCAGGCCGACCAGCCGCGCCAGCGTCAGGCACAGCGCCTCATTCTGCACCCCGCCCCAGAGGCGGTCGCTGTCCGGCTTCAGGATATGGCTCGAGGCGGTGCCGTTGACCGGGATGGCGATGCGACCACCCTCCAGCACACGCACGGCCAGCTTGCTCTGCACCCCGGCAAGCGACATCGAGACCCCGTCTTCGCCCGCAAGGAAGGGCTTTCGCGGCAGTTCGTCGATGATCCGTTCGAGTTCTGCTTCGGAAGCAACCTCTCGCGCCTCACCCCCGGTTGCCCCGCGCTCGGCAAAGGAAATCGCACCTGAGGTGTCGCGCCCTACCCGTCCCAGCAGGGCCAGAACATCGGTATGCGGGACATCAAGAATGCGCGCCATCATGCGGATCGCATCATTGTCCTCGGGCAGCAGGTTGATCAGCCAAGGGGCGAGCACCGGCCAGCCCCATGACTCGGTACGGAGCGGCATGGTGGTCGAAAGCGGAAAGGCACCGTCCTGTGCCAACCATGCCGGATCATAGCGGAACACCGGGGCGGTGCTGTCGCTCGTAATGATCTCGCCGACCGGATAACGCTCATAGAACAGCTGCATGGATCAC
Source organism: Mesorhizobium denitrificans (assembly GCF_003403035.1). Taxonomy (GTDB): domain Bacteria; phylum Pseudomonadota; class Alphaproteobacteria; order Rhizobiales; family Rhizobiaceae; genus Mesorhizobium_G; species Mesorhizobium_G denitrificans. The sequence continues at coordinate 3,417 of NZ_QURN01000030.1, read as the reverse complement.
CTGCTCACAGAGGCGGCAGTTTGGGGCCGAAAGACAACGGCCTATCAGTGAACAGATTGCCGATCCGCATCCCCAGCGCCTCGGCCGCCGCCAGAGCCGGGGCAAGGTAGCTGGTCCCCTTCCCCCGCTCCAATTCGCTGACGAAGCGCCGATTGGTGCCGATCATGCCCGCGAGGTCCGCCTGGGAATGTCCGAGCGCCTTGCGACGTGCCCGGATGGCCGCGCCGAACTCCTGAGCCAGACGTGCTTCTGCCGTGGACAGGGCCATGACATCCTCGCAGAAATGATACGCAGATGTATCTCATTGCGCACACAGAGGCAATATGGTACTTAGATGTAGCATTGCGGCGACGGAACCTATAATGATACCGTAAGGTATCACTATGACGATGATCTGCCAGTTGATACCGTACGGTATCTTCGCTACCAAGCGGATACTGGCGTCCTGATCGCACTACCGGCAGAAAGGCGCGACGGCAAAAATTTGAACCATGACGCAGAACGATAACCACCCCATGCCGACCGGCTACTCCGAAACGGACATTGCCCTCTTGGACATGGCCGCTTCGCTAAATGGCCTGTCGCGAGCAGACTTCATCTAACAAGCGGCAGCATCTACGCCCGAGGTGCTGTTGGCAGACCTTCAACCGATACGCATGAGCGCCCAGGGTTTTGCAGAGTTTCTCGCCCTCATCGAAGCCCCGGCGACGTCGGTACCCGAGATGGTCGAGGTGCTTCGGCGCCTCGCTCCGTGGGAAGCAAATCACGACAGCAACGCCTGACAGCGCATCTGGCTGCCACAAGAACTGCACATCCGACGCCACGATGGGCAGAATCAGATCGTCGCCCTGTCACCCGTCGCGATCGGCATCGTAGAGACCCTGATCAACCACCTGCTCAGCGGCAAGCGTGTGGCGATCATCGTCGAGGACCGCGTTGAGTCCGGCCCATTGCCGTCATTCGCTACACTGGCCATCGCTGCGCCGCAGCTTTCCCGAACCGGCCTTTCGGCATCGTGCAGCATAGTTCGATTGACCAAGGTCCGCAGCGCGGACCGAGCTACATCCTTACGAGACGCAACAAATTATGGCGTAGCCAATTATCTATTTTAGTAATCTCTAGGCAGGCGGCCAAAAGACGGCGTCCCAAGTCGCACTCCCGCGGGCACGTAGAGAGGAAATGATGTGAGTTCGTTTGATGATCTGCCCAAACGCGATCGCAACCATGCCTTGGAAGATGAAACGGAAGCGGCGTTTCAGGCGCTGATCGCGCAGAGCAGCGACTTTGTCTTCCAAGGAGGCGACCGGAAGGACTACGGGACCGATTGTCAAATAGAAGTGGTCGTCGATGGTCATGCCACCAATGTCCGCGTGCATGTCCAGCTGAAGGGAACAGAGCGCGCCCTCAATGCCGACGGCTCGCTCAGCATCTCGGTCGATCAGTCTAATCTCAATTATCTGATCGCGCAGCCCTACAGCTTCTATGTGGCTTATCATGCACCGACGAAATCGCTTCGCATCAGTTTCGTCGAGGCGGTGCTGCGCCACTATGAGCATAGTGGCAAGAACTGGCCGAGCAGCAGACCCTGACTATTCCATTCACCGAGGAGTTCTCGTTGGAAGGGCTCGCACGATTGGCGGCCCTTGCTCGCTCAGGCACGCGAGTCTCGCGGGACCATAGGCTCGCGCAAACGATAGCCCCCATTGAGGCAATACCTAACCTGCTTCGCGCCGCCCGGCCCGAGCTCCATGTGTCGGAAGACCCTGTGCTTGCACGGCAGTTGGCTGAACAACTCTATAGCAGCGGCGCAGACACAGTCTTGAGCGCCGCCTTCGATCAGTTCCATGCCGTGCTCGGCGCGGATCAAGACGCTATGGGCTTCTGCTACATGGCGGAGATCAATCTTGGTCTGGGATTTCTGATCCCTAACACGGAGCGGATTGAGGCGGCCGTGGCGCACTTCAGATCTAAGCTCGAGACAGACCGTTATCAGGTTGGGAGCCTGTATTATACCATCGGCAACGGGTTATCGGCGTTGGGTCGCGAGGACGAGGCCAAGACGCTCTATATGGCTGCGCTTGACGATCACGAGTTCGTCGAAGATTCGCAGATGGCCGCTATGTGCTTTAAGAACCTCGGCACAAGCTTCGAGCGGCTCGCGCAGGAAGACATTGCCGCCGAGCACTATCGCGAAGCTTTGCGATTGAGCCCAAACCTGCCTGAAGCTCACAACGCCCTTGCGCACTATCATCATCGCAATGGTCGATACGAAGAAGCGCTCGACCATTTTGATCGCATCGTTTTCACGGAGCGGCAAATGGGCCGAGCCTCGGCCGTTTCTGGATGGCGCGCGAACGTCTTGTTCAGTCTCAGCGATGGCCGGGCGGCCTTTCGCGAAATCAACACGCTGCTGAGCGAAGCAGATACCGCGCCCTGGATATGGCCTTGGTGCGCGCGGCAGAGCGGCTTTTGACGAACTTGTACCTACGCCAGCAAGGTGATGATATCGGGTCTTATGCTGCGTTTCGATCGGAGTTCGACCAGCACATTGGGCAGGTGGATGTCGAGGATACGGCTTTGCTCTGGGACCGTCTCGGTCATTGGGCCCAGGACGAAGAAAACTGGGAAGAGGCCGAGCGCTGCTACCGCAAGGCCTACGAACTGCAGGGCGGCCACTACGGCTATTGCCTCGGCACAGCGCTTAATTTCCTCGGTCGCTACGAGGAAAGTCGCCCGATCCTCATTGAGCAGGCCGAGCATCTTCAACCAGATGCCATGAGCTGGTTCCAGCTAGGCGTGGCGAATGGCAATAGTGGCCGATCGGCCGAAGCGATCGCGGCCTACGAGAAGGCGATCACGCTCGATCCTGATTACGACTTCGCCATGTTCAATCTTGGCGGCGTCTATTGGAACGACGGCGATCTCATTGCAGCCACGCGGGTCTGGCGGCAGGCTATCGAAAAATTTCCTGATCATACCCTCGCTACGGAAGTCCGCGAACGTTTGCATTTGCTAATGCCATGAAGGCTAGCGGCCCACAGCGACCTCTCAGCGCCATGCTTGGATGCTGCGGTTGCAGCCTGCATAGCCGACATTGGAATTGCTTCGCACCAGCGGGCGTAGGGTGAGTGTGCGCTGTCCCTGGTTCTCCTTGACTCCAACCTCGCACATTTGACAGTCTCTCAGTGCGTCCAGAGCATACCCGACCGAGAAGCCGGCTGATGTCGGCCGAGGACTGCGATCTATCCGCCTCGCGATAGTCCGCTCGTCGGCCCAGCACCGCACTTCGTCCACAAGAAGGTAGCCCGCAACAAAGATTTGGTTTGTTGATTTCCACCCAGAAGTGAGCCGGGTAGGCGTCTAATTTCCACTGAGAATTGAGCCATGTGAACCTTTCCCCAAAGCGGTGAGCGGCGG
>NZ_QURN01000003.1 GCF_003403035.1 Mesorhizobium denitrificans | reverse complement strand
ACCGTATTGACCCCAGCATGACTCGAAATCCATAATCAGAGGTGGCTCACTTCTCGATGGAAAACCCGGCTCACTTCTGAGTGGAAATCAACAGCGTGGGGAAAGGATTCCTGGTGGGATATTTTTTCAGGCACAATTTGGCTCCGGCCCTGACTGGCTGAATTTGTTTCGCAACTGGTGCGCAGTTTCATCTTCTGAACTGGGTGGGCTACATGTCATAACTGGAGACGCTGCGCGCATATCGCGGGCGGAGCTGGGAGACGAAATTCAAATTCAAGCGTGGTCGAGATTTTTGAACGGGTCTTTCAAGTGTGCGTTTAGGATTGGCGATACCAATCGTTTGATATCTGGTTTGACAAACATCGGATGGGCGATGTGGTTCGGAGACTTATATGCTCACGAAGTTGATGAGCGAAGAATATCCCGTGAAGGGTTCCCAATTGAAAAGATTGGCAACTCGTATTTGGTAAGAGTTACTGACCGCATTGAAGACGTGGTTAGTGATTTCAATCACTTTTCCAATCGCCGGGCGAAACTAAAGAGCCTCTTTCGAGAAGGTCTTTTCATGATCAATGAGGAGCCGTTGGCTTAGCCGACAGGAACCACCCCAGATTTGCCGGCGGTGAAGAACTGCGGGGTTCTCCATGTTGAGGGGCGGTCGGGAATTATCGTGGATAGGATTCCCAACAGCGTTAGCTTCGGTGGTGAATACAACTCTGTGGAAAATGAGAGTGCTTTCGACGCGGAACTGTCGTGTTTTATGTAATGGGAGTGGGGAGTGATCCTTTAAATAAGGAAATTGTCATATCTGACGCGTCCGAGCTTACAATGAAGCAACGAGAGAATTTGAAGATAGACCTTTAAATGTTGATACTTGGCCTCTGCGTCCGAGGCCGGTTTGATAAATGTTATGTGCCCTAACTCTGGTTTGGACCGGGAAAGGTCGAAAGACGTTTGATGCATGCAGGGTCTTCGATAATGGCGCACAAACCCCGCTTGCGTTTGATTTCTGAAGCTGGAGTGCGATTGTGGCAGATCCTTTATATGCAACACTATATATTGATACTAGTGATAATATTGTCGAAATACAAGATGAGGTAGATTTTATATTAAATAACATAAATGCCTAAAATTTAGAGGCGACCGTTTATAGAAATGATCAATTCAAACATGCGCTTTGGAGGTGCGCCTTGGAGGATCGAGATAGCGTGCGGCCCGGCTAAAGCTGGCGTTGGCGTCCGCATCGTCGGCCTGAATATTGAGGCGACGGGCATTTCGATTTCAAGGACGAAATTTATTGTGGCGGAAAAGCTCAAGAGCCGTTTTTGAACATTTGGTCCATAGAGTTTGCAACACGAATCGCTAGACTGAGCAAACAAAAGGAAATAGCGCCAAGTGCCAGAACCAGACCGAAATCATACCGGAAAACCAGAGGTTAAGGGTTTTTTTGACCCGCGCACTTTCAGCATCCAATATGTCGTCAGCGACCCGACGACCCGTCGTTGTGCAATCATTGATCCCGTTCTCGATTATGACGAGAAGTCTGGCTCCACGCGGACCAATAGTGCGCAGCAGATTCTGGACTATGTTCTTGATAGGAATCTGACCGTTGAGTGGATTCTGGATACACATCCGCATGCGGATCATTTTTCCGCAGCGCAATTTCTGAAGGAGAAGACTGGTGCTCCCACCGCCATTGGCGCGCGGGTTGTCGAGGTTCAGGCGCTTTGGAAAGAAATTTACAACTGGCCTGACCTTGCAACCGATGGTTCGCAATGGGACCACCTGTTTGCCGATGGAGACACATTCAAAATTGGTTCGATCGACGCAAAGGTGATGCATTCGCCGGGGCATACGCTTGCATCGGTGACCTATGTGATCGGCGATGCCGCGTTTATCCACGATACGATCTTCATGCCGGATTCCGGAACCGCTCGAGCTGACTTTCCGGGTGGCGATGCGCAACGACTGTGGCAGTCGATACAGGCCATTCTTCAGCTGCCAGAAAACACCAGATTGTTTACGGGACATGATTATCAGCCCGGCGGGCGCAAGCCACTATGGGAAAGTTCGATCGCCGAGCAAAAGAGCGCCAATCAACATATTCGCGGACAAGATGAAGAGAGCTTCGTGGCGATGCGACGGAGCAGGGATGCGACCTTACCCATGCCGAAGCTGATCTTGCACGCGCTGCAAGTGAACATATCGGGCGGCAGACTGCCGCCTGCTGAAGCCAATGGAAAGCAGTATCTGAAGATACCCGTCAACGCCTTTGGCGACATTGTCTGGTGACGCAACAATAGCGACCATGGTGCATGGCCTTTGCCTCTGTCGCGAAGGTTCAGCTACCTGGCAGAAACGCGTGTGGCTCGGGCCGCTACAAAAAATCCTCCGACGATAATCACTAGAAATCCCGCAAAGGCGGCGAAGCTCGGCGGATGGAGCGCAACGCGGCGAAAATCCGGCTTGATGACATCAGCGGTGTTGAAGCTCTCATCGCTATATTGGCAGAGCACGAGCGAAGTATTGTTTCGAACCATGTCCATATCGATTTGCGTCATAAGCTCGACGACCTGCTCGTTGGCAGGGTTTTCCTGACTCATTTTGATCAGAAGTTCTTTTGTGGCGGCGAGATATGCGTGGCTACATTCGTTGAAGGGGCTGGCTTCGTCCTTGACGCTATATGGGACCAGACCCCACATGCAGTATGCAAACTGGATCCGCGCGAAGTTCAACACTCGACTAAACGGAGCATCCTGAGAGGTGCTTTGTGTTGCTGCGAGGTTGAGGATCTTTTTGCGATAATCAGAGATTACAGCCATCTGACCATGCGTGAGACTGGGGATTGCGATCCCGGTCACTGTAGCATTGCTCTCACGGCGGCTGTGCGCCCAAGTGGGCTGCGCCGCGAGTACCAGCAATATTGCTGCAACGATAGCCGTCAAAAAATCGAGTGCGCACTTGTGAGCGCGCACTCTGTTCGGGGAACGATCGATAAGCTTAGCGATAAGAGCCAGCAAGGCGGGCACTGCCACGAAACTCGCCAAGCACTCTTTCGGCAAGTACGCCGAACCCTAATCCAATCACAGCCCAGATAATGATTTGAATTCCCACCGAACTAATCCTGAAATTCCAAAGAACATCAGGAGAAAATCCGGCTGGCATCTCATTGATCGTAGGCATTGCGATCAAGACGACCGTGATAAACGCCACGTAGGCGGCGGACGCTATCAGTGTTGCATTCCAAGTGCCGTGTTGCGCCAACAAGCGGCGCGCCAAGGCGAATGCGAGTGCCATACCACCAACAGAAAGCACGAGAAGAACGAAATAGAGGGTTGTGCGTGCCCCTATCGTTTCATCCAGGCTCACAGCAGGCGGATTGGCAGGATATTTGAGAAGCGGAACGAGCACGACGGATGCAAACGCTGCGAGTGCAAGCACTGCAGAGAGGCCGCGAGCGCCAATTGCGCCGAGGCGCCCATAAGCGAAAGCAAACACGAGTGCAAAAATGCCGCCCACCGCAGCACCATAGACGACCAGACCGGTGATCAAGCCCAATCCGGCCTGAGTTCCCCGGCCCGGCAAGCCTTCGTCTGTCTCTTCCATTGCAGGCTGATCGCCCGCCGGAGCCTGTGCGGCTTCTGTCGCTGCCATCTGTTCTTCGAAGGCGATTGCGAGATCAACCTGTGGCTCGCCAAAAATCCGCGCAAAACCGAACGCGACCAGACCCGCGAGGACGCCGATCAGCATCCCGCGCATAAGCAATGATCCAACCATGACTATTCCCCTTAGTGGCAGGGGAAACCGAGCAGATGGCGACCGTCATGCACGAATTCGTGAATATACATTCCCGATATGAGCGAGGTCGCACCTTCTTCAGCGCCGACGAAGTAAATCGCGATCATTAGAAGAAGGCCACCGAAAATTGCCCAAGGAAGCACCTCGGCTATCGGAATGGCTACCGGTTGATGAGCCGGTGCAAAAGTGATGTCAGACATAATAGTTCTCCTGGGATAACGCGTCCCGTTGCGGCGTTTCAGCGGCGATAGAAGGTCTGACTTCCGGACAATTCCGGTTACAGTGGCGCGACCGTGCCGGAATTGCACCGGCTTCCCCTATCGTGGACTGAAATTCAACGGTATTGACGCGCAGGCTGGCTGTCAATCAGACTGATCAGTATTGCAGCAGGCTTGCCCGGCATAACGGAGTGAAGACCAATCCCCTTTCGCCTCAAATTGATCTGCCAGGCGGCCACCGCTGCGAACCGAAATGCGTCGTTTCCCGCCAACGAACCGCTGGAAACTAAAGCAAAAGCTGCCATGCAAGGGTTGAAGCTGTCGTATCACACCAAGGGACTGCAGCTCATGAGCCCTTGCATCGCTGCAGGACAAACTGCGGAAGCGCTTTCGCTTGATTGCAACGAAGATGCGGACCTTCGGGACATTGATTACGGCGATTGGGCAGGGCGGTCGATTTCCGCAATAGCCAGCGAGGCGCCTGATTCGCTCGCGCAATGGATTGCTGATCCAGGTTTTGCCGGTCACGGCGGCGAGAGTATCGAAATGCTCTTTGATCGCACCAGAAGCTGGATCGACAAATGCGCGAACGAGGGCAGCAACGTCATAGCGGTGACACATGCGGCGGTGATCCGCGCAATAGTGGCGAACATTCTGGGGGCTCCGCTGAGCACATTTTGGAGCATCGACATTGCGCCAGCCACGGTTACGGATATTCGCAACGACGGTCGGCGCTGGGCGCTCAGGTCGAGTGGGTTGCCTCTCGTTTCGGGCAGATTGCAACAGCAGGCAGAGGATTGAAAAGCGGCGTTTTCGCACGTGCGCGAGTTGCCGGGCTACACAAGCCTCATCGTTTGTGCCTGTATTGGCATAACTGAGCCAGCACAGAATTTGCGAGGGGCAAGCAAATGAAGAAATTCGAGCTTAATCCAGACCTCACCGTCGCAGATGAGCAATCGCTTCGCGGCCTGTTTGGCGCGACCCACACACTGGCCATACAGAAATGCCAGACTTCGCTGAGCAAGCATGCGCAGGACTTTATAAGCCGTTCGCCGTTTCTCTGCATCGGCACGCAGAGCCTTGACGGCAAGGCCGATGTGAGCCCACGCGGTGACCCTGTCGGCTTTGTCAAAATACTCGATGATAAAACGCTGGCGATACCTGACCGGCCGGGCAACAACCGTCTTGATACGTTTGTCAACATTCTCGCAAATCCGAATGTGGGAATATTGTTCATGGTTCCCGGGTTTGACGACACGCTGCGGGTGAATGGCCGCGCGACGCTCGTAACCGATCCGGAGCTGTTGGAGACGATGAGCGTCAACGAACGCGCTCCGAAACTCGCAATCGTGGTGCAGGTGAGCGAAGTTTTCATGCACTGCGCCAAGGCATTCCGGCGCTCGCATTTGTGGAGTCCCGACCACCTGCAAGATCGCAGCGAGATGCCGTCTCTCGTGAAGATAATTCTGGACGACTCCACCGGCGCGCCAAACGACAAGGACGAGATGCGCAAAATGGATGAAGATCTGGAAGAGGACTACAAGCGGACGCTCTATTGACAGCTTCGCGCGATCTGCCGCGCCGTCCAGCTCTTCGAACGACACTGATCTTTATGTTTTCCTTATGTGCGGGATACAAATTCCCAATCGAGATTTGATGGCCGATTGAACTATCTCCTTGGCACGGAAGCTTTGGAGATTTCGATGGCCGACATTTTCTATCTTGCGCTTGGTCTGGGTGCGCTCGGCGCGCTGGCGATCTATGCGCGTGCGCTGGGCCGCATCTGAGGTGCGATGATGATCGAACCACTTATCGGTCTGGCCGTCGCGCTGGCGCTCGGCATTTACCTCGTTGTCACGCTGATCCGTCCGGAGCGCTTTTGAGCGAGGTTCGGTAAGGCAGGAGCATTTTCATGACAATTACCGGCTGGCTGCAAATTGGCCTTCTCTTTCTTATCGTTGCTGCTTTGGTCAAACCGCTTGGTCTTTATATGGCGAGCGTGTTTTCGGGCGAGCGCTCCCTGCTTGCGCCTGTCTTCGGACCTGTCGAGCGCGGATTCTATGCCGCCGCCGGCATCAGGCCGGATGAGGAACAGGGCTGGCTTGCCTACACGCTGTCGATGCTTGCCTTCTCGATGGCGGGCTTTGCTGCGCTCTATACGATCCTGCGGCTGCAGTTCTATCTGCCGCTGAATGCGCAGGGTTTTGCAGGCATGTCTCCCGACCTTGCCTTCAACACCGCTGCGAGCTTCGTCACGAATACCAATTGGCAATCCTACGGCGGCGAAACCACGCTCAGTAATTTCAGCCAAATGGCCGGGCTGACGGTCCAGAACTTGGTATCGGCTGCAACCGGCATCGCTATAGCGATGGCGTTGACGCGTGCTTTCGCCCGCTCCAGCGCTCGAACTGTTGGCAATTTCTGGGTCGATCTGACCCGCTCGACACTTTACGTGCTTCTGCCGCTGTCCATTCTCGTTGCGCTTGCCTTCGCGGCGATGGGTCTGCCTCAGACGCTCGATGCATCGGTGAGCGCGACTACTCTGGATGGCGCACAACAGACCATCGCTATTGGGCCGATCGCCAGTCAGGAAGCTATCAAGCAGCTTGGGACCAATGGCGGCGGGTTCCTCAACGCCAATGCCGCGCATCCATTCGAAAACCCAACGGCTCTGTCGAATTACCTCAACATTGTCTCGATGCTCGCCATCTCTGCTGCGCTTGTCTACGCCTTCGGTCAGATGGTGGGCGACCGGCGTCAGGGCTGGACGTTTCTCGCCGTCACGGCGCTGTTTCTCCTTGTTGGAACGGGCGTGATCTATTGGGCCGAAAGCGCCGGCAATCCGATATTGAGCGCGCTCGGAGTTGATCCTGCGCTGGGCAATATGGAAGGCAAGGAGGTGCGGTTTGGACAAGCCATGAGCGCTGCCTATGCCGCCGTGACCACCGGGCTTTCGGATGGTGGTGTCAACGGTATGCATGGCTCGTTTACCGGGCTGGGCGGGCTGGTTCCCATGTTTCTTATCCAGCTTGGCGAGGTTCTGCCCGGCGGTGTCGGCTCGGGCCTCTATGGCATGATCGTTTTTGCCATTCTTGCTGTGTTTGTCGCTGGGCTGATGGTTGGGCGCACGCCCGAACTGCTTGGCAAGAAAATCGAGGGCAGGGAGATGAAGTATGCGATGCTGGCGGTGCTGATATTGCCGCTGGCCATACTAGGATTTGCGGCCATCTCCTCGATGCTTCCGATTGCGGTTGCCAGCGTCGGCACGAGCGGGCCGCATGGCCTGTCTGAGATCCTCTACGCATTTACCTCGGCGGCGGGCAATAATGGCTCGGCCTTTGGCGGGCTTTCTGCGAATACGCCCTGGTACAACACCACACTCGGTATCGCGATGCTGTTAGGCCGCTTCGCCTATGCTGTACCGGTGTTGGCTATGGCAGGTTCAATCGCCGCCAAGCCGCGGGCTGCCGCGACGGCTGGCACATTTCCAACGACAACGCCGCTCTTCGCTGGCCTGCTCAGCGGCATCATTCTCATCATGGGCGGCCTGCAGTTTTTCCCGGCGTTGTCACTTGGCCCTATCGTCGAGCACTTCGCCATGCTTGCCGGCCAAACATTCTAGAGGACGCGAACCATGTCCAGCACCCCTGCATTGGCGCACAGCCTGTTCGATCCAGCGATACTGGTTCCCGCGCTGCGCGATGCCTTCGTAAAGCTCGACCCGCGCAAGCTGATGCGCAATCCGGTTATTTTCGTAACGGAAGTCGTAGCCGCATTGGTAACGCTATTCTTCGTTCGCGACCTCGTGACGGCGGACGGGCAGGCCGGTTTCTCGGGACAGATAGCGGTTTGGCTGTGGTTTACGGTGCTGTTCGCCACTTTCGCGGAGGCGGTAGCGGAAGGGCGCGGCAAAGCGCAGGCGGAAACATTGCGGCGCACGCGTTCGCAACTGACTGCGCGCAAGCTGGTGAGCGCTGACGACATCGAAGTCACCGAAGTGCCCGCGAGCGATCTGAAGATAGGCGATCTGATCATTGTCGAGGCTGGCGAGTTGATCCCCGGCGATGGTGAGGTGACCGAAGGCGTTGCATCGGTGAATGAAAGCGCCATTACGGGCGAATCCGCTCCCGTGATCCGTGAGGCCGGCGGCGATCGATCTGCCGTAACAGGCGGCACCGAAGTTTTGTCCGACTGGTTGAAGATACGCATAACCGTTGCTCCCGGCTCGAGCTTCGTGGACCGAATGATTGCCCTCATCGAAGGAGCGGAACGCCAGAAAACGCCGAACGAGATAGCTCTGTCCATTTTGTTGTCCGGCCTGACGCTGATCTTCCTGATCGCGGTGGTAACGCTGTGGGGATTGGCCGGATATTCCGGCACCGTTCTGACAGTAACCGTGTTGGCGGCATTGCTGGTGACGCTCATTCCGACGACCATCGGCGGGCTGTTGTCGGCAATCGGCATTGCAGGCATGGATCGCCTGGTGCGCTTCAATGTTATCGCCACATCAGGGCGGGCGGTTGAGGCCGCGGGCGACGTCGACACGCTCCTGCTGGATAAGACCGGCACCATTACTTTCGGCAATCGCATGGCAACCGACTTTCTGCCTGTGGCCGGCGTGTCGGAAGAGATGCTTGCAGAGGCGGCATTGCTCGCAAGTCTCGCTGATGAAACGCCGGAGGGTCGCTCTATCGTGGCGCTGGCGACGGGGGACTATGGACTTGCGCCCACCACCAAGAAGCCCGATGCAGTCATACCCTTCGCCGCAGAAACGAGGCTTTCCGGGGTTGATATGGATGGCCGCGCGCTGCGCAAGGGTGCGGTAGATTCAGCACTCAAGCTGGCGGGCATAGAGCCGAAGGACGCGCCAATCGAATTTCGACAAGCGGTTGACTCGGTTGCACGCACGGGCGGTACGCCGCTTGCCGTGGTGGACGGCAGCCGACTGCTGGGCGTGATCCATCTCAAGGATGTCGTGAAGCCAGGGATCAAGGAACGTTTTGCCGCGCTGCGGGCCATGGGCATCCGCACCGTGATGGTGACTGGCGACAATCCGGTGACCGCAGCGGCCATCGCTTCTGAAGCGGGCGTCGATGATTTTCTTGCCGAAGCAACACCGGAGCAGAAGCTCGCTTTCATTCGCAAGGAACAGGAAGGCGGGAGGCTGATTGCAATGTGCGGCGACGGCACCAATGACGCACCCGCGCTTGCGCAGGCAGATGTGGGTGTTGCGATGCAGACCGGCACTCAGGCCGCGCGCGAGGCCGCGAATATGGTGGATCTGGATTCCAGTCCGACCAAGCTCATCGAGATCGTCGAAATTGGCAAGCAACTGCTGATGACGCGCGGCTCGTTGACGACATTTTCCATCGCGAATGATGTTGCAAAGTACTTCGCGATCATTCCCGCGCTGTTCGTGACCACCTATCCGGCGCTGTCAGCGCTGAACATTATGGGGCTGAAGTCGCCGCAGTCCGCCATTCTCTCGGCGGTAATCTTCAACGCTCTGATCATCGTCGTGCTTATACCGCTGGCGCTGAAAGGCGTGACCTACCGGCCTGTCGGGGCAGCGGCGCTGCTGCGGCGCAATCTTCTGGTCTATGGGCTCGGCGGATTGGTTCTTCCATTCATCGGTATCAAACTGGTCGATATTGCTGTATCGGCCCTTCATCTGGTGTAACCATGCAAACCTATCTTCGCCCCGCGATCGTTCTCACGCTCGCATTCATACTTCTCACCGGCATTGCTTATCCGCTTGCTGTCACCGGAGTTGCACAGTTGGCATTTCCGGCACAGGCGAATGGCTCGCTAATCCGTAACGGTGACGTGGTGATCGGCTCGGCGCTTATCGGCCAGCAATTTACGGCGGACAAATATTTCTGGCCGCGCCCCTCGGTGGCGGGTACGGGCTATGATGCGGCAGCATCGAGCGGATCTAACCTTGGCCCAACCTCGGCAAAACTCGCAGCACGTGTGAAATCGGATCTGGAGCGGATTCAATCGGCAGGCGCGGTGCCGGGCGACGGTGCGACAGCCTCCGGCTCGGGCCTTGACCCTCACATTTCGCCGCAATTCGCTGCCTTGCAAATCACGCGCGTCGCAAAGGCGCGGGGCATATCCGAAAGCGATGTCGATGCAATTGTTGATCGCTTCACTGAAGGCCGCCTGTTCGGTATTGTCGGCGAGCCTCGCGTCAATGTCCTGCTGCTCAACATGGCGTTAGACGCGCATAAAACCGGCTGAACCGATGGCTGACCAACGCCCAGATCCAGATTCGCTGCTCGCCCTTGCTGACAACGGCAAGGGCCGTTTCACGCTTTTTCTCGGCGCGGCGCCCGGCGTCGGCAAGACCTACGCCATGCTTTCACGCGCCCGCAAGCTGAAAGCCGAAGACGTCGATATTGTTGTCGGTCTGGTTGAAACGCATGGGCGAAGCGATACCGCAAACTTGCTCGGCGGGCTGGAAGTGCTGCCCCGCCGCAAGCTTAGTCTCCAGGGGCGCGAGATCGAAGAGTTCGATCTGGATGCGGCGCTCGCACGCAAGCCGCGCATCATCATCGTGGATGAACTGGCTCATACCAACGCGCCGGACAGCCGCCACCCGAAACGCTGGCAGGACGTGGAGGAATTGCTCGCGGCAGGTATCGATGTCTGGTCTGCCGTGAATGTGCAACACCTCGAAAGCCTGTCTGATGTCGTTCAGCAGATCACTTCGATACAAGTGCGGGAGCGCGTGCCCGATACGTTGCTGCAACGCGCCGATGATGTGCTGCTCGTCGATCTGGAGCCATCCGCGCTTATCGAGCGTTTGAAGGAGGGCAAGGTCTATCTGCCCGACAATGCCGCTCGGGCAGCGGACAGTTTTTTCCGGCTTGGAAATCTGACCGCGCTGCGGGAGATGGCATTGCGCCGTACCGCCGACCGGGTGGACGATCAGGTCGTGGATTATCTCAAACAGAATGCCATCGATGATAGTTGGCAGACATCGGAGCGCTTGCTTGTTTGCATCGGCCCTGATGGCCTTTCTGAAAAAGTGGTGCGGGCTGCTGCGAGGTTAGCCACGGGACTGAATGCGCCTTGGCTTGTGATTACAGTCGAGCGGCCGGACCAGCCTGCGCAAACACTGGAAGCACGCGGAATTATCGACGCTAATTTCAAGCTGGCTACGAGCCTGGGTGCTGAGACGCGCCGGATGACGGGCAATGATTTTGTCGAAGAAATATTGAAGGCCGCAAGGCGGGAGCGCGCGACGCAGATCGTCGTGGGCGCGCGGCGTCCGTCGCGGGTTATGCGCCTGTTCAGGCAATCACTGCCGGATGCATTGATCGCACGTGTGTCGGGTGTCGGCATTCATGTCGTCACGGCGGAGGGCGTTACTGCGCCTTCGCCGGGCAAACGTGCTACAGTACGGCGTTGGTTTCGCGACCCGGCGAAAGAACTTGGCATTCCGGCTGCGGCTGTCGCGTTTGCCACAATCGCTGGCGCGATCATCGAACAATTCATCGATCTGCCGAATGTCTCGCTGGTCTACTTGCTTGCCGTTGTGATTTCCGCGGTGAATGGCGGCTCGCTCGCGGCGCTGGTGGCGGCTCTTCTTTCCGCTGTCGCCTATAATTTCTTCTTCATACAGCCGACCGGCGATTTTACTATCGCCTCGCCGCACGAGGTGTTCGGCCTCATTGTTTTCATCGTAACGGCTTTGATTGCGGGTGGGCTCGCCTCGCGCGTTTCGGCGCAGGCGATGACAGCCAGCAGCAGAGCAGTGGCCACGCAATCGCTCTATGATTTCTCGCGCAAGCTTTCGGGCACGGTAAACGCGGATGACGTTGTTTGGGCGGCGATCAGCCAATTGCAAACCACGTTGCGCCGCGAGATCGTCGTGTTGACTGCCGCCGATGGCACGCTTGACCTCGCAGCCGCTTGGCCACCTGACACCGAACTCGACGTGACAGACATGACTGCGGCGCGCTGGGCCGCGGAAAAGAATGAGACTGCAGGCAATGCGACGGGAACGCTGCCGAACTCGCCTTTTCAGTTTCGGGCGCTCGGAACATCGAGCGGAATCGGTGCCGTTGTGGGCTTGAAGCTGGCAGAGCAACCGCTCGACCCCGAAGAGGAGCAGGCGCTCGGCGCCATTCTGGATCAGACGGCGATTGCGATAGATCGCGCGCGGCTGTCTAAGGAAAGTCTCGACCAGGCAGCACGAGCGGCTGGCGAGCGCTTCCGCTCGGCGCTGCTATCTTCAATCTCGCACGACCTGAAAACGCCGCTGGCCACAATTTCGGGCGCGGTTTCCTCACTTCGCCAGCTCGGTTCAAAGATGAACCCGGCGAGCCGCGCTGACCTGCTTGCTTCCATCGAGGAGGAAAGTGACAGGCTCAATCGCTTCGTTTCCAACCTGCTGGACATGACAAAAATTGAAGCCGGCACGGTCGATGCGAGGCGCGATTGGGTGGATGTCGCCGATGTGGTTCGAAGCACGCTTGAACGCGCAGCAAAATATTTCCCTGGCCGACAGATCGAGACCAGCATTGCGAAGGAACTGCCGCTTATTCGCGGCGACAGCGTTCTGCTGGGACAGGTCATGTTCAACCTGATCGACAATGCGGTAAAATATGGAGGCAGCGAGCCAATCGCTATTTATGCGCGCAGCGAGGGCGACGAGGTGGTGCTGTCCGTAACTGATATGGGCAAAGGTATTCCGCCAAAGGAACTGGACAAGGTGTTCGAGAAGTTTTTCCGGCGCGGAAAGCCGGATGGGCGCACACCGGGGACAGGACTTGGTCTTGCCATCGCCAAAGGATTCGTTGAAGCGATGGGCGGAACGATCCGGGCGCAGAGCCCCGCAATTCGCAAGCGTGGCACGCGCGTTTCGCTGCGCTTTCCCATACCGGGCCATGAACCGAACGAGATACCGCAATGAGCGCGGACAAGATTCTCGTTGTCGATGACGAGCCACAAATCCAGCGCTTCCTCAAGCCTGCGCTGGAAGCGGCGGGTTATAGCGTTGTTATGGCCGATGATGGCACATCAGCGCTCAAACTTGCCGCTACAAGTGCTCCGGCATTGATAATTCTGGATCTGGGGCTGCCAGATATGGATGGCAAGGAGGTCGTGCAGCGCCTGCGCGCATGGTCGCAGCTGCCTATCATCATTTTGTCTGCACGCGACCAGGAGGCTGAAAAGATCGCCGCGCTTGATATCGGTGCGGACGATTATATCGAGAAGCCATTCGGAATCGGAGAGCTGACCGCGCGTATCCGCACAGCGCTTCGCCACCGCGTCACGCAGGATGGCGGGGCAACGGGCTTGGTGATTGACGGATTGGAGATCGATACGCTGCGCAGAAGCGTGCGCCGTGACGGCAGTGATCTGAAACTGACGCCGAAAGAATATGATCTGCTTGCGCTTCTGGTGCATCATGCGGGACGCGTGGTGACGCATCGCACTCTGCTCACCTCTGTCTGGGGGCCGGCGCATGCTGATGACATGCAATATCTTCGCGTTTTCATCGGGCAGCTGCGCGCCAAAATAGAACGCGACGCAGCCGATCCAAAGATAATCCGCACAGAACCCGGTGTCGGATACCGGCTCGTGATCGCGTAGTTCACAAGCGTCCTCGCTGCAGCTTTAACCAAAAGATTGTGCGCGCATCGCCAAGCCGGGGTCGCCGGCATGACGTTAGTCTCTCCGGGCTTTTCTGTGAGACCGTAACGCATGAAATGTCGAGTTTCAGTCGATACCGGCGGTAGTTTTACCGATGTGATCGTCAGAGACGAGATCAGCACCAGCCGAGGCTGCGACTTGACAAGCCGACCCGCTGACCACGTTCATCCCATATCGGGGGCAGGCCCCGAAGCAGGGAGATTCGAACTTGGATATCCGGTTTGCAGATTGCGGCGTGCGCTTCGGGGAGCGTGTCGCGCTTCAACCGCTGAATCTGAGACTGGAAGGGCGGCGCGTTGGAATTATCGGGCTGAACGGATCGGGCAAAACCACTTTCGCGCGCCTGATGATCGGTCTGACGTCGCCAAGCACGGGCAGCGTGTCCGTCAATGGAGTCGAGATAAAGTCACCCTCGGACGGTCGCGCCGCCGGGACCGGTTTCGTTTTTCAAACGCCGCAGAGCCAGCTGATCATGCCTGTCGTTCGTGAGGACATATTATTCGGCCTGAAGGCGCGGGGCATTGTTTCCCGCGAGGCCGATGCTTGTTGTGCCGCAACGCTTGCTCGCCTGGGTGCTGAAAATCTCGCTGGGCGCAGAGTGCACGAACTTTCCGGCGGTGAAGTTCAGCTTGCTGCGATGGCCAGCGTGCTGGCGCTTGAGCCGCGCCTTGTCGTTTTTGACGAACCGACCAGCCAGCTAGACCTGAAAAACCGGCGCATCGTAGTGAGCGCGATTGAGGCCTTGGACGAAGACGCGATCATCGTCACGCATGATCTTGAACTTGCGGAAAGCTTGCCGCGCGTGCTGCTGTTTCACGAAGGTAGGTTGGAGGCCGATGGTTCGGCACGGGATGCAATAGACCGTTACAGGAGGTTGGCAGCATGATGTCGACTCCGATCACGACGGGACAGGGCTGGCTTCACCGACAAAGAGCCGGAACAAAACTGGCAGCGCTCGCCATTCTCGGCGTGATACTGTTTTTGGTTCATTCACTTGACGTATTGGTTGCCGCGCTGGTGATTGCGGCTGCGATCCTTGCGCATGTGAGCGGCGGATTAACTCCTGCGTTGCGGCTCGCAAGACCCGCTCTGATTTCTGTTTTGCTGTTCTTCGCAATCAACCTGTTGGTGCTTCCCGTACCTGAAGCGGTGGCGGTGTTTTTGCGCGTGACTGTGCTTGTCCTTGCGGCTGCGATTGTCACGGCGACGACGCAGCTTGCGGAGATCGTCGCTGTCATCGACCGACTGGCGCGGCCGTTCGAGCGAATGGGGCTGATGCAGCGCGGAGATGCCGGGCTTGCCGTCGGGCTTTGCCTGCGGCTGATACCCGACATTCGCGCGCAATATAGCGAGTTGGTAGATGCACATCGGGCGCGCGGCCTGAAGGTGCGCCCGTGGACGATCATGGCGCCGCTCGCAATTCGCGTACTGATGCGTGCCGACGCTATCGCTGATGCCATCGATGCGCGAGGATTGCGGCCATGAAAACACGTGACCTCGTTCTGATCGCTCTTTTTGCTGCTCTTGTCGCTGTGCTGGGATTGGCGCCGCCAATCATGCTGGGCTTCATCCCCGTGCCGATCACGCTGCAATCCATGGGCGCGATGCTCGCGGGCAGTATTCTGGGCGCAAAACGCGGAGCGCTGGCGCTGCTGTTGTTCGTGTTGCTCGTGGCTGCGGGCCTGCCTGTGCTTTCCGGCGGACGCGGTGGGCTGGCAATCCTCGCAGGTCCAACAGGTGGCTTCATTCTCGGCTGGATATTGGCTGCATGGGTGACGGGCTATCTCGCTGAACGCGCTATACGAGAGGGGCAGGGGGATTTTGCGCGGATCGCGGCGCTCTTCGGAGCCTGCGCTGCAGGCGGTATCATAACGCTTTACGCGGTTGGCATGCCCTGGGTAGCTGCGGTTGCAGGGACACCGCTCTCGGCCGTAGCGTATGGCTCACTTGCCTTTATTCCCGGTGATTTGCTGAAAGCCTTGGCAGCAGCACTTGCAGCGCGCGCCGTGTTGGCCGGCTATCCGCTACTCACTCCGCGTGCCCCATAAGGCGGATCGAGATGCAATCAGCCACCACCCCCCATCATCACGGACATGAAGGCGCGGAAGGTGGCTGCGGCAGGGCCGATAGCACGTTCGCGCGACCAGGCAAGGCCAACGTCCATGCTGGGGATCGGATCGACGAGACGCCGGACTTCGATGCGTTGACCTTCAAGCGACCAAGGCCGGTAAACCATATCGGACAGGATCGTAACGCCCATGCCCGCCGCAACGAGCGAGCGGACCGCCTCTACCGAACTCGTGGTCAAAACGCTTTTCGGACTAAAGCCTGCCGCGTCCCAGTAGCGCACAGCAGTCTTGCGCGCCTCATCGACGGTCAACATGACGTAATCCTCCTCTGCGACATCGGCGAGGGTGATTTCTTCCTTCAAATGAAGCGGATGATCGCTGGCCAGCCACAGCCGCCGCGTAGAACGCATAAGCACTTCCTGATCCAGTTCGTCCGTGGCGGCGAGGTTAGAGACAAGCATGACCGCCATGTCCAACTCGCCGCGGATCAGGGCGCGTTCGAGAGCAGTACGTGGCAGCTCGCTAACGTCAATTGCGATGTCGGGATAGGTCTTTCGAAACCGCGTGTAATAGCGCGACATGAAGTAGCCCATGACAGTGTAGGTCATGCCGAGCTTCAGTTTGCCCGAATGATCCTTCGGATCGCGCAACGGGCTGCTGACGGCAGCAGCAACCGCACCGGTAATGTTGCGTGCATGGCCGAGGAAGCGCGTACCTTCTATCGTCAGCTTTACGCCGGAGTGCGTACGCTCAAGCAGACGCACGCCAAGCTCGTCCTCCAAGGCTTTTATCGCCGCCGTAACGGCAGACTGGGAGATATTAAGCTCCATTGCGGCGTGGCTCACCTGGCCCGTTTCAGCCGTCGCGATGAAGTAGTTGAGTTGCTTCAGAGTGATCGGCATGGCGGTTCCGCAAGGCTATCTGTTTTTTTAATATCACTTTCCGAAAATTACTATTTCACAAATTGGTTAAGATGCGCACAGAATTATTGCAGCGCAAAAAAATTAGGCATCCAATGGAGTTCTGACAAATGGGTGTAACTTTGAATTGCGATATGGGCGAGAGCTTCGGACTTTATCGCATAGGCGATGATGAGGGCCTGATGCCCATCATTGACGTTGCCAACGTGGCGTGCGGTTTCCACGCTTCCGATCCCGATCACATGCAGATTGCAGTTAAGAGCGCCAAGGCGAATGGCGTGAAAGTCGGCTCGCACCCTGGCCTGCCTGACCTGCAAGGATTTGGACGGCGCGCGATGCGCATGAGCCGCGAAGAGGTGCGCAATTCGATTGTGTACCAGACCGGCGCGCTGCTTGGTTTCTTGCGCGCGGAGGGCATGGAACTTCACCACATCAAGCCGCATGGCAGCCTCTATTTCATGGCGATGGAGCAGGAGGCTGTGGCGCACGGCGTTTGCGATGCGGCTGAAATCTTTGGCGTGCCGCTGTTCGGCATGACCGGTACGCTTCACGAGAAGATCTATCAGGAGCGTGGCGTTCCGTTCAAAGCCGAGTTCTACGCCGATCTCGACTATGACGCGACGGGTAAGCTGATACTTACGCGTGTGCACGACGCCAAAGACCCGGTGGAGATGGCCGAGCGCTGCGTGCGCGCCATCCGCGATGGCAAGGGCACCGCAGAAGATGGCAGCTTTTTCCCGGTGCGCTGCGAAACCATCTGCGTGCATTCCGACACGCCAAACGCAATCGAGATCGCGAGCGCGGTGCGCGACGCGATCGCCCAATGGCATTGAGCAAGGAGCCCGGCATGGCGCAAATATTGTCTCCTCTACCCGGAACGTTTTACCGCAGCTCGGCCCCCGACCAGCCACCCTTCAAGGCTGATGGCGATGCAGTCGCGGTTGGCGATGTGATCGGGCTGATCGAGGTCATGAAGTCGTTTCATGAAGTAAAGTCCGAGGTCGCTGGTTCGAATGTTCGGTTCGTTGCGGACAATGAAGAGCCTGTGATGGCGGGCGCTCCGCTGGCGGAAGTCGACTGATGCTGAAGAAGCTTCTGATAGCCAATCGTGGAGAAATCGCCGTTCGGATCATCCGGGCTGCGAAGGATCTGGGGATTGCGACGGTAGCGGTTCACTCCGTTGCCGATGCAGAAGCGCTGCATGTTCAGCTCGCCGACGAGGCGGTGGATATCGGGCCGCCCGCACCAAAGAAATCATATTTGAATGCTGAGGCGCTGCTAAAGGCCGCAAAAGACACGGGGTGTGACAGTGTGCATCCCGGCTATGGGTTCTTAGCCGAGAATGCCAGTTTCTCAGACGCCGTGGCGGCGGCTGGGCTGGTTTTTGTCGGTCCATCGGGAGATGCGATCCGCCTTATGGGCGACAAGGTCGCGGCCCGATCCGCCGCCGCCGCTGCCGGTGTCCCCGTTGTTCCCGGTTCCGCCGGGCGCGTGGACAGCATCGAGGAAGCTCGTGAAATCCTTTTGGAAACGGGCTTTCCTGTGATGATCAAGGCGGCGGCCGGTGGTGGCGGACGCGGTATCCGCATTGCCAATACGCTGGCAGAGTTCGAGCAAGCCTTTCCGCAAGCGCGCGCCGAAGCACTGGCCGCATTTGGCGATGGCGGGCTCTACATGGAAAAGGTGATTGGCAAGGCCCGTCACATCGAAGTGCAGGTGCTGGGCGATGGCAATGACGCCATCCATTGCTATGAGCGTGAATGCTCTTTGCAGCGCCGCAGGCAGAAGGTTTGGGAAGAAGCACCCTCCAAAGCGCTCTCCGAAAGACAGCGCGAAGATCTTTGCGCATCGGCAGTCTCGCTGGCCCGCGCGGTTGGTTATTCCGGTGCAGGCACCGTGGAGTATCTCTACGACGATGCTGCCGAGCGCTTCTACTTCATCGAGATGAACACGCGAATTCAGGTGGAGCATCCGGTGACGGAAGCGATTACGGGCATCGATCTCGTTGCCGAGATGTTGCGCATTGCGGGTGGCGAACCGCTTCGCATCAAGCAACGCGATGTCGCGATCAAAGGTCACGCTATCGAGGTTAGACTGAACGCAGAAGACCCGGCGCGCGACTTCGCGCCGTTTCCGGGACAGATCAGCGATCTTCGCATTCCGGGCGGACCGGGCGTGCGCTTCGATTCAATGCTCTATCCCGGCTATCAGGTGCCGCCCTTCTACGACTCCCTGCTCGCCAAACTGATAGTGCACGGTGAGACGCGCGAGGCCGCAATCGCACGCCTTGTTCGCGCACTTACCGAGCTTCAGGTCGGTGGATTGAAGACAACCAAACCGCTTTTCCTTGCCCTCGCAGCCGATCCGACTGTGCAGGAAGGGGATGTGCACACCCGCTGGCTGGAAGGCTGGCTCAGTGAGAACGCCGCGAAACTCGCGGGATGACAGGAGCTGCAATGTCGATCCGTTATAACTTCGGCGGCGACGAACACATCTTCGGGGAAGTGTCCGAAGAGATGTCGCTGACTTCCTTTTTCACCGGCTTGTCCATGACAAATGCCGTGCAGGCAGCCAATATCAAGGGTGTGACGGAAATCTGTCCCGCCAATGCCAGTTTCCAGATTCGTTTCAACCCCGACATCGTCGACCCGCATGACCTCTTGAAGGAGTTGCAGTCGTTCGAGGATGCGGCGGCGAAGTCCGATCCGGTTTTGAAAACGAGGATCATCGAACTGCCGGTCTATTTTCAAGACCCCTGGACGCATGAGACATGCCTGCGCTTCCGCGAGCGCCACCAGGACCCGAACTCGACCGATCTCGAATATTCGGCCCGCATCAACGGTTATGCGACGGTGGATGAATTTATCGCGGCCTATTCTGGCCAGCCTTGGTTCGTGTCGATGGTCGGCTTCGTGGCGGGCTTGCCGTTCCTGTACCAGATGGTCGAACGGAAGCAGCAGATTCAGGCTCCGAAATATCTGCGTCCGCGCACCGATACGCCCAAGCTGACCATCGGTCACGGCGGCTGCTTTGCGGCGATTTATTCCGTCCGCGGCGCGGGTGGCTATCAAATGTATGGCGTTACGCCTGCGCCGATCTATGATCCGACCCGTAAGGTGCGTTACCTCACGGATGAGATGTGCCTGTTCAAGCCCGGCGACATCGTGAAGTTCAAGGCCATTGGCCGCGATGAATATGACGCGACGCTTGAATCCATCGAAGCAAACCGCTGGGAGCCGACGGTGCGCAACTGCACGTTCAGCCTCAAGGATTTCAACGCGGACATCTACGGCACCAATGCCAAGCTGACGGAGCTGCTCAATGGCCGTTAAGGTTATTTCCCCCGGTCTTTCGACCTCCGTTCAAGACCTAGGCAGACCCGGCTATTATCATCTGGGCATTCCGGAAGGAGGCGGCATGGACCGCTTCGCAACGACCATTGCAAATCTGCTAGTGGGCAATGAACCCGGCGCGGCCTTGCTGGAAGCAACCTTCATGGGTCCGGAGCTTGAGTTTGAGCAGCCGGCAGTGGTCGCTGTTACCGGCGGTGATTTGCCGCCCAAGGTCAATGGCGTGGAACAGCCCGGCTGGGAAAGCTTTGCGGTCAAAGCCGGCGACAAGCTTTCTTTCGGTTACCTCAAGAGCGGCGCACGTGCATACATCGCGATTTCTGGCGGTATCGACGTCCCGCTCGTGCTTGGCTCGCGCACGACCTATGTGCTGGGCGCACTGGGCGGCTTTGAAGGCCGCGTGCTGAAGGCCGGCGATGTGCTGCCGCTTGGCAAGGGTTCTGGCAAAGCAGGGCGTTCTCTGCCCGCATCCTATCATCGACAGGTTACGGCTCCGGTGGAATTGCGCATGGTGCCGGGGCTTTACTGGCATCGCATTACCGAGGCGGCAGGCAAGCGCTTCTTTGAAGATACGTGGAAAGTCGCGCCGGAAGCCGACCGCATCGGCTATCGCTTCCGTGGCGGCACACCGCTTGAATTCGTGCCGCGCGAGCCACCTTTCGGCGCGGGCTCCGATCCGTCGAACATCGTCGATGCCTGCTATCCGTATGGTTCCGTTCAGGTGCCGAGTGGCACGGAGCCAATCGTGCTGCACCGCGACGCGGTGTCGGGCGGCGGCTACATGATGTTGGGCGTGGTGATTTCCGCAGACATGGATCTTATCGCGCAATTGCAGCCGCACACGCCAGCGCGCTTCGCGCCGGTCACGCTTGAACAAGCGCTTGCCGCGCGCGCCGAGCGTCGTGTTCATCAGCAGAAGGCGGAGGATTATCTGGCCACCTAACGAGGGCCAAAGCGGCTGGAGGACGAGCCGCAGAGAACGCGTCGGCGACGGCGCAATTAATGATCCAAGCCGCGCGTTAGATGTGGCCAGTGATCGAAGGGGAAGACAATCGTGACCATGACGTCGTGTTGGCGGCATCGAGGTCGCGTGCCTTCTCCAAAGCGGGTGAGAAGGAATGGATGATGGTAGGTCATCTGCGCGCTGAGAATATCTCTGTCGCCTTTGCAGGGTTAAAGGCGCTGTCTTCTGTCAATTTGACGGTAGACAAGGGAAAGATTGCCGGTTTGATCGGGCCTAACGGCGCGGGCAAAACAACGTTGGTCAATGTGCTGACGGGCTTTCAGGCTCCGACCGAAGGCAAGGTGAGCCTGGGCGAAATATCGCTGATGGGTTTCAAGCCACATGAAGTGCGCCGCCGCGGCGTCGCGCGGACATTCCAGAGCGGCAGGCTCTTTCGCGATCTGGCGGTGCTCGACAATCTCGAAGTGACGGGCGTGGGTCTCGGACAGACCCGTCGGCATGCTATCGCAGAAGCGGAAGCCATGCTCGACTGGATGGGCATAGGTGATCTTGCAGGACGCATCGCGGGCACGCTGCCATATATCGATGAACGGCGCGTGGCGATTGGCCGAGCGCTCATGGGGCGGCCCAATCATGTGCTTCTGGACGAACCCGCTGCGGGCATGAGT
Organism: Mesorhizobium denitrificans; assembly: GCF_003403035.1. GTDB lineage: Bacteria > Pseudomonadota > Alphaproteobacteria > Rhizobiales > Rhizobiaceae > Mesorhizobium_G > Mesorhizobium_G denitrificans. The sequence continues at coordinate 309,083 of NZ_QURN01000003.1, read as the reverse complement.
GCGCAGGAAGCAAGCGATCTCGCTGCCTTGATCCGCCGCATCGCGAACGAGCTTGGATGTGGCGTTCTGCTGATCGAGCATAATGTCGGGCTGGTGCTGGGCCTCAGCGACCACATTGTGGTGCTGGATTCCGGCGCGGTTATAGAGGAGGGACCACCGGCTGCGATCCGTGCCAGCGAAAAGGTGCGACATGCCTATATGGGCACCGCCGCCGACGCGCCCGTGCCCATGGAGGCGCTCGTATGAGCCTGCTCGACGTTTCCGATATTGTCATCCGCTATGGCCGCCTGACGGCTGTACGCGGTGTCTCTTTCTCGCTGAATGAGGGCGATATTCTTTTCATCACGGGTCCGAATGGAGCGGGTAAATCCTCGCTTCTGCGGGCGATCGCAGGCGTCACGCCCATCGTCGGGGGAAGCATCAGCCTCGACGGCAAGTCGCTTGCTGGCTTGGCGCCAGAAGATATCGCGCGGCTCGGCCTCTCAATGGTGCCGGAAGGGCGTCACGTATTCGGTTCGCTAAGCGTGGAGGAAAATCTCCTCGTCGGCACCGGTATGCATGTCGGCAAGAATGGCTGGCGTGCTCGCGTCGCGTCCGATCTGGAGGCGGTCTATGATACGTTCCCGATCCTGCGTGAGCGGCGAAATGGGCAGGCCGGTCTGCTCTCCGGCGGTCAGCAACAGATGCTGGTGATTGGCCGCGCGCTGATGACCAATCCGCGTTTGATCGCCATCGATGAACCATCGCTTGGCCTCGCGCCGAACATTACCGATCAGGTCTATGAGCGCCTGATGGCGTTGCGCGCCCAACGTGGCCTGACGCTGCTGATCGTCGAGCAAAGTTCGACGCGCGCGGTGATGACAGGCGGACGCATGGTGCTGATGCGTGGCGGGCAGATCGTGCTGGAGGGCGATGCGCGCGAGGTTGGCACCGGCGACCAGATCCAGGCGGCCTATTTCGGATATGAGGATCACTGAGATGCTTCAGATTGTTTTCGATGCTCTCACGCTTGGTTCGCTCTATGCACTCGGGGCGCTTGGCATCGCGCTCATCTTCGGTGTCATGCGGCTGGTCAACTTCGCGCATGGTGACGTCATAGCCTTCTGCGTCTTTGCGCTTTTGTGGCCATCGGTCGATGCGGTGGCAATTGTCTTCGCGGGTAATTTGCCGTGGTATCTTCTCATTCCCTTTGTGGTGCTGGTGGGGGCGGGCCTGTCGGTGCTGTGCGAGATCGTCGTCTTCCGACGCTTCCGCGATGCCAGCCCCGCAACGATGATGATCGCGTCCTTCGCGCTCGGCTTCGTCATCCGCTACTTCCTGCTGATGCTCTTCACGAGCAGACCAAAATCCATCTCGCTGCTGCCTGCACTTTCGCAGCCCGTGGAGATTTTCGGTGCGCGGCTACCGCTGCTGCAGCTCATCACCATCGTTACGACATTGCTGGTTCTGGCCGGCCTGACGATCTTTCTGCGCCGCACGCGGTTCGGCCTCGAAATGCGAGCAGCGGCTGAAAACTTTGCCATGGCGCGCATGTTGGGCGTGCGCGCAAATCGCGTGATTATGCTGGCCTTTGCGCTGTCTGGGGCTCTGGCCGGAGCGATTGCGCTGATCTTCGGCAGCCAGACCGGTACCGCAGACATTCAGATGGGCGCGGCGATCATGCTGATGGCCTTTATTGCGACTGTTATCGGCGGGCTAGGCAGTCTCGGCGGCGCAGTGCTTGCTGGCTTCCTGCTCGGCGCTGCGTCTGTCGTCATGCAAGTGGTGCTGCCCGTCGATGCCCGTCCATTCCGAGACGCGTTCGTCTACGGCGCTGTCATTCTCGTGCTTCTCTTTCGACCGCAGGGGCTCCTTGTCGCCCGCGGCACCAAGGAAAGGGTCTGAACCATGTCCAACGCGACCACAGTCGACACCCACGCGCTGGACAGCGACAAGATCGCCGTTCGCCAGCCTTCCCGCTTTTCGCTTGCCGGCCGCACGATATGGACGCCATTGCTGCTTTCGCTGCTGCTGGTCGCCATCGCGGTGATTACATTCATGATCGGGTCACGCCCGTTCAACCAGACTGTGATCGACGTATTCGTGCGGGTTATACTAGTCGTCGGGCTGTATGTATTCATCGGCAATTCGGGCGTGATGAGCTTCGGCCACATCGCCTTCACATGCCTTGGGGCGTATGCGGCGGCGTGGCTCACGATCAATCCGGCGATGAAGAAAATATCATTGCCCGGCCTTCCCGAATGGCTGCTTGCAACGAAGCTGCCATATTGGCAAGCGGCGGTTCTAGCCTCCCTTTTCGCGGGCGTTATGGCGCTGATATTCGGACGCGTGCTGATGCGATTATCGGGCATCGCGGCCTCGATTGCGACCTTCGCCGTGCTGGCTATGATCAATGCGATCTATTCGAATTGGGAAAGTGTAACGGGCGCAACCTCTTCGGTCGTGGGCATTCCGATCGTTCGCACGATCTGGCCTTACATGATTGCTGCGGTCGTCGCGGTTTTCATTGCCTGGGCGCATGCTATCTCCCGTTCAGGGTTGGCTCTGCGTGCTGCGCGTGACGAACCAACAGCGGCTGCAGCTTCCGGCGTCGATATTCCCCGCGAGCGCCTTGTAGCGTTTGCGGTATCGGGTGCAATCATGGGGCTGGGCGGTGCGCTCATGGCCCACTCGGTCGGCGTAGTCACGCCCGACACCTTCTATCTCGGCCTCACCTTCACCACTCTGTCGATGCTCGTTGTCGGTGGGATGGGCAGCCTTTCCGGCGGTGTCATCGGGGTCGTGCTTCTATCCGCTCTCATTCAAGCTCTCCGCTGGCTTGAGGCGGGCGTGCCGATCGGCGACTCGACCTTTGCGATTCCGAAGGGGCTTCAGGAGATCGCGCTCGGCATCATCATGATCGTGATCCTCGCATTGCGCCCGACTGGCCTTATGGGCAATCGCGAAGTCACGCTCTTTCGCAAGAAAACGAAGTGAACGGCCGCGGACTCATGGCCAAACCATAGGAGACGTCAATGGCATACAAGACAAGACTATTAGCGACGGCGCTGATCGCCGTCTCCAGCGCCTTCCCGGCGTTGGCCGATGACGACAAGATCATTGTCGGCTTCGCTACGGCGGAATCCGGCTTTATGGAAGCCTATGACAAGCCTGCGCAGGATGCGGCCATGATCCGCATCGACGAGATCAATGCCGCCGGTGGTTTGCTTGGCAAGCAGATCGAAGTCATCAAGGCGGACACCAAGACCGACCGCGCTGAAGGCGCCAAAGCCGGTCTGACTGTCATCGACGGCGGCGCCGACCTTGTAGTCGTTTCGTGCGATTACGACTTCGGTTCACCGGCTGCACTTGCGGCGGAAGATGCCGGCAAGATTTCGTTCTTCCTTTGCGCTGAATCGGTGAAGGCCGGTATTCAGGGCGTCGGCCCGCATTCCTTCTCGGCTTCAGTACTTGCTGCCGTGCAGGGTGCTACCATGGCGGAATGGGCCTACAACAAGAAGGGCGCTCGCAACTTCTACCGTCTGCTCGATACCTGGACTGAATACAACAAGGGTATCTGCGACGGTTTCGACTGGATGCTGCCAAAGCTAAAAGACGCCAAGCTGGTCGGCCAAGATACGTTCAAGAATGAGGACGCTTCGATTGCCGCCCAGATCTCGCGCATCAAGGCTCTGCCGCAGGAGCCGGACGCGATCATGCTCTGCACCATGATGCCGGGCGCTGTTTCTGCCGTCAAGCAGATCAGGGCCGCCGGTATCAATGCGCCGATCCTCAATGGGTCGAGCATGGACGGCAGCTACTGGCTCTCGGCCGTTCCAGACCTGACCAATTTTTACGTGCCTGTGCAGGGCTCGATCTATGGCGACGATCCTAATCCCGACGTCAGCAAGTTCAACGCTGCTTACAAAGCAAAGACGGGTTCTGATCCTTCCAGCCAGTATGCCTATCCGGGCTACGTGATGATCGACGTTTGGGCAAAGGCTGTTGAACGCGCAGGTACGACCGACGCAGACGCCGTGGTTGCCGAGCTTGAAAAGATGAAGAACGAGCCAACGATTTTTGGTCCTCGCACTTTCTCCGCGGAACTGCATCACCAGAACACGACCAAGTATGAAATCATCGAGGTCAAGGATGGCAAGCCTGGCGTGGTCGATAGCTGGACCATTTCCGAGCCGGTGCCGCTTGAAGCGCTATTGAAATAAAGCGGCTTTGCAACCGGATCGGCGCCGGTTGCAATACCCCGCGCCCGGCCAAGTCAAAGCTTGGCCGGGCGTTTTTTTTTGTTCGGGGTTTGAAAATGGGATGCGGTTACGTTCGCGCTTTGCGATACGAATCCTTCAATGCGATCAGGTCGCCCGCGAAGGTGAAAATATCGCAGCCATCGACGTCCACCTGCTGGCCCGAAGCATTCGTGCCGACAAAGCGCCAGGAAGACAGGCCGATATCACCAGTTACAACATGGCTGCCACGCGTCCACGCTGCTTTCGGAAACGTGTCGAAAAGCGCGGCGTAAGAGGCGCGAACTACATCGCGCCCAACGAATTTACGGCCTTCGGCGTCTGGTCCGGCGGAGGCGTGAAACGCGCAGTCCTGCGCCATGCAGGCCATCAACCCATCCACATCCCGCGCGTTCCAGGCCGCAAGGAATCTATCCAGCAAGGCAAGACGCCTTGCTGTGATTCCGTTGTCGCTCACGCGATGCCCTCAGCCGCAAGCGCTGCAGGCAGACGGTCCATCGTGCGACCCAAACGGGCCATAATTTCAGCGACGTCGTCCTCGGTGACGATCATCGGCGGGCAAAGCGCGAGCTGGTCGCCGATAGAGCGGAAAATCAGGCCTTCTTCGTGGCCGATGCGGTTTGCCACGGCACCGGCGCGCCCGACCGGGTCGAATGGCCGCTTGGTGGCCTTGTCGGCAACCAGTTCCAGCGCACCGATGAGGCCCGCGCCGCGCGCTTCGCCCACGAGTGGGTGGTCAGCAAAGCTGCGAATGCCGGCCTGGAATTTCTCTTCCAGACGCGCTGCGTTGCCCATCAGGTCTTTCTCTTCGATGATGGCGAGATTTTCTAGTGCGACCGCTGTTGCAACGGGGTGCCCGGATGCAGTGAATCCGTGGCCGAAATTGTTGAGCTTGGCGGAATTGTCGGCGATTGCCTGATAAATCGGCTCTGAGAACATGACCGCAGCGAGCGGCATGTAGGATGACGTAATCTGCTTGGAAAGCGTGATAATGTCAGGCGTGAAATTGTATTTCTGACAGCCGAATGGAGTGCCGAGCCGTCCAAAGCCGCAAATCACTTCGTCGGAAATGATCAGTATGTCATTGGCGCGGCAAATGCGCTCCACGCCTTCCCAATAACCGGCGGGCGGGGGAAGCACGCCGCCTGCGGCCATCAGAGGCTCACCGATGAAGGCAGCGATCGTGTCGGCACCTTCGGCTTCGATGACGGCTTCGAGTTCAGCCAGCAGGCGCGCAGTGAACGCGGCTTCGTCCTCGCCCTCCTGCCCAAAGCGATAAAAGTGTGGGCAGGTGAGGTGATGGACCGGAATTGCGGGAAGATCGAAATCACGATGATTTCCCGGCAAGCCCGTCAGGCTGCCCGACGCGACCGTGATGCCGTGATAGCCCTTGACGCGGGAGATGAATTTTTTCTTCTGCGGGCGCCCAAGTCCATTGTTCATGAACCATATCATCTTGACGATTGTGTCGTTCGCTTCCGAGCCTGAGGAGGTGAAAAACGCGCGGGTGAGCGGCTCGGGCGTCATCTCCACCAGCTTTTCCGCCAGCCGGATCGAGGGTTCGTGCGATTTGGAGGAGAAGGTGTGATAGTAGGGGAGCTGGAGCATTTGTTTGTAGGCAGCATCCGCCAGGCGCTTTTCCGAAAAGCCAACCGCAACTGACCAGAGGCCAGCCAGGCCCTCGATATATTCCTTGCCACGGTCGTCATAGACCCGAACTCCGTCGCCACGGGCGATGATGAGCGGCCCTGTCGCCTCGTGCTGGCGAAGGTTTGTGTATGGGTGCATCGTCGATGCGATGTCGGTTGCGGCAAGCGAATTTGACAGGGCGCTCATGGCTACTCCGAGTGTTCAAAAAGATGTTGTATCTTAACCTGCTCGGACCGATTGCGGCAAAGCAATTACGTTGCTGGACCAGTCTTTCCCGATGTGAGGATGATCGAGAGGCGGCTCGTCTGAAACGAGTAAGCCAAGCACACGCGGCGGTGTTAGGGGCAAGCGGCTAACCGGCTTGCCGGTGGCGTTGGCAACTGCACAGGCAACCGCCGCACCGACGTTGAGGATTGGCACCTCGCCCGCGCCCTTGACGCCCAGCGGGCCAATCGAAGGCGCACCTTCAAAAAGCTCAAACTCGACAGGCACGACGTCCTGCGCGAGCGGTATCCGGTATGTTTCGAAGCTATCTTGAGCGATGCGTCCCTTGGCGTCGATGGTCACATCTTCATGCAGGGCATAGCCCAAGCCCTGAACGACGCCACCTTGAATCTGGCCGTGGATCGCGCGCGGGTTCAGCGCTCGGCCGACATCCTGCACCACCTTGTAGGAGAGAATTTCCACGTGGCCGGTGTCAGGATCGACGGCCACTTCGCAATCGTGCACAGCGAAAATCGGAATGTCGATTGCATTGATGAAATGGCCCATCGCGCAGCCGGCCATGGATGGCACACCTTGCCCGGTGAATGAGCCGGAACCAGTGACCGGTCCATGAAGAGCCTGAGCGCGCTGCGCGACTGAAGCGATGGTCGCACCTGATCCCTTACGCCCCGCAATTTCGATGCGGCCTTTGCCCAGCACAAGATTGTCCTGCGAGGTCTGGAGCATTTCAGCCGCGACCGGCAGCAGCTTGGAGAGAACATCTTCGCAAGCCTTCACGCTTGCTGCACCGAGCGATACGGTTGTGCGACCGCCGCCTACGCCGACGTCATAACCAGCAGCGTCTGTGTCTGCGGCTTTCACCACAACATCTTGCGGACGAATGCCGAGCTGCCCCGCAACGATCTGCGGCAGGGCCTGCACCATCGTGCCGGAGCCGATCTCGACGCCCGACGTGACGAGCGTTGCGCTGCCATCGGCGTTCAGGTTTACCGTTGCGGCGGAGGGGCCGACGAAAACGAACCAGCTTCCAACCGTGGTCGCTCGACCATATAGACGCCCTCCAGCTTCTGCTTCTCTGGATCCGGACTTCTGTTTGAGCGCTTCCATTCGCTCGATCATGGGAACCAGCACTTCGCCTTCAAACACCTGACCCGTCGAGCCAATTGAGCCGTCCCGGAACACCGCGCGGCGGCGGAACTCGACAGGGTCCATACCAATCGCGGCGCAGATTTCGTCTGTATGCCGCTCAAGCGCGAATGTGTTGTAGACACCGTTGCAGGCGCGAAACGCACCGTTGGGCGGCGTATTCGTATAGATGGCGCGTGTGGATAGCCGCACCGAACCGAGACGATAATTGCTGCCAAGCGTATGCGCGGTCATGGTGGTGAGGAATATCTGCTCGCCGCCATAGGCGCCGCAATCCATCAAAACCGTTGCTTCTCGCCCGACAATCTCGCCTTCGGTGGTGACGGCGGAGCGAATGCGAATTTGCGCGTTCTCGCGGCACAGGCAGGTAGCCATTTCCTCCTGCCGCGAATTGGCAAGGGAGACACGTCGCCCGGTTTTCCATGCAAGCAGCGCGGCGACTGGTTCAATAGTGCAATCGAATTTCAGGCCGAAGCCGGCGCCCACGGGTGGCACCGTAATACGCACTTGCGAGGAGGGGATGCCGAGCAGGCTCGATGTTACCGCGCGCACGGTCCATGGCACCTGCGTAGACGTGACGAGGTGCAGGCGGCCATCCTCAAAGGTGGCGATTGCCGCGCGTGGCTCAAACGGCATGTGGCTCTGCCGCCCGACTTCATAGCAACCTTCAACAATGGTCACGTCCGGTCGCGCGAAAGCGGCGTCGGTATCGCCGCGAACGACCTTGGCTTCCCACGCAATATTGCCTTTGCGTGCGCCACCTTCGAACAGCACGCCGTAGTCTTTCCAGCCTTCGTGAACGAGCGGCGCAGATGGCGACAGCGCTTCGGCCATGGTTAGCACTGGAGGGAGCGCTTCGACCTCTACGATGATTGCGGCAGCGGCGGCTCGCGCCTGCTCCAGCGTGTCGGCCGCTACGGCCGCGATCGGTTCGCCATTGTAGCGAATTTCCTTTCCGGCAAAGAGCGGATGGTCGGAAATGCCAATGCCATGCGTACCAGGTGCATCTTGCGCGGTCACGATAGCGCGCACGCCCGGCATCTGCCGCGCAACACCGCTCTCAACGCGAATAATGCGACCGCGCGGAATATCAGCGCGCCGGATGGCTGCGTGGAGCGTTCCAGGGCCCGCCATATCCACAGTGTAGCGCGTACGCCCCGCAAGCTTGTCCGGGGCGTCCCGGCGCGGAAGGTCCATCACCGCCGCGGCTGGATCTGCGGTCCTGCTCATGCGGTTGTGTCCTCTTTTGCGGCGATCGAAAGGAGAGCGTCAATGATGCGCTCATAGCCTGTGCAGCGGCAGATATTGCCAGACATAGCAGCCTTTATGTCGGCGCGCGGCGCAGCGGGACGCCTTTCCATATAGGCCGTCATCGACATGACCATGCCGGGAAAGCACATGCCGCACTGCACGACATCATGCTCTTCAAGCGCGTGCTGCACGGCATTCATATTGCCGGGGCCGCCGACGCCCTCGATGGTTGTGACCGCTTTGCCTTCCGCAGCTATCACTGGCAGCAGGCAAGACATGGTCGGCACGCCATCGATGTGGACTGTGCACGCACCACAGAAGCCTTCACGGCAGACCGATTTTGTGCCGGTGAGCAAGAGTTCGTCGCGTATGACATCGACCAACGGGGTGAGAGGATGGACCGCTGCCGAGCGCTCTTCGCCGTTGATGAACAGGCGCATAGTCATGGGCGCTCCGCGAACTGCATACTCAAATCCTCGAACACCTGCCGCACCAGTGCTGGGAGCACTTTTGTTCGATACCAGCCGTCCGCTTCAACACCATCGCGTCCTGTAAATTCGTTCGTCAAACTGCCAGCGCTGTCTGCAATCGCTTTGAGATCATATGGCTGACCTTCGAGGGCTGCCTCGAGTCCGCTCCAGCGACGCGGCGTGGCTTCTACCGAGCCGACGGCAATGCGAACGCGCCTCATGAGGCTTTCGTTTTGATCCATTCGCGCGCTGACAATGGCAACGGGATAGTCGCCCGCCTTGCGCAATGGCAGACGAGCATGGGCGGAGCGGAAATTTCCAAGCGGTATGCGCACGCGGGTGAGCAGACCGCCGCTGAGATTGCCGCGCGCGGCGAGAAACTGCGACATGTCCATATCCTGCGTGCCATCCTTCGTCGCATAAGTGACGCGGGCATCTAACGCCAAAAGTTGCGGGGAGAGATCGCCCGCTGCAAAAGCAGCCGTGCAGAGGTTCCCGCCAAGCGTGGCAACTGCACGGATAGGCGGATTGGCGGCGCGCGAAGCCGCAGTCACCAGCCCTTTCAAGGCAGGCACACCTGCAAGGGCCTCCGCCAGCTTGGTGTGCGTCACGCCCGCGCCTAATGTTACTTGATCTTGGCCGATGGAAATTTGCTGAAGCTCCGGAATGGAGCCAATCAGTACCGCCGCTTTGGGCGGCGCTTCACCGCGAACGGGGGCGCGCATCAGCCACGTCGCGCCCGCCATGATCTGCCGTCCGCCGCCGAGCGCATCAAGCGCGCCGGCGATGGTGATGGGACGCAGAACATCCGAGCCGCTATTTGCTTCCGTCATAAACTGCGCCTGCCTTTTGCTCGGGTGGGCCAGGTTTCGGCGTACTCCCACCCCTTACCCATCAACGGGGAAGGGGTGGATGTCTCCGTTCGGAATCTCCAACTCTAATCGCGCCAGTGGGCGGCTGTTCGTTTCTGGAACATTTCGCGGAACTGAGCCGTCGTCTCGGGCAACACCTCGCCGCTGTCCCAATCCAGAATGACAGCGTAACGGCGAACCGCGTCCATGGCGTCCAACTCGCCCGCCTTGTACTTGTCGGAAATCGCTTGTGGGTCCGAGGTTGCCCAGGCTTGCCGCTTAGCGCGAATGTCGGCGCGCTCGGCCTTGGTGGCTGCGGCGTCGATTTCATACTCACCAAGTTCAACGTCTATGGGCTTGAGCACCACGCCATAGTCCTTGCGGGCGCGCTCGATGGACACATAGTCATCGATCACATCCTCGCGCACGCGTTCGGGGTCGCGTTCGAGCGGATCGCCGAAGCCGCCGCCGCCCGCTGTAGGTCGCGAGAATATGTCGCCGGTTTCGATTGATACGTCCGAGAATACCGAACCGAGCCATTCTTCCTTGCCCGTCGCGGCGCGATAGATGGACAGGCCGTGCGGCATGGAAGGCAGACCGCCATTCGTTCCAAACACCACCGCGCGCTCGCGGTCGCAAATATAGGAGATGACGGTTTTCTCGGCTTCCAGCAGGATCGAGGCTTTTTCCACGCCCGCACCGCCACGGAATTTGCCGGGGCCGGAGGAGTCACGCTTGATCTCGAATTTCGTGGTGAGCACCGGATTGACGCGTTCCTGTCCTTCGACCGGTTGCGCCATCAAACCCGTGCCGAAGCAAGCGGTGGTGACGTTGCAACCGTCCTTGCCATTGCGCCCACCCCAGCCGCCGGGCAACCAGTCATAGAACATGAAGATCGGCTTCTCAGGAGTTCTGGCGTCAAGACCGCCAGTCAGCAGATATTCCAGATTGAAGGAGCAGGAGATGGCGCGTTCCGGCAGGATTTTCGACCACATTTCGTAAATCGAATTCATGATCTTTTCGAAGGGCATCAGGAAGCCTGTAACGGCGACCGGCCATTGCGCGCTGACGACACTGTTCTCCGGCGCGGTGATATCAAAGATGCGATAAAATCCGCTGTTGAGAGGCAGGTCCGGGAAGAAGGTTTTCATGCCAGCGGCGACGGCCGAGAAGGTGGCGCCCGGCGCGGAGTTGTAAATCGATCCGATCGTCGGATGACTGCCGGTGAAGTCGTAATGAACCTTGTCGCCCTTGATGGTCATCTTGACCCGAATGGGGATCATGCCTTCGCCAGCGGCAGGGTCGCGGTCGATGTAGTCCACCGTTTCCCAAACACCGTCCGGCAATGCCGCGATGCGATGGCGCATCGCGCGCTCGACGTAATCCTGAACTGCGGCCATGCCGTCCACGACAGTCTTGCGACCATATTTTTTGACGAGGCGTAGAATGTCGCGCTCCGCAACGTTGGTTGCCTGCGCCTGCGCATGAATGTCGCCAATGATGGAACGAGGATCACGCGTATTCGCCGCGATCATATTTGCGACGTCCTTGCAGAACCGTCCGCCGTGGAAAAGGCGGATGGGCGTAATGCGCACCGCCTCGCGGAACATGTCTTTTGCTGCGACGTCGAACGAGCCGGGAACGCTGCCGCCAAGATCGGACCAGTGGCCGTTTGACTGCGCGAAACCGATAATGTCGTCCTCATCGAAAATCGGACGGATCAGGCGCACGTCGCTGAAATGCGTTCCGCCCGCGTAAGGGTCGTTGATTGCGTAGACATCGCCCGGCAGCATTTCATCGCGAAACGCTTCGATGACAGCCTTACAGGTGAAGTGAAGCGTGCCTACATGCACGGCGATATCCTGCGTGCCCTGCGCAACCGAATTGCCCTCCGCATCATGCAGCGCGCTTGAGAAGTCGCGGTTGTAGATGACGAATGAATAGCAGGTGCGCAGGATTTGCTCGGCCATCTGGTCCACGGAGGTGATGAACGAGTTTTTCAGGACCTCGAAAGTAACCGGATCGAGCCCGTTGAAGTTGGTTTCGGCGCTCATTCAAGCCCCCTTGATGTGGATGAGAATGTTGAGAAGCTTGTCGACGGTTGCACTCGTACCCGGCGGTACGACCGTGGTGGAGTCGAACTGCTCGACGATGGCTGGTCCCTTGAAAGTGAAGCCGGAGGGAAGATCGTCCCGCTCATAAACTGGTGTTTCGTGGGGCTTTTCGTCGAACCACACCGTACGAAACAGCTTGGGTTCGGGCTTGCGGCTTTCCGGCTTATGCTCCTTCAGCTTAGCCTTGGGCACGAGGCCGGTGGCTTTCAGGCCAAGCCGGAAGAAGCTGATCGGCGCGTCGTCGCGACGGAAGCTGTATTCGCGCTCGTGTTCGACATGGAAGCGTGCAGTAAGCGCGGCCACATCCGTTACAGGGGAGGGGGCGGAAACGGCGAGCGACCTCCATTGGCCCTGATACATCATCTCCGCTGAGCGCCCGATGGTGATATCCTCTGGCGCTACGCCCTCATGCACCAGACGTGCGACCGCTTCTTTTTCCAAGCGCTGGAATCCTGCCTCGATTGCCTCCGGCGTCGTGGAAGCGGAATCCACCATGAAGCTATCGGAAAAATCGTGCTGGATATCGACTAGCAGACAGCCGAGTGCGGACGTCACACCCGGATTGGGCGGCACGATCACGACCGGGATCGACAATTCCTGCGCCACCGCGGCTCCGTGCAGCGCGCCTGCACCGCCGAAAGCGACAAGGGCGAAGTCGCGCGGATCGTAGCCGCGACTGATCGAGATAAGACGAACAGCGTCGGCCATGTTGGCGTTTGCTACCTTGACGATTGCCTCTGCAGCTTCGTGCAGCGAAACGCCGAGCCGGTCGGCTGCGCCTGTCTGGACGGCTTCGGTTGAAAGGTCGGCCTTCAGAATCAACTCACCGCCAGCAAGGCTGGTGCCGAGACGGCCAAGCACGACATTGGCGTCCGTGTTGGTTGGGGTCTTATTGCCGTTGCCATAGCACGCAGGACCGGGATTTGATCCTGCCGATTGTGGGCCGTTGCGCAGCGAACCTGCTTCATCGAACCATGCCAGCGAGCCACCGCCAGCACCGATGGTCAGCACTTCAATGCTGGGGAAGCGGATTGGATAGCCGAACTCGATATACCAATCCTTGGTAACGCGCGACACACCTTCATAGGCCAGCGAAACGTCCGTGCTAGTGCCGCCCATGTCGAGGCCGATGGAGTTAGGATAGCCGCAAAGTGTAGCGATGTGACGGCTGGCGATTGCGCCTGCCGCAATGCCCGAACCCGCGAGGCGCGCGGCGAAATCCTTCACGCTCTTCGGCGTCATCACGCCGCCGCCTGTATGCAGCAGCAGAAGGTCGCGGCTGTAGCCCTTCTTCGCAAGGCTGTCGCCCAAACGGGTGGTGTAATCGACGACCACAGGGCTCAAAACCGCATTCGCAACGGTGGTGGAAAAGCGCTCATGCTCGAAGATTTCCGGCATGACTTCCGACGAGATGGAAACAGCGATACCAGGAATTTCTTCAAGCAGAATATCGCGCATCTGCTTTTCGTTCTCGCCATTCACAAAGGCATTCATGAAGCAGACGGACACAGCTTTCACGCCGCGCCGCTTGAAAATGCGCGCAGCATCACGCGCCGCGTCTTTATCAAGCGGCGTAATGACTTTGCCGGATGCGTCGATACGTTCGGGTACGGTCAGACGGTCACGGCGCGGCACGTAAGGAGGAGCGACGTCCTTGTAGGTGTCCCATAAGTCCTGCTTGTTGGCGCGCCGGATTTCGATCACATCGCGAAAACCTTCCGTGCAAACCATGCCGGTGCGCGGCAGCCGTCTTGTGATCAGCGCGTTGGTTGCTACCGTTGTGCCGTGTGAGAACATCGACACTTGCGACAGGTCAACCCCGGCGCGCTCCACGCCGGAGATGACGCCGACGATTGGGTCCGCTGTGGATGAGGTTTTCTCGATGCGAAGCTCGCCCGTTTCCTCGTCCATGATACAGATGTCTGTGAAGGTTCCGCCGACATCGACTGCTACTCTGGTGCTGGCCATATAGGGGTCTCTCGTAAGGACAAAGGGAAGCCGTTTGCCTGCCGCGAGGCAGACATTCGCAAAGAACTAATGGTGGAAGGACGCTTTGGGCGTCGTGTTAACTGCGTAATCTTTCACGGTAATCGGAGCGCGCCTGAGTGGGCGAACGTCCGAAGTAGTGCCTGTAGTTTTTGGAGAACTGGGAATGGTCGCTGAAACCCCAGCGATACGCGATTTCCGCAATCGATTGGGGCGAACGGTTCCGGCGAAGCTCTTCGTCACACATCAACAGGCGCTGCTCGCGAATCCATTCATAGATCGAGCGTCCGCTGTCGGTGAACAGCCGCTGGAGATAGCGCAGTGAGATGCCGCAAGCATCCGCGACTTCCTGTGGCTGCATGCTGCCTTTGGCAAGATTTTGCCGGATGAATTGCTCTGCGCGGAAAAGATGAGCCGCGCGCACCGATGTCATGCCGCTAGCCATGATCCTCGGATCATCCTGTATTGTAAGGCACAGAAGATCGATCAATTGTTGGCCGACGACCTCGCGCACGGGTGGGGTCATCTCATCAAGCCTGCGACCGGTTGCGCGGATTTTATCCGCAAAATAGGCACCCACTCCCTGTTGTGCATTGAAACACAGCGCGGCGAAACGGTCCGGCGAGCCGACGCGTGCGCGTAGCGCAGAGTTCGGAACCTTGAGCACCCAGAGCGAATTGGCGCTTCCATACGAGAATTCGTAAGGCGCGTCACCGCGCTCAATCAGGAAATGGCCGGGCACACAGCGGGCGTCACGGTTCGATTGGAGAAAGCTGACCTCGTTCCACTCCGGAATCGTGATCAACAGGGAGTTCTCCATCTCTTCGACGAGATGGTTCTGCCTCCGGCTATAATGCACGGCGTCGCTCTCCAGGTGCGAGAGCGAAGTTATGCCCAACTCCCAATTCTTAAGCCGACCGTTGAATGTATCTTCGGCCTTGAATTGCATGGTTAGCGGAAAGTATGCGCTGCAAACTGCTTCCGTCCAATATGCACCGCGCTTGCCAGCTTCTGCTGCGAGTGTCGAGTACTCCATCCATGACCTCCTTGCCGAGGGCCTGTCGGGGCGGCTCTTGCGAAGCTCACCAGTTCCCGTGTTTATTTTGTTTCTTGTTCCTCAGTATAGCGTCTCGATCAGCAGCGTCTTGTCGCATAGCGGCTAAAAGATGGTGAAAATTAACACCTGTCCAAAACGCGGTCATCTCAAAAATGCCAATGATCGAAAAAGCGAAATGGCGCGTCGATCAATTGATTGTGTAAGCCAGAGCCTTTTGTCTGGCTGCGGGCCAAGAGCCTAGCTTTGCTCGACCGGCTTGCTTCGGAAACGAGCCGCAGTTTCAGGTTGCGCCTGTTTGCACACCATCGGTGGCAGGCCGCGCGCGACCAACTCCACGTCCGATGCAACGCCTCGACCAATATGCTTGAGCACACTGGTCAATGCGCCTGCCTGATGCGGCGAATGGAGCAAGTTTTCGACGTCTCGGGTCGGATCGTCCTTGGGCAATGGCTCATCCGGGTAGACATCGGTGGCGATTTTTATGCGGCCGCTGCGCGCAACTTCGAGCATCTCGGGAAAATTGACGACTGAAGCGCGGCTGAGCAGCAAAATGGCCGCGCCATCCCGCATCAGACCGAATTCGCGCGCGCCCAGAAAACCCTGATTGTCCTGTGTGGCGCCTGCGAGCACAAATACAAAGTCGCTCGTGGCCAGCACCTCGTCCATGCCGGCAGCTGCACCGCCAGCCTGCTCTATAACCATTTCCGGTATCCAGGGGTCGTAAATCTTGAAACTCGTCCTGAATGGCTTCAGTAGCGGAAGCAGCGCGCGACCGAGATCGCCGAAGCCGAGGAAACCGACTTTGGCATCGTAGAGCGAAAGCGCGTTTTGGTTCGCCTCAAGCCCCCAGCGCTCTTCTCTGCGCCGCATCAGCCGGTCCGACCGGCTTATGCCGCGGCCAAGATCTATCGCGATGCCGACGGCAATTTCCGCAACCGGCTCGG
Organism: Mesorhizobium denitrificans; assembly: GCF_003403035.1. Taxonomy (GTDB): domain Bacteria; phylum Pseudomonadota; class Alphaproteobacteria; order Rhizobiales; family Rhizobiaceae; genus Mesorhizobium_G; species Mesorhizobium_G denitrificans. The sequence continues at coordinate 293,151 of NZ_QURN01000003.1, read as the reverse complement.
CAAATACATGGCTAACCGAAAGTACGCGAACGCCTTTTCGAAAGCAGTGCTTGTAATCGATGTTCGGTAGAAAATTGCCTTCGAGATTGATGATGGTGCGAAGGTTCGGACATTGGTCGAGACGCTCGGCTGGCATATCGAACTGCCCCATGATGACATGGCAGTCGCGCGCCTGAGCGTTGAATTCCTCATCGCTTATCGATGATCCGCGATTGATAGTGACTTCGCCAAGCGCATGTAGTCTCGCGAGGTCCGCGTCCTCGAAGATGTCTTCGATCTTGCGCGGGTGGGCCATCATGAAAATGCGAAAATCTTTTCTGGTCATTCCTCGCCACCGGAAAGCCTGACAAATTGACGCCCCCGGCGCGAAGGCCGGGAGCGGGGAGGAGCGGTAAGTTAGTTAGCAACCTTACCGCAGGTTGTGAGTGCATCTGCGGGCGTGCAGACTTCCGTGCCCGTCTTGATGAAGGGTTCGACTTTTTCGCCCTTGGTCAGTTTGTCGAGCGCCATGATCGTTTCATAACCCATGTCGTAAGGGCGCTGGCCGATGTTGAATTGGCTCAGGCCTTCAGCCAGCAACGGAAGCTGCGGACCAAAATTGTCGCCGAACACAACGACCAGATCCTTGCTGTCGAGACGCGCCTTAAGCGGCTCCATCGCCTGCTTGTAAGCCTGCGGTGCATATTGCGCCCAGCCGCCAACAGCCACGAAGGCATCCAGCTTCGGATTTTTGGTCATGACGTCGCGCACCTGCTGTGCAGCAAGCGTGATGTCGTCATTGTTGTAGACGGGGCAACCCGCCGGCTCGGTCCAGCCGTTCTGGCCGGTCAGACTCTCGACACCCTTGTCCTTCGTCACGCCAGCAAGCGTGTCGCGGATGCCCTGAACGCGCGCCTTGAGGTTTTCAGAAGCGGGCGCGCCGGACTGGATGCAGACCGTTCCGCCTTTCTTGCCGCTTTCGAGAACCTTCTGGGCAAGCGCCTGACCGAACTCGTAATTGTCGGTGCCGATATAGGTCGAGCGAAGTCCTGCGTCCTCTGGCAGAACATCCGTGTCAAAGGTGACAACCGGAATGCCCTTTTCCTGCGCCATCTTCATGATGCGCGCCATAGCCTTCGGATTGCCTGCCGAAACACCAAGACCGGCAACGCCGCGCGTTACCATGTCCTGCGCAAGTTGCACCTGCTTGGCTTCGTCATATTCGGTCGGGCCGACATACGTGCATTTAACGTCGCCGAGCTTGGCAGCAGCTGCCTCGCAGCCTGCTTTAATGGGCGGGCTGAACGCGTTGTTCAAAACCTTGAACACCAGAGCGAACTCTTTTTCCTGCGCCATGCCGGGACCGGACATGACCAAAGCCAACGCAGCCGCGCCAACCGTGACCTTCAATACATTTTTCAGTGACATGCCACTCCTCCGTTAAACGTGTTGCAATTGCCGGCCTAGCGACGCAGAGACCGGATTCTTTCCAGAAGGACCGCCGCGAGGATGAAACAGCCCACGAAGGTTCCTTGCCAAAACGGATTCACTCCCGCGATCAGAAGTGCGTTGCGGATGACTTCGACAAGAATTGCGCCGATGGCAGCGCCCAATGCCGAGCCGAAGCCGCCATTGAGCGATGCGCCGCCGATCACGGTCGACGCGATGACCTGCAATTCGTAGCCGGTGCCGATGGAGTTGGTGACTGCGCCAAGCCAGCCGACCAGAAATATAGCGGTTATCGCAACCATCAGGCCACTGAACGCGTAAGCCGAAATCTTGATGAAATCGACAGGAATACCCGCGAGGCGCGCCGCCGATTCATTGCCGCCGATAGCGTAAAGATAGCGGCCCCAGCGGGTCATCGTCAGCAAAATGTGCAGGATGATGACGCCGATGATCAGTGCATAGACGACATTCGGAAAGCCGAAAGTGTAACCGCCGCCCAGCGCGATAATTGACGCAGTGGCCTGCCCGAATTCGTAGAAAACCTCGTTGTTTGTCAGCACGAGAGCGAGGCTGCGGCCAATCGAGAGCGTGGCTAGCGTGACGATAAACGGCGGCAATTGCAGGTAGGAGATGATCGCGCCGTTGAACACGCCGCACGCAATGCCCATCGCCAGCGTTGCGATAATGCCAACCGCGAGCGGCATGTCGGCATTGAGCACGATGCCCAACGTTACCGCGCACATGCCCAGGATCGAACCGACGGAAATATCGATGCCGCCGCTAATGATAACGGGCGTCATGCCCAACGCCATGATGCCGATGAAGCACGCGTTCTGAAACACGTTGAGCAGATTGCCGGCGCTGGCAAAGGTGGGCGCGATGAAGCTCACGATCAGACCAAGCACGAGAATGGAAAGGGCAACCCAGCTTTCTTGCGCCAGCAACAATCCACGCCACGGCGAAGTCGAGCCTTGCAGCAGGTCCACATCCATTCCGGGAGCGCGATCTTGATGATTTGTCATAGTCGTCCTCCCTCAAGCTGACTGGATTGCGCCGGTGATGAGGCCAGTGACCTCTTCGGGGCTTGATTGAGCGATTGGCTTGTCGGCCACTTTGCGGCCTCGCCGCATGACGACGACGCGATCACAAACTTCAAAAACGTCCGGCATACGATGGCTGATAAGGATGACAGACAGGCCCTGATCCTTCATGCGCCGAATAAGAGCGAGAACTTCCGCCACCTGACGAACACTGATGGCTGCTGTCGGCTCATCCATCAGTACGATCTTCGATTCGGAAAGACGGGTGCGCGCAATCGCAACTGCTTGTCGCTGCCCGCCCGACATGCGGTTGACCAGCGCAGCAGGGCGCGTTTCCGATTTGAGTTCTTTGAATATTTCGTTTGCGCGCCTGTTCATGCCCTTGTGGTCGAGCACCTTGAACGGGCCAACGCGCTTCATCATTTCCCGGCCTAGAAACACATTGGCTGCCGCAGTCAGATTGTCGCAAATGGCGAGGTCTTGATAGACCACCTCGATGCCGTGGCGGCGTGCCTCCGCCGGCCCCGAAAAATGCACCGGCTGGCCGTCCAGAGAATAGCTGCCGGATGTGGGTTGGAAGTTCCCCGCGATTGTTTTGACAAGCGTGGATTTCCCGGCGCCATTGTCGCCCATAAGGCCGAGAACCTCGCCGTGATTGATGTCGAGTGTAACATCGTCCAAAGCTCGGACAGCGCCGAAATCCTTTACGATGTGCTCCAGCCGAGCAAGAACGGTCACCGCTTCCTCCCACGGCAATTTGTATTTGTATCGCACAAAATCACCTACAGATCGCTTGGTCAATAGGCGAATGGATTAAAATATATGCTGCAATGCAGCATGTTTTTGCCTTTGACATCGAATTGAAAGGGATAATAGTACGGATAAGATACAAATTATGAGGGTGCGTTCAAATGGCTGCGCTGAGCGCCAACGAACTCAAGGCGCTTTCCGAGATATTTCTTGCCGGAGCTATCAGCCGGGCGGAGCTGGCTCGCAGGCTTGATATTACGCGCTCGACTACGGGTCTTATTGTGCAGTCGCTGGTGCAGACAGGCCTCGTGCGCGAGCGCGACGCTTCGGATGGAGAAGGCGACGACACCGAAGCCCGCGTCGGGCGTCCCGGTATCCTGATCGAGACGGCGGGAACCGATATATTTTTTCTTGGCTCCTATATCGCCGTCAACTCCATCATGGTGGTCGGTGTTGATCTGTCCGGCACGATCCGCACGCAATCCGTGCGCCCCTTCCGAGGTGCAGGCAGCGACCCGGTTGCGGCGATTTCGGTGCTTGCAGAGCTTGTTCATGAGACGCGAGCGGGTCTGGGTTCGAACGCGCGCGTGCTCGGCCTGAATGTCGCGGTGCCAGGCTTCGTGTCATCCAAAGATTTTGTTTATCACGCTGCGATTCTCGGCTGGCACGATGTTGACGTCGTGAAAATGGTCGAGCGTGAGCTAGGCAATGATCGATTGCCTGTTTTCGTTGAGAACGATGCGAACGCAGTTGCCTTGGCTGAAGCCTATCACGGAGAAACGGCAGCGGGCGTTGGCGACACGCTGGTCGTGCTGATTGAGAACGGCGTGGGCGGCGGCATCGTGAGCGATGGACGGCTCTATCGCGGCCAATTCAGCGGCGCGGGAGAGATCGGGCACATGCCGGTCGGCCCCGAAGGTTTTGTCTATGATGCCAAACGCCCCGGCCGGTTCGAGACCTATATCGGCAAGGACGCTTTGCTATCGCGCTATGCTCACATTGGCGGGCAGGGTGCTACGCTGGATGGCTATTTGCGTGCTTTGGGCGAGCGCGAGCCTGCGGCGATGAGCGCGGCGCGCGATTGGGCGCATTGGCTTGCGCGCGGGCTGGCTATTCTTTCCAGCGTGCTGCAGCCTGGTCGCATCGTTTTAGCAGGCTCGGTCAGCGCCGTTTTTCCCTTCGTGCAGGAACAGGTAGGAACGCAATTGGCGTCAGCGCTGGTCGAGGGTTACCCGGCGCCAACCATCGGGCTTTCCGGCATTGGCGCGAACGGTGCAGCTGTGGGTGCTGCGCTTGTGCTTCATCAAATGGCGTTGGGTGGCGATCCTCGCTTTGAACTTCGGCCACAAGCAGATGATTTAGAAGGAACTTTCTATGCCAGGCAAGGATGATCGGCTGCTGCGCGTGGGCGTGCTCGGATGTGGGCCGATCGCGCAGGCCGCACATTTCGAATCGTGCACCAAAGCGCGCAACGCGGAGCTTTTCGCGATATGCGATGTGGCCGACGATCTGCGCGAGCGCATGGCGGCGATGTTCCAGCCGCGCAAATCCTACGCCGATTATGGCGACATGCTCGCCGATCCTGACGTGGACGCGATTGTGGTCGCAACGTCGGACGCGTTCCATGTGCGCGCCTGCGAAATGGCGCTGGAGGCAGGCAAGCATGTTCTTTGCGAAAAGCCTCTCGGCGTCGCAGTAGAAGAAGTTGAGCAGCTGGGCGAAGCCGTGCGTAAAAGCGGCAAGGTTTTGCAAGTCGGCCACATGAAGCGCTTCGACCCCGGCATTGAAGCCGCGAAGGCTTTCATAGATCAGGAGATGGGGCAGCACCTGGCATTTAAGGCTTGGTACTGCGACAGCACTCATCGCTACACAATGACGGACGCCGTGCAGCCGCTGATCGTGACGAGCAAGAATGCGCGCAAGCCGGCCATCAATCCGAAGTCGGATCTGCGGCGCTATTACATGCTGGCGCATGGGAGCCATTTGCTCGATACGGCGCGGCATCTTTTCGGGCCGATCGAAGCTGTCGATGCGAGGCTGACCGAAAGGTTCGGCGCTTATTGCTGGTTCATGACCATTCATTTTGCCGACGGTGTTGTCGGCCATCTCGACCTGACTGTTTCGGTGCGCATGGACTGGCACGAAGGTTTTCAGATTTACGGCGAAAAGGGCAGCATCCTCGGGAAGACCTACAATCCTTGGTATTACAAATCGAGCGAGGTCGATATTTTCCGCGAGGCCGATGCGAGCTGGCATCGCGTGCTGGGCGCAGACGGTCATTTCTATCGCCGCCAGCTTGAGGGGCTGGCCAATGTCGTGCTCGACAACAAGCCTATGATTGGCGCGAATATCGATGATGGTATTGCGTCTGTTCGCGGCATGGTCGCGGTTGCGCGCTCCGTCGATAGTGGAAAGCCGGTTCGGTTGGACGAGGTTTCCGGGGCGTTGTGATGCAAGTCGGGATTTTCGCAAAGACCTTTCCGGAAATGGGTGCAGAACAGTCACTGCGTGCCGTGGCTGATGCGGGCTATGAGGTCGCCCAGTTCAATTTGGCCTGTTTGGGCCTTCCATCGATGCCGGACGCGCTGGACGAAAACATCGCCGCGCAGGTCGGCCAGGCGGCGAAGCGAATTGGCGTAGGCATCGCGGCAGTTTCTGCGACCTACAATATGATCCACCCGGATGTAGCGGTACGCAAGAAAGGAATGCAGCGTCTGGAAGTCATCATGCAGCGATGCGCTGCCATGGGTACATCGATGGTGTCGCTTTGCACGGGCACCCGAGACGCGGAAGATCAGTGGCGCTGGCACCCGGACAACGCATCAGAATCCGCGTGGTTCGATCTACGCAAAGAGATGGACTCGGCGGTGGTGCTGGCTGACCGCTATGACGTTGTACTGGGCGTCGAACCTGAATTGGCGAACGTAGTTTCTGATGCTCAATCCGCCCGGCGGTTGCTTGATGAAGTTGGCAGCGCGCGCATAAAGATAATCGTTGATCCAGCCAATCTGTTCGAGCGCGCAGATCGCGACGAACGGCGCAAGATCATAGAGCAGGCGGTGGATCTGCTCGCACAAGAAATTGCCATGGCACACGCGAAGGATCGCGACACGCAAGGCGGCTTTGTTGCCGCGGGCAAGGGCGTTGTCGAGTTCGATCATTTCCTGACCCGGCTGAAACGCGCAAACTTCAATGGTCCGCTGGTCACGCACGGCCTTGATGCCTCTGACGCGGCGGCCGTCGGAAGCTTCCTCCGCAAAACATTGAGCAAGGTGGAACAGTCGTGACGACTAGCGCGACCGTTTTTAGCGAAGGCGTGAACCTTGCCTACGATGACGAGGGAATCGGGCAGGCGTTTATTTTCCAGCACGGCCTTGGCGGCGACCGCAAGCAGGTAGCCGAGGCGTTCGGAGAACAACCTGGAACGCGGCGCATAACGCTTGAATGCCGCGGGCACGCTACATCGGATTACGGCCCGGCAAACGCACTTTCACTGGCGACATTTGCGCGGGACATCGAGCGGATGGCGACCAAACTGAAGGTAGATGCGCCCATTTTGGGCGGCATTTCAATGGGTGCGGCGCTGGCGCTCCGGCTCGCCGTCAAGGGAAATCTCCGCCCAAGCGCGCTTGTGCTTGCTCGTCCCGCATGGTTGTTCGAACCCGCGCCGCCAAACATGGCGGTGTATGCCGAAGTCGGTGAACTGCTGCTGTCGTACGAACCAGAAATTGCGCGAGAAATCTTCCTGCAAGGTCAAAGCGCAGGGCAGCTTCGTCGCGAGGCCCCCGACAATCTCGCCAGCCTTGTGGGCTTTTTCGAGCGTTCGAAACCGCGCGAGTTCGGCAATCTTCTGATGCGCATCGCGAATGACGACCCCGGCGTTAGTCGAGAGGAAGCCCAGCGTATCAATTGCCCGGTGCTGGTAATCGGACACGGGCACGACCTCGTCCATCCGCTTGCCTATGCGCGAGAACTGGCAGGCGTTTTCCCCAACGCAACTTTCTGCGAGATTACGGCGAAGGCGGTTGATCGCACGCGATATGTTAATGAGTTCCGCGCAGCACTCCATGATTTTCTGGAACGGCTGGCATGACATCGCCATCTGATCCCAGAACAATCGCGGTCGCAGAGATTGGCGGCACATCAGTCAAGGTCGGCTTCGCCCAAGGCGGATTGGTCGCGCCTTACAGCCGTACATTTTCAACCGAGCGACTGCGGCAAGCATTCCCGGTTAGCGAACTGGCATCGATCCTGCGCGAAGCGTGCGCGGAAGCTGGATTTAGTCCGAAGACGGTCGTGGCGACTGTTCCCGGCTTCCTTGCGGAAGATCAGGACACGGTGCTTAACACGGCAAACATTCCCGAGTTGAACGGCTTGCGGCTCGCATCGCTGCTCTCGAAGGAACTCGACGTCGATGTGAAGCTGGAACGGGACACGGTATTGCAACTGCTCGGCGAAAGCCATGCTGGCGCTGTTGTCGGTGCGCATGACGTTCTCGCCATTTATTTTGGCACTGGCATAGGCGCGGCATATCTAGGCACTGATGGCATATTTCGTGGCGGCGGCTGGGCGCTTGAGATCGGCCACATGCCGGTACATCGACCGGATATGCATCCAACGCCGCAGCGCGTGGAAGCGTTTGCGTCTGGCAAAGCGCTCGCACAACTTGCAGATCATCACCGTGTGAAGGTGTCAGACCTTTTCCGCAGTGACGCGACGTCCGCAGTGCGCGCGAGCATCGATGAATTTATCTGGACTCAAGCCTGCATTGCCGCTTCTGCGGTTGCCTTGCTTTCGCCGCGCATTTTGCTGTTGGGCGGTGGGGTGGTGGATGTTGGCGATTATCCGAGAGAGCTTTTGCAAGAGCGCATAGCGCAAGTGCTGCCGATCATTAGTGGCGTATACGCGCTCGACATTCGCTGGGCGAGTTTGGGCTGGCAGGCGGCGATTCATGGTGCGATGAGCCTGAGCGACGATGTTGCCCTAGCCGGAGTCTGATATGGCAAGACGATTGCGCCTTGGAATGGTCGGCGGCGGTATTGGCGGTTTCTTTGGAGCCGCGCATCGCATTGCCGCCCGCATAGACGACCGCTTTGAACTTGTCGCAGCGGCACTTTCCTCCTCGCCGGAGCGAGCCAAAGAAAGCGCCGCACAGGTGAACATTGCATCGTATCGCAGCTACGTTGATTTCGAAGAGATGGCGCAACAGGAGGCCGCGCGCAGCGATGGCATCGAAGCAGTTGGCATCGTGTTGCCGAACCATCTTCATTACAGCGCCGCGCGCGCCTTTGTGGAGGCGGGCATTCATGTGATGTGCGAAAAGCCGTTGGCAACGTCGCTTGCAGATGCCGAAGCGCTTGCAACGCTGGTCGCAAAGCAGTCCGTGGTGTTTGCTGTCGCGTATACCAATGCTGGTTTCGCAATGGTGCGCGAGGCGCGACGGCTGGTGAAGGCTGGCGCGATTGGCAAGGTCAGGGTCGTTCAGGTCGAATTTCCGCAAGAATGGCTGGCAAGCGATGTGGAAAGCACAGGCAACAAGCAGGCAACTTGGCGCACCGACCCACTACGTTCCGGCCGCGCCGGGTCGTTGGGCGATATTGGAACCCATGCGTTCCACCTTGCCGAATATGTGAGCGGACAGCATGTGGAATCGGTCGCGGCACAGCTCTCCACTTTTGTGAACGGCAGGCGCGTCGACGATGATGTCCAGATGCTGCTGCAATTTGAGGATGGCGCGAAGGGCATGCTGTGGGCAAGTCAGGTTGCAATCGGCCATAGCAATGGTCTTGCGCTTCGCGTCTATGGCGACGAAGGCTCGCTTTCATGGAGTGTTGTCGAGCCAAATCTGCTGAAGCTGGCAAGACCGGGCGAAGTCCGCATTATAGAGCGAGGGTCGGCTTCAACTGCGACGCCGGTTCGATTGCCTCCCGGACACCCCGAAGGATTTCTCGAAGCGCTCGCACAGCTCTACGCGGATTTTGCGGATGCCATTTCCGCGTATAAAAAGGGTACGCCGCAAAGCGCGAGCTTTCTGCCCGGTATCGCCGATGGTGTGAGGGGTATGCGCTTTATCGAGGCTGCGCTGAAATCGACCGCCGCGAACGCATCGATGCAAAAATTGGACTGACTTTAGCGGGGAAACAATCCTCTCAATCCTGTCTCGGATGCCTCCGCAATGCCGCGCTCCGTAATCAGCCCAGTGACGAGCCTAGCAGGTGTAACGTCAAAGGCTGGATTGGCCGCTTCAGTTGCATCCGGCGAAATCCGCACCTGCATGACCTTGCCGTCAGCGGTGCGACCCCAGACGAGCGAAACCTCGTCGCTGGAGCGTTCCTCGATTGGAATTTCCGCAACGCCGTCGCCCACGGTCCAATCGATGGTTGGTGAGGGCAGCGCGACATAAAAAGGCACCCCATTGTCGCGTGCAGCGAGCGCCTTCAGATAGGTGCCGATCTTGTTGCACACGTCGCCATTGCGCGTAGTACGATCCGTGCCGACAATGACCATATCGATCAGCCCGTGCTGCATCAAATGGCCGCCGGCATTGTCGACCACGAGCGTGTGGGGAACTTCCTGCCCCACCATCTCCCATGCGGTAAGTTGCGCACCCTGATTGCGGGGGCGCGTTTCATCCACATACACGTGAACCGGGATGCCCTCTTCGAGTGCCAGATATATCGGTGCAGTCGCGGTGCCGTAGTCGACCGTCGCCAGCCAGCCGGCGTTGCAGTGCGTCAGTATCCGCACAGGCTCGCCCTCCGGCTTGGAGGCTGCGATCTGGCGTATGATTGTCAGGCCGTGGCGGCCAATGCTGCGGTTTAATTCGACATCTTCTTCAGCAATTTCTGCGGCACGGGCGAAGGCGGCATCAGCGCGTTCTGCCGGGGGCAGAGGTCGCAAAAGATTGCGCATATCGTCAAGCGCCCAGCGCAGGTTGATGGCTGTGGGGCGCGTTTCGTGAAGATAATCCCAAGTGGAATCGAGCGCGGCGTCAGATGGGTCGCCAAGCATCGCGATGGCCACGCCATAGGCGGCGGTGACGCCAATCAGCGGCGCGCCACGCACCCACATGTCGCGGATCGCGGTTGCGACTTCATCGACTGTGGACAAAGGAACGACGCGAAATTCATGCGGCAGCCAGCGCTGATCGATGATTTCTATGGCGCGACCATCACTCGTTGGCCAAATGGTGCGGTAGTGGCGGTCCCCAACCTTCACGCGATAACTCCTGACTGCAGCCGCTCCGCGAGAGCGCGCACCTGTGAGAGCCCCTGAACAGCGGCCCGGTTGACGGCTATGTGGCGGCCGAATTTGAGTGCCTTGGTTTCGCAGGCAGCGCGCGTCGCGCGATCCTCGATCGTCTCGAAATCGGCATTGTGAGCGAGGCCAAGTATGCGCCGATGCACCTCAACGCCAGCGAAGCCGAGCAAGTCCACCCAAATATCGTGCAGCACTTCGTCAAGCGCCTGCTCCGCTCCGAGCGCGTCACCACGATCTTCAAACAGGCTGCGCTGATAGAGAATGCCGGTGCGTTCGGTGTGCCAAAGCCGCGAAAACTCCGCGCAGAAAACGCTCCAGCATTCTTCCACCGTATCCAGCAGGAAAGTGCGCATCAAATCGCGCTCTCCGTCTGCCTCGTGCCCATCCTGCGAGAAGAAGGCCATCCAGAAATTGGCGAACAACATGCCCACGTCGAACGCCATCGGGCCATAGAAGGCGAATTCGGGATCGATAACGCGCGTGTCATCGTCCGTGACCATGATCGAACCGGTGTGCAGGTCGCCATGAACCAAGGTTTCTGCCTTGGTCGCGAACAAGTGCTTCATGCGCTGTGCTGTCACTTTCATGTCGCGGTCGGCGCGCAGTTCGGCGACGATTGGATCAAGCTCCGGCGAGGTGTGAGCGTTCAGTTCAGCCTCGAAATAAGGATCGGAGAAGACGAGATTTTCAGTGATGTCGCACAGTTCTACATTGTCCGCGAACAGGGCGAGGTCGGCCTTGCGCTGCCGCGCTTCCATAGCAAGATCAGACCCACGAAAGAGAGTGCGCGCTACGAACAGCCCAAGATCCTTGCCGATCTTCGGCAGGATGCGACCTTGTATCAGCGCGCGCCGCAGAATGAGGTGCGGCGTCAGAAATTCCATAACGATGACCGATTGAGCCTCATCGAAATGCAGCACTTCCGGCACTCGGCCCGGATCGCGAGCGGCCTGCCGGATAAGCGTGTGATACTCAAAAAAGCTACGCTTGAGCGGCAATGGCCAGCTCTCGCCAACCAGTCGCACATAGGGAAGCGCCTGCTTTACGACGAGGCCGCTTTTGTCCGACTCGACGATAAACACAAGGTTCAAATTGCCGTCGCCCACCTCGCGCACGCGCCAACCTTTCGGGTCGCCCAGCACATCGCGCAGCGCAGCAACATCGCCGAGGCGCGCGGCAAGCGTTTCGATCTTGAGAGCCTCGTAAGCGGCACCTTTCATGATTCCTCCATTGGCGCGATGCCTCGCGCCAAACATCCCTCGTACAAAAGGCTAGTCCACCCTTTTGGCAAATGTCAATCGAGTTGACATTTGCGCATTGCCAGTCTTAGCTTTCGCCACTGGGAGGAGTTTGCCATCCATGGCTACCATGTTCCGCATTGACGGACTGGGGAAGTCGTTCGGCCCGAACAAGGTTCTGGACGGCGTTTCGCTCGACCTTTTCCCTGGTCAGATCACGGTGCTGATGGGTGCCAACGGAGCCGGCAAATCTACCCTCGTCAAAATTATGAGCGGCGTGCACGCACCAAGCGCGGGGGCCATGTCGCTCGCCGATCAGCCCTACGCGCCTTCCACACCGGCCGAGGCGATAAGGGCTGGCGTGGTCACGGTTCACCAGAACATCAATGATGGTGTGGTTAGTTCGCTCGATGTTGCGACCAATCTCACGCTCGACCGGCTGACAGGGAGGGGCGCGCACCTTTTTTTCAACCGCCGCCGCAACCGGAGAGAAGCCGCCGAGGTTGCCGCAGGGCTGGGCCTCGATGTTGACCTCAAGGCGGACATCGCCTCGCTGTCGCTCGCCGATCGCCAGATGGTTGGGATTGCGCGCGCAATGGCACACGCGCCGAAGGTGATGATCCTCGATGAGCCTACCTCGTCGCTTTCGAGCAGTGAGGCCGAGCGGCTTTTCGCCATCATTTCGAGATTGCGGGATGAGGGCGTTGCCATCCTCTATATATCGCACCGCATGTCCGACATTCGGCGTCTGGCAGACCGCATCGTGTCGCTCCGCGATGGACGGATCACTGGAACCTTCGAGCAAAAGCCGCTGGATTACGAAGGCGCAGTCAACGCCATGCTCGGCCGATCCGCCGAAGCGACAGCCGTTTCGGTGAGAGACGGCGGCAAGCCAATCCTTACCGTGAGCGATGTGCGGCTGAAGCCCCAAGCTGCCCCGTTTTCGTTGAAACTGCATGATGGCGAGGTTGTTGCGATCACAGGGCTGGTCGGCGTCGGCAAAACACAGTTTGCGGAGACACTGTTTGGCGCAAGGCGCGCGGTTTCCGGGGAAATGACGCTCGATGGGCAACGCTTTGCGCCGTCCAGTCCTGCAGACGCAATCCGGGCAGGGGTCTTCCTTGTTGCCAAGGATCGGGCTGAAAGCGGCATCGTGGCCGACTTCAATCTTGCCCGAAACATTTCTCTGCCGTTCCTCGACCGCTTCTCCTTTCTATCAGTGGTGCGCAAGCGCGCAGAACGCGAGGCGGCGCGCCGCCAGATTCAGAACCTCGCCATCGTCTGCCGCGGCGAACGCGATATGATGACCACGCTTTCCGGCGGCAATCAGCAGAAGGTGATGGTTGGGCGCTGGATGTCTCAACCTTCGCGCCTCTTCATTCTTGATGAGCCATTTCAGGGTGTGGACATAGCTGCGCGGCGCGATATTGCCGCCAAGCTGCGAGCCAATGCACAGGGCAGGGCGACGCTCGTTTTCTTGACCGAACTGGACGAGGCGCTGGAAACCGCCGACCGCATTCTGGTCATGTCCGAGCACACAATCGTCGGTGAACACCGCAATGAGCGGCTGGATATCGACCGCCTGCTGGCCGAAGTGGCGGCAGGCGCAATGAAAGGCGCTGCCTGATGGCAAACATTCTCATCCGCTACGGCTTTCTCGCGCTCCTCGTTGCGCTCGTCGTGTTCTTTTCTGTCGCAACGAGCGGCTTTGCGAGTCCGCAGGCAGCGGTGTTCATTTTTCAGTCCGTCGCCATCACCGGCATTCTTGCGCTGGGCGTAACGGCGACACTTGTGGTGGGCGGCTTCGATCTCTCGATCGGCTCGGTCGCGACGAGCGCGATGATGGCTGCTGCCTATGCGATGATCGTGCTGCAACAGAACGCGTTCGTTGCCGTTATTTTCTGCCTCGCCATCGGCGCGCTGGTCGGTCTCGTTAATGGACTTATCATCGTCTACATGCGCGTGCCGGACCTGCTCGCAACGCTTGGCATGATGTTTCTGCTGCTTGGTTTGCAGCGCATTCCAACGGAAGGACGCTCCATCGCGGCGGGCATGACAATGCCGGACGGATCAACCGCGCAAGGCACTTTCTCACCGGCGTTCATGGCCATCGGGCGCCATCGCTTCGACTTCTTTTTGCCAGACCTCGTGCCGGTTTCTGTGGTCGTGCTGCTTATCCTGGCAGTCCTGATCTGGTTCTTTCTGGAATATACGCGTTTTGGCCGCATGATGTACGCTGTAGGCTCAAATCCGCGTGCTGCTGAATTGGCTGGCGCGCCAGTAAAAGCCTACAAAATCTGGGCCTATATCATCTCCGGCGTGTTTGCCTCCATCGGCGGCATTCTGCTTGCGGCGCGCTTGGGGCGCGGAGACATCGCGTCAGGAAACAACCTTCTGCTCGACGCTGTCGCTGCGGCGCTGATCGGCTATGCCGTGCTTGGCGCTTCGAAGCCGAACGCGTTCGGCACCGCGATTGGTGCGCTTTTCGTCGGTGTGCTGTTGCAGGGCCTGACCATGATGAACGTACCTTATTACACGCAGGATTTCGTCAAGGGTGCGGTGCTTGTCATCGCTCTCATCTTTACGTTTTCGCTTTCGGGTCGGACCGCCCGATAGCCTCACCTCAACAACGGTTCCAGTCGGAGGAAATGGCATGATCACGCGCAGGACGTTAGGCAAATTCGGGTTGGCGCTTGCCGCCGGGACTGTCCTTTTTGCAGGGCCAGCTCTCGCGCAGGACAAGCCTGCTCCGTTCGATAAGCCCGGCGACGTCAAGATCGCGCTGGTGCGCTATCTGTCGACGGGTGACTTCTTCCAGGCCTATCTCGCGGGCGTTGAAGCGCAGGCAAAAGCACTTGGCGTGCAGCTTCAGGTTTTCGACAGCCGTCAGGATGCGGCCCTGCAGGCCGATATGGTGGATCAGGCCATCGCGCTTGGTGTGAAAGGTATCATTATCCAGCATGGCTTGACCGAATCCATGAAAGAAGCCGCGCAGCGCGCAGTGGACGCTGGCATCAAGGTCGTCGCGTTCGACGTCAATGTCGAAAACGATAAAATCCCGCAAGTCGAGCAGTCCGACCGCGACCTTGCTCGTCTGGCTCTGGAGCAGGCAATCAAGGATAATGGCGAGAGCTGGAAAGCGGGTTATGTTTACGTGGCCGGTATTGCGCCACTCGACCGTCGCGACGAAACCTGGCGCGAATTCAAGAAAAAATATCCGGGCATCGACGAAGTCGCCATGTTTGGCACGCTCGACAACCCGATTGCGAACTCGGTCGCCAACCAGGCGCGCTCCGTCGTGTCCGCGCATCCCGACATTCAGGTGATGTTTGCTCCCTACGATGAGTTCGCAAAGGGCGTGAAGATCGCCGTCGACGAGGCAGGTCTCTCCTCATCGATAAAGATCTATTCGGCCGACATTTCGACCGCCGATATTGCCGCAATGCGTGAGCCCGGCAGTGCTTGGGCCGCGACGGCCGCGACCAACCCGGCCGTGGTGGGTCAGGTATCGGTGCGTGCGCTCGCGCAATTGCTGGCAGGTGAAGATCCGGGCCACAATGTTATCGTTCCGCCGACGCTGATTACACAAAAAGATCTCAACGACAACGACATCAAGAACATGGAAGAACTGTCTGCAAAGATGCCTCAGTTTGCCCATGCCGACGTTGCCATGCCGGCCTGGATGCCGAACCCGAATAAATAAATGTGGTTGAGTTGCGGGGCGGCTGGTCCGTCCCGCATTCAAATTATCAAAGCATTGTCTTATAAATTGACATTTTCCAGTTGACCTGAATATTGTCAGATCAGGAGGATTGTCATGTCTTTGCGTCCCGGCGACCAGATCGTACACAAGGCCGCTTGGCTCTATTATACGCACGGGCTGCGGCAGGACGAGATCGCCAAACGGCTTGATATTTCGCGAGCGTCGGTTGCTATGTATTTGCGCCGCGCGCGGGAAACCGGCATCGTAACGATCACCGCCTCAACCGAGCTTTTCGCCTCGGATGTGCTGGCGCGCCAGCTGGAGGATCATTTTGGCCTCGAAGGCGTGTGGATCGCGGATGGTGATGCTTACCGCGAAGCGGAAGACGAAATACCGGTGCTTGCGGCTAATGTCTTTCAGGGAATGGTCAGTAATGGCCAGCGTGTAGGTATTGCCTGGGGCCGCACCGTATACGCTATCGCCGATGCGATGAGTTTCGCCGATTTGCGAGACGTTACGGTCGTTCAGCTTTGCGGCAACCTCGGAGCGCCATACTCGTATCGCCCAGACCAATGCACGATGGAGATCGCTCGCCGGTTGAACGCCAGGGGCCTTAATTTCTATGCTCCGCTCATCCTCTCGACAGAAGCGCTCGCCAGCGCGCTGCGCGCAGAGCCAGTTATCCGCGAGCAGTTGGCAGGCGTTGCAGAATGCGATGTGGCGCTGTTTTCAGCGGGTGTTGCGGATGAGGACGCGCATGTCGTGCGCTGCGGTGCGATAACGGCTGCCGAGGTGCGCGCGCTGCGTCGCAGCGGGGCCGCTGGTGTGATAGCTGGGCAGATGATCGATGCGGCAGGTGCGGCACTCGACTGCGATTATAATCGCCGCTGCATATCCGCCGACCTTGCAGATCTAAAGTCCATCCCGCGACGTTTGATGGTGGTGCAGGAGTCGGCAAAGCTGGAGCCGCTGCAAGCAGCACTTGCGGGGCGCTTTGCAACCCACCTGGTGCTGACGCGAGCAATGGCGCTGTCTCTCTCCGACCTCATGAGCATGGGGTCTGCATAGCCCATTAGACCAGCTATTGGCCTTCATCTGCTCAAGCTGCAATTTGCTATATCAAAATGTCGTTCGGATGAGCATCTGGGCTTGATAAAATCTGAAATTAAGTTCCATATATTCGCAGCGAGAGTTTTCGGTCGCTGGATTGTGCGAGACGGAATGTTGCTCCGGCGACCAATCCCGACCCAGTGAGGTCCGGACTACGGGTCAATCAATACGACGGACAAGAGAAGCCGTGACAACCCACCAGAGGAGAAGCATATGACTATACTATCCCGAATGTTCAGGCCGCGCGGCATACTGGTGTCGGCGGCTCTTGTTGCAGCGCTTGGCGGAGCGGCACATGCTGAAAGCCGCACGCTCGTTATCGCCCGCGACATGGACATTAATTCGCTCGATCCGCATCGCGCATGGTGCGATACCTGCCAGATTTTCAACTCTTCAGCTTATGAGTCCCTCGTCACGCTCGACAAGGACAACAAAATTATTCCGCTTCTGGCTAAAAGCTGGGAGGTAAACCCCGAGCAAACACAGATCACGCTGCATCTCGACCCGGCGGCCAAGTTCTCGGACGGTTCCGCTGTTGAGTCCAAGGACGTCAAATGGACCTTCGAGCGCTTGAAGAACATCAAGACCAGCTCGTCTTTCATGGCCGATCCTATCACCTCAATTGAGATACCGGATGCGCAGACTGTAGTGCTGAAGCTGGCATCGCCAAACTCGGAATATATTCAAATACTTGCAGCTTCATATATGGCTGTTATGAATAGCGATGTTGTTGCCGAGCACGGTGGTCTTGCAGATGCGACGGCAGTCGATAAGGACACTGCCGAAACATGGCTGTTGGCAAATTCCGCAGGCTCGGGAACGTTTGTGCTTTCAGGGTATGAGCCAAATGCCGAACTGCGGCTGAAGCGCAACGACACTTATTGGGGTGCCAACAAGGCGAAAGTGCCTGAAGTTGTGTTCCGTCAGGTGAAAGACGCCGTGGCTCAGGCGCAGATGCTGCAATCCGGCACGGTCGACATCGCCCAGCAGATCGATCCTGAAACGGCAAAGAGCCTCCAGGGTTCGGCCGCGAAGGTTGAAGAATTGCCTTCGCTGAACTTTGTCTATGTTGTTCTTTCGCCGGGTGCGAAAGGCAACAAGGTGCCGTTGACGCCACAAGTTCGCGAGGCGATTTCGAGCGCAATCGACCGCAAGGGGTTGATCGATCTTGTCGTTGGTGGTGCGGGCAGTGAGATCGCCGTTCCTGTTCCTCCCGGTTTTCCGGGTGCTGAGGGGCACAAGGTTCCAGAATACAACCCGGAACATGCGAAGAAGCTTTTGGCTGATGCAGGACATCCAGACGGGTTTGAGATTGAATCGATCTACCCTGACATGAATACCTATGGCGTCGATTTCAACCTCATGATGCAGAAGGTTCAGCAGGATCTGGCGCAGGTCGGCATCAAGGTAAAGCTGTCGCCGGTACCATTCTCGAACTGGCGCGATGCGGTGAATGGTGACGGCATCCCATTGAGCATGGTCTTCTATGCGCCGGACTTCTTCGGTACGTCGCAGTACATCGACTATTTCGGCCTTGCACCCGGAACGGTGTGGGCTAAGCGCGCTGGCGGGGAACGTGATCCGTCCATCGTAAACCACGAAATCCGTGGCGTTATGGATGCTGCGCTGGCTGCAAAAACGCCGGAAGAAGCTGCGAAAAAGTGGTTCGATGCGGCGGAAATGATCAAGAAGGCGGACATCATTCTACCGATGATCAATCCGTCCCTGGTTCTCGCCTACGGTCCAAACGTCAAGGGTGTGCGGTTCAGCCCGTGCTGCAACACGCCGCTCGCTGAAATATCAAACGACAATTGATCTGATACGCAGGGCGAAGCCAGCAACGGCTTCGCCCTTGATTTCAAGGAAATGCGATATGAATGTCAGTCTGCTCAACAGCCGGGATGCCGCTCTTCTTGGTCGTGCGCAACGCGTCGTACCCGGAGGCGTCTGGGGTCATATGGCAACGCGTGCAATCGGGCCGGGCTATCCGCAGTTTTTCGCGCGCTCGGAAGGCTGCCGCGTCTGGGATGTGGACGGAAATGAATATGTTGACTTCATGTGTGCATGGGGTCCCAATCTTCTTGGCTATCACCATCCGGTCGTGGACGCCGCAGCGCTTGAGCAAATGAAGGCGGCGGACATCGGCAACGGTCCCACTGAGAAGATGGTGGAACTGGCTGAGCTGATGGTCGACACAGTCGATGGCGCAGACTGGGCGCTCTTTCAGAAAAACGGCACCGACGCGACAACGGTCTGCGTGATGATTGCGCGTGCGCAAGCCGGAAAGCGGAAAATTCTAGTCGCTCGTGGCGCTTATCATGGCGCCGTGCCTTGGTGCACGCCGTCGGTCGTCGGTGTTACGGCGGAAGACAAGGCGCATCTGATACATTTTGATTTCAACGACGCAGCCAGCTTGCGCGCGGCTGCCGATCAGGCCGGAGATGATCTCGCCGGTATCATGATTACCGCATACCGGCATGATGTGCAGCGCGACCAGGAGATGACGGACCCGGCTTTTCTCGCTGAGGCGCGGGCAATCTGTGACCGCACCGGCGCAGCACTCATATTGGATGATGTGCGCGCCAGCTTCCGAATCCACTTGCGTGGAAGCTGGTTCCCGCACGGGGTCAAGCCAGACCTCGCAGCCATGTCAAAGTCGATAGCAAATGGCTGGCCCATCTCAGCGGTTGTTGGTGGCAATGCGTTTCGCGAGGCCGCAGCCAAGATTTTCACGACCGGGTCGTTTTGGTACGGCGGGGCGGCGATGGCCGCGGCGGTAGCTACGATCGGCATTTTGAAAGAGAGCAACGCAATCAGCCATACGATCGCGATGGGTGAGCGGTTGCGCGCGGGGCTTGATGAAGCGGCGCGCCGCAATGGCTTCCGTCTGCGCCAGACCGGACCTGCGCAGATGCCTATGCTGCTTTTTGACGACGACGCTGACCTGCGGATCGGCAATGCATTCGGTCTGGCTGCGTTGCGCCACGGAGCATACTTCCATCCGCGTCACAACATGTTCCTCTGCGCTGCGCATACCCCTGCCGATGTTGATCGCGGCATCGAAGCAGCAGACAACGCGATGAAGGATATTGCAGCCGCTGGCTACGTTCAGTCCTAAGGTGGTCGATGCAAGGAGCGGTGCTTATTCTTCGGCGCGCCGCTCAATTGCTATAGGCAGGCTACGCAATTGCGACATGAAATAGCCCGGTATCCATTCGGCAGCCGATTGTCCCGGACGCAAGCGCATGTTTCGCGCTTCTAAGCCTTCGAGCAGTATGCGCGTCAGCATTATTCCGACATATCTGCCGGGGCAAATATGGATGCCATTGCCAAAAACGGTCATTCCCTGATGGCGTCGATGCAGGTCGAACTCGTATGGTTCGGGAAACGCTTTCGGGTCCAGATTGCCCGCAGCCCACATCATAACAACTTGCGTTCCGCGCGGCACGATCATGCCGTCATACTCGAAATCTTCCAGCACATAGCGCCTGAGCAATAGAACTGGAGGTTCAAGCCTTAGAGATTCCGAGATTGCCTTTGCAAGCAATTGCGAAGAGCCGCGGACTTCATCCAGAACATGCGGATGGCGCGAAAGCGTGTAGCAGGTGTTGGCCGAAGCAAGTGCTGCCGTATGAAATCCGTCAATCAGGTTGCCGGAAAGCACCTCGCTGACGGTCCGCGGGTAAACACCAACCGAATTTATATCCTCCTCGAAATTCAACTCTTGAAGCTGTCGCTGAATTTCGAGCAGGTCCGCATTTCCATTTTCCAGCCCGCGCTTCGCGGCGTCATCGAGAACCTTGGCGTAGTCGTCAAAAGCGCGGTCAAGCGCTCTCAGGTCTTCCTCTGTTCGGTCGATGATAAACAGCCGGTTCATTTCTCTTGTTGCTTGGGTAATCCGCGCGATTTCGTCGGCGGTTAGATCAAGCAACTTGGACCAGAAGCCAATCGTCAAAGCCTCTGAAACGCTCGGCACGAAATCTACTTCTGTGCCGTTATCCATCGCATCGAGAATATTGTCGACGAGGTCACGAACAATCCCCTCCATGCCGGTAACTTGCTTCGGCCCGATCCAATTCAACAGGATTCGCCGGCTTGCGCCATGTATGGGCGGATTGGTTGTGAAGACCTGAGCCGACAGCACTTCGGCGATGCGTTTCCCCGGCGCGGCTTCGGCATCTGGCGGTGCATCCATAGTGCCGGGAAATAAAATTCCGGGAGGCACATTTCCTATCTGCGGCGCTGTGCCGAACGCCATGAGATCGGCGTGATTGAAAACTACAAGCGCGTCTGCCTTGGTTCGAAAATAGCGCGGCTGGCGGTCCGAAAAGATCGCTTTGCAGAATGCGTGAAAATTGTCTCGCCCGCCCGCGAAGCCAGCTTCGCTTAGCAAGGGCAGGTCGGATATTTTGATGATTTCCGGCATGTTTTTCCCTCTGACCGAAGTCGATCGACAGCACGGATGAAATATAATTTCACTTTCGAGACTATGTTGCAAGCTGTCGCCAGGCAAGACAATAGCTAAGACAAAAGCCGTGTCAGAAACAAATATGGAAATAAATTCCAATTTCTATTGTGCGAACAAAGCTCTGATGTAATTTGGAGTTGGCATCTCAATCAGCCACGGAGGAGGCGACATGATAAGAGACAGCCAATTGCTCGACCAATTGGTCACGACTGTGCGCCGCTTTGTGCGTGAACGCCTCATTCCGGCGGAGCCGGGCGTCGAACAGGAAAACGCCATTCCGGGGGCGATAATCGATGAGATGCGCGATCTGGGCTTGTTCGGGCTAACGATTCCCGAAGCTTATGGCGGGCTTGGTCTGACCATGGAAGAGGAGGTGATGGTTGCGCTGGAGCTTGGCTATACATCGCCAGCTTTTCGCTCGGTGATCGGCACCAATAATGGCATCGGCTCGCAAGGAATCATCGCGGACGGCACTGATGAGCAGAAGCAATATTGGCTTCCGCGTCTGGCCCGCGGCGAAGTTATTGGCTCATTTGCTCTTACCGAACCGGATGTGGGTTCGGACGCCGCTGCGATAAAGACCGCCGCACGGCGGCAGGGGAAAAACTATATCCTCAACGGCACCAAACGGTTCATCACAAACGCGCCGATTGCGGATGTTTTCACATTGATGGCGCGCACGGGAGGGGAGGGCGCGTCCGGCATCACGGCGTTTCTGGTTCCTCGCAACAGCCCCGGCCTTTCGCTCGGCAAAATAGATGAGAAAATGGGTCAGCGAGGCACCCGCACATGCGACGTAATTCTCGAAGATTGCGTGGTGCCTGCCGACGCGATTATCGGAGGCGTGGAAGGGCAGGGTTTCAAAACGGCGATGAAGGTTTTGAATCGCGGGCGACTGCACATCGCCGCCGTTTGCGTGGGTGCCGCACAGCGCCTTTGCGACGAGTCGGTTTCCTACGCGCGCGAGCGCAAGCAGTTCGGCAAGGCGATTGGTGAGCACCAACTCGTGCAGGCGATGCTTGCGGAAAGTGGTACGGAATGTTTTGCCGGACGCTGCATGGTCATAGAGGCGGCGCGGCGCATGGATAGCGGTGCGCGCATCATTCAGGAGGCGGCCAGTTGCAAGCTCTATTGCTCGGAAATGGTCGGGCGCGTAGCGGACCGCGCCGTGCAGATACATGGCGGATCGGGCTACATGCGCGACAGCGCGGTGGAGCATTTCTATCGTGACGTGCGCTTGTTCCGGCTCTACGAAGGCACGAGCCAAATTCAGCAGATCATTATCGCGCGCGAAATGCTCAACGCTTGAGGAGGGTGCATGACGGTCCGTCTGGGTATCATCGCCGATGACTTTACCGGGGCGCTGCTCGTTGCCGGAAAGTTGGAAGCGGCCGGACTTCGCTCGCCCGTCTTTTTCGACCCTCAAGCCATCACGGATGATCCGCATGGTGATGTTCTGATTTTTGCATCGCGAACACGCGTCATCCCTGTTGACGAGGCTGAGGCCATCATCGCGAGCGGTTCAACCGCGCTCGAAGCCGCTGGCTGCGCCCGGATCGCCTATAAGGCGTGCGCGAGTTTTGACTCCACGGAAAAGGGCAACATCGGGCTGGCTGCGGATTATCTCTCAGACCGCGCGGGTGGCGCGCCCGTGCTGATGAGCGCAGGCTTTCCGATCTACAATGTCACCGTGCATCAAGGATATATGTTCTACCGCTCGCGTCTCGTTTCGGAGTCCATCAAGCGCCTCGATCCGCTGACACCGATGACGGATCCCGATCTGGTGCGGTTCCTCTCGCATCAAACGCGCACGCCTGTCGCACTGCTCCCGCACAGCGTTCTGATACGAGGAATTGATCCCGCACGGCAGGAGTGGGAAAAGCTCGTGCAGTCGGGCGTGCGCCACGTTCTGGCAGATGCAAGCGATGATGGCGACGTTGACGTAACCGTCCAGCTTGCGGCCGAAAGTTCGGCGGTTGTCGTTGCCAGCGATCCGCTGATTATCGGCTTCGCTATTGCGCTTGCAGGGGAACGCGCAGACCATAAAGTGCATAAGGTCAAGCTGCCGGAAGGGCCGGGCGCGGTGCTTGTCGGCAGTGTAGGGCCTGTCGCAACAGAACAATTCGCGCAATTTTCCGCCCATTACCCCGGATTGACGCTTAACCCGCTGGACGAACGCGACGAGGCGGCAATCATCGCCTCGGCACTTGAATGGGCGTCCCCGCTGATTGGCTCGCAACCGGTCGGGATTTCAACGGACACGAGCGCGGCAGGAGTTGAGCAAGCGCAGAAAGCTATGGGCATCATTGGTGCTGCCCGCCGGGCAGAACGTTTGATCGCGGGAGTTGCGGCAGGATTGCGCGATCGCGGCGTACGCAGGATGGTTGTTTCCGGCGGTGAAACATCGGGGGCCGTGGTTGCAGCCTTGGGCATTCGCCGCGTGCATGCCTTGCCGGATGGTCCATTGGGCAGTGGATTCTGCGTCGCTGACGAGCCTGTACCGATGTCGCTGTTTCTGAAATCCGGCAAGCTTGGCACGCCAGACATTCTGCTCAAATCGCTGGAAGCGCTCAAGCCTTAGCAGCCGCGTTGGTTCTAAATTGCGTCAGGCCCGCAAACATGCGATTCGCCATAGACAATGGAGAAAGCGCAGAGCTTGGATCAAGAACCACAACCCGTCGAGATTGATCTTTCGCGCGACAGCCTGTCGGACCGCATCTATGCGCATTTGCGGCTCGAGTTGATGACGGGGCTGCACACACCCGGTTCACGCATCAGCATCCGCGGACTCGCTGCTTCGTTGAATACGTCCGCAACGCCGGTTCGCGAAGCGGTGTTCCAGCTGGTGCGCGAAGGCGCGCTGGAACTAAAACCCGGATACCAACCGCGCGTTCCAACGCTGGAAATTCCGGTTTATCTCAACATTCGCGAGACGCGCGTACCGCTTGAACGCCTGGCTGGCGAACTCGCCGCGGTACACATTACGCCCGACGAGATTGGAGCGCTGCGCGACCACCATCAAGGTTTTCAGGCAGGCGAAGCCAACGAAGATTGGCGCGCCGCGCTCTCCGCAAACCAGGCATTTCACTTCACTATCTATCGAGCTTCGAAAAACGACACGCTTGTGCGCGTCATTGAAAATCTTTGGTTGCTCGCCGGCCCATTTGTAAGTTCGCAATATCCTCACATTCGACAGGCGTCGTCGGAGGTGCATCCGCATCTTCTGATTATCGACGCGCTGGAGCGGCGGTCGCCTTCAGAAACAGGCGACTTACTTGTTCGCGATTTGCGCGAGGGCTCATATCGCATTCTTCGCCACCTCGAAGAAAAAGGCACCGAGAAGAAAAAGTCCAAGCGCTCGGCCCGCAAGCGCTAGGCCGTTTTCATCTGCGCCCGGCGCGCCTTCAATTTTTCCAGCCCTATCGGTTCATTGGCTTCCACATAAGCTCTCAACTGAACCGGATCGATCCCGAGTCTTTTGACGGCTTCTCCGCGTTCTGGCGGAATAAAAACTTCAACCGGCTTGCTGACCATCGCATCAAGAATCTGCTGCGCCACCAAATTGGCAGATACCGGCGTGCCGGAGAACGCCAGTGCGAGCGCATCGTCATTTGCCTCCTTGTCCAGCATCGGGGTTTCAGTCGCAGTTGGGTAGATCAGCGTAAAGTCGATTGGACCTGCTCGCTCCTCAAGTGCGACAGCCGCGTGAAACGCGCGCAGCGCATGCTTGGCGGCGGCGTAACTCGCGATGCCAGGATAGGGGATGAATGCATTCATCGACGAGACGGAAATCAGGTGCCCGGAACCTTGCACCTTCATGCGCGGCAGAGCAGTCATCATGCCGATCACTGCGCCGAAGAAGTTAGTGTCCATTGTTTGGCGATGTGCATCGAGTGTCAGGTCGCGCGCCCAGCCAGTATGCACGATGGCGGCATTGTTGATCAGAATGTCCAGCTTGCCTTCGCGCTGCCAAACCTGATCAAGCGCGGCGGTCCATTCCGTTTCTGAGCAGATATCAAGCTTTAGCGACCAGGCACCATTGCCAATTTTCTCGGCCATTTGGCGGCCTCGGTCCGCATCAATATCAGCGATCACAACGCGGTAGCCGGCATTGGCCGCGAGCTGCGCCGTTGCAGCACCAATGCCACTGGCAGCGCCGGTTATCATCACGATTTTGCTGTGTTGCATGCGCCAGTTCCCGTGTTGGAAAAAGCTTTCGGCCTGTCAGAAATAGGTGCGGAAGGACGCCGTGACCTGATAGTTCTCGTCGACCAGATGCATGACCCGCCACTTGTCAAAGGTGAGACAGGGGTGGGAAATGCCAAAGCCGATCATGTCACCCACCACGAGCGGAGAGTTTTCCGGTATTTCCAGATGGCAGTGCTGGTCGTTCAGCCTCAGCACTGTATGGCCGGTAGGCACTGTTGACGGTGCGGCCATACCCGGACGAAACCATTTCAGCGCTAAGGGCAAATCGTCATACGAGATGTCACGCTTGCCAAACCCGATTATCGCCTTGCCGGGCTCCGGTCTGGATTGAACATACGCCCAGATTTCCAGCGCCGCCTGCAATCCACCGCCAGCATTTGCCAGCGCAGGTTCGCGCACGCGCAGCGCCTCTTGAGCGCGTGCATAAAGCACGGAGTCGTGAGTGATGTAGCAGCCCGAACGGATCAGAACGCGCTTGGCGCGCGCAAGCTTCGCCGCGCCCAACTTACGCGCCACAACGTCATAATAGGCCGAGCCTCCCGCAGACAGCAGCACCTCATCGGCGCTGAAAAGTCCTTCGTTGTCTGCAGTTTCCGCCAGCGTCACCATGCCGTCGAGCAATTGGCCAACTTGAGCCAGCGCTTCCGGCGAGCCATCATTCTTGATGAGCCCTTCAAAGCCCTCAATGCCAGCGAGATCGAGCGCGTCGCGCATCGCATGAACCTTGCGCGCCAGCGCCAGAGCGCGCTCCACGGTGCGGCAACCGGTTCGTCCGCCAGCATATCCAAGTTCGACCAGCACATTGAGCGGACGTTTCGCATTTCCGGAGCGCACAGCTTGCGCGAGCGCCTCGGCATTGGACAGGTCATCCACAAGACAAAAGAACTCGATATCAGGATGGGCATTCAGCGTTTCAACGATGTCGGCCATAGCGCGGCGACCGATCACCTGATTGGCCATAAAGATGCGCTTGTAGCCAAACGCTGCCGCCACCTGAAACTGATGCGGCGTAGCAACGGTGATTCCCCATGCGCCATCGGCGATTTGGAGATCAAAAAGCGCCGGTGCCATTGTGGTCTTGCCGTGCGGTGCGATGAAGGCGCGGCTGTCATCAAGGAAATTGCGCATCCACTGGCTGTTGTGAAGCAATGCGTCCTGCCGGATCACCGCGGCGGGCAAAGGCAGATCCTCCGCAAGCACGTTCCATTTCTGTGCTGCGATTTCTGAGAGTGGCACAGGCGCAGCAAGCGCGGGTGCGCCCTTGTCGATAGACGTGAGCGGCGCTTCCCAGGGGCGGGGTGCGTGAACCGCATTGGCCTGTGGTTTTGTCATGATTGTCGTGCCGATAAGGTTGGATGGGATAGCCGGGCGAGCAAACTACAACTAGACGAAATTTCGATTTTTGATACATCAAAAATAGCACAAACTTGGAAATCGACCTAGGCCGAGTGGCTCCATTTGAGCGAAATAAACGAATGGCGGATGAAACGCTGACCTTTACCCGATGCATCGATTTTGAAACCCGCATCGGCGAAGGGCCGGTGTGGGATGAGCAACGCGGCGTTCTGTGGTTCGTGGACATATTGGCACCGGCCCTGTTTTCCTACGATCCCGCGCAGGGGCGTGTTCAGCGGTTCGATATGCCCGATCTGGTCACGAGCGTCGGCGTGACAATCGACGGTCGCTTGATCCTTTCGCTTCGCACATCAGTTCAATTTTTCGATCCGCTGAACGGCTCGCTGGAATTATTCGTTTCGCCCGATATGGGCGATCCCCTCAATCGCTTGAACGATGGAAAAGTCGGCCCGGATGGATGTTTTTGGGTTGGTTCGATGCATGACAAGCGCCCCGCCAAGCCGACTGGCGCACTCTACAGAATAACGCCAGCGGGTAAGTGTTCCGTGATTTTGCAGGGCATTCACGTGTCGAATGGCTTGGCCTGGGCCCCGGATGGTCGAACGATGTATCACGCCGATTCACGCGGGCCGTTCATCAAGAAATATGATTTCGATCCGACCACGGGCGCGATGTCCAATGCGCGCATAATCGCCGAGCCAGACGAAAGCACGGGCTTGCCGGACGGCGCGGCGGTGGATTGCGATGGCAATTATTGGAGCGCCGGCGTGACCTCAGGTCGCCTCAATGTATTCTCGCCAAACGGAGATTTGCTGCGAAAGATCGCAGTGCCGATGGCGGCTCCCACGATGCCCTGTTTTGGCGGGGCCGATTTGCGAACACTGTTTCTGACTGGACTCACGAAAGAGGTAGACGGAAAGATACTCTCGCGGGGGACATTGGTGTCGTGTCTCTCGCCGGTAAAGGGCATCGGGGTAAGCAAATTCGGACGACGCGATTCCCGTATTTGATATATGGTTTTTGCGCTTATTGATGCAGGTGCGTGTTTAGCGATAGTCTATCGCGAAGCTGAGCGCGGGATCGTAATGCGCGTCCCAATAGGCCTTCCAGAGCGTCTGGGTGATGGGGCCGACCTTCCCATCGCCGATCGGCTTGCCGTCCAGGTAGGTGATCGGCATTACGCCGCCAGCGGTCGTGACCATAAACAGTTCGTCGCAATCATAGACCATTTGCACCGGCACATCGTCCACCGTGCAGGGGAAGCCCAGTTGCTCCGCCAACTCCATCACGGTTTTTCGAGTGACGCCCTCAAGCACACCCTTGCGCGGCGTGTAAATCTTGCGGTCTTTGACCAGCATGACGTTGAAGCCGGAGCCTTCCGTGATGTTGGTGTCGCCGTCGGTCAGGATCGGATACACCGCGCCACGGTCGCGCGCCTCCAGTAGACCTCGCGTGAAATCACCCCATTGCAGGTTCTTCACAGTCGGGTCGATTGCTCCCGGCGGGGTGCGCCGTACGGTTCGAGCGATGATCGCCTGTCCTCCCGCCTTCTGCATTTCCAGGTCCATAACCCAGACATAGGGCGTGAGCATCAGATAGCAGAAATTCGTGCAGTCCTCCGGCGCATACTGACGCAAATAACGCAGGCCGCGCGTAACGACGATCATCACATAACCATCGCGAATGCCGCTCAATGCGGCCATTTCCACGAGCCGATTTTTGATCTCCTCCCGTGGCATCGGACTTTTGAGGCGCAGCAGCTCACAGCCTCGCTCAAGACGGTCGAGGTGATCGTCCAGCCTGAAGAACCGCCCATCCCAGATGGCAGGCACGTCATAGGTCAGGTCGGATTTCAGAAAGCCTTGATCGAGCAGCGGTATGCGCGCTTCGTAAACGGGCAGATATTCGCCGTCGACACAAGCAATGCCATCCGCAAGCGGGTTGTTACTCGCACGCAATTCATCGAACCGCCGACGATAGCCATTAGCGATATGATCGGTAAATGACATGCAGACCTCTCAATTCGTTGCGATTGTATGCCCGGCGATTTCCACCAGAGCGCTGCGAATATTCCCAACCGAGCCGAGTGCGGCGCGGTTCAGTACGGCGGAGACAGTTGGAGACGCCAACCCCCCGGTCACACGCAATATTTCATGGTCGAGATAGTCAAACAGCCGTTCCTGAATTTCAGCGGCCCACGTTCCACCCATCGAAAGGCGGCGCGCTGTCTGCTCCGCTATGATCACACGGTTTGTTTTCCTGATGGATTTGCCGATGGTTTCCCAGTCGATGCCAAAATGATCGAGACTGCGCAGGTCGATCACCTCCGCATCAATGCCCGCTTCTTCGGCGGCTGTAATCGCGTTCTGAACCATCACTGAAGTGGCCAGAACCGTGCAGGCGCGACCGGGTCGAACAACCCGCGCTTTGCCAAGTGGAATGCAGAAATCGCGGTCGCCTTTCGGCACTTCATAGCTGCGCTGGTAAAACTCGGAGTGCTCCAACAGCAGAACCGGATCATTGCAGATGAGTGCCGAATTCAGCAGGCCGATATAATCCATCGCTGTGGTGGGCGAAACGATGCGCCAACCGGGAAACATACCGAACAGCGCAGAAGGGTCGCATGAGTGCTGTGACCCATATCCGGTGTGCGGGGAAACGCGCACGCGCAGAACAATAGGCACCGGAAAGCCGTCGCCAAACATGTGGCGAATTTTGCCGACGCCATTGCCGATCTGATCGGCAGCGACAAAGCAAAAGTCCCCGAACATGATTTCAGCCACGGGGCGTAATCCGTTCAGCGCCGCGCCAAGCGCAACGCCTGTAAATCCGTTCTCCGAGATTGGCATTGGCAGAACGCGGTTAGCCGCCGCTTCCAGCGCACCGCGCGTGAACCCGCTCACACCGCCGCGCATCTGATGCGCGTCCTCGCCAAGCACGATGATCGTGGGATCACGCCGCATGGCCGCTCCCAGCGCGTCAGATGCGGCGGTTACGAATTTCGTTTCTTCCAGTTCAACTCCGTCGAGTTGATCATGATCGAGAAAGCGGCAACCGGCGAATTCCGACATGTCGCCGACAATGCCGTCATCGACAGTTGCGGGGTCGGGCCAGAGATTTGCAGGAATACGCAGATTGTTGCCGCCCGGCACCGGCTCGGTCAGGCGAGTTGCTGCAGAGGCAACGGCCTCGGTCACGGTCGAGTCGATGCGGGCAAAATCGGCGGCAGAAAGCAGCTTCATGGATTTCAGGCGCACCTGCGCTTGCGCTATGGGATCGCGCTTCATCCACTCGGCTTCTTCCTCCTTGGTGCGGTAGCCAAACTCACTGCCGGGGCGGCTGCCGGACTGGTGGAGATAGCGATAGCACATGGCCTCCACCACCACCGGCCCGCCGGTTTCGGCTATGATGCGCCGCGCTTCGAGCATCGCGCGATGAACCGCCACCACATCCATCCCATCGCATTCGATTGACGGAATGGCGAGCATTGCGCCACGCGAGGACATGCGTGTTTCCCGCGTGATCTCGCGAACATGCGTCGAGACGCCGTAGAGATTGTTTTCGATAAAGAAGATCACCGGCAGCGACTGCACAGCGGCGATGTTCATGGCCTCGTATGTGGCGCCGGCTTGCGTCGCGCCGTCGCCGAAGAAGGTGACGGATATGGCGTCACGCCCAAGCAACTTGTCCGCAAGCGCATAGCCAACAGCGTGAGGCGGATTGCCGCCAACAATGGCTGAACTGCCAACCACGCCAGCCTCATTGGCGCGCATATGCATCGATCCGCCGCGCCCGCCACAATAACCCGGCGCAAGGCCCATGATCTCGGCCATGAAGCGATAGATTGCATCGTTCATACCGGGATTGAACGCATCGGCGCGAATGTCAAAATTTTCCGGAACTTCCGGGTTGATCAGCTTCATCAAAACCTGATGGTGCGCGCGATGCGTGCCGTTGATCTTGTCGGCTGTGCCGAGAACAGACATTGCGCCGACAGCACCTGCTTCCTGGCCGATGCTGGCATGAGCCGGGCCGTGAATGAGTCCGGCTTTTTCGAGGTCAAGGAGCTTTTCCTCGAAGCGCCGGATGAGCAGCATTTGACCATACCAGTGGATGAGGTCACGCGCTTTTTCTGCGCGCCAATCTTCATCGGTAACGCTCAATCGGAACCAGGGAGCTGCGGGCGAAAGTGAAATCTTCTCAATCATTTTGCTTCCCCAATCCGCTCGCCATGAACATCGGGCCACCTCGCCAGCGCGGAAATCCGTAGCCATGCACTTCTACCAGGTCGATCTGCTCCGGCCCGGAGGCGATGCCTTCGCTCAAAATGCTTTTGCCTTCGTCTGCCATGGTCGAGACGAGGCGGGCAGATATTTCACGCGAATTCATGTCGCGAGGTGTGCCGAGCATCGGTGCGATTACGCGTAAAGCTTCGTCGGAGGGCCGGGGAGTTCTGTCTCCCACGGCATAGTCGTACCACCCGCCGCCGGTCTTCTGGCCTTTGCGGCCAGCCCGCACGAGAAGATCGCCGGGCATTTCTGGGATGTCCTGTCCATTCGCCCGCGCAGCTTCGCGGCGCATATATGAGATATCGAGCCCAGCCATATCCTGCATTTCGAATGGCCCCATCGCGAAGCCAAATTCGCGCATCGCAGCATCGATGGCGGAAATCGACACGCCATCAGCGAGCAACGCTATGGCCTCAGCGATGTAGCGACGAAGTATCCGATTGCCGATAAAGCCATCACAGATGCCGGAGCGTACCGGCAGCTTTTCAAGCTTGCGAGCAAGCGCAAAAGCTGTTGAGAGCACGTCCGGCTTTGTCTCCGGCAAGGGCACGATCTCGAGCAGTTTCATCACATGTGCGGGGCTGAAAAAGTGCATCCCAACGAAGCGACTGGTGTCGGCAATGCCCTCAGAAATCTGGCGTGGGTCCGTGTAGGATGTGTTGGTGGCAAGGATCGCGTCTGGCCGGCAGACACGCGCAATTTCCGCAAACGCCGCCTGTTTTACGGCCAGGTCTTCATACACGGCCTCGATCACCAGATCGCAATCGGCGAGCGCTCTGTAATCGGTGCCGCCTTCGATGCCCGCCATCCGCTCTTGCGCTTCGTCTTGCGTCAGCCTGCCCTTGGCGGCTGCGCCGCCGAAGATTTTTTCCAGATTGGAGAAACCGCGCGCAAGGCTGGCGTCATCGCGCTCAACCAGAACGACCGGAAGATGGGCGTTGCGAAGTGCAGCAGTGATGCCGACCCCCATTGTTCCGGCGCCTACCACCCCGATCTTTCGCAGTGGACGTGGAGCGATGTCGCGCAGGTCTTGCGGGCGCGGCGCTGCTCGCTCTGCAAAAAACAGATAGCGCAGCGCGGCGGATTCGCGAGATGCGCGCGCTTTCAGGAATACGGCTCGTTCGTTGGCCAGACCGGCCTCGATCCCGTTTTCGATTCCGAACCGCAGCGATCCCAACGCCAGAAGTTGGGCGGCCGCCCCTTTGGCAGCGCGCTTTGTTGAAGCTTCCGCGTCATGCCAGACTTCCGTTGCGGGCGCGATTACGGCGCGCTGTGAGGCGGGCACGGGCAATGGCGCGCCCGCAGCCTCATGCGCAAATGCGACAGCATCTGTAATCAGCTCATTCGTTGATATCCGATCAATCAAGCCAAGCTTTAGGGCCTTATCCACGCCGACGCGCTCCTGTGCGGTCACTATCGGGATAGATGCTTCCACTCCGATCAGGCGCGGCAGTCTTTGCGTTCCGCCTGCGCCGGGAATGAGGCCGAGCCCGGCTTCGGGTAGACCAAGCGTGGTTCCAGGCGCCGCAATTCGCAGATGGCATCCAAGCGCGAGTTCCAATCCGCCGCCGAGCGCAACACCATGTATCGCCGCGATCCAAGGCTTGTGCGCGCGCTCAATGGCGGTGATGACTTCAGGTAAACCCGGCTGCTCCACTGGCCGGTCGAACTCGGTGATGTCTGCACCACCGACGAAAAGCTTGCCCGCTCCATGCACAACGATAGCGGCGACGTTCGCATCCGCATCGAGCGACTGCACTGCATCAAGAAGCGCAATCCGCACGCCATGGCTGAGCGCATTGACAGGTGGGTTGTCGATCGTGACGACCGCAATTCCATTCAGCATTTCTGTCTTGATGGCCATTAACTTTCCTACGAACCGTCAGGCGGGCAGGGGGCTGGTAATTTCGCTGCAGGCGATTGCGCCTGCAGCGGCGAGTTCCGCGATACGCCGGTCATCCAGACCGAGCACGCGGCTCAAGACAGCGCGCGTATCCTCGCCGAGCAGCGGCGGAGCCTTCGGCGTATGGTTCGCCTGCGCGGCAAGACCGTGTGCAGAACGGATCAGGGAAACGGGTCCGAGTTGCGGATGTTGAAGTTTTTGAACGACGCCACGCTCGATAACACTGGGGCTTTGCAGCCCCTCGGCAACTGTTTTGACGCGACCCGCCGGAACAGCGGCGCGAAGACAGGCGTCAATCCAATGCTCGCAGGTTTGGCCGCTCAGGCAATCGGCAAGCAGCGGCAGGAGTTCGTCCCGGTTCAGCGCGCGCTCACGCGAGGTCGTAAACCTCGGATCGCGCGCAAGATCAGGTCGCTTGATCACCTGTTCGCAAAAGTCCACGAACATGCGGTCATTGCCTACTGCGAGCGCGAATGAACCGTTTGATGTCTCAAATACTTGATACGGCACCACCGTGGGGTGCGCGTTTCCATAACGTGTGGGTTCAACACCTCCATTCAAATAGCCGGTGCCGACATTGATGAGCAGGTTCAGTGTCGATTCCAGCAGGGAGATGTCCACAAACTGCCCAAGGCCAGTTTCTCGCCGCTCGTAAAGTGCAGCCAGAATGGATTGGGTCGCGACCATGCCGGCGACCACATCGGTAAAGGCCACGCCAAGCCGGTTCGGTGGGCCATCCTCCTCCCCGGTGATCGACATCAGACCGCTTTCGGCCTGCATGATGAAGTCGTAGCCGGGCCGGTCCCGCTCTGGGCCAGTCTGCCCATAGCCCGAAATGGAACAATAGATTATGCCCGGATTGCCCTCGCGCACTGTGTCGTATCCAAGGCCAAGCCGATCCGCCGTGCCGGGTCGGAAATTCTCGACGACAATGTCAGCGCGCTGCGCGAGTTGCTGCACAATGGCGCGGCCCTCCGGCGTCTTGAGGTCTACGGCGATACTTTCCTTGCCGCGATTGGCGCACAGATAGTAGGTGCTGACGCCTTTGTAGTTTGGCACCGACCACGCGCGCGTATCATCGCCGCCAATGACGTGCTCAATCTTCCAAACCTCAGCGCCCAGGTCCGCCAGGCTCATTGTCGCCCACGGTCCCGCCAGCACCCGCGAGAGGTCGAGAACGCGGATTCCTTCCAGCGGCAGCTTCGTTCGGCTCACGGTTTCCTCCCGGCCAATTTCAGGCGTGTCCAGCTAATCCCGTCGCTACTGCTCGCGGAAAATGGCAAGCGACGGAATGCCCTCCAGATTGTTCGACAAGCGGCGGCTCCACCTCGGCACAAATAGGCTGGGCGATGGGACAGCGCGTGCGGAAATGACAACCGGAAGGCGGGTTCAGTGGGCTGGGCACCTCACCTTTCAGCACGATCCTCGTGCGCGTTCGTTCGCGCTGCGGATCGGCAAGCGGCACCGCTGACATCAGCGCCTGCGTGTAGGGGTGCATCGGCATGCGATAGAGCTTGGCTTTGGGGGCGATCTCGACGACCTTGCCGAGATACATCACCGCTATTCGATCGCTTATGTGCTGTACCACTGAAAGATCGTGGGCAATAAAAATGTAGGCGGTGCCGTAGTCGCGCTGAATGTCTTTCAGCAGATTGAGTACGCCCGCCTGAACCGAGACATCAAGCGCCGAAACGGGCTCGTCCAATACGAGAAGCTCCGGCTTCAGTGCCAATGCGCGCGCGATCACCACACGCTGCCGTTGTCCACCCGAAAGCTCATGGGGGTAGCGCTTGCCATGCTCAGGATTGAGACGAACGAGGTCCAGCATCTCGGCAACGCGCGCTTTGCGCTGCGCGGGCGTCAGGTCGCTGATGCGTAGAGGTTCGGCGATATTTTCCGCAACTCGCATACGCGGATGCAAGGAGGCGTAGGGGTCTTGAAACACGATCTGGATGCTGCGCCGCAGCTTGCGCATTTCCTCAGGCGAAGCTTCATTTATATCGCGCCCACGGAATAGCGTCTGACCACTGGTCGGTTCGATCAACCGCAGGATACAGCGGCCGAGTGTTGACTTGCCGCAGCCGGATTCGCCCACAAGCCCAAGCGTCTCGCCCGGACCAACCTCGAACGATACGCCCGAAACTGCGTTCACATGAGCGACCGGCCTCTGGACCAGCAAGCCGCCCATAACGGGAAAACGCTTGACGATGTCGCGGACGGACAGAACCGCTGCGCTTTCGCTCATCGAGTGTCCTCCACGGTTCCGGCTGCAAAATGGCAAGCGGCTGTGTGATCGCCGAGGCGGTGGATTGGCGGAGCAAGCTGTCGACAAATATCCTGCGCTTCCACACAACGCGGATTGAAAGCGCAACCGCGTGGAAACTGACCGAGTGCTGGTGGCGTGCCCTCGATTGAAAAGAGACGCTCTTTCTCTTCCGCCATATTCGGGATGGAGGCGATCAGACCGCGTGTGTAGGGGTGGTTCGGGCGCGCGAAAAGATCATCCACCCCGGCCTGTTCGATAACCTGCCCCGAATAGACAACCGCCACCCTGTCTGCATGACCGGCCAACACGCCCAGATCGTGCGTTATCAGGATAAGCCCCAGCTTTAACCGCTCCTGCAGCTCGGCCAGAACCTCCATGATCTGCGCCTGCACGGTAACGTCCAACGCCGTTGTCGGCTCATCGGCAATGAGCAGGTCCGGATCGTTCGCCACTGCCATTGCGATCATTACGCGCTGACGCATACCGCCTGAAAACTCATGCGGATATTGCTGCAATCGACGGTCGGGCTGCGGAATCGCAACGAGCGCAAGCAAATCCTCTGCGCGGCGCATCGCCGCTTTCTTCGAGAGATCTTTGTTGTGCAGGAGTATGGCTTCAGAGAGTTGATTGCCAACGGTCATAACCGGATTGAGCGAAGACAGCGGGTCTTGAAAAATCATGGCGATGCGAGAACCCCGCAGCTTGCGCAACTCGCTGTTGGGAAGGCCGATCAATTCTCGGCCGCGAAAGCGTACAGAGCCGCTAACTCTCGCATTGCCGGATTGCAGGCCAATAGCAGCCAGCATCCCGACCGACTTGCCTGAGCCGGACTCGCCGACAATGCCAAGCACCTCGCCGGGATTGACCGACAGGCTGATGCCGCGCACCGCCTCGTGAAAATTCCCGTGCTTCCCGAAGGCGACACGCAAGTCGCGGACCTCAAAGAGCGGTTCGTCTTGCATCGTCCCGCTCATTTCGACCTCGGGTCAAAATAGTCGTGAAGGCCGTCACCGATGAAGTTGAAGCCGAGAACGATAGTGAGGATGGCGAGGCCGGGCCCAAACGCGACCCACCATGAATAGAACTGCGTTGCGCCATCTGAGATCATCGAGCCCCATTCCGGGGTTGGCGGCGTTGCGCCCAGTCCGATGAACGACAGCGATGCCGCCAGCAGAATGACCTGACCGAGGTCCATGGTTGCGCTGATAAGCACCGGCGTCCAACACAGGGGCAGAATGTGCTTGAACAAAATGCGCCCGCGACCAGCGCCCGCAGCAATTGCCGCTTCGACATGCTCGCGCTCGCGCACCTCCAGAACCTGCGCCCGCATCAGTCGGGCATAGATCGGCCACCACACGATCACCATTGCTATTGCTGCATTTTCAAGGCCGGGGCCCAGGGACGCGGCGACCGCCATCGCTAGCAGCATTGGCGGAAAGGAAAGCGTCACGTCCACCAGCCGCATGATGCCAGCGCCGGCAAATCCGCCGACATAGCCTGAGATCGCGCCAAGCAGCGATCCGATACTGACTGAGAGCGCAACGACGATAACCGCAATTGGCAACGAGTGGCGCGCGCCGTAAATCGTGCGGCTCAATACATCCCGGCCAAGCGCGTCTGTACCCAGCCAATGGCTCCAGCTTGGCGCCTGCAACCTTCGCGCTACAAGCTGCAGCGGATCATATGGCGCGATGAAATGCGCGAAAAGCGTAGCAATGATCCAGAACACCGCGATTGCGATTCCCAGAGCCAAAGGCAGTGACAACCAATGCAGCCGCGGAATTCGAAGCGTTGTTGCTACGCTCATCTCCCTATCCCAACCTCACGCGTGGATTGGCCACGACATAGGCAATGTCGGTCGCAAGATTGGTTAGAAGGAAGATCACGCCACCAACGATGGTCACGCCGATAATGGCAGGAAAATCGAGACCTCGCGCCGCATCCACGGCGTAAGATCCCATTCCGGGCCATGAGAAAATGGTCTCGGTCAGCACTGCACCAGTGAGTAGGTAGGCGAAGGAATAACCTATTACGGTAAGTGTAGGCACAAGCGTGTTGCGCAGCGCATGGCGGATCACGACGCGTAGCTCACCAGCACCTTTGGCGCGCGCGGTGAGAATGAATTCGCGGCCCATAACCTCGAGCATATTTGCGCGCACAAGGCGCGAAATCGTGCCCGCAACCGTCCAGCCCAACACGAGCGACGGCAGGATCAGATGCCAAAGTGCATCGACAAATATTTTGAAATTACCCGCCAGAAGCGCATCGATGGTAATAAACCCGGTAACAACGGGCGGAAGCGCCGCGCGCGCATCAACTCGGCCGGAACCCGGCAAAATTCCCCATTTCACTGAAGTCAGATAGAGCAGCGCGAGCCCCAGCCAGAAAACCGGGATTGAAGAACCGAACAGAGCGAAAAACCGTGCGGAATGGTCGATTGCAGTGTCTCGGAAATAGGCGGCTGTTACGCCGAGTGTGATTCCCACAACGGAGCCGATGAGCATCGCCGAAAGCACGAGTTCCATCGTTGCGGGCAAGCGATACATGACATCCTGCGCAACCGGGCGGCGCGTGATGAACGAGGTGCCCATATCGCCTTTGAGCAGGTTCGTGACATAGATCGCATAGCGTTCGGGCAGACTTTTATCCAACCCCCAGCGGGCCTTGGCGGCAGCAACGACCTCTGGATTATTCATCTGCCGCTCGGAAACGATGGCGCTGAGCGGGTCGCCCTTCACCACTGTTGTCAGCAGAAAAGCGAGCGTTACGATACCGAGGATGAGAAACGGCATCGCAATTAGTCGTCGCAGGATATAACTGAGCACCTGGGCTTGACCTTGGTTGTTCAAACAGCCTCAAAACCGATTATTGACAAGCGGCTTGGCTGACGTCAACAAAAATGAAATTATATTTCAGTTGCGCTTGGACGGGGACAAACGAGCGCGGCCGAGGGAGAGGATACATAGATGCGCAAGCGAACGAAGCGCGCCGAGGGTCACGACAATTCAGGAGCGGGAAACTCCGCCGCTACACTGACGCGCGGGCTGGAAATCCTGCGTGCGTTCAAAGCTGAAGATGCCACACTCGGCAATCAGGATCTCATTGAGCGCACGAGGCTGCCGAAGGCGACCATCTCCCGGCTGACCGCTACGCTCGTCAGTCTCGGTTATCTACATTACGACGACGATCTTGGTCGTTACAGCATCGGCCCCGCAACGGTTTCGCTGGGCTATTCCGCGTTGAGTTCAAGCGCGGTTGTCCATATGGCTCGCCCGCTGATGCAGGAGCTTGCTAACGAAACGGGGGCCGCCGTGGCGCTTGGCATGCGTGATGGCGCGGAGATGGTCTACGCTGCGAACTGCCGGTCGATGGCGCCGGTTTCTCTGCAACTCAACGTAGGTTCGCGGCTGCCGATCTGGCGAACGGCGATGGGCTTGGCCTATGTTGCGGACAGCGACCCCGCAACGCGCAAGCAACTGGTTGCGCAGATGGTGGCCGCCGAGCCTGCCAGGAAAGGCAAGATCATCGAGCTGGTAGATCAGGCAGTCGTCGACTTGGCCGAGCGCGGCTTTGTTTCGATTTTCGGTACCTGGTATAGCTACATCAATGCAGTCGGAGTTACCTTCAAGCCAACCGATGGCTCACCGCGCGTGGCGCTCACTTGCGGCGGCATCGTCGATATTGTGCCGCGAGAAGCTTGTCTCGAAGTCGTTGGTCCCAAACTCGTCAAGTTGGTCACGCGTCTCGGCGCAGTGCTCGAAGGTCGCCCGGCACCTTGAGGCGGAACTCGTTAAGCGCGAGCAATCGCTCCTATAAGGCATCGTTTGCGATGTACCTCAGCAGTGGGGCGTTTGTAGAATATTTCTCTACGTTCTATCGTACCGATCAGTCGCGGCTGCATTTCGCCATCAAGCCTGACGTCACCATACAAGGCAGCCTGGCGACCGGCTCTGAAACTTGACCCTCAATCGACAGCGGTCCCAAGCCTGCCTCAATATCTCAGTTTGACGCACCTCAAGATTGGGGGCAAATGTTTGACGGGAGAAAGCCCTGTCTGCGCTCCACGTTAATCCGGTGCAAACGACACGCGCCTCGTTCAAGGAGCCTGACATGCCGCATTTCACAAATTCCCGCGAGACACTCGTCACCGAGGCGATTGACGGCCTGCTGAGAGGCGCTGGCGGACGGCTCGCGAGGCTGGATGGCTATCCACACATCAAGGTCGTCGTGCGCACCGATTGGGACAAGTCGAAGGTCGCGCTCGTGTCAGGCGGCGGCTCCGGCCATGAGCCCGCGCACGCAGGCTTCGTCGGGCAGGGCATGCTCACCGCCGCCGTCTGCGGAGACGTGTTTGCCTCGCCTTCGGTGGATGCGGTGCTGGCCGCGATCCTGTCCGTTACGGGCGAGGCGGGATGTCTGCTCATCGTGAAAAACTACACCGGCGACCGTCTGAACTTCGGCCTCGCCGCAGAGCGTGCGCGCACCTTTGGGCTCAATGTCAGCATGGTGATCGTGGATGACGACATCGCCCTGCCTGATCTTCCGCAGGCGCGGGGTTTGGCTGGCGCGCTGTTTGTGCACAAGATCGCAGGCGCGGTCGCGGAAGCCGGTCAAGACCTTGAAAGCGTTACCGCCGTCGCAAAGCGTGTCATCGATGGCGCGGTGTCCATAGGAATGTCGCTCGACACCTGCACGATCCCCGGTTCGCCGAGAGAAACCCGCATTCCGCCGGGCTACGCCGAGCTTGGCCTGGGCGTACATGGCGAACCCGGTATTGAGCAGGTTGAGTTTAGAGGCGCGCGGCGGGCGGTGGAAATGATGATCGGCAAACTTGTGCCGCACATCAAGTCTGGTCCTCACGCCTTGCTGCTCAACAATCTCGGCGGCGCAAGCCAGCTTGAAATGGCGATATTGGCCGAAGACATCGCGCACAGCGAAATCGCGAGCCAGATCAAATGGATCGTTGGACCCGCAGCGATGATGACCTCGCTTAGCATGCAGGGCTTTTCCATCTCGCTGCTGCCATTAGCGAAAGACATTGAGCACGCGCTGCTTGCGCCTGCCGCGCCTGCTGCATGGTCGGGAACGAATCCCTTCGGTTCGGTCGAGATTTATCCCCTGCCGAATGGGCTCGCGCATATCCTGCCAATCCCTTCTGAAAACACAGAGCGCCGCGCGCTGATCGAACGCTGCTGCAATATTCTCATCGGGGCAGAGCAGCAACTGAACCTGCTCGATTCGAAATCTGGCGATGGCGACACGGGAACAACGCTGGCGACCGCAGCACGAGCGCTGAAATCCGCGCTCGACAGGTTACCGCTTGCGGACATGACGCAATTGTATCGCGCAATTGGAATGGAGCTTTCGCAAACTATGGGCGGATCCTCTGGCGTGCTGCTGGCGATCTTCTTCGCTGCGGCAGGCGATGCCTCCGCAAGCGGCAGCGACTGGGTTGATGGCCTGTCGGCCGGGCTCGACAGGATCCGTCAGGTCGGAGGTGCAAATCCCGGCGACCGAACGATGATCGACGCGCTCGTCCCGGCGCTGGCCAATCTGCGCAATGGGCTCGACGCTGCCGCCAAAGCCGCGCGGCAAGGCGCGAACCACACAGCGACAATCGGGCAGGCGAAAGCAGGGCGCGCGACCTATGTCGCCGAAGAAAAAATCCTTGGGCACAATGATCCGGGAGCTGAGGCTGTTGCGATCCTGTTTGAAAAGCTTAGCGCCAGCCGTCAGAACGGATGAAAAATGTTTGAGGATTTTCGCTGGCTTAACGAGCCGCCACACTGGAAGTCGTCAAACGACAGGCTTTCGCTGACAAGCGGCGACAAGACCGATTTCTGGCAAGAAACATTCTATGGTTTCCATCGCGATGATGGCCACGCCTTCTTGCGCTCGGTGGAATGTGATTTCACGATAGAAGCCACCATCATCGGCAAATATCAGGAACTATACGATCAGGCCGGTGTCATGCTGCGTCTGGACGAACGCAACTGGATCAAGACTGGAATAGAATTCACCGATGGCTTGATGCATTTCAGCGTCGTGGTCACGCGAGGAGTTTCAGATTGGTCGGTCATTCCTTTGCCGTACGCCAGCCCATCCGACGAAGTCAAAGTACGTGTAACCCGTCATGGCACCGCGGTCAGAGTTCAATATTCGATAGCCGGGCAGGCATGGCAGATGGCGCGGCTGGCGCCATTTTCTGATGCGCCTATAAATACTGGCGTCATGGCTTGCTCACCGCAGCGGGCGGGCTTTGAAGCGCAATTTCGCAATGTTGCAATCGGTCCGGCCATTTCTCGTCAGCTTCACGCGGACTGACTCTGCGGCTCGCTGCTGGCCGCAGGAACCGCAACACAGGAACTTCTGATCATCAGTCTCCCGCGCAACGTCAGGCGGCGTGGATCGGTGGGCGCATTGCCATTGATGCGATCCAGCAGCATCGCCACAGCCTGTTCGCCAATCGCTTCGACTGGCTGGCGCACCGTTGTCATTTGCGGCTGAAAAACATCCGCGAATGGAAAATCGTCAAAGCAGATCACAGACACGTCTTCGGGGCAGCGAAGGCCGAGATCGCGGATTGCCTTCATTGCGCCAACCAC
Organism: Mesorhizobium denitrificans; assembly: GCF_003403035.1. Classification (GTDB taxonomy): domain Bacteria; phylum Pseudomonadota; class Alphaproteobacteria; order Rhizobiales; family Rhizobiaceae; genus Mesorhizobium_G; species Mesorhizobium_G denitrificans. Next base: position 251,526 of record NZ_QURN01000003.1, on the reverse strand, counting down.
CATCGGATTGTTCGCGGAAAAAATCGCTGTTGGTCTATCAGGCAGGGTCATCAGCTGCATCGCTGCCGAGTAGCCGTCCTTCTCGTGAAAATCGCCGCGCCGCACCAGCAGCGGATCAAATGCGATACCGCGTGCCGCCAGCGCCGCGCGATAGCCCGCATCGCGCTCGCGCATCGTGGCAATATCCGTCTCGCCCGTAATATAGCCAATCCGTTTGTGGCCGAGCCGCGCCAGATATTCGATTGCCTCGAATACCGCCGCCTTATTGTCGAGAACGACCGCGTCGAGATCGATCCCGTCGCAAAGCCGGTCGATCAGCACGATGGGAACTTTAGCGGTGCGCACGATGTTGCCAAACGCCTCATCGTCACCCACTCGCGCGACAATCAACCCGTCCACCATGCGATCCAGCAATAGCCTGATCTGCTCATCCTGGTTGCTGAGATTTTCGTCCGTGCAGAACAGCATCACGGCATAGCCCGCGCGGTCGAACGCCTGCGTGATAACCGCCACCACCTCGGTGAAAAACGGGTTGGTGATATGCGGAACCGTAAGGCCGATCGTGTGGGTCTTGCCGAGCTTCAGGCTGCGCGCAACAGCGTTGCGCTGATAGCCCACCCGGCGGATAGCCGTTTCAATGCGGCCAGTGGTTCCGGGGCTCACGCGCGCCGTATTGTTTATGAACGCGGATACGGTCGCGACTGAAACGCCGGCCTCTCGCGCGACATCCAGCATGGTCGGCGCGCCAGACCTTCCAACTCCCTTCATTTCGCACCTTCAATGAAACGTTTCGACAGGTCGACTTCCGCATTTGCGCAAATAAAAGCCTTTTATTTAAGCGATATAGCAGATTTGCGAGGCAGTCACGGTAAATTTCATTCGCCTTGTGATTGACAGTTTCGAAACGTTTAGATTACCTAGAATTGTATCACCGACGGGGAAGGGAGGCCGCGTCACGATGCCTGCCCATGCCCCTGAAACTTCCACTGCTTATGTTCTTGAGGCCGTCAAGGTCAGCAAGAGTTTCGGCGGCATTGCGGCGCTGACGGATGTCGACTTCGCGCTTCGGCCCGGCGAAATTCATGCGTTGATGGGTGAAAACGGCGCGGGCAAATCCACGCTGATGAAGATCCTGTCGGGCGTTCACACATCGTATGAGGGTGAGATACGCATCAATGGTAGGCCGATGCAGTTTGCCAGCATTCGACAGGCCGAGCAGGCTGGCATCGCGATCATCCATCAAGAACTGAATCTCGTTCCCGAGCTCAGCGTTGCAGACAACATCTTTCTGGGTCGCGAGCCGCGCATTGCGGGTCTGATTGTCGATAAGCGCGCGGCGCGAAAAGCGGCCCGCGAATTGCTTGGCCGGCTTGGCATTGAGCTTGACCCCGACGCGCGCGTTGGCGGATTGCGAATGGGTGAGCAGCAACTCGTCGAAATCGCGAAGGCGCTATCGCTCTCCGCGCGCATCCTCATCATGGATGAGCCAACGTCCGCGCTTTCCCCTTCCGAATGTGAGCGGCTTTTCCGCATCGTCCGCCAGTTGGCTTCGCAGGGCGTGGCCATCGTCTACATTTCGCACCGACTGGACGAGGTGATGGAACTCGCGGATCGCGTGACGGTGTTTCGCGATGGTCGCCATGTGCTCACCCGCGACATGTCGGGAATGACGCAAGACGACATCATTGCCGCGATGGTCGGGCGCAATCTGCTCTCCGCCAACATAGGCAAAGCAGAGATTCACAAATCGCCCGTGCTTTCCGTGCGCGACCTCACGCTTTCAATCCCGCACCGGCGCGAATGGCGCGAAGTGCTGAAAGGCGTGAGCTTTGATCTGCACCCCGGCGAAATTCTGGGCATAGGCGGGTTGCTTGGTTCGGGCCGTACGGAAATTCTCGAATCCATTTTTGGCTCGACGGAAGGCCGTGTTGGCGGCGAGATTTTCGTTGACGGTGAACGCGTGCATTTTGCATCGCCGCGAGACGCCCGCCGCAAGGGACTAGCGCTGGTCACAGAGGACCGCAAATCCGAAGGCCTCCATCTGCATGCTTCGATCAAGGACAACGTCGCACTACCGGTTCTGGCCCGCTTATCGAAATTCGGACTGCGCGCTTTCGGCGAAGAGGCAAAGCTTGCGTCCGGCGCAGTCAAGTCGTTGGGTATTCGCTGCGCGGGAACGGATCAGCCTGCGGGCAGTTTGTCAGGCGGCAATCAGCAGAAGGTCGTGATCGGCAAATGGTTGGCAACCCGGCCGAGAATCCTTCTGTTGGATGAGCCAACCCGAGGCATAGATGTTGGCGCCAAACGCGAGATTTACGATTTGATCTTCCGCCTTGCCCGAGATGAGAAAATCGCAGTTGCGGTCGTCAGTTCGGAAATGCCCGAACTCCTGCTTTTGTCCGACAGGATATTGGTCATGGCGGAGGGGCGGCAGCGCGGCACGCTCACACGAGAAGACGCAACGGAACAACGTGTAATGCAGCTTGCCGCCCCTCACGCGTCGGGGAGGGCCGCGGCGTGAGCGCATTGCGCATGATCTCCCGCACCAAGCTCTATTGGGGGCTGATCGCGATATTCCTTGTCGGCGTGTTTCTGTCGCCGGTCAGTTCCAAGGGGAACAACATCTTCCTGTCCTCCGGTAACTTGCTGGACGTTCTCCGGCAGGTTTCAACCACGGGCCTCATCGCGACAGGCATGACTGCGGTCATCATAACGGGCGGCATAGACCTTTCCGTGGGTTCGATCATGGCGATTTGCTCGGTGGTCTGCGCAATGTTGCTGACCGTGCCGGGCGATACGCCTGCTGTCGCTTTCGGCCTGCCGATGGCGGGCATTGTCGCGCTCACCATTGGCTTCGCCATTACGCGCTTTGTGTTCACCAACCTTGAAAAGCAGCACATCGGCATTGATCCCGGTCGTGACGTCACGCTGGACCGCACGCGCGGCCTTATTGTCCCGCTTGTCGTCGGCTTGATTCTCGCGGCTCTGCTGCTTTGGTATTTGATACCGCAGATCCCCACGAAATTCGGCGTGCTCGGCGTATTGATCGTCGCGCCCTGCGTTGGTTTCTGCTTTGGCGCGATTAACGGCATCATCATCGTCGGCGGCAGGTTGCAGCCGTTCATCGTGACCCTGGCGATGATGGTAACCGCGCTCGGTATCGCGCGTCTAACCGCCGGGCAAAACAACGCCGTCCTGCCCGTTTACACGGGCAGCAACGCAGTTGCGGAATTCGACGTTCTGCGTTCGCTGGTGTTCGGTGTGGTGCCGATGCCGGGCCTGTTCTTCATCGCGGCCATCACGATTTATGCCGCCGCGCTGCGGTTCACGCCCTTTGGCCGATATGTCTATGCGATAGGTGGCAATGAGGAGGCTGCGCGGCTTTCCGGCATTGATGCAGGCAAGGTGAAAATCGCGACCTATGCCTTTTCCGGCCTGCTGGCTGGCATCGCCGCTGTCCTTTATGTCGCGCAATACCGGCAGGGTAAGCCCGATGCCGGCGCTGGCCTCGAACTGGACGCCATCGCGGCAGTTGTCATCGGCGGCACAAGCCTGATGGGTGGGCGCGGCTCGATGGCTGGCACGTTTTGCGGTGTGCTCATTTTCGGCCTGCTGTCGAACATCCTGCAACTGCACAACATCAATTCCAATCTTCAGCTCGTGCTGAAGGGCTTGATCATCGTGGGCACTGTCCTCGTTCAGGAGCGCAACGCCCTCGATATGCTCAGCTTCCTGCGCCCGGCACTCGGTTCGCCTGCGCGGAAAGACGTGTCCACAGACAGGGGCACGCAAGAACAAATACTTGCCCAAAAAACCGGAGGAAATGTCAAATGAAACGTCGTGACCTTATCGGACTTGCAGCCATTGCCGCATTGACGGCCACCACCGCGCTGACCGCCAGCCAGAACGCATTTGCGCAGGACAAGAAATTCAAGATCGGCTTCAGTCAGGCAACCACGATCGAGCCATGGCGCGCCCAATTCAACAAGGACATCATCGCAGAAGCGGCGAAGCACCCAGAGGTCGAGCTCATCATCACCGACGGCGAAGACAAGACAGAAAAGCAGGTTGCCGATGTCGAAAATCTCATTCGCCAAGAGGTCGACGCGCTGCTGATTTCGCCGAAGGAATCCGCTGGCCTCACGGGCGTGGTGCTTCAGGCAATCGACGCGAAAATCCCCGTATTCGTTCTCGACCGCAACGTCGAGACAGACAAGTACACGCAGTTCGTCGGCGGCGATAACAAGCTGATCGGTCGCGCGGCTGGCGAATATGCTGTCGAGCTTCTGGGTGGAGCCGGCAAGGCGCAGGGCAATGTCGTCGAAATCTGGGGTGGCATGGGCACGCAACCCGCGCATGACCGTCATGACGGCTTCCACGAATTTACCGACAAGGAACCCGGCATCAAGAATCTGCTTGACCAGCAGTCCGGCGACTGGAAGCAGGACCAAGCCTACAACATCATGGCCAACGCTCTGCGCAGCAATGAGAAGATCGACCTCGTCTATGGTCACAACGACCCGATGGCCTATGGCGCTTATCTGGCAGCGAAGGACGCCGGCCGTGAGAAGGAAATCAAGTTCATCGGTATTGATGCGCTTCCGGCCGAGGGCGTTACCTGGGTGAAGAATGGCGAGCTTACCGCCACCTTCCTCTATGCGACGCCGGGTGCTGAGGGCCTTCGTCAGGCCATCAAGTTCCTGAATGGCGAAAAGGTCGAAAAGACCATCACCTTGCCGACAGAGAAGGTGACTTCTGAAAACGCTGAAGCAATCCTGAAATCAAAGGGCATGTAGGCCTTTGCCGCGGGGCGCTCGAAAGGGCGCTCCGCTGCGCGGAGGGCAGGCAGGCACAACCGTTGGCGGGCGGGTGCCTGCCTGATTCCGGGAGGCGATATCGAACATGAACCCTGCCGAGTTGGTTCAATTAAGCAGCAAGCGACCTGTGCCGCTGACCCGTCTTGGGTTCGGCGGCGCGCCGCTCGGCAATCTCTATCGCAAGATAGATGATGCGGATGCGCACGCTGCCCTGCAAGCGGCGTGGGTGTCCGGCATCCGCTATTTCGATACGTCGCCCCAATATGGTCTGGGTCGCTCGGAAATGCGTATGGGCGAAGCATTCAAGCATTTTGAACGTTCAGAGCTTACGGTTTCGACGAAGGTTGGCCGGTTGCTGGAAGATTGCGACCCACAGGACGTTACGCCCGAAGCCTTTGTCGACGTGCCGCAAAAACGCATCGTCTACGACTATTCATACGACGGCGTCATGCGCAGCCACGCAGCAAGCCTCGAACGGCTGGGCCTTGAAGCGGTAGATATCCTGTTCGTTCACGATGTCGATTCCTTTACGCATGGTTCCCGCGCAGCCAGTGATGCGCGCGTTCGCGAACTCTTTGACCGCGGTGGCTATCGCGCGCTTGTCGAGCTTAGAGATTCAGGTGCCATCAAGGCGTTCGGAGCAGGGGTGAACGAGTGGCAGGTTTGTCAAACCCTGCTCGGCATGGGCGATTTCGACTGCTTCCTGCTGGCAGGTCGCTACACTCTGCTCGAACAGGATGCGCTCGAAAGTTTTCTGCCGGAATGCGTCAAGCGCGATGTCGGCATCATGCTTGGCGGGCCTTACAATTCGGGGATTTTGGCAACAGGTCCAGTCGAAGGCGCGCGCTATAATTATGCTCCCGCATCGCCTGAAATTCTGGAGCGCGTGCGCAGGCTGGAAACCGTGTGTAGGGAACACGGCGTGCGTCTCATCGAGGCTGCTCTACAATTCCCGGCGGGACATCCGGCGATCAAAACCATCATCCCCGGCGCCGCGAGCCGTGCGGAAGTATTCGCCAATGTCGAGCTATTTTCGCGCGAACTGCCGACAGGTCTTTGGGACGATCTCAAGCTGGCCGGGCTGATACGCAAGAACGCTCCGGTTCCGGGAGAAACCTGATGCTGCGTGGTATTGATCCGGTTCTTTCGCCCGAGTTGCTGCGCATTTTGCGCGCGATGGGCCATGGCGACGACATCGTCATCGCCGATGCAAATTTCCCCGCCGAATCCTGCGCTGCCGAACTTGTACGGCTCGATGGTTTGAGCGCGCCGCAAGTCACGCGTGCAATATTGAGCGTCATGCCGCTCGACGATTTCGTGGACGATCCCGTGTGCAGCATGGCGATTGTGGGCGACGCAAATACGCTGCCGCCCGTTGTTGCGCTTATGCAGAGCGTCATCGACGAAGTCGCGGACAAGCCTGCCGCCATCAAGCCGTTGGAACGCTTCGCGTTCTACGAGCGCGCGCGAGCCGCATTCGCTATCGTCCAGACCGGCGAAACGCGACATTACGGCAATTTGCTTCTCAAGAAGGGCGTTATCGCTTCGCCCGAGTAAGCGTTAAACCGCAACCGAATGGCGCGCGCCGCCCTTCGCGAAATAGGGATCGAAATGCGAAGCAACCAGACGTGTCATGGTCTGGTCCGTAATGGTGAAAAGGTCGCCATCCTGCCTCAACCCCGACATTGGCGATTGCGCTAAAATCGTCGCTTCTGCCAATAACGCCTGAGCAGGAGGGCCGAAGCGGTCGAGCAGCCCGCGCGTGCTGAGTGCAAAATCGCACATCAGTCGCTCGATTGCCCACCCACGCATCCGGTCATCGTCGGAAAATGCGATCCCGCGCGCCGCCGCCAACTCGCCATCTGAAACGACGCGGCAATAGTCTGCGGTGGCTACGATGTTCTGCGCATATCCATCGCGATAGCGGCTCACGGAGGAAGGTCCAAGACCGATCAGCGTCTCGCAACGATCGTCGGTATAACCCTGGAAATTGCGCCGCAGCCGCCCCTGGCGTGCGGCGATAGCGAGGCTGTCGCCGGGCAGGGCAAAGTGGTCGATGCCAATGGCCTCATATCCTTCAGCGACAACGCGCTGCGCGGCGGCGCGCGCCTGCGCCAGACGTTCAAGTCCCTTCGGCAAGGCCTCTTCATCAATCATCGTCTGGTGCTTTTTGAACCACGGCACATGTGCATAGCCGAACAGCGCAATCCTGTCTGGCCGTAGTGAAAGCGCCTGATCCAGAGTTGCAGCCAGCGTGTTCAGGGTCTGGTGCGGCAAGCCGTAAAGCAGATCGAGATTGACGGACCGCACGCCGCGTTCGCGCAATCCTTCCACAATTCCGGCCGTGAGTTCAAAGCTTTGGTCGCGATTGATTGCCTTCTGCACGCGTTCGTCAAAATCCTGCACGCCAAGGCTGGCGCGGTTCATCCCGATTTCGGCCAGCATATCCAGCCGCTCGTCCCCCATATCGTTGGGGTCGATCTCGATGCTGAATTCGACGTCCGGCGCAACAGCGAAGGCCTTGTCTATTTCCGCCCGCAGCGCCTTCATATCCTCCGGCTTCAGCATGGTTGGCGAACCGCCGCCCCAGTGGATCGCGCGCACGGCTGCACGTCCAGCAATGCGCGCACCGACCGTACGAATTTCTGCATGTAGTGCTTGCAGATATTCGCTCACCGGATCATAGCGCAGTGTCTGCTTCGTATGACACGCGCAAAACCAGCAGAGCCGGTCGCAATACGGAATGTGCAGGTAAAGCGAGAGCGCGTCGCCTTGCGGGATTGCATCCAGCCAGCCCGCAACTGTCCCTGCACCCACCCCCTTGTGAAAATGCGGTGCGGTTGGGTAACTCGTATAGCGCGGAACGTTGGTTTCAATCGCGCGGTGTGACGAAGCGGTCATGGCATTCCTCTGCGTTGCAGATGCCAGTCTTTGCCATGCGCGCTGCGTCTTGACGTTGATTCAGGTCAATCAATCGCCAGCACGTATAACGAGACGATTGAAGTCTTCGATAATGACGTGCCGATTGTTCTCGATGCGAATTATGTGCTCTGTGCGCAAACGCGTCATTTGTCGGCTAACGGTTTCGATGGTGAGCCCAAGAAAGTCTGCGATGTCGGCGCGCGAGAGCGGCAGATCGAAAGATGCGCTGTGGGCATCCGGGTCGGTACTGGGGCGGATATTGCGCGCGATCATCAGAAGAAAGCTGGCGACCTTCTCTGCAGCCGTCTTGCGCCCCAGCATCACCATCCAGTCGCGCGCCTGATCGAGTTCTTTCAGCGTTTGGTCGAGCAGGCGACGCTGCAGATCCGGCTGGTCGGCCATCATTTTTTCAACGACCCGACGTGGAAATGAGCACAGATCAACCTCTGTCGCCGCTTCTGCCGTAAGCACGCTTTCCGTCTTGAACGGCCTGCCGACGAAATCCGGTGCGAATTGCAGACCAACAATCTGCTGCCGACCGTCAGACAGGGTCTTGGTCAGCTTCACCACGCCGCCGAGAACATTGGAGTAGCGTTCGACGTCCTGAGCGTCGCCCACCAGCACTTCGCCCTCAGCCGTGCGGTGTATCGAAGAGGACTTCGCGAGTGTCAGAAGCTGCTCAGGGTTGAGCGCGCCGCAAACACCACGGTGGCGCGCTTCGCATGAAACGCAAAGCACCGGGATACCCGCCGTATGAACATCTTTCCGCACATTGCTCATATGGCGGGCGTATCACCACAGGCAAAATTGCGCCACTGCGCATTTTGTCCGCTTTTTTAGTCGCGATTATTCTCCAGAAGATGCCTGCGTTGGCGCAAATAATATCCGCGCAACTCTGGAATCTGTTCTTCCAGCCAATGCAGCCGCGCAATCGCCTTTTGAACCCGCCCTGCATAATTGTCCGACAAAAAGGCTTCATGCGCCTTTTTTACCTCTGCGGAAGGCGCAGCCGAAAGCACGGTCGAGACTGTAGCGAGTTCGGTTTTGCCCTTCACCGCGACGCGATCCAATTCGATTACCGGCATTTTTGCGCCGGCCAGTCTTGCCGTCTCTGAACCCAGCAATATGGAAACGCCGTAATTCTTGGTCTGGCCCTCCAGCCGCGAAGCCAGATTTACGGCATCCCCCAGCGCTGAATAATCGAAGCGTTTTTCTGAGCCCATATTCCCGACGACACAGTCGCCGGTGTTGATCCCGACGCCGATCTTCAGCGCCAGTGCTTGCTCTCCGCGTTCGGCAGCCTCGGCAGCCAGTTCGGCGTTCAACCTGTCCAGCGCCGTCAGCATCGCCAAAGCAGCCTGCACGGCGTGTGCGGCATGGTCGGGATCGTCGAGCGGCGCGTTCCAGAACGCCATGATGCAGTCACCAATATACTTGTCGATTGTGCCGCCCGCGTTCACCACCGCGTCGGAAAGCGGGTTCAAAAGTCGATTGACGAGCGCCGTCAGGCGCTCTGGGCTATCCTTCATCTGCTCGGAAATAGTTGTGAAGCCGCGCACGTCACAGAACAAAATGCTCAGCGTCCGCCGCTCGCCACCAAGCTTAAGCTTGCTCGGATCATGTGTAAGCTGCCTCACAAGTTCTGGCGAAAGATATTGCGAAAACGCGCGCGTGATCTCTCGGCGCAAGCGGCGTTCGGCGGCATAATCGCGGGCACCCTGCGCAAGCGATACCGCCGCAAAAGCAAATGCCGGTGCGGCCGGTGGCACGAAGATTCTGCCGAACCTGAGTAATATGAATGACCCGGCGATGAGGCCCGCAAATCCAGCTAACGCCACCACAAAGGTCCGCCAGCTTGTTCCTGGCCACGCCATCAATGCGGCGAGCGCAGCTGAGGCGAATGTAGCCGCGATTGCCGCCCACAACGGCGCGCTGCGGATGAACTGACCGCTCGCCAGATTGTCGAAAACCGTTGCCTGTATTTCCGCGCCCGAAACCAGCGTTCCGGTTCGGGCGCTCCACGAAGTTGCGTAGGCGTCGGCCCCGCCTGCATCCATCTTCGGAGCAGCCTGCATCGAAAGGCCAACTACAACCGTGCGTCCTCGAAAGAAATCCGGCGGCAGGAAAGATGCGGGGTCCAGCGCTTGATAATAGGAGACGGTGGGGTAGGTGCGCGCCGGACCATAGGTTTGAATCAGAGACGTGTCCGGCACGGTCCGATTTTGCCCCAGCAGCGTGTTCGCGAAACTATGGTCATAAGTCGGAATGCGCCGTATCGCGCCGTCGCGGTCGAGCACGATGGAGGCAACACCGGATCGCGCTCCGCCAGCGGTCAGCTCGGGCAGAGGTTCCGTTCGCAGCATCTGGCTGGCCTGCGGCGTTTCAAGAATTGTAATGTCCGACGCCAGCACCACATCTGGCCCCATTGCTGCAGCCAGTGCGCCATCAGCCTCCGGTGTGGAAGGCTCTGCGAAAATTATGTCCAGCCCAATCGCCTTTGCGCCCGCGCTTCGCAGCGCCGTCACCAGCTTGGCGTGAAGGTCGCGCGGCCACGGCCACTGCTTTCCGATTTCAGCCAGTGACGGCTCGTCAATCGCTACGATGATTGGTCCGTTGTCGGGCCGCTTGGGCGCAAGCGTCGTGGAAAGATAGTCGAAGCTGCGCTCATCAAGCAGCCGCCACGGACCGGTCTGCGAAACCAGCGCAATAATCAGTCCAGCCAGCAGTGCCGTCAGCCCCAGGCCGCGGCCCCGATTCTGTGCGGAAGGGCGGCCAGTCCGAAATCCGGCAAGCCGCGTCCACCAGGGGCGCGCTTCCATCAGAACCTGACCTTGAGTGTTCCCGTAAAGGTCTGTCCCCAGCCTGGCGTGTTGGGAGCGACAAGAAATTCCTCATCGAGCAAATTGTAACCCGCAAGTTGAAGCTCGAAGCGCTTGTCGAAAGGCTCCCACGTCAGGAACGCGTCCGCCGTCCAATAGCCGTCGAGATTATCGCCAGCCACCTGCGTTTCGCGCTCACCCACATAGCTTGCCGCGAGCGTTACCTTTACGTTGGCGGGATTGACCCATGTCACGCCTGCGCGCGCGGTCGTTTCAGGCACATAGGCCAGCCCGTCGCCATATCCGGCACTGTCGGGGTCTTCATTCTCCGAATCCGCATAAGACGCGGTGGCGAACACGCCAAAACCATGGCCGAGCCACAGATTTGCAGTCCCGCTCACGCGATCTATTCGTCCTTCCGTCACCGATAATGTTTGGATTGAACCTGGTATCGGGATCAGCAGGTCATGCATCGACTGATGCTGATAATCGACCGAAGTGAAAAATCTGCTGGTCCACTCCGCATCCCATCTGGCAGCGATCGTGTCCGAATAGCCACCAATGGCAAGCGGCGTCTGGTTGGATTGCAGCCCGACGACACCGATCGGCGCCAGCGTCATATTGTTGGCGGCCTCCGTCTCGCGGATATAACCGACGCGCAGCGAATGACCCGGCATGAAATCCCATGCGAATCCCGCGCGCGGCTCAAACCGCTCCACGTCCACAGAGCCGTTGGAAAACGTTCCGAATGCGCCACCTTCGAGCTTGAGATCAGGCGTGATCTGCATTGCCGCGTCGGCATAGATGCGTCCGAATGTTACGTCCGTATCGTCGCTGCGCGTGTCCGTCACGTTGCCTATGCCAAACGCTGGAAAGCCAACAGTTGTCGTGTAGGTCTGGGCCAGATTGAGCTGGCCGACATCCGCACCGTAGCGCCAGACAATGTCGTCTGCTTCAACGGTATGATTGATCGCACCGACATATGTGCGCTGATCTGTGGTCGTCACATCCTGTTGTGCTATCAGTGGTATAGTAGGCAGCAACGGCAGCAGGAAACCTTCGCTCAGCGTATCGCTGGTTTGCTTCACGTCATTGACGAAAAACGCTGTGTTCAGAACATTGTGGTAGCCGAATGTGTGGCTCCAGCCGACGCCGCCCGTGGTGGAGCGCGTTTTGACATCCCGATTGTAATCCGCCGCGTTGTAGAGCAGCGTCGGAATGGTGAAGTCGGCATGCCCGTCAGCATATTTTTCATCGACATTCTGAATATCGAGATAGGTGACAACCCGGTCATTCGGTGTGGGCCGCGCCGTCACATAAGCCGTGCCGGCAATGGTTTCGAAATCCAGCGTGAAATCCGTATAGGGAACCGTCGTGCCGGGAGCCAGATACTGCCGATATTCTTCTGAAGGCAGCCATTTGAAATTGCCGTAGAAGCTCCATGGGAAGGGTCCATGTTGAAACGATTGCAGTTCAGCTTCGCCTGTCGCTTTCCAGTCGGTGCCGGACTTTACAAACCCGCCGCCGATAGACCCCTCCACAAATGGGCGGCGAATTAGGTTGGCCGTGCGCGAGCGGCCGGAAATCATTTCCGGCGAGAACATCAACCCCTGAAACAGTGCGGAAAACCCTGCGTCATTGGTCGTCGGAACCACAACATTGCCGCCATAGGTAATGTCGCCAGCAAAGGGATCGGCACTACCGGTCACAGCCTGATCGACATAGGCAGCGCCAGAGAAGGCATCGAATGCGCTGTCCGAATAAAAGCGCCCCCATGCATCCAGTCCCTGCAAGCGGAAGGCTTCATTCAGCGTCGAGCCAGCATCGGTGTTTGCGCTCACCGGCGCATAGTCTCCACCCCGAGCGCGACTGCGGCGCAGCGCGTCCTGCGCACTCGCAATTGCGCGGTCGGAATCATAGGCGTCAATCGCAATTGCCGTCTCGAAATCGGCCGTCACCGGGTCGTTGGGATCAAGTCGGTTGGCGTTTTCAAGAGCCTGCTCGGCTGGCTCGCGCTGGCCGCTTTCATAATATCCTGCCGCCAGCAACAGCAGGCCCTGCGAATATGCGGGGCTGACGGTCGAGGCTGCCAGCAGATCGTTAACGGCCTTATCGAGTTCGCCCGTCTGCATATAGTAGCGACCGCGCGCTGTAAGCGCGATTTCAAAAGCGGGGTCGAGTTCAAGTGCCTTGTCGATCAATACTTTTGCTTCCGCCGCGCGGTCCTGATCGAGATATAGAATCGCGAGATTGGCATAGGATACCGGGTCCGTCGGCTCCAGCTCGATTGAGCGCTTGAAAGCGGCTTCCGCTTCGCGCGTTCCGCCGCGCGCACTGTGAATGTTGCCCATTGAATTCCAGGCCGAGGCGGAGCCAGGCGCGAGAGCAGTCGCGCGCTCGGTATCGGCCAGCGCGCCCTTCATGTCGCTTTGAATACCCGACCTGAAATAGGAGCGTGCTTCCAGCGCCGTCGGATTGTCCGGATCGATGGAAAGCGCGCGCGCAATCGCTTCTTCGACCTGTGCACGATCGTCGATCAGGATCGAAAGCTGTGCTCGATAAGCAGGTAATGAGGGATCGTCTGGATATTCCTTTTCCGCTTGGCGGATAACCTCGATGGCAGCCGGAATGTCCTTCAGGAAACCGGTCGTCCAGGCCTTTGCAAGCGCACCGTAAGGCCCGCTATGCGGCACATTCGGTTCGCGCTCCACCCGGTCGGGATCGGTGAGCGAGCGAGCGAAATAGCCACCATAAAGGGCGATTGCCCGGCGTTGCGGATCAAGGCCCCGTGACGCGCGTGCAAAAAGCTTCGCCGCGGCCTCGAAATCATGATTGGCGCCTACCGCCATTGCGTCGAGCAAATCGAGGCGCGCTTGTTGTGAGCGGGTCAAACGCTTGCCGCGGACGTTTTCCGCCGCAGCCATCGCAACGGCCTTCCCATCGTAATTGAGCGACGTCTCCGCCAGTGTCAGCCAATCGTCAACGCTGCGCGAGGCCGGTGGCTTTGCGTTCAGAACCTCGCGCTCCCGCCGCATTTCAGGGGAGGAGAGGGGAGATGCCGGCATCCAACCAAACGAGTTGCGCAGCGACAGATAATAAAGCATCTGCTGGCGGTCTTTCGGGGCGACGATCACAATCTTGGACGGCTTTTGGCCAATCGTCGCAACCGCAGCTTCACCTTCCGCAACATGCACGGAACCTTGCGGGTTGTAGAATTCGACCAGCCCTTCCAGAACGATGATGGAGGTCTTGTCGCCATCCACTGTCATCGTCCAATCCGTCCCGCGTATCGCCGCCGCTGCGGCTGGCGTCTCAACCGTCAGCCCTTGCCCGCCACGTTCTGCACGCGCCCAGATCGTACCGGATTCGAGGCTGAACTTCGTCTCGGAGGGCGTGCCAATTTGCTTGACCACCAGCGTCGTATTGCGGCCAAGGCGCACCTGTGTGCGGTCCGAAAACAGAACCGCGAGATTTCCGAGCGCATTCGTGCGCAGAATATCCCCCGGCAGCAAGTCTTGATTAACGTCTATACCGCGCCAGTTACTGACATCTATGAAACGAACTTCTTCGCCAACCTTACGCGCAATAACAGTTCCGGCAGCAGGCTGGCTGCGCGGCAAGACCTCAGCATTGGACGGCCACACGCAGCCAGAAACGGCCAGCGCGAGCAATACTCGCCTCAGTGCAGACATCGCTAAATATCGATGTTATTTCCCTCAATAAATCACACGTATACAAACGATTGATACTGTCAAGTTTTCGTTGCTGTGGAGCGATTGTTAGGGCATTGATCTCAAAAAGTTAGTTGCAGAAAATCGACAAATATAGAGCTTAATTCTTATGAGAGCGCCTAAGAAAGAAGCAAGTTCGGATAAAAAGGCAACCGACACACCGGCAATGGATCAGGAATATATAAAACATCTAATAAAGGTGAATGATATATTCTATGATCAGATATCGACCGCTGACCAGAAGGCCGCCTTCATATTCACTTTCATGATCGCGTTCCTCATCAGCTCGACCGAGGGCAAACAGGTTTTCAGTCTCGCGCGCTATCAGTCGGGCGAACCGGTCGCCATCATCCTGTCAGGCTTTATGGCCTTGGCGGTATTGGTTTCCGTTATCGCTGCGATACTTGTCGTGCTGCCGCGCCACGTCAAAACTTCTACATCGCTTTATTGGGCGGGCTGGTCGTCCAACCGCAAAAAAATTGCCGCTGCCTATGAAGGCAAGGACGAAGCCTTTCTGTTCAATGAATATCTGACAAATGCGGACACGCTCGCCATCATTGCGCGTGCAAAATATCGCTACGTATGGGTGGCCTTCCGCGGCCTGATGGTCAGCGTCATCGGTTATGTCCTGCTGTTGATTTGGCAGGTCGGCGCCACGTCGTCGCTCATCTCCCGTTGAGCGTGGTTTGAAAAGAAAAAGGCCCGCTCCTTGGGGAACGGGCCGACCGCTTGCGGGCTTGGGGCTTGGGGGGCAAGCGGGATGGGAGGCATATAACACCGTATGTTAATGTGCGCTAGCAAAATGTTTACTTTTTTGCCTCCCTCGCGTCACTTTCTATCTCAAACCCACTGTTGATTGTGCCAATAGTGTTTCTGGACCATTGAAAGGGCTTTTCGCAGCCTTGCGCCATCGAATTTCGCAGTCTACCCGCAACCTATGATCGCTGTTTCAAGCTCAACTTTGCGTCTGGCTTTTTCCGGAATGATTGGAATGGCTGTGGCGATGGGCATCGGGCGATTTGTTTTCACGCCGATTTTGCCCCTGATGATGGAAGGGCTTGGTCTTTCGCCAACCGATGCTGGCTGGATCGCCTCCGCAAATTATCTCGGATACCTGGTTGGCGCGTTCGCTGCTGCGGGTGCTTGGGGCGGTCAGCGTGAAAGGCAACTCATGCTGGCCGCGCTTGCGTCGAGTGCTGTGCTTGCTGCCGCCATGGGGTTGACCAACAGCCTGGCCATTTTTCTCATCGTGCGCTTTCTCGCGGGTGTCGCAAGCGCTTTCGTTATGGTTTTCCTTGCCTCTATTGTCTTTTCGCATCTCGCGGCAGCAGGGCAGACGCACCTTCAATCCATCCATTTCGCGGGCGTCGGTGTGGGCATTGCCGCGTCGTCACTCATGATGGCGTGGCTCTTGTCGATACAGGCTCCGTGGCAGGATGCTTGGTTTGGCGCGGCACTTCTTTCTGTTGCCGGGTTCTGCTTCGTGGGGTTGACGATCAAGTCCGGGCCCGTGCAGCAGGCGGGTGACAGCAGCGCGGAACCGCCGTTGCCGCGCGATCCGGCTCTGGTTCGCCTGATCATTGCCTATGGCCTGTTCGGCTTCGGCTATATCGTCACTGCCACTTTCCTCGTTGCGATCGTGCGTCAGGGCGATGGCGGCAGAATCTTTGAGGCGGTCGTGTGGTTGGTAACCGGCCTCGCAATTATTCCATCCATCCATTTATGGGGAAGGCTCGCCAGAACGAGAGGCGTAATCAGCGCCTATATTATTGGTTGCCTGGTCGAAGCGGTCGGGGTCGCGGCTAGCGTTTCGCTCGGTGGCCGGGTTGGGCCGATTCTCTCCGGTCTGTTGCTGGGCGGAACCTTCGTTGCAGTCACGGCCTATGGGTTGCAAGCTGGACGCTTGCTTGCGCCTCGCTCGCCTCGCCGCGCCCTGGCATTGATGACGGCGGCATTCGGTGTCGGGCAGATAATTGGGCCGATCGTGGCTGGCCGACTCGCGTATTCGACAGGCAGTTATCTGGCGCCATCCCTAATGGCTGCTTTCGTGCTTCTGGTCAGCGCGGCATTCGTCTGGCCCGACCGTCACGCAACTTCGTGACAATAATGTAATGCGGTAAAGCCAGCCCCAACCATTCCTTTGCCGCAAATTCTGTGACTTTATGCCGGCGATTTTTCACGCCCCGCGTCGCGGGGAGCAAGTCAAGGAAGCGCGGTCTTGTTCGTATCCTTCTTTCCGAAACCGAAATTGTTTTTCATTTCCGCCGTCGCATGGGCGCTTTTCGGCATATTGCTCTGGTTCTTTGGAGGAAGAGATCTTGGAGCTGTTTTTGGTTTGCCGCCTGCGCCAGCCGATCAGCCGCCGATACTTGGAGTTGCCGTTTTTATTTCGCCGCCCTTCTTGTGGTTTTACATATATTTTTGGGCATTTGTCCTGGCATTCTATTTTTTCTGGCTGCTTTACGCACCGCATCGCTGGCAAAATTGGTCAATACTCGGTTCGGCGCTCATTTTGTTTTCAACTTATATTTCAGTTGAAATATACGTAGCGGTAAACAATTGGCGTGGTCCGTTCTTCGATCTTTTCCAAAAGGCACTTACACCACCGCATTCTGTAACAGCTGCAGAGTTGTACAGTATGTTCTGGTACTACGTGTGGATTGGAACGATGTTCGTTACGAACTTTGTAGTCACTCGCTTTTTTGTTAGCCACTACATCTTCCGTTGGCGAACAGCGATGAATGATTTTTACATGACGCAGTGGCCGCGTTTACGTCAAATTGAGGGTGCTTCGCAGCGCGTTCAGGAAGACACAATGCGCTTTTCCAGCACAATGGAAGGGCTTGGTGTTGCGTTTGCCGACGCTATTCTAACGCTGATCGCCTTTCTACCGGTCTTGGCCAAATTGTCTGGGCACATCACGGAATTGCCGTTCGTCGGTGCGATTCCTTACTCACTTGTTGTCGCTTCGCTTGTGTGGGCAGTGTTCGGAACAGGACTTTTGGCTATAGTTGGTATAAAGCTACCCGGACTGGAATTCAGGAACCAGCGCGTCGAAGCGGCATATCGAAAAGAACTGGTCTACGGCGAAGATGACCCGAACCGAGCGCAGCCGCCAACCACGCGTGAATTGTTCGAAAATGTTCGAGAGAACTACTTCCGGCTTTATTTTCACTACGCTTATTTCAATGTGTTCCGCTCAGGCTTCGGGCAAGCAGACGCCATTTTTTCGAGTTTGATCCTTATTCCTACCATCGCGGCAGGGAAGATTACGCTCGGTATCTGGCAACAGATTTCGACAGCCTTTAATCAGGTATCGAGTTCATTTCAGTACCTTGTCAACGCGTGGCCAACGATTGTGGAACTGCTTTCAATTTACAAGCGTCTACGCGCATTCGAAGCAACGCTTGATGGGCAGGAACTGCCTGAGATCGATCGGCGCTATCTGGCACGCGGCGCCTCGAGTGATGCGCCAGCCTAACCTTGGCGGTCTGGCGCGCGTTTAAGGCCGAATCCTGCGCGCGCCAGATAGTCACGATAGCTGATGCAGGCGACATCGGGTTTCGTGCAAACCTCGGATGCAAAGCGCTCAAGCGCGCGCCAATACGCGCCGCCATTCATCAAAACAAAGTGAAAGCCAAGCTGTAGCGGCACACGCTCGCCATCATATTGCTTGTCGAATGCCGCCCGAAACGCGGCATAGCTCCGGTCTTCGAATTCCTTGGAGCGGGCGAGATTATCCTTGCCCGCAGAATGCCGGACATAAAGATTATAGTCCATTCCAAGCACACGCGCGCCCTTCGGCCCCTCTGGTATCAGCGGCAGGGAAAAACGCGCAATCGCGCCATCGAGATTGGGCTTTTCTGGTCCGCGCGAAATGCCGCTCGCATCATAGCTCAGCCCGGCATCCGCAATTGCCCTGTAGAGCGAAGGTCCGGTTGAAAGGTATGGCGCGCGTGCACCATCCACGCGTGCCGCAACGTTTTTCCAATCATCCGGCTCGGGTGCGATCTGATTGATGGAATAGGCGTTGCGCAAAATGTCGGCGAACGATGCGAATTCCTGTTTCCAGTCTGCGGCAGTCCAGTGGCCACCGTCAAAATGGCCGCAGGCATGGCTGGCTAGATCATGGCCTTCCGAAACGGCGAGCCTGATCTGGTATAGTCGCTGCTCGACTTCGGCGCGTGATTGCGCAAAACCGACATTCGAGCGCCCGGCTTTCATATGCGGCGGCTGATATGTCCCCTTCGTTTCGGGCGAAAGCAGAAAAACGCAGGACAGAAAATAGGTGAAATGTGCGCCGGTCTGCGCGGCCAGTGCGCGGCTGCGTCGCCATTGATTGAGATCGTGCGCACCGTCGAACGAAATGATCACAGTCTGCATCGGCTTTCGCGCCGCCATCGGCGGATCGGCCCGCACCGGAGAAACGCTCAGGCCCGCAGCCAGCAACACAAAGATACGCAAACGCAACATCATCACTCAATGCACGAGGGATTGTGAACAGGCGGTTGAGTGTTGCCGAACTCCGGCGCGAATATGGCGATTGCGAATTGATTTTTGCAAATGCCGGTCAAGAACCGTGCCTTTCCCCCTTCCCACGCCGCGAATAATCGCTAAAAGGCGCGCAACGGCCCTGCATGTGGGGCGCTCGGATCTGTTTCATGACGGACGACAGTTTCTTTCGAGAGGTTCAGGAAGAGATTCGCCAGGATAAGGCGAAGGCTCTGTGGGACCGCTATGGCGCTTTGATTATCGCGCTTGCCGTGGCCATCGTTCTAGGAACGGCTGCCTTCGGCGGGTATAAATATTGGGACGAGATGCGCTCCGGCACCGCTGGTGATGCGTTTGCCCAGGCGCTGCAATTGGCGCGCGATGGCAAGACCGACGAAGCGCTCGCCGCCTTCAAGCAGGTCGAAGACAATGCCCACGGCGCTTATCCCGTTCTGGCGCGCCTGCGTGGTGCGACGGTTCTGTCCGACAAGGGCGATGCCGCCGGCGCTGTAGCCGCGTTCGATGCGATCGCCGCAGACAGTTCTGCCGATATGTCGCTGCGCGATATCGCGCGCCTGCGCGCTGGCTATATTCTCGTCGATTCCGGTTCTTATAAAGACGTCGCTGATCGCGTTGAGCAGCTCGCCGCCGACACCAATCCAATGCGCGTTGCTGCGCGCGAAGCGCTCGGGCTTTCCGCTTGGAAAGAGGGCAAGGGTGATGACGCCATGAAGCTCTTCAAGCAAATCGCGGATGATGATGCAGCGCCGCAAGACGCCCAGCAGCGCGCAACGCTCATGATCGAGCTTCTGCGCGGCTCGGGCGTGAAGTCGTAAGCGTGCGATGGCTCTCACCATTGCCATCATAGGCCGACCCAATGTCGGCAAATCAACGCTTTTCAACCGGCTCGTTGGCCGCAAGTTGGCTCTTGTTGACGATACGCCGGGCGTAACGCGCGACCGGCGCATTCATGCCGCCCGCCTCTATGACCTTAATTTCGATGTGGTGGATACCGCTGGCTTCGAAGACGCTGCTGCGGCCACGCTGCAAGGCCGTATGCGTCAGCAGACGGAAATCGCGATTCGCGAGGCCGATCTGATCTTTTTCGTCGTCGATGCCAAATCGGGCATTCTGCCGGATGACCGCACCTTTGCCGAAATCGTCCGCCGTGCTGGCAAGCCCGTCATTCTCGTCGCAAACAAATCCGAGGCTCGCGGCTCGGACGCAGGCTATCTGGAATCGTTTGAGCTTGGCCTCGGCGAGCCTGTTCCGATTTCGGCGGAACACGGGCAGGGCATGCCGGATCTGCGCGACGCGATCATCGCTGCTGTCGGCGAGGAACGCGCCTTCGAAGATGACGAAGACGAAGCAGCAGAAGCCGAACCGCTGATCGGTGAAGACATCACCGATGCGGATGAAGAACCGGCATATGACGACACCAAGCCGCTGCGGATCGCTGTGGTTGGTCGCCCGAACGCTGGCAAATCCACGCTCATCAACGCCTTGATTGGCGAAGAGCGCCTTCTCACCGGGCCGGAAGCGGGCATCACTCGTGATTCGATTTCCGTGGATTGGAATTGGAAAGGCCGCCGCATCAAGCTGTTCGACACGGCTGGCATGCGCCGCAAGGCCAGAGTTCAGGAAAAGCTGGAAAAGCTTTCCGTTTCGGACGGCCTTCGCGCCATCCGCTTTGCTGAAGTCGTCATAATTGTACTCGACGCAACAATTCCCTTCGAGAAGCAGGATTTGCAAATCGCAGATCTCATCATCCGCGAGGGTCGCGCTCCGGTAATCGCCTTTTCCAAATGGGACCTGATCGAAAACCGTCAGGAAACGCTTGCGGAGCTCTATGAGAAAACCGCGCGGCTCCTGCCGCAAGTGCGCGGCCTGCTGGCGATTCCGCTCAGCGCGGAAACTGGGCGCGGGCTTGATCGCCTGATGGACGCGGTCCTGAAGGTGCATCAGGTCTGGAACCGCCGTGTTTCGACCGGTCGACTCAATCGGTGGCTCGAAGGCGTACTCGCGCACCATCCGCCTCCGGCGGTCGCCGGGCGGCGTCTCAAGATCAAATACATCACGCAGGCCAAAACGCGCCCGCCGGGCTTTGTGCTCTCGACGTCGCGGCCCGATGCGTTGCCGCAATCATACGTCCGCTATTTGGTGAACAGCCTGCGCGAAAGCTTTGACATGCCGGGCGTGCCGATTCGCATGGCGCTTCGCACGTCGGATAATCCGTTCGCGGATAAGGCAAAGAAGAAGCGCTAGAGCGTTTTCCGGTTAACAAGAACAAGCGCTAAGGCGGTCACGTTAACCGACCATCAAGGTTAATGCTTCATTTTTCCGAACCGTACAACTGTAGCGTGCGGTGAGGGTTTGTCGGTTGCGTCTGCGTGTCGATTCTTTGTTGCGGCTTGGCGCGTGCGCTTTAAAGCGCCGCATTCCTCTCAAAACGCCAGCACTCGTCGCGGTCGCCGTTCTGCTTGCTTTTCCGACTGTTGGCGGACGGCAGGACATTGCAGGCCTCATCGCGGGTGATGATTCTGGAACGGATAGCTGGGGCGGTTATGTTCAGAAGGCGGCGGCGGGCTCCGTGCATCAGGCCGAAATGCCATTTGGCGATTCGGGCCTGCTTTCGGGTGGTGGCGTAAAAGCGCCGGGTTTGGGTAAGGTCGCTTTTCGCGGCCACACCAAAGGCACCGAGAAAACGCCAGACGAAGTGCGCGTGAATAGCACGGAGAAAAAGGGCCGCATTGTGGGAATTGAGCGCGTTGCGCCGCCCAAGGCATTCAATGCGGGCACGGTTTTTGAGCGCACCTCCATGCTGCGCCCCAGCCTTGACACCAAAGAAAAGCTAACCTTCGCCAAGCCCGCCATCAAGGGCAAGGAGGTCGAGATTGCCTCTGCTTTCCATACCCGTGAGGTCGAGCAGAATGACCCCGGCATTCCGCGCTACCTCGCCGAACTGGTCAATAATCACCAGTCCGACATTCTCGCGACGGCATACGCATCCGCAGCGCCTGACTATGCTCAATCCTCGCCGTTTGAGAGCTTGCTCAACGAAGATCCCGATGGTGGTCGCTTCATTCCCCCTATGGGCCAGGGCGATCACGCGTGGCTTCAGCAACCGCTTCCGGCTTCCGTATTTTCGGGCGACGAGCAGGCGTGTCTCGCCAACGCGGTTTATTTCGAGGCGCGGGGCGAATCGCTGCGGGGGCAGGCAGCCGTCGCGCAGGTCGTGCTGAACCGCGTGCGCAATCCGGCCTATCCGAAAACGATTTGCGGCGTCGTATACCAGAATCGCAATTGGCGAAATGCCTGCCAATTTTCCTTTGCGTGCGATGGTCGCAAGGACGTCGTGACCAGCCCCGGTGTCTATCGAAAGGCGCAGGACGTCGCTCTGGCAGTCACGGCGGGCAAGATATTCATTCCCGAAGTCGGCTCGTCGACGCACTATTATGCGCAATATGTCAGCCCCGGCTGGGCGCGCTATATGAAGAAGATGACGAAGATCGGACTCCACATTTTCTACCGGACGAAAAATGGCGGCTGGAGCTGATTGTGTACCGGTCGGCGCATGATTCTTGCGCGGGACGTGCAGGGCACGATGTCGCATCAACGTAAGCAATTGAATATATTAATTAAATGAGCTTTGTGCAGAAGCCCTTACGCCGCTTGACGTGTGGAGCGCCCCTAACTATGTTGCGCGCGACTTTGGAGCGGCAATCCGATTGCGGATTTGCCGGGCAGGGAGGTCGCTATGGTACGAGGGAGCAAGCCGGGAAATACCGGAAAATCCGCTCCGCAAATGCCAGAGCAACCGGACCCGCGCGACCAAGAGCTGGAGCGCCGGCGGCGCGAACTTGATGCCTCACTTGCATCGAGACGCACCGAGGAGCAGGCCAGCGAGCAGGCAGCGAAGTCGAGCAGTGTTTCCGGGTTCGGCAACGCGCTGAAACTGTCCAGCGAGTTTATCGCGGGGGTGGTCGTCGGAGCGGGACTTGGTTGGTTGATAGACAGTTGGGCGGGAACCTCGCCCTGGGGACTGATTGTCTTCCTGCTGCTTGGGTTTGGTGCTGGTGTGTTGAATGTTATGCGTTCGGCTGGACTTGTTGCCAATGCTGGCATAAGGCAGCCAGACGAAACCGGGAAACCGGAATAAGCAATGACTGCGCTTCGGCGCGTGTTTAACGAGGGGTCACAGCGTGGCGAACGATCCGATCCATCAGTTCCAGATTTCTAAGTGGATTCCGATCGAAATCGGCGGCTATGATTTCTCTTTCACCAATTCTTCCGCCTTCATGGTGGCAACAGCGGTTGTCGCTGGCGCTTTTCTTTTCCTGACAACGTCGAGCCGCGGCATCGTCCCGGGCCGTCTGCAGTCGGTTGCAGAAATGTCGTATGAATTCGTCGCAAATATGTTGCGAGATGCTGCGGGTACGCAGGGCATGCGATTTTTCCCGTTTGTCTTTTCCCTGTTCATGTTTGTTCTGGTCGCAAACCTCATCGGACTGTTCCCTTATTTCTTCACCGTCACCAGCCACATCATTGTCACCTTCGCATTGGCGATTCTGGTTATTGGCACGGTCATCATCTACGGGTTCATGAAGCACGGGTTTGGCTTCCTGAAGCTTTTTGTTCCGCAAGGTGTACCGGGAATTCTGGTGCCGCTGGTGGTGCTGATCGAGGTTATTTCCTTCCTGTCGCGTCCCATCAGCCTCTCCGTTCGTCTCTTTGCGAACATGCTGGCCGGCCACATCACGCTTAAGGTCTTTGCAGGCTTTGTTACCTCGCTCACGGCGCTTGGCGCTGCTGGTGTTGCCGGTTCCATCCTGCCGCTCGGCATGGCTGTGGCCATCACCGCATTGGAATTCCTCGTCGCATTCCTGCAGGCCTATGTGTTTGCAGTGTTGACCTGCATGTATCTAAACGACGCAATTCATCCGGGTCACTAACCAAGACGCAGTTCCTGGAATTGCATCCCAAAAACGCATTTCGAATTTGAATCCAAAAGGAGTTGGACAATGGAAGTAGAAGCAGCAAAGGCAATCGGCGCTGGCATCGCATGCCTCGGCATGGGTGGCGCTGGCATCGGCCTCGGCACCATTTTCGGTAACTACCTGGCGGGCGCTCTGCGCAACCCGTCGGCTGCTGACGGTCAGTTCGGCCGCCTGATTTTCGGCTTCGCCGTTACCGAAGCTCTGGGCATTTTCTCCCTGCTCGTCGCGCTGCTCCTCCTCTTCGCATAAGAGCAGGCATAGTTCGCCCGGCCGCAATTTTGGCGGCCGGTCTGCAAGGGATTAGGGGATCGAGATGTTCGTGACATCGGCTTACGCCCAGGAGGCCCAACCGGCCGAAGGGGAATCGCACGCACCGGCAGGGGAAACCCATGCCGCACCGGCTGACGCTCAAGCGGGCGAGACGCATACCGAAACGGGCATTGAGCATGGCGGCGGTGCTTTCCCGCCCTTCGATCCCAGCAACTACCCGTCACAGCTCCTTTGGCTGGCGATCACTTTCGGCCTTTTCTACCTCTTCCTGAAGAAGGTCATCGTTCCGCGTATTGGCGGGATCCTTGAGGTGCGGCATGACCGCATCGCACAGGATCTCGATCAGGCGGCGCGCATGAAGGAAGATGCCGACGCAGCGGTCGCCGCCTACGAACAGGAACTTGCGGAAGCGCGGGCAAACGCCAACACGATCGGCCAGACCGCTCGTGATTCAGCCAAGGCCGATGCCGAAGTCGAGCGCAAGAAGGTCGAGGCCGAACTTGATGGCAAGATGGCCGAGGCAGAAAAGCGCATCGGTGGCATTAAGTCGAAGGCAATGGCCGAAGTTAGCAACATTGCCGAAGAAACAGCTACAGCGATTGTTCAGCAGCTGACTGGCACCAAGGTTGATAAACCGACCGTCGCCGCTGCCGTCAAAGCAGTGCGGAACTAGGAGGGACCGATGGACGCCACATTCTGGGCATTTGTCGCCCTCGTCATTTTCATCGCAATATCGATCTATTTCAAAGTGCCCGGTGCGCTTGGCTCTGCGCTGGATAAGCGCGCGGCCAAGATTGCAGGCGATCTTGAAGATGCGCGCCGGCTGCGCGAAGAAGCCCAGCAATTGCTGGCTGAATATCAGCGCAAGCGCAAGGAAGCCGAAAGCGAAGCCGCGAGCATCATTGAGGCTGCGAAGAATGAAGCGAGCCAGCTCGTTACCGAAGCGCGCCAGAAGACCGAGGAATTCGTCACCCGCCGCAGCGCAATGGCCGAGCAGAAAATTGCTCAGGCCGAGCGCGAAGCAGTCAATGAAGTCCGGTCGACCGCCGTTGACATCGCCACCGAAGCTGCCCGCAAGCTTATCGAGCTTAAGGTAGACGCGAAGGCAGGTGCCGATCTTTTCAAGGCATCGCTGAGCGATCTCAAGGCCAAGCTCAACTAATTTCCGGTCAATCAAAAATCTAAGGGCCGTCCGAAAATCGGGCGGCCTTTTTCTTTTGCGCGAATAGCAGTTTGATGGCGTGTCAGCTTACCGCCTGTTCGTAAGCATCCTGCTTGAAGCCGAAAAGCAATATCCTGCCGGTGTCCAACACCGGGCGCTTGATGAGATTTGTTTCCGCCAGAATCATTGTGCGTGCCTTGCCTGCATCCAGATGCGCTTTCTCGCTCTCGGGCAATTCCTTGAATGTGGTGCTGTTCTTGTTCAGAACCGCCTCCCAGCCCGCCCTCGCGAACCAGTCATCGAGGGTTTTCGGTTCAAGCTTCTCGACGCGGTAGTCGAAATACCGATAAGGCACGCCGCGATCATCCAGCCATTTGCGCGCCTTTTTCACTGTGTCGCAGGATTTGAAACCGTAAAGCGTAGTCATCAAACGTCCAATCTTCTGCCTCCGAAAAGCTTTATCACAAATGCAAACGGCATTGCGCATTGTGAGGAACTATCCCAAGCATTTCGTGCCCCTTGCGGCACTGTCACGCGGTCGCATAAAGAGACATTGCAACCGCGTGCTTCGGCAAGGAACAGCCAAATGGCGGAGAGATATGACGTGTTGGTGGTGGGGGCAGGGCACAATGGTCTTGTCTGCGCTTATTACCTCGCCGCGGCCGGCCTGCGCGTCAAAGTCATAGAACGTCGCGGCGTGGTTGGCGGTGCTGCCGTAACGGAGGAGTTCCACCCCGGCTTCCGCAACTCAGTCGCATCCTACACGGTCAGCCTCCTCAATCCCAAAATCAT
Organism: Mesorhizobium denitrificans; assembly: GCF_003403035.1. Taxonomy (GTDB): domain Bacteria; phylum Pseudomonadota; class Alphaproteobacteria; order Rhizobiales; family Rhizobiaceae; genus Mesorhizobium_G; species Mesorhizobium_G denitrificans. Next base: position 225,525 of record NZ_QURN01000003.1, on the reverse strand, counting down.
CCGCGATCTGAACCTGCCCGCCCACGGCCTGAAAATCGTCGAGCGGCGGCTTGGGAATTTCCTGCCCTTGCCTGATGGCAACTATCTCAAGGCAGGCGAGGGCCTAACGCACGGCGAAATAGCCCGGTACAGCGCGCGCGATGCCGAGCGCTATGACGCATATAACGCCGAGATCGACGCGATTGCCGATGTTTTGCGCGACCTGGTGCTACAGCAACCGCCAAATATGGTCAGCGGCGGCTGGCGCGAAACCATCGCGGAGGCTTGGCGCGCGCTGTCGAGTGGCAATCGCCTGCGCGGACTTGCGCCGGAGCGACGTCGCGCGCTGCTCGATCTGTTCACCAAATCCGCCGCTGATTACCTCGACGGCTGGTTCGAGACTGATGGCGTCAAGGCGCTGTTCGGATTTGATTCCATCGTCGGTAATTTTGCCAGCCCATACACGCCGAACACGGCCTATGTGTTGTTGCACCATGTGTTTGGCGAGGTGAACGGAAAGAAGGGTGCTTGGGGTCATGCTATCGGCGGCATGGGTGCCATCACGCAGGCGATGGCTAGTGCCTGCCGTGCGCGCGGTGTCGAAATCGAAACGGATGCGCCTGCGCAGGAAATTATCATCGAAAAAGGCCGTGCAGCGGGCGTTGTTCTCGAAGATGGACGCGCCATTCGTGCGGGCGCGGTTGTCAGCAATTTGAACCCACGCCTGCTGTTCGAGCGGCTCGTTCCGGCGGATGCCATGCCTGCTGAATTTCTGGAGCGCATGCGGCGCTGGAAATGCGGCTCAGGCACGTTCCGCATGAATGTTGCGCTGTCCGAGTTGCCAAGCTTTTCCTGCCTGCCGGGCCGCGAGCTTGCGGATCATCATACGTCTGGCATCGTGATCGCCCCTTCGCTTGCCTATATGGACCGTGCCTATCAGGACGCGCGCCAGCACGGCTGGAGCCGCGAGCCCATCGTCGAAATGCTTATTCCATCGACGCTGGATGATAGTCTTGCGCCCAAGGATGCGCATGTCGCCAGCCTGTTCTGTCAGCATGTGCAACCGGAGCTTTCTGGCGGTCGCTCATGGGATGACCACCGCGAGGAAGTCGCGGATTTGATGATCGCAACCGTGGACCGCTATGCGCCCGGCTTCAAGTCCAGCGTCGTCGGGCGCCAGATCATGAGCCCTCTCGATCTGGAGCGCACCTTCGGCCTCGTTGGCGGTGATATTTTCCACGGTGCGCTCAGCCTCGACCAGCTGTTCAGCGCGCGCCCCATGCTCGGTTACGCGGATTATCGCTCCCCGATTAGAGCGCTTTATCTTTGCGGCTCTGGCACGCACCCCGGTGGCGGCGTAACGGGCGCGCCGGGTCACAATGCCGCCCGCACGATGATTGCCGACCGTCGCACGATCTTCGCCGCCTGAAAGCGACTGGCTCAGCCATCAGCGCGTGACAATCGGGTGCTCAGCGCATTATGTGTGCGCCAAAGAATGAAAGGTTCGCCATGTCCGCTTCAAACAAAGCCCTTGTTGATCCCGAAAAGCTCGACCGTCTTGCGCAGGTTGCCGTCTCGGTCGGTCTCGGTCTTCAGGAGGGGCAAGATCTCGTCATGACCGCGCCCATTGTGGCCGCGCCGCTGGCGCGCCGCATTGCGGAGCACGCGTATAAGGCCGGGGCGGGCATCGTGACGACGCTTTTCTCGGATGAGGAATTGACGCTCGCCCGCTATCGTTATGCGCCGGATTTCAGTTTCGACCGCGCGACCGGCTGGCTTTATGACGGCATCGCAAAGGCGTTCAGCGAAAACGCAGCGCGCCTGGCCATCTATGCCGAAGACCCGATGCTGCTTGCGAATGAAGATCCGGACAAGGTTGGTCGCGCCAACAAGGCCAATTCGATTGCCTATACGCCTGTGCGCGAAAAGATCACGGGCTTTGATATCAACTGGACGATTCTTTCCTATCCAAATCCAACCTGGGCGAAAAAAATCTTCCCCAACGACGACGAGGACACGGCGGTCAAGAAGCTCGCGGATGCTATTTTTGCAGCCACGCGCGTCGATCAGGCTGATCCCGTCGCGGCGTGGAAAACCCACAACGCAAATCTGCACCGCAAGACCGCACAGCTTAACGGCCAGCGCTTCCATGCCTTGCATTTCACGGGACCGGGAACGGACTTGACGGTCGGCCTCGCAGACGGGCACGAGTGGAAGGGCGGGGCATCGCTCGCAAAGAACGGCACGACGTGCAATCCCAATCTGCCCAGCGAGGAAGTATTCACGACCCCGCACGCGATGCGCGTGGACGGCTATGTTCGCTCAACCAAGCCGCTATCACATCAGGGCACGTTGATTGACGGCATCGAGATGCGATTCAAGGCGGGCAAGATCATCGAAGCGCGCGCCACGCGCGGCGAGCAGGTGCTGCTCAAGGTGCTCGACACGGATGAGGGCTCGCGGCGGTTGGGCGAGGTGGCTCTGGTGCCGCATTCGTCGCCGATCTCAAAGAGCGGGCTGCTTTTCTACAACACGCTCTATGATGAAAATGCTGCCTGCCACATCGCGCTCGGCCAATGCTATTCGGATTGCTTCATCGACGGCGCGAAGCTGACTGTCGAAGAAATTACCGCGCGCGGCGGCAATCGCAGTTTCATCCATATCGATTGGATGATTGGCTCCGGCGAAATCGACGTCGATGGTTTGGATGCCAGCGGCAATCGCACGGCTGTCATGCGCAAGGGTGAATGGGTTTAAGAATACCGCCGGCAGGCGGATGAGGGGTAATTCCCCCTTGAGGGGTGAGGAATGGTCCGCGAAGCGGACGAAAAGCCCTGGAATGGGCTTTTCGAGCGATGATCTAGGGCCAAATGCCGGCAAGCAGGTTAGGGACAACGCGAACACTGCAAGGTCAGCTATGCCCCTCATCTGGCCCTTAGGGTCACCTTCTCCCCGCAGGCGTGTAGAAGAAAGAATGCTCCGACGTGGGCGTAAATCGCAGGCGTCACAGAAAGTGCGAGACGTCGCCCCATCTACCTTCTCCCCTTGAGGGAGAAGGGGGCGGCAGGCGGATGAGGGGTATTGTTAAACCTCCACCCTAACCCAGCGTCACGATTTCCGCCTCAAGCCGGAACGGCGCAAAGCTCATGCGGTGAAGTCGTGCCGCGGGGCCATGCATCTCGATTGCGGCGCGGTGGCGCTCGGTCGCATAACCCGCATGAACATGGAAGCCGTAGCGCTCGTTGCGATCCGCGCAGCACGACATCATTCTGTCGCGCATGACCTTGGCAATAATCGAGGCGGCGGCAATCGACTGTGAGCGCTGATCACCCTTAATCAAAGCGCGACCCTCGCAGGGCAGACCAGGCGGAATATCCCGCCCGTCAGCCAGCGCAAGCAGCGGCCGCAGCGGCAGCGCGCAAAGCGCGCGGCGCATGGCCTCCAAACTCGCGCGCAAAATGTTGATCCGGTCAATGCCTTCAGCCGCGACGGATGCAAAGGCGATGCCCGGCGCGGTCGCCACGATCTGCTCGAACAGCACCTCGCGCGCGTCGCGGCTCAAGCGCTTCGAATCGTCAAGCCCATCGGGAATATTGTCTGGGTCCAGAATAACCGCAGCGGCGACGACCGGCCCCGCGAGCGGTCCGCGTCCTGCTTCGTCCAGCCCGCAAACCGGCCAAACCCCGTTTGCCCGCGCCTTCGCCTCAATAGCGAAATCGGGCTTTTCGAGAATCTCAAACAAGGGCGGAGAATCGGTACGCGGTCGAGCCATAATCGGCGAGACTCGCACCCGTACTGATTCTCCGCAAGACCTTCCCGCTGAGGGGAACCGCGGGAAGGAAACAGCCGCTCGGGGGAGGAGCGCGCTGCATCTTGGCAAATTCGGCGACGCTTTGCCCGAACCTGATCTCAAATAAGCAGGGCCTCACTTCAAATAAGAATGAGCTGTTCGCCGCCCTTTTGGGTTTGCACGAAAAGGTCTGTGCGCAGCCTTTTACGCTCCAGATTCAGGCCCAACTTCTTCGAAGCAATCTCAAAGCGGCGACCGATCTGCCAGGCATATGGACCCGAACCACGCATGCGCTTGCCCCATTCGGCGTCGTAATCCTTGCCGTCGCGCATGGAGCGCACCAGAGACAGCACATGCCGGTAGCGGTCTGGATAGTGCCGCAGCAGCCACTCCTTAAAGATCGGCGCGACCTCCAGCGGCAGCCGCAGGATAACGTAACCGGCCTCACGAGCCCCTGCCGCCTGCGCGGAATCAAGTATGCGCTCGATCTCGCTGTCGTTCAGGCCGGGAATGATCGGAGCAACCATCACCGACACGGGAATGCCCGCCTCGCTCAACTGCTTCAGCGTTTCGAGACGCTTTGGCGGCGTCGCTGCGCGCGGCTCCATGCTGCGCGCCAGCTTGCGGTCCAGCGTGGTAATCGACATTGCCACCTTCGCCAGTCCGCGCTCGGCCATGCGCGAAAGAATGTCAACGTCCCGCGCTACCAGCGCTGATTTTGTAACGATCCCAACGGGATGGTTGCGCGCCTCCAGCACCTCCAGCACCTCGCGCATGATGCGATAGTGCTTTTCAATCGGCTGATACGGGTCCGTATTCGTGCCGATTGCAATCGTGCGCGGCTCGTAGCCCGACTTGGACAATTCCTTGTCGAGCAGCTTGGCGGCATCCGGCTTTGCAAACAGCTTGGACTCGAAATCCAGCCCCGGCGAAAGCCCCATATAGGCGTGGGTAGGGCGCGCGAAGCAGTAGATGCAGCCGTGCTCGCAGCCGCGATATGGATTGATCGAACGGTCGAACGAAATATCCGGCGACTCATTGCGCGTGATGATCTGGCGCGGCCTCTCGACCTGCACTTCCGTCTTGAACGGCGGCAGTTCGTCGATGGAATTCCACCCGTCATCAAACACATCGCGGCTGGTCGGCTCATAACGCCCGCTGGGGTTAACACCTGCACCGCGCCCGCGCCGACGCTCATGATTGATACGCAGACCACTTTCTTCAACAATGGCATTGGCCATGGATGAGCCTCCTTGGCTAAAGGCTGCAACATCCGCGCGTGAAATCTGTTCCATTTCCGTCGTCTCCGCTTGCCGCCCTGCAAACACGGGGCTTGTGCGACTCAGGTGAAAGATGAAACTATTCCTATGATCTTGATGCGAACAAAGCAAGAACAATTTGAACGCATGGATGTCTGGCCAATGCGTGCGCTTTCGGCTATTTGCCGAATATGCTTTCCGTTGTGATCGAAACCAAAAATGACGAGGAAGATTTGGCTCGCACGCTGGCGTCGCTGGTCAGCGCTGCGGTTGAGGGGATGGTCCGCGAGGTGATCGTTTGCGATCTCGGGTCCACGGATCGCACGCACCAGATTGCGGACGAAGCCGGCTGCGTCTGGCTTCCGAGCGGCGGCGCGGCAGAGGGTGTGCGTCGTGCCAAATCCGATTGGCTGCTTTTTCTTGAGCCCGGCGCCACGCTTGTAGACGGCTGGATGGATTCGGTCGCGCGTCATATTTCGCGCGTCACCATGGCAGGGCGCTTCTCGCGCGCCAGCAAGGCACGCACGCCGTTCAAGAAACGCATCTTCGCGGGAAATCGCGCGCTCGTCGAAGGTCTGCTTATAACCAGGCGTCAGGCGTCATCGCTCTCACGAAACGGGCAGGACGGTGAAGCAATTGCGCGTGGGCTGGCCACCAAGCGCCTTGATGGCGAGATCGTGCCCGCGTCCAGAAAGTAGCGCTGTCAGTCGCTCTTGCGACGTAGATGTTCATCGAGCCTCGGCATGATCTCCACGAAATTGCAGGGCATATGCCGGTAATCGAACTGCGCCTTGAGAATTCCATCCCAGGCATCGCGACATGCTCCGGGCGAGCCCGGCAGCACAAACACGTAGGTGGCGTTCAGCACGCCGCCGGTTGCCCGCGACTGGATGGTCGAAGTCCCGATCTTGTCATAGGAAATGCGATGAAAAACCGCTGAAAAGCCGTCCATACGCTTTTCGAAAATCGGCTCCAGCGCTTCGGGCGTCACGTCGCGCCCCGTAAAGCCGGTGCCGCCTGTCGTGATGACAACGTCCACACCTTCGTCGCGCGACCATTCCCGAACCTTCGCGCGGATTTTTTCCACGTCGTCGGTCACGATGTCTCGCGCGGCGAGAATATGCCCCGCAGCCTCGATGCGCTCGGCCAGCGTTTGCCCGGATTTGTCATCCGCAAGGCTGCGCGTATCGGAAACGGTTAGAACCGCGATGCGGACGGGAATGAACTGGCGCTCGGTCATGGCCGAAACATTAAGTCATTGTCGGTGTCGCGGCAACGAACCAGCCGGGTTGGCTCAATCGAATAGTCCGCGCGGCATTTTCTGCCGTCGATGCGCTCTCATAGATGCCGAAGCAGGTCGCCCCCGAGCCGGACATACGCGCAAAAGCCGGGCCGGTGTGCTGCAGCGCAGCCATCGTTTCGGTAATAGCCGGTGCAAGCCTTTCAGCAGTCGCTTGCAGGTCGTTGCGGCTTTCGCGCAACCATGCCACCAGCCGCGGCAAATCCAGCCGGTTCGGCAGCGGAGCCAGCGAAGCGTTTTGAATGGTTGCCAATCCGCGAAACACGTCAGGCGTTGCGACATGAACGCCGGGATTTACCAGGACCATCGCCAGTTCGGGCATGCCGGAAACGGGTGCCAGCATTTCGCCCACACCCTTTGCGATCAGCGGTTTTGCCGCGAGACACATGGGCACATCAGCGCCCAGCTTCGCGCCAATGCCAAACAAGTCGCCCGCAAAGCCAGACAGTCGTGCCAGCGCGCGCAATGTCGCCGACGCGTCACTTGAACCGCCACCAATGCCGGAAGCCAGCGGCAGGTTTTTCTCCAGCATAAGCTTCACCGAGGGTCTGGCCGGAAACGCATCCCGCGCCTTGATAACCAGATTGGACTCGTCGGCCCTCAGCCCGTGGCCAAACGGCCCGGAAATCTCGAAACAATCATGTCCGGGCGTCGCAGTCAGCCGGTCGCCGAGCCGCGTAAACACCACGAGGCTTTCGAGCAAATGATAGCCGTCCGGGCGTTTGCCGGTCACATGCAGGGCGAGGTTGATCTTGGCCGGTGCGTCCTCGACGACCGGAGAGGCTGTCTCAGGCAAGGATTGGGATCAATCCTTTGCCAGACGATATTCGCCCGTCGCCGGGTCCTTCACGAGCGTGCCATGCGTGCCGTCGGCGGCTTGCTGGCGTTCGCGCTTGATCTTTGCCGTGACGCGCTCTGCCTCACGAACGAAGGACCGGTATCCATAATAGGCCGCGATGCCAACGATGGCAAAAAAGAGAAGCTGCGGCATCTCCAAGTTTCCTTTCCCGGCTGAACCGCTCAGCCTCAAGGCGCACATGACTTTTTTATGGCAAAGTCAGTGTAAAGCCATTCACAAAACTTTCAAAGTCCGAACCTGCCCCAAATTGCACGTTCTTCGGCAGCATCCAGCGCGGCGTGAACCGCTTCGCCCGCCAATCCAGAAGCATTGCGTGATCCGAACAGGCCAAATCCGCGACTGAGCAGGCCGCGCGGCTGTGTGACGAGCTTCAGCTGGGTCTTTTCGCCGTAGCGCGCTTTGAGGAACGAGCGCATATCGCCGAGCGAGTCGATCAGGCCGAGTTCCAGCCCCTTTTTGCCGCTCCAGAACAGCCCGGTGAACAGTTCGCCATCGTCCTTCAGCTTGGCCCCGCGCCGTTCCTTCACCATGTCGATAAAGGTGTCATGCACTTCCAGTTGCAGCTCTTTCAGCCGTTCCACATCTTCCTTGCGCTCAGGGCGGAAGGGATCGAGCACGGCCTTGTTGTTGCCAGCCGTGTGTACGCGCCGCTCAACACCGATCTTCTTGATCAGTTCGGTGAAGCCGAAACCGGCGGAAACAACGCCGATGGAGCCAACAATCGACGACGGATCGGCGACAATCTCATCGCCCGCCAGCGAGATCATATAGCCGCCGGATGCAGCTACATCTTCCACGAACACGTAAACGTGTTTGTTCTTTTCGCGCGCGAGGTCGCGAATGCGCTTGTAGATGAGGCGTGACTGCACGGGCGAGCCGCCCGGCGAATTGATCGAAAACGCCACGGCAGGCGCGTCCTTCATCGCGAACGCCTTTTCGATCAACCCCGCCGTCGATGCCAACGAAAGCGTCGGGCGCAGGGAGCTTCCGCCGGAAGCAATCATGCCTTGCAGCCGCACCACGGGTATCGTCACGACGTTCGACCGCATTGATTTAGGCAAAAGGCGTGAAAGGGCTTGCTTGATGGCCACTCGTATCTCCGTGTTTTCCCCGCAGATGTAGGCGTTTGGCGCGCCTGCACAATCCCATTAGTCGCCGAAAAGTGACACCAGACCATTGTTGATTGCATCGGCCTTCGCGCAAAAGCGGTCCGATCCATGCTCGTGCAGAAACAGCGGTGGGCTAAGTTTCAACGCCGCGCGCGAGCCGCGAACCGCTCGCACGATGATGCGGATGGCCGCTTTGTCGTCGCGTGGATGGATCGGCATGATTTCCGCACCGCCAAATCGCCCGCTCATCGCGGAAAGCAGGTCTGGCAGCGCTTCGGGCCGAACGATGATGACTATCCCGCCTCTTGGGCGCACCACTGCCGCCGCGCTTCGTATCCAGCTTTCCAGCAAGCCGTCATGGCCAACATGCGCCGCGCGTTTGAGCGTGTCCGGCGTCGCCCGATCGTTCGCCGCGTTGAATGGCGGGTTCATCACAACATGGTCGAAGCTATTGTCCTCAAGACCGGCGGTATTGCGCGCGGCGCCGGTCAAGGAAACATCTGCATCGAGAATTGAAACGCGCCCTGCAACCTCTGCATTGCCAGCGTCAGCAAGCGTGCGCTCTGCGCAATCCAGCATTTCTGGCGCATTTTCGATCAATACGACTTGCGCGCCCCGAACGCGTGAGGCAACCGCCAGCCCGGCTGCACCTGCGCCAGCGCCGAAATCCGCCAGTCTCCCGCTAAAGCGGGCAGGCACCGCCGCCGCCAGCATCATGGCATCCATTCCGGCGCGATGGCCGGATTGCGTGGGCTGCACGAGCCAAAACCGCCCGCGATGAAACGCATCGCGAGAGAAATTGTGCAATTCCAGATGATTTGTATCAGCCTTCGCGGATTTCATTTCCGATTCCGGCGTCGGAAAGAATCTTTCGCGCTTCGTCAGCGTCGCCTTCCGGCACCATGATGCGGCGCGGCAGTACGCCGATTGAGCCGTCCAGCACGCTCATATTCTGGTCTGCCAGCAAACATTCTATTCCCGCGTCCTTCAAAAGTGACTGAACGAAGGAAAGAACGACGGCATCGTTTGTTCTGATGAGTTCGATCATTGCAAACAATTGGCACCTCGTGGCATGGCTGTAAACAGTGCCGCGCCAATTCGCCGCCTGTAATGGCGCGTGCACAGGTCATAAATTGCCGCAAGGCAGCGTGGAGAATAGACAGTGGGTGTTGTCGTCAATCTGGATAGCGGCAAGCGCGAAGCGACGATCAAGCCGTTGATCGACTTGACCAAGGCCGATATGGGCCGGGTCAACGAGCTTATTTTGTCGAAAGCCGGCTCAGATGTGGAAATGATCCCGGAAGTCGCGAACCATCTGATTTCGTCGGGTGGCAAGCGATTGCGCCCCATGATCACGCTCGCAGCTGCAACCATGTTCGGCTATGAGGGCGACGGCCACGTCAAACTCGCGACCAGCGTTGAGTTCATGCACACGGCAACCCTGCTGCATGATGATGTGGTTGACGAAAGCGACCTTCGGCGCGGCAAGAAAACCGCACGCATGATCTGGGGCAATCAGGCCAGCGTGCTGGTTGGCGATTTCCTGCTTGGGCAAGCTTTCCGCATGATGGTCGAAGTCGGCTCGCTGGAAGCGCTCGACATTCTCTCCTCTGCGGCTGCGATCATTGCTGAAGGCGAGGTTATGCAGCTTGCTGCCGCCAACAACCTCGAAACTACCGAAGATGAACATTTCGCCGTCATAAAGGCCAAGACCGCAGCGCTGTTTTCTGCGGCGGCCGAGGTCGGCCCAGTAATCGCAAACGCGACGCGCGCAGACCGCGCCGCCTTGAGATCCTACGGGATCAATCTCGGCCTTGCCTTCCAGCTTATCGACGATGCACTGGATTATGGCGGGTCGAGCGCTGACATGGGCAAAAATGTTGGTGACGATTTCCGCGAAGGCAAAATCACGCTGCCTGTCATTCTGAGCTATCGGCGCGGCACGCTGGACGAGCGCGAATTCTGGAAAAGTGCTATCGAGCAGGGCGCGAATGACGATGCGGCCCTTGAGCGCGCGATCAGCATCATGACGCGGCACGGTGCCGTTGCGGATACGATTTCGCGTGCGCGCCATTTTGGTGAAATCGCGCGCGATGCATTGGCTCCGCTGCCAAATACCCCGCAAAAGTCGGCGCTTATCGACGTCATAGATTTCTGTATTCGTCGGATTAATTAATCTATATTTCTTTTAGTATTTTGTACTATTCTTTAGCAGAAGAGATGCATATTGACATTATTTTTTGAAATTAAGGGTTCTGGAATTGCCGCGCATTTCGGTTGTGCTGCCTGTCTATAATGCAGAGAAATATATTCGAGAATGCATTGATTCTGTTTTAAATCAGACATTTACAGACATTGAACTGTTGGTGATCGACGATGGCTCGTTCGATGCAACGCCCTCCATCGTCCAGTCGGTAAGCGATCCGCGCCTTCGGTATTTTCGCTCGGAAAGAAACGCGGGAACCGCCTCGGCGGCCAGGTTCGGTTACGGGGTCGCGTCTGGCGAGTTCATAGCCAATATCGATGCTGATGATGTGGCACTGCCGGACCGGCTGGATCTGCAATATGCGTTTATGAAAAACTTCCCCGACATCACGGTCGTGGGTGGCGTATTGGAGCTATTTGGCGACGAAACCGGCTTTGCAGCGGCTCCCGCGGTCGATTCTCAAATCAAAATGCAACTGCTGCCGGGCACGGCGAACATTTACAACCCTACAGCGTTGATTCGTAAGGCGTTTTTGGACGAACACGCCATCGCCTGCGAGCCGGAACTGAAAGGCGCGTTTGATTGGGGCTTCTGGGTGAAAATCATGCTGCATGGCGGCAAGTTTGCAAATCTTGAACGTCCGCTTTTGAAATACAGATCTCATCCAGAGCAGCAATCTCGAAATGCCGAAATAATGCGGAGCGAGTTTGCTCAAGTTCGGTGTCGAGTTCTGGAAATATTCTATCCAGACCTGTCGGCAGCCGAGCGGGTGCTGGTCGAACCTTTGTTGCAATGGTTGGACCCACCGCCGATTTCCGTACATCAACTGATTGGCGGCGTCGAAATTCTGGACAAGATTCTCCGGTTCAAGGAAGTGTCGTTTGCAGGGGAAGATCGTGGTATGCTCCGTCGATACGTCACAAAGTGCAAAGCCGAATATGATGATGTGCTGGAACAAGTGCGTTCAGGAACAATTGTCGCGGCGAGCTAGGTAAAATCCGTTTGCTTTGGCCGGATAAATTGAGCCGGATTGAAGTTGCTTCGCAAAAAGGCCATGCTTTCCTGAAATATCGCCTGCGCGATTCTGGCCGGATGGGCGTTTCCGGCTTTTGTTGAAAGGACGAAGATGCAGCAGAAACGAGCCAGCTGGCTACTGGGCCTGGCGGCAATTGCGGCATTCGTGCCGGCGGGTGCGCCCGCTTTTGCAAAACAATCCGAGCCTCCCGTGGAAGTGCGGTCCTTCTCCGGTTCCTATCTGGCGGCGCGTGTAGCGGAGTCAGACGACGATCTGGACGATGCGATTGCCTATTATAAGCGCGCACTGTCGTTCCAGCCGGATGATGCTGAAATCAAGCAGAACCTGCTTCTCGCGCTGATTTCTACCGGTCGCTTCGATGAGGCGTTGCCTTACGCAAAGGCGCTCAAGACCGTGCCCGAGGCCGAGCGCTTTTCTCGTCTCGCATTGGCCATTGACGACATTCGCAAGAAGGATTTCGCCGGCGCGCAGAACATGATGAAGCTTGCGCTTCAGTCGGATGTGGATGCTCTTATCGCCGGGCTGATCACGGCGTGGTCGAAATACGGCGCGGGAGATGCGAAAGGCGCGGTCAGCTATCTCGAAACCTTGCAGGGCCCGGATTGGTACGCGCTTTTCACGTCCTATCATCAAGCTCTGATCGAAGAAGCGGCTGGCATGAAGCCGAAGGCCGACGAGACGTTCGGCCTGACTTTGGACAATGTGGAGCAGGGGCCGATTGCGCCCGGCACCTATTTGCGCGCAGCTGAGGCCTATGCGGGCTTTCTGGCCCGCGAAGGTCGCAAGGATGATGCGCTTGCCGCTCTTGACAAGGCAGACGCATTTGCGCCCGGTCGCCTCCCGATTGAGGCACTTCGCACGCAGATCAAGGAAGGCAAGGAAATCAGGCCGTTAGCGCCTACTGCCGCTGCGGGCATATCGGAAGCGCTGCTGAACATCGGCGCTGCGCTCGAGCGTGATGGAGGCGAGCCGCTTGTCCGACTTTATCTCCAATATGCGCTGGCGCTTTCGCCGGACAATGATCTGATCCTGATGCAGCTTGCTGAAGGTGCGGAGCAGAAGCAGGACGCGCAGGCGGCGATTGATCTCTATACCCGCGTTCCTGCAACCTCGCCGTTCAAGAAGCTGGCCGAAACGCAGGTCGCGCTGAACCTTGCCGATCTGGACAAGCAGGATGAGGCCGTTTCGCATCTCAAAAAGATTCTTGCGGATGATCCGAATGACATGCGCACCTATCTCGCGCTTGGCAGCGTTTACGCGTCGAAGGAAAATTTCCGCGATGCAGCCACGCTTTACGATCAGGCGGTCGAGCATCTGAAGAACCCGACGCGTGACGACTGGAGCATTTTCTATCAGCGCGGCATTGCCTATGAGCGCATCAAGGAATGGCCGAAGGCCGAGCCGAATTTCCGCAAGGCATTGGAATTATATCCAAATCAGCCGCAGGTGCTGAACTATCTCGGCTATTCCTGGATCGATATGGACATGAACCTTGAGGAAGGGCTGAACCTCATCCGCAAGGCGGTCGATCTGCGTCCAAGCGACGGTTACATCGTGGATTCGCTCGGCTGGGCTTATTACAAGCTTGGCCGTTATGAAGAGGCCGTAAACGAGCTTGAACGCGCCGTTTCGCTCAAGCCGGAAGATCCGGTCTTGAACGATCATCTCGGCGATGCCTATTGGCGTGCGGGTCGCCAGCTTGAGGCAACCTTCCAGTGGCGTCATGCACGCGACATGAAGCCGGAGCCGGATGTGCTCGCTTCGGTCGAAAAGAAGTTGCGCGAGGGCTTGCCGCCCATTGAAAACAAGGCTGCCGCAAACTCCAAGGATGCGCCGAAGCCTGTGGAGCAACCGGCCCCTGCGCCCGTGCCCGACAAGAAAACGGAAGCACCGGCGGCTCAACCGACTTTTCCTGCCACCAGCGCGCAATATGTCGTGCAGCCCGGCCAGTCACTTTGGTCAATTGCCGTGGACAAGCTTGGCAATGGTGAGCGCTATCGCGAGATTCTCAATCTCAACCCACAACTGCGCAATCCAGGTCAACTGACGCCGGGCCAGCAATTGATCCTGCCGATCGCCGACTGACGCTTTGGATGGCTGACTGATGCTGGTTGCGGTGGGTGAAATTACCCCCCAATACGCTTCGCGGACCATTCCGCACCTCACAGGTGGTAAGGGGACAGTTTAAACGCCTCGCTCGCTTTGCAACGCTTGCGATTGAAGTCAACGTAGACACTTTCCCATTCTCCCCTTGAGGGAGAAGGTGCCGTCAGGCGGATGAGGGGGCTCGCTCAGCGCCCAAAACACCCTAGGCCGCCCTCAGCTTTCGCGCTATTTTGCACGACCAATGGCGCGTGCTGAAAACCCAAGCCTGCATCCGGCGCTGCGGATATTTTCCGCAGGCGTCATCATTGTGCTTCTCGTCGGGGCGGGGCTTTTCTTCACGCCCGCTCTCGTGCGTCCGCGCTGGCCGTGGGATGTCGCGCCGTTCAACGCGCGCTTCCTCGGCAGTTTTTACACTGCAGAAATCGCAGTAATGCTGTTTCTGCTGGTCTGGAACCGCTGGTCGCCGGGGCGGTTGATCCTTTTCATGGCGTTCACCTTCACGCTCGTCGTCACCGCGACGTCGCTGGTGCACCACGGCATGTTTAATTTCGCGCGCAAGGCGCCGTGGATCTGGTACGCGGTCTATATCCTCTCGGTGATCGTATCCGGCTATGTTCTGTTCGCCAGCCGCAGCAAGCCCGTTGTGCACGGCCCCAGGCTCGCGCCATCCTTGCTCACCTGGCTCAATCTCGAATGGATGCTGCTCGCTTTATATGGCGCAGCGCTGCTTGCCTTGCCGTTGCAAAGCACCGCTTTCTGGCCGTGGCACATCGATATTTTCCATGCACAAACCTACAGCGCGATTTTCCTCAGTGGCGCGGCAGGCGTTTGGCTCCTCGCGCGCAATGGCACGCGCGAGGACTTCCTCGTCGTTGCCACTGCGGAAATCATGGTGGGCGCGCTCGCCATACTCGGCCTCGTACTCACAGACCTCGCCGTTCATCGCGTGACATGGGCCGCCCCCGGCACAATCGCATGGATTGCGCTCTTTGCGCTGATTGCAGCGAGCGGCATTCAGAAGCTTCTTCATGCGCGCCGGATGGCCACCATCGCTTGACGCATGGGAGCGCGCTCACTAGGACAAGCGCCACGAGTGCGACCTAGCGCGAGGCTTCCGTGTCCAACGCCATGAATCCGGCCCGTTCTTTTCAGGGCCTAATCCTGACCTTGCACGCCTATTGGGCGGCGCGCGGTTGCGCGATTCTGCAACCTTACGACATGGAAGTTGGCGCGGGCACGTTTCACCCGGCTACCACCCTGCGCGCGCTTGGCCCGAAACCGTGGAACGCAGCCTATGTGCAGCCGTCACGCCGTCCCAAGGATGGGCGTTATGGCGAAAATCCGAACCGCCTTCAGCACTATTATCAGTATCAGGTGATCCTGAAGCCGAATCCGTCAAACTTGCAGGAGCTTTATCTCGGCTCGTTGGAAGCAATTGGCATTGATCCGCTGCTGCACGACATCCGTTTCGTCGAGGACGATTGGGAAAGCCCGACGCTCGGCGCGTGGGGGCTCGGTTGGGAGTGCTGGTGCGACGGCATGGAAGTGTCGCAGTTCACCTATTTCCAGCAGGTCTGTGGCATTGAATGCGCGCCTGTCTCCGGCGAATTGACCTACGGCCTTGAGCGCCTCGCAATGTATGTGCAGGGCGTGGACAATGTTTACGACCTGAATTTCAACGGCGTCGAGGGCGAGGGCAAGGTCACTTACGGCGACGTGTTCCTGCAGGCTGAGCAGGAATATTCGCGGCACAATTTCGAGTTCGCCAACACGCAAGCGCTGCTGCGCCACTTTGTCGACGCGGAGGCGGAATGCCGCGCTCTGCTGGCCGCAGGCGCACCGCTGGCCGATGGCGAGCGTCACCGCATGGTGTTCCCGGCCTATGATCAGTGCATCAAGGCCAGCCACATCTTCAATCTGCTGGATGCGCGCGGCGTTATCTCCGTCACCGAGCGGCAAAGTTACATTCTGAAGGTGCGCGAACTGGCGAAAGCCTGCGGCGAAGCCTTCCTGCAAACCGAAGCGGGCGGTGCGCTGCTTCGCGCCGCTTGACCTGCACAAAGACATCAAGAGCCAGTCATGCCTGATCTTCTTCTTGAACTCCGCTCCGAGGAAATTCCCGCCCGCATGCAGCGCAAGGCGGCGGGCGACCTGCGGAAGATGGTCACTGATGGCCTTGTTGATGCCGGTCTGACCTACGAAGCCGCGCGCGAATACTGGACCCCGCGCCGTTTGACGCTGGACCTCCGCGGCGTGACGGCGCGCTCGCGCGACGTGCACGAGGAAATCAAAGGCCCGTCCACCACCGCGCCAGAGCAGGCCGTGCAAGGTTTTTTGCGCAAGGCGGGCCTGTTCGACATTTCGCAGGCCCATATCCACAACGATCCGAAGAAGGGCGATTTTTACGTCGCACACCTCTCCAGGCCTGGTCGTTCGGCGGAAGAAATCATCGCGGAGTTGATCCCCGCCATCATCCGCAGCTTCCCGTGGCCGAAGTCGATGCGTTGGGGCAAGGCGTCAGCCAAGCCGGGTGCGCTGCGTTGGGTGCGCCCGCTGCAATCCATCGTTTGCACCTTCGGCCCGGAAACCGAAGAGCCTGTCGTGGTGGATTTCGAGGTCGATGGCATCCGCTCCGGCAACATCACTTACGGCCACCGTTTTCATGCACCGGAAGACATCGTCGTGCGCCGCTTCGATGATTATGTCTCCAAGCTCGAAGCCGCGAAGGTCATTCTCGACGCCGAGCGCCGCAAGGAAATCATCCGCGCGGACGCTGTCAATCTCGCCTTCGCAAACGGTCTTGAGATGGTCGAGGACGAGGGCCTGCTGGAAGAAGTCTCCGGCCTTGTCGAATGGCCTGTCGTGCTGATGGGAACCTTCGAGAAGGAATTTCTCGCCATCCCCGCCGAGGTCATCCGGCTCACCATCCGAGCCAACCAGAAATGCTTTGTCACGCGTCCGGGC
The DNA here is from genome assembly GCF_003403035.1 of Mesorhizobium denitrificans. Taxonomy (GTDB): domain Bacteria; phylum Pseudomonadota; class Alphaproteobacteria; order Rhizobiales; family Rhizobiaceae; genus Mesorhizobium_G; species Mesorhizobium_G denitrificans. The sequence continues at coordinate 208,917 of NZ_QURN01000003.1, read as the reverse complement.
GATGCCGCAGGCGACGAAGCGAAGCTGTCGAACCATTTCCTTCTTACGTCGAACATCGACGCAAAGGACGGCGGCGTTGAAATCGCGCGTGGCAATGGCAAGGTCGTGCGCGCGCGCCTCTCCGATGCGCTCTATTTCTGGCAGACCGACCAGCACGATCTTCCCGATCTCGACACGCTGCAAGAATCCGCCGCAAGGTTCGATCTGGATCTTTCCAAGCCGCTGGATCAGCGCATGGCGCGGCTGGACAGGCTCGGCGTAACCTTCCACGCCAAAATCGGCACGCAGGGCGAACGGGTCGCGCGCATCGCGGCGCTTGCGGAAGAACTGGCTCTGCTCGTAGGTGCCGATCCAAAGCTCGCGCGCCGCGCTGCTGTGCTGGCGAAGGCCGATCTGCAAACCGAAGTCGTTGGCGAGTTTCCCGAACTGCAGGGCGCGATGGGCCGCAAATATGCGCTGCTGCAAGGCGAAAACGAATCCGTCGCCGCCGCGCTTGAGGATCACTATAAGCCGCAAGGCCCATCCGACCACATTCCGTCGGATACGGTCGCCATCGCCGTTGCGCTGGCCGACAAGCTGGACACGCTTGTCGGCTTCTGGGCCATCGACGAAAAGCCGACCGGCTCAAAAGACCCTTACGCGCTTCGCCGCGCCGCCCTCGGCGTCATTCGAACTTTGTTGGAAAGCGATCTACGCATACCAATCATCGAAGTCGCTTACCGTCAACGAAATCGTTGGGTTGACCAGCTTTTGGAACATGATGCTGGGAGTGGTGCTGGGGACCGTTTAAGTTCGAGTGACCACACTGATGACGGCAGAAGCGTTGCTCGCGACCTCCTCTCCTTCTTCCATGACCGTCTAAAGGTCTATCTCCGCGATCAGGGTGCGCGGCATGATCTTATCGACGCGGTGATCACGCCGCAGTCTGACGATCTGCTTGCAATCGTTCGCCGTGTGGAAGCGCTGGGCGCTTTCCTCGATAGCGAGGACGGCAAGAATCTGCTGGCTGGAACCAAGCGTGCGGCAAACATTCTTGCGGCGGAAGAGAAGAAAGGCACGCGCGTTGCGGATGCGGTCGATGCCTCGCTACTCAAGCAAGATGCCGAGAAAAAGCTGGCTGCGGCGGTGAATCAAGCTGAGAAGGATGCGGGCCAAGCGATTCAGAATGAAGACTTTTCCGGTGCCATGCGCGCGCTTAGCGTGTTGCGTGAACCAGTTGATTCATTCTTTGAAGCAGTGCTCGTAAACGATCCTGACGAGAATGTCCGCGCGAACCGTCTGGCGCTGCTGTCCCGCATTCGCGCGGCAACGGGTCAGGTGGCCGATTTCTCGAAAATCGCCGGTTAGCTGCCGGACTGCTGCGTTTCGGCTGGCTGGTCGACTGCGGGTTCCTGCGTCTCTGCCTGCGCGGGCAAAGGCTCGCCAAATTCAATCGCCTCGCGAACGGCGCGACGCTCATCGCGATCCTTTTTGCGCTGTTCGGGGCGGCTCAGCGGCTTCGGCTGTTCTTCCTCAACAACCGGCGCTGGCGTAGCGTCCCCGAACACGCCTCCGCGCAGCACTGTCGGTGCATTTCCAGAACTGATCGCTGCAACACGTTCGTTGCTTACGGCCGGTGGCTCGCCTATCGCGATGACGGACCGGCTCAACGGCGCCATGCCATTTGCTGAAAGCACATCGACGGATGTTGAATTTTGTGCTGGCTGGATGACCATCACAGAGCGCGAGGAATGCGCGCCACCGCTTTCGACCTCCAAGATTGAAGATGCCGCCGCCTCGCCAGCAAACAGACTGCCGACGACAATTATCGCAACTTGAATACGCATAGTTCCGCTCCGCTCACGCGGCTCTATTAATCAATGGCTCTTTCAGCCCGATTGAAGAAATAGACAGCAATTGAGCGATTGGCTTGCAGCCGGTCGCGCGCGGCGATAGCAAGCGCAGCATGGAAACACGCATCGCAAACGCAGTTTCGGCAACAGATGAGGCACTGGCCGTGCTTTCGCGCGGCGGCTTGGTCGCGCTGCCCACGGAAACGGTTTACGGGCTGGCGGCTGATGCCAGCAACGGCGCTGCGGTGGCGCGCATATTCGAGGCCAAGGGCAGGCCGCGTTTCAATCCGCTGATCGCTCATGTTTCGGATATGGATATGGCGCGCCGCATGGCCGCCTTCGACCCGCTTTCCGAAAAGCTCGCTGCTGCGTTTTGGCCCGGCCCGCTCACCATCGTTCTGCCCCTGCTTTCTGGCGCGCCGGTGCATGATCTGGTCACGGCAGGTCTGGATACGATTGCACTTAGAATGCCGAGAGGCTTTGCTTCTGGCCTTATTGCGCGGCTCGGCCGCCCCATCGCTGCCCCCAGCGCGAATAGTTCGGGCCGCATCAGCTCCACCACCGCGCAGGCTGTCGCGAATGATCTCGGCGGCAAGGTCGAATTGATCGTCGATGGCGGTCAAACACCCGTTGGCGTGGAATCCACCATCGTCAAGGTGGATAGCGGGCGCGTCTATCTGCTTCGCCCCGGTGGAGCATCTGCCGAAGACATCGAACGCATTGCCGGTATGCCGCTCACGCGCGAACATTCCGGTAAGGTTCAGGCGCCGGGCATGTTGCTGTCGCATTACGCACCCAATGCGCATATGCGCCTCAGTGTCAGTCGTTTGGAACCCGGCGAAGCGCTGCTCGCCTTCGGTCCCACCCGCGTCGAAAATACAGCCCACGCGTCGGCCATGCTCAACCTGTCGCCGTCCGGCGATCTGCGGCAGGCCGCGGCCAATCTCTTTGAATATATGCGGCAACTGGATGCCTCGGGCGCATCGGTGATTGCCGTCGAGCCTGTTCCGCTGGAAGGTCTGGGCGAGGCTATTAATGACCGCCTGAAGCGCGCTGCTGCGCCCCGCAATGGAGTTTGATGCATGGATGATGCTCTCATTGGCCGTTTCGCCGCCATTGTCGGTGAAAAATATGCCGTGCGCGCCGGGGCAGACATCGTGCCTTTCGTGTCGGAACCACGCGGCCTTTATGGTGGCGTAACGCCGCTCGTTCTGCGCCCCGGTTCGGTTGATGAAGTCAGCCGCATCATGGCGCTTGCCACCGAAACGCGCACGCCGGTCGTGCCACAGGGGGGCAACACCGGGCTGGTTGGCGGCCAGATGCCCGACAAATCCGGCGGCCAGATTGTGCTGTCGCTGTCGCGCCTTAACCGCATCCGCGAAATCGACACGCATTCCAACACCGCAACCGTCGATGCGGGTGTCATCCTCGAAACGCTGCAACAGGCGGCGGATCAGGCAGATCGGCTTTATCCCTTGGCGCTGGCCTCGCAGGGTTCGTGCGAAATCGGCGGCAATTTGTCTTCCAATGCGGGCGGTGTCGGCGCGTTGGCTTATGGCGTCGCGCGCGATTTGTGCCTTGGCCTCGAAGTCGTCTTGCCCACCGGGGAGGTGCTGGACGATCTGCGCAAGCTCAAGAAGGACAATACGGGTTATGACCTCAAAGACCTGTTCATCGGAGCGGAAGGCACGCTCGGTGTCATCACGGCGGCAGTGGTAAAGCTTTTTCCAAAGCCCAAAGGCCGCGAGATGGCCTGGATCGGCCTCGCCTCACCGGAAGCAGCGCTTGCCCTGTTTGGTCGCGCAAACGAGGCGGCGGGGGCAGGGCTCACAATGTTCGAACTGGCGCACCGCACACCGCTGGAGTTTGCCGCGCTGCACCTGCCATCGCCGCCATGCCCCATTCCGCTGGATTACGAATGGTATGTGCTGATGGAAATTTCCTCCGGTCGCTCCGGCGAAGATGCACGCGCGCTCATCGAATCCATCTTGGAATCCGCGCTGGAGGATGGCGTTATTGAAGACGCCGCCATTGCGGCAAACCTCTCGCAGGCGCGTGACTTCTGGCAGTTGCGCGAAAATCTGCCGGAAGCGCAGAAGCCGGAGGGTGCTTCCATCAAGCACGATATTTCCGTGCCGGTCGCGGCTATTCCTGCATTTATTGTCCGCGCGGCAAAGGCTGTGGAAAGCGTCAGCCCCGGCGCGCGCGTCTGTTGCTTCGGCCACATGGGCGACGGCAATCTGCACTACAATGTCAGCCAGCCTGTGGGGGCTAACCCCGAGGCGTTTCTGGCGCTCTACAAGCCGATGAACCACGCCGTGCATGATGTTGTGCGCGCGATGGATGGTTCCATTTCCGCCGAGCATGGCATCGGCGTTCTCAAGCGGGATGAGTTGATTGCCACCGCGCCGCCGGTCGCCATTGATCTCATGCGTCGCATCAAATCCTCGTTCGATCCGGCGGGCATCATGAACCCCGGCAAAGTCATATGAGACTGGACTAATTAACCTGAAAGCAATGTTTCCTTGGGGTTTCGCTAACCATCGAGCCCGATCAGACAAATTTAACCGAACTTGTTAAGCGGTCAGATAAGACCACCGCGATAGCCTTCCAGACATAAGAGGCCGGGAACACCGGCCCAGAGAAGACCGGAAAACCGGCTCTCAGGACTAACAGGAAGGCAACACTGATGAATACCAGACTGAAGCCGGTCTGGGCGGGGCGAACCATGCGCCTCGACCCGTTCCGTTTGGGCCAAACTGTCAGCTTCGAAACTGAAGACGAAGCCGGCGGGATTACCTATTCGATCAATTACAAGGGCGCGGTCATCCGCCGTGCGCTGGAACGCAGTGGTCTGCCAATGACGATTGCGCTGCCGGTGCGCGCATTCCTCGGCGTCGCTGCGCGAGCGCTTGAGGATGGCGAGGGCAATCTCACCGTCACGCTCGAACTCATGCACGAAGACCCGGCGCTGTCGGTGCCGCTGCTTGTTGCCCGCGATCTCGATGATGTCGCTGCTGATTGGCGCGCATGGGCCGTGGAATACAAGCTTCCCATGCTGCTCGTGGAGGCCGATGGCACGCCGCGCACGCTGGAGGAGTCGCTTGGCGGCGGCATTGTTGCCCGCACGCCGATCGAGCGCCGCAAGCGCCGCAGTCGCACGGCAAAACGCCGTCCGCGTTTCCTCATGCGCCGCAAGGCCGGATCACTGGGCGTGCGCCTCGTCGTCCGCGGCGAGGAAATCATCGCACGGGCTTGACCAAACCTTTCGACGTTCACGCTGCCTCTCACTTGCCAGTCGGCAGTCAGGGGCAGCGCAACCATGCGAATTATTGGCTAAAACGACCCCTCTTTTATTTTAGCATATTGTAGAATAAAGTCCCGCTCGAATCGGTCGTCTGGCCGGTTCTGGGGCTTAGAAACCCCATTTACAGCGGTCGATGTTGACCGTAACGACATCTCCTCGTCCTTATGGTCGGGGGAGCCTTGGCTATGTCCAGAGCCTTGCGGCTTAAAGGCCAAGGCGGTCGTCTGTAAACGGCTTTCTAATCCCCCGGTCACCAGAGGGGCGAACGAGAAAATACAGCCCCTCGGTGACTGTTTGCCCTGTTGCTCAAAACAGCGGCTTCACCGCCACCCATATGCCGCCGCCGACAAGGCCGAGGAAAATCAGCCAGCCCACGACACTGTTTGATTTGAACAGTTTCAGGCACTGGTCGGGATCATCAATATCGAGCGTACGGATCTGGCGATGCATATGCGCGCCCGCGGCCAACAGCCCTGCCAGCGCGGGCATTGGCACGATCGCATTCGCAAACGCTCCTGCAAAACAAGCGAGCGCCCCGCCATACAGGCCATACAGCCAAAGCTCAGTGTTCTTTCCAAACAGCCGCGCGGTAGAGCGTACACCGACAATTGCGTCGTCTTCCTTGTCCTGATGCGCGTAGATGGTGTCGTAGCCGATCACCCACAGGATCGAGCCCGCGTAGAGCAGCAGCGCGGGCACGTCCAGCGAGCCATATGTCGCCGCCCAACCCATCAACGCACCCCAGGAAAACGCAAGTCCCAGAACGAATTGGGGCCAGTTGGTGATTCTTTTCATAAACGGATAAATCGCCACCACGGCGAGCGACGCCAGGCCCAGCACCACCGTAAACCAGTTGAACTGCAGCAGCACGGCCAGCCCGACCAGCGCCTGCGCAACCAGAAAGCCCCACGCCTGTTTGCGCGTAACCTGGCCGGAGGGCAGGGGGCGCGAGCGGGTGCGTTCCACCTGGGCGTCAATGCCTTCGTCAATGAGATCGTTGTAGGTGCAGCCAGCGCCGCGCATCGCAATCGCGCCCACGAGAAACAGCGCGAGATGCCAAGGGTTCGGCAGCAATTCCAAAAGCGGTCGGCCCACAGTCGCGTGAGCGGTCGCGGCCAGCGCTGTTGACCACCAGCACGGCCAAAGCAGCAATATCCAGCCGATTGGCCTGTCCCATCGCGCCAGTTGCGCATAAGGCCAAAGGCCGCGCGGCAGGGCGCGGTAAACCCAGTGGCCGCTTGGCGCGTCGGCAACGCGACCTTGGCCGGATCGGGATTGTATCGTTTCCATGCCTAGGCCAGTGGCAGGGTGTGCATTGCGCGTCAAGACCTTGACCCGACGCGGCACGCACAATACCGGAACAGGGACAAACTGACTCAGGGATTAGCGATGAACGTCCTTCTTCTCGGCTCCGGCGGGCGCGAACATGCGCTTGCGTGGAAACTGGCGGCATCGCCCTTGCTGGGCAAGCTTTATGCTGCGCCGGGCAATCCGGGCATTGCCGATGAGGCCGAACTCGTCGCGCTCAACATCGACGACCACGCCGCCATTATCGCATTCTGCAAAGAACATGACATCGGCCTCGTTGTTGTCGGGCCGGAAGCGCCGCTCGTTGCGGGCATCGCCGACGCTCTGAGTGGCGCGGGCATCCGCGTCTTCGGTCCGTCGCAAAAAGCAGCGCAACTGGAAGGTTCAAAAGCCTTCACGAAAGAGCTCTGCGCGCGTTTCAACATCCCGACCGGCGCATTTGGTCGGTTCGACAATGCCGAGGCCGCCAAGGCTTACATCCGCCAGCACGGCGCGCCGATTGTCGTGAAGGCAGACGGTCTGGCCGCTGGCAAGGGCGTTACCGTCGCCATGATCGAATCCGAAGCGCTGGACGCCATTGACGCCTGTTTTTCTGGCGCATTCGGCGGGGCAGGGGCCGAAGTCGTTGTCGAGGAGTTCCTTGACGGCGAGGAAGCCAGCTTCTTTTGCCTCTGCGACGGCAAAACAGCGCTGCCGTTCGGCACGGCGCAGGATCACAAGCGCGTCGGCGATGGCGACACCGGCCCGAACACTGGCGGCATGGGCGCTTATTCGCCTGCGCCGGTCATGGATGCTGCAATGGTCGAGCGCACCATGCGCGAAATCATCGAGCCGACCATGCGCGGCATGGTCGAAATCGGCGCGCCCTTTGCGGGCATTCTGTTTGCCGGGCTGATGATAACGAAGGATGGCCCGAAGCTCATCGAATACAATGTGCGCTTTGGCGATCCCGAATGTCAGGTGCTGATGATGCGCCTCAAGGATGATCTTCTGGTGCTGCTGAACGCTGCAACCGACGGCCAGCTTGAACATACAAGCGTGCGCTGGCGCGACGATCCGGCGCTGACGGTGGTCATGGCCGCTAAGGGTTATCCCGGCACTCCGGAAAAAGGCAGCGTCATTCGTGGGCTGGATGCGGCAGGCAAAACCGGCGCGCAGATTTTCCATGCGGGCACTGCACTTCGGGACGGCCAAATCATCGCCAATGGCGGCCGCGTGCTCAACGTTACGGCCACCGGCAAAACGGTTGGCGAGGCGCAGGCTGCCGCCTACCGCGCCGTCGATGTTATCGACTGGCCGGGTGGCTTCTGCCGCCGGGACATTGGCTGGCGCGCTGTGGAGCGCGAAAAAGCGTAAAGTTATCCCTCATCCGCCTGCCGGATGAGGGGTACTTTTGAGGCTACAAGAGCGGATTAGAAAGCTGATTTCTTGGCCTGCGGCACGAGCAACTCCGAAAAATCGCTGCCGTCCGTCAACAAAAACACCGGCATGTCGCTGCGCCTGATCGACTCGGGCGCAATGGCAGCCGTTGCGGTCATATCCACGCCCGGCGCTCTCTTTCCCAGCCACCGCTCGATCGCGGCTTGCCCAGCGCTCACGGCCGTACCGAGATACGCCGCCGCAAAAGTAAACATCGTTTCTGGGTTTGGCGTCAGTTGCGCGACGGACACCTCGGCGGGCCAGTTCTCGCTCGCCGCCGGCAAATTCGATACCGCCGCGTAAATAATCTCCACCTCACCGGTCAGCGCCTTTTCGCGCGGAAATGGCACCGGCACGCTCGCCACCAACTCAACACGCTGCTGCACCAGCCCTCCAAACGGCCAGGCATCACGCAGTTCATCGGGCGACATGGTGGACACGTTCACGTCAATATCATTGCCCGCGCCTTTCACCCGGTATGGGCAAGCGCGCTTGTTGCAATTTACCTGTGAGGCAAATTGCCAGAGCGCGTAGCTATCCCAGTTCCCCTTGGGAAAATGCATTCCGATTTCGGGCTTGTAGCGCGCATACCAAAGCGGCAACCGCGAAAGCAGGCGATAGCGCCACGCATTGTCGGCGATATGTTTGGCGGTCGTCCCATTCGTGTAAAGCATCGGAAACCGCCCGGTGCGCCGGTTGATCTCGCGCACGAAAATCTCGGCATCGTCCAGCGACATCCATTGGGATGGATCGTTGTCCTCAATGTCCAGCGCCATCAAATCATCTGGTTCCGGCTCTGCAAAATCGAGAAAATTGCGCGCCTGCTCCAGCGGATTGCCGGGTCGCGCAAGATGATATGCGCCCCATTTCAGCCCTAACGCCTTTGCCAATGTTCGGCGCGTTTGGAATAATTCGCGCGCAACCGCGTGGCGTTTCCACAGTGCTTTGCACAGCTTATATTCCGTCTCCTGACCCGTGCAGAAATAGGGCGGCGGCAGGCCGTCTGACGCCTTGTTGATGAAGGCGACAATGCGCTTGTCCTGCGCCAGTTCGCGCCAATCCAGCTCATTATATTCGTAGGCATCCAGCACGAGCGCCCGGTCCGGCCGCGTCCAGGGCTTGGAAAATTCAGACGCGACTGCTGGCAAACTGACGCAGATCACCGCCAGAATTCCAATCACCCCGGCAATGACGCGCCTTGTTCCCACCACGCATTTTTCCTTCAATGCGGGATGGTGGCTCAAACATGGTTAACGAATTGACTCTGCCGCCAGCTTCGTGCGCCTTATACCAATCTCCATTTGACGCTTACGTAAGTGAGATGTAGGCCGTGACTACACAGGAGAACATCAATGACCTATCGCGCCCCCGTTGAGGAAATTGCATTCACGCTGAAGAATGTGGCTGGCCTTGATGCGGCGATGCATGATGGCCGCTTGGGCCACCTTTCCGGCGATCTGGTCGATGCGATCATCGAGGAAGCCGGGCGCTTTGCCACAGATGAAGTCGCGCCGCTCGCGGTCAATGGCGACAGGCAGGGCGCAGTTTATAAGGATGGCGCGGTCAAGACGCCGGATGGCTGGCGCGATCTTTATGCCCGTTGGCGCGAGGGCGGCTGGAACGCGCTGTCCGGCCCGGAAGAGTTTGGCGGGCAGGGCTTGCCCACCATGCTTGCCGTCGCCGCAACCGAAATGTGGAACTCTGCATCGATGGCCTTCGGCCTTGGCCCGATGCTGACGATGGGTGCCGTCGAGGCCATCGAAAAGCACGCTTCCGACGACCTCAAGCAGAAGTTTCTGGAAAAGCTGGTGTCCGGCGAATGGATGGGCACCATGAACCTGACCGAGCCGCAGGCCGGGTCAGACCTCAATGCACTTCGCTCCCGCGCCGAACGCGCTGGCGATGGCACATATCGCATCTTCGGCCAGAAGATTTTCATCACCTATGGCGAGCATGATTTTACCGAAAACATCGCCCATCTCGTGCTTGCGCGCCTGCCGGATGCGCCAGCGGGAACGCGCGGCATTTCCCTCTTTCTGGTGCCGAAATTCCTGGTGAATGAGGATGGGTCGCTCGGCGCGCGCAATGATGCGTTTTGCTCATCCATCGAACACAAGCTCGGCATTCACGGCTCGCCCACCTGCACGATGATCTTCGGTGATGGCTTCGTGAAAGATCGCGAGCCCGGCGCGGTCGGCTACCTCATTGGCGAGGAAAATCGCGGGCTGGCCTGCATGTTCACCATGATGAACAACGCCCGCCTGATGGTTGGCATGCAGGGTGTGGCTGTTGCCGAAGCTGCGTTCCAGAAAGCGATCTCCTACGCAAATGAGCGCCGTCAGGGCAAAGCCGCCGGCTATAAGGGCGAGGGCATGGCCCCCATCGCTTACCACCCGGACGTCCAGAGAAATCTTCTCACCATGCAGGTGCTCACCCGCGTTGCGCGCTCGATCAGCTATTGCTGCGCACATGCTGCTGATCTGTCGCGCGCAGGCGGCGATGACGCCGGGCATTGGCAGGAGCGCGTCAATCTTCTCACGCCGGTCGCCAAGGCTTTCTCCACCGATGTCGGCGTTGATGTCGCTTCCATCGGCGTGCAAATTCACGGCGGCATGGGCTTCATTGAGGAAACCGGCGCTGCCGCGTTTTATCGTGATGCCCGCATCGCGCCCATCTATGAGGGCACGAATGGCATTCAGGCCATCGATCTCGTAAACCGCAAGCTCCCGCAAAGCGGCGGCGCTCATGTTCGAGGTTACATTGATGAGCTTCGCGTTGAGGTTTCGCGGCTAAGGGATTCCAACCGCGACGGTTTTGGCGCTAGCGCTGACTTTATCGAGAATGCGTTGAACGATCTGCAAGAGGCGACCGACTTCCTGCTCGCGGCGCAGAAGGATGGTCGCATGGACGATGCGCTGTCTGGCGCAACACCCTATCTGCGCCTGTTCGCGCTGGCCGCTGGCGGCGCATATCTTGCCCGTGCCGCGCTGGCGAATGACAATGTCGCCCGCACTGCGCTCTGCCGCTTCTTTGCCGAAAATCTTATCGGCGAAACCGGAGCGTTAAAGTCGCGCGTCTTGTTGGGTTCGGCCAGTCTTCAGGCCGCGGCGTCAACGCTGATTTCGGCGTGAGATTTGCACATGAGTGAAAATATCCAGATCACACGTCAGGGTGCCGTTCAGATCATCCGCATCAGTCGTCCCGAGAAAAAGAACGCGCTCACGCGCTCCATGTATGCCGCCATGGCGGGCGCATTGCGCAGCGGCGATGCCGATCCAGACATTCGCTGCCATGTTTTTCTAGGGGTGCCCGGTGCGTTTTCAGCCGGAAACGATCTTGCCGACTTTCTGGTCATCGCCACCGGCGGTGAAGGGGGCTCCGAGGTATGGGATTTCCTCATGGCTCTGGCTTCCAGCGAAAAGCCGATGGTTTCAGGCGCGGATGGCATTGCTGTCGGCATAGGCACCACGCTGCATCTTCATTGCGACCTCACCTTCGCAACGCCGCGCACAAGCTTCCACACGCCTTTTACCGATCTCGGCCTCGTGCCGGAAGCAGGTTCCAGCCTCATTGCCCCGGCGCTTATTGGCCGTCAGCAGGCATTTGCCTTGCTTGCAATGGGCGAGCCCTTCCCGGCGCAAAAAGCGCTTGAGCTTGGCATTATCTATCGCGTCGTTGATGAAGCCGACCTTGAAACCGAAGTGCTTGCCGCCGCGCAGCGCATTGCGGCCAAGCCGCCGCAGGCGCTCAAAATCGCTCGCGACCTCATGCGCGCGCCGCAATCATCATTGCTGGAGCGTATTCAGGAAGAAAGCGCGCATTTCCGCGACCGCCTAAAGTCTGACGAGGCGCGGACGGCTCTCATGACTTTCATGAGCCGCAAAAAGTAAGGCCGGTCTCGAAAGACCGGCCTTGGCTGAGAGGTCCGCCAACACTAGCTCAGCTTATTGGCTCACCGATAAGGCGAGTAGCACTGCTGGCGCGGGCCATTATATGGCTGGAACGTATTGTCGTAGGCGCGATACGAACGATAGCGGTTGTAGCACCACTGAACGTGGGCATCGCTTCCGTATACGCGGCGTACAGGCTCACGATAGACCGGTGCCGGTGCTGGCGCTGCCAGCGCTCCGCCAAGCAGCGCACCTGCTACAAAAGCGCCAGCCGGGAACCAGAAGTCATTGTACCGGCGATAGCCCGGACGATAATCGCGATAGCCGCGATGGCCGTTGTAATAATAGCGTCCACGATCATGATAAAATCCCGGACGACCCGGAATACCACCGTGGCGCTGCCAAGCCGGAACTCGGCGATAGTTCCAGTCCTGCACCTGGATCACATCGCTACCCGGCGCTGCTTGCGCTGGCATAGGAATGATCGGAGCTGCAGCCACCGGAGCCGCTGTGGAAACTGCGGTGCCGATCGAAAGCGCGGCAGCGCAGAGGGATACGAGAAACTTACGCATTTCGAATTCCTTTCAGGTCAAGAACCCATGTTGGGCTTTTTGCCAGAACGCTCCTGAACGTAAGCTGAACGCAAGAATTGAAGAATGGTTGCCTGATACCCCTATGGATAAAGGCGCGTTTTAGACCAGCCATCCTCGTCATCGCGCGCGAAAACCACCCGGTCATGCAGGCGAAATGGCCGGTCATGCCAGAACTCGATGCTTTGGGGGATGATGCGAAAGCCCGACCAATAGGCCGGGCGTGGAATTTCACCGACCAGATGGCGCGCCGTATATTCCGCAACCGCCTTTTCCAGCGCAAATCGGCTTTCCAGAGCGCGCGATTGTTTTGAGGCCCAGGCACCAATGCGGCTGTTGCGTGGACGTGATTGGAAATATGCGTCCGCCTCTTCGTCGGTAACCACTTCCACAGGGCCGCGCACGCGCACCTGCCGCCGCAGCGATTTCCAGTGGAAACATAGCGCCGCTTTCATATTGCCGAGTATTTCGCGACCCTTGGCGCTCTCGAAGTTCGTGTAAAAAACAAAGCCGCGCTCATCGAGCCCCTTGAGCAAAACCATGCGCACATCGGGCAGACCGTCGGCATCGACTGTCGCAAGCGCCATCGCGTTGGGATCATTCAATTCGGTTGTTCCGGCCTCTTCCAGCCAGAGACGGAAAAGGCTAAAGGGATCAGACTCTTCCGTGAAGTCACTTCTTGTTAAGGATGGCTCGCTCATAAATAGCCCTTGAGGGATGTCGGTTTGGGAGTTTGCCTATTGGCGCGATTGGCGCAAGCACCACGCACCAAAAGCAATATAATGCCAGCGATGCGTCGGTCAGGCGCGGCGGCGTTTATGCTTTTTGGGCTGTTAACAGCTGGTTGCACCTCCACCATGCTCGGCGGCGGCAAGGATGTCGATCAAGGTATCGTCACCTCCACAGTGGCGCCTACGCCGCCTGCGCCAGATGCTGAAGCGCAATCAGATGCGCTGACGGTTCGCAACGCGGTTTCCTCGGCTGACCTTTCCACCCTCGATGGCGCGCCGCTCGCATGGGCCAATGCGGATACCGGTTCGCGGGGCGCTATAAGCGCGGTTACCGAAGACAGCCAGCAAGGGCAGGTCTGCCGCAAGTTCACCACCACGCGCGAAAGCTTCGACGGTATTTCGCTTTATCAGGGGCGGGCGTGCATGGTTGCGCCGGGCACCTGGCAGATGACGGCATTTGCCCCTTCATAATCGATAAACGCCACTGGAATTTCTGCGCTGTCGACCGCATATTAGATGGCGAGAATTCACGCTTCCGTGAAAGGTTGGAAAACTGACAGTGCGCGACCCCTATGAGGTTTTGGGTGTGGCCAGAACGGCGTCTGCGAAGGACATCAAGTCCGCGTTTCGCAAGCTGGCCAAGCAATATCACCCGGACCAGAACCCCAACGATCCCAAGGCGAAAGATCTTTTCGCTACGGCCAATCAGGCATACGAAATTCTGGGCGACGAAAAACAGCGCGCAGCGTTTGACCGTGGCGAAATCGGCCCGGATGGAAAGCCTGTGTTTCAAGGCTTCGAAAGTGCCGGTGGCGGCGATCCGTTTGCGGCGTTCCGCCAGCGCGGCGGCGATTCGCATTTCGACTTCCGTTCATCAGGCGGGCGTCCGTTCGGCGGCAATGCTGGCGGTGATGCGGATGACATCTTTAGCCAGATTTTCGGTGATGCCTTTGCGGGAGGCGGCGCTCGCCCCAATGCGCGCCAGCGGCGCGTGCCGCGAGGTGAGGATGTTTCCGTCACGCTTGATATTTCTGTGGAAGAAATGGCCACCGCCGCCAAGGTCAGCGCGCAATTTCCCGATGGCCGCAAGCTCGCGGTAAAGTTGCCCGCCTTCGTCGAGGACGGCCAGACCATCCGCCTGAAAGGGCAGGGTATGCATGGTCCGGGCGGCGCTGGTGATGCGCTGGTCAAGATCAGGTTGCGCACCCATTCGCGCTATCGTGTCGATGGGCGCGACCTTCATGTCGACCTTCCCGTATCGCTGCGGGACGCCGTGCTGGGCGCAACCGCGCCGGTCGAAACACCAACTGGCAGGCTTGGCATAAAGGTTCCGGCTTGGTCCAGTTCAGACAAGATCATGCGCCTCAAGGGCAAAGGCTTGCCGCTCAAAAGCGGTGGTCACGGCGACCTTTACGTGCATGTTCGCATAATGTTGCCCACGGGCGGTGACCCGGCGCTGGAAGAGTTGCTGCGCAAAACGGCATCGTAATCGATTGAAGTTGCGCGCTTGATGGTCGCGTGCGCCTGTGCGATAGGCTCGCTGATCCAAAATTCAGTCTGGAGTCTCTCAAAATGGCAGCAGGACAGGGCTTGATGGCCGGCAAGCGCGGCCTCATCCTAGGCGTCGCGAATAACCGTTCCATCGCCTATGGCATCGCGAAGGCCTGTGTTGCACAGGGCGCGGAAATCGCGCTCACCTATCAGGGTGAGCAATTCAGGAAGCGTGTCGAGCCGCTTGCGGAAGAACTCGGCGCTGAACTGGCGGGCCATTGCGACGTCACTGACGAATCAAGCCTCGACGCCGTGTTCGATGGCATCAAGTCGAAGTGGGGCAAGCTCGATTTCCTCGTTCACGCCATCGCCTTTTCCAACAAGGATGAGCTTGACGGTCGTTATGTTGATACGACGCGTGACAATTTCCTCATGACGATGGACATCTCGGTGTTTTCCTTCACCACCATCGCCAAGCGCGCCGAAGAGCTGATGACCGATGGCGGTTCGCTGCTCACGCTCACCTATTACGGCGCTGAAAAAGTCATGCCGCATTATAACGTCATGGGTGTTGCCAAGGCCGCGCTTGAAGCAAGCGTCCGCTATCTGGCCGTGGATCTTGGCTCCAAGAACATCCGCGTCAATGCTATTTCCGCCGGTCCCATCAAGACGCTGGCCGCTTCCGGCATTGGCGATTTCCGCTACATCCTGAAATGGAACGAGTACAACGCGCCGCTCAAGCGCACCGTTTCTGTCGAGGAAGTGGGTGACGCTGGCCTGTATCTTCTGTCAGACCTGTCCCGAGGTGTGACTGGCGAGGTTCATCACGTCGATTCCGGCTATCACGTCGTCGGCATGAAAGCCGTCGATGCGCCGGACATTTCGGTGGTCAAGGAATAAGGAAGCCCGCGCCAAAGTGCCTGACCTCCCGAAGCCGCTGGTCTATTTCGTTCGCCACGGTCAGACCGACTGGAACGCCGAGGGACGCTTTCAAGGGCAGAACGAAGTCGATCTGAATGCGATCGGGCATATGCAGGCCGAGCGCAACGGTAGACTCCTGCGCGATCTCATCTCGCATCCGGAAACCGTCGATTTTGTCGCCAGCCCCATGCGCCGCACGGTGGAAACCATGCAGATCGTACGGCGTGAAATGGGGTTGGATGTGGATGATTTCCGCACTGATCCTCGCTTGGTCGAGGTGCATTTTGGCGATTGGCAAGGCCAGCGCCTGGCCGACCTAAAGGGTTCCGCGCCGGACATGTTTCGGCGTCGTCGCGCCGACAAATGGAACATGGTGCCACCGGGTGAGGGCGGCGAGAGCTATCAAATGCTGCTGACGCGTATGCGTCCGTGGTTTGATTCGATCAGCCAGCCGACAGTTTGCGTCGCGCATGGCGGCATATTGCGTGCGATTTTCCGGCTGGCGAGCGGCGTGAGCGAGTCCGAAGCTGCCGACCTCGCGATCCCGCAAGATCGCGTTCTGCGGTTGGAAAACGGCGCTCTTAACTGGCTCTAGTTCCCTCATCCGCTTGGCGGCACCTTCTCCCTCAAGGGGGAGGGTGCCGGCAGGTGGATGAGGGGTATTGATCAGCCCGCGCCAAATCTACCTGATGGACAGCAACACCGCTCCGGCACCGCTCAATCCGGCAGTTGCATATCGGCGATGAGGTTTTCGCCATCCACCTTGTCATAGGAGATGACGATATCCATTCCCTCTTTGAGCGAGGCGACGTCGAACTCGCCGGGTAGCTTGTAGGTCTTGCCGTCGCTGAGTGTGATCGTCCCCTTGTCGGCATCGATTTTCTTGATCTCGCCCTCGGTATCGGCCGCGAAGGCAGTGGTAACGGACACAAGAGCGGCGGCGAGGGTCAACACAAAGCGCATCTGCTTCTCTTATCTTTTTCTTGTCGACGTGAATGATGGCGAATAGCTAATATTATAAATGTGTCAGAAATTATGAGCCAAGCCAATCATGCGCACATACACACTCGTTTGACCGCGGTGGAAAACCCCAATAGAAGGCGGGAAGCATTGCTCATTCGGCCAAGAAAACTCCATGTCTCACAACACGTTCGGCCATCTCTTCCGCGTGACCACCTGGGGCGAAAGCCACGGCGCGGCTTTGGGTTGCGTTGTCGATGGCTGCCCTCCGGGCATCCGGTTCACGCGCGCGGAAATACAGGCGGATCTGGATCGCCGTCGTCCGGGCCAGTCGCGATTCGTCACGCAGCGGCGCGAACCTGACGAAGTCAAAATCCTGTCCGGCTTCATCATGGATGATGACGGCGAGACGATGATAACGACCGGCACGCCGGTTTCGATGATGATCGAAAATGTCGATCAGCGCTCGAAGGATTATGGCGAAATCGCGCGGCAATATCGTCCCGGCCATGCGGACTATGCCTATGACGTGAAATATGGCGTGCGTGATTTTCGCGGTGGCGGGCGTTCGTCGGCGCGGGAAACTGCGGCTCGCGTGGCTGCTGGCGCGCTGGCGCGAAAAGTCGTGCCGGGCCTCGCCATACGTGGCGCGCTCATTTCAATGGGCAAAAAATCCATCGACCGGGCGAATTGGAATTGGGATTTCGTGCGCGACGGCGAAAACCCATTCTTCACGCCGGACCCGGCTTCTGTCGCGGTTTTCACCACCTATCTGGATGGCATTCGCAAGTCGGGATCATCCGTTGGCGCGGTCATCGAGATTGTTGCGGATGGCGTTCCGGCGGGCCTCGGCGCGCCGATTTACGCCAAGCTGGATCAGGATATCGCCAGCAATCTGATGTCGATAAACGCCGTGAAGGGCGTGGAAATCGGCAACGGCTTTGAGGCCGCGCGCATCACCGGCGAGCAGAACGCCGACGAAATGCGCATAGGCAACGACGGCCAGCCGGTCTTTTTGTCAAACAATGCGGGCGGCATTCTGGGCGGCATCTCGACCGGCCAGCCGGTTGTGGCCCGCTTTGCTGTAAAGCCCACATCGTCGATCCTCACTCCGCGCCGCTCCATTGATAGGGACGGCAACGAAGTTGAGGTTGTCACCAAGGGTCGTCACGACCCTTGCGTCGGCATCCGTGCGGTGCCAATCGGCGAAGCGATGGTCGCCTGTGCCATCGCAGATCACTATCTGCGCCATCGCGGCCAGACCGGCCGCGTGTAAACTTTCGGAAAGCCCATGTCCTACGATCAGAAGAAAATCGTTGAAGCTCTGCGCGCTTTCGAGCGCGGCGAGATTGTTGTCGTCATGGATGATGATGGGCGCGAAAACGAAGGTGATCTTATCGTCGCTGCGGTCCACTGCACGCCGGAGAAAATGGCGTTCATCGTGCGCCACACGTCGGGCATCGTGTGTACTCCCATGACCCGCGACGACGCGCGCCGCCTGAACCTTGCGCCGATGGTTGCGGACAATGATTCCGCCCACACTACCGCCTTCACAGTCAGCGTCGATTTCAAACACGGAACCACAACCGGCATTTCTGCCGACGACCGCACGCTGACGGTTCGCAACCTCGCAAACGGCAATGTCGGCGCGAGCGATTTCGTGCGCCCCGGCCACATCTTCCCGCTCATCGCCCGCGAGGGCGGCGTGTTGATGCGCTCGGGCCATACCGAAGCCGCCGTCGATCTTTGCAAGCTGGCCGGCCTGCCCGCCGTCGGCGTTATCTGCGAGCTGGTGAACGACGACGGTACGGTCACGCGCGGGCCGCAGGTCGTCGATTTCGCCCAAAAGCATGGCCTGAAACTTGTTTCCGTCGCAGACCTGATTGCCTATCGCCAACGTCAGGAAACGCTGGTTGAACGCGTGGCGTGTTTCGACATTGAAACGCCTGCGGGCAAGGCAAAGGCTTACACATACACGTTGCCGTGGGACCCCATGCAGCACCTCGCCATCGTGTTCGGCGATGTTCGCGACGGTGAAGACGTCCCGGTCCGCCTGCACCCGGAAAATGTCGTGGCAGATGTGTTCGGCACGGTTCCGCGGCTGGACACCATCATGCAAGCCATCGCTGCCAAGGGCAGGGGCGTCATTGTTTATCTCCGCGAGGGCTCGGTCGGCGTCGGCCATAGCAAGCGCTCGCGCCTTGCAACCGATGGTGAGAGCCATGAGGAAGCACTTCGCCGCGAAAGCGAATGGCGTGAAATCGGCCTCGGCGCGCAAATCCTGAAAGATCTTGGCATTGGCTCCATTGAGTTGATCGCCTCGCGTGAGCGCCACTATGTCGGTCTGGAAGGCTTTGGCATTCGGATTTTGCGCACTGAAATTCTCTGAGTAAATCGCCGCTTTTGCGTGGCGGGAAGGGCCGCATCGCCCTATGTTAGCCGTATGACAACCCGCCTCTACACGCACCCGATCTTTCTGGAGCATCTAACGCCTTCCGGCCACCCGGAAAGGCCGGATCGCATTCGCGCCATCGAGGCGCATCTGGAAGACATCGGCTATGAGCATCTCGACCGCAAGAAAGCGCCAATGGGCGATGAGGCGTCCATCCTGCTCGCCCACCCGGAATCTCACGTCGAGAATCAACGCAGCAAGATACCAGAGGAAGGCATCGTCCAGATTGAGTCGGACACCTATGTCAGCCCCAAAAGCTGGGAGGCGGCGCTAACTGCGGTCGGCGCGGCTACCGCTGCCGTGGACGATGTTTTTACCGGTCAGGCCGACAATGTTTTCGTCGCTGCGCGTCCGCCAGGCCACCACGCGGAAAAAACCACGGCGATGGGCTTTTGCCTGTTCAACAATGCCGCCATCGCCGCCCGCCATGCGCAAAAGAAACACGGCATTTCGCGCGTCGCGATCATGGATTGGGACGTTCATCACGGTAACGGCACGCAGGATATTTTCTGGGACGACCCGTCCGTGCTCTATCTCTCCACGCACCAGATTCCGCTTTATCCCGGCACTGGCGCGAAGGACGAGACGGGCCTGAAAAACAACATCGTCAACGCCCCGCTTTCGCCTGACAGCGGCAGCGATCTGTTCCGCGAGGCCATGCGTTCGCGCGTATTTCCGGCCATTCGCAATTTCGCCCCGGACCTGCTGATAATCTCCGCCGGATTCGATGCGCATCACCGCGACCCACTCGCGCAGATCAATCTCACGGAAGACGATTTTGATTGGGCGACCGGCCAGTTGATGGACATTGCCGAGCGCCACAGCAACAACCGCTTGGTCAGCCTGCTGGAAGGCGGCTACGATTTGCAGGGATTGGCCTTTTCGGTCGGTGCGCACGTAAAGCGGCTCATGAAGGGATAGGGAATGACGCAGGACGCAAATCAGGACATCGCCGCCATGAGCTTCGAGCAGGCGCTTGAGGCGCTTGAGAAGATCGTGGACGATCTGGAGCGCGGCGAAGTTCCGCTGGATCAGTCCATCCGCATTTATGAGCGCGGCGAATTGTTAAAGGCGCATTGCGCCAGGCTGCTCAAGGCCGCTGAGGATAAGGTTGAGAAAATCCGGCTTTCGCGTGATGGCAAACCTGCCGGCACCGAACCACTGGACGCGGAGTAGATTTCCCTCAATTGGAGTAAGGGAGAAGTCGCATGAGTTTCTTTCCGGGAAATGATCCGAATCCGGGTGACGCCTTCGCCTGTGACCAGATTGAACTGATGCTGATCCCCCGTTCGCACGATGTCGGCGGGCTTATCGTGCGGCGTGCGCTTCCCTCAGCCAAGCGCCGCATGGTCGGCCCCTTCATCTTTTTCGACCGCATGGGGCCGGCGGTTTTGCGCGGCGATCAGGCGCTGGATGTGCGCCCGCATCCGCATATCGGCCTGTCCACCGTCACCTATCTATTTGACGGAAACATTCGCCACCGCGATTCGCTGGGCACCGAAATGGTCATCCAGCCCGGCGACGTCAATCTCATGACCGCCGGTCGCGGAATTGTGCATTCGGAACGTTCGCCGGAAGAATTGCGCGGCAGTCCGCAAGCAATATCCGGTTTGCAAACATGGCTCGCTCTGCCGGAGGCAAAGGAAGAAATCGCCCCAGGATTTGAGCATACAACGCGCGACAAGCTGCCGACTTTCCAAACGGACGGCGCGCAAGGTCGGCTGATCCTCGGTGAGCTGGAAGGGCTGAAGGCGCCTGTCACAACCCATCACGATACGCTGTATGCGGATGTTTCTCTGGATGCTGGCGGTTCGTTCCGTATTCCTGCCGTTGCCGAAGAACGCGCGATCTACACGCTGGACGGAGAGGTTTCGATTGCGGGCGACGTATTCGCGCCCGACCAGCTTCTTGTTTTCCGGCCCGGTGATGAGATCGTCGTTTCGTCCGAGCGCGGCGCGCATTTCATGCTTTTCGGTGGCGCTACGATGGGTTCTCCACGATATATTTGGTGGAATTTCGTTTCGTCATCAAAAGAACGCATAGAGCAGGCCAAGAACGAGTGGAAGACGGGCAGTTTCGACATTGTTCCGGGCGATGAGGAAGAGTTCATCCCATTGCCGGAAAGCTGAAGCGGCAACGCCGCACATTTACTTTGAGTGAAACGACGATTATCTCCTTATGACTTCTATTGAAAAGACACCGAACTAAGTGAAATCGCCACCCAATACCCCGCTGCTGGACCGGGTTCAAACCCCCGCAGACCTTCGCAAGCTGAATGAAAGCGAGCTTCCGCAGCTTGCCGAGGAGTTGCGTGCTGAGCTGATCGACATCGTCTCGCACACGGGCGGCCATCTTGGCGCGGGGCTTGGCGTCGTCGAACTCACGGTTGCCTTGCATCATGTTTTCAACACACCGGCAGATCGGCTGATCTGGGATGTCGGCCATCAAGCCTATCCGCACAAGATTTTGACGGGTCGCCGCGACCGCATGCGCACGCTGCGTCAGGAAGACGGCCTTTCCGGTTTCACGAAGCGCGCCGAAAGCGAATATGATCCGTTTGGCGCGGCGCACTCATCAACTTCGATTTCGGCTGGTCTTGGCATGGCCGCCGCGCGCGATCTGCAGGGCGGCAGCAACAATGTCATCGCCGTCATTGGCGATGGTGCGATGTCGGCTGGCATGGCCTTTGAGGCTTTGAACAATGCCGGCGCACTTGGCTCGCGCCTGATCGTCATTCTCAACGACAATGATATGTCGATTGCACCGCCGACTGGCGCGTTGAGCGGCTATCTCGCGCGTCTTGCTGTGGGCAAAACCTATCTCAGCATCCGCGATTTCGGCAAAAAGCTCACCGCTTATCTCGGCAAGCGCATGGACCGCGCCATCACCCGCGCTGTCGAGCACGCGCGGGGCTATGTCACCGGTGGCACAATGTTCGAGGAATTGGGGTTCTTCCATGTCGGGCCGATTGATGGTCACAATCTGGAACACCTCGTACCGGTCTTGAAAAACGTCCGCGACAATCATGACGGCCCGGTTATCGTTCATGTGGTTACGCAAAAGGGCAAGGGTTACGGCCCCGCCGAGGAATCCGCCGACAAGTATCACGGCGTCAACAAGTTCGATGTTGTCACCGGCACGCAGGCCAAGGCTCCCGCCAACGCGCCCGCTTACACCAAGGTTTTTGCCGAAAGCCTGATCGAAGAAGCGCGGCACGACGACAAGATCGTCGCCATCACCGCTGCTATGCCGTCCGGCACGGGACTCGACCTCTTTGGCGAGGTTTTCCCGAACCGCACGTTCGATGTTGGCATTGCCGAGCAACATGCGGTTACGTTCGCGGCGGGGCTTGCCAGCGAGGGTTACAAGCCATTCGCCGCGATTTACTCGACCTTCCTGCAACGCGCTTACGATCAGGTCGTGCATGATGTCGCGATCCAGAAACTGCCGGTCCGCTTCCCGATTGACCGCGCGGGCTTTGTCGGCGCGGATGGCCCGACCCATTGCGGTGCGTTCGACACAACCTATCTCGCCTCGCTGCCGGGCTTTGTCGTCATGGCCGCTGCGGATGAGGCAGAGTTGCGCCACATGGTTCGCACCGCCGCCGCCTATGATGAAGGTCCGATTGCCTTCCGTTACCCGCGCGGCAACGGTGTCGGCGTCGATATGCCCGAGCGCGGCGCCGTGCTGGAAATCGGCAAGGGCCGCATCATTAAGCAGGGAACGAAAGTCGCGCTGCTGAGCTTCGGCACCCGCCTTTCGGATTGCGTCGCAGCTGCCGAGGAATTGGACGCCGCCGGTTTGTCCACCACCGTGGCCGATGCCCGTTTCGCCAAGCCGCTGGATGAGGATCTCGTCCGCCGCCTCGCGCGCGAGCACGAAGTGCTGATTACGGTCGAAGAAGGCTCTATAGGCGGCTTCGCCAGCCAGGTGCTGCACTATCTCGCCACCAATGGCATGTTGGAGCATGGCTTGAAAGTTCGCCCGCTCGTGCTGCCGGACGAGTTTACCGATCAGGCCAAGCCCGAAAAAATGTATGCCAATGCGGGGCTTGATGCGGCGGGCATCGTTCGCACGGTATTCAACGCCTTGGGGCAGGTTGAACAGGCCGCTCGCGCCTGAATCAAAAGCTCAGGCTGATTCCGCAAATCATTGGTCCGTAAGGCACATTCGTGGTCCACGCTTCCGAAAATCGCCTGCGTCTGGATGAACTTCTCGTTCAGCGCGGCCTCTTTGCCAGTCGCTCGCGCGCGGCAGATGCGATCAAGCGCGGCACCGTCACCGTGGAAGGCGAACCCGCGCGCAAGCCGGGGCAGGGTGTTGCGCAAAGCGCGCAAATCGCGGTCAGCGATCCGGCCTTGCCCTATGTTTCGCGCGCCGCTTTGAAGCTTGTCGCGGGGCTCGATGCGTTCAATTTCGATCCCGCAAACTCGACCGCGCTGGACATTGGCGCATCCACGGGTGGCTTCACGCAGGTGCTTCTGGAGCGCGGCGCGCGCCACGTCTGCGCCATTGATGTCGGCCACGGCCAACTCGCTGAGCCCATCCGCAACGATCCGCGCGTCACCGTGCGCGAAGGGCTGAACGCGCGCGACCTCGCGCTTGCCGATCTTGAAAGCCAAAACCCGGATTTCATCGTCAGCGATGTGAGTTTCATTTCGCTGAAACTGGCGCTGCCGCCTGCATTGGCGCTCGCAGTTCCCGGCGCGCGGGGCGTGTTTCTCGTCAAGCCGCAATTCGAGGCGGGCCGCGATGCGATAGGCAAGGGCGGCTTGCTGAAGAATGAGTCGGACGGCCCACGCATTGCCCAAGACCTTCGACAATGGCTCGATGGCGTCCCCGGCTGGCGCTCGGTCGGGTTGATGGTATCACCACTCGAAGGCGGCGACGGCAACCGCGAATTTCTGCTCGGCGGGATCAAGGAAAAATGAGCACGCGCTTCACCATTTCACGGCTCGGCGCACAAGGCGACGGCATTGCCCAGACCGAAACCGGGGCGGTTTTCATTCCATTCACGTTGCCTGGCGAGACGGTCACTGCGGCGCGCGAAAAAGACCGCGCGACGCTCATCGCAGTCTTGGAGCCATCGCCGCAGCGTGTCGATCCCGTTTGCCGTTACTTTGGCGAGTGTGGCGGCTGCGCGCTGCAACATCTCGAAGAAGGTGCGTATCGTGCGTGGAAGCGCGAAAAGGTCGTGGATGCGCTGCGCGCCAAAAGCATCGACACTACGGTTGGCGATCTGATTCCTTGCCCGCCGCGCTCTCGCCGCCGTGCGGTTTTCTCGGCGCGCCGCACGATCAATGGCGCAGTTCTGGGCTATAACCGAGCGCTGTCTCATCACATCATCGACATTGAGGAATGCCCGGTCGTTTTGCCGGAAATCGAAAGCGCGCTGCCCATGCTGCGCGACCTCGCCGCCCAGTTCGAGGAAGCCACCCAAGCCTTTCACCTCACCGTCACGCGTACGGCCAGCGGGCTGGATGTCTGCGCTTCCGGCGTCGGCAAAATCACCGACAAAAGGCGCGGTGCGTTGAGCGCATTCGCGCTCAGCAAGCGCCTCGCACGCTTGTCCATTGATGATGAGATCATCGTCGAGCCCAGCAAGCCGGTGATTCACTTTGGCGATACCTCCGTCACACCGCCGCCCGGCAGCTTCTTGCAGGCGGTTGCGGAAGCCGAAAACGCGATGGTCGAACTGGTGCTGCAGCACATACAGCGCGCGAAGAAGGTCGCCGATCTTTTCGCCGGAGCGGGCGCTTTTGCGCTGCGCCTCGCGCGCAAATCGGAAGTCCTCGCAGTCGAAGGCGATGCTGCTGCGCTCGCAGCGCTTGATCGTGGATTTCGCTTTGCAAGCGGATTGAAGCGCGTCACGACCGAACGTCGTGACCTGCACCGCCGTCCGTTGATGTTCAAGGAGTTGAACGCCTTTGACGGCGTGGTGTTCGATCCGCCGCGCGCTGGCGCTGAAGATCAGTCCAAGCAGATTGCGCGTTCGGACGTGCCGTTCGTCGCGGCGGTTTCGTGCAATCCGCTGACCTTGGCGCGCGATCTTCGCATCCTGATCGACGGCGGCTATCGGCTCACTTCGGTAACGCCGATCGACCAGTTTTTATGGTCGCCACATGTCGAGGCCGTTGCACTTCTGGAAAAGCCAAAGCGTCGACGTTAACGCCCGCCTCCAAAATTTTCTCACCCCTCATCCGGATGAGGGGTATTTGAGTCTGATCCCATACCCCTGTTCCTTGCGGGGATGGATATTTTAAAACCCTACAACCCCATCAAAATGCGCTCGACATAATCCGGCACGATTTTCGTTGCCTTGCCATGAATCGCATCGTGAAAAACGCTGTGCCCTTCGGATGGCTCCAGATTCAATTCCACCGTATGCGCGCCGTGCGCACGCGCAAAATCCACAAATCCAGCCGCGGGATAGACATTTCCGCTCGTGCCAATGGATAGAAACAGATCGCACCCGGCGAGGCTCTCGTGGATGCGGTCCATTTGATAGGGCATCTCGCCGAACCATACGACATCGGGCCGCAAATAACCGACCGTCCCACACGCCGGACAGGATGAACCCTGTTCCATATCGTCGGGCCAGTCGCTTCTGCATTCGCACACCTTGCACAGGGCGCTGTCCAGTTCACCATGCATATGAATCAAATTCCGCGAACCGGCGCGCTCGTGCAAATTGTCGATGTTCTGCGTAACCAGCAGAAACGCTCCCGAAAACTCCTGTTCTAGCCGCGCGAGCGCCTCGTGCGCGGCATTCGGCTTGACCTTCGCCAATCCGCGCCTGCGCATATTGTAAAAGTCGAACACCATTTTCGGGTTGCGGACGAACCCTTCCGGCGTCGCCACGTCGCGATAATCATATTTCGACCAGATGCCGTCCTTATCGCGAAACGTATCCACGCCAGATTCGGCAGAAATTCCCGCGCCAGTCAAAATGACGATGGATTGCGTTCGCGCCATCAGGTGCGCGTGCCACCGACGGTGATCTGATTCATGCGCAGGTGTGGCTGCCCGACACCGACCGGCACGCCTTGACCGCCCTTGCCGCACATGCCGATGCCGGTGTCCAGCTTGAGGTCGTTGCCCACCATCGTCACGCGATGCATGGCGTCCGGCCCGTTGCCGATCAGCATTGCGCCCTTGATCGGCTGCGTAACCTTGCCGTCCTCGATCATGTAGGCTTCGGTGCAGCCGAACACGAACTTGCCGCTGGTAATGTCCACCTGTCCGCCGCCGAACGAGACGGCATAGATGCCGTTTTTCACAGAGGCGATAATCTCCTCCGGCGAGTGATCGCCCGCCGTCATGTAGGTGTTCGTCATGCGCGGCATGGGTTGATGCGCATAGGATTCGCGCCGCCCGTTGCCGGTCGGCTCCATGCCCATCAGTCGCGCATTCTGCCGGTCCTGCATATAGCCGACCAGCTTGCCGTCCTCGATCAGCACATTATAGCCCGAGGGCGTGCCCTCATCGTCGATGGTCAACGAACCGCGCCGTTCCGCAATCGTGCCATCATCGACCACGGTAACGCCTTTAGCGGCCACCTGCTGACCCAACAGGCCTGCGAACGCAGACGTTTTCTTGCGATTGAAATCGCCTTCCAGCCCGTGGCCGACTGCTTCGTGCAGCATAACACCCGGCCAGCCGCTCGAAAGCACGATGTCGAATGTACCCGCCGGGGCAGGGATGGCATCCAGATTCACCAGCGCTTGCCTCAGCGCTTCATCGGCCGCGAATTTCCAGCTCTCTTCAGTCAGAAATTCCCCGAACGCCTTGCGGCCGCCCATGCCGTGCGAACCCGATTCTTGCCGGTCGCCTTCGCCAACCACGACGGCGATATTGATTCTCACCAGCGGACGAATATCGCTGACGAGTTGACCGTCGCCGCGCAGAATTTCGACATGCTGCCATGATGCCGCGAGCGAAGCCGTAACCTGCCGCACGCGCGGGTCTTTCGCGCGCACCCATGCATCGATCTCGTGCAAGAGTTTGGCCTTGTCGGCAAAGCCCGGCTCCGCAATCGGATTTTCCTCGCCATAGAGGTGGCGGTTCGTGCGCTGCGGTGCTGCGGCCAGCGTGCCGGAATATCCGGTTTTCACAGCAGACACCGCGTCGGCGGCGCGCAACAGTGCGGCTTCGGACAATTCACCCGAATGCCCGTAGCCGCTGGCCTCGCCGGCAATTGCACGCAGGCCAAATCCTTGGGACGTATTGAAATTGGCGGTTTTCAGTCGGCCATTGTCAAAGACGAGCGCCTCGCCTTCGGATTGCTCCAGAAAAAGCTCGCCATCATCCGCGTCGCGAATCGTATCGGCCACGATCCGCTTGAGGCGATCTTCGGACACATCGAATTGTTGCAGCAGAGATTTGGCCATGACGCGCCTCGCGGAATTGAACTTACCGCCCATGTAAGCCCGCGCCGCGCGTCAATCCAGAGGCCATCTTATGGCAGTTGCGCAAAACCTTCGCCGAAGCCCTTGAGATCGACAGGAATGCCGATTCCCTCTTCGGGCGTCTGGAACACGATAAAGGTAGCCGATTTGCCGGTCTTGAGCGTGTCCAGCAGCGGCTTTTCCAGTATTACCTCGGCATAGCAGCCGTCCTGGAAGCAGCGCACGAAATAGGCGCGGCCAATATCCTTGCCGTCAACATTGAGCCCAAGACCGTTAGGCAGCAATACGCCGAGCGGCGCAAGCACGCGCAGAATTTCCGCTTTATTATCTGCTGTGCGCAGCACGACGACCGAAAGCCCCACTTCCGGGCGATCCTCAGCCACGACATTCTGCATCATCGCGCATTGTTCTGCGGTTGCGCCCGCTGGCGTGTCGCACACGATGGACCACGAACCGTGCGTGGATTTGACGGTTCCCTTGGGCGGCTGTTGGGCCTGCGCGACCGCGGGCATGAGCAGGATAAGCGTCATGGCGGCCTGCGGCAGGAGTTTTAAAAGCCTGAATTTCATGACAGCTCCGTTGCCGAATCACTGCGAGCAGGTTGGTATGAGAGCCCAATAAAGGACGCATCACTGTCGTCAACCGCAGCATGATACGTAGTGATGATTTATAGTGAAATTTGCCGGAATTAGGGCTTTTTCATAGAGCTTTGCCAAACCGTGGGCAGCTTCAACAGAAGCGCGGCAGTCCACAGCGCGCAAAAATGCCGCATAGGGCGCGCGGTGTCTTTCTTGCGGATGGGATCGGAGTATGGTTTGAACCGCGTTAGAAGGTCGAGGATTCCGGCCGGGATGCTTTTTGCTTTTTGCATCGCCGGGATAAGACCTGGAGAATGGGAGACACGTTCACGATGAGAAGGTTTCTGGCGGGCCTGATGGCCAGCGGTGCATTGCTCTTCACCGGCCTTGCACATGCGGATCAGCCACATCCTTGGCAGATGCGGATGCAGGAACCGGCAACGGGCATCATGCGGCAAATCGAGTGGTTTGAGGCCTACACGCTGTGGTTCATCATTCCGATTACGTCGCTTGTGCTCCTTCTGCTGGCCTATTGTATCTTCAAGTTCCGCGCCAGCGCGAACCCGACCCCGTCACGCACGAGCCATAACACGCTCATCGAGGTCATCTGGACCGTCGGGCCGGTCATTGTTCTGCTCTTTATTGCGGTACCGTCCTTCCAGTTGCTGACGGCGCAGTACACGCCGGAAGAAGAGCCCGCCTTGACCATCAAGGCCACAGGTAACCAGTGGAACTGGGATTACGAATATCAGGTCGAAGATCCGCTTTCGTTCAACTCGGCACTGCTGCAGGACAGTGATCGCGAGGCTGCCGGCAAGTCCGACAAGGCTCGGTATCCGCGCCTTCTGGCTGTCGACAATGAAGTCGTCGTTCCGGTGAACGTAACGACCCGCGTGCTGGTCACTGCGGCGGATGTTATCCACGCGTTTGCAATGCCTGCATTCGGTGTGAAGACCGACGCTGTTCCGGGCCGCATCAACGAAACCTGGTTCAAGCCGGAGAAGGAAGGGCTGTATTACGGCCAGTGTTCCGAACTTTGCGGCAAGGATCACGCTTTTATGCCGATCGCGATCCGCGTGGTCAGCCAACAACAATATGACACATGGCTGGTAGCGGCCAAAACCGATCTGGGCGGTGCTAACAAGGCGCTGATGGCAGCGGTGGACGGCGCTAGCAAGCTGGCTTCGGCTCAGTAGCAGTTGTAGCAGAAAGAATAAGGTAAGGAGCGGAACATGGCAGGCGCTGCAGCAGCTCATGACCATCATGACGATCACAAGCCCAAGGGCTGGGTCCGCTGGGTCTATTCGACCAACCATAAAGATATCGGTACGCTGTACCTGATCTTTGCCATCGTGGCAGGCTGCATTGGCGGCTTCCTCTCGGTGATGATGCGCTGGGAACTGGCTGAGCCGGGCATCCAGATTTTCACCGGTCTTGCCCAGATGGTTTACGGGCTTCAAGGAGACGCCGCCATCGACGGTGGCAAGCAGATGTTCAACGTGTTCACCACCGCTCACGCGCTGGTCATGATCTTCTTCATGGTCATGCCCGCGCTCATCGGTGGGTTCGCCAACTGGATGGTGCCGATCATGATCGGTGCGCCGGATATGGCATTCCCGCGCATGAACAACATTTCCTTCTGGCTTCTGCCTCCGGCTCTCGGCCTCCTGTTGCTTTCGATCTTCATGCCGGGTCCGACCGGAAGCTACGGCGTCGGTGGTGGCTGGACCATGTATCCGCCGCTCTCCACCCAGTCGCCCGGACCGGCTGTCGATCTTGCGATCCTGTCGCTGCACATTGCTGGTGCATCTTCGATCCTCGGCGCGATCAACTTCATCACCACCATCTTCAACATGCGCGCGCCGGGCATGACCCTGCACAAGATGCCGCTGTTTGCCTGGTCGGTGCTGATCACCGCGTTCCTGCTGTTGCTGTCGCTGCCGGTTCTGGCAGGTGGCATCACCATGCTTCTGACTGACCGCAATTTCGGCACCACCTTCTTCCAGCCGGATGGCGGTGGCGACCCGATCCTGTTCCAGCATCTGTTCTGGTTCTTTGGTCATCCGGAAGTGTACATTCTGATCCTGCCGGGCTTCGGCATCGTCAGCCACATCGTGTCCACCTTCTCGCGCAAGCCGGTGTTCGGGTATCTCGGCATGGCTTATGCGATGGTGGCAATCGGTGCGGTCGGCTTCATCGTGTGGGCACATCACATGTACACGACAGGCCTGACGCTCGACACGCAGCGCTATTTCGTGTTCGCCACGATGGTGATTGCAGTTCCGACCGGCGTGAAGATCTTCTCGTGGATCGCCACGATGTGGGGTGGTTCTATTTCGATGCGCACGCCGATGCTGTGGGCAATCGGGTTCATCTTCCTCTTCACGATTGGTGGCGTCACGGGCGTTCAGCTCGCCAATGCTGGCCTTGATCGCTCTCTGCATGACACCTACTACGTCGTGGCGCACTTCCACTACGTTCTGTCACTTGGTGCGGTGTTCGCTATCTTCGCTGGCTGGTATTACTGGTTCCCGAAGATGACCGGCTACATGTATTCGCCGTTTATTGCGCGCACGCACTTCTGGGTAACGTTCGTCGGCGTGAACCTGATTTTCTTCCCGCAACACTTCCTTGGTCTGGCGGGCATGCCGCGCCGCTATATCGACTATCCGGATGCGTTCGCTGGCTGGAACCTGGTCTCGTCGTACGGTTCGTACATCTCGTTCATCGGCGTGTTCATCTTCCTCTATGGCATTTTCGATGCCTTCTCGAAGAAGCGCGTTGCGGGTGCAAATCCGTGGGGTGAAGGCGCTACGACGCTGGAGTGGCAGCTTCCGTCGCCGCCGCCCTACCATCAGTGGGAACAGTTGCCCCGCATCAAGTAAGCGGGAACTGAAGATGAAGCCGTCGGTCAGTCCGGCGGCTTCTGCCAAACGGAGCGGTTTGAGTACGCATGGCATTGCTTGAAAAGGACAGTTACGAAGCGTCGGGCTTCCAGCTTTCGGAAGCGACGGCTTCGGACTATCTCGCGCTTTTGAAGCCGCGGGTGATGTCGCTTGTCGTGTTCACGGCGTTCGTCGGCATGCTTGCCGCGCCCGTTCCGCTCAATCCAATGACCGCGATCACCGCAATCATATCCATCGCGATTGGGGCAGGCGCCTCTGGCGCTTTGAACATGTGGTACGACGCGGACATTGATGCGGTCATGACCCGCACCAGCACGCGACCAATTCCTGCGGGCAAGGTTAAGCCGGGCGAAGCTCTCGCATTCGGCCTGGTATTGTCGGCACTTTCCGTGCTCACCCTGGGCGTTTTCGTGAACTGGATCGCCGGCGGGTTGCTGGCTTTCACGATCTTCTTCTATGCCGTCATCTACACAATGTGGTTGAAGCGGTGGACGCCGCAGAACATCGTCATCGGTGGTGCGGCGGGCTCGTTTCCGCCGATGATTGGTTGGGCCGCAGCCACGGGCAATATCAGCCTCGAAAGCGTCATCCTGTTTCTCATCATTTTCCTTTGGACCCCGCCGCATTTCTGGGCGCTCGCGCTGTTCAAGTCAGGCGACTATGAGCGCGCAGGGATCCCGATGATGCCGAACGTCGCTGGTGAAGAATCTACCCGCAAGCAGATTTTCGCATACGCGTTGCTGGTCGCAATCGTCGGTGTGCTGCCTTGGTATTTTGGCTTCGCCAGCGCTGCCTATGGTTTGGTCGCGGTGTTACTCGGCGCGGGCTTTGTCTGGTATTCCTGGCAGGTTCTGCGCATGTCGCCGGACGACCGCAAGATGAAGCCGGCCAAGGCGCTGTTTGGATACTCGCTGCTTTATTTGTTCGGTCTGTTCGCAGCCTATCTTGCTGACAGCATCGTCGAACGTGCAATGACGGCGGCGGGAGCATAATGGCGGTGGACAAGCTCGAAACCATCACGCCGACCGAAGCGCAGCTCAAAGCGCGTCGCAACCGCAACATCGCTATCGGCGTTGCATTGGCGCTGTTCGTAATCCTCGTTTACGTCGCGTCCATCGTCCGGCTCGGCCCGGCGATCCTGAACCGGTCAATGTGAGATAGACAATGGCCGAAGCTCCCCAGATCAGCCAGCAAAGCCAGCGCAGAATGCGGACCACCGCATTGATTTGCGGCGCGGTTTTCTTTGGGATGATAGGGTTGGCTTATGCGTCCGTGCCGCTTTACGCGATGTTCTGTCAGATCACTGGTTATGGCGGCACGACGCAGCGTGTGGATCAATATTCGGACCGTATTTTGGACCGTCAGATCACCGTACGGTTCGACGCCAACAAGATGGGCGGTCTGCCATGGACGTTCGAGCCGTCGCAGCGCGCGATCACCATGCGCATCGGCGAAACCGTGAAGGCCGAATATAAGGCGAGCAACTGGTCGAAGCATACGGCCAGCGGTCGCGCGACCTTCAATGTCACTCCGGAACTCGCCGGGGCATATTTCAATAAGGTCGAGTGCTTCTGCTTCACGGATACGACGTTGAAGCCTGGCGAAGCGATCGACATGCCTGTTGTATTCTATGTGGATCCGGCCATCGTGGATGTGCCGGAACTCAAGGATATTCGCACAATTACTCTTTCATACACATTCTTCCCCATTGACGCGAAGCCGTTGGCTGCTGCACCCAATGCGGAAGAGGAATCGACGAAGCTCGGGGGTTGAAATGGCTGAAGCGCACGCCAAACATCACGACTATCACATTATCGACCCCAGCCCGTGGCCCGCGCTGGCCTCGCTTGGCGCGCTTATCATGGCGCTCGGTGGCGTCATGTGGATGCAGTATATGCGCGGCGGAAACGTTCCGATCTTCGGATATAACGTCGCCAATCCCTGGTTCTTCTTCATCGGCCTGTTGATTGTTCTCTACACCATGTTTGCCTGGTGGTCGGACACGATCAAGGAAGGCAAGGAAGGTCATCACACGCGCGTCGTTTCGCTGCATCTGCGCTACGGCATGATCATGTTCATCGCGTCTGAAGTGATGTTCTTCGTCGCGTGGTTCTGGGCTTTCTTCGACGCCAGCCTTTTCCCCGGCGAGGCCGTTCAGTACGCCCGCACCACCTTTACCGGTGGCGTTTGGCCTCCGAAGGGCATCGAAGTTCTCGATCCTTTCCACCTGCCGCTCTACAACACGGTCATCCTGTTGCTGTCCGGCACGACTGTAACCTGGGCGCACCACGCGCTTCTGGAAAACGATCGCAAGGGCTTGGTCTGGGGTCTTGCACTCACCGTCGGCCTCGGCGTTCTGTTCAGCTTCGTGCAGGCCTATGAATACATTCACGCTCCGTTCGGCTTCAAAGACTCGATCTATGGCGCGACCTTCTTCATGGCCACAGGCTTCCACGGCTTCCACGTCATCATCGGAACGATCTTCCTGACCGTCTGCCTCATCCGTGCGATGAAGGGTGACTTCACGCCGAAGCATCATTTCGGCTTCGAAGCTGCGGCTTGGTACTGGCACTTCGTTGACGTCGTCTGGCTGTTCCTCTTCGCGTCCATCTATGTCTGGGCGTCGCATGGCGCAGTTATCGCGCACGGACATTGATCGAACTGCAAAAAAATTATGGGCGGTCGCCTTGCGCGGCCGCCCATTGCATTTCAAAGCTCGCCCCTGCGATTATCCTGATCCGGAGTCGGTTATGAGCACACATGAAGATAAGGCGCATTGGCCACCGGTCGAGCCGATCAATGCCGGGCTGAGAGGTCGCTGTCCACGCTGTGGCGAGGGGCATCTGTTTTCCGGACTGCTCACCGTGAAACCACGTTGCGGTATTTGCGGGCTGGATTATTCCTTCGCTGACGCGGGTGATGGCCCCGCAGTTTTCGTCATTCTCATCATCGGCTTTCTGGTTGTTGGTTTGGCGCTCTGGCTGGAAACATCTTATGGTCCGCCGCTCTGGGTACACTTTCTGCTCTGGATACCGCTAACGCTTGTGCTAAGCCTCGCCGCGCTCAGGCTCATCAAGGGCGTGCTCATTACGCTGCAATATGCCAACAAGGCGTCTGAAGGTCGGATCGACCAAGGCAAATGACCGAAATCACCACCTCGACCGCGAAGCGGGCACCGCGCAAGCTGCCGGTGCTTCTCGCCAGCGCTATCGCGTTTGCAATTCTTGTTGGCCTTGGCACGTGGCAGGTGCAGCGCCTTCACTGGAAAGAGGCGCTGATTGAAAGCATCGAAAGCCGCACCACATCTGCGCCGAAGCCGCTGCAGGAAATCGAAAGCCAACTCGCCGAAACGGGTGACGTCGATTATCAGCCGGTCATCGTCAAAGGCACGTTCGAGCATTCCGGCGAGCGCCATTTCTTCACGACATGGGATGGCGATAGCGGCTTCAACGTCTACACGCCGCTGCGGCTGGAAGACGGTCGCTATATTTTCGTCAATCGTGGCTTTGTGCCCTATGATATGAAAGACCCCGCCAAGCGCGCGGAAGGGCAGGTCGCAGGGCCGGTCGAGATCACGGGTCTGGCCCGCAACCGCCTCCACGCCAAGCCCGGCTCGTTTGTTCCTGAGAATGATATCGCGAAGAACATTTTCTACTGGAAGGATCTGGACGCAATGGCCGCCAGTTCCGGCTTGCCCGCGGACACCAACGTCCTCCAGTTTTTCATAGATGCAAACGACGCGCCGAATCCAGGCGGCTGGCCTCATGGCGGCGTCACAATCATCGACCTGCCGAACAGCCACCTGCAATACGCGGTCACATGGTATGGGCTGGCGGCGGCTCTCGCTGGGGTTGTGGGTGTGTGGCTTTATCGACAACGCGCCGCGCGCTCTTGACAGGCAGGGCGTCTGCCCCCCATGTCCCGCCTGACCATGACAGATGCCATGCACAACCAAAAACGAAACGCGCTGACGATCCGCCTTTGCGGTCCTCGCGGCTTTTGCGCGGGTGTTGATCGCGCAATCCAGATCGTGGTGCTCGCGCTGAAGAAATATGGCGCGCCGGTCTATGTCCGTCACGAGATCGTGCACAATCGCTATGTCGTTGAAGGGCTGCAAAACCTCGGCGCGGTCTTCATCGAAGAGCTTCATGAAATTCCATCGGACCATCGCGACGCGCCGGTTGTGTTCTCTGCACATGGCGTTCCGAAATCCGTCCCGGCAGATGCGCAAGCGCGTAATCTTTTTTACCTCGACGCGACCTGTCCGTTGGTGTCCAAGGTCCACAAGCAGGCGCTTCGCCATCAGCGGCTCGGTCGCCACGTTCTGCTCATCGGTCATGCCGGACACCCCGAAGTCATTGGCACAATGGGCCAACTCGCGGAAAGCTCCGTCACGTTGATCGAGACACTTGAAGACGTCCGCGAGTTCCAGCCGGAAAACCCTGCTGCGCTGGGTTTTGTCTCGCAAACCACACTGTCGGTCGAAGACACCGCCCATTTGATCGAAGCGCTCGAACAGCGTTTTCCGCTGCTTCATGCGCCTGCGGCGGAGTCCATCTGTTACGCCACGACCAATCGGCAGGAAGCTGTCAAGGTGGCCGCACCCGGCACGGATTTGTTCCTCATCGTCGGTGCGCCGAATTCTTCCAACTCGCGGCGATTGGTCGAGGTTGCCGAGCGAGCAGGTGCGCGCATGTCGCTGCTGGTCCAGCGCGCCGCCGATATCCCGTGGCATGAAATCGGCGACATATCGGTGCTCGGTCTTTCCGCAGGCGCGTCGGCCCCGGAAATTCTGGTGGATGAGATCATTGCCGGCTTCCGCCAGCGTTTCGATGTGCGGTTGGAACTCGCCATAACGGCGGAGGAAACCGAAGATTTTCCGGTCATGCGCGTGTTGCGTGATGTTGAACTCACGGCCCAGGACATGGCATTCGTCAATGGCGCGTAATTCCGCTCGCTTCGTTCACCGGACAATGAACTGATGGCCGTCTACACCGATATTTCGGAAGTCGAACTTGCGGAATTCCTCAAGGATTACGACATCGGCGAGTTGCTGTCCTACAAGGGCATCGCGGAAGGCGTCGAAAACTCGAATTTCCTCGTGCATG
This sequence comes from Mesorhizobium denitrificans, assembly GCF_003403035.1. Classification (GTDB taxonomy): domain Bacteria; phylum Pseudomonadota; class Alphaproteobacteria; order Rhizobiales; family Rhizobiaceae; genus Mesorhizobium_G; species Mesorhizobium_G denitrificans. Next base: position 173,016 of record NZ_QURN01000003.1, on the reverse strand, counting down.
CTGCCAGCGGCGCATACATCCTCACCCTTTACGAAAAGCGCGTGAACCCGAATGATCTGCCTTTTTTCCTGGGGTTGATGCAGCATCTCAGCGACAAGGGAATCCGCTGCCCGTTGCCGGTCAAGCAGCGCAGCGGCGCCATGATTGGGGAGCTTGCAGGCCGTCCGGGTGCGCTGGTCACATTCCTTGAAGGTATGTGGATGCGTCGCCCCACGGTCGAGCATTGCCGCGAACTTGGTGCTGGCCTCGCCGCCATGCATCTGGCCGGCGCGGACTTCCCGATGAGGCGACGCAACGGCCTGACGGTCGATGCCTGGCGTCCGCTGTGGAACCGCGCGGCGGAGCGTGCGGATGAGGTGGAGCCGGGGCTTGGCGCGGAGGTCGAGGCTGATCTGGCTGACCTTGAGGCGCATTGGCCGAAAGGCCTGCCTGTCGGCGTCATCCATGCCGACCTTTTTCCGGACAACGTTTTCTTCCTCGGCAAGCGACTGTCGGGCCTGATCGATTTCTATTTCGCCTGCACGGATATTCTGGCTTACGACGTCGCCACCTGCCTGAATGCGTGGTGCTTCGAGAAAGACAATTCCTTCAATCTAACCAAGGCGATGGCGTTGCTGAACGCTTACACGGCCATCCGCCCGCTATCCTCGGCAGAGGCTGAAGCGTTGCCTCTGCTCGCGCGCGGGTCTGCGTTGCGCTTCATGCTGACAAGACTTTATGACTGGTTGAATACGCCGGAAGGCAGCCTTGTCGTGAAGAAGGACCCGCTTGAATATCTACGGAAAATGCGCTTCCACCGCTCGATCAAATCTGCTGATGAATATGGTCTGAAACTGTGAAGCGCGTTGAAATTTTCACCGATGGCGCCTGTTCAGGCAATCCGGGGCCGGGCGGTTGGGGCGCGATCCTGCGCTTCAATGGCGCGGTGAAGGAAATGAAGGGTGGCGAGGCCGAAACCACCAACAATCGCATGGAGTTGATGGCGGCAATCTCTGCGCTCAGCGCGCTGAAGCAGCCCTGTGCCGTCGATCTTTATACGGATAGCGAATATGTCCGAAATGGTATTTCCGGCTGGATAGAGGGCTGGAAGCGCAATGGCTGGAAAACAGCGGCGAAGAAGCCGGTGAAGAACGCTGAACTCTGGCAGGCGCTGGACGAAGCCAGAAAGAGCCATCAAGTCACGTGGCACTGGGTGAAGGGCCACGCCGGCCATCCGGAAAACGAACGTGCGGACGAGCTTGCGCGCGAGGGCATGGCTCCTTTCAAGACCCGCGTCGGCTCCTGAAATCAGTCGCGCTGCCGGGCGGCCTGCTGCACGGCATCTGCAATCGTCAGAAGCTGCTCGGCAAGCGGCGTGCTCTTGCGCCACACCATTCCCACCGTCCGCTTTGGCGTAGGTTCGGCCAGCCGCGCGAGCGACACGGAAGCCGAGCGCGTCTCCACCGGCACCGCCATTTCGGGGATCAGCGTCACCCCGATGCCCGCGCTCACCATTTGCACGAGCGTGGAAAGCGAGCTGCCCTCCATCAGCGTGCGCGAGGTAAATGGCGGCAATTTGCAGAAGGAAATGGCCTGCTCGCGAAAACAATGGCCCTCTGCCAGAAGCAGCAGCCCTTGCTCGTGAAGCTCGTCCGGGCGCGGCACTGGTTTCGTGGCATGGGCAGCAGGTCGCACCAGCACAAACTCTTCCTGAAAAAGCGCTATCTCGGTCAGTGAATGCTCCGAAATCGGCAGCGCCACGATTGCCGCGTCGAGCCGCGCTTCCATCAGGTCTTCCACCAGTTCGCGGGTAACTGTTTCGCGCGGTCGAATGTCCAGCGCCGGAAACCGGTCTGTCAGATCGCTGATTACGCGCGGCAGCAGATAGGGCGCGACAGTTGGAATCACTCCGATGCGCAGCCGCCCTGTCAGCGGTCCTTTTGAAGCGCGTGCAAGGTCATGCAACTCATCGACGGAGCGCAGAATATCGCGTGCGCGCCGCGCGAATTCTTCGCCCAATCCGGTCAGCCGCGTTTGTCGTGCTCCACGTTCGACAAGTCGCGCGCCGATCAACTCTTCCAGCTCGCGGATCTGCACGGAAAGCGCCGGTTGTGTGATCGAACGGTCTTCCGCAGCCCGTCCAAAATGGCCTTGTCTGGCCAGTGCATCAAAATAGCGCAGATGTTTCATCGATATTGCGTTCATAAGATAAAATTATCGCATCGGTTATGAAATGCAATTATACATTATCGCCGAAATTCTGATATTAATCTCCTTGAGCAGGGCAGCGACTCGTCAGCCCGCGCGCCCAATCCAAGCCACGAATACGCAGCTATCGGAGTTATGAAATGGACGTAAGTGACGTGAAAGCGGGCAAATGCCCCGTGATGCACGGCGGTAATACCGCTTTGAACAGTTCGGTAATGAGCTGGTGGCCCAACGCGCTGAACCTCGACATTCTTCATCAGCATGACACCAAGACCAACCCGATGGGCAAGAACTTCAACTATCGCGAAGAGCTGAAGAAGCTGGATGTCGAAGCGCTGAAGCAGGACGTTCGCGCTCTGATGACCGACAGTCAGGAGTGGTGGCCCGCGGATTGGGGCAGCTATGTCGGCATGTTCGCGCGCGTTGCCTGGCACGCGGCGGGTTCATATCGTCTTGCTGATGGCCGCGGCGGTGCGGGAACGGGCAACCAGCGTTTTGCCCCGCTGAATTCCTGGCCGGATAACGTCAACACGGATAAGGGTCGCCGCCTGCTGTGGCCGATCAAGAAGAAATACGGCAACAAGATCAGCTGGGCCGATCTCATCGTGCTGTCCGGCACGATTGCCTATGAGGTTGCGGGCCTGAAAACCTTCGGCTTCGCCTTTGGCCGCGAGGATATCTGGGCGCCGGAGATAGACACGTATTGGGGCGCCGAGAAAGAATGGCTCGCGCCAAGTGATGGCCGTTATGGAGATGTTGGCGCGCCGGCGACGCTGGAGAACCCGCTTGCTGCCGTGCAGATGGGCCTCATTTACGTCAACCCGGAGGGCGTAAACGGCAAGTCCGACCCGCTGGCGACGGCTGCTCAAATGCGCGAAACCTTCGCCCGCATGGCGATGAACGACGAAGAAACGGTCGCGCTCACGGCAGGCGGTCACACCGTCGGCAAGTGCCACGGCAATGGCTTGGCGTCAGACCTCAGCCCCAATCCGGAAGCCGCCGGTCCCGAATATCAGGGCCTTGGCTGGCTGAACATGCATGGTCGCGGAATTGGTCGCAACACGGTCGTCAGCGGTCTTGAGGGCGCGTGGACGACTCACCCGACCAAGTGGGACAATGGCTATTTCAAAATGCTGTTCGAGCATGAGTGGCATCATGTCAAAAGCCCGGCGGGCGGCAACCAGTGGGAGCCGATCTCGATTGCGGATCAGGACAAGCCGGTGGATGTCGAAGACCCGTCCATCCGCGTCAATCCGATGATGACGGATGCCGACATGGCGCTGCGTGTTGACCCGATCTACCGCGAGATTTCCCTGCGTTTCAAAGACGATCAGGACTATTTCTCTGAGGTTTTCGCTCGCGCGTGGTTCAAGCTCACCCATCGCGATATGGGACCGAAGACACGTTACATCGGGCCCGATGTGCCGTCTGATGAATTGGTCTGGCAAGATCCCGTTCCGGCAGGCAACACCAGCTATGACGTGGCGGCGGTGAAGGCGAAAATCGCCGCGTCCGGTCTGTCGAATGCCGATCTCATCGCAACGGCATGGGACAGCGCCCGTACCTTCCGTGGCTCGGATATGCGTGGCGGCGCAAATGGCGCGCGCATTCGTCTGGCCCCGCAGAAGGATTGGGAAGGCAACGAGCCTGCGCGTCTGGCGCGTGTGCTTTCGGTGCTCGAGCCAATTGCGGCGCAAACAGGCGCTTCGATCGCGGATGTGATCGTGATCGGCGGAAATTACGGCGTCGAGCAGGCCGCGAAAGCTGCTGGTTTCGATATTGCCGTGCCGTTCTCGCCGGGGCGCGGCGACTCTTCGGACGCGCAGACCGATGCGGAATCCTTCAATGTTCTGGAGCCGCTGGCGGACGGATACCGCAATTGGCTCAAGCAGGATTATGTCGTGAGCCCGGAGGAACTGCTTCTCGACCGCACCCAACTCATGGGGCTGACGGCATCGGAGATGACCGTTCTGGTGGGCGGCATGCGCGTTCTCGGCGCGAACCACGGTGGTAAGAAGCACGGCGTGTTCACGGCGCGTGAGGGTGCGCTAACGCCGGATTTCTTCGTGAACCTCACCGACATGGCGAACACCTGGAAGCCGCTGCATGACGGCACGTACGAAATCGTCGACCGCAAGACCGGTGCGGTCAAGTGGACTGCCACGCGTGTCGATCTGGTTTTCGGGTCGAACTCGATCTTGCGCTCCTACGCGGAGGTCTACGCGCAGGACGACAATGCACAGAAGTTCGTTTCGGATTTCGTGGCCGCTTGGACCAAGGTCATGAACGCCGACCGTTACGATCTCTTGTCGTAAAAGGCATTAACGACTAGGCGGGCAATTAGTCCGCCCATTCCACTATGCTCGGGCTTTGTCCCGAGCATTTTGCTTTATGAACCCCTGGCATCGCCACAGCCCGCCTCTCCCCGTAAACGCGGAGAAGGGGATAATTGAGATGTCTCGCGCGCTCTGCGACGTTGGTGATTGAAACCAGCGGCAAAACAGCTCAGCCAAGCTGTTCCAAAATCTTTGCGGCGCCGGACTCAACAGCTTTGCCCGGTGAATCTTCAATATTCAGTGTGGTCACTACGCCATTGTCGACAATCATCGAGAAGCGCTTGAAGCGTTCGCCCAAACCGCCCGCCGAGAGATCGATATTCAGCCCCGTCGCCTTTGCGAAGGCGCCGTTTCCGTCTGCGAGATAGAGAATCTTGCCCTCGCCGCCGGTGAAGGTCGCCCAGGCGCGCATTACGTGGTGATCGTTTGCTGCAACGACTGCGATCTGATCGACACCGCGCGCCAGAATCGCGTCGTGATTTTCGAGATAACCGGGCAGGTGATTGTTGCTGCATGTGGGCGTGAAAGCGCCAGGCACGCCGAACAGCACCACCTTCTTGCCATCGAAAACATCGGCAGTTGTCAGGTCTTTTGCGCCGTCGGCTGTAATTACCTTGAACGTCGCTTGTGGCAGCTTGTCGCCGACAGAAATGGTCATGTGAACCTCTCGCAATGAATAGAGGAGAGCGTCGTACAAGCTTCGCGACGCAATCTCAACGGCCTAAAAAGGCAGCGTTCCGCTGGCGGCGCGCGTTGGCGTCTTGAGCGTATAGAAGATGGTCGCGCTCTTTGGCTTGGCCTTCAAATAGCTGGTCACTTTTGCCGAGAATGAAAGCTTGCCATTCTGCACCACCGGCTTGGGGCGCGAAAACGCGAAACCGTCGCTTCCCGCCAGAAAAAGCTCAGCATCGGCACCCGAATAGCCGGTGATTGAGAATGTCGCCTGCTCGCCGTTCACCTGAATATTGGTCACGCCGAAGGCTGCAGAGGCTGGCTCGGGCAATAGCGCCTGCGCTCCCGTAAGCGTCAGCGAATCCGATGGATTGTCAGGGTCAGATTCGGGGTCCAGCGCAAGATCCGCTTTCAATGGAATGCAGATCGTCTTGCACAGCCCAAGAAACGCAGTCGCTTGCAGTGCGCCGCTGTGTTCGGGCGGAACGGTCAGCACCACCGGCAGCAGCACCGAGCTTGCGTAACCTGCCCAATCATAGGTGCCATCATGGTGCCATTCGGGGGCAGGGTAGAGAATTTGCGCGGTGCCGCCGTTAAGCTCCAAAGTCGGCGGCACGCCGGCATCGCCTGGCTCGCGCCAATATGTTTTCCAGCCGGGATCGAGTTGTATGTCCAGCACACCATTCAACTGGCCATTGGCATCTGGCTCGCCCACCGTAACGAGCCGCACGCGCCCGCCTTCCGTTTCATGCCATGTGCTGGATGAGGCAAAAGCTGGCGCTGCAAACAACAGGCCGATGCAAAGGGACACAAATCTCATACGCCTTCCTTTGCGGATTTCAGGCACAGCCACAATGACGATTATTAAGCGCCTACTCATTTTTGCGTGACGCGTGGCTTTAAAGCGAACCGGAAAAGCGTTACCTTCCGATTATGGACCTTTTACGGAACAAGAAGCGCCCCGTGGGTCGTTCCGGGTTTTTGGACGACCAATTTCTCATCGCCATGCCGGGCATGAAGGATGATCGCTTTGCGCGCTCAGTGATTTACATTTGCGCCCACAGCGAAGAGGGCGCGATGGGCATCATCGTAAACCAGGCCCAGCAAATGATGTTCCCCGACCTGTTGGTGCAGCTTGGATTGCTGAAAGACGAGGAGGCGATCCGCTTGCCGTCATCGGCGCGCGATTTTGTAATCCGCAATGGTGGTCCGGTCGATCGCAGCCGCGGCTTCGTGCTGCATTCCGATGATTATGTGGTGGAATCTTCGCTGCCGATTTCCGAGCAGATCTGCCTCACCGCGACCGTAGACATTCTGCGTGCCATATCGGTCGGGCGTGGTCCGCGCCGCGCGCTCATGGCGCTTGGCTATTCGAGTTGGGCGCCCGGCCAGCTCGAAAATGAAATCGCCGAGAATGGTTGGCTGACATGCCCCGCCGAGACGGAAATGCTGTTCGATCAGGACATTGAGCGCAAATACGACCGGCTCATGGCGTCAATGGGCGTCGATCCGAGCCGCTTGAGTCAGTTCGCCGGTCACGCCTGAGCGGCGGCCGCCGCATTCTGTTCCTTCAGCAGCTTGAACGCCGCTTCAGGTTTCATTGGCGGGCCAGTCAGGAAGCTTTGCACGAACTCGCAGCCCATCTGTCGAAGTTGCAGCGCGTCGCTTTCATCTGAAACGCCCTCCGCCACCACCGACATGCCCATTTCATGCGCCATGTTGATCATGGATTTCAGCAGCACGGAGCGCTTGGGCGCATTGTCGTCAACGAAGCTCTTGTCGATCTTGATCGTGTCGAACGGGAAGCGCGTGAGATAGGACAGCGACGAATAGCCGGTGCCGAAATCATCCAGCGAAAGGCCGATACCAAGCTGTTTCAGCTTGTTCAGCACATGCGCACTCTGCTCGGGATTGTCCATCACCAGCGATTCCGTCAGCTCCAGTCGGAAGCATCGCGGCTTAAGGTTGGCGCGCGCCACTACGGAGCGCACGTCGCTGACCAGATCGCGACGCAAAAGCTGCCTGCTGGAAAGGTTCACCGACATCGAAAGCGGCATGTCGCCAAGCTGCGATTGCCACTCCGACAAATCTTCCGCCGCCTTCTGCATCGCAAACAGGCCAAGCTGAACGATCAAGCCGCAGCTTTCCGCAACCGGTACAAAATCCGATGGCGGTATCATGCCGCGGCGAGGGTGATCCCAGCGCAACAGCGCCTCAAACCCGGCAATGGTCCGGTCTTCCAGCCGCACGATGGGTTGATAGGCCAGCGTAAATTCGCGGCGCTCGATGGCGCGGCGCATATCGGATTCGATCTGCAACCGGTCAGTGCCAACCGCGCGGAAGGCGGGGCGGAACGGCTCGATGCGGTCGCCGCCAAAGCGCTTGGCCTGATACATGGCAAGCTCGGCGTCCTTCACCATGTCCTCGGCGGAACCATGATTATTGTTCCACGTAATCAGCCCGATGGAGGCGGTCAGCACGATCTCGCGCTTGGCAAATGAAATCGGCGCCTGGATCGCCCGCTTGATTGCCTCGGCAACGCTGGCAATCCGCGTCGGGTCTTCCTCGGAAAGCAGCATCAGCGCGAACTGGTCGCCCGTGAAGCGCGACAGAGAATCCTTCGGCTTGAGCAGGCGGTGCAGGCGCCGCGCAACCGTCAGCAAAATCGTGTCGCCAGCCGAAATTCCGAGCCCTTCATTGACTTTCTTGAAGCGGTCGATGTCGATCAGGAACACCGTCGGGCGAATTTTCTCGTCGGTCTTGGCGATGGAGATAATCGCCTCAAGCCGGTTCATGAAAAGCTCGCGATTGGAAAGCCCGGTCAAATTGTCATGCACGGCGTCGTGCAGCAGCCGTTCTTCGGACTTCTTCTGGTCCGTCACGTCAACCAGCGTGCCGACGCAGCGCAGCACTTCGCCATCCGTACCGACGAGCGGGCGCGCGCGCAGCGAAAACCAGTGATAGTGCCCATCAGCACCGCGCAGGCGAAACTCATGCGAGATGCGGCCGCGACGGTGTTCGAGAATGACGTCCAGCAGCGTTCGGAATGTGTCGCGGTCGTCGGCGTGCAGGATCGGCAGCCAGGTGCGCGCCGGTCCGCCGAGGCTTCCCGGTTCAAGGCCAAGTTGCAAGGCAACGTCGGGGCGCGTCGTCACCTTGTCGCGCATCACGTCCCAATCCCAGACCGTATCGCCGGAAGCAGCCAGCGCCAGCGCGCGCCGCTCCATGTCGCTGAACAGGCCCTGATTGAGAGCACCGCCCGCGAAGGCGTGCTGCATGACGGTGAAGCCGATCAGCAGCACCACGAGAATGAGGCCGCCGCCAAGCGCGGGCTGGATAATGTCATTGTCCAGCCTGCCGGTTATCGCCATCCAGAATGCGGTTATCCATAGCAGCAGCATCACCCAACTGGGCACGAGCATGATCGCGCGGTCATACCCCCTGATGCCGAGAAACACGATCAGCACCGCGCCGAGCACCGCTGTCACGGCGAAAGACATGCGCGCGAGGCCGGATGCAATCGCCGGATTGTAGATCGCCAGCGCAGCAATCGCGCCAAGGCCAAGCACCCACGCCACGGCGCCATAGCTGAAGTGCCCGTGCCATCGGTTCAGGTTGAGATAGGCGAACAGGAACACGACCAGTGTTGCCGCAAGCGCAACCTCCGTGCCCGCGCGCCAGATCTGCTCATTGCCAGGAGTAATCGCGATGACTTTGCTGAGGAAGCCGAAATCCACGCAGACATAGGCCAGCACAGCCCACGCAAGCGCAGATGTCGCGGGAAACATCGACGTTCCCTTGACCACGAAAAGAATAGTCAGAAACAGCGCCATCAGGCCCGCAATGCCGATAACAATGCCGCGGAAAAGCGTGTAGGCGTTGACCGTGTCCTTATAGGTGTCGGGATTCCACAGATAGACCTGCGGCAGCTTTTGAGCGGTCATTTCCGCGACAAACGTCACGACAGCGCCGGGGTCGAGCGTAACCCGGAACACGTCCGCATCCGGGCTTTGCTGGCGGTCCAGTGCAAATCCTTCGCTCGGCGTGATGGCGGCAATGCGCGACGAGCCGAGATCAGGCCAGATCAGCCCGGAATCGACCAGCCGGAAATGCGGCACGACAATCAACCTGTCGATTTGCTGGTCGGTGGTGTTGGCAAGTGCGAACACCGCCCAGTTGGACGATTTGCCCGGCTCTTTGGATTCCACCTGAATGCGCCGCACGATGCCGTCCTGGGTGGGGGCGGTGGAAACCTGAAAATCCTCGCCCTGATTGAGCGAAATTTCGACCGCGCCGGTCAGGTCGAGCGCATTGTCGTCGCGCGAAATCTTGATTGCCTCAACCGCAAACGCCGCCGATGCCGCTGAAAGCAGCACGGTCAAGGTCAGCAACATCGCCGCAAATGCGGCCCCAAGTCTTCTCACAAGGCTCAGCCTTTTTTCTTCGCCGGAGTCAGGTCATTCGCCACGATTGCGTACAAGCTGTGGTCCTGCCAAACCCCGTTTATCTTGAGATAAGAGCGCGCCACCCCCTCGCGCTGAAATCCGGCTTTTTCAAGCACACGCACAGAACGCGTGTTGGTTGGAATACAGGCGGCTTCAACCCGGTGCAACCGCAGGCCGTCAAATGCGTGTTCCACGACCAGCCTCACAGCCTCCTGCATGAAACCCTGCCCCGCATACCGCGCCCCAATCCAGTAGCCCAGACTGCCCGTTTGCGCTACGCCGCGCCGGATATTGGAGAGAGTTATCCCGCCGTAAAGTTTGTCGCCAATCGTGCTGAACAGGAAAAAGGGTATGCCGCTGCCCTGCGCGATGTCCTCGCGATAGCGCCCGATGCGCAGCCGCCACGCGCTGTAGTCCAGCTCGTCAGGCGACCAGCTCGGCTCCCACGGTTCCAGAAACGACCGGCTTTCGCTGCGCAGGCTGGTCCACTGCCGAAAATCACCGAGCGCGGGGGCGCGCAGCCGCACACGTTCGCCGACAAGCACGGGAAGGTCTCGTCGGAAAAACGGCAACGCGAACATCGTGTCAGGAAGCGGCCCGCCTCAACCCGTTATGTGCTCCGGGCAGGGCATCGACGACATTGTCATAGGCAGGCAGCGAGCCAATCGGACCAACCGCCGCCAGTGTCGGGCGCGTTGAAAACAGCCGACTGGAAAGGTCGGTCAGCCGCTCCACCGTCAGCGCATTCAGGCGTTCCATCAACTCGTCTCGCCCCACCGGCCGCCCGAACAGCAGAAGCTGCCGCGCGATCTGCGAGGCGCGCGACGCCGGGCTTTCAGCAGACATGATAAGACCGGCGCGATACTGCGCGCGGGCGCGATCCAGCTCTTCCTGCCCGATCGACTCGGAGGTGCGGTGCAGTTCCTGCGCAATTACCGGCAGCAGTTTGCGGATGTCGCCTTCGCCAGTTGCTGCATGTACGCCGAAAATGCCGGTATCGGAAAAGCCCCAGTGGAATGCGTAGATCGAGTAGCACAGGCCGCGCTTTTCGCGCACTTCCTGAAACAGCCTCGAAGACATGCCGCCGCCAAGGATCATCGAAAGCACCTGCGAGGCGTAGAAGTCGCGCACATGATAGGCACGGCCTTCGAAGCCGAGCACAATCTGCGCGTCCATCAGGTCGCGGCCCTCGCGAAAATCACCGCCGACATAATGCGCGTACTGCGGAATCGTGCTGTCTGACTTGGCGCGGAACGTGCCGAGCTTCTTTTCCACTTCGCGCACGAAAGCGTCGTGCTTCACATCGCCCGCGGCAACCACCACCATGCGCTCGCCGCCATATTGCCGCTCCATGAACGCATGAAGCTGCTGCGACGTGAATGATTTGACCGTCTCCGGCGTGCCGAGAATTGAGCGCCCAAGCGCCTGATGCCGAAAGGCCGTTTCAGTGAAGCGGTCGAAAACCACGTCGTCGGGCGTATCGTGCGCCGCACCAATCTCCTGCAGGATAACATGTTGTTCGCGCTGCAATTCTTCGGGGTCGAATGTCGAGTCCTGCAGAATGTCCGCCAGCAAATCCACCGCCAGCGGCACATCGTCAGCCAACACGCGCGCATAAAATGAGGTGGTTTCAACGCTGGTGGCCGCGTTTATCTCGCCACCCACATTCTCGATCTGCGCGGCAATGTCGAATGCACTTCGCGAGGATGTGCCCTTGAAGGCCATGTGTTCGAGCAGATGGGCAATTCCGTGCTCGTCGTCGCGTTCGTTTCGTGCGCCTGATTTTACCCAAACACCCAGCGCAACAGACTCAACACCGGGTAACGTTTCCGTGGCGACAGTCATTCCGTTCGCCAGCCGGCTAACCTCAACGGCCATATAGGTACTTCTCCCTAAGAAACCGCGACTGCATACTACGAAACGGCTCGCGCGCGGCTTGCCACATAATCTTCCACCATTTTCAAGTCTGATGGAAGCACCGTGAAACGTTCTTTCCGATCCATTAGCCCAGAGAGCCAGTCCGGCAGTTCGGCTGTCTTGCCGCAAGCCGCTTTCACCGCATCGGGGAACTTGGCCGGGTGGGCGGTAGAAAGCAGCACCATCGGCACGTCTGACTTGGGCAATTTGTGCGCCACATAAACGCCGGACGCCGTATGCGGATCGAGCAGATAGCCGCTCTCTTTCAGCGTTTCCGAAATCGTCTGGGCTGCTTCCGCGCTCGATGCGCGCCCCGCGTCAAACTCGGCGCGAATGCGCTGCAGCGGCGCAGCTTCAATCGTGAACGCTCCGGACTGCTTCAATCCAGCCATGTAGCGACGAACCACCGAGGCATCGCGGCCCGCCGATTCAAACAGCAGGCGCTCGAAATTCGATGAAATCTGAATGTCCATTGATGGCGAAGTGGTCGGAACCACGCCAGTCATGCGATATTCCCCTGTCGCCAGTGTGCGCGCGAGAATGTCATTGTCGTTGGTCGCGATCACCAGCCGTTCGATGGGCAAGCCCATACGCTTGGCCGCGTAGCCTGCAAAAATATCGCCGAAATTGCCGGTCGGGACCGTAAAGGAAACCGGACGGTCGGGCGCACCAAGCGATAGCGCGGATGAGAAATAATAGACGATTTGAGCCATGATCCGCGCCCAATTGATCGAGTTTACGCCCGAAAGCATTACGCGGTCACGGAATGCGTGGTCGTTGAACATGTCCTTCAACATGCCTTGGCAGTCGTCGAAATTGCCTTCAATCGCGAGCGCATGAACATTGCCCGCGTCGGAAGTCGTCATCTGCCGCTGCTGCACAGCAGACACGCGCCCATGCGGAAACAGGATGAAAACATCCGTCCTTTCGCGGCCCGCAAAGGCCTCGATAGCCGCGCCGCCTGTGTCACCGGAGGTCGCGCCCACAATCGTTGCGCGCTGGCCGCGTTCGGTCAAAACATGGTCCATCAGCCGCGCCAGCAATTGCATCGCCACGTCTTTGAAAGCCAGCGTCGGCCCGTGGAACAGTTCGAGAATGAACTCGTTCGGGCGGGTCTGCACGATGGGGCAAACCGCCGGATGCCGGAAGGTGGCGTAGGCTTCGCGCACGATGCGTTCGAAGTCACGCGCCTTGATTTCCGCGTTCAGGAAAGGCGTCAGCAGTTCCACCGCGAGATCCGCGTATGGCTTGCCGCGCATTTTGCGAATTGCGTCTGCGGAAAAATGCGGCCAGCTTTCCGGCACATAGAGCCCGCCGTCGCGCGCAAGTCCGGTCATCATCGTGTCGGCAAAGCCGAGAGCAGGGGCTTCGCCGCGGGTGCTTACATAGCGCATGATTGGAAGCTCCCGGGAAGGCACGCAACAGGCTGTAAGCACATGGTTCGGAAAATAGTCCAGATTAGTCGCATTTTGGTTGGGTCATTGGTATAGACCGCCTTGGACGAGAGAGGAAAGCAGAATCCATGTTGCGCATAAATTGGACTCGAATGAAGCCCGCTTTTGCTCCCCTGTGCCTGGTTTTGGCGCTTGCTGGGTGCCAATCCAACGAGGGGCCCACCGGCGAATCCATGAGCACAAACGATCTTGCTGGCAAGCAGCCCAAGATCAGCCAGAACGAGCTTGAGGCATTTTGCCCGCCGGTTCGCGTGCGTCAGGGCACAGCGTCGCTCAGCCGATATGCGCGTGGTGGCGATGGCGATCCATCCAAGCTGGCGTTTCAGGCCTCCCTCGGCGAAACCAGCCGCGCATGCTCGCGGGCCGATGGCAATTTGACCATCAACGTGGCTGCCGCCGGTCGCGTTATCGCTGGCCCGGCAGGCGCACCGGCCTCAGCCGTTTTGCCGATCCGCATTGCCGTCACACGTGGCGACGAAGTTCTCTATTCGCAACTGCAGAAGCAGGAAGTCGCGATCAACGCTCAACAGGCCACGCAGTTCATCTTCAAGGATCCGAACATCGTGATCCCGATCCCCGCCGAGCGTAACGTCATGGTTCAACTAGGCTTCGACGACGGTGCGAAGTAGCCACATCATCTGGCGAAATTTGCCTCCACTTCGTCATCCCAGGATCTGCGGCGGTACAGGCACTAGTTCCTGACAGGCTGTAGATTCTCGGGACAAGTCCGAGAATGACGCCTTTGAGGGTCTGGTTGGGGCAAGAGGGGTGGAGCGCGGCGCCGAAGATAGAGCTAGGTAGAACTTCGTTCTTCTCCGTCATCCTAGGGCTTGCTTTTCCATCATCCTAGGGCTTGCTTCTCCGTCATCCTAGGGCTTGTCCCTAGGATCTGCGGCGGTACAGGCGCTAGCTTCTGATAGGGCGCAGATTCTCGGGAAAAGCCCGAGAATGATGGCTTTGAGGGTCTGGTTGGGGCAAGAGGGGTGGAGCGCGCCGCCGAAGATCGAGCTAGGTAGAACTTCCTTCTTCTCCGTCATCCTAGGGCTTGCTTCTCCATCATCCTAGGGCTTGCTTCTCCATCATCCTAGGGCTTGCTTCTCCATCATCCTAGGGCTTGCTTCTCCGTCATCCTAGGGCCTGTCCCTAGGATCTGCGGCGGTACCGGCACCAGTTCCTGACAGGCTGTAGATTCTCAGGAAAAGCCCGAGAATGACGGCTGAAAGGGGTCTGGTTGGGGCAAGAGGGGTGGAGCGCCGCGCCGAAGATATAGCTAGGTAGAACTTCCTTCTTTTCCGTCATCCTAGGGCTTGCTTCTCCGTCATCCTAGGGCTTGCTTTTCCGTCATCCTAGGGCTTGTCCCTAGGATCTGCGGCGGTACAGGCACTAGTTCCTGACAGGCTGTAGATTCTCAGGAAAAGCCCGAGAATGACGGCTGAAAGGGGCGGGGCGTCCAGAAAAATTACCCCTCATCCGTCTGCCGGCACCTCCTCGCACAAGGGGAGAAGGGCTAAAACGGTTATGTCCTGCACTTTCTGCGACGTCCGCGATTGAAACCTACGTTGCGATTGCTCCCCTCTCCCCTTGTGGGAGGAGGTTGCCGGCAGGCGGATGAGGGGGTAAATCGCGCCGCGCTTGAGAGCTACTTAAGCCTCTGCCCATTCGGAAAGCGCATCGAGCACCGGCACGAGGTCGCGCCAGCGATTGATAACGGTCTCGGCGCCTGCCTCGGTCAAAATATCGGAGTGGCTGGGGTAGCTATGCGCGCCGCCGGTGAAGCCGATTACGCGCATTCCGGCAGCAATTGCGCCATGAATGCCATGCACGGAATCCTCCACGACGAACGTATTCGCCGGATTCGCCTTCATCTGGCCGGCGGCATACAAAAACACATCTGGCGCGGGCTTTGGCTTGCCGTCGGGAATTGAAAGTGCGGAATAAACGCGATCGACGAAAAAGCGATCAAGCCCGGTCAAACCAAGCGTCATTTTCAATCTTTCCGCGCTGGAATTTGAGCAAATGCAACGCGGCACCTTCACGGCAGCGACGGCCTGCGTCACGCCTTCAATCGCGCGCACATCCTTGAGTCGCTTGTCGATAATTGCGTCTGCCCGATCGATGAGTGATGCCTGCAAGGGAATTTGCGCGACCTTTTCGACGCGCAGCAGAATTTCGCTGAAGTTCAGCCCCGAATAAAGCGCGGCAATCTCTTCAGGCGAAATTTCATATCCGGCCTCTGTCAGCACTTCAGCTTCCACTCGGGCGGCAATGATTTCGGAGTCAATCAGGACGCCGTCGCAGTCGAAAATAACAAGATCAGGTTGAGGCATGGAAATCCCGCAATCAATAGGGGTGCGCGGCGGGCGCTTTACAGTATCGAGGCCAATCGCGCAAATCCGGCGTCGATTTCATTAAATCTTTACCGAGTTCAGTAACCATAACACCCAGTAAATAGTTCAGCGTAACCGGGTTTTCCATGTCGGCAGTGCGTTCTCTGCAATCAATCCGTCCGGGCGACCAGTCCGTCTGGCTCAATTCGATTCTCAAAGGCGATTGCGTGGCGGCGCTCAATGCGCTGCCGGACAAATGCGTCGACCTGATTTTCGCCGATCCACCGTACAATCTCCAGCTTGAAGGCGAGCTTCACCGGCCCGACCAATCCAAGGTCGATGCGGTGAACGACCATTGGGACCAGTTCGACAGTTTTGAAGCCTATGACGCGTTTACCCGCGCTTGGCTGCTAGCTGCGCGCCGGGTGTTGAAGCCGGGCGGTACGATCTGGGTAATTGGTTCATATCACAACATTTTCCGCGTTGGCGCGAAGATGCAGGACCTTGGCTACTGGATCCTGAACGATGTGATCTGGCGCAAGACGAACCCGATGCCGAACTTCCGTGGTCGCCGCTTCCAGAACGCGCACGAAACGCTGATCTGGGCCGCAAAAGACCAGAAAGACAAGGGTTACACCTTCAATTACGAGGCAATGAAGGCCGCAAACGACGATGTCCAGATGCGGTCGGATTGGCTATTCCCGATCTGCACCGGAGCCGAGCGGCTAAAGGACGACAATGGCGAAAAGGTTCATCCGACCCAGAAGCCGGAAGCGCTGCTTGCCCGCATTTTGATGGCCTCTACCAAGCCCGGCGATATCGTTCTGGACCCATTTTTTGGCTCCGGCACCACAGGAGCCGTCGCCAAGCGTCTGGGTCGAAATTTCGTAGGCGTAGAGCGCGAGGACAGCTATATCGACGCCGCAACGGCGCGCATAGCGGCGGTTCAACCTCTTGAATTAAATGAGCTTTCGACGCTGACCGGTAAGCGCGCCGAGCCGCGCGTCGCATTCGTCAGCCTGATCGACAGCGGGCTGATAACACCCGGCACTACGCTGTATGATTCTCGCAAGCGTTGGAGCGCAAAGGTTAGGGCGGACGGCACAATCGCTACCGCCGAAATGGCCGGATCAATCCACAAGGTTGGCGCAACGGTGCAGGGTCTGGACGCCTGCAATGGCTGGACTTTCTGGCACTATGAGCGTGCTGGTGGACTGACCGCCATCGACGAACTGAGGCGCATCGCACGCCTCAGCGTAGAGCAAGCCGGCGGCTGATTAGTCTTAAATTACAACGCCATAGGATACGAGGTCGCGCAGCAGCGTCGGCGCATCCTTATAGCGGACAGCCTGCCAGCCGAAATCTTGCGCGGCCTCCACATTGGCAGGGTTGTCGTCAATGAACAGCGTTGCGGCAGGCTCCAATTTGAAGTCGGACGTGTGACGGTCGTAGATTTTACGGTCGGGCTTGATGAGCTTGACCTCGCCCGAAACAGTTACGCCGCGCGGCTGATTTAGAAAGCCGAATTTCTGCCGCGCTTCAATGAACGTATCAGCTGCGAAATTCGTCAGCATAGTTACGTCATAGTCTTTCTCGATCAGGCCAAGCATAATAGCGACAGTATCGTCGTAGGAATGCGAAACCATTTCATTCCAGTTTCCACGAAACGCCCGGATGTTGGTTTCATGATCGGGAAACTGTTCTATTAGAAGCGCTTCCGCATCTTCCCATGCGCGGCCACGGTCCTGCTCTATATTCCATTCCGATGTGCAGACATTCTGGAAGAACCAGCGGCGCTCTTGCTCGTCCGGGATGATGCGCGAAAACGGCAGATTCGGGTCGTAATGAATCAGAACGCTGCCGATGTCGAAAACAATATGCCGGATGGGAGTCATGCAAACCGCCTGCGCTTGGAAATATCTGGAAGGGCGGTTTCGATAACCTTTTTCATGACCGTAGGCAAAGCCTCAGCCATTACGTCACTCGACCAGAAGTAGTTGTCAGGTTGCGAAAAGCCTTCAATTCCTGCCGAATAAACCTCCAATTCCAGCGCAAAATGCGTGAAAATGTGAGAAATACGCCCGCAAAACTTCCAATTTGCGTCGAACGGCGCTGCTTTTGCGCCCGTTTCGCCGTCCTTTCGCGCGGTCCAGGCTGTGGTCGGCGGCTCGGTCATACCACCCAGCAGACCCTTCTCAGGCCGCTTGCGAAGCAGTACAGCGCCATCGCTCAAACGCACCGCGACGAAGGCCGCACCTCGGCGCGATGGCTTTTCCATTTTGGGCGGACGCAAGGGGAACCGTTCAGGGTCGCCATTGGCCAGAGCGTCACAATATTCATTGACCGGGCAGAGCATGCAACGGGGACGTTTCGGCGAGCAGATCGTCGCGCCAAGGTCCATCATGGCTTGCGCGAAATCACCGGGCCGGTCATGCGGCAAAATTTCCGTAACGATCTGACGAATTTGCACTTTTGCGACGGGTAGCGGCGTCTCGACGGCGAATAGGCGCGAAATAACGCGCTCCACATTGCCATCCACAACGGCGGCAGGCTGGTTGAACGCAATCGCCGCAATCGCAGCCGCGGTGTAAGGGCCGACGCCGGGCAAATTGAGCAACCCCGATTCTGTATCGGGAAAAGCACCGCCATGCGCGACAATATGATCGGCACAAGCCTTGAGATTGCGCGCGCGGGAATAATAGCCGAGCCCGGCCCACGCCTTCATAACGTCGTCGTTTTCAGCGCCGGCAAGATCTGAAACGTGCGGCCAGCGCTCCTTAAACCGTTGAAAATACGGCTTAACTGCTTCCACAGTGGTTTGCTGAAGCATGATCTCCGAAAGCCAGATATGATAGGGATCAGGCACCGCACCTGCGGCACGAGCCGAAGGCGAAATGCGCCAGGGCAGTTCACGGTGATGCCGGTCGTACCAGTCGAGCAGGCGATTGCTCAACGAAGCCTTGCCCGCGCTTTCAGCCGGTGCCATTGGTGAGTTTGAAACGTTCATCGGACATGGACATGGCAGGGAAAAGATTTTCCGGCAATCCCGTTCCCGTCGCAGACCTGGCAGGAGAAATTCTGGACCCGGTTTTGCGCAAGCGGGCAGGGCTGTCGGTAGCGCTGGTGCAAAGCTGGGACGAAATCGTCGGGCCGCGAATAGCGGTTTCCTCAAGGCCGGAAAAGATTCAATGGGGCCGCAGGCGAGACGAAAACGATCCGTTTGAACCAGCGGTTCTGGTCATTGCATGTGAGGGTTTGGCCGCGCTGCACATTCAGCACGAGGCCGATGAAATCGTCGGTCGGGTCAACAGTTTCCTGGGTTATATGGCGATTGGCCGGATTCGAATCGTTCAAAAGCCGGTCAGGCAGGAGCGGCCAGAGCGGCCAAAGCTTCGGGAACTGAACGCCGACGAACGCGCCCGCATCAAAGGCGTTGTTTCAGGCATAGAAGATGATGGCTTGCGCGAGTCGCTGGAGCGATTGGGAGCGTCCGTCAGGGCGAGCAAGAAGCAGTAGCTCAAAGTTCACCGTCGCGGATTCGTGATGCCAGCGACAAAATTCTGCTTTGTGTTGGGGACCAGTTTGCCTTAATTCGCGCGAACTCTCGCTTTTGTTGGATATTCCAACGCACAATTCCATACAACTCAGGTGATTCGCATGATGAGCTTCGTTCAGCGCCGGACCGTTTTAACCGCGCTTGCTGCCGTTTCTGGCGCGGCCTTGCTGGCTGCATGTTCGGATTCGGGCGAGCAAAAAAAGGCGGAGGCAACGCCCGCGCCAGCAGAGCCAACCGCGACGCCGGCGACAACGACAGCGCCCGCAACGCCAGCACCTGCTGAACCGGCGGCACCCGCAAAGGCGGTGGAAGCACCGAAGGCCGCTGGCACGGTGGATGTTGCGAAACTGATGGAGCCGGGGCCGCTGCCCGAAATGGTGCTCGGCAAGGCCGATGCGCCTGTAACCATTGTAGAATATGCGTCCATGACTTGCCCGCATTGCGCGCATTTCCACGAAACGACGCTGCCGACGCTGACGAGCAAATATATCGACACGGGCAAGGTGCGGTTGGTGTTCCGCGAGTTCCCGTTCGATCCGCGCGCGGAAGGCGCGTTCATGCTGGCGCGCTGCTCCAAGGACAAATATTTCCAGATGGTAAGCGTGCTTTTCCAGCAGCAACAGAACTGGGCGGCTGTGGATAACGCGAAAGACGCCTTGCTTCAGCTTGCGAAACTTGCCGGATTCTCGCAGCAAACGTTTGAGGCCTGCCTGACCGACCAGAAGTTGTTGGAAGACATCAGGGCCGTGCGGGAACGGGCCTCCAAGGATTTCGGTGTGGATTCCACGCCAACCTTCTTTATCAACGGATCGAAATATCCGGGGGCAATGTCGATTGAGGAAATGTCGGCCATCATCGACCCACTGCTTTAAGGCAGTAGCGGCAGGGAGGGGCGCGCGATCTGAGCGCGCCTTTGGCCGCGCGTGAAATTTACCAAGCTGCGCCTTCTGGGCTTCAAGTCCTTCGTCGAACCCTCCGATTTCGTGATCGAACGCGGGCTGACGGGAATTGTTGGACCGAATGGCTGCGGCAAGTCCAATCTCGTCGAGGCGCTGCGCTGGGTGATGGGCGAAAGCTCATACAAGAACATGCGCGCTTCCGGCATGGACGATGTGATCTTTTCGGGATCATCAACGCGGCCTTCGCGCAACACAGCGGAGGTTACGCTTTTCCTCGACAATGTGGATCGCTCCGCCCCCCCGAGCTTCAACGAAGCGGATGAATTGCAGGTTTCGCGGCGCATCGAGCGCGAAGCCGGTTCGGTCTACCGGATCAATGGCAAGGAGGCGCGCGCCAAGGATGTGCAGCTTCTGTTTGCAGACCAATCGACGGGCGCGCGATCGCCCTCGATGGTGGGGCAGGGGCGCATTGGCGAGCTGATCCAGGCCAAGCCGCAGGCGCGGCGTCAGCTTCTGGAAGAGGCGGCGGGCGTTTCGGGCCTGCACACACGCCGTCATGAAGCGGAGTTGCGGCTGCGCGCTGCAGAGCAAAATCTGGAACGGCTGGACGATGTGACCGGCGAACTGGGCGCGCAGATCGAAAGCCTGAAACGCCAGGCGCGGCAGGCAACGCGCTTCAAGAACCTGTCGGCGGATATTCGCAAGGCGGAAGCCATTTTGCTGCATTTGCGCTGGATCGCGGCTAAGGCGCAGGAAGCAGAGGCCAAATCGGCACTTGCGCACGCAACCACGCTGGTGGGCGACCGTGCCGCGCAGCAGATGGAAGCGGCGAAGCAGCAGGCGGTAGGCGCGCATCGTTTGCCGGAACTGCGGGATGCGGCGGCGGCTGCCGCTGCGGCGCTGCAGCGGCTGACAATAGCCAAAGCGCAGATCGAGGAAGAAGAACAGCGCATCAAGAACCGTCAGGCGGAACTTGATCGCCGGGTCGAACAGCTCGCGGCGGATATTGAGCGCGAAAACCAGATGGTTCGAGACAATGCCGATATTCTGGCGCGGCTGACGGATGAAGAAGCTGCGTTGCGCGCGGACGAAGCGGGCTCGGCGGAGCGTGAGGTTTCCACGCGGGCGGAATTTGAGCAGGCAAGCGCCACGCTGGCTTTGAGCGAAGGCGCGCTGGCTAAGCTGACAGCCGAGCGCGCGGAAGCCGCCGCACAGCGCAACCAGACGGAGCGGGCGCTTCGCGATGCAACGGAGCGGCGCGAGCGGATCGGGCGGCAACTGGCCGATGTGGACCGCGAATTGCAAGGCATTGTCGCGCAGATTTCGGCTTTGCCCGATCCTGCTGAAAAGCGGGTGTTGGTTGACGAGGCGCAAAAGCGCGTTGTCGAGGCGGAAGCGGCGGCAGTCGCGGCGGAAAAGGCAGTTGCCGAGGCGCGGCAGGCGGAGACGGCGGCACGCCCGCCCTTGCAGGAAGCGCGCGCGGCATTGCAACGCGTCGAGACGGAAGCGCGCACGCTGGCAAAGGTGTTGAGCGCGGGCTCCAATGATTTGTTCCCGGCTGTGCTGGAGCAATTGGGCGTTGATCGCGGCTTTGAAACAGCGCTGGGCGCGGCGCTGGGTGATGATCTCGAACTGCCGCTGGATCGCGCAGCGGCGGCGCATTGGGGCGATATGGAGCCGCAGAGCGGTGATCCAAAATTGCCGGAAGGCGCGCGCAGTCTTGGCGAGTTTGTGCGCGCGCCGAGACAATTGGCGCGGCGTTTGGTGCAGGTCGGCGTGGTGGATGCCGCAGATGGCGCGCGGCTGCAAAAGCTGCTGGCACCCGGCCAAAGGCTGGTAAGCCGTGACGGCGCGCTGTGGCGTTGGGACGGTGTGACCGCAAGCGCGGAAGCGCCGACGCCTGCGGCGATGCGGCTGGCGCAGAAGAACCGGCTGAAGGAACTCGACGCGGAAGCTGTCGAGGCGACGCGCACGGTGCGCGGCGCGGAAGAAAGGCTGGCGACGGCTGAGCAGTCCGTGCGCTCGTTGACTGAGGCGGAACGGGTCGCGCGGCAGAACTGGCGTGACGCGCAACATGCGGTGAGTCTGGCGCGGGATGCGCTGGAAAAGGCGGAAAAGGCATCGGGCGAACTGGTCAAGCGCCGGGCCGCGCTGGATGAGGCGCGCAAGCGCTTGTCTGAAACCGCGCAGGAAGCACAGACGAGTTTTAGCGATGCGGAGGCTCAACTGGCTGCCGCGCCGGACCTTGCAGATTTGCAGATTCGATTTGATCGCCTTTCGGCTGATGTTTTGCGCGAGCGGGCAACACTGGCGGATGCGCGCGCTGTGCATGAGGGGCTGCGTCGAGAGGCGGAAGCACGGACGCGGCGGCTGACGGCGATTGAAGGCGAGCGCACAAGCTGGATGCAGCGCGCTGACAATGCGGCAAAGCAGATTGCGCTGCTGACCGAACGCCGCACGGAAGCCGATACCGAACGAATGCGCATTGCCGATGCGCCGGACGATATTGACCAGCGGCGGCGGGCGCTGCTTTCGCAGCTTTCGCAGTCGGAAGCGACGAGCAGGGAAGCTTCGGACAGGCTACAGGAATCGGAAAACCGGCAGGCTGAACTCGATAAGGCGGCGACTGCGGCGATCACCGCGCTTTCGGAATCACGCGAGGCGCGTGTTCGTGCCGAGGAGCGCTTGACAGCGGCAGATGAGCGGCGCGCAGAGGTGGAGGCGCGCATTCAGGAAACGCTGAATGTGCCGCCGCATCTGGTGATCCAGCATACAGGGCTAGAGGCCGACCAGCCGGTGCCGGACATTGGTGAGACGGAGCGTTCGCTGGAACGCTTGAAGATCGAGCGCGAGCGGCTGGGCGCGGTGAATTTGCGCGCGGAAGAAGAGCAGCGCGAGCTTTCCGAACGGCTGGAAACGATTGTTTCCGAGCGCGAGGACGTCGTGGAGGCGATCCGCAAGCTGCGGCAGGCAATCCAGAGCCTGAACAAGGAAGGGCGCGAACGCCTGCTGGCGGCTTTCGACGTGGTGAACGGCCATTTCCAGCGGCTGTTTACACACCTGTTCGGCGGTGGCACGGCTGAATTGCAGTTGATCGAGTCGGAAGATCCGCTCGATGCCGGGCTCGAAATCATGGCGCGGCCACCCGGCAAGAAGCCGCAGACCATGACGCTGCTTTCGGGCGGCGAGCAGGCGCTGACCGCAATGGCACTGATTTTCGCGGTGTTCCTGACCAATCCGGCGCCGATCTGCGTGCTCGACGAGGTTGACGCACCGCTGGACGACCACAATGTCGAGCGGTTCTGCAATTTGATGGATGAGATGGCGCGCACGACCGAAACACGGTTCGTGATCATCACTCACAACCCGATCACCATGGCGCGCATGAACCGCCTGTTCGGGGTGACCATGGCAGAGCAGGGCGTAAGCCAACTCGTCTCCGTCGATCTGGAAACGGCCGAGCGCATGCGCGAGGCAGTTTGAATTCCGACCGCCCGATGAAGTTGATGGACTTGCTGGCTGCGTTTGCGGCCGGTGGCCTGCTGACGCTGATGGTGCACTTCAACGGCGAGCTTGGCCGATATGGCGGGGCGCTATTTTCCTCATGGACCGCCCACGGAACCGGCACCATTGCCGCGCTGATATTCATTCTGATCTTGCGCAGCCGGTGGCGTGCTGAGGGAAATATTGGTCTGGCGATTCCGTGGTGGGCCTATCTGGGCGGATTGTCCGGTGCGCTGACGGTTATGGTCACAACCAGCGCGGTTAACTCGCCGCTGGCGCTGTCGGGTACGCTCGCGCTCGGGCTGGGCGGTCAGGTGGTGTTTTCGCTCGCGGCTGATCATTGGGGGCTGTTTGGTATGCCCAAACGTCGCCCAAGCCTGCGCGACCTCTGCGCTTTGGGATTGGTGATGGCCGGCAGCGCCGTGATTATTTTGTTCGGGTTGGGGTGATGAAAAGAGCGTTCATCGCAATTACCCCTCATCCGGCTGCCGCCACCTTGTCCCTCAAGCGGAGAAGGCGGAAGTGGCAGCGACGGTTGCAATCACCGGTGTCGTGGAACGAGCGAGACATCTCAGTTTTCTGCCTTCGCCCCTTGAGGGGGCGCGCCGGCGGGCGGATGAGGGGTAGAATGACTGCAGCGGAAAAACCGACATGACCATCAACGTATTGCTCGCAATATTTGCCGGGATTCTTGTGGGCGTCAGCCGCCAGTTGAACGGACGGCTGAGCCTTTCCACCTCGCCGCTGGTTGCATCCTTCTGGAACCACATCGTCGGGTTTACCGCGTTGACTGTGCTTGGTCTTGCAATCGGTGGGCTTGTGCCCGAAGGCCCGCGCAACGTGCCGTGGTTCGATTATATTGGCGGGCCGATTGGCGTGGTTTTTGTCGCCGCAGGAAGTTGGTTGCTGTTGCGGATAGGAGCGGCAAATACGGCCCTGCTGATCGTCGGCGGGCAGATGGTTTCAGGCGTGCTGCTGGACTGGTTTTTAGCCGACTCATTTTCGCCGGCGCCAAGCGCAATCGGGGTGGCTTTGATCCTCGGCGGAATGGCTCTGATGCATAAGCGGGCATAACACTAGCTCTTTTGAGCTAAGAGCTTAAAAACCTTTTGTAAATTCCTGATGCTTAAATCAACATTTGGTTGTGTTGTAAGGTGGCTGGGGTTTTCAATGGTGGCGGTCGGCTCCACGACGGCAGAAATAGCTGCTGCCGTGCCCATTGTGGGGCCCGAGGATATTGCTCGTCATGTGTGCGAATTCTGGCAGGCCTATGGCCTGTTCGACCGCCCGAAAGTGGAATGGTATCCGCGAACGAATCTTGCCGCCCTGCCGTTGATTGAACGAATATTCAAAGTAACGCATGACGGCAATATCGACGCGGTGGTTTTTGCCGGGGCCGCGGGCGGCGATTTGCACAAGCTGCGCGATGCGGTGGGCGTCAATCTGGTGCCGATCATCGATGTCGGCAGAAGCGCGGGCGATTTTGCCGATGTGCGGTTCGATCCGTTCAACCGCGACACATGGGCCGAAACCGCGCGCTGCATCGTCGACTTTCGCTCTCGCCGCCAGCGGATCGAGCTGGCGCTGCGCGAACAGCACGGGCCGGAACTTGAACTGATTGCGCATATTTTCGTATCGGGCCGACCTCTTACGGCGAAACGTCTGGTCACCACGCCGGAAGCCGTTTGCTATCCAGGCTTTCCGTCAGCGCCGGTGACTGTGCCGATGGCTGAGGCGATGGCGCGGCGCGGCTTCCTGCATCGCACTTTCTTCGACCGGATGCATGAATGCAGCAATTGCAGCTCGCGACGGCTTTAAGTGCGCGAGGAATGCCCGAAATGTCGCTCGGCGGATTTGCGCGAAGTTTCGTTGGTGCATCATTATCGCTGCGCGGCACTGGAGCCGGAGGATTCATTCCGGCAGGGCGGGGCGCTGGTGTGCCCCAAATGCAGTCACCATCTGCGCAACTACGGCAAGGATTACGATAAGCCGGGGCAGGTGCAGCTTTGCCAGACGTGCTCCTCAACGACCTCTGAACCGGAGGTCGGGTTCATGTGCCTTGACTGCGGCGGGCGCACCGATGGCGAGCGCATAACGCGCCTCGATATTTGTTCCTACACGCTGACCGAAGCGGGTGTCGCGATGCTGAACCGGCGCGTTCAGCGCACCGTAGCCGAGCATTTTCCGGCTTCGCTGAAAAGCGCGGTGGAGCGCGAGCGCAATGCCGGGCAGACGCGGCCAACCGTCGTTGAAGTGAGCTATCGCAACAAGGACGCGCTGGTGGCGGCAGGCGGCCTGCTGCGCTTCGAGAAGCTGCGGACGCTTTTTCTTGAATGCCTGGCCAATGGCATGGGCACGCAGGCGAGCGTGCATGTGGGCGAGCAGGAAGACTATGTGCTGCTTGGCCGACGTGACAGGCAGATAGCGGACTTGCTCAAAGAGCAGATAAGGGCGGCGGAGTCTGTGCTTTCTGATCCGGTTGGGCCGGCGCTGCAACTGTTGGGCATGAACGGGCGGGCCGAACCTTGAGCGACATCCAACTCGGCTTCGCATTTCTGTTCGCGCAAACGCCGTCGAGTGTGATCGTGCTTTTCTGGTACACGGTGATTTTCGAACTGCCGCGCTACATCATGCCGTTCGTGGCGGCCGCGATGACCATGCGCGACAGGCCGGAAGAAGACGATGTCAAGGCAAAAATCCTGCAGGTATTTCCGTCGGTTAGCGTTATTCTCATAGGTCACAATGAAGAGGACGCACTGGACGCGTGCATCCGCTCGCTGCACGAGCAGTCTTTCAACAAATTCGAGATCGTGATTGTCAGCGACGGCTCGACCGATCGTATGTCGGCGGTGGCGCGCTCGCTGGTTGCGCGCGGGCTTGCGACCAAGATCGTTACGACCGATCTGCGCGGCGGCAAGTCCAGCGGCATCAATCTGGCCTGTAAATCCGCCAGCGGCGAGATCATCATCAATGTGGATTGCGATTGCTCGTTTGACCGCTATGCCGTGGAGCGGTTGTTGGAGCCGTTTGACGACCCCTCCGTGGGTGTGGTTTGCGGCGATGTTGCACCTCGCAACAGCAGCGCAAGTTTGATCGCGCAGTTTCAGGAGATTGAATATCTCCAGTCGATTTCGGTGGGCAAGCGCATCGCCAACGCAATCGATCAGGTTGTGTGCGCATCCGGCGCGTTCAGCGCTTTTCGGCGCACAGCGCTGGATTCGGTGCGCGGCTTTGATGTCGGCGGTGGCGAAGACCTGGATGCGACACTGCGGATGCGCTTGAAGGGCTGGCGGATTGTCTACGCGCCAGAGGCGATTTGCTACACCGATGTTCCGACCAGCGCCTTCCAATACATCCGGCAGCGATTGCGTTGGGAGCGGGATGCAATCTGGCTTAGATATCGCAAACACAGACGGCTGATGAACCCGTTCGATCCTGCTTTCCAGCCCGCCGAAGCATTTCATCAATGGGATTTCCTGCTGTTCAACGTGCTGGGGGCAGCAATTTTCCCACTCTATATTCTGTGGCTTTTCCTTTCATTTGGTTCCTTCGCGATTGCCATTCTGATCGGCATGCAACTGGGCCTGATGGTGCTGGATATCATCGTGCTGGCAATCGGCGCATGGACGACCGGCAGGAAGGTTTTCTGGTCGAACCTGCCTTTCCTGCCGGGCTATTCAGCATTCATGACGTTCGTGATGCGGCCAGTGCGAATGATCGCCTATATCGACGAATGGGCGCTGCGCGGCTCACATCGCGACAACTATACGCCGAACAAGGTGCGGCTGGAGCGACCGTGGTAAGCACATGAAAAAGCTTCGCAATACGATCCGTATTGACAACCTTGGCAAGCAGCAGCGCGCGGCTTCCGCCAAGTGGGGGCGCCGCGTTTATCTCACGATGATTGCGGGCTTTGTCACTTCGCTGCTCTACTATCTGTTCGGGAGCATTTTCGTGCTGTCGGCGGATGGTATCATCCTCACGAGCATGCGCGCGGTCGACGCCAGCTATACGGGCAAAATCGTGGACGTTTATGTACAGGAGGGCGATCTCGTCGAGGAAGGCATGCCGCTGCTGAAACTCGAATCCTTCGAGATGGTGAAGGAGATTGCCGAGCTCGCGTTGCGCGATGGCGAACTGGCCGTGCGCGAGAGCCAGTTGCGCGGGCAACTCGACGTGGTCGAGGCAATCGCGCCGCTGGCCGCCCGCAACGCGCGCGAATCCACCAAGACCGTTTCGAGCTTCGACAAGGTTTCGGACCGCGGCGTGATTTCGGTGCTCTCGCGTGACAGCGCCCTGCAAAGCAGCTTCGCCGCCGCGCAGAAAGTGGCCGAGCTGACCGCACAAAAATCTTCAGCGCAAGACGAGCTGGAGCAGGTCGGCAAATCGCGCCAGACCTCGCGCGAAGCGATGGAAAAGCTGAAAGCGATATTCGACGACGGCAATATCCGCGCCAGCGGTCCTGGCGTGATCGGCGTCAAGGTTCCGGTGCCGGGGCAGGTGGTGAAGCCGGGCGACGAGCTCTTGCAGATCAATGGCGGCAAGATCTACGTGCTGGCCTATCTGCCCGACGAATATATGTTCGCCATCCGCAAGGGCATGACCGTCAATCTGCGCAGCGGCGGCGAGACAGCCAAGGGCCGCATTGACAGCGTGCTTGCCGTTGCGGATGCCTTGCCCGACGAGTTTCAAAACCTCTTCCGCCCCCGCGATCGCTCACGCCTGTTTCGCGTAGTCCTGACCTCGCAAAATCCATTTGCCGTGACCCAGAAAGTGACAGTCACGGGGTGCGCCTTCGGCTTCTGCTGGGCGGGGTGAAATTCAGATGGATTCAGATGAGCGCGGCTGCAAATGTCGTTTTTTCTCCGCTTCCGGTGCTCATCTACGAAAAGTACACTCCGCTCCGGTTCTCGAAGATCACCATTTTCGCTCCACGCTGATCTGAATCCGAGCGTTTGATTTTGCGATGGTGGGTAAATTTACCCCTCATCCGCACGCTGGCATCTTCCCGCCCTCCGGCGCGGGTGGGCTGCGCTAATCGTCCAACCGCATCCATTCTGGCGGGCCCTTCACTTTTCGCCGCGCAGAGCCACGTAAATTGCCGGGATCACCAGCACGGTGAGCAGGGTTGATGAGGCAAGGCCGAACAACAGCGAAATTGCAAGGCCCTGAAAGATCGGATCCGTCAGAATAACGGCAGCACCGATCATTGCCGCGATGGCCGTCAACAGGATCGGCTTGAAACGGATTTCCCCCGCTTC
Source organism: Mesorhizobium denitrificans (assembly GCF_003403035.1). Classification (GTDB taxonomy): domain Bacteria; phylum Pseudomonadota; class Alphaproteobacteria; order Rhizobiales; family Rhizobiaceae; genus Mesorhizobium_G; species Mesorhizobium_G denitrificans. Next base: position 144,458 of record NZ_QURN01000003.1, on the reverse strand, counting down.
CAGCAACACGTCAACAAGCGGCCGGCCGGGCTGTCGTGTATGGCGGATGAAATCCACCAGCAGGATCGAATTGCGCACAATGATACCCGCGAGCGCGATGAATCCAATCATCGACGTTGCCGAGAACGGTGCGTGAAAAGCCCAATGACCAAGCATGATGCCAATGAGCGTCAGCGGAATAGGCGTAAGGATTACCAACGGCAACTTGAACGAACCGAATTGCGCAACGACGAGAATATAAATGCCAATAATGGCAACCATGAAAGCCGCGCCCATGTCGCGGAACGTGACCCAGGTGACTTCCCATTCGCCATCCCACAGCAGGGTGGGCTTGCTCTCATCATCAGGCTGACCGTGCAGCGATATGACAGGCTTGGGCAGCTCGCCCCAATCGGCCTTATCGATGGCTTCGTTCACCGCCAGCATTCCGTAGATTGGAGCCTCAAAATCTCCGGCAAGTTCTGCCATGACCATTTCGGTGGGGCGTCCATTGTGACGGAACACCGGGAAGGATGCGGGCTCGTGCGTAGCCGTGACCACATCACCCAGCTCAACAACATCGCGCGCGCCAGGAAGTGCATTCGCCGCGACGGGCGTTGACAGCGCGCGTTCGTTCACAACGCGGCTACCTTTGCTCAGCGCGATGCGGATAGGGATTGGCTGGCGTCCTTCGCCACGATGCGAATAACCAACCGTTGCGCCGCCATAGAGATAAGTCAGCGTATCGTAGACGTCGGACTGCTCGACCTTGTGATACTCAACCTTGTCCTGATCGATGGACAGACGCATGCGGTCCGGCTGGTTGTGGAAACTGTCATCCACATCCACGATGTAAGGAACCGATGAGAATATTTCGCGCACCTTCGTTGACACCGCGCGGCGCGTCTCGGCATCAGGCCCATAGATTTCCGCCAGCAGGGTGCCCAAGACCGGCGGTCCGGGTGGCGGCTCAACCACTTTGACAATCGTGCCGGAGGGCAATTTCAGCCCCTTGATGCGCTGGCGAATATCCAGTGCGATGGCGTGGCTTGCACGGTCACGCTCACTCTTGCTGACCAGATTGACGGCGATGTCGCCCTGTTCGGGTGCCGCGCGCAGATAATAATGGCGCACCAGGCCGTTGAAATTGAAAGGTGCAGACGCGCCCGCATAGGTCTGGAACGAAACAATCTCAGGAACGTCGGCAAGACTATCGACAATGGTTTGCAGCGTGCGGTTCGTATCCTCGACGGACGATGATTTCGGCAGATCCACAACCACCTGCAGTTCAGACTTGTTGTCGAACGGCAGCAGCTTGACTGTTACGTGCCTGGTGTAGATCAACCCCAGTGAAGCCAGCGTCGCGATGCCCACGGCGATGAGAAACATCCATGCGCGCTTGCGGGATTGCAGGATTGGCCGTGCAACCGAGACATAGGCGCGGCCAAGCATGCCGCCTTTCGCAGTCGAGCTATCCGCATGGTGCGACGGCGTATTGCCTGCAAACTTCACCATGAGCCACGGCGTGAGCATGACTGCGACGAAAAATGAAAACAGCATCGCCGCAGACGCGTTAACCGGGATCGGGCTCATGTAAGGCCCCATCATTCCCGACACGAACAGCATCGGCAAAAGTGCCGCCACGACGGTGAGGGTGGCGACAATGGTCGGGTTGCCAACCTCCGCGACGGCATCGACAGCCGCCTGCGTGCGCGAGCGCCCATCCTTCATGGCCCAATGGCGCGCGATGTTTTCGATCACGACGATGGCGTCATCGACAAGAATGCCGATGGAAAAGATGAGCGCGAACAGGCTGACGCGATTGAGCGTGTACCCCATTACGCGCGAGGCGAAGAGCGTGAGCAGGATGGTCGTGGGGATGACCACGGCGACGACAAGCGCCTCGCGCCAGCCAATCGCAAGCGCAACGAGCACGACGATCGAAACGGTGGCCAGCCCAAGGTGAAAGAGCAGCTCATTCGCCTTTTCATTTGCGGTTTCGCCGTAATCGCGCGTGACGGACATCTCGACATCTTTGGGGAATATCTGGCCACGAACTTCGTCCAGCCGATGAACGATATTTTCCGCGATAGCTACGGCGTTCGTTCCCGGACGCTTCGCAATGGCCAGCGAAACCGCGGGCGCGCGCTGCAAGCCAGCGTCAGTCTTCGTGACGTTGAAAACCCGGTTTTCTGCAGGGGCGGTTGCCAGAATGGTGGTCGCGACATCGCGGACATAGACCGGCCTGCCATCACGCGCGGTGAGCAACAGATTGCCAATATCGACCGCCGATTGCAGCGTTTGGCCCGCAACAAGCACGCGTTGACTGCCAGCATCTCGTACATTCCCGATCTGAAATGAACGGTTTGCGCCCGTGATTTTCGCCGTCAGCTGCTGAAGCGTTATGCCATAGAGCGACAGCTTTTCCGGATCTGGCTCGACCTGGATCTCGTCCGCCTGCTCACCGACAATATAAGTCAGGCCAATATCCGGCAGCTTCGAAACCTCGGTCTGCAACTCGCGCGCCAGCCGCGTCAGGTCTGCCGGTGAATAGCGCGCTGCCGCTTCCGGCGTTGGCGTCAGCGTGACTACGACGATTGCAACATCGTCGATACCCCGCCCGACAATGAGCGGCTCGGGGACGCCGACCGGAATGCGGTCCATATTGGCGCGTAGCTTTTCATGCACACGCAGGACTGCGGCATCAGAACTCGTGCCGACGTCGAAGCGTGCCGTGACCAGCGCACCATCATCCGACGTCTGCGAGTAAACATGCTCGACACCTGCAATGCTCTTGACGATTGTTTCGAGCGGCTCGGTGACCAACTTTACGGCGTCATCCGCTTTCATGCCGTTTGCGGCGACATGAATGTCCACCATCGGCACCGAGATTTGCGGCTCTTCCTCGCGCGGCAAGGTGAGCAGCGCGACAAGCCCCAACGCCAACGCTGCCAGCAGGAAAAGCGGCGTGAGCGGAGACGCTATGAAGGCGCGGGTCAGCCCCCCGGCAAGACCGGCCTTCATCGCGTGACAACCTCATCCTGCGCGGAGAGCCCGGTCAAAACTTCAATCATTTCCTTGCCGTCGATTTCGACGCGCTCACCCGTAACGACGGCAACTTCCAGCGTGCCCTGCAAGGATTTCAGTGTGACGTAATCAATGCCGTGAACGGTTCGGATCGCCTGCGGCGGCACCGCGAGAATTGTGCGTCGGCCAACGGGAATGGAAACCAGCGTGCGCTCATTGATGAAGTAATTGCCGATATCGGACACTTCGACATCCGCGATGACGCGGCCGTTTTGAATTTCAGGATAGACCTTCGCGATGCGGCCCTGCCGGGGTTGCTCGGCGTTGCTTCGCCCGCCGATCACCACCGTTGCGCCTTCCGATATCTCAGCGGCGTGGCGTTCCGGCAATGACAGACGCAGATAATATCGACCCGATGCAACGCGCGCGACGGGCTCGCCGGCCATTATCACCGAACCGGCCGTGACGGGCACGGTGAGGACGCGACCATCCGCCGGCGAAAGGACATCTCCCTCGCGCGCGCTCTGTTCGATAACCGCCTTGTCGGCCACTGCTGCTGTAAGCTGGCTCGTCAAAACATCGAGCTGGACCTTCGCCGCATCGACGCGCGCCTGCGCGGTTGCGCCGGTGCGCAGCAAATCCTGCGCGCGCGTCAACTCTGTCTGGGCATTCGTCATTTGCGAATTGAGCGCGGCGACGCGAGCCCCGGCAGCTCGAAGCTGAAGAGCCAGCTTCTCGTCCTCAATGCTGGCAACTACCGCGCCCTTACGAACTTCCTGCCCTTCGGTGACGCGCACATCCACGACCGTGCCGGAAATGCGTGCCCGCGCGGGCACGATATTGACAGTTTCGACCTCCCCATACACCGCCTTCCATTCGGTAACAGTGGCCGGCGCGACGCGAAAATCATTGGCCGAAGCAGTAAACGGCATCACGCCGAATGCACAGACGAGGGCGGCTGCAAATGCGTAGGCACTAGCGTGTTTCATGACGGGTTTCCGTAGGTGCGCGGCGGTGCTTATTTAAACACGACGCCAACCTTGCAGCCCGCACGCTTGAATATCATCGCCGCCGGACAAAAGCCGGTAACCGACGCCTGAATCATATTCACGCCCACAAATGCCGTGAGCAGAAACCAATAGGGCGAAAAATATAGCCCGAGCGAGAGGGATAGCAGGACCATGAAACCAGCGAACATAAGCACTGCCTTGTCGATCGTCATTGAATTGTCTCCCGGTTGAGTCTTAGTTGTCGAAAGCTGGACTTGCACGTAACATTCAAAGAGTTTAAATTCAAGAGTATGAATGTAGAAAAGATGATACCGGCCTCCGGCCACGCGGCTGAACTGCTGCGGAGCCTCTCGCATCCACAGCGATTGCTTGTGCTTTGCGCACTCGGCGGCGACGAGATGTCCGTCGGCCAGTTGCGCGAATTGCTCAACATAGAACAGGTGCCCATGTCGCAGCAGCTAATGCGGTTGCGCGCAGACGGTCTGGTCGAATCGCGCCGGGAAGGCACCACGGTGTACTACCGGATCGCGCGGCCAGAGGTGCAATCCGTTGTGCAGGCGTTGCACGACGCATTCTGCCCGAAATAGCGAGACTTGGCTGGGGCGCCAGGATTCGAACCTGGGAATGTCGGTACCAAAAACCGATGCCTTACCACTTGGCGACGCCCCAATACCGACAAAGTGTCGGCTCGAAGTGAGCCGCCTTATAGGCACCGAATTCTGATTAGGCAATCGCGCAAAGCCACTAAATTCAACTGAATTTTGCGAGCAGCGCCAGCGTGGTTGGTGGTCATCGATCCCGGTAGCTGAGTTCATTTGCTGCGCTGTATATAAAATGCATTCACCTCGCGCCGGGAATTGTTAAAATTGGAGCCAAAATTCCATCGCTGACCCGCTCGGCGGCTTGGAGAGCACCGCTCATAGCTGTGATTTCGTTTGTATATTTGTTTCATTAGCGAAAATCCATATTGCAATATGTTCTATTTTTGTTCTATATGCATTTTATCGAATATGCAAGGAGATTAACGGTGAAAAAAGTCTAACCGATTGTAATTGCGGGGATGGACGCAAGGGGCGTTGCCTTTCGCAGCGCAGCATCTTATCGGTCGAATAGAGTGCGCCGGTCTCGCGGCGCCCGGTCTAACGGGGAATTTGTGACATGACCAAATGGGTCTACACATTCGGCGATGGCTCAGCGGAGGGCAGCGCCAAGGACCGCAACCTTCTCGGCGGGAAGGGAGCGAATCTTGCGGAGATGTGCAATCTGGGCCTGCCCGTTCCGCCGGGGTTCACGATCACAACCGAGGCTTGCAATTGGTACTACGCAAACGGGCGTGACTATCCCGCAGAACTGGAATCGCAGGTGGATGCGGCGCTGAAACATGTTGCGAAAATAACCGGGCGCGCTTTCGGTGACCCAGAAAAGCTGCTGCTGGTATCGGTTCGCTCAGGCGCGCGGGCTTCGATGCCTGGCATGATGGATACAGTGCTGAATCTTGGCCTGAACGACGAGACTGTGGAAGCTCTGGCTGCTGATTCCGGCGATTCTCGCTTCGCGTATGACAGCTACAGACGCTTTATCCAGATGTATTCGGATGTCGTGCTTGGCCTCGATCATGAAGTGTTTGACGAAATTCTAGAGGACGAAAAAGCCAAAAGAGGCGTTGAACTCGACACCGAGCTTTCAGCAACTGATTGGCAGGCGATAATCGTGCTTTATAAGGCGCGCATTGAAGAGGAGCTGGGCAGCTCATTTCCGCAATCGCCCAAAGAACAGCTGTGGGGCGCGATAGGTGCGGTCTTCTCAAGCTGGATGAACCATCGCGCGATCACCTATCGTCGGTTGCATGACATCCCGGAAAGCTGGGGCACCGCCGTAAATGTTCAAGCCATGGTTTTCGGCAATATGGGTGAGACATCTGCGACGGGTGTGGCATTCACGCGCAATCCCTCGACAGGCGAGAAAAAGCTCTACGGCGAATTCCTTGTGAATGCTCAGGGCGAGGATGTCGTTGCGGGTATTCGTACGCCGCAAAATATCACGGAAGCAGCGCGCATTGCCGCGGGTTCGGACAAGCCTTCGCTGGAAAAGGTGATGCCGGAGGCTTTCGCAGCTTTCGTGGATATTTCGGGGCGGCTCGAAAAGCACTACCGCGATATGCAGGACCTCGAATTCACGATCGAGCGCGGCAAGCTTTGGATGCTCCAGACGCGGTCGGGCAAGCGTACGGCGAAAGCGGCGCTCAAGATCGCCGTAGAAATGGCAGAAGAAGGATTGATCACCGAGCGGGAAGCGGTTCTGCGCATCGATCCGTCCTCGCTTGACCAATTGTTGCATCCAACAATCGACCCTAAAGCGCGACGCGATGTGATCGGGGTAGGGCTTCCGGCTTCGCCCGGCGCGGCAACTGGCGAAATCGTATTCTCCTCCGACGAGGCGGAAGAAATGAAGTCTGTCGGGCGCAAGGTGATCCTCGTGCGTGTCGAGACAAGCCCGGAAGATATTCACGGCATGCATGCAGCGGAGGGGATTTTGACGACGCGCGGCGGCATGACGAGCCACGCGGCGGTGGTGGCGCGCGGCATGGGCAAACCTTGCGTGTCGGGCGCGGGATCATTGCGCGTCGATACGAAAACCGGAACGTTGCTGGCTCTCGGCCAGGCCTTCAAAAAGGGTGATGTGATCACCATTGATGGATCGAACGGGCAGGTTCTTAAAGGCGCGGTTGCAATGCTCCAGCCTGAACTGTCGGGGGATTTCGCGGCAGTGATGAAATGGGCTGACGCAGCGCGCCGCATGAAGGTGCGTACCAATGCGGAAACGCCGGCGGATGCGCGCATGGCTCATTCATTTGGTGCGGAAGGCATCGGCCTTTGCCGCACAGAACATATGTTCTTCGAGGGACAGCGTATCGTTGCAATGCGCGAGATGATTTTGGCTGACACGGAGAAGGATCGTCGCGCCGCGCTCGCTAAACTCTTGCCGATGCAGCGCTCGGACTTCCTCGAACTGTTCGAAATTATGGCTGGACTACCCGTGACGATCCGTTTGCTGGATCCGCCATTGCATGAGTTTCTGCCTAAGACCGAGTCCGAAATCGCAGAAGTTGCGGGTGCAATGAACGTTTCTGCTGAGAAGCTTCGGCTTCGCACGGAGGCGCTTCACGAATTCAACCCCATGCTCGGCCATCGCGGCTGCAGGCTCGCCGTTTCCTATCCCGAGATAGCAGAAATGCAGGCACGGGCTGTTTTCGAAGCAGCGGTGCAGGCCGGTGCAAAAACGGGCAAGCCTGTGGTGCCGGAAATCATGGTGCCGCTCGTCGGCATCATGAAGGAGTTGGACTACGTGAAAGAGCGAATCGATCAGGTAGCCAATGCGGTCATGGGAGAAACGGGAACGACTATCGAATATCTTACCGGTACAATGATCGAACTCCCGCGCGCTGCCATTCGTGCACATGTGATTGCGGAGGCTGCCGAATTTTTCTCTTTCGGCACGAATGATTTGACGCAAACGACCTTCGGCATTTCGCGTGATGATGCGTCGAGCTTCCTCGAAACCTATCGTCAGAAGGGCATCATCGAGCAGGATCCATTTGTTTCACTGGATATCGACGGTGTGGGCGAACTCGTCAGGATCGCTGCGGAGAAGGGGCGCCAGACTCGGCCGGGTATGAAGATGGGTATTTGCGGCGAGCATGGAGGCGATCCCGCGTCGATCGGATTCTGCGAGGAAGTAGGGTTGGACTATGTGTCTTGTTCGCCATTCCGCGTGCCTATTGCACGCCTCGCTGCTGCTCAATCTGCAATCCGCTCGAAGCAGAAGAGCTAGGGGAAAAAGCTGCCGTGCGGGCAGGCAGGCGGTCGCTTGCTGGATCGAGTTGGCTTAACCGGGAGGCGGTTGCATTTCATCAACGGCCAGATGGTGATCTGGCTCGAGGGTTTGCGCCGGTCCCTTGCTCTACGCTCATGCGGCGCGTTCGGCGCGATGGCATCTGATGTAAAAGTCAGGTGTTGAAACATTTTTCAGGGCGACATTGGTCGCGCGCCTTCATGTGGTGCATGAGGCTGGTTAGCTTGGGTTGTCAGACAATGAATATGGAAAGCATTTCAGATGTTCGCGTGGCCGGTATGGACCTCTGTGCAATGAGTGCAGAAAAAGCGAACACTAACGTTGACGTTGCTTGCGCATCCCGCGCGTGAGAATATCCCTGCTCCAGTGGTGAAATCATTTCAATGAAGCAGATAACGGGGCTGTTGGCCGATAAACCACGAGTCAACCGTGTGTTCACGCTGCTGTGCTTCGCTGCGCCGCCGGCAGCGGGAAGCGTGGTCAGCTTCCTGTTCAACGGAGGCGGACTGGCCTGCTTTGCAAATGTCCTGACTGGCAGGGTCGCGCTGTCCAAGCTGCGCGACGTCCGTATTATTTCGCTCCTTTTTCTCGGCTATGTTGCGTGCTGCCTGTTGGCGGCACTTATGAACGGCAGCGCCTTTCGCAAACCGACGGAACTGCTATCGCTCGCGACCTTTGCCTTCTTTCCGTTTTCATACGCGTATTGGTCGATATCGGTCAAAAAAGACGTCATTTCGTCGATTGTTTGGGGGTCGGCAATCGCCTGCGTCAGCGGCTTGGCCGTCGCTGTTGCCCAGGCGGTCATGCATCCGGGAATTCGCGTTGAAGGGGGCGCGGGCAACGCTTTGGTTTTCGCCACTGTTACCGTCATTGCGATCAGTGTGGTGCTGGCAGGTATTATGCTTGGCGGAAATAGCAGGCGCCCGATTCTGGGTGGCTTCGCCTTTTGCGGAGTGCTCGCTCTGGTCCTTTCCCAATCACGCTCGCCGCTCTTGATGTTGGCGGTGAATGCATTGATGCTGATGATTGTGTTCGGCGGTGCGCGCTGGTTGCGCAGATTGTGGCTGCCTGTCACGGCTGTCGTCCTTCTGCTGGCCGCAATGCTCGCGAGCGGTGTTGATCTGCCGTTCATTTCCCCCCGTTTTCACGAGGTCATTACAAACTGGAAGCAAGTGCGCGATCAGGGCAACTATGACAGTTCGGCTGGCCTACGGCTCGCGATTTGGGAAATCGGCTTTGAAATGTGGAAGGAGGCGCCGTGGTTCGGCCATGGTCGACAATTTGCGGCGGAGGAAATGGGTCGCCGTCTTGTCGAGATATACGGTATCGACCGCTCGTTCACGCACTTCCATAATTTCCTACTGCAGGCACTCGTTCAAAACGGAGTTTTAGGATTGCTGAGCCTGCTCGCATTGCTGGGTTTCGGGGGATGGCTGGCGTTCAAGACACTCAAGACCAGCCAAGATGATGAACGGCGTTTCGGAGCGGCGCTAATGCTGATTGTGCTGGTGACCTATATCGGTGCGGGCATCACCAACATTATGTTCGGACACGACATTCTCGACGCGGTATTCATGATTTGCATGGTGCCGGGCGTCTATCTGGCGGTTGGCCGCAGCATGGCGGTTCCTTAGGGCACCAATCGCCTTACCCCGAAAGGCCAGGAACGCGCTGGCGCATCGCGTCGGTCGCTGGTGAGCGCACGATAAACTTCAGTAGGCTGGACAAGCCCGGCTAGAGCGCTGAAATTGGGTTGAGTAGCAGGGAGGAAGAGACATGCTCGGGTTGATGCAGAAATGGCCGCTGCTGTGCCACAAGGTTCTCGACTATGCGGCTGCTAACCATGCCGCCCGTGAAGTCGTTTCGCGCTCGGTAGAGGGGCCGATTGTAAGCACGACTTTTGCGAATATTCACGAGCGCGCGTTGAAGGTCTCGGAATTACTTGACCGCGAGGGTTACAAAGAGGGCGACCGCATTGCCACGCTGGCGTGGAATACGGCGCGGCATCTGGAAGCCTGGTACGGCATTATGGGCATCGGCGCGGTGTATCACACGCTGAACCCACGGCTTTTTCCAGACCAGATCGCCTGGATCATGAATCACGCGGAAGATCGGGCTTTGTTTGTCGATCTGACGTTCATGCCGATTGTCGAGAAAATAGCGCCGTCGGTTAAGTCGCTGAAGAAAATCATCGTCCTGACGGATAAGGCGCATTTGCCGGAAACGAAGCTCGAAATTGTGACCTACGAGGACTGGCTCGCGGAGGCGAAGGGTGGGTTTCAATGGAAGTCGCTCGACGAGGATGCCGCGGCGGGTATGTGTTACACATCTGGCACGACGGGGGATCCAAAGGGCGTCGTCTATAGCCATCGATCAAACGTGCTGCACGCGATGATCGCGGCCATGCCGGATGCGATGGGTATTTCCTGCCGCGATGTCATCATGCCGGTCGTGCCTATGTTTCACGCGAATGCCTGGGGACTTGGGCAGTCTGTGCCGATGGTTGGTGCCAAGCTTGTGATGCCCGGCGGCAAGATGGACGGCGCTTCGATTTATGAGTTGCTGGACACGGAGAAGGTGTCGTTCACGGCTGCGGTTCCGACGGTATGGCTCATGCTGCTGCAATATCTCGAAGAGACAGGAAAGCAGCTTCCTTACTTGAACAAGGTTGTGATCGGCGGCGCGGCCTGCCCGCGTGCGGTGACGAGAAAATTCGAGGAGGTGTATGGGGTCGAGGTGATCCACGCCTGGGGTATGACGGAGATGTCGCCGTTGGGGACATTGTGCACGATCAAGCCCGAATATCGCAATTTGCAGGACGATGCGCTGCTGAACATCAAGGATAAGCAGGGCGTTGCGCCGTTCGGTGTGGAAATGAAGGTGACTGACGATGAAAATGTCGAGCGCCCGCGCGACGGCAAGACATTTGGCCGGTTGAAGGTGCGGGGGCCGGCGGTCGCGCGTGCGTATTACGGCGGGGCAGGCAAGGAGCAGTTCGACGACGACAATTGGTTCGATACGGGAGATGTCGCGCATATCGACAAGTATGGATATATGCAGATCACGGACCGCGCGAAGGACGTTATCAAGTCTGGCGGCGAGTGGATTTCCACCATCGATCTGGAGAATCTCGCGGTCGGGCATCCGGATGTGGCCGAGGCGGCCGTGATCGGCATTCGCCATTCGCGGTGGGATGAACGGCCTCTGCTCGTGGTTGTGAAAAAGCCGGGCAAAGACCCGAAGAAGGAGGACCTGCTGGCGTTTATGAACGGGAAGATCGCGAAATGGTGGATGCCGGACGATGTCGCGTTTGTGGAGGAAATTCCGCACACCGCGACGGGCAAGATTCAGAAGATGACGCTACGCGAGCAGTTCAAGGAATACCGCTTTCCCAACGATGCATAAGGAAATGGTAATTTATAAGGTTTGACAATCTTTGTATATTGGCGGCTCGTGGAAAGGATGTGCCGATGCACGTCTCATTGACCGAAAAGCTCGATGAATATGTCCGGGAGAAGGTCGCTTCGGGACTATATAACAACGCCTCTGAGGTGATCCGTGAGGCATTGCGCCTCAAGATCGCGGCCGAAGCAGCAGATGATGTAAAACTGCAGCGATTGCGCGACGCGATGGATGCCGGTTTGCAGCAAGCAGGGCGGGCAGAGTTTGCCAATTATTCGCTCAAAAAATCTCTGTCGCGATTGAGGTCGGATAAATGAAGGCTCGATTTCGCCTGACGGTTCTGGCGGAAGCCGATTTTGACGAGGCTGGCGGTTACACATTGGAGACATGGGGCGACGAGCAGGCAGATCGCTATCTAACGCAGTTTAACGAGACTTTCGCTATGCTCGCAAATACTCCGAGCTTGGGAGAGATCAGCGCAATTTAGGCTCGGATGTGATGTAGCACCCTGCAACCGGCATGTGATCTTCTTCCGCCGGGATGTGAAGGGCGACGTTGAGATCCTGCGCATTTTGCACGAGCGAATGGATTTTACGCACCATTTTTGATGCGCAATCTCTGTGTGGCGGCAAAAACTACCGTTGGTAGAGTGCTCTTATGCGAATCATAGAGGAAACGCGCGCTTCATGGAGCGCGCCTTGGGCGCGTAGACTGGCCGTGCTGGCGCTGGCGGTGGTGTTTGTCGCAACGGCGGCGCATTGGCTGCTGCTTCTGGAAACGCCGGCGTTTTTCTGGAGTCTCGTCACGGCCGCAGGGCTCGCGCTTCTCGCGGTGCTGCTTGCAGGCATAGGGCTGCCCCGCGTCTGGTATTATGGCTATCGGGGCGGGCGCGACCTTGGCAAAGCCTTCGTGATTGGCGGGTTGGTGCTGGTACCGTTCTGCTTCGCTGTGTTTCTGGCGCTGACCACGCCGAAGCTCGCCGATGTCTCAACCGACCTCACTGAGCCGCCGACCTTTGCCGAGGCGCTGGCTGAACGAGGTCGCGGGACAAACGCCATTCAGGGGGCAAACGAGGACTGGAAAGCGCTGCAAAGCAGTGAATACCCAGAGGTCGCGGGGCGGCGATACGATGTGCCAATCGAGAATGTGCGCGCGGCGGTGGAAGCCACAATGAAAGAATATGGCTGGGAGATATTGGGGCCGAAAATGATCGGCACCGGCAGCCGGTTCAATATTGAAACGCTGGTATATTCGCCCGTGCTGGCGCTGCCTTCTGACGTGGTGGTCAGGCTGGTGGAGGAGGGCGATTCGACCTACGTGGATATGCGCGCCGCGTCGCGATACGGCGACAGAGATTTTGGCATTAATGCAGGGCTGGTTGGCCCGTTCTTGAAAGATCTCGACGCGCAGGTTGCGACACTGACGCCCGCTGCGCCTGAATAGGCACGGCTTCGGAGCGCAATCCTACCGATAAAACACGCCATCTATTGCGACATCGTCCTCTGCGCGCACTTGCCCGCGGGCGACAAGGTCTTCCAGATGCGCCAGCACTGACAGACCGGCAGCGCCGTGCAGGCGCGGATCGGTGTCGCGATAGATTGCGGATACGATTTCCGGGATCGTCCTGTCGCCTGAGACTATACGCTCCAGCACGGCGCGCTCGCGCATTTTGCGATGCGCCTTGAGGCCGCGCACAAAGCTATGCGGCGACTTCACCGGACCGCCATGGCCCGGAAAATATATGCGATCCTTGCGCGCGAGCAGCTTGTCCAGCGAGGTCATGTAGTCGACCATTGCGCCATCCGGCGGCGCGACGATCGAGGTGGCCCACGCCATTACGTGATCGGCCGAGAACAGGATGCCGGTATCCTCCAGCGCAAAGGCGGCGTGGTTGGCGCAGTGGCCGGGCGTAAGCACGGTCCGGATCGCCCAGCCATCGCCCTCAATCCGCTGCCCATCGGCAAGCGTAATGTCGGGCATGAAATCATGATCGGCGCTGGCGTCGAGCGCGTTTACTTCGCCGATGCGCAACGGGCGCGCGGGCCGGTGGGGACCTTCGGCAAGCGTCGGCGCGCCGGTAAGCGCCTTGAGCCGCGCGACGAGCAGGGAATGATCGCGATGGGTATGGCTGACAAAAATATGCGACACAGGGCGCCCATTAATGGCGCGCACGAGCGTGTCGAAATGCAATTCATCATCCGGTCCGGGATCAATGACCGCCAGCGAATCCCTGCCGACGATGTAGCTGTTGGTTCCGTGGAAGGTGAATGGACCAGGATTCGGAGCGGTCACGCGCAGCAGGCCGGAAGCGATTTCCACAGGCTCGCCATAGCGTGGCTCGAAATTTGTATCGAAATCCATTGTCAACAACTCCGAATTCAAAAGCGTTTGCCGCTTAGCATGGAAGCTAATATAAGCACCCCGAACTACATTGGCTTCAGGAGGGAAATTAATGTCCGCAGCCGCTACCCAGTCCAGCTCACTTGTTTCGCTGGCGCTCCCTAAAAATAACGTTACGCGCCTCGTTTCGCAGATTTTGCTGGCGCTCGCAGGCAGCGCATTGCTGGCGCTTTCGGCCAAGACCAAGGTTGTTCTCGGCCCGGTCGATCTGTCGTTGCAGAGCCTTGTCGTGCTGCTGATCGGCGCAGCCTATGGCTGGCGTCTGGGCGTTGCGACCGTGCTGCTCTATCTCGCTGAAGGCGCGTATGGCCTTCCCGTGTTTCAGGGTACGCCTGAAAAGGGAATTGGACTGGCGTACATGGTGGGACCGACAGGGGGCTATCTTGCTGGTTTTGTCGTGATGGCGGCGATTGCCGGCTGGGCAGCAGACCGCGGGCTGGATCGCAACCCCGTCAAGTTCTTCGGCGCGCTGCTGACCGGCGAAGTGATCATGATGGCTATGGGCTTTGCCTGGCTCGCGGTGCTGATCGGCGTTGACAAGTCCTGGCAGTTCGGCGTTGCGCCGTTCATCGTGCCGGACCTGATAAAGGTTGCGCTGGCCGCCTGCCTCGTTCCGGCTGTGTGGCAGGTGATCGCGCGTTTTCGCGGCAATGTTTGACTAGAATAGAATTTCGCGAAAAAGCCGGTGCGGAAACGCACCGGCTTTTTTTGTGACTACCGCTCATGCGGGGTGATTTTTTTGCTGACTTGAAGCCGAAAGCACCGAAAATCTCACGCTGCGGAAAACAATTCCAACAGGTGGCGGATGCGCGAAATGCCCGCCCACCATTCGTTGCGCCTTTGGCATGGGCATTCTTGGGTAGCGGATGCGGCTGCATTAAACACGGTCAAGCATACTCAATTTGACCGACATGCCGGCTTTGCCGACGGGTCATACCCAAAAGGCAACGGCAATGCTCGCGCGACTTTCACATCTCGACCGCCTTGAAGCGGAAGCGATTCATATTTTTCGCGAGGTTGCAGCCACCTTCACCAAGCCGGTGATGCTGTACTCTGTCGGCAAGGACTCGTCCGTCCTGCTGCATCTGGCGATGAAAGCGTTCTATCCCGCCAAGCCGCCATTTCCATTTCTGCATGTCGACACGACATGGAAATTTCACGAGATGATCGAGTTTCGCGACCGCATGGCGCGCGAACATGGATTCGACCTGCTGGTGCACATCAATGAAGATGGCGTGCGCGACGGCATCAACCCGTTCGACCACGGCTCGAACACGCACACGCATGTGATGAAGACTGTTGCGCTGCGGCAGGCGCTGGACGAATACGGCTTCGATGCGGCCTTTGGCGGCGCGCGGCGCGACGAGGAAAAGTCTCGCGCCAAGGAGCGCATTTTCTCATTCCGCAACGCGCAGCACGCATGGGACCCCAAGCACCAGCGCCCGGAAATGTGGAAGACCTTCAACACGCGCGTTTCGCCGGGCGAATCGATCCGCGTATTTCCGCTTTCGAATTGGACCGAGCTGGATATCTGGCAGTACATTTTGCGCGAGAACATTCCGATTGTTCCGCTTTATTTTGCGGCGCGCCGCCCGGTGGTGGAGCGCGACGGAATGCTGATCATGCGCGACGACGAGCGCATGAAGCTGCATGAGGGCGAAGTGGTCGAAAACCGGCTGGTGCGCTTTCGCACGCTGGGTTGCTACCCGCTGACGGGCGCAATCGACTCCGACGCGGAAACGCTTGAAGAGATCGTCAGCGAAATGCTGGTGGCGCGCACCTCGGAGCGGCAGGGCCGGTTGATCGACAAGGACGAAGCCGGATCAATGGAAAAGAAAAAGCGCGAGGGATATTTCTGACCATGCGCCAGAACACTGCACTGGCCGTCGAGCCGGACTATGACGTTCGCGCCTGGCTGGCCGAACAGGAACACAAATCGCTGCTGCGGTTTCTCACCTGCGGTTCTGTAGATGACGGCAAGTCGACGCTGATCGGGCGTTTGCTATACGACACCAAGCTGATCTTCGAGGACCAGCTTGCGGCGCTGGAGCGGGACTCCCGCAAACACGGAACGACCGGCGAAGACATCGATCTGGCGCTGCTGGTAGACGGGCTTGAGGCGGAGCGTGAGCAGGGCATCACGATCGACGTTGCGTATCGGTTTTTCGCAACCGCCAAGCGCAAGTTCATCGTGGCGGATACGCCGGGGCATGAGCAATATACGCGCAACATGGCGACGGGCGCCTCGACGGCGGACCTCGCCGTAGTGCTGGTCGATGCGCGGCAGGGTGTGCTGACCCAGACGCGCCGCCATTCGATTATCGCTTCGCTGCTCGGCATCCGCAGAATTGTTGTGGCGATCAACAAGATCGATCTGATCGATTATGATCAGGCAACGTATCAGCGAATTGTCGAAGATTATCAGAAGTTTGCAGCCGATCTCGGATTCAGTTCGATAGAAGCTATCCCCATGTCTGCGCGCTACGGCGACAACGTCACGCGGCGCTCTGAAAACATGGGCTGGTATCAGGGGCCGACGCTACTTGAATATCTGGAATCCGTGCCCTTGGATGAGGCTGCCGATGCACGGCCTTTCCGGTTTCCCGTGCAATATGTGAACCGCCCGAACCTCGATTTCAGAGGGTTCGCGGGGACGATTGCGGCAGGCTCGATTTCGCCCGGCGATGCCGTTGTGGTTGCCAAGTCTGGCCGCGCGAGCAAGGTGAAGCGCATTGTAACCCAGGATGGCGACCTGCCGGTGGCGGTTGCCGGGCAGGCGGTGACGCTGGTTCTGGAGGACGAAATCGAAGTTTCGCGCGGCAACATGCTGGTTGCGCCGAACGGACGCCCGCATGTGGCAGACCAGTTTGCCGCGCAACTCGTGTGGTTCGATGAGCAGGCGCTGAGGCCGGGGCGCTCGTATATTCTGCGGACGGAAACGGACCAATCGCCCGCGACGGTGACGGACCTGCGCTATCGCATCAACGTCAATAATTTCGCGCAGGAGGCGGCGAAATCTCTGGCGATGAACGAAGTTGCGCTGGTGAATGTGTCCACGCAGACGCCGATTGCTTTCGACAGCTTTGCCGAAAATCGCGCGACGGGTTCTTTCATCATCATCGACCGGATCAGCAATGCGACGGTGGGCGCGGGCATGATCGTCAACCCGCTGCGCCGTGCGGCCAACATCCATTGGCAGGCGCTGGAAGTGGACGCCAAGGCCCGCGCGGCGCAGAAGCACCAGAAGCCCGCGGTGATCTGGTTCACTGGCTTGTCGGGCTCCGGCAAATCCACCATTGCGGGGCTGCTGGACAAGAAGCTGCATCTTTCCGGTCGGCACACTTATGTGTTGGACGGCGACAATGTGCGGCACGGGCTCAACCGTGACCTTGGGTTCACCGAACAGGACCGCGTGGAGAATATTCGCCGCGTGGCCGAGGTGGCGAAGCTGATGGCGGATGCCGGGTTGATCGTGCTGGTGTCGTTTATCTCGCCGTTCCGGGCGGAGCGGCAGTTGGCGCGCGACCTGTTGCCCAAGGGTGATTTCATCGAGATTTTTGTCGACACGCCGCTGGAAGAATGCGCGCGGCGCGACCCAAAGGGTCTCTATGCGCGCGCTGCGGCTGGCGAGATCAAGAACTTCACGGGCATCGACTCGCCTTACGAAGCGCCGGAGGCACCCGAGATTCATCTTGAAACCGCCGGCAAATCGCCCGAAGAGATGGTTGACGCCATCGAGAAGTGGCTGACCGAGCGCGATACGGCTGAGCAGGAATATGACGACGGGGGCGGAATCTGAATACGCTGAAACGCAATCCCTTTTCGAGCAACTGGCAATCGATGCCGGTCGCCGGATCATGGATGTGTTTCGCCGGGACTTTTCCGTCCTCGAAAAGGATGATTGCTCACCCGTAACCGAGGCGGATCATGCTGCGGAAAAGGTGATACTCGCGGGCTTGCGCGCGGCCTTTCCGCATATTCCCTGCGTGGCGGAGGAAGAGTGCGCGGCAGGGCGCGCGGTGCCCGAACTGGGCGGTGCGTTCTTCATTGTCGATCCGCTCGACGGGACGAAGGAATTCGTCAAGCGACATCAGGATTTTACGGTGAACATTGCGCTGGTGCGCGAGGGTACGCCCGTGGTGGGTGTAGTGCTGGCGCCATGCAGCGGCAGGCTGTTTTCAGGCAGGCCGGGCCACGCCGAGGCGATGAAGGTTTCGGAAGACGGCGAGGTGAGCGAGCGACACCGCATAACGGTGCGCCCGAAACAGGAGCCGCTGACGATCGTCGCCAGCAGGTCGCATTTTTCGCCCGAGACGGAAGCGTTTATTCGCAGCATCGGCACGGCGGAGCTGGTGTCGGTGGGGTCATCGCTGAAGTTTTGCCTGCTGGCGTGTGGCGAGGCGGATCTCTATCCGCGATTTACGCGAACGATGGAGTGGGACACCGCCGCTGGCGATGCCGTGCTACGCGCTGCCGGTGGCATGACGCGGACATTGGATGGCGCTGCGCTGCGCTACGGCAAGCGCAATCAGGCACATGACAGCGATTTCGCCAACCCGAATTTCATCGCGAGTACGAGTTAGGGAAAAGCCTAAGCGTCAACGTTTATGCTGCCCCTCACCCTCTCCCCGTTTTGACGGGGAGAGTGGGAATTGAAACGTTGGCGCCGATTCAAAAATTGAAAATTGCCTACCACGGAATGGTCCTACCGCATTTCTTCGCGGGTGGGTGGGTTTGCGCCAGCGCGGGAGACTGTGAAGGCGGCGGCTTTGGCGCTGAAGCGCAAGACAGCTTCGATCTGGCCGGGAGTCAGCGCTGCGATGGCAGCCTTGGTCAGCAGCGTTTGATCGCGAAGCGAGCACAATATGCCAGCGTTGATAGTGTCGCCAGCGCCGACCGTATCCACAACCTGCACGCGCTCGGCTGGCACAGTTATGTGATGATCCTTGCTGTAGGCAACCAATCCGCTCGCGCCCTTGGTGATGACGATGAGCTTGGGACCGAGCGTTAGCCAACGGGCGGCGATTTCCTGCGTCGTGCCCGGTTCGCCGAACCAATCGAGATCCTCGTCGGACAGCTTTACGATGTCGGCCATTGCGACCATGCGCTTCATGCGCGCGACATGGGAAGCTTTGTCCTTGATGAAATTCTTGCGGATGTTCGGGTCAAACATCATGACGCGCTTGCTGCTTTCGCGCCGCATCAGCGCTTCATACGTGCCGCCGCAAGGTTCGGGAATGAGGCTGATGCAACTGAAATGCATGGCCTCGACATGATCGCCAATATCGGGAAGGTCGCTCTCGTAGAGCATGCGCCCGGCGGTTTGTTCATCATAGAAGAGGTAGGAGGCATGGCCGTTTTCAAGCCGCACGAAGGCCATCGTCGTAGGCAGATCGGAGAACTTGACGAGGCTCAGGTCAACATTGCTGGCGGCAAGCGTGTCGCGCAGCATATCGCCGAAGAAATCCGTAGAAATGCCACTGAAAAAGCCGGTCGGAACCTCAAGACGGCCCAGCGCGATGGCGGTGTTGAACACCGCGCCACCGACATAGGGCGCGAAGGCGGTTTCGCCAAGCGTGGTGGTGCGAGGCAGCATGTCGATCAGCGCTTCGCCACAGCAAACGATCACTTTTTCTCTCCTTACGGGTAGATCACGCCCTTGCGAACGATGACGTTTGCATAGAGGCGCGGTTCGCTGGTGGCAACTACGGTGTGGGCCGATTTTACGCGCGCGTAAAACTCCGCCCCCGCAAGCGGCGTGACGGAGCGCCCCGGCGCACGGCGCGCGCAGATCGCCTGAATCTCGGCGTGGACCGGATCGGAAAGCGCGGGGTCGCCTTTGACGGATGAGCGGAAAATCGCCTCATCAACGAAGTCATCGACGGGGGTAACTTGCAGCACCGCATCAAGCACGCTGAGAAGGTCATGTCCGTCGGCGCGGATGAGGCGGCGCGCATGTTCGAGGGCAGGGTAGTTGCCATCCACCAGCGCGATTTCATCCGTGTGCCCCATCGCGCGCAACGTGGCGAGCAACTCCGGGCCGAGAATTGGGGGAATGCCGATCAACATCAAGTTGCTCCGAAGGACAATGCGTTAGAGCCGACAAGAAAGCGCTCGGAAAGCGGCAGGCTGGCCGCACCGATTGCGCGGGCGTGATGCCCCACCGAGCCTTCGCGGATTTCGGGAACTTTCAGACCCTCGACGTCAATGCGCGCCAGCGCGGCGCGGACCGAGTTTGTGAGGCGCGCGCGTATTTCCGGCGGCATCCAGCCTTCGATTATCGCGGCTTCGAAATCGATTACCGAAGTGGCGGAAACGACGGAATAGGCAAGCGCGTTGGCGGCGTCAGTGATCCACTGATCGGCCACGGCTCCGGCATCCTGCCAATTGCGCAACTCTGTCCAGCGATTTGCGACGGTGCTGCCTGCTGCTTTAAGGCGCTTTTCCAGAACGCCGAGTGAGGCGATGTCGATGAGCTGGGCGGGCCTGCCCGCCGGACCCGGCACCGGCATGGAGCCGAGCGCGCCAGCATTGCCGGTGGGGCCGGAATAGAGCCGACCGTTCAGGACGACACCACCACCTGCAAACGCGCCGATAAAGAAATAGACGAAATCGCGAAGGTCGTTAACGCGACCGAAAACGAGTTCGGCGCCGCAGGCCGATGTTGCGTCGTTCTGCAAGAATACGGGGAAGGGGAGTTCGTTCTGGATTTCGGCGCGGATGTCGCGGTCGCGCCACCGGTCCATCAGCTCACGCGGCGCGCCGGCGATTTCCGCCCAGCTCCAAAGCTCGAATGGCATGGCAATGCCGAGCCCGGCGATAAGCCCTTGCTGCGCGGGTGCTATGGAGGCGCGAATTTCGCGCAGAGCACTCAACAAAAAGCGCTTGGTTTCATCGGGTGTGGGGTAAATGTAGGATTGTTCGCGCTGAGCGCGCACATTGCCGAGAAAATCGGTCATGACCAGATCGGCGCTGCGCCGCCCGACCTTGAGGCCGAGGAAAAAGGCACCATCGGGATTGAGCGACATGGGAACAGAAGGCTGACCGATGCGGCCACGCTGCGGTTCGCCTTTCACCAGAAGGCCATCAGCCTCCAACGCGCGCATGATGACGGAAACAGTCTGCGCGGAAAGGCCGGTCATACGCGCAATGTCGCTCTTGGCCAGCCCCCCATGCAGACGCACGAGCGAGAGCACTACGCGCTCGTTTGAATCGCGCATGCCGGACTGGTTCGTTCCACGATGCAAAGCCATCGAAACAGGCTCGGGCGAACCAAGCCTGATTTGCGCATCTGCCAAAGATACCTCCCTCGTGCCGCTATGCGACACAAATCGAGAATGGCGCTCACGGCATTAAGTGTCAATAATAAATAAGAGTGATTTATTTATTGACAGTGAACTCGAAAGGCCGCATTGTTGTTTACGCAGGACGGGAGACCTGCGGGCGAGCGATCGCTTTTCATCGAATTTCACTGGGAGGAGTATCCGTGAAAACCACCATTCTCAAAACGACCCTGTTTGCAGCTATGGCTTCGGCAGCCATCGGCTTTGCGATGCCCGCATCGGCGGAAGGCGTGGGCGCCTGCCTCATCACCAAAACGGACACCAACCCGTTCTTCGTGAAGATGAAGGAAGGCGCGACGGCAAAGGCCGCCGAGCTTGGCGTTACGCTGAAGAGCTATGCAGGCAAGATCGACGGCGACAGCGAAAGCCAGGTTGCGGCGATTGAATCCTGCATCGCGGACGGCGCGAAAGGCATTCTGATCACCGCTTCCGACACGAAAGGCATTGTGCCGACCGTTCAGAAGGCGCGTGATGCCGGGCTTCTGGTTATCGCACTCGACACGCCGCTTGATCCCATCGATGCGGCAGACGCGACTTTCGCGACGGACAACCTCGAAGCTGGCAAGCTGATCGGCGCATGGGCCGCGGCCACGATGGGCGACAAGGCGAAGGATGCGAAGATCGGCTTCCTCGACCTCACGCCATCCCAGCCATCGGTAGATGTGCTGCGCGATCAAGGGTTTATGATCGGTTTCGGAATCGATCCGAAAGATCCGAACAAGATCGGTGACGAAGACGATCCGCGTATCGTTGGCCACGATGTGACCAATGGTAACGAAGAGGGTGGCCGCAAGGCGATGGAAAACCTTCTCCAGAAGGACAACACCATCAACGTCATCCACACGATCAACGAACCGGCTGCAGTTGGTGCCTATCAGGCGCTGAAGGCGGTGGGCCTTGAAGGGCAGGTGCTGATCGTTTCGGTCGACGGTGGTTGCCCCGGCGTGAAGTCGGTTGCCGATGGCGTCATCGGTGCGACCTCGCAGCAATATCCGCTGCAGATGGCTGCGCTCGGCATCGAAGCGATTGCGGCGTTTGCAAAAGATGGCACCAAGCCGAAGCCAACCGAAGGCAAGACATTCTTCGACACGGGCGTGAACCTCGTGACGGACAAGCCGGTGGAAGGCGTGAAGTCTATCGACACCAAGGAAGGCACGGCTAAGTGCTGGGGGTGAAATGACGGTTCGCTGAAAGCGAATTGGAAGGTCCGGTGGACCTTCCAAAGTCATTGAACGCCGGGGAACTGCCGGAGGCAGCGGACCCCCGGCAGGGACGCGCTGGTGGCGGGTGCAACGTGTTGGCGCTGCGCTGACGGTTTGTGCATTACCCCTCATCCACCTGCCCGCACCGCCCTCCGCCATGGCTCCGGGCGTTCATCATTCGAAAAGCCCATTTGGGGGCTTTTCGTCCACTGCGTGGACCATTCTTCACCCCACAAGGGGAGAAGGGGACTGATGGGAAGGTCGGCGGAGGATGAGCAGCGTTGGAGCTGCCTGACAATTTTGGATTACCCGCGCGCGAGTGGCGATAGCGGGCCTCGACGGTGGTGCGAGGCGCGGAGCATTTGCTCGCGCTGACCGACAACCACTTGATTGCACCCTGAATTCGGCGGACGATGATGCTCCGCGTTCTGGGGAGAATGCGCGGAAAGGGAGGAAAAATGGCCGGAGCACAGGAATTCGAGAAAGTTCTCGACCAGAGCGACCGCAATGTAGCGGCGTTTGACCATCAGGGCGTGCCGCTGATCAAGCGGGCGCAGCATTTTCTGCATTCGACGCCAGCAGCGGTGCCGCTGATCGTTCTGGTGATGTCGATTATCATATTCGGGATCACGATTGGCGGGCGGTTCTTCTCGTCCTACACACTGACGCTGATCCTGCAGCAAATCGCGATTGTCGGCATTCTGGGTGCAGCGCAAACGCTGGTGATCCTGACAGCGGGCATCGATCTTTCCATCGGCGTTATCATGGTGATTTCGGCAGTGGTGATGGGCAATTGCGCGGTGGTGTACGGAATACCCGCGTTCATTGCCGTGCTGATCGGGCTTGGCGTAGGCACTTTGTGCGGATTGCTGAACGGCTTTCTTGTGGCGGTGATGAAGCTGCCGCCGTTCATCGTGACGCTGGGAACGTGGAACATCGTCATGGCGACGAATTTCATCTACTCGGCGAATGAGACGATCCGCGATGCGGACGTGGCATCGACGGCTCCGCTGCTGCATCTGTTTGGCGCGAGCTTCAAGGTGGGCACGGCGGTGCTGACGCTGGGTGTTATCGCCATGGTGCTGCTGGTGCTGGTGCTTTGGTACGTGCTGAACCACACGGCGTGGGGCAGGCATGTCTATGCGGTGGGCGATGACCCGGAAGCGGCGAAGCTCTCCGGTATTCAAACGCGCAGGGTGCTGTTTTCAGTCTACGGTCTGGCCGGATTGATCGCAGCTTTTGCGGCTTGGGTTTCGATTGGCCGCAACGGTTCGATTTCGCCGTCGGCGGCGGTCACGGACTATAATTTGCAGGCGATTACGGCCGCTGTGATTGGCGGTATTTCTCTGTTCGGCGGGCGAGGGTCGATCCTCGGCACGCTGTTCGGCGCGATGATCGTGGGCGTCGTCTCGATGGGCCTGAACATGCTCGGCGCAGACCCGCAATGGAAAGTGCTGCTGACCGGCGTGCTGATTATCGGCGCAGTCGCAATCGACCAGTGGATCAGAAAGGTTTCGGTATGAACACCTCAGTCCAACCCATCCTTTCAGCGCGGGGACTTGTTAAGCGCTACGGCCGCGTGACCGCTCTCGACAATGCGGATTTCGACCTCTATCCGGGCGAAATTCTCGCAGTGATCGGCGACAATGGCGCGGGAAAGTCCTCGCTCATCAAGGCGATTTCGGGTGCGGTTATTCCCGACGAGGGCGAAATCAAACTCGAAGGCCAACAGGTGCAGTTTCGCTCGCCAATGGAGGCGCGCGAAGCTGGCATCGAGACAGTGTACCAGAACCTCGCGCTTTCGCCGGCGCTTTCGATCGCGGACAATATGTTTCTTGGCCGCGAACTCAGGAAGCCCGGCATTATGGGCCAATGGTTCCGAATGCTGGACCGGCCCGCAATGGAAAAGCGAGCGCGTGAGAAGTTGAACGAACTTGGTCTGATGACGATTCAGAATATCAGCCAGGCGGTGGAAACACTGTCCGGTGGTCAACGGCAGGGCGTGGCGGTGGCACGCGCAGCCGCGTTCGGGTCGAAGGTCGTGATTATGGACGAGCCGACGGCGGCGCTGGGCGTGAAGGAATCCCGGCGCGTGCTGGAGCTTATTCTGGACGTGAAAAAGCGCGGCCTGCCGATCGTGCTGATTTCGCACAACATGCCGCATGTGTTTGAGGTGGCGGACCGGATTCACATTCACCGGCTCGGGCGGCGATTGTGCGTGGTCGATCCCAAGCTGATCTCGATGTCTGATGCCGTGGCGCTGATGACAGGAGCGAAAAAGCCGCCGGAGGATGCGCTGGCTGCGTGATCTGCGGTATTTCACCCCGCCCGACCCTGCGGGCCACCCTCCCCATCGAGGGAAGTGAGACCCGCAGGGCCGGGTGGGGTGAGTTTCCGAGGCGCGGACGCATCTTTCTCTCGTCCGTGCGTATTGCGCTTGACGCCGGATTGGCGGATTGCTCAAATCGATTAAAGCGATTGGTAGAACGGCGTCTTGCGGCCGGTTGGCAATGGCTTATGGGAGGGTCCAGGGTTCAAATGTCAACGGAGCCAGAATGACATCTGCCATTAAGTCCAAAGCCAAAGTAGTCGCCCCCATGCCGCTGGATGTCACGCCACGCGAACTGGCGGACGAAATTCTGAAGGACCTGCGCTATCGCGTCGGCAAGGACGCATCTGTAGCGACCTCGTATGACTGGCTGGCGGCCTCGATCAAAGCGGTGCGCGACCGAATTGTGGACCGTTGGATCAATTCGACCAAACAGGCCTATGAGGCGCAAGCGAAGCGCGTCTACTACCTTTCGCTGGAGTTTCTGATCGGTCGGCTGATGCGTGATGCGTTCTCCAATCTTGGCATGATGGAGACAATACGCGAAGCGCTGGAACTGCTCGACGTCGATCTGGACGTGATTGCGCAACTCGAGCCGGACGCTGCGCTAGGCAATGGTGGCCTTGGGCGGCTGGCCGCGTGCTTCATGGAAAGCATGGCAACAGTGGGTGTGCCGTCACATGGCTACGGCATTCGCTACGTAAACGGTATGTTCCGGCAGGAGATTTCAGACGGCCAGCAGGTGGAGCTTCCGGAGACGTGGCTGGACCATGGCAATCCGTGGGAGTTTGAACGGCGCGAACGGTCCTTCGAGATTGGGTTCGGCGGTTCGGTGGAGGCGGCTGAGGTTCAAGATGGGCTGGTGGAACGCCATGTGTGGAAACCATCGGAGCACGTGCTAGCGGTGGCATATGACACACCGGTGGTGGGCTGGCGTGGCAATCGCGTGAATACGCTAAGACTGTGGTCGTCCATGCCGGTCGATCCGATCCTGCTCGACAAGTTCAATGCGGGCGACCATGTGGGCGCGCTGGAAGAGAGCAACAAGGCGGATGCGCTTTCGCGCGTGCTGTACCCGGCGGACTCGCACAAGGCGGGGCAGGAACTGCGGCTGCGGCAGGAATATTTCTTCTCGTCGGCCTCGCTGCAAGACATTTTGCAACGGCACCTCTCGCAATATGGCGAACTGCGCTCACTGCCTGACAAGGCGGCAATCCATCTGAACGATACGCACCCGGCTGTTTCGGTGGTCGAATTGATGCGCCTTTTGATCGATGTACACGGCATCGAGTTCGACGAAGCCTGGGACATGACCAAGCGGACATTTGCTTACACCAACCACACGCTGCTGCCGGAAGCGCTGGAAAGCTGGCCGGTGCCGCTCTTTGAAAGGCTGCTGCCGCGCCACATGCAGCTTGTGTATGAAATCAATGCGCAAATTCTGCTGGAAGCGCGCGCGACGGGCAATTTCGACGACGGGCAGATCAGCCGGATTTCGCTGATTCAGGAAGATGGCGAGCGGCGCGTGCGCATGGGCAATCTGGCGTTTGTGGGATCGCATTCCATTAATGGCGTCTCGGCACTGCACACCGACCTGATGAAGGAAACGGTGTTCGCTGATTTGCACAAGCTTTACCCCGACCGCATCAACAACAAGACGAACGGCATTACACCCCGGCGCTGGCTGTTCCAGTGCAATGAGGGGCTGACCGGGCTGGTGCGCGAGGCCATTGGCGCCAGGTTCCTTGACGATTTCGAGGCGCTGGCGGAACTCGACAAGTTCGCGAGCGACAAAGCATTCGTGGAAAAGTTCGCGGCGGCGAAGCGGGTCAACAAGCAGCGGCTGGCGCAGGTTGCGGCTGAACGGTTGGGCGTGAAGGTCGATCCGTCGGCCCTGTTCGACATCCAGATCAAGCGCATCCATGAATACAAGCGGCAGCTTCTGAACATTATCGAAGCGGTGGCGCTCTATGACCAGATCCGCTCGCATCCCGAGCGGGACTGGGTGCCGCGCGTTAAGTTCTTCGGCGGCAAGGCAGCGCCGAGCTATTACAACGCCAAGCTTATCATCCGCCTGATCAACGATGTGGCGAAGGTTGTGAACCGCGACCCGTCGGTGCGCGGGCTGCTGAAGATTGCGTTCATGCCGAACTACAATGTCAGCCTGGCTGAGATCATGATGCCGGCGGCGGATTTGTCGGAGCAGATTTCAACGGCAGGCATGGAAGCCTCCGGCACGGGCAATATGAAGTTCGCGCTGAACGGCGCGCTGACCATCGGTACGCTCGACGGCGCGAATGTCGAAATGCAGGAACATGTCGGGGAGGACAATATCCTGATTTTCGGCCTGACCGCACAGGAAGTCGCCGAGCGGCGCGCCAATGGCTACAAGCCGCGCGACGTGATCGAGAGTTCGCCGGAACTTTCGCAGGCGCTTTCAGCGATTTCGTCCGGTGTGTTTTCGCCGCATGAGCCGGGGCGCTATCGCGAGCTAATCGACGGAATCTACAATTCCGACTGGTTCATGGTCGCGGCGGATTTCGACTCCTACGCGGCAACGCAGCGCAAGGCGGATGTGTGGTGGACAGACAGTCCGCTCTGGTACACCAAGGCAATCCACAATGTGGCGCGCATGGCATGGTTCTCGTCCGACCGCACCATTCGGGAATATGCGCGGGAGATCTGGAACGTTCGCGTTTGACGGGTGGAAGAACCGGGAGGAGATTCAGGATGGACGTATTTGCACACCACCCGGCCCATCGGGCGGCGTCAATTACCGCTCATCCGCAAGCTGGCCTTCGGTGGGGAGGGTTCGGAGCATGAAAAAGGCTGGTCGCGCTGCGAAATCCACCCCGGCAAAGGGTGCCAAGACCGATACCGAACCTGCTGAATCCGCAAAGAAAAAGGCGGTTAAGGCAAAGCCAGCGTCTACCAGGAAGAAGCTGCCGGCAGCGCGGGCCAGCGAGGGCGCGATAAAGGCAATTGTCGCTGGCACGCATGGCGATCCGTTCGGCGTGCTGGGTGTGCATGAAACCGATGCGGGGATGGTGGCGCGATGCTTCATTCCCGGCGCGGATTTCGTGACCGTGTACGACCTCGATGGCGGTGAAATCGGAACGCTCGAAAGGCGCAACGAGGCAGGGTTTTTCGAGGGGCCGCTGACGGTGGATCGTCGCCAACCGGTGCGCTATCTGGCGCGCAATGAAGGCGGCGAATGGTCGGTGCTGGACCCGTATTCATTCGGGCCGGTGCTGGGGCCGATGGATGATTACTACATTGCCGAGGGCTCGCATCTGAGGCTGTTCGACAAGCTCGGCGCACATCTTATCCATCACGAAGGCGCAGACGGCGTGCATTTCGCCGTGTGGGCACCGAATGCCAAGCGCGTTTCGGTGGTGGGCGATTTCAATGATTGGGACGGTCGGCGGTTACCGATGCGGTTTCGTCAGGACACCGGCATATGGGAAATTTTCGCGCCGGGTATCGGCGCAGGGCGGACCTACAAATTCGAGATCATCGGTGCGCAGGGCGCAGTGCTGCCGCTGAAGGCCGATCCGTTCGCGTTCAAGTCTGAACTGCGTCCCGAAACGGCATCAGTGACGGCGGAGCCGTTTCATCATGAGTGGGGCGACGAAGCGCATCGCGAATATTGGCGCAAGGCGCAGCCGCGACGCGACGCGATCTCAATTTATGAGGTGCATGCCGGCTCGTGGCAGCGCAAGGAGGATGGTTCGTTCCTGACTTGGGATGAACTGGCCGAACAACTCATTCCATATGTGGTGGACACGGGCTTTACGCATATCGAGTTCCTGCCGATCTCGGAGCATCCATTCGATCCGTCATGGGGATATCAGACGACCGGGCTCTACGCGCCGACGGCACGCTTCGGCGACCCGGATGGTTTCGCGCGTTTCGTGGATGGCGCGCATCGCGCGGGCGTTGGCGTAATTCTGGACTGGGTGCCTGCGCATTTCCCGACGGACGAGTTTGGTTTGGCGCGTTTTGACGGCACCGCGCTTTATGAGCACGAAGACCCGCGCAAAGGCTTCCACCCCGACTGGAACACGCTGATCTATAATTTCGGGCGGCGTGAGGTGCTATCGTTCCTCATCAACAACGCGCTGTACTGGGCCGAGAAATACCATGTCGACGGGCTGCGCGTGGATGCGGTCGCGTCAATGCTTTACCTCGACTACTCGCGCAAGCAGGGCGAGTGGATACCCAACGAAAAGGGCGGGCGCGAGAATCTGGAGGCCGTTAAGTTTCTGCAGGAGATGAATGCGCGGCTTTACGGCACGCATCCCGGCGTGATGACCATAGCCGAGGAATCGACATCGTGGCCGAAAGTCTCGCAGCCGACCGACCAAGGCGGGCTGGGCTTCGGGTTCAAGTGGAACATGGGGTTCATGCACGACACGCTGGAATACATGGCGCGTGAGCCTATCCACCGGAAATTCCACCACAGCGATCTGACCTTCGGCCTGCTCTATGCGTTTTCGGAAAACTTCGTGCTGCCGCTGAGCCATGACGAAGTGGTGCATGGCAAGGGCACGCTACTGCACAAAATGTCTGGCGATGACTGGCAGAAATTCGCGAATTTGCGCGCCTATTACGGTTTCATGTGGGGGTATCCCGGCAAGAAGCTGCTGTTCATGGGGCAGGAATTTGCCCAGCGCCGCGAATGGAGCGAAGCACGCGCACTCGACTGGGATTTGCTGGCGCACCCGCCACACGCAGGA
Organism: Mesorhizobium denitrificans; assembly: GCF_003403035.1. Classification (GTDB taxonomy): domain Bacteria; phylum Pseudomonadota; class Alphaproteobacteria; order Rhizobiales; family Rhizobiaceae; genus Mesorhizobium_G; species Mesorhizobium_G denitrificans. The sequence goes on along the minus strand of NZ_QURN01000003.1, from coordinate 115,175 downwards.
ATGCGCAAACTGGTGCGCGACCTGAACTATGCGTATCGCTCGCGGCCCGCGCTGCACGCACGCGATTGCGAGCCGGACGGCTTTACGTGGCTGATCGTGGACGATCAGGAAAACTCGGTTTTTGCCTGGCTGCGCACCGCGCCGGGGGAAAATCCCGTAGCGGTGATTTCCAGTTTCACGCCGGTCGTTCGCAACAATTACGGGCTACCATTGCCGAAGGCCGGAAAGTGGCGCGAGATCATCAACACCGATGCTGCGGAGTATGGCGGCACCGGGGTTGGGAATGACGGTGTTGTGGAAGCATTTGCGACATCCGACGGGAAGGCGCACGCCAGATTGCGCTTGCCCCCGCTGGCCACGCTGATGCTTGAACTGGTTGAGGAAGAGCCGGAGGCGGTTTCGCCAACGGAGGAGAACGCCGAAACGGTGGAGGTTGTGCCATCATGAGTGGGGAGGGAGTTCATGGCTGATTTGAAACGGACGCAGCCGCTTGCGCGCGAAGCTATGGCCTATGTGCTGGCGGGCGGAAGAGGCAGTCGCCTCAAGGAACTGACGGACCGACGCGCCAAGCCCGCCGTGCATTTTGGCGGCAAGACGCGCATCATCGATTTCGCGCTTTCGAACGCGATCAATTCGGGTATTCGCCGCATCGGCGTTGCCACGCAATACAAGGCGCATTCGCTGATCCGCCACCTGCAACGCGGCTGGAACTTCATGCGGCCGGAGCGTAACGAAAGCTTTGATATTCTGCCCGCCTCACAGCGCGTTTCCGAAACGCAATGGTATGAGGGCACGGCTGACGCGGTGTTTCAGAACACGGATATTATCGAGAGCTACAACCCGGAATTCATGGTCATTCTGGCGGGCGACCACATCTATAAGATGGATTACGAGCTGATGCTGCGTCAGCACGTTGACCAGAACGCCGACGTGACGGTGGGCTGCCTCGTGGTGCCGCGCATGGAAGCGACGGGTTTCGGCGTGATGCATGTCGATGAAAACGACAAGATCATTGCGTTTGTCGAGAAGCCTTCCGATCCGCCAGCAATTCCGGACAAGCCGGATTTCGCGCTGGCCTCGATGGGCATTTATGTGTTCCGCACCAAGTTTTTGATGGACCTGCTGCGCAAGGATGCATCTGACCCGGATTCAAGTCGTGACTTCGGCAAGGACATCATTCCCTACATTGTGGAACACGGGAAAGCAGTGGCGCATCGCTTTGCGCAATCCTGCGTGCGCTCGTCCATGGAGGCCGAGCCTTATTGGCGCGATGTCGGAACCATCGATGCCTATTGGGAAGCCAATATCGACCTGACGGATGTGACGCCCGAACTCGACATTTATGATCGCGACTGGCCGATCTGGACTTATGCCGAATTGAAGCCGCCGGCCAAATTCGTGCATGACGAGGATGGGCGTCGCGGCATGGCCGTGTCGTCAGTGATTGCAGGCGATTGCATCGTGTCGGGCGCTTCGTTGAAACGGAGTCTGGTGTTTACCGGCGCGCGCATCAACTCGTTCACCAAGCTGAAAGAGGTGGTGATGCTGCCCGACTGCACGGTGGGCCGCAATGTGAGGCTGACGCGCTGCGTGATAGACTCGGGCGTTCACATTCCCGAAGGGCTGGTTGTCGGCGAGGACGCAAAGGCCGATGCCAAGCGATTCCGCGTGAGCGAAAAGGGAATTGTGCTGATTACGCAGGAAATGATCAGCCGGTTAGGGTGAATGTGGACGTGCGCTCGTGCTGCCCCTCACCCTTACCCTCTCACTGTTTTCGGGGGAGAGGGTAAGGGTGAGGGGCAGCGAAGTTCGACAAAAAATTTTGCACTGAGACGTATTGCATGAAAGTTCTATCTGTAACCTCTGAACTTTACCCGTTGATCAAGACCGGCGGGTTGGCCGATGTGGCAGGCGCGCTGCCGCTGGCGCTGGCGGAGCATGGCGTCGAAATGCGTTCGCTGCTGCCCGGCTATCCGGTGGTCATAAAGGCGCTGAAAAGCACCGAAGCAGTCTACCACTACGACAATCTGTTCGGTGGACCGGCGGCGCTGCTCGCCACGAAGATCGCGGGACTGGACCTGTATGTGATCGACGCGCCGCATCTCTATGACCGCAATGGCGGTGCCTATGGCGATCCGAACGGCAATGACTGGCCCGACAACTGGCAGCGCTTTGCAGCGTTGAGCAGGGTGGGCGCGGACATCGCCGAGGGCAAGCTGGCGGGCTTCAAGCCGGATCTCGTCCACGCGCATGATTGGCAAGCGGCGCTGACAATTGCATATATGCGCTTCGGCCCTGCCAACAATGTGCCGAGCGTTATGACGGTGCATAATCTCGCGTTTCAGGGGCGCTTTCCCGCAGGCATTTTCGGCGGGCTTGGACTTGCGGGCGAGGCGATGACCGTCGATGGCGTCGAATATTACGGCGGCGTCGGGTTCCTGAAAGCAGGGCTGCAATCGGCATGGGCGGTGACGACTGTCAGCCCGACCTATGCGCAGGAAATTCGCACGCCGGAATTCGGCATGGGGCTGGACGGGCTGATCAACAGACGCGCGCCGGACCTCTATGGCATCGTGAACGGCATCGACGATGATGTGTGGAATCCGGCCACCGACAAGCACCTTGCGGCGTCATACAAAGCGGAAGCGCTGGACAAGCGCGCGGCGAACCGCGCCGCAATAGAGGAGCGGTTTGGGCTGGAGCACGACGACACGCCGATCTTCTGCGTGGTGAGCCGCCTGACGTGGCAGAAGGGCGTGGACCTGCTGGTGGAGATCGCAGACCCATTGGTGGCGATGGGCGCACGGCTGGCGGTGCTGGGCTCCGGCGATAGTGGACTTGAGGGGCAGCTTCTGGCCGCCGCGGCACGCCACCGCGGGCGCATCGGCGTGGTGATCGGCTATGACGAAGCACTCTCGCACCTGATGCAGGGCGGCGCCGACGCCATTCTCATACCGTCGCGTTTTGAGCCGTGCGGCCTGACGCAGCTTTACGGGCTGCGCTATGGTTGCGTGCCGGTGGTGGCGCGCACGGGCGGCCTTGCCGATACCGTGATTGATGCCAATGAGGCGGCGGTTACAGCGGGCGTGGCGACCGGATTTGTGCATGACGCTGCCGACGCGCGCGCGCTGCTCAATGCCGTGCAGCAGGCGGTGGAGTTGCATCGCGACACGCAGATCTGGGCATCGCTGCAGAAGCAGGGCATGAAAAGCGATGTCTCGTGGACACGCAGCGCCAAGAAATACGCCGATCTTTACAGCAACCTTCTTGCCAGAAAGCCGGGTCAGCAAATGAGCACGCAAGCGACTATCAAGACAGTTCAGACCAAGCCGTATGACGACCAGAAGCCGGGCACCTCCGGCCTGCGCAAGAAAGTGCCGGTGTTTGAGCAGCCGAACTATGCGGAGAATTTCATCCAATCCGTTTTCAATTCGCTGGATGGGTTTGAAGGCAAGACGCTGGTGATCGGCGGTGATGGCCGCTACCTCAACCGCGAGGTTATCCAGAAGGCCATTGCGATGGCGGCGGCCAACGGCTTCGGCAAGGTGATGGTGGGGCAGGGCGGCATTCTGTCCACGCCCGCCGCGTCGAACATCATTCGCAAATACAAGGCATTCGGCGGACTGGTGCTTTCGGCCAGCCACAACCCCGGCGGTCCGCATGAGGATTTCGGCATCAAGTACAATATCGGCAATGGCGGACCAGCGCCCGAAAAGATAACCGACGCGATTTTCGCCAACAGCAAGACGATCAGCGAATACAAGATCGCGGAGATTGGCGCGGTTGATCTGGACGTGGTTGGCAGTTTCAACGTGGGCGGCATGGTGGTCGAGATCATCGACCCTGTGAAAGACTATGCCGAACTGATGAATAGCCTGTTCGATTTCGACGCCATCCGCGCGATGTTCAAGGGTGGCTTCCGCATGGCGATGGACTCGATGCACGCCGTGACCGGTCCCTATGCGAAGGAAATTCTGGAAGGGATGCTGGGCGCGCCGAAAGGCACGGCACGCAATTTCCACCCGCTGCCGGATTTTGGCGGGCATCATCCCGACCCGAACCTCGTGCACGCAAAAAAGCTCTACGACGATGTGATGAGCGCAAAGGGGCCGGATTTCGGCGCGGCCTCCGACGGCGACGGCGACCGCAACATGATCGTTGGCAAGGGCATGTTCGTGACACCTTCCGACAGCCTCGCGCTGATTGCTGCGAACGCGACTTTGGCGCCGGGATACAAGCGCGGGCTGGCAGGCATTGCGCGCTCCATGCCGACAAGTGCAGCGGCGGACAGGGTCGCCGAAAAGCTCGGCATCGGCATGTATGAAACGCCGACCGGCTGGAAATTCTTCGGCAATTTGCTGGATGCGGGCATGGCGACGATTTGTGGTGAGGAAAGCTTCGGCACCGGCTCCGACCATGTGCGCGAAAAAGATGGGCTTTGGGCCGTGCTGTTCTGGCTCAACATTCTGGCCGCGCGCAAGCAGAGCGTGAAGGACATCGTTGAGGCACACTGGAAGGAATATGGCCGCAATTATTATTCGCGGCATGATTATGAGGAAGTCGAGAGCGACAAGGCGAATGCACTGATCGAAGCGCTGCGTGAAAGCCTGCCGAAGCTGCCCGGCAAAAAGGTTCAGGGCATGACCATCGAGGCAGCCGATGATTTTGCCTATCACGATCCGGTCGATGGCTCAGTGTCGAAAAATCAGGGCATCCGCGTGCTGTTCAAGGGCGGCTCGCGCGTGGTGTTCCGGTTGTCGGGAACGGGTACATCGGGCGCGACATTGCGCGTGTATTTCGAGCGGTATGAGCCCGATGCGAAGAAACAGAATGTCGAGACGCAGAAGGCACTTGCGGATTTGATCAAGGCCGCAGATGAAATTGCCGGAATCGTGAAGTTTACCGGGCGCAAAAAGCCAACGGTGATTACTTGAGATTACCGTGTGCGAGAATACCCTTCATCCGCCTGCCGTCACCTTCTCCCTCAAGGGGAGAAGGGGGATATCAGCAAGGCCCCTCACGCTTTGCAACGCCGGAGATTTTTGCAACGCCGGAGATTAAAGCCAGCGCATCTCAAATCTCCCTTCTCTCCTTGAGGGAGAAGGTGCGCGCAGGCGGATGAGGGGAGATGCAAGGCGAAACGCTTAAGCAAGTTGACCTCGGCGCGAACGTTCAAGACGGCGGGGTGCTGTTTGCCGTGTGGTCGGGAACGGCGAAAGCCATATGGCTCTGCCTGTTTGATGCCAAGGGCAGCGAGGCGCGCGTGGAAATGCTGCGCGGCGAGCAAGGCGTGTTTTCGGCTTTCGTTGCGGGCGCTCGTGAGGGACAGCGCTATGGTTTTCGAGCTGATGGAGATTATGCACCGCTGCGGGGACTCTGGTTCGATCCCGACAAGCTGCTGATCGACCCTTATGCTGTCGAACTGGACGGTGCTTATAGCTACGATCCAAACCTCGCGCTGGCACGCGGAAGCGGGATAGACACCGCGCCGCTGCTGCCAAAGGCAATTGTGAGGCGATTGCCGGAAGCGATTCAAACGACTCCGTTTTTTCATCCAGGCGGGCTGATCTACGAATTGCAGATGCGGGCGTTCACCAAGCTGCACCCGGATATTCCAGAACGGGTGCGCGGCACGGTTGGCGCGCTGGCGCATCCGGCGATCATAGAGCATTTGAAAAAGCTGCATGTGTCGGCGGTGGAACTCATGCCGATCACGGCGTGGATGGATGAGCGCCATTTGCCGCCGCTCGGACTGCACAATGCGTGGGGGTATAACCCCGTTTCGTTTATGGCGCTGGACCCGCGTTTGTGTCCGGGCGGCGTGAAGGAACTGCGCGAAACGGTAGCCGCGCTGCACAAGGCCGGCATCGGCGTGATCCTCGATCTGGTGTTCAACCATACAGCCGAAAGCGACATACACGGCCCGACGCTTTCGCTGCGCGGGCTGGATGCGCAGACTTATTATCGCAGCCGCGACGGCAGGCTGGCGAACGACACCGGCACGGGCAATACGGTCGCGTGTGATCGTCCGGTGGTGCAGCGGCTGGTGCTGGATTCGCTGAGGCACTTTGTGCGCCACGCGGGTGTGGATGGGTTCAGGTTCGACCTCGCACCCATTCTCGGACGCGATGACAACGGCTTTGACGCGCGGGCCGCGCTGCTGCGCGCGATGCGCGACGACCCGCTGCTGGGCGACCGCGTGCTGATCGCGGAGCCGTGGGACATTGGCCGCGACGGCTATCAGCTTGGCAATTTCGGCGATCCGTTTCTGGAATGGAACGACAGGGCGCGTGACGATTTCCGCCGGTTCTGGCGGGGGGATGCCGCAATGGTTGGCGCGCTGGCGACAGCGCTGGCGGGTTCGTCGGACGTGTTTCAACGCGACGGGCAGGACAGCACGCGCACGGTGAATTTCATTGCTGCGCATGACGGGTTGACGCTGACCGATCTGGTGAGCGTGGAGCGCAAGCACAACGAGGCCAATGGCGAAAACAATCGCGACGGCCACGACGAAAATTATTCGTGGAACAACGGCGTTGAAGGCGGCACTGACGACGCCAAAATTCTGGCGGCGAGAGCGCGGGACTTGCGGGCGCTGCTGGCGACGCTGTTTGCCTCGCGCGGCGCGATAATGCTAACGGCGGGCGATGAATTCGGGCACACGCAGCACGGCAACAACAACGCCTATTGTCAGGACAACGAACTGACCTGGCTGGATTGGGCGGGCCGCGACCGGGAGTTGGAAGGTTATGCGTTTCGGATCAGCGGGGCGAGGGCGGATTTCCCCCTTTTTGGCGAAACGCATTTTCTGACCGGCAGCGATGTGGAATGGTTGACCGAGGCTGGCGACGCCATGAGCACTGCGGACTGGGAAGACCCGGCGAGGCGAAGGCTCTGCATGGTGCTGAACGCCGGCGGCGCACGGCTGGCGGTGCTGGTGAATGGCGACCGGCGCAAGGTGAATTTCGGCCTGCCTGAGCGTGATGGCTATCGCTGGCGGGCGGTTGTCGGGACGGGCGAATTGGTCGAGGGAAGGTCGGTGGCCTTCCTGCGTGAGGTGGCGGATGACGGCAAGTGACTGGTGGCGCGGCTGCGCGATTTATCAGGTCTATCCACGCTCGTTTCAGGACAGCAATGGCGATGGCATCGGCGATTTGCCGGGCATCATCGAGCGGTTGCCATATATTGCCTCGCTGGGCGTGGACGCGATCTGGCTGTCGCCGTTCTTCAAATCGCCACAGGCCGATATGGGCTACGACGTGTCGGATTATTGCGCGGTCGATCCCATGTTCGGGACAATGGACGATTTCGAGCGGATGGTCAGCGAGGCGCACCGGCTGGGGCTGAAGATCATTATCGATCAGGTGCTGGCGCATACGTCCGACAAGCATCCGTGGTTCGTCGAAAGCCGGATGAGCCGCGCCAATGCCAGGGCGGACTGGTTTGTGTGGGCCAATGCAAAGCCCGATGGCACGGCGCCGAACAACTGGCTTTCGGTGTTTGGCGGCTCGGCGTGGGAATGGGAATCCACGCGCAAGCAATATTACCTGCATAACTTTCTGGTCTCGCAGCCCGCGCTGAATTTTCACAATCCGGCAGTGCAGGATGCGCTGCTGGATTCGGTGCGGTTCTGGCTGGAAAAAGGCGTGGACGGGTTCCGGCTGGACACGGTGAACTACTATTTTCAGGATGCGGAATTGCGGATGAATCCGCCGCTGCCGAAGCGCAAACGCGAGGCGCTGAATCCGTCAAATCCATATCTGCTGCAGCATCATCTGTACGACAAGACGAGGCCGGAAAACGTCAGCTTTCTCAGGCGATTCAGAGCGCTTCTGGATTCATTTGGAGAGCGGACCTCGGTGGGCGAAGTGGGCGACGAAGATCGCTCGCTGGACACGGTCGCGGCCTATACCGAAGGCGGCGACAAGCTGCACATGTGCTACACGTTCGACATGCTGGGCGATGAGTTTTCGCCCGCGCATTTTCGCGGCTGCGTGGAGCGCTTTTTCGACAAGGTGCGCGATGGCTGGGTGTGCTGGGCGTTTTCCAATCATGACGTAAAGCGGCATGTCAGCCGCTGGGTGAAGCCGGGGCAAAACAGCGATGACGTCGCGCGGTTCGCGATTTCGCTGCTGGCCTGTTTGCCGGGTTCGATCTGCCTGTATGAAGGCGAGGAGCTTGGCATGGAGGAGGCGGAACTGACGTTCGAGCAGTTGCGCGATCCATATGGGATACGGTTCTGGCCGGGGTTCAAAGGCAGGGACGGATGCCGCACGCCGATGGTGTGGGAAGCGGCGCAGAAGAATGCCGGGTTTTCGACCGGCGTGACATGGCTGCCGGTGTCGGCGGAATCTGCTGCGCGCGCAGTCGATGTGCAGGAGCGCGACGGTGGCTCGGTGCTGGCGCACTATCGTGCCGTATTGGCGGCGCGGAAGGCCGAACGCGCGTTGGTTGAGGGTGGCTTCGCCTTTCTCTATAGCGGCAGGGATGTGCTGGCGTTTGTGCGCGAGAGCAAAGGCCGGCGGGTGCTGAGCGTTTTCAATTTCTCCGAACAGCCCGTGAAGTGGAAACTGCCGCGCGGGGTGGAGGTTGGCACTGCGGTGTTGCCGGGGACGGGCAGGGTTGACCGCGGCGTGGTTATGCTGCCCCCGCTTGGAAGTTTGGTCGCGGGGTTGAAGTAGCATGTCTTCCTTCGCCCCGCTTACGGGGAGAAGGCGGCCCGAAGGGCCGGATGAGGGACGGCGGGCGTTTCGTCGAAAACGCGCATTTCCACATGACGCGACGTCAACTGCATCACGCTGTTGTGTTGGTTGAATGCTCTGCTAGTCTCGCAACCACGGCGAGTGGAAAAATCCACCGCATGGGAACAGGCGCGATTAGCGTCGTACATCTTGACCGCCATAAATCAGGCGGCAAACAGGGAGTAGTCCAATGATCCACACTCTTCTGCGTTCAACCATATTCGCAACCTCGCTCGTGCTGGCGGGTGGCGCGCTCATGAGCCCGGCCTTCGCCGAGGTGGTTTATAATCGCGGCAGCGCCGCCGAACCGGAAACGGTCGACCCGCACAAGACCTCGACAGTTTATGAAGCGCATGTGCTGCGCGACCTGTTCGAAGGTTTGGTGATGCAGGACGCCAAGGCTGGACTGATACCCGGCGCGGCCGAAAGCTGGACGATTTCGGATGACGGCAAGACCTACACGTTCAAGCTGCGCGCCGACGCTGTTTGGTCCGATGGCAGCCCGGTGACGGCTGATGATTTCGTCTATTCGTTCCGCCGCCTGGAAGACCCGGCAACGGGCGCTGAATATGCATCGATGCTCTATCCGATTGTAAACGCTGAAGAAGTGAACACCAGCAAGGCCAAGCCCGAAGAAATGGGCGTGAAAGCGGTGGACCCGCACACGCTGGAGATCACCCTGAAAGCACCGACGCCGTATTTCCTTGAAATGCTGACGCACCAGGCGGCCTATCCGGTCAACAAGGCGTCCATCGACAAGGATGGCGCGGACTGGATCAAGCCGGGCAAGCTGGTTTCGAACGGCGCGTTCACGCTGACCGAATGGGTTCCGAACGACCATCTGAAAATGGTCAAGAATCCGAAATTCCACGATGCGGCGAATGTGAAGATCGACGTTATCAACTTCATTCCGACCGAAGACCGCTCGTCGGCGATGAAGCGTTATGAAGCGGGCGAACTCGACAGCTATGACGATTTGCCGACCGAGCAGCTTGCCGATTTGAAGGCGAAATTCGGCGACCAGATCCGCGTCGCACCCTATCTCGGCACATATTATTACGCCATCAAGACGGACAAGGCTCCGTGGGACAATGTGGAACTGCGCAACGCAATTTCCGAAGCAATAGATCGCGACTTCCTTGCCGAAAAGGTTTGGAACAATTCAATGTTCCCAGGCTATTCGATGGTGCCGCCCGGCATCGAGGGCTACAAATCCGCGATGGCAAAATTTGCGGACAAATCGCAGATTGATCGTGAGGATGAAGCCAAGGCGGTGCTGGAAAAGCTCGGCTATACGCCGGAAAAGCCGCTGAAAATGGAAATTCGGTACAACACGTCCGAGAACCACAAGAACACGGCAGTGGCGATTCAGGAGCAATTGAAGCCGCTCGGCATCGAGGTGACGTTGCTGAATACCGACACCAAGACGCATTATGCGCATCTTGAACAGAAGGGCGATTTCGACGTGGCCCGCGCAGGCTGGATCGCGGACTATCAAGACCCGGAAACCTTCCTTGGCATTTCGCGCAAGGCCAGCGGGAACAATTATTCCAACTACGATAGCCCGAAGTTTGAAGAACTGATGGACAAGGCCGCTGCAGCAGGCGGCAACCCCGAAGAGCGGTTCAAACTGCTCGGCGAAGCAGAGCGGGTGCTGATTGATGATGTCGGCCAGATCCCGCTGCTTTACTACAGCTTCCACAACATCGTGTCGCCAAAGCTGACCGGTTTTGATGACAACGTCATGGACGTTCACCCGACAAGGTTCATCAGCAAGGCTGAGTGATTGACGCAGATGCGCGTTCCAGGCGCGCAGACGTGAAGCGCTGCCCCAACCTTACCCTCTCCCCGTAAACAGGGAGAGGGTAAGGGTGATGGGCAGCACGAGCATCCCGATATACTGGTTCAGGGGGCAGCGATCATGCTCTTATACCTGATACGCCGATTGCTGACGGCGATACCGACGCTATTCGTAATCGTGACGATTTCGTTTTTCCTGATACGGGTCGCGCCGGGTGGTCCGTTCAATCAGGAGCGAGGGCTGAGCCCTGAAATCAAGGCCAATCTGGAAGCGCAATTCGGACTGAACGACCCGCTGTGGCTGCAATATTGGCACTATCTCAAGAACCTGCTGCACGGAAATTTCGGCCCAAGTTACAATCTGCCCGACTTCACTGTGACGGAGCTTTTCCGCGAAGGGCTGCCGATTTCGATCCAGCTTGGCGCTTCGGCGCTGGTGCTGGCGCTGCTGGTTGGCGGAACGCTCGGCATTATCGCAGCGCTGAACCAGAACCGGGCGGCGGACTATGCGGTGATCGCGACGGCGACGGCCGGCAGCACAATACCGACCTTCGTGATCGCGCCGATCATCCAGCTAGTGTTTGCACTGTCGTGGAAACTGCTGCCGGTGGGTGGCTGGGGCGATGGCGCGCTGCTGAACAAGATTGGCCCGGTGCTGACGCTGGCGCTGCCGCAGATGGCAATCGTGGCGCGCCTGATGCGCGGCTCGATGATTGAATCGCTGCGCTCGCACCATATTCGCACGGCCCGCGCGATGGGGCTTTCGGACTGGTCGGTGGTGGTGAAGCACGCGCTGCGCGGTGCGCTGCTGCCGATCATCTCCTATGCCGGCCCGGCGGCGGCGGCGCTGCTGACAGGCTCGATCATCGTGGAAACGATTTTCGCGATACCTGGCGTGGGGCGCTATTTCGTGCAGGCCGCGCTGAACCGCGACTATACGCTGGTGATGGGCACGGTGGTGGTAATCGCGATTTTCACCATCATATTCAACCTGATCGTAGACCTGCTCTACGCGGTGGTGGACCCGAGGGTGCGCTATGACTGAGCTCGCCGACGCCCAAGCTGCGCCCGACCCGGAAGCGCTTGGCCGCTCACTGTGGGGCGATGCGTGGCTGCGCCTGAAGGCCAACAAGGCGGCGATGTTCAGCCTGTTTTATCTGGTGGCCATGACGCTGGTTTGCGTGTTCGGGCCTTTCTTCTCGCCGCACGCCTACACAACGATCTACCCTGATTATGTGCGCACGCCGCCGAGCCTTTCGCCCTATCCGCAACAGGAGATGATTCAGGGCGCGCTGGCCGATGTGACGCGCAGAATGCGCGTGGACATGAAGGAGATGAAGCAGGAGGACGGGCGCGTGGTGTTCACGGTGACATCCACAAAGCCCTTCGATGACCGGAATCTGCGCTATATCGACCGCTCCGATACGTTTGACGATGCACGGGTGGAGAGCAAATCGCCGGACGGGCTGGAGACGGTGATAAGCGCTGCGACAATGCAGAAATATTTCCTGTTCGGCACTGACAATGTGGGTCGCGACCTGTTTACGCGAACGCTGGTGGCGGGGCGCATTTCGCTCTCGATTGGCCTGCTGGCGGGACTGGTGGCTGTGACCATCGGTGTGGTCTACGGCGCGACGGCGGGCTTTGCAGGCGGCAAGACGGATGAAGTGATGATGCGCATTGTCGATGTGCTTTACTCGCTGCCGTTCATCTTCTTCGTCATCATGCTGGTGGTGTTTTTCGGGCGAAACTTCGTGCTGATGTTTCTGGCTGTGGGGGCGGTTCTGTGGCTGGACATGGCGCGCATCGTGCGCGGGCAGGCGCTTTCGATCCGACGACAGGAATATGTGCAGGCTGCGGAGGCGATGGGTGTTTCGCAAGCCGGCATTCTAATGCGGCATGTGATCCCCAATCTGCTGGGGCCGGTGGTGATCTACATGACGCTGCTGGTGCCGCAGGTGATTTTGCTTGAAAGCTTCCTGTCGTTTCTGGGCCTTGGCGTTCAGGAACCGATGACGAGTTGGGGCGTGCTGATTTCGGCAGGCGCGGCGAATATCGGCAGCGCCAACTGGATGCTGCTTTATCCCGCGTTTTTCCTCGTCTCGACACTGTTCGCGCTGAATTTCATTGGCGACGGGCTGCGCGACGCACTCGACCCGAAGGACCGCTGACATGGCAGAGACGGTTCTTGAAGTGAGAAATCTGCGGGTGACGTTCAGGACGCTGGACGGGACGGTTGAGGCCGTGAAGGGCATCGATCTCGTTGTGAAGGCAGGCGAGACGGTGGCGATTGTTGGCGAATCCGGTTCGGGCAAAAGCCAGACCATGATGGCGGCAATGCGCCTGCTGGCCTCCAACGGCGAGGCGACAGGCGCGGTTGAATATCGCGGGCGCAATTTGCTGGAGCTGCCGAAATCGGAGCTGAACAAGGTGCGTGGCGCGAAGATCAGCATGATTTTCCAGGAGCCGATGACATCGCTGGATCCGCTCTACACAATCGGGAACCAGCTAATCGAGCCGATCATGCGCCATCGCAGGCTGGGTGCGAAAGATGCGAAGGCCGAGGCGCTGCGCTTGCTCAAGCTGGTGCACATTCCCGACCCGGAGCGGCGCATGGGTTCCTACCCGCACGAAATGTCGGGCGGGCAGCGGCAACGCGTGATGATAGCCATGGCGCTGGCGAACGACCCTGACGTGCTGATTGCCGACGAGCCAACGACTGCGCTGGACGTGACGATTCAAGCGCAGATTTTGGTGCTGCTGGCGGAACTTCAGAAGAAGCTCGGGACGGCGATCGTGTTCATCACGCATGATCTGGGCATCGTGCGCAGGTTGGCCGACCGCGTTTATGTGATGCGGCGCGGCGAAGTGGTGGAGAGCGGGCCGACGGAGCAGATTTTCACGACGCCGCAGCATGACTACACCAGAATGCTGCTGTCGGCGGAGCCGACCGGACGCAAGGCACCCCCCGCGCCGAACGCACCAATAATGCTTGATGGGCGCAATGTTGAGGTGACATTCAGGATAGGCGGCGGGTTTCTGGCAGGACCGCCGATGCTGTTGCGTGCGGTGGACCGCATCAATGTGATCCTGAAGGAGCGCCAGACAATCGGGATTGTCGGGGAGTCTGGATCGGGAAAATCGACGCTGGGGCGCGCGCTGCTGAGGCTGTTGCCGAGCGAAGGGCGCATCCGTTTCGAGGGGCGCGATATTTCGACGGCAACCAAGGACCAGATGCGGCCGCTACGGCACGAAATGCAGCTTGTGTTTCAAGATCCGTTCGGCTCGCTTTCGCCGCGCATGACTGTGGGGCAAATCATCACCGAGGGCTTGCGCGTTCACGAGCCGAACCTGACGCGCAAGGAGCGCGACCAACGCGCGAAGGAAGCGCTGCGCGAGGTGGGTTTGGACCCGGTGATGCGCAATCGCTATCCGCACGAGTTTTCAGGCGGGCAAAGGCAGCGCATCGCTATTGCGCGGGCAATGATTCTGAAGCCGAAAGTGGTGGTGCTGGATGAGCCGACTTCTGCGCTGGATCGTTCTGTGCAAAAGCAGATCGTGGAGCTTTTGCGCAAACTGCAGGCTGACAATGATTTGTCGTATTTGTTCATCAGTCATGATCTGGCGGTGGTGCGCGCGATGGCCGACTACATCATCGTCATGAAACAAGGGAAGATCGTGGAAGAGGGGCCTACTGACGAGATTTTCGACGATCCGCGCGAGGCCTACACACAAACGCTGATGGCCGCCGCACTGGACGCAACGCGGTTTCGCGCAGAAGTTTAGATTTCAACAGACCTCATGAGGATTCGTGATGAAATTGTATTATGCACCGGGCACATGCGCTCTCGCCTGCTGGATTGCACTGAAATGGGCGAAGGCTGATTTCGAGGTTCAAAAGGCGGATTACGCCTCGGCTGAGTTCAAGAAGGTGAACCCGCTGGCGCAAGTTCCGGCGCTCGACATTGGCGGCAAGCGCGCGATGACACAGGCTGACGCAATATTCGGCTACATCGTGGAGAAGCACCCGGAGGCCAATCTCGGTGCGGACGATAATATTCTGGGCCGCTTCGAATATGCCGAAACAATGTCGTTCCTGACCGGCGATTTCCATCCTGCATACTGGCCGTTCTTCGGACCGCAGCGCTATACGGTCGATCACAGCGAGACGGCCCTGGACAACGTGCGCAAGGCGTCGTTCGCGCGCATCGACCGCGTGATGACCTATCTGGACGAGCTGATCGGTGACAGCGAACACGTTTACCGGAATCGCCGGACGGTCGCGGATGCCTATGCATTCATCATGTCGCGCTGGTCTGTCCGCACGCCGAAATCATGGAAGGAATATCCGAACATTGCGCGACTTTTCGCCAGCATGGAAAAGGACGCAGACGTGCAGGCGGTGCTGCGTGAATCAGCGGCGTAAAGACTTTTGAAGGATTTTCCACATGGAACCGTCCACGAGGCGGGCGAAGACCTTCAGAAGGCGCTGCGCTCGGACCCGGAATTATTCGGGCTTTGGGAAAAGCTGACGCCGATTGGCCGGAACGAATTCATCTGCTGGGTGGAAGACGCGAAACAGCCAAAGACGCGCGAGCGCCGCATTTTGCGGACATGCGAGGAACTGATCGAGGGCAAAAAGCGCCCTTGTTGCTGGGTGGGTTGTATCCACCGAACCGACAAAGCGCCGAGCGCGTGGCAACAGGCTGTGCTGATCGACAAGAAAGCGAAGAGCTGACGACAGGGATTTGGCGCTAACTATGTTACGTGCAGCGGTAGGCCCGGTCCGCGGAAGCCGACGACTACTGGGCCGATTTTTCTTAGCCCAGACGGGTGGGAAGAGACAATTGCACTGACTAGAGGCGCTTGGAACAGCCCAAGAATCATCGCATGCGCTGTGCATGGTACCAAGTCTCAGGATACAGCGTTGACTAATCACCTTATCACCCTCCAGAAGATCCGCGATCACTCGCCATGCGGGGAGGGTTTGGCGAAGCTTTTGAATGCTTTTGTCTACCCGCCCGACATGTCAGTGAAAGTTAGTTTTGGCGACATAGCCGAGGCCAGCGGCGCACAAGATACCCTATTGGCGACACCGTGCATTGGTGATCGTCGGTTTGTCGTTTCACTGGTTATGCCGGCTGTCAAACGGGCTTCCAAGCACATAGCAGACCAGCGCGTCCACGCCAGCACTGCCAGACGCGTCCACGCCAGCGCTGCCGCGATTGAGCAATGGTTGGCTGGTGACGATACGGTTGAATTGCATGAAGCCACCCTTACCGCGCGCGTAGCCCGCGCCGCCGCCTATCGTGACGCCGATTCCGCCACCGATTTCGCCGATGTTGCCGCCTATAAAGCGGCCCATGCCGCCTCCGAAGCAGTCGTCAATATTGCCTTTGCTGCCGCCGCCGCTCATGCCCTCGCTGCCGCCGCCCATGCCGCAGCTACCGCCGCTCATACCGCCGCTGCGGCCGCTTATGCCGCCGCTGCTGCCCGTACTGCCGACGATGCCGCCGTCTACTCTGTCGCTGCCCACCGCGCCGAACGTCAACAACAGGTAGCGGATATCATTGCTCGATCGCCTCTCCATGCTTTGAAGGAAATGAGCAATCCTAAAACCCATCACGACGAACCTGAAGACTTTGCCGAGTTTTGGGAAGAAAGAATCCTAAATCGAAGAATGAGCGAGCCGTTTAGTGAGAAGTCTTCTATTGCGCGGTGGTTTCGAAATGCTCAAAAAAAGTCTCAAGTCTCGTGGGACGCCTAGACGGAAAATCGTCGGCGCGCAGATGAGAGCGATAAAGCTTTGATTTTTCTGGTCGGAGTAGCAGGATTCGAACCTGCGACCCCCTCGTCCCGAACGAGGTGCGCTACCAGGCTGCGCTACACTCCGCGACCAGATGGCGGGCTTATATCCGCCACATTGCGACCCCGCAAGGGAGAAGATTGTTCTCTTGCGGGAAAAATCTGTACAGCCCTAAGGGCTCGAAATTCAAAGCCGCCGATACGCTTTATCAAAATGACGCGACCACATCGCCGGTTTCGACGTAGACCGATTTGAGCTGCGAATAGTGGGCGAGGGCGGCCATGCCGTTTTCGCGCCCAATGCCGGATTGCTTGTAGCCGCCGAACGGCATTTCAACGGGCGTGAGATTGTAATTGTTGATCCAGCAGGTGCCTGCCTGCAGCTGCCCGATGACGCGATGCGCGCGCGGAAGGTCACGCGTGAAAACTCCAGCCGAAAGGCCGAACGGCGTGTCGTTGGCGCGGGTAACGGCTTCGTCCTCATCGCGGAAGGACAGCACGCTCATGACCGGGCCGAAGATTTCCTCACGCGCGATGCGCATATCGTCCTGAACGTCCGAGAATATGGTCGGCTCGACGAAATAGCCATTTTCGAAGCCCTGCAATTTGGGCACGCCGCCGCCATAATGCAGGGTTGCGCCATCGGCCTTGCCGATCTCGATATAGCCGAGCACCTTGTCGTATTGCATCTTGTTGATGAGCGGTCCCATCTGCGTTTCAGGATCGAGCGGGTCGCCGATGCGGATGGCCTTGGTGCGTTCCGTGAGACGGTCGAGGAACTTGCCCTGAATGGCTTCGTGAACGAAGACGCGCGTGCCGTTCGAGCAGACCTGTCCGGTAGAGTAGAAATTCGCCATCATCGCGCCGCCAACGGCGTTTTCAATGTCGGCGTCTTCAAAGATGATGAGCGGCGACTTGCCGCCAAGCTCCATCGTGGCGTGCTTCATGTGCGAACCGGCAAGCGCCAGCACTTTCTTGCCCGTTGGCACGGAGCCGGTGAAGGAGATTTTCGCAACGAGATCATGGCTGGCAAGTGCAGAGCCAACCGGGCCGCGCCCCTGAATGACGTTGAACAGGCCATCCGGCAAACCGGCTTCCGTGTAGAGTTCGGCCAATGCGAGGGCGGAGAGCGGCGCGGCTTCTGACGGCTTGAACACCATCGCATTGCCCATCGCCAGGGCAGGGCCGGACTTCCAGCCCGCGCCCTGTATCGGATAGTTCCACGCGCCTATGCCCGCGCAAACGCCGAGCGCTTCGCGGCGGGTGTAGCCGAACGGGCCGCCAAGATCGAAAAACTCGCCATTGAAGGTGGCGACGGCGCCTGCGAAAAACTCCAGCGCATCGGCGACGGAAGCGGAGTCGGCTACCAGCGTTTCCTGAATAGCGCGGCCCGTGTTCAGGGTTTCAATACGGGCAAGCTCGTCGTTTTTAGCGCGCAGAAGATCGGCGGCACGGCGCAGAATGCGGCCACGGTCAACGGGCTTGAGGCGCGCCCATTCGGCCTGTGCCTTATGCGCGGCTTCCAGCGCCTGCTGGATGATGGCGGGCGTGGCCGCATGAAGACGGGCGATAGTCTCGCCGGTCGCGGCGTAGACCAAATCTATCGGGTCGCCCGCAGTGTCTTCGACATAACGACCGTTGATGTAGTGCGAGCCTTTGGGCTGTGCCTTCATCGCTTCCTCCTATCGGTCCGACTCGCGCCAGCGCGGATTGATCCATGGTTCCTGATTTGACGGTGCGAGCATGGCGCGTCCAAGAATGTGGTCGGCGGCTTTCTCACCGGTCATTATGGACGGCGCGTTCAGATTGCCATTGGTGACGCGCGGAAAGATAGACGAGTCCGCGACACGCAGACCCTCAACGCCTATGACGCGGCACTCGGGATCGACAACTGCCATCGGGTCACTCGCGCGCCCCATCTTGCAGGTGCCGCAAGGGTGAAACGCGCTTTCAGCATGTTCGCGAATGAAGGTGTCGAGCTGGGCGTCGGTCTGGACATCCGGGCCAGGGGAAATCTCGCGTCCGCGATAAGCGTCGAACGCCTGCTGGCCGAAGATCTCACGCGTGAGCCGGATGCAATGGCGGAACTCCGTCCAGTCATCCGGATGCGACATATAGTTGAAGCGAATGACTGGCTTTTCCCAGGGATCGGGCGAGCGCAGCGTGATGGAGCCGCGCGACTTTGATCGCATTGGGCCGACATGCGCCTGAAAACCATGCGAATTGGCTGCGGCCTTGCCATCGTAGCGAATGGCGGCAGGCAGGAAATGATACTGAATGTCTGGATATTCCACGCCCGGCGCGGAACGCACAAAGGCGGCAGCTTCGAAATGGTTGGTTGCGCCGAGTCCGGTTTTGAAGAACAGCCATTGCGCGCCGATGAGCGCCTTGGAGAACGGATTCAGCACCGAATAGAGGGTGATCGGCTGGGTGGATTCCTGCTGTATGTACAGCTCCAGATGGTCCTGCAAATTCTGTCCGACGCCGGGGCGATCTGCGACGACATCAATGCCATGTTCACGCAAATGCGCGGCGGGGCCAATGCCCGACAGCATGAGCAGCTTGGGCGAATTGATGGACGAGGCGGCAAGCACGACTTCACGTTTTGCACGAACAAGTTGAATCTGTTTGCGAACGTCGATCTCGACGCCGATTGCGCGTTGATTCTCCACCACTACGCGCCGCGCGAAACCGCTGACAAGACTCACATTTTTGCGCTTGAGCGCAGGCCGCAAATAGGCACTGGCCACAGACCACCGGCGACCGCCGTGGATGGTTTGCTCCATCGGACCGAAGCCTTCCTGCTTCGCGCCGTTGTAGTCTGGGGTGACTTCGAAGCCCGCCTCTTGGCCCGCATCAATGAACGCCTGATAGAGCGGATTTTGCCGCGCGCCGCGCTGCACATAAAGCGGGCCGCTCGTGCCGCGCCAACCGTCTTCGCCACCGGCGGCATGTTCCATGCGCTTGAAGTAAGGCAATACGTCCGAAAAGCTCCAGCCGGTTGCGCCTTCGTCGGCCCAATGGTCGAAATCGCGCGCGTGGCCGCGCACATAGACCATGCCGTTGATGGAAGATGAACCGCCGATCACCTTGCCGCGCGGCGTGACCAATCTGCGCCCGCCAAGGTTCGGTTCGGGCTCGGTGCCGAGGCCCCAATCATATCGGCTCATATTCATGGGGAAGGACAGCGCCGAGGGCATCTGGATGAACGGGCCGATGTCACTGCCGCCATATTCGATTACAATGACCGAGTAGCGCCCGTCTTCCGACAGGCGATAGGCCATTGCCGACCCGGCAGAACCGGAGCCGACAATCACGTAATCAGCTTCGATGGCAGGCAGGGTCATGCAGGCTGGCTCGACAAACAGGCTTTCACATAGTGCTCAATGACGGCTGCCGCGCCGCGCGGGTTCGGCAGGCCATCCTTGAGCGCACGACGGATGTAAAAACCGTCGATCAGGGCTGCGATGCCTTCGCTCATAATGTCTGCCTGATTGCGCGAAACCAGCGGGGTGAGGCCGCTCATGAGGTTGGATCTCAGACGGCGAACATAGATGCGCAGCAAGCGGCGAAGCGGAGGGGAACGCTGGGCCTCGACATAAAATGCCAGCCAAGCGGCGACCACTTCCGGGCGGAACTGGCCGACCGAAAAGTTGACGTTCACGATGGCGGAGATGCGCTCGCGCGGCGAGGCGGCACGGCCGAGCGCCTGCTGCATTTCAACAGTCAGGTCTGCCAATAGCTGGCGCATCGTGGCTTGCAAAAGCTCATCTTTCGCACCGAAATAATGATGCGCAAGCGCAGACGACACACCGGCGCGACCGGCAATATCCGTCATGGTTACATCGAGCGTTCCGCGCTCTCCGATGGTCAGGATAGCGGCGTCAATCAATTCCTTGCGCCTGAGCGGCGGCATACCAAGCTTGGGCATGAGCGACCTCCTCAGCCGTTCTAGCTTTTTATTGACTGATCAATCAATAAAAAATCGCGGTGTATGATTTTCCGCGTTGCGACGGGGTACATTGCACTGGACCGCGCATCACAACGGCGCTAGGGCACAGCGCAGGAAACGTGTCCGAGGTTTTAGAATGAGTGATCCGGTATTGCTGGAAGTGACGCGCGGCGATTTTGTCGAAAGCCGTCATCGCGGCGCGATTGCGATCTATGATTTCGACGGCAAGCCGGTGGTTGAAATCGGCGATGTGGACCGCCTGCTGTTTCCGCGCTCGGCGGTGAAATCCATGCAGGCGCTGCCGCTGATCGAGACTGGCGCGGCGGATGCGCTCGGCTTTCAGGACGCCGATCTGGCAATGGCCTGCGCGTCGCATGTCGGCGAGCCGGCGCATGTGGAACGCGCGGCGGCAATGCTGGCGAAACTCGGACTGGATGAAAGCGCGCTGGAATGCGGCACGCACTGGCCTTCCGACCACGCGTCGGAAATCGCGCTGGCGCGCGCCGGCGGTGCGCCGAACCAGTTGCACAATAATTGTTCCGGCAAGCATTCGGGGTTCCTGGGCGTGTGTGTCCATTGCGGGATGGACCATCACGGCTATGTCGGGTTTGGGCATCCATTCCAGCAGATGATCCGCGAAACGATGCAGGACGTGACCGGCATCGCGCATGACAGCGAGAATGCCGCCGTGGATGGCTGCGCGATTCCGACCTATGCAGTGCCGCTGCGAAGCCTGGCGCTCGGCTTTTCGCGAATGGGCGGTGGCAAGGGACTTTCGGCGGATCGCGCAGCGGCCGCAAAGCGGCTGATGAACGCCGCGATGCACAATCCGTTTTATGTTTCCGGCACAGACAAGGCGGATACGCTGATGATGCAGGCTGCGCCGGGCCGGATTTTCGTAAAGGGCGGCGCGGAAGGCGTGTTCTGCGGCGTTATTCCCGAACGCGGGCTGGCCATCGCAGTGAAGTGCAATGACGGGGCAGGGCGCGGCGCAGATGCGATAGGCGCAAACATTGTGGCGCAGCTTTTTGCCGACGAACCAGATGTCGCGACGCGTATCGAACCTGTGGCGCTGCCGCCGATCCGCAATCGCAACGGCGCAATCGTTGGTGGAATACGACCGGCTGATATACTCGCAGAATTGCAAATCTAGCTTGCCGAGCGCGAGTTTCGTGCCTACGTTGATGGAATGAGCAGAGCTTTTACCAAAGAAGATGACGACGAATTTGCACTGGCGGATATCGGCGAAAGGCCGGTTAGCCAGGAGCGAAATCTTGTAACGGAAGAAGGGCTTGCGCAGATCGACAAGCACCTGTCGCACCTGCGCGACGAGCTGGGCCGCGCGGAAAAGGCAGGAGAGCGCGAGCAGATGGCGCTGGCCTATCGCGACTTGCGCTATTGGAGCGCGCGGCGCGAAAACGCCGAGCTTTCAATTCCCGAGCCGGATGAAACGGTTGTACGCTTCGGCATGACGGTGAAAATCGTCAACGAGGAAGGCAAGGAAGCCGTCTGGAAGATCGTTGGCGAGGACGAAGCCGACGCGGCAAAGGGCCGAATTTCCCATGTTTCGCCCATGGCGAAGGCTCTGTTCGGCAAGGCTGTTGGCGATGTCGCTGTTGTAAATGACAGCGAATGGGAAATCGTGAAGCTGAACACGAAATAGCGCCACGAATGCTCGGGACAAGCCCGAGCATGACTGAGTGGTGGTTATTCCAACGGAACGGTGAAGTCGCCGAAGAAGGCGGTCGCGCCGTCTTCGTCAATTTCACCAGCGGCGGGTGAGTAAAGGAGCAACCGCGAGAGGCGGAATTCCTTACATCAGCCGGTCGATGAGGCGTTCGGCGGCGTCGGGAATGACCGTGCCGGGCGGGAAAATTTCCACCGCGCCAGCGGCGTAGACAGCATCGTAATCCTGCGGAGGAATGACGCCACCTGCGACCACGAGAACATTCTCACGGCCGAGCTTTTTCAGAGCAGCCTTGAGTTCCGGCACCAGCGTCAGGTGACCGGCGGCGAGCGACGACGCGCCGACGACGTGGACATCGCGCTCGACGGCGAGCTTGGCGATTTCTTCCGGTGTCTGGAACATTGCGCCGACAGTGACGTCGAAGCCCAGATCGGCAAAGGCGGTGGCGATGACTTTCTGCCCGCGATCGTGGCCGTCCTGTCCCATCTTGGCGACAAGAATGCGCGGCTTGGTGCCATGACGCTTTTCGAAGGCCGCAACCTTTTCATGCACGCGGTCGACTACGTCGCTTTCGCCCAGCGCCTTGCGGTAAACGCCGGAAATTGTGCGGATTTCAGCTACGTGACGACCAAAGACGCGCTCAAGTGCGGTCGAGATTTCGCCGACAGTCGCCTTTGCGCGCGCGGCCTTGACGGCAAAGTCCAGCAGATTGCCGTCGCCCTTTGCGGCGTTCGTCAGCGCGGCGAGCGCGGATTCCACCGCGCCAACGTCACGCGTGCCCTTGAGCTGCTGGAGCTTGGCAAGCTGGCGGGCGCGAACTTCGGCATTATCCACCTTGAGAACATCTATTTCGATGTCGTTCTCGGGCTTGTATGCGTTGACGCCGACAAGGTCCTGCTCGCCGGAATCAATGCGCGCCTGCGTGCGGGCCGCAGCCTCTTCAATGCGCAGCTTGGGGATGCCTTTTTCAGTGGCGGCGGCCATACCGCCGAGACTCTCGACTTCCTCGATATGGGTGAGGGCGCGGGCGGCAAGATCATGCGTGAGGCGCTCGACATAGGCCGAACCACCCCACGGGTCGATGATGCGCGTAGTGCCGGATTCCTTTTGCAGGATGATCTGCGTGTTGCGCGCGATGCGGGCCGAATGGTCGGTGGGCAGCGCCAAAGCCTCGTCGAAGGAGTTAGTGTGCAGCGATTGCGTGTGGCCCTGCGTCGCGGCCATCGCCTCAATCATGGTGCGGGCGACGTTGTTGTAGGGATCCTGCGCGGTGAGCGACCAGCCGGATGTCTGCGAGTGCGTGCGCAACGAGAGCGAACGTGCATCCTTGGGCGAGAAGTTCTTCTGCATGAGCGCCGCCCATAGCAGGCGCGCGGCGCGCATCTTGGCGACTTCCATGAAGAAGTTCATGCCAATGGCCCAGAAGAAGGAGAGGCGCGGCGCGAATTTATCGATGTCCAGCCCGGCAGTGACGCCAGCGCGGGCATATTCGATGCCGTCGGCGATGGTGTAGGCGAGTTCGAGATCTGCCGTCGCACCGGCTTCCTGCATGTGATAGCCGGAAATCGAGATGGAATTGAATTTCGGCATTCGCTGCGATGTGTAGCTGAAAATATCCGAAATAATCCGCATCGAGGGCTTTGGCGGGTAGATGTAGGTGTTGCGGACCATGAACTCCTTCAGAATGTCGTTCTGAATGGTTCCGGCGAGGTCTTTTTCCGCAACGCCCTGTTCTTCCGCGGCCACGATGTAAAGCGCCATGATGGGCAGCACCGCGCCGTTCATGGTCATGGACACGGTCATCTGATCGAGCGGAATGCCGTCGAATAATTGGCGCATGTCGAGGATCGAATCGATAGCCACGCCAGCCATGCCGACATCGCCCGCAACGCGCGGGTGGTCGCTATCATAACCGCGATGGGTCGCAAGATCGAAAGCGATGGAAAGGCCCTTCTGGCCCGCAGCGAGGTTGCGGCGGTAGAAGGCGTTGGATTCCTCTGCTGTGGAGAAGCCCGCATATTGCCGGATGGTCCAGGGCTGCTGCACATACATTGTGGGGTAGGGGCCGCGAATGAAAGGCGCAGCGCCCGGCCAACTGTCGAGAAAGCGCAACCCATCAAGATCGCTCTCGCCGTACAGATGCTTGACCGGAATACCCTCTGGCGTGTGCCAGAGCTCAGCGGTGCGCTCGCTGCGTTCGCGTGCGCCTTCGCGCCATTCGAGCTTGGTGAAATCCGGGATCATGATGCGACTTCCAGCGACTCGTCGATGCGCACGGGATCGATGCGGCTACAGACGATTTTTGCGTGATTTGCGGTGGGCTCGACCAGCGGGCGGCGCTCCGCACGCAGTGTTTCCACGGGGCGCTCTTTCGGCGCGGGGAAGATGGTGGTGCCGACGATGGCGCGGCCATTGCGATAGGCGTCTGCACGGCGCTCACGCGAGGCAAGCACGCGTGCCTGAATCTTGCCTTCGGCGAGACTGTTCAAGGCACCGCCCTCGTTTTCGATCTGCTGGAACTCCTTCCATGCAGCTTCGCAAAGCTCGTCGGTCAGCGCTTCGATGCCGCCAGCACCGCGAGCAGGATCGGCCACGAAATCAATGTGGCTTTCGCCGGTGAGAATGAGCTGCTGGTTGCGCGCGATGCGCCGCGCGAATGCATCCGGCAGGCCGCGCGCGACCGTGTGCGGCAGGATAGAGATGGAATCGGCACCGCCCACCGCAGCAGCGAAAGCGGCGATTGTGGTGCGCAGAATGTTGGTTTCGGGGTCTTTCACGGTCATCATGCGATAAGAGGTTTCGGCATGAACAGTGGCCCATGAGGGCGGAATGGAACACATTTCCGCAATGCGCGACCAAAGCTTACGCAACGCCCTTATCTTCGCGATCGACATGAACTGATCCTGATCGACGCTGAGCGCGAAGCCGATATGCGGCGCGGCATAGACCAGCGCCTGTCTCGCCTCCTCAAACATCCGCAGGTGCGAGGTGGCGTTTGAAAGAACAATGCCGAGTTCCTGCGCCTCTGTTGCGCCCGCGTTGTGGAACACACGGCCATCCGCTTCGAGCAGCACGCCGGGCAGACCGAGCGAGAAGAAATGCGCGAGCGACTGCGGCATGGACGCCTTCAGCGCCTCGATGGACATGCGCAGATAGCCAGCACTGGCGAAGATCGCGGCGGCGTCTATGCCGAAGGAAAGGCTGAGCTTGCTGGGATCGACACGGCGCTTGGAGAGCAGCGCCAGCATCCATTCCGCCATGCCGCGGCTGCCTGGGTGAACATCGACGCGGACATGGGTTTTGTTGAGCTGGATGCCATCAAGCGCGCGTTCCAGCGCTTCCCTGGTGTTTGGCAGGCCGTAGCCGAAGGAGTTCGGTGCGTGCTCGAACACCAGCGAAAGGCCGGTTGCGCCGTTCTCGACATCTTCCAGCGCCTGGGCGTTGGCGCGCGCCGGATCGGTGTCGTCAACGCGCTGCACGATGTGCCACGGCATGTCGGGCCGCTTGCGGGGCAGGGCCTGTGCATCAACGGCGCGCTCATATATCGGCTCGATGCGCAGTCCGTCATCGGTGTGTGAAACCAATGTTTCTTCAAAAGGAGAACCGGCGAGGGCCTTTTCGGCGAGCTTCAGCCAGCGCTCCTTGTCGGCGGGGGCGAACTCGGCTTCCTTGAGCAACGACTTAACATTCATAGAGCACGATCCATTAGCAGATATGGGGATGCCAAAGCGCATCCTTCCATGCAAGCTGAAAAACGTCACAGGCGCTTTGCGCCAAAAGGTTTGTTGCACACCGTGCGGCCTAGTATAGCAAGGCAAATTGTGACGTCGCTTCGACAGGTGGAGAATAATATATGGCGGCTGAAGACAGCATTTTTCTCGGAGCAAGCCGCAAGCCGGACGACCGCTATCAACGGCCTGAGAAACTATTGCTGCGCTATGGCAACCGCCACGGCATTGTGACAGGCGCGACGGGCACAGGCAAAACCGTGACGTTGCAAATTCTTGCTGAAGGATTTTCGAACGCCGGGGTGCCGGTGTTTTGTGCTGACATCAAGGGCGATCTTTCCGGCATTGCGATGAAGGGCGAGCCGAAGGATTTCCTGATAAAGCGCGCCGAACAGGTGAAGCTCAAGCCCTATGAGTTTCAGGAATTTCCGGTGATTTTCTGGGATCTGTTCGGGCAGCAGGGCCACCCCATTCGCGCGACCGTTTCCGAAATGGGGCCGCTGCTGCTTTCGCGGTTGATGAACCTCACGGATGCGCAGGAAGGGGTGCTGAACATCGCGTTTCGCATTGCGGACGAGGAAGGTCTGCTGCTGCTGGACATGAAGGATTTGCAGGCGCTGCTTGCCAATATTGCCGACCGGGCAAAGGAAATCGGCACGCGATACGGCAATGTAACCAAGCCATCCGTAGGCGCGATCCAGCGTTCACTGCTGGTGTTGGAACAACAGGGCGGCAATCATTTTTTCGGCGAACCGGCGCTGCAGATTTCGGATTTCATGCGCACAACGCGCGACGGGCGCGGCGCAATCAGCGTGCTGGCCGCCGACAAGCTCATGATGAATCCACGTCTTTATGCGACGTTCCTGCTGTGGCTGATGTCCGAGCTTTTCGAGCAATTGCCGGAAGTGGGCGACCCCGACAAGCCGAGGCTCGTTTTCTTCTTCGATGAGGCGCATCTGCTTTTCGACGAAGCGCCGAAAGCGCTGATCGATCGGGTGGAGCAAGTGGTGCGGCTTATCCGATCCAAGGGCGTTGGCGTTTATTTCGTGACGCAGAACCCGCTGGACGTGCCGGAGACAATTCTCGCGCAGCTTGGCAACCGCATTCAGCACGCGCTACGAGCGTATAGCCCGCGCGAACAAAAAGCCGTGAAGGTGGCGGCAGATACGTTCCGGCCAAATCCGGATTTCGATTGCTTCAAGGCAATTACGGAGCTTGGCACCGGCGAGGCATTGGTTTCTACGCTTGAAGATAAGGGCGTGCCGGGAATAGTGCAGCGGACGCTGATCCGCCCGCCATCGTCTCGGTTGGGACCAATCACGCCGCAGGAGCGGCAGGCCGTGATAAATCAGAGCCCCGTTTCCGGGCAGTATGACCGCACGGTCGATCGGGAATCAGCGTTTGAAATGCTGCAAAAGCGCGCCGCGCAGAGCAGGCAGCCAGAAGCCGAGCAGGACGCTGGTACAGGCTGGACAATCCCCGGAATGGGTGGGGACGACAAGCCCACAAGGCGCGGTCGCGCGCCGAGGGCGTCGAACCGTCAGAGTGTGACGGAGGCGGCGATCAAATCCGTCGTGCGGTCAGTGGGCACATCAGTCGGCCGCGCCATCGTGCGCGGGATACTTGGGAGTTTGACGAGAAGGTAGGTTTTTTTAGACCACTCAACCGCCAGCAGGCGGATGAGTGGTAGTCGCGCGAGCCTGTGCGTCAGTTGCCCTAAGCTGGGCCGATGAGCGTTGACCCCACTGGCACGCCGCTATCGATAGGCATCGAGCTTGGCAGGCGGTCTTCGACGATAGGCGAGCCAAGGCCGTTGACCACCACGATCGGTGTCTTGTTCGGAACGCGCTCGTAAAGATCGATGACGTCCTGATTGATCATGCGCACGCAGCCGGACGAAACCGACTTGCCGATGGATTTCCATTCGGGCGTGCCGTGGACGCGGAACAGCGTGTCTTCGCCGTTCTGGAAAATATAGAGCGCACGCGCGCCGAGCGGGTTCTTGAGGCCGCCGGGCTGGCCGCCATTGCGAACGCTGAACTTTTCCAGCTTGGGATCGCGCGCGATCATCTCATCTGGCGGCGTCCATTTGGGCCACTTCTGCTTCCACTGGATCACGCCTGCGCCAGCCCATTCGAAGCCAGCGCGACCAAGGCCGACGCCATAGCGCACGGCCTGTCCGCCGGGCAGGGTGAAATAGAGATTGTGGCCGAGCGTATCCACAACGATGGTGCCGGGCTTCTGACCGGTGGTGTTGGCAACAACCTGTCGCAAGAATTGCTGATCGATCTGCGTGTAAGGAACGGCAGGAATCTGAAAACCACCATCTTCCAGCGGCCCGTACATCAAGGAATATTCCTCGAAGGTGGGTGGAGGCGGAAGCGGCGTAGGCGCCGGGCCATCCGGATACATCGGGCCTGTCGCGCAGCCGGCAAGAGCTACGCTCGAAACGCCGAGAGCAGTGAAGGAAAGGAAGCGCCGTCGATCCATGGAAGCAGTAAAAAGTTTGGTCATCAATATTCTCAACTCAATTATTCGCGTGCAAACATTTCAACGACGGGCCCCGCGCCCGGTTGCATCGATGCTGGACAAGGCCGTTCATATTCTGACGAAAGCAAGGCAGGAAATTGCTTGATGCGCACACTGTTGCGGCGGCGCAACAGTTAGTTCATTGGGCCAGATGCCTCTGGCACGGCTTTCGTTCTTGCGCTGACCGGGGCAACTGCGGCAAAGCTATCCCCCTGTCAAAACGCAATAGAGAATGACCATGAGCCTTTCTGTCGCTGCGCAAAGCAAAACATGGACCTACGTTGATGGTGACTGGCACGAGGGCAATGTCGCGGTGATTGGGCCGCGCAGCCACGCGATGTGGCTTGGCACAAGCGTTTTCGATGGCGGCAGATGGTTTGAAAACGTGTCGCCCGACATCGACTTGCACGCCGCGCGCGTGAACGCATCCGCGATTGCGCTTGGCCTGCACCCAACCATGAAAGCAGATGAAATCGCCGGATTGGCATGGGACGGTTTCAAGAAATTCGACGGGCAGACGGCGGTGTATGTGCGGCCGATGTATTGGGCAGAGCATGGCGGATATATGGGTGTGCCAGCCGATCCGGCATCGAGCCGGTTCTGCCTGTGCCTTTATGAGGCGCCAATGATGCCGCCCACAGGCTTCTCGATCGGCGTGTCGCCATTCCGGCGACCTTCGCTCGAAACCATGCCGACGAACGCGAAGGCCGGATGCCTTTACCCGAACAATGGCCGCGCAATTCTCGAAGCGAAAATGCGCGGGTTCGACAACGCGCTGGTGCTGGACATGCTGGGCAATGTCGCGGAAACCGCCTCTTCCAACGTTTTCATGGTAAAAGATGGCGTCGTTTACACGCCGGTCGCAAATGGATGCTTCCTTTCGGGGATTACGCGCAAGCGGGTTCTTGGATTGCTGGAGGATGCGGGTGTAAAGGTGGTGGAGAAGACCTTGTCGGTTCGCGAGTTTCGCGAGGCAGACGAGATTTTCTCGACGGGCAACCATTCCAAGGTGGTTCCGGTGACGCGAATTGAAGATCGTGATCTGCAGCCCGGACCAGTAGCCAAGAAAGCGCGGGAACTCTATTGGGAGTGGGCGCATTCTGCATAGGACGGAGTGGTCGCTCACCGGCTGGCGCGCGGAAATTTGAATTCGGCTCAGGCCGCAAACATGAAAGAGGAGTTACAACAATGGCTTTCGTATTGCCGGAACTTCCATACGATTATGAGGCTCTCCAGCCCTACATGTCGAAGGAAACGCTGGAATATCACCACGACAAGCACCACAAGGCATATGTCGACAACGGCAACAAGCTGGCCGCAGAAGCGGGCATGAGCGATCTGCCGGTGGAAGAAGTCGTATTGAAGTCGTTTGGCAAGAATCCGGGCCTCTTCAACAATGCCGCGCAACACTACAACCACATCCTGTTCTGGAAGTGGATGAAGAAGGGTGGCGGCGGCAACAAGCTGCCAGCCAAGTTGCAGAAAGCTATCGATAGTGACCTCGGCGGCTACGACAAGTTCAAGGCTGACTTCATCGCCGCCGGCACGACACAGTTTGGCTCCGGCTGGGCATGGGTATCGGTGAAGGACGGCAAGCTGGAAATTTCCAAGACGCCGAACGGCGAAAACCCGCTGGTGCATGGCGCCAAGCCGATCCTCGGCGTCGATGTGTGGGAACACTCCTATTACATCGACTATCGCAACGCGCGCCCGAAATATCTGGAAGCGTATGTTGACAGCCTGATCAATTGGGATTCGGTTCTGGAACTCTACGAAAAGGCGTGATTTGCGCCGACGAACAGGAAGGCCCCGCTTCGGCGGGGCTTTTTTTTGGGATAACGCAAGATTGACATAATACGCGGGAAAAAATCGTGCAGGTTTAGCGTTACATCCACGTGCGCGCTCGCGCATTCAATCGATAGCCCAGGCAGCCAAAAGCAACCGGAGGTATAAATGCGCAAATTACTTCTCGCCCTTTCCGCCATAGCCCTGACCGCTGGCGCGGTTCACGCCGATCCGAAGGACGATCGCGAAGCACTCATGAAAGAGCGTGGAAAAATCGTGGGTGGCCTCGTCAAAATGGTGAAAGGGGAGACGCCGTTCGACGCCGCGGCAACGCTTGCTGCCTTGCAAACACTTGATGCAAACGCTGAAAAAGGGCTGAACGTGGATGCTCTTTGGCCTGCTGGTTCAAACACCGACGAAACCTCGCCCAAGATTTGGGAAGATAACGCCGCGTTCAAGGCCGAAGCAGCGAAGTTCAAAACGGTAGCCGATGCAGCAGTTGCTTCGCCGCCCGCCGATCTTGCCGCGTTGCAGGCAACGGTCGGCACGATCGGCAAGGAATGCTCGGCCTGCCACGAGGTCTATCGCATCAAGAAATAAGGGCCGCTTGCCGTGCGTTTTGCGAAAGCCGCAGGACTGGCAGTCGTCATCGCTGGCGTGGTGGGCGCGGCGGCGTTTTGGTTTTTGACCGAGCCGCAACGGCTGGATGCACAGACGGTGGCACTGCTCGACAAGGGTGACGCGACGCGCGGCGAACGCATTTTCTGGGCGGGCGGGTGTACCTCGTGCCATGCCCGCCCAAAATCCGAAGGCGATGCGCGGCTGGAACTGGCGGGCGGTCTTGAGTTGAAGACGCCATTTGGAACATTCGTGCCGCCCAATATTTCCAGCGATCCGAATGATGGGATCGGGAAGTGGTCGGCTGCGGATTTCGGCAATGCGATGCTGAGGGGCGTATCGCCAGACGGACAGCATTTTTATCCGGCGTTCCCCTATGCTTCGTATATTCGCATGAAGCCGGAGGATATTGCCGACCTCTACGCGTTTATGAAGACGCTGCCCGCCGTGCAGGGCAAGGCGGCGGAAAATCAACTGTCATTTCCGTTTAGCGTGCGGAGAGGGTTGGGGTTGTGGAAGTTGCTCTTCCTCAGCCCCAATCCCGCAATCGCGCTGCCCGCCGACGCGCCGGAGGCGGCACATGCCGGGCAATATCTGGTCGAAGGGCCGGGCCATTGCGGCGAGTGCCACACGCCGCGCAATCTGGCAGGCGGGTCGGATAAGGGCCGCTGGCTGGCTGGTGCAGTGGCGGCGGAAGGCAATGGCAAAGTGCCGAATATTACGCCAAGCGAGCAGGGCATCGGCTCATGGTCGGCGGGCGATATTGTGACCTATCTCGAAACGGGCTTTACGCCGGAGTTCGATTCAGTCGGCGGCGCGATGGTGGCAGTACAGAAGAATATGGCACAGCTGCCCGCCGCAGATCGCGAGGCAATCGCAGCGTATTTGAAGGCCGTGCCCGCTCAGGCAAACGGGTATTGAGGCGCCGGGATGCTTGCCGGTTTCAATCTCGAACGCTGAAGAAGTTGCGAGGCGCTGCCCCTCACCCGATCCTTCGGGCCACAGCCCTTCGCCATGGCTGCGGGGCGTTCATCGCTCGAAAAGCCCATTCTGGGGCTTTTCGTTTGCTGCGCTAAGCACTCTTCACCCCACGTAAACGGGGAAGGAAGAATGCGTTGAGCCTTACAACTCCGCTTTCCCGGTCGTCTTCAACGCAAATGCATAATTGAACGCGACTTCTTCCAGCCGTGAGAAGCGGCCGGAGGCGCCGGCGTGCCCGGCGTCCATGTTGATTTTCAGCAGCACGGGATTGTCGCTCATTTTGCGCGCGCGCAGGCGGGCGACCCATTTGGCCGGCTCCCAATAGGTCACACGCGGGTCGGTGAGCCCGGCAACCGCGAGGATCGGCGGATAAGGATGACCGGCCACGTTGTCGTAAGGCGAGTAGGCGGCGATTGTCTTGTAATCCTTCTTCGACTTGATCGGATTGCCCCATTCCGGCCATTCGGGCGGGGTGAGCGGCAACGTGTCATCAAGCATGGTGGTGAGTACGTCCACGAACGGCACTTCCGCGATGATCGCGCCAAACGCGTCGGGGGCCATGTTGGCGATTGCGCCCATCAACATGCCGCCCGCCGAACCGCCCTGCGCAACGATACGATCATGCGAGGTGAATTTCTCGGTGACGAGATGCTTCGCGACGGCGATGAAATCGTGGAAGGTGTTCTCCTTCTTGTCGCGCTTGCCGTCCTCATACCATTGATAGCCGCGATCCTTGCCGCCGCGCACATGAGCGATAGCGTAGACGAAACCGCGATCCACCAGCGACAGGGCATTGGTGTTGAACGAGGCGGGAATGCTCATGCCATACGCACCGTAGCCGTAGAGCAGGCAAGGCGCGGAGCCATCGAGCTTGAGGCCGCGACGGTGCAGGATCGAGACAGGCACCTGCACGCCATCCGGCGCGGTGGCCATAAGGCGGCGGGTCACGTAGTCGCGGATTTTGTGGCCGGAGGGCACCTCCTGCGTCTTGCGCAGCTTCCGCTTGCGCGTGCGCATGTCGTAGTCGAACACCTGTGTCGGCGTCGTCATGGACGAATAGGTGAAGCGCAGCGTGTCGGTGTCGTATTCGTAAGAACCGCCAAGACCGAGCGAATAGGCTTCCTCGTCAAACGCGATGGTGTGTTCTTCGCCGCTGGCGCGGTCGCGAATGACGATGCGCGGCAGGCCATCCTTGCGTTCGAGACGGACCATGAAATTGGCAAAGCCGGTAACGGACAGGATCAAACGGCCCGGTTCATGCGGAATGAGTTCCTTCCAATTCGCTTGAATCGGATCCTCAACCGGCGCGGTCATGATCTTGAAATCCTTGGCGCCATCGGCGTTGGTGA
Organism: Mesorhizobium denitrificans; assembly: GCF_003403035.1. Classification (GTDB taxonomy): domain Bacteria; phylum Pseudomonadota; class Alphaproteobacteria; order Rhizobiales; family Rhizobiaceae; genus Mesorhizobium_G; species Mesorhizobium_G denitrificans. The sequence continues at coordinate 82,200 of NZ_QURN01000003.1, read as the reverse complement.
GGATGAAGAAAATGTCGCCGCCTTCCTCAAGATCATATTGCACGCCGGTCTTGCGGCGCACGACGAGCCTGGGCTTCGAGCTGGGCTTACGGGCATCGAGAAGGCGGTATTCGGTCGTCTCGTGATCGTTGACAGAAATCATGATCCAGTCGTTGCGGCGCGTGCCGCCCACGCTCGCGAAATAACCGGGGTCTTTCTCTTCGTAAACGAGCCAGTCCTCGGATTCGGGCGTGCCGAGCGCGTGATAAAAGATTTTCGAAGGGCGGTGATTGGCATCGACGCGGGTGTAGAAAAAGCCATTGTCGTTTGCATCCCACGTGCCGCCGCCGCCCGTGTCGCTGACTGTTTCCGGGCTGTCCTTGCCGGTAGCGAGGTCGCGCACGCGTAGGGCGAAGAACTCCGAGCCCTTGTCGTCGAACGCCCAGAGCAGGCTCTTGTGATCATTGGAGTGACCGACGCCGCCGATGCGGAAATAAGGCTTCTTGCGAGCTTCCTTGTCGCCGTCGAGAATGATTTCTTCCTTGCCGCCCTTGCGCGGCTTGCGGAAATAACGCGGCTGCTGGCCGCCGGTGACGTAAGACGTGCCGTAGGCGAACGGGCCATCTTCCATCGGGACGGAGGAATCGTCTTCCTTGATGCGGCCCTTCATATCGGCGAACAGCGCCTTTTGCAGCGCCCGCGTGTCGCGCATGAGCTTGGCCTGATAGGCGTTTTCCGCCTCCAGATGCGTGCGGATCTCGGGGTCGAGAACGGAGGGATCACGGAATACTTCCTGCCAATTGTCAGCGCGCATCCATGCAAATTCATCGACGCGGGTGATGCCGTGGCGCGTGTCTTCGACGCGGCGCTCGACTGCCAGAGGTGGCTTGGCTTTGGAAAAAATCGACTTCTTGGCCATGATATCTCGCAAAATAGGATTCAGTAACGGGATATACCGTCAGAGACGGTCGAGGAAGCGTTGGGCGATGGTAGTGTAATCGCCGTCGAAATGGTGGCCGCCATCGGTTTCGATGACAGTGGACTTTGCAATGGCTGGATCGGTGCAGGCAGTCTCGTCAGCGTCGTCCTTGCCGTAAATGCATGTGACTTTGTCTTTGGGCAATGCGGCGATTGCGGGGGCAATGCGACGGTCACTGTCGTCAATTCCCAGCCAGCCGGAAATCGTTACCTGAAACGAGGTTGAGAGGCTCGGCGCGAGCAGCGCCAGAACTTTGGTGCGGTCCTGAAGGTCGGCGGAAAGCAGCGGCCACGCGAACGGAATGACATCCGCGCCGAAGGAATAGCCAATCAGCATGACCGGCAGCTTTTGGGTCGGGTCGGCGTCCTTCACCAACGCGGCTATGTCGGTGGCAAGTTCTTCCGGCTTGCGCTTTGACCAGAAGTAATGCAGCGAATCGAGGCCGACGACGTGCACGCCCTGTGTCGAGAGCCATTCGCCCATCGTCTTGTCGAGGTCACGCCAGCCGCCATCGCCGGAAATGAGAATCGCGACGGCTTTCGGTTTCGTGGTTGCGGGGAGATCGACGGCGGGCAGCTTGCCGAAAGGTTCAAGGTTGTCGGCCAGATTGTTCACAGCATCGACGATCTGGTTTTCCGGCGTGTCGATGTCGAGTGCGTCGACGGTGATCTGATCCTGCTTTTCGGCTGCTGCCTGTATGGCATCGACCTGATCTTCGGGCACATAGATGGTGGCGGCTTCAGGCATGGTAATGTCGAAGGCATAGGAAAACGACTTGCCATCCGCCGTTTTTGTCGCGGTCGAGCCGGGGCAGAAGGGCAGGCGGGTCGTCAGGCGATTGGCGAAACCGGACGCGACCGCGCCGCCGAGCGTATTTGGCGGTGCATCGGCCAGCGCTGCATAGGCGAAGGTCGCACCCTCGCCGATGCCAACCAGAATGGGCGGCAGATAGGTCTGAATATCGAGCGTGCGCTGTGCGACTTGCGCGAGATCGGTCAACTCGCCCACGACGTAGAGGCATTCGCCATCGGACTTGTCCAGCGCGGCGGCATATACGCCGAGATCCACGCCGAGCACGACGTCGCCATCGTCACGCAGGGTGCTGACGATGGTGTCGTCCTTGCTCGTCCAGCCGGAACTGTCGGAGAAATAGATGACCATCGCCTTCGGGTCGTCTTGCGGGGCGAGGAGACGCACGTTCTCAAGGCGACCGCTGGAAACGGCGGTGTCATTTGCTTGTGCTGCGATAGGCATGATGGCCGCGAGCCCCATGAAAATAGCCAATTTCAACTTCATCTCTTGAAGATTCCCATAGGGCCGCCGGAGATCAGCGTTGTCACGTCGAGCAGGACTTGGGGCATGGCAAGGCCACGAGGGCAAGCCATATATTGCGGGGTCCAGACCGGATCGAACTTTTGCTTGAAGGCACGCAGCCCCTCGAAATTGTAGAATTCGTCGCCGCGCTTGTAGATGAACGTGCCGACGCGATTCCACGTTGACGCAAGAGGATGGTCGGAAAGTCCGGCGAGCGGGGCGGCGCCAAGGTTAAACCATTTATAGCCTTCGTCCCGACCATAAAGCAGCAGATGCGCGAAGAAGGCTTCCATCAGGACTTTCGAGGTGCCGGATTTATAGCGCATCAGATCGACGGAAAATTCGTCATGATCGCCACTGCGCCAGAGATTGGCGAAAGCGACGATCTTGTCGTCTTTCTTTAGAACGGCGCAATCGAACTCGCTCATATAGGCGTCGTCGAAATAGCCCAGCGAGAAGCCTTTTTCTTTGCCCTGCTTTTGTTCAAGCCATTCGTCGGACACCGCGCGCAGCTCCGGCAGGGCTGCAGGGACGTCTGCCTTCGGAATGACCGAATAGACCAGACCTTCACGCGTAGCGCGACCCTCGGCATAACGCAGCGGCTGACGCGCAGCACCAGCCAGCGAAAAGTCGGTGAGGGGGATGCGGGCATTTTCGCCGATTTTTAGAATGGCGAGGTTCATGTCCAGATAGGTGGTGAGATATTCCGGCTGGACAGAATAAAAGACGGGACGAGCGCCAGCACGATCTGCGGCTTCGACAAAGCGCCAAAGCAGGCCACGACTGGGGCCGGGATCGCCGACCGGATCGCCCATCGTGATCCAGCTGCGGCCTGACACGGCATACATCAGGAAGGCTGTGCCGTTTGGCGAAACCATGAAGGACTTATCGCCAAGCAGCGCGACGCAGCCATTGGTGCCCGCCGATGTTTCCAGCACGGTGCGCACCGCATCCGGGACGGGCTGCGTGATGTTTTTCGGCGCAGGCGCGGGGCGGTGCATAAGCGCATCGACGGCGATGGCAGCTGCTACGATTGCGATTGCGACGGTGGCGCGCATGAAGCGCGGGGCGTCTGCATCCCAGGCGAAATCCCACCACATGTCCGACTGGTATTCGACGTGACGATAGGCAAGGAAGCCGACCAGCGTGAACGCGCCGACCACGATTGCCATCAAGGCGAGCCAGGTGATGTCCGGCCGGAAGGAACGCCAGTCACCCTTGCGATAAAAGGCGCTGCGGTAGGCGTAAAGAATGGCAGCGACGGCGCTCAAAATAAGGGCTTCTTCCCAATCCAGACCCTTGAGCAGCGAGAAGGCCGCGCCGGACAACAACAGCACGATGGCCGCGATGCGAGCCAAAGCGAGACGCCGAAACAGCCCGCGCGCTATGACAATGAGCAGAACGCCGGTGATGCTGGCGAGAAGGTGTGACGCTTCTGCAAAGGGCAGGGGGAGAATGTCGCTCAGAATGTCTGTGCGGTCGCCGATGGCGGGCGTGCTGCCGGAAAACAGCAGCACCATGCCGCCGCCGAGAACGAGCGTTGTCGCGATAGGGGGAACTATTCGGCGCGTGAGCCGAAAGGTGCGCCCCGCAAGGGTCGAGACTGTCGAGCGCGCGCGATACGTCTCGAACGTCAGCAATGCGATGGCCGAGAGCGAGAGCGGCAGCAGATAGTAAATGATGCGATAGACCACCAGAGCGGCGACGACATCAGGACGCGCACCGGCGCCAAGGCCGAGCAGGATGGTCGCTTCCATGACGCCCAGGCCGCCGGGTGCGTGGCTGATGATCGTGGCAAGTATTGCCGCAACGAACAGCACGAGGAATACGACGAAACTGGGCACGACATCCGACGGCAGCAGAATGTAAAGCGCGGCCGCTGCGGCAGCTATATCCAACGCGCCGATGAGGATTTGCGCAAGCGCGCTGCCAGCCGATGGCAAGGGAAAGCGCCAGCCCAACAGCGAGACGTTGTGCAAGCCGCGGGATAACCAGAAAAGGCAGATGGCTAGAAAGGCGAGAATAGCGCCGCCCAACACACGATCCGCAACGGGCGTGAGCATTTGAAGCGCAGGCACGCCTGTTGGATCGAGCAGGAGCGCAACGCCGAGAACCGTCAGCAGACCGCCAGTGAATGTGATGAGCGATGTGCCGACGATTCGCCCCACATCAGAGGCATCCAGACCGGCGGCCTGATAAATGCGATAGCGCACCGGGCCGCCGACAAAAACATGGAAGCCGATGGCATTTGAAAAGCCGTAGCCGACCATGCCCGCCATGACCGCGATTTTGGCGGGGACGCGCCCCGGCGCAATGCGGCGCACGGCCAGCACATCGTAAAGCGCCAGCGCACCGAACGAAATCATGGTGAAAAACAGCGCCGGAATGACGGTTTCGGCGGAAGTGGCTGCGATGGCCTCGCCAATATGATTCAGGTGAATCTTGCCGCTGATTTCGTGGATCACGAAAAGCGCGATGGCAACCGCGATAGTGCCTATAACCGGCCCAAGAATTTGGGGTTCCAATATGCGGTCGATGGCGCGCGCAAAGGCATTGCCGACCGGCTGGTGCTCGATGTCGATTTCTGTTTCGTTCATGATTTTTGAAAGTGGTTAGCTACTAGCTTTCTGGAAAGCGTTGGTGAATTTTACGCCGCCGAACTCATCGAAAGCCTGGCCCAGAACGACCGAGAAGCGTTTGGCTTCCAGTTCGGCCAGCGCAAAGCCACCTTTGAAGGAGGCAATCGGCTTGAACAAGTCGATGTTGCCAGTGCGGTAGATCATAGGTGTGTCGTGTTCATGGCCGTGGAAGATGCCAATGACATTTGCACCGGTAATCGTATCTAGCAGCGCCTGCTGCTCTTGCTGTGTCCACCAATGGGGCTTGCCGTGTCCCGTATCGTCGAAGGTGGATTTAGCTGGATCCCAACGCTCGGTGGAGAAGGGATCCCAGCCATAATGCTGGAATAGCACGACCGGCTTGCCGTTGGCGGCATTGGTCGCAAGATCCTGCTTGAGCCAGGGCAGGGCGCTGACCGCGCCTTTGCGCGTGTCGCCGCCGAAACGATGCAATTGCACGAGGTGCAGCGGCCCCCAATCCCATGAGTAGCAATCGCTGAGCGGGTCGAAATTCGCCGCAGGCACGGGCGGTTTGAAAAACACGCTGTTTTCGTGATTGAACCGCACATAATCGCGCAATTCGTCGCGATACCACTCAGTGTCTGGCGGGCGGCCATCCTGATCGAGATCATGATTGCCCAGGCCGGAATAGACCGGCACGTGCACCATATCCGGCCCTGTACCTTCGCGGTAACGATGGCTGAACTGAAGTATCTGCGTTCCTTCATCGCGCTCGGCCGTCTGGCCGCCGCCATCGTCAGTCATATCGCCGCCGACAACCACACCGCGCGGTCTACCGATAAGCTTGCCAGCATTGGCAAGCCCTGTCGGATTGCCATCGATGACCTCGGGCCAATGCTTGTATTCCAGATCGTTCAGCGCGCGAATGTGTCGCAACAGATTCGCATCGGTCTTGCCTTCCTGCTGACAATTTGGGCTCAATCCCGCACCCATGCGGCAAGCGTGAACATCCGCAATGAAGATGAAAGTGACTTTTTCGTCTGCCGCGCGGGAGGCACTGGACGGCCGCAAAAGTAGAAACGCACCGCTGCCAGCCATGAAAACACGGCGAGAAATGGGGAATCGGGTCGTTGAACCTGAGCGGTCGGGCATGAACGCCGCGCCTCACTGTATTTATATTGGTACGGCGCTGATTTGCGCCACGAATGGTGAGTTATTCAAACTATCTGAATTTGGACGTTTTTTGACAACGAGAACGGCTCCGGGCGGGTTTGCGGATTTTGCGAAGGAGCTAGTGCCGCGCGAATCCGCTCGCAAGTTAATTTCATGTAATTTGCAAATAAGCTTCGCCACCCTTTCTAGTTCGACACTCTGTTGATAGAAGCACCTTCGAAAGAGAGGTCGATTGTTGGCTTTTGCACAAAGAAGACAGGTCGCGTTTGCGCTCGTCGCAGCGATTGTTTTCGTGCTCCAGACACTGGGAAGTGCCTGGGCCGACCACTCGATTCCGATGCTCGATGCTTTCGGCAACCCGCTATGCCTCAACAATGATGTTGCCAGCGGCGGGCAGCACGACAGCGACCACAGCAAGCAATCCGACTGTTGCACGGCTGCGTGCAGCAGCTGGGTGGCCCCGGCGCTCGATCCGCAAAGTGCCTCGGAAGTTCTGGTCCATTTTCGCGAGATAGCCGCACCGTTTGGCGATGACCGAAATATCAGGACCAATTTGCTTGCGAACAATGAGCAGGCGAATCCGCGTGCGCCTCCACTGGCAATCTGAATGCAGCAGCGCGCAAGCGCGTTTTTCAGATTTCGCCCTGATGGGCACCAGATTGGAGCAAATAAATGCAACACTATTCACGCGGCGCAGCGCGCCATTTTCTATTTTACTCTCGCTTAACTCAGCAGATTTTCGGCGTCGTTGCGGTGACGGCAATGCTGCTGTTTGTGGCGGTGCAGGAGCTTTCTGCACATGAATACAAGGCCGGGACGATCAACATTCATCATCCGTGGTCGCGAGCAACGCCTGCGGGCGCAAAGGTGGCGGTCGGATATCTGACGCTGAAGAATGAGGGCAGCGAAGCCGACCGGCTCGTTTCAGTGGAAGCCGAAATTGCACCCAAAGGCGAAATCCATGAGATGTCCGTCGATTCAAATGGCGTGATGACGATGCGCGGCCTGCCGGACGGCGTCGAAATTCCAGCTGGTGCATCGGTCGAGCTCAAGCCCGGCGGATACCATCTGATGTTTATGGGTATCACGCAGCCAGTGAAGGAAGGCACGCGATTCAAGGGTAGCCTGACCTTTGAAAAGGCCGGCAAGGTTGATGTCGAGTTCGCTGTGGAGGCGATGGGCGAAACCATGGATCACAACGCACACGGCGGCTAGTTCCATGCGCGGTTGGGCAGCGCTACGCACGCTGCCCAATCGTTGGCGCACGCAACAGTTGCGAATTAGGTTGTGCAGGTAGTGTCTATTTTCAGATTACTTTGCGCATCTGCAAGACATTGCAACTGTTGTAACGATGATTCAATTAGTATTTGTGAATACGTGAAAACTGATAAACAACTTCGTGTTCCGGCAAAGTAGAACATTGATCCCCTTGATATTTTAGCGTAACGGGGAACTACGAGGTTGAAGATGCGATTCGACATAATCTCGGGCAAATGTCTGACGGCCATGGCCATCAGATTAACTGAAACGTATCTCGTGAACTAAACAGGAAATCTGAACAATGGAACATTCAGATGCTTCGTCTCGTGGCGGCGAGATGTTGATTGAATTAACGGCTGATGTGGTGTCGGCTTATGTAAGTAATAATTCGGTGCCAGCTTCGGAACTGCCTGCGCTTATCGCGGAAGTTCATGCGGCGCTCGGCCGGGTAGGGACGCTTCCCGAACCGCAGATCGCAGTGGACAAGCAGAAGCCGGCGGTGAACCCCAAGCGCTCGGTGCATGATGAATATATCATCTGCCTTGAGGATGGTAAGAAGTTCAAGTCGCTCAAGCGCCACATCATGACTCACTATAGTCTGACGCCTGAACAGTATCGGGAAAAGTGGGGTCTGGACGCGAATTATCCGATGGTTGCCCCGAACTACGCCGCAGCTCGTTCGCAGCTTGCGAAGAAGATGGGGTTGGGCCGCAAGCGGAAGAGTCGCAGCAGAAGCTAATTTGCGCCGCGCCTTCGAGGCGTAACGCAAACCCATTTGCGAGGATTGAAAGCGCCGTATCATGCGGCGCTTTTGTCATTTTAGGCGGTATCGCGAAGCCGGTCCAACGCTTGCTTCAGCGCGATGTGGCGATTGAGATCGTAGCTCCAATGGCGCTTGAGGCCCTTCAGGCGCTCGACCTTCAAAGCTCTTTCAAGTCGTTGCATGAGCGCGGCGTGTTGGTCGCCTGACGCGGCCAAAGCTTCGTCAAAATTTATGCCGCACAGAATCTGCAACGCCACGCGCTGCTGCGCGTCCGCAATTGCCACCGTATTCTTCGCACTAAAAGCGTGTGCTTCCTTCGCAAGTTCCTGCATCTGATCGCCTCCTTTTGCGGAAGCGCAGAGTGGCGGTGCGCCGAAGGGTGTGGAAAACTTTGGCTTTCAACCAGTAGATGCGTCAAAAAAGTTACGTAAAAACAAAGCGATACAAAAGTTCCACACAGCATTTTTGCCGCGCTTCTCCACATGTGACGATTACCTAATATAAGAACGAATTCCTATATTGAGGGTAACGGAATGAAGAGCCTCGCCATCCAACAAACGTTGTTTCAGCCCACTGAGAGCTTTGAACTGGACAGCTTTCTGAAAGACATCGGGCAAAGACGATTGCGCCGATCACAGGAGCGCGCAATCGAGCTTTGCGGCAATATTATCGAGATTATTTCGGCGCTGTTCAACGTGCCGAGCAAAGAACTGCGCTCGCCGCACCGGACCAGCCAGTCGATCGCGCAGGTTCGACAGATCGCCATGTATGTGGCGCATGTCGTGATGCGGCTTTCGATGAAGGAGGTCGGGCTTGGTTTCGACCGCGAACGCACGACGGTGCTTTATGCTTGCCACCAGGTTGAGGACCAGCGCGACGATATCGAGTTCGATCAAATGATCGTGCGCGCCGAGCGAGTGACTGCTGCGGCTCTGGCCGACAGGCTGGAGGGCTGAGCTTGGACAGAGCAGGTGATCGGTTTGGCGCGCAGCATCGCGACATTGAGATGCGAGCCGGCGCGGATGGCGAACTAGCGATAAACCTCAATGAATCGCCATTGGGCCAAATTGCCAAGCGCAAGGACAAGCAGGGCAAAAGCTTCCTGAATGAGATCGAGGTGCGCGCGGGCGAGCGGCTGCGCAGTGACTACACGCGCGGGCAGATGATGCCTCGGCTGGGTGCGAATTGGGAGGCGCGTGTTTCGTCGGGACGGCGTGGCGGCGGTGTTGCGGAACTCACCGAGACGGCGCTTGCGGCGCGAATGCGGGTGGAAAAAGCAATCGTGGCGGTGGGCCCTGAATTGTCGGGCGTGCTCATCGATGTGTGCTGTTTCCTGAAAGGGCTTGAAGTGGTGGAAGCGGAACGGCTGTGGCCCGCGCGATCCGCAAAGATTGTGCTCAAGGCAGCGCTCGGTGCGCTGTCGCGACACTATGAGCCGCCACGGACGCGCCCGACGGGGAACATCCAGCATTGGGGCGCGGCTGGTTACAAGCCGTCGATTGCGGGCTGATTTTTCAGCCTGCTTTGGCCAAGGCGAGTTCGGCGTCTCGTTTGATGCGTCGAACCATCGAGCGCAATCCGTTGGAGCGCTGCGGGGTCAGGTGCTCGTCCAGCCCAAGGTCGCGCAGCAGGGCTTCGGCGTCGGTAGCCATAATTTCGCTGGCATGTTTACCGGAGAAAGCGGCGAGCAAAATTGCGACAAGGCCGCGCACGATATGCGCGTCGGACGTGCCGGTGTAGGTGATTTCGGGATCGTTGCCGTTGCCGAATTCAGTGAGAAGCCAGACCTGGCTGACACAACCCGGAACCTTGTTCGCGTCAGTCTGGGCGGCGGTCGGAAAATCCGGCAGGGCTTCGCCAAGTTCGATGACATAACGATAGCGGTCCTCCCACTCGTCGAGGAAGGTAAAATCGTCACGGATGGCTTCGATGCTCGTCATGCGCACGATATAGGGTGGGCGCGTGCGCCAGTCACGGCCTAATTTGCTTCGGCCTCTCGGTTGGGATTGGAACTACCGGCGCATCCGGGCGGGGATGATTTTCAGGGGTCACGGTTTTGCGGGTCTGCTCGCTGACAACGCTAAGCGCGTTGGTGCCCATGTTGCACAGGTCGGGGTTGCGGCTGCACAAGCCCACAATGTCCTTGACGGTCTTGCCGGATTCCTTGGTGGCTTCGCTGATATTGATGGTGTGGCCGCGATAGGTCAGTTGCACACCAATGGGCAGGAAATACAGCACGAGCGCGAACCAGAACAAAAGGCGCAACAGGAAAAACATCACCGAACTCCAACTGCCGCAAACAGGTCGCAGCGCAAGACCCGACAATTTTCAACGAATTTTCTTAAGAGAATCATTCGAGGCGAGAAACAGGTGAGACATCTCAGTTTTCTGCCTTCCCCCTTGCGGGAGAAGGTGCCGGCAGGTGGATGAGCGGGAGCTTGCACGCAGGCGATTTGCACACGGTCCGTTTACCATGTGGGGCGAAGTGGTGGGGCTGCAGTAATTCTCGCCGAAAACGAGGATCACAAGGTCGCGAAACTGCGCTCGCTTTATCCTTTCCTTAAACCCCGAATGCGAGTGTCACGGCAAATAAACGATCCGCAAAGTCGGACAAGGTTGCGTTGCGTTGAATAGCGTATTGGTAAAACTCAGGGCGTTGTGCGCCTCCGCCACGGAAGGGTGCCGCAGGCTGGTCGATACCGCAGGGCTGACTGCGGAAGGCGTCGGCGTGCGCCTGCGCATGACCCAAACGCTTATCGCAGCACCGGCAGTGGCCGTTAGCGCCACAGCGCTGACGCTTTCGCAGGTCGATGGCCCGGCTACTCTGGCCGTTGCGAATTTCCTGATTTTCGGAGCTTGCTGGCTGGCCGGGCTTTTCGTTGCTTCTTACGGCAAGGAAAAGCTGATCGGCGCGCTGTCGCTTGCGGGTGCGGCGGTTCTGGCTGGCGGATTGATCGCGCTTGGTGGCGGACTTGCTTCGCCAATGGCCGTGCTGGCGCTGGCGCTGGTGTTTGAGCCCTGGTGGGTGTGGCGCAGCGAGCGTGCGATTCTTGTCGGTGTAATTGCGGCAGTCGGTGCGGTTGTAGCTTCAACATTGGTGCCGGTGGCTGGAGCAGGCGGCGCGAGCGCGACGCTGTGGCTGCCGGTCATGATCTACGGAATGACCATTGCGGCGCGGCTGATGAAATCGGAAAGCAGCGAGAGCAACGGCGCGACAAGCTTCGAGCTTGCCGAAGCGCTGGACGCGGCCGTGCTGCGCCTGACGGTGACGGGCGAGGTTTCGGATGTTACGGAAAAGACGCGCGACCTGATGCGCTTGCCGCCGGAACTGCTGTTGCAGCAGGGGCTGTTTGATCGAGTGCATGTTGCAGATCGGGTTGCCTATATGTGCGCGCTGTCGGACCTGCGCAACGGCGCGAAGAACCGTCAACTGGATATGCGCGTGCGCCTGCCAGCCGAAAACAGCGAATCGCTTGCGGGCGTTTATGAGTGGTTCAGCGCGGAATTTGTGCGGCTGCCCAGCGACGAGACGGGCGTGATCGCGATTTTCCGCGAGGCGCAGGACGTGAGCGAACTGAACGCCCGCGTCGAGTTGAGCGAAGAGCGCGCGGCGCAGGCCGAACTTTCCAAGGCGAGTTTCCTCGCGGCGGTGAGCCACGAGCTGCGCACACCGCTGAATGCTATCATCGGCTTTTCCGACATGCTGACGCATGAGCTTTACGGGCGCTTTGCCGACCCGCGGCAAAAGGAACACGTTGCGCTGATTAGCGAAGCGGGAAATCATCTGCTCGGTGTGGTGAACGCGATCCTCGACGTTTCCAAGATCGAGCTTGGCGCCTATTCGATTATCCGCGAGCCATTCAATCTGGGCGCGACGGTGAGCACCTCGCTTTCGATGATTTCGGTGCAAGCAGAACGCAAGGATATTGCCATCGATGTGCAGATCGATCCGGCGATTGGCGAGATTGACGCCGATGTGCGGGCGATCCGGCAGATCCTCATCAACCTGCTTTCCAATGCGGTGAAGTTTACGCCGGAAGGCGGCACGGTTGCGATTGGCGCATCTGACGATGGGAGCGCCGTGCGCATCTGGGTCAAGGATACGGGCGTTGGCATCGCGCCCCAGGACATTGCGCGTCTGGGGCAGGCTTTCGTGCAGGCGGGCGATGACTATGCGCGGCGCGGCGACGGCACCGGGCTGGGTCTTGCGCTCGTCAAGGGTCTTGCGCAGCTGCATGGCGGTTCCCTAACTATTGAAAGCGAAGTCGGGGCGGGTACGACTGCTATCGTGAGCATTCCGAAGACGCATCAGGCAGGAGAGCCGGGGCAGGCCGAAGTGCAGATTTTGAGAAACGGGTTGGATCATGGCGCGTTCCGCAAAACCGCGTAAGAAGCGCGCAGCAGCCCCGCATGACGGCGTTGTCGTTCAGGGCATGCAGGCTGTTGGCAGCTTCATGTCGAATAACCCGGCACTGGTTGGCGGCACGACCGCGTTCCTGATTGCACTGTCATTCGTTTCGGCCAATGCGCTTTGGTATCAGCCGCATGCGCATACTTCGCCGCTGTTTTCCACGCGTTCGTTCGATAGTTTCGTTGTAAGTAGCCGCAATCAGACGAACGAGCCGGAGACGACTATTCGTCTTGAGCGGCCGGAAACGCCGCTGCCACAAGCGCGGCCAGCGGATGTGCCGCGCAGTGTGCCGAAAGGCGATGCGCAGTTGCAGTCTGTGCAGGCAGTGCTGAAGCAGCTCGGATATTATCAAGGCGATGTCGATGGTTTGGCGGGGCCGAATACATCGGCGGCGATCTCGGCCTATCAGCAGAAAATGGGCTTTACGGTTTCCGGGCACGTTGATGAAAAACTGCTGAAAGAACTCGGCATTGCCGACATTACCGGCTCGATCGAGCCGCCAGCGCCTGCGCCGGACGCGACGGCGCTGCTGGCAAGAATTCAGACGGGCCTGAAGGCATTCGGCAATGAGGGTATCGATGCCGATGGCCGCATGGGCGCAAAGACGCGGGCGGGAATCAAGGAATTTCAGGCGCTGTTCGGCCTACCGCAAACGGGCGAGCCGGATGAGGCTGTTTATCGCAAGATGAAGGCCGAACATCTGATCGACTGACCGCTTTGCTTCGCCTATGAGCGGCATATGAGAATTACTTCAGAACTGTGGGTTGCCGCTGTTGTGCGGCGAGTGTTCAGCGCTGGTGGCTTTGCTGCCGTGCTGAAACGCGGCGCAACGGAAGCGGGCGCGATTTTCGTGGTTACGCGCAACCGGATGGGGGAGGCGGCACTTTATGGCCCCGCGCCGCAAGCCAGCTATGACACGGGCAAGCCGCAAGACCGTCGGTTCCAGCTTGTCCTGCAGGACAGCGCAGAAAAGATCGAAGCGCGGATTGCGAAGGAGGAGCGTTTCGACCCTGACCTATGGGTGGTCGAACTGGAGCCGGGCAAGAAAGACGCTTCCGAATTTATACTGATCGAGCAGATCTGAGCGCAGGCGTGGTCTGCCAGCGTTCAAGCCGACGACCTGCCGAATCGAGCGTCGAATCGCGATAGTGCTCCAGAAATTCGGCAATGTGCTCGGCATCTGGAAAGCGCTGTGGAAGCAGCGCCGATAGCAATAGGTAGGCGCGCTCTTCGGAAAGGCCGATGGCGCGAAACGCCATTGCGAGCTTTTCGCCGCTGGCGTCGGTAGCGATGATCCATGCCGTTTCGCGGCTGACGCCGAGGCTGTCGGAAAGCACCGCAACGAATCGCGTACCGCCACCCTTGAGGACCGTGTCGCGCAGCTTTTCATAGCTTAGCTTGATGTCCGCTTCGGTAGCGGTGGGCCACGTTCCTGCGGCGAGCATGATGAGGCGCAGCTTTTCGCGCGCTTGCTCCAGACGTTCGGCGGTCGTTGATTGAGGCTTTTCGGGCACGGGCTCAGCCGGGCTGGTCTTTGCTGTCGAAGGATGGCGCATCTCGATTAACCGGATCAGCTGAGAAATGGACGGGTGAAGACTGCTGCGCCGTGCAATGGCGCGTGCGTGACCGATGCCATGCGCGCCGATCAGAATGATGAGGTCTGTATCGGTGAGGCTCGTGGAATGGGTGAGCAGCGGAGCGGCGATGTCGATGGACATGCGGGCAAGCTCGCGCACCAGTTCCGGCGGCTCAGTCTCGCATTTTGACAGCGCGGCAGCGACGTAGCGCAAGGTTTCACGCGAGGCGCGGCCAATGAGCGGAAGCGCAAGATCCTGAAGCTGTTGCGCGTCGAATTTACGCGGACGCGTGAGCGCGCAATAGCCGGACACCGCCGCGCGCAGCAGACGGTCCGCACGCGACATCTGCGCATGCGCGAATGGCCTTAGATCGGAGGAGGAAGACTGCACCCGGAATACGCCCGATCACGAACTCAAAACTCAACCGGACAGATGCCGGTACACAAAATTCAAAATAGGTCGAATTTGTTAGCACTGTGTTAACCGAGTTTGCTGCTGAATTGGAAAAGGAGGCGTTGCGTAAAGTGCTCCGTATCTTTGAAGATCGGATAACGCATCATGGGCATGGTACTCTCATTCGTGCCGAGGACTTCGGCATCCAGTCAGCGCCAGAAAGCTGGCGAACTCGCTCCGGTGATCATTTTTCCCGGCGTACGCTACGAGCGGATCAAAGCGGAAGACAAAACAGACGAAACGCAGTGCGCAGCGGTGCAAAAACCCGCGCATTGAGGTTGTTGGGTACGGCGAATGGTTGTGCGCCAAAATCCATTCTCTGCCGTCATCCTCGGGCTTGTCCCGAGGATCTGCAGGTTATCAAATTCGATCGTAGCAGACCCTCGGGACAAGCTCGAGGGTGACGAAAGGGTATGAGGCTACGAGGGGCCGACAGGCCGCTGGGCAGCGCAGGCGGCAGACAAAATAGACGAAACGCAGTGCGCAGCGGTGCAAAAACCCGCGCATTGAGGTTGTTGGGTTCGGCGAATGGTTGTGCGCCAAAATCCATTCTCTGCCGTCATCCTCGGGCTTGTCCCGAGGATCTGCAGGTTATCAAATTCGATCGTAGCAGACCCTCGGGACAAGCTCGAGGGTGACGAAAGAGTATGAGGCTGCAAGGGGTAGTCCGAGAATGATGAAGAGACGTTGCGTTGAGGCGCGCTACTGCGGTTGGCAGCGGAGCGAATCAAGGAATGCGTCGACGGACGGTCCCCAACTCTCGTCGGGAATGAATGCGCGGATTACCGTGACGCCTTCCTCTTCCGAAGATTCGACAAAGACGGACTGGCCGAGCTCTTCAGGCACTTCCTTGCGCACTTCGAGCATTTGCGCGGGCGTGAGCACCACAATGTCCAGCGCCTTGTCGCGGGCGCTGCGGTCGTTGAAGCTGTAGAGATTCTTGCCCGCGCGGTCATAGACCGACGCAGACCAATACGGCACAGCGCCGGCAGCTTGCACGCGCAGCAGGCCATCAGTCAGATCGAACCGGCAGGCAACGGAGCGAAAGAGAGGATCGCGATTTGCGTCGCGCGCCGTGCCGGGCAGATTGTTGCGCAGGGGGAGCGGCTGATAAAGATCAGCGGCCTCGGCCATGCGCGACCATGCGCTTCGGTTAGAGATTTCCGGCAATAGCAACAGAATGATGATGTGCAGGATCGCCGCGCCCAAAAGGCCGAGCAGGACGGCATGACCGATGCGGAAAGCTGCTGCCTTACCCATTGCAGGCAACCTGCGTGATGGACGGCATTTGCATGGTTTCCGCCATCGGCCCACCCTGAGTGAGCGAGTCGTAAATGGTCAGCACCAGACGCGTGCGGCCTTCGCCTTCGGTGCGCAGCCAGTTGCCCGGCGCGGGCTTGGGGCCGATGGTAATCTCGATGTTGTTGTCTTCGCCACGAATGACGGAACGCGATTGTAAGGTGCCGTGCGCCGGAGCGGTGGCCACGCGAATTGCGTCGAGATATTCGTAAGGTTCCGAGCGGAGCGTCCAGAATCGCGCCAGCGGTGTTTCGCCGGTGAGACGATAGACACACTCTGCGCGCAATGCGTTGCCGTTATCGTCGCTCTGTGCGGAAAAGCTGAGTCCTTCCGAGCGCCCGAGCGACAGAGTGCCTTCGACGGCAGCTTCCGCCAGCGCATAAGGATCGGCGGTGACAGAGCCTGAGTCAGGATAGGCGGTCCACGAGCCGACGCGGGCAGCGCCGAGTTTGATGTCTCGATCCATAACGAATGCAACGCTTGCTGCACCGCCACAAATGGCGACTGCCAATGTCAGCAGAATAAGCAACGCGGTGCGGATCATAAACGACCCTAAAGCGCGGTGAGAGCCGCAGGGGCGGGCGCTTCAAGCTGCTCGGCGCCCGCGAAGCGGTCCGCCATCTGGCGCAGCACGCGCGCCGTGTCGGCGGACAGGACGCGGGGGGCGTCGAGGTCTGGCGCGGGCGGGCCGTCCGCCGTTTCGGTGTGAGCCGCTTCCTCCTTCGCCTTGGCGATGATTGCCGGATCGACAAACGGATTTTCCAGGCCGGGGATAGGCTTCAGGTCGATGTTCTGGTGGATGTGAGTCATCAGCCGGTTCCATGTCATGGCGGGCAGGGAGCCGCCCGTCATCTCCTTGGTCGGCGTGAAGTCATCATTGCCGAGCCAGACGGCGGCTGTGTAATTGCCCGTGAAGCCAACATACCACGCATCGCGATAGGATTGAGTAGTGCCGGTTTTACCAGCGGAGCGGATCAACGGCATGGAGGCGCGGCGACCTGTTCCCGCATCATTTACGCCCGCAAGCATACTGTTCATGTAAGCCACGGATTGATCGGTGAGAACGCGGCGCGGGGCAGGCGCATCGCGTCCGTGATCGTAAAACACGTCGCCGGAGCGCGTGCGCAATTGCGTGATGCCGTAGCGCACGCCGGAATAGCCACCATCAGCGAAGGTGTTATAGCCGGTCGCCTGATCCATAACCGTCATGCCCGACGTGCCAAGCACCATCGTCTTATGCTCATTTAGCTTTGATTCCACGCCCATGTCGTAAGTGAGCTTCACTATGGGATCAATGCCGAGCTTTTCCTTGGCGAGCCGCACAGGGACCGTATTGATAGACCGCGCAAGCGCGCTGGCCAGCGTGACGCGACCTGAGAAGGAGCGTCCGTAGTTCTTCGGCGTCCAGTTGCCCCAGGAGACAGGACCATCCGACACCACCGTTTCAGGGGTCATGCCCGCTTCCATCGCCGCGGCATAGACATAAGGCTTGAAGGAGGAGCCGACCTGCCGCTCGGCCTTGGTGGCGCGGTTGAACTGGCTCGCGCCATAATCCCGCCCGCCGACAATGGCGCGAACAGCGCCGTTCGTTTCCATGACCACGACGGCGCCTTCGGTGACGCGGTAGTCCTTGCCATATTGGCGAAGGTGAAACTCAACCGCTTCTTCGGCGGCGCGCTGGATGTTGATGTCGGCAGTGGTGCGCGCGACCATCGAGTGAATGCCGTATTTTTGGGCGATGCGCTTGGCTTCATCAAACGCCCAATCGAGGAAATAATCCGGTGCTTTCAGGTCGCCGCGGTCGATGATGTCGGCAGGGTGGAGGCGCGCCGAAAGCACCTGGCCTTCGGTGAGGAATCCGCCCTGAACCATGTTGGTCAGCACTTCATTGGCGCGGGCGCGCGCTGCCGGAAGGTTTATGTGCGGCGCATATTTCGCCGGAGCCTTGAACAGACCCGCAAGCATGGCGGCCTCAGCCAGCGTGAGATCCTTGACCTGCTTGCTGAAATAGAAATCTGCCGCTGCGGTGATGCCGAACGTGCCACCGCCCATATAGGCGCGGTCGAGATAGAGCTGGAGAATCTCCTTCTTGGAGAGGTTCATCTCAAGCCAGACCGACAGGAAAGCTTCCTTCACCTTGCGCTCGACGGTGCGCTCATTGCTGAGGAAGAGATTCTTCGCAAGCTGCTGGGTCAGCGTGGAGCCGCCCTGAACAACTGAGTTCGCGCGAACGTTTTCGTTCATGGCGCGTGCAAGGCCGATGAAATCAATGCCGTAATGATCGAAGAAGCGGCGGTCCTCCGTGGCCAGCACAGCGTTGACGACGAAGCCCGGCATTTTGTCGACAGGCACCGAATCACGCTGGATGATTCCGCGCTGGCCGATCTCATTGCCGTAGCGGTCAGTGAAGGTGACGGCGAAGTCGCCGTGATTGCGCCAGTCGCCCTTGGTTTCCTCAAAGGCAGGCATGGCAAGCGCCAGCATAACGATAGCGCCACCGGCACCCATCGTCATGGCCTCGGAGCCAAGCTCGACAAGCGCCCGCCGCCAACCGCGCACGCGGAAACGGCGGAAGAAAATCGTGATACTTTCCCAGAAATCGCGAAGGCGGAAACCGACCGAATAGACAGCCGAATCAAGCCAAGCATCAACCGCCAGCGCCAGACCAGCACGCGGCGCTTTAAGCTTGGTCTTTCCCTCCCGTCTGAACATAACTCCGGCATCCCCCGCCAAGGGCCGCTAATGGATATAGGCTGAATGCGCCCGCAAACCAAACCAAAAAGACCGAAGAGCCTTTAACAATTCGTGTGTGACGGGGCGTTGTCGAGCAATGAAAAAATAATAGGAAAATAATCCTTGACACCGTGACGGTGGTTTGGTAGGATTTATCTATCGTCAGAAAAGTGTGAGCGGCGCGGGCCGAATGCGCAATCTACAGCGTCTCCGGATGGTGTGGATTGAATGCCGCTATGGCTTTCACTCATTACCTTTCATCCGCCTGCCTGCACCTTCTCCCCTCGCGGTAGAAGGTGCAGGCAGGCGGATGAGGAGTGTCAGCGCAAGCTGGCCGACGCAACAAACCTACATTAATCGGAGATGGCATTGCCACAATGGAACCGCGCGCGAGAGCGAGCGCAGCGCCAGCTTGTCGAGTTTAATGGCGTTTCGCTCGAACAATTGGCCGATGCGACGGGTCGTTCGCTGAACTCCATCCGCAAGCAGGCGCAACTCCACGGATGGAGGTTGTCCGGGGAGGATGATCGCACCGTCGCAAAATTGAGAAAGGCTTCGGCCTCTATCGCGCGGCGCGTGGAAGAAATGCTGCGCATCTCAGAACATGGCGACGCGCTGGATAAATCCGAGATGGATGCACTCAATTCGGCAGTGCGCGTCACCGAAAAACTGATCGAGATTTTGAGCCCAGATGAACTCATCCGAGACAACGCCTTGCGGCAGAACGAAGACCTCGCGCAGATGCTCGACCGGATCAACAGACGGATCGTCAGCCTTGCCAAAGAACTCGCAGCTGACATGGCTGCGGGCAAATCTGGGGGAAACGGCGAACGCAATCGAAAATGAATGGCTGATGACCTGCCTGCCGGGGCGCTATCGTGCGCTCGGCGTGCCGGACAACTGGCTCGTGCTGGGCGGGCGCGGTTCAGGCAAGACGCGGCTCGGCGCGGAATGGACTATCGCGCAGGCCTGCGGGCTTCCGCCAATCGCAGAAGCGGGAAGGCCGAATGGACGCATTGCGCTGGTGGGGGAAACGCTGGGCGACGTGCGCGAAGTGATGATCGACGGGCCGTCTGGGATACGCTCTGTCGCGCGATGTGACCGCCCGCGATATGAGCCGACACGGCGGCGGCTTTTATGGGCGTCGGGCGCGGTGGCTTATGTGTTTTCGTCGGAAGACCCGGAGAGTTTGCGCGGGCCGCAATTCATGGCCGCGTGGTGCGACGAGGCTGCGAAGTGGAAGAATGCCGAACATTGCTTCGACATGCTGCAATTCGGCCTGAGGCTGGGCCAGAGGCCGAAGCAACTGATTACAACGACGCCGAAGCCGACTTCGCTGATCAAGCGGCTGATGGGTGATCCGGCATTTGAGGTGGATCGCTATTCGACGCGGGACAATGCGGAGAATTTGGCAGAAGGGTTCATTGCAGCGCTGGAAGGGCGATATGCCGGGACGCGGCTGGGACGGCAGGAGCTTGACGGCGAACTTATCGAAGATCGCGAGGACGCGCTGTGGACGCGCGCGGGCATCGAGGGCGCATATCTGGCAGACATGCCGGAATTGCAAAGGATCGTGGTGGCGGTCGATCCGCCTGCGGGTTCGCGCAAAACGTCTGACGCGTGTGGAATCGTGGCGGCAGGAATTGCGGATGGCGGTCGCGTTGTCGTGCTGGCGGATGAAAGCGTGCGCGGACTGAAGCCGACCGAATGGGCGGCGCGCGCGGTTGCGCTTTATCATCGGCTGGCAGCGGATTGCATCGTGGCGGAGGTCAATCAAGGCGGCGATATGGTCGCGGCGGTGATCCGCACGGTCGATGCAAGTGTTGCGGTGAAGGATGTGCGGGCGCAGCGCGGAAAATGGCTGCGGGCCGAGCCGGTGGCAGCACTTTATGCGCAAGGGCTGGTGCGCCATGCGGGGCGCTTTCCCGAACTGGAAGACGAGATGTGCGATTTCGGCCCGAACGGGCTTTCGGATGGGCATTCGCCGGACAGGCTGGATGCGCTGGTGTGGGCCGTGACCGATCTTTTGCCACGCGCATTGGGCGAACCGCGCATTCGCGATTTCGGCTGATCGACATATTCAAGAGGATTGCTGATGGATTGGAAATGGCCCTGGTCGCGGGGGAATCGCGCGCGCCTTGAACGTAAGGACGCGTATGGATTTGTGACGCTGCAAACGCAAGGAGAGGCGCGGTGGACACGCCGGGATTATGCCTCGCTGGCGCGCGCGGGGTTCATGGGAAATCCGGTGGCGCATCGCGCAGTGCGGATGATCTGCGAGGCGGTGGCAGCGGTGCCGTTGCTGGCGTTTGAAGGCGAGGCGGAACTGAACGCGCACCCGCTGCTGGACCTGCTCGCGCGGCCAAATCCGCGACAGGCGGGCGGGACGTTTTTCGAGGCGCTTTACGGGCATTTGCTGCTTTCAGGAAATGCTTATCTGGAATTGATCGAGGTCGGGCCGCAAGCGCGCGAACTGCATTTGCTGCGGCCCGACCGGGTTATGGTGATCTCGGATTCCAGCGGCTGGCCAACCGCGCTTGAACATCGCGAAGGCGCGAAGAAGCGCCGCGTTTCGCTCGGGCTCGATCCGGGCGGCGGGGCGGTGCATTTGAGCCTGTTTCACCCGCTCGACGATCACTATGGATTTGCGCCACTTGAGGCTGCGCTGGTCGCGCTGGATACTCATGCCGCGGCGGCGCGCTGGAACAAGGGGCTGCTCGACAATTCGGCACGGCCTTCCGGCGCATTGGTGTATGCGCCGAAGGATGGCGGCAATCTTTCCGGGGAGCAGTTCGACCGGCTGAAAACGGAGCTGGAAGAGGGCTATTCCGGCCCGGCGCGCGCGGGCAGGCCGTTGCTGCTGGAAGGCGGGCTGGACTGGAAGCCCATGGCACTGACGCCGAAAGACATGGACTTCGTCGAGGCGAAACATTCGGCCAGCCGGGATATCGCGCTGGCGTTTGGTGTTCCGCCCATGCTGCTGGGTATTCCCGGCGACAGCACATATTCCAACTATCAGGAAGCCAATCGCGCGTTTTATCGGCTGACGATTCTGCCACTGATAGCGCGGACAATGCGTGATCTATCGGCTTGGCTCGCGCCGCTCTACGGCGACAATGTGCGGCTCTGGTTCGATGCCGATGGCATCGAAGGACTGGCCGCCGAACGCGATGCGCTGTGGGCGCGCGTAAGCGCTGCGGATTTTCTGACCGACGACGAGAAGCGCACGGCGGTTGGATACGGCGTGAGCGGATAGCCGCTCTATTTCAAGGAAAAAATCGAAATGCAGCAAATGCCTGACGCGGCTCTGGAATGGGCCGTGAAAGGAGCCGGCGCTGTGGCTGGCTCCGCAATCTCGCTCGCCTACATTCTGCCGCGCGGACGGCGCGAGGCGGCGCTGAGGTTCTTCGTTGGCGTGGCGTGCGGGCTGGTGTTCGGCGGGACGGTGGGCGTGAAACTCGCCGACGAACTGGGCGTTGGCGCGCTGCTTGGCGCGAACGAAACAATGCTGACGGGCGCAGCCGTCGCAAGCCTTTGCGCGTGGTGGGGGCTCGGCCTGACACTGCGCTTTTTCCAGGCCGAAATCGGTAAGAAGGAAGATTGAACAATGAACAGTAGGGCCTTGGCGCGCCTGCTCGACACAAAGCGCGTGGAGCTTGCACTGGCGCGCGTGGATGAGCGCGGCGAATTCAGCGGCTATGCAAGCCTGTTTGGCGAGACGGATCTGGCGCAGGACGTGGTGGAGCGCGGTGCTTTCGCACGCTCGCTGGCAAGGCGCGGGGCCAATGGCATCCGCATGCTGTTTCAGCACGACCCGAACCAGCCCATCGGCGTGTGGACACACATTGCCGAGGACACGCGCGGGCTGTTTGTGAAGGGCAAGCTGACGGAGGGCGTGGGGCGCGCGGCGGAAGTGCTGAGCCTGATGCGGGCGGGCGCGCTGGACGGGCTTTCCATCGGCTTCCGCACGGTGCGGGCAAACCCGGACAAGACGAGGGGCGTGCGCCGGATTCTGGAAGCCGACCTCTGGGAAATATCGGTGGTGACGTTTCCGATGCTGCCGAACGCACGCGTTTCGGTGGTGAAAGGGCGCGACGGCGCGCCCGACGAAAAACAATTGGCGGCGCAGATGCGCGCAGCCTCCCGCATGTTCAACGAAAGGAACGGACAAGCATGGCAATAAACCAGACGGAACGAGCGCCGGAAAACAAGGGCGGTGAACTGGCCGATGCGTTCGGCACGTTCATGACGTCATTCGAAAGCTTCAAGCAGGCAAATGACGAGCGGCTTGCACAGCTTGAAACGCGCTCCGGCGCGGATGTGCTGACGACCGAAAAGGTGGATCGCATTTCACGAGCGCTGGATGAGCAGAAACGCGCGCTGGATGCGTTGACGATGAAGGGCCTGCGTCCCGGTTTGGGTGGTGCAGGGGCGGTTCAGCCGGACGAGCACAAGGAAGCCTTCGAGGCGTATATGCGCTCCGGCGACGACCGCCAGATCCGCGCGCTGGACGCCAAGGCGATGTCCTACGGTTCCGGTCAGGATGGCGGCTATCTGGTGCCTGCACAGACCGAAGCAGAAGTGAGCAAACGACTGGCAGACCTATCGCCGATCCGCTCGATTGCGGCTGTGCGGCAGGTTTCGGCAGCAGTGCTGAAAAAGCCGTTCGCGGTGGGTGGACCTGCGGTCGGCTGGGTCGCTGAAACGGCAGCGCGCCCGCAGACCAATACGCCAACGCTGGCTGAGTTGCAGTTTCCGACAATGGAACTTTACGCAATGCCCGCGGCGACCTCGGCGCTGCTTGAGGACTCGGTTGTCGATCTCGACCAGTGGATCGCAAGCGAGGTGGATGCAGCTTTTGCGGCGCAGGAAGGCGCGGCCTTCGTCAATGGTGACGGGACCAACAAGCCGCGCGGTCTGCTGAACTACGATCAGGTTGCAGAAAGCGCCTGGGAGTGGGGCAAGGTGGGCTATATCGCTTCGGGCGCGGCGGGTGCGTTCCCGGCAAGCAATCCGTCGGACAAGCTCATCGACCTCGTTTACGCGTTGAAGGCGGGATACCGCCAGAATTCAAGCTGGGTGATGAACCGCAAGACGCAGGCGCTGATCCGCAAATTCAAGGACGCGGACGGCAATTATCTGTGGGCGCCGCCAGCGGTTGCAGGACAGCGCGCGACGATGCTGGGCTTTCCGCTCGTCGAGGCCGAAGACATGCCGGATGTGGCGGCGAATTCCGCGTCGATTGCGTTCGGCGATTTCAGCCGCGGCTATCTGGTGGTTGACCGCACGGGCGTGCGCGTGCTGCGCGATCCGTATTCCGCCAAGCCCTATGTGCTGTTCTACACGACCAAGCGCGTGGGCGGCGGCGTGCAGGATTTCGATGCGATCAAGCTAATGAAATTCGCAGCTTCCTGACGGTTTCACTGTCGGGATTTCACGCGGCCTCGGCGCACCTCCCGCCGGGGCTGTTTTCTTTTCCAAACGGGTGAGCAATCGTGACTTCTATCCGAACAGGTGAGCCGGGTGCCGAGCCCGTTACGCTCGCCGAACTCAAACAATATTTGCGGCTTGGACACGCCAGCGAAGACGATTTTCTGGTCGGGCTGATCCGGGCGGCGCGCGAAGATCTGGAACGCGCGACAGGGCTGGCGCTGATCGAGCAGGATTGGCGGTTGGTGCTGGACCGCGTTCCGTCGAACGGCATTGTGCTTCTGCCGCGCCATCCGGTGCGGGAGGTTGCAGCGGTGACTTTCTACGATGCGGATGGCGCGGCGCACGTCTTATCTGCCGATGAGTATCAAGCCGATACGGTCTCGCGCCCGGCGCGGATTGTCATTGCAACCAGGCTTAACGGCCTGCGCGTGATGAATGGGCTGGAGATCGACTTTGCCTGCGGCTTCGGTGAGGCGGGGCCGGACGTGCCGGATATTCTGCGCCGCGCAATCACACTGCTGGCGGCGCATTGGTACGAATTCCGCACGAGCTACGGCCCGTCCGAGCAGCCCGTTTCCTACCCGGCAGGGTATGACCGAATGATTTCAGCCTATGTCGAAAGGCGGCTTTGATGACCACATTGAACATTGATCCAGGAGCGTTTCGTGAGGAGCTTTCCCTGCAGGAATGCCAGACCGTTTATGACGCGCTGGGCGGGTATACCGAAAACTGGAACGAGACGGCCAAGCTGTTTGCCAAGATCGAACCGGTGAAGGCTTTCAGCAGCTTTGCCGCCGACCAGACGGTCGAAACCGTGACGCATGAGATTACGATGCGCTGGCAGGCCGGCATTCAAAGCGGAATGCGGCTGGTGAAGGACAATCGCATTTTTGAGATACGCACCGTGTATGATCCGGACGAGAGCGGGCGCTATCTGCTTTGCGGCGTTTCGGAGAAGGGCGCTTGAAGCTGGCGGTGAAGCTGACCATGCAGGGCTTGATCCGCGCGCTGAGGGCAAAGGCGCATGATCTTGCGGAAGACCTCGAACAAGGGCAGGCTGACGCAAGGCCGCAAAGGCCAGCGCGACAGCGCGAAAGCAGGGGAGACGTGAATGGCATCCGCCGCGATTGAGTTGCAGAAGGCGGTGTTCGCGCTGCTGCAAGGCGATGCGACCCTCACCACCATGCTTGGCGGCGCAAAGGTGTTCGATCACACCAAGTCCGACGTGGCGTTTCCCTATGTCACATTCGGGCGCACCAGCTTTTATGACTGGAGCACGGGCACCGAAATCGGCACCGAGCATCTTTTCACGCTGCATGTGTGGTCGAAAGCGAAGGGCAAGCAGGAGACGCTGGATATTATGCAGCGCCTCGAAACATTGCTGCACGACAAACCGCTCGCGATGAGCGGGTTCAGGCTCGTGAACCTGCGGCAGGAATTTGCCGAAACGCGGTTCGATGAAGATCAATCCGTCTATCACGGGCTGATACGCTTTAGGGCGGTCGTCGAAGCGGGTTAAAATCAAACCAATTCAGTGCCTTGCGGTGCTCCGATGAATCGGGGCGACAGCACCATTTTTGCCAAAAAAGGAAAACCCATTGGGTGCACAGAAAGGAAAAGACCTTCTGTTGAAGGTCGATACCGGCATGCCGGGCGGTTATGTGACCGTCGCGGGGCTGCGGACAAAGAAGATCGCATTCAACAGCCAGTCCGTCGATGTGACGGATCAGGACTCGGCAGGGCGCTGGCGCGAATTGCTGGCAGGAGCGGGCGTGCAGCGCGCATCCGTAAGCGGGTCCGGCATTTTCAAGGACGCGCAGTCGGACACGAAAATCCGTGAGAATTTTTTCGCGGGCAGCATCGTGAACTGGCAGTTGATCGTGCCGGACTTCGGGACGCTGCAAGGACCGTTCCAGATCACCGCGCTCGAATATTCCGGCAGCCATGACGGCGAAGTCGGGTTTGAAATCGGGCTGGAATCTGCCGGACAGATCAGCTTCACGGTGGCCGCATGAGCGTGAACCGCAGACGGGGCGAGGTGGAGGCTGTTATCGACGGCGTGCCACGCAAGCTGTGCCTGACGCTGGGCGCGCTGGCCGAACTGGAAGACGCCTTCGCGGCGGACGATCTTGGCGCGCTGGTGGAGCGTTTCGCGACAGGCCGACTGTCGGCGCGTGACATGATCCGCATTATCGGTGCGGGGCTGCGTGGCGCGGGTGAGAAAATCGACGATGAGGGCGTGGCGGCGCTGCGTGTGGAAGGCGGTGCGGCGGGCTATGCGAGCGTCGTGGCCAGTCTGCTGACGGAGACGTTCGGCAGCGCGCAGGGGCAGCCGCAAAACCCTTGAAGGCCGCAGCAGGCCCTGCACGGCCATTTCCCTGGGCTGATGCGATGGCGTTTGGCCTCGGCCTGCTGCGGCTTTCTCCCGCCGATTTCTGGTCGATGACCCCGCGCGAGCTTGAGCGTGCGTGGAGCGCTTTCCATCCGGCGCGACCGGCAGTGCCCACACGCGGCGAGCTGGATGCGCTGATGAACCTGTTTCCCGACAAGGAGATGCAATGAGCAGCGAAAAAGTGAGTGTAGCGATTGAAGCCGACACGAGCGCATTCCAGACCGCGCTGGAAAGCCTTCAATCAATCGCGGGCAATTTCGGTTCGCAACTGGCCTCGGGGCTGCGCAGCGCCGTTGTGAGCGGCAAGGAACTAGATGATGTGCTGCGCCAGATCGGCATGAACATTGCGGGTATGGCGCTGAACAAGGGGCTCGCTCCGCTCAGCAGCATGCTCAATTCGATCGTTTCGGGCGTGTTTGGCGGCGTTACCGGATTTGCAAAGGGCGGTGTGCCGGGCGCGGTCGTGCCGTTTGCATCGGGCGGCGTGGTGTCGTCGCCGACATATTTCCCGATGGGCGGAAATCTCGGCCTGATGGGCGAGGCAGGCACCGAAGCGATCATGCCATTGCAGCGCACGGCGGATGGCAGGTTGGGCGTGATGTCAAGCGGTGGCAGCGCGCCGGTGAATGTCGTGTTCAACGTGAATGCGCAGGATGCCGGTTCGTTCAGGAAATCCGAGGCGCAGATTACCGGCATGTTGGCGCGCGCCGTGCGTCGCGGCGCACGGTCGCTCTAGGGGGCGGAATGACAGAATTCTCGGATTTTCACGATGTGCAGTTTCCGCTGACAGTCGCGTTCGGTGCGACAGGTGGGCCGGAACGGCGCAACGAAATCGTCAGCCTGACCTCTGGCCGCGAGAAGCGCAACGCGCGGACGGCAAATTCGCGCCGTCGCTTCGACGCAGGAACGGGTGTGAGGTCGCTGGCCGATCTCTATGAGGTTATTGCGTTTTTCGAGGCGCGGCGCGGGTCGCTGCACGCGTTTCGGTTCCGCGATCCATTTGACATGAAATCCTGCGCGCCGGACCGGACGATCAGCGCGCTGGATCAAGGTTTGGGAACGGGCAATGGCGTCAATACCCGATTCGCACTGGTCAAGACCTATGGCACGGGAAGCGATGCGTATCTGCGCCTGATCCGCAAGCCGGTGGTCAGCGGCCTGATGGTTGCTGTCGGTGGGATCGTGCAGAGCGCGGCGGCCTTTTCGTTCGATGCAGCGACGGGCGAGGTGGTGTTTGCGGCGGGCGCGATACCCGCCAGCGGACAGGTGGTGAGCGCGGGCTACGAGTTCGACGTGCCTGTGCGCTTCGATACGGACAGCCTGTCCGCGAGCCTGACCGCGTTCAAGGTTGGGCAGTTTCCGGCAATTCCGCTGACCGAGGTGTTGCTATGAGCTATCCGCAGGAGTTGCGCGACCATCTTGGCCGCACTGTAACGACCGTGTGCCGCTGCTGGCGACTGACGCGGCGGGATGGCGTGGCGCTGGGATACACCGACCACGACATGCCACTGACGATTGATGGTACGCTGTGCGAGCCGCAGAGCGGGTTCAGCGCCAGCGAAGCCAAGCGCAGTCTCGGGTTGCAGGTGGATAGCGTTGATGTCGAGGGTGCGCTTTCTTCCGCGAGCATAAGCGATGCAGATATTTCGGCAGGGCTGCTCGACGGCGCGAGCGTCGAGACGTTTCTCGTGAATTGGCGCGATACGGCTCATTTCACGCGGATCGGCTTTTCGGTCGTGGGGAAGATCACGCGCAGAGACGGCAGTTTCGTTGCCGAACTCGAAAGCCGGATGCGGTCGCTGGATCAGCCGAATGGTCGCTATGTGTTGCGGCGATGCGATGCCGAGCTTGGCGATGCGCGCTGCAAATTTGCACTGGGATCGGCGCATACGGGGACGGGCGCGGTTGCCGGTTTGCAGAACAAGACGACGATTTCGGCTAGTGGGCTGAGCGGGTTTTCGACGGGCTGGTTCACGGATGGATTGCTGACCTGGACAAGCGGGCAGTGGAACGGCGAGCAGGTTCGGGTGCGGCGGCATGTGAAGGCCGACGCCACCGTGACGCTGAACCTGATGGCGGGCGCCGCCGTTCCCGGCGTGGGAGACACGTTCACAATCGTTGCGGGTTGCGACAAGAGCTTCGCGAGTTGTCGAACACGATTCAGCAATGCGTTGAACTTCAGGGGCTTTCCGCATTTGCCCGGTAATGATCTGGCCTATTCCTATGCGACCGATAGCGGCAATTTCGATGGCGGGGCGGTGGTCCGATGATTCAGGATCGGATTATCGCTGAGGCGCTGAGTTGGGAGGGCACGCCGTATCGGCATCAGGCGTGCCGCAAACATGTCGGTTGTGATTGCCTGGGATTGGTGCGCGGCGTGTGGCGCGAGGTCTATGGCTGTGAGGCAGAAATACCAGACGCATATGCGCCGGACTGGGCGGAAGCCGGTGGCGAGGAAGCGCTGATCGACGCCGCGCGACGGCATTGCATTGAGCGCGATGCGCCGGAGCCGGGCGATCTGATCCTGTTCCGGTGGCGTCCGAACCTGCCCGCAAAGCACGCGGGCATTCTGGTGGCGCACGACAGATTCATACATGCCTATCAAGGCAATGCGGTTACGGTTTCCTCGCTGGTGCCGCAATGGCGGCAGCGCATCGCTGGCGCGTTCCAATTCCCCGAAAGCTGATCTGAATGGCAACAATCATATTGCAGGCCGCCGGTGCTTTCATCGGTGGTTATCTCGGCGCGGCTGGCGCTGCCATTGGCTCGGCTGCGGGCGCGATTGGCGGCTACTTGATCGACCGCGCGCTGCTGGGCGGCACGAAAACCGTTGAAGGCGCAAGGCTGGACGGCGCGCGGCCCTTCACGGCGGAGGAGGGCGCATCGCTGCCGCGCGTTTATGGCGCGGCCCGCGTGGGCGGCACGCTGATCTGGGCGACCCGTTTTGAAGAGGTGAAGCAGACCAAGCGGCAGGGCGGCAAGGGCGGCGGCCAGAAGGTTTCCGAATATAGCTATTTCGGCAATGCGGCTTTTGCGCTGTGCGAAGGGCCGATTGCGGGCGTGCGCCGGGTGTGGGCCGACGGGCAGGAAATCGACCTGACCAAGGTCGAGATGCGCGTATATCGCGGAACAGAAAACCAGCTTGCCGACCCGCTGATCGAGGTGAAGCAAGGGTCGAGCAACACGCCAGCCTATCGCGGCGTTGCGTATGTTGTGCTCGAACGGTTTCCGCTGGAAGCCTATGGCAACCGGCTGCCGCAGTTCAATTTCGAAGTTCTAAGAACGGTCGGAGATATAGAGCAGGACATTCGCGCGGTGACGCTTATTCCCGGCTCAACAGAATATGGGCTGGCGACAGTGCCGGTGAAGCTGGAGCGCAGACCGGGCGAAACCGAGATCGTGAACCGGCATGTTCTGCACGCCGCGACCGATCTGGAAGCATCACTGAACGAGTTGCAGGCGCTGTGTCCGAACGTCAAGCATGTCGCGATTGTGGTGAGTTGGTACGGCAATGATCTGCGCGCGGGAAATTGCCTGATCCGCCCGGCGGTGGTGAGTTCGAACGCCGCCGACTATTCGATGAGTTGGAAAGTGTGCGGGGTGACGCGCACGGCTGCGATAGAAGTTTCGCGGCATAGCGGCAATGCAGCCTTTGGCGGTTCGCCATGTGATGCGAGCGTGGTGCAGGCCATTGCCAGCCTGAAAGCGCGTGGCATCAAGGTTACGCTCTATCCATTTGTAATGATGGATATTCCAGCCGCGAACTCACTGCCTGATCCGTATG
This sequence comes from Mesorhizobium denitrificans, assembly GCF_003403035.1. GTDB lineage: Bacteria > Pseudomonadota > Alphaproteobacteria > Rhizobiales > Rhizobiaceae > Mesorhizobium_G > Mesorhizobium_G denitrificans. The sequence continues at coordinate 52,071 of NZ_QURN01000003.1, read as the reverse complement.
GCGGGGCAAAGCAGCAGGTATATCCCTGGCGGGGCCGTATTACCTCCACCGCTGACAGAACGAGCACCGCGCGCACGCAGATCAACACATTTTGCGGGACGGTGAGCCGGAGCAATTTTTCCGTATCGGGCAGCTCCGTGACCTATAGCGGGGCTACGAGTGATTGGGGTTATCGCCGCTTCATTCTGCACTGTGCAAACCTTGCCAAAGCGGCTGGCGGCGTCGATGCGTTTTTGATCGGTTCGGAACTGCGCGGGCTGACCAGGCTGCGCGACGGCGCGGGGGCGTTTCCTTTTGTGGAGCAGCTTTGCAAGCTGGCGGCGGATGTTCGTCTGGTGCTCGGCTCCACGACCAAGCTGACCTATGGCGCGGATTGGAGCGAGTATTTCGGCTACCGTCCCGCCGATGGCAGCGGCGATGTTCTGAACAATCTGGATGCATTGTGGGCGCACCCGGCAATCGATGCGGTTGGCATCGACAATTACATGCCTTTATCCGACTGGCGCGACGGCGATGAATATGGCGGGCATCCCGACGGGGTTGCCGGACCATATGACCCCGCTGGTCTGCGCGCGTCGATTGCCGGGGGCGAGGGGTTCGACTGGTACTATGCCAGCAGCGCGGATCGCGCTGCGAGAGCCCGCACGCAGATTTCCGATGGGGCGTATGGGAAGCCGTGGGTCTATCGCTATAAGGATTTGATCGCGTGGTGGGCGAACACGCATCGCAACCGCGCAGGCGGGGTTGAGGCCGCGACGGCAACGGCGTGGGTGCCGCAATCCAAGCCGATCTGGTTCACGGAAATTGGGTGCCCCGCAATCGACAAAGGGTGCAACCAGCCCAATGTCTTTTACGATCCGAAATCCGACGAAAGCGCGCTGCCCTATTTCTCCAGCGGTGGGCGATGCGACTTTGCGCAGAAGCAATTTTTGAAAGCGCATTTGGAACATTGGAACCCCGGCGCGTCGGGATTCCAGAGCGCGTGGAACCCGGTTTCGTCGGTCTATGGCGGGCGGATGCTTGACCATGAGCGCATCTATGTGTGGTCCTGGGACGCGCGACCGTTTCCGGCATATCCGCTGCGCTCCGATGTTTGGGCGGATGGCGGACTGTGGCAGCTTGGGCATTGGCTGAATGGCCGCGCCGAGAGCGTTTCGGTTGGCGCGCTGATAAATGCGATACTGACGGATCATGGCTTGCCGAAGGCCGATGTTTCGCTCGTGTCCGGAACGGTGCAGGGCTATCTCGTTTCGGACGCGACGACAGCCCGCAATTCGATTGAATCGCTGGTAGATGTTTTCAGGCTGGATGTGTGGGAAGGCGCGGACAGTCTGGTTTTCGCCGATGCTTCCGCTGCTGTCTCGGCTACAGAGATTGCCGATCTGGTCTTGGATGAAGAGCGCGCCGTTGTCGAAAGCACGCGCATGCCGGATTTCGAACTGCCTGCGGAAATGGTGATTGCTTACCGCGATCCGTTGCTGGACTACCAATCCTCGACGGCGCGCCAAAGGCGACCGGGTGCGAGTGGCAGCAGTCAGGAAGTCGTCAGTTTTCAGGGATCGCTCGACGGCGGGCAAGCGGCGGGGCTTCTCGAACGGCGGATCAATGATCTGTGGTCTGACCGCGAGACGATTGCGTTTGCGGTTCCGGCGGCGACGGTGGGCGCGGATCCGGGCGCGCGGGTAAGGCTTGAAGCGCTGGGCGAGAGCGCGGAATTCGTCGTGCAGCAGGTGGAGGACGGGCTTACGCGGCAGATTGTTGCGCGACCGGCGCGGCCATTCACGCCGACTGGTTGGGTTCCGGAATTACCGTCCATTTCGGTGCCTGCGCTGGTTGCGGGCAAGCCGCTGGTGCTGATGCTCGACCTGCCAATGATGCCGGGGGCGACGAATGCTGCCGATCAGTTCCGGATTGGAGCGTGGCAAAAGCCGTGGGCAAGCCAGATCGTTTATTCGTCGCCGGAGACAACCGGTTATGAGCAGCGCGCGACTGTCACCCAGCCCGCCAATGCGGGGCGATTATTGGCGGCGCTGGGGCAGGGGTTTGCCGGAAGGTTCGACCGCAGTGCGGTGATTGAGGTCGAGTTGTTCGATGGTGAAGCTGCAAGCGCCAGCCGCTTGCAGGTTCTGAACGGTGCGAATGCGGTGGCGGTTTTGTCGGCAAATGGTCAATGGGAGATCATTCAGTATGAGGCAGCAGAGGAAATCGCGCCGAACCATTGGCGCTTTTCCAGCCTTCTGCGTGGACAGCTAGGAACCGACGACGCAAGTGCGGTCGGTGCTGAAGTTGGGGCGAATGCGGTATTGCTCGACAGCGCAGTGTTGGCGGCTGGTCTGAAGGCCGGCGAAGTGGGACTGGCGCTGAACTGGCGCGTGGGGCCAACGGGCGCGGATTTTTCCGATGAAACCATGACCACCGTGAACGCGACGGGCGGAGTGCGGGCCTTGCTGCCGCTCGCGCCGGTGCATCTGCGGTGCGTAAAAACGGCGGGCGGCGACCTGGCGCTAGACTGGGTGAGATGCAGCCGCATCGACGCGGATGACTGGGACGCTTCCGATGTGCCGCTTGGCGAGGAGAGCGAACGATACCTCCTGCAGATTCTAAATGGCGCAGGGGCAACAGTGCGAGAAGCCGAGGTTTCCAGCGCTGGCTGGGGCTATGCGGCCGCGCTCGCCGCTGCAGATTTCCCATCCGCGACGTCCTTCACGGTTCGTGTGCGGCAGATCGGGACCGGTGGCAGGTTCGGACTTGCCCGAACCAAGATATTTCCTCTCAACTGAAAACTGGAGACACACATGATTGAGACAAAAGCCTGGTATCTCTCACGCACCGTTTGGGCATCGCTTGTGACGATATTGCTGGCTATCGCGAACTATTCCGGGATTGCCGCGACCGGCCTGCCGCAAGATGCCTTGACGGATGCGGCGGTAAACATCGCTACTACGATTTCAGGTATGATAGCTATTTTCGGACGGTTGCAAGCAACCAGCCGGATTGGCTAAAGTGAAGGCAGAACGCGGCTTGGGGACCGTTCATTCCGCGTTCAGCCCATTTGAATTAGAAAGCCAGCATGAGCTATTTTTATTCATTCATGCGGCATGCAATCGCGGCGCTCGTCGCCGCTACCTTCATTGCTGCGCCCATTGGAGAGGTTGCGGCTGCTCCGGCGGAGGCGCCGGTGCAGGTTGCGCAGGCCGATTGCTATGCCATCGGCCAGCAGGTTGCGGCGCAGAACGGCGGGACACTGGCGCGCGCGACTGCTTCGAATCAGGGCGGACAGCCGGTGTGTGTGATCGTGGTGCTGGTGCCCGGCAAGGACGGGCAAAGGCCGCGCCGCGCAGAATTCGTAGTACCGGCGAATTGAGCCTTAGAATCTTCCACATCAAATAATCTGGCGGCATTGCTCGATGCGTATTCTGGTTATTGAAGACGAAAAAAACCTCAACCGGCAGATCTGTGATGCGCTCACAGATGCGGGTTATGTGGTCGACAGCGCTTTTGATGGCGATGAAGGCCATTTTCTCGGCGATACAGAGCCATATGATGCTGTGATCCTCGATATTGGTCTGCCGCAGATGGACGGCATAAGCGTTGTGGAACGCTGGCGCCGCGACGGGCGCAAAATGCCGGTGCTGATGCTGACCGCGCGTGACCGCTGGAGCGACAAGGTTGCGGGCATAGATGCGGGCGCGGATGACTATGTCGCCAAGCCGTTCCATATCGAGGAAGTGCTGGCGCGGTTGCGCGCGCTGATACGGCGTGCGGCGGGGCATGCATCTTCGGAGCTTTCATGCGGGCCGCTGCGGCTGGACACCAAAGCATCGAAAGCTGACGTAAATGGCATGCCGCTGAAGCTGACCTCGCACGAGTTTCGCCTGCTTGCCTATTTGATGCACCACATGGGCGAAGTGGTGTCGCGCACCGAACTGGTTGAGCATCTTTACGATCAGGATTTTGACCGCGATTCCAATACGATAGAAGTGTTTGTCGGGCGGCTTCGCAAGAAGATGGGCATCGACATGATCGAAACCGTGCGCGGCATGGGATACCGCATGCGCGAGCCGCAAGGCTGACCGGTGCCGCAGACGGGCTCGATACGGCTTCAATCGGCGTTTCGCTCGCTCGCGTTTCGCGTCATCGCGTTTTCGACAATCTGGGCGATTCTGGCTCTGGTCGTGATTACGACGGTTATTGCCGCGCTTTACCGGCAGGCGAGCGAACGCGGGTTTGAAAGCCTGTTATCGGCGCATCTTTTCAATTTGATCGGATCAGTGGGCGTTTCGCCGACCGGGCAGCTTACGGGTTCGCCGGACCTCGGAGATTTGCGATTCTCAATTCCGGGGTCGGGCTGGTACTATTCGGTGGAACCGGTTTCGCCCGGATTGAAGGGCGAGATTCGTTCAACCTCCATGTTGGAGAAGGTTGCTTCGCCGCCGCTGGCACAAGTGCCTTTCAACTCGGCTTTTCAGCGCAGCTATCAAGCTTCAGGCCCGCAGGGGCAGAAATTGCAGGTTCTCGAAAGCGAATTCGTGCTGGACCCGCAAAATCGCGCCGCGCGCTTTCGGGTGATGGGAAATCGCAGCGAACTGGAAGCAGAGATAAGCGGATTTGAGGGGCGATTGCTCGGATATCTGGCGTTGTTCGGCGCGGGGATGATCGCAATCAACGCCGTAGCCATTTTGTTCGGCCTGCGCCCGCTTGGACGCGTGCGTGCCGCGCTGGCGCAAGTGCGCGAGGGGACGGCGCGGCGTCTGGACGGCAGCTTTCCGACCGAGATCGAGCCGCTGGCAAATGAAACGAACGCGCTGATCGAAAATAACCGGCGCATCGTGGAGCGCTCGCGTACACAGGTGGGCAATCTGGCGCATTCGCTCAAGACACCGTTGGCCGTGTTGCTGAATGAGGGGCGCGCGATGGGTGATTCTCGCGGTCGAATGATCGTGGATCAGGCTTCCGCCATGCAGCATCAGGTAGAGCACTATTTGCAGCGTGCGCGTGTGGCGGCACAGCGCGATAGCGTTGTGTTCAGAACACCAGTGAAGCCTGTTCTGGAGCGTCTTGTTCGCGTTATGGCGAAGGTCAATCCTGACAAGGTGATTACCCTATCCGCGCGCGACGAACCCATGATCTTTGCGGGTGAGCGCGAAGATTTGGAGGAAATCGCCGGAAATCTGCTCGAAAACGCGATGAAATGGTCGCGCAAGAGTGTTGCGATTTCGGCGTCCTTGATCGAAAGCGCCGGGACCGCGGCGCACAGGTTTCAGATGAGCATTGAGGATGACGGGCCGGGCATTCCCGAAGCGCAGACGCGCGAAGCGTTGCAGCGCGGCAAGCGTCTGGATGAAACTAAGCCGGGAAGCGGCTTGGGTCTTGCTATCGTCGCCGATCTCGTCAAGGAGTACGACGGAGTGCTGCGGCTGGAACAATCGCCATTGGGAGGATTGAGGGCGAACGTCCAGCTTAAATGTGCCGAATAGCAGGCGGAGTCGGTCAGGGGGCGTGTTTAAATGAAGAGGGGAATAGCGATAGCCGCGGTGCTGACTGCAGTGTTCTTGCAGGGCTGCGCAAGCGTGGGCGGAGCGAAGACGAGCGCAGAAACCGCGCCATCGGAATCGGTTATTACGGCCCTCGGCGGCGGCCTGATCGGCGGCAAGATTGGAAGCGACCTTTCCTCTCGCGACCGGCGCAAGGCGCTGGAAGCGGAGTATAAAGCGCTTGAATATGGTCAGAGCACCCAGGTGATTACCTGGAAGAGCGACCGCGATGAAAATCGCGGCGAAGTCGTCGCTGCCCAGCCCTATCGCGTAGGCTCGCAGGATTGCCGCCAATATGTCCACACACTCTATACGGGGCAGGCGAGCCAGACCGCGCGCGGCACCGCTTGCCGCAACAGCGATGGAAGCTGGTCACTGCTGAATTAAGCCGGTAGGACGTTCTGTCGCGTGGTTTTGCCAAGAATATGACGTGCATTTGACCCTGAACGCCAAATCGCCGCAGTGTCGATGTGTTGTAGCGTCAATGCCGGATCATTATTGAGTGGCAATGTTTTTTTGGGTCGCAGCCGCTTTATTGACCTTCGCTGCCAGTCTGGCAGTGTTGATGCCGCTTTCGCGCAAGGCGGAAGGCACAGGCGCGTCTCCCAACGAAATCAATGTCTATCGGGACCAACTCGCGGAAGTCGAACGCGATGTAAGCCGTGGAATTCTGGCGCGCGAAGAGGCTGAACAGGCGCGCGCCGAGATTGGTCGCCGCATATTGCGTGCCGGCGATGGCGAAGCGGCATCGAAACGAGGCAAGGGCGGCGCTGCTTTTCGAATCGCAGGCGCCGCTGCCGTGGTTTCGATTCCGCTGGTGAGCTGGGGTCTTTACGCGATGCTCGGTTCGCCAAACCTGCCCGAACAGCCACTATCGGCGCGCATGACGCGTGATCCCTCGACAAATACCCCCGCTGAACTGGTGGCACGCGCCGAATCGCAGCTTGCCGCCAATCCCGATGACCTTCGCGGTTGGGATGTGCTGGCTCCAATCTACATCAAGATGCAGCGGTTCGACGATGCGGTGAGCGCCTATCGCAACGCGCTGCGGCTCGGTGGTTCGTCGGCAATTCGTCAGGCGGGACTGGGTGAAGCGCTGGTATATCAATCCGGCGGGCTGATAACCAAGGAAGCGCAGGCGGCGTTTGAGCAAGCCTTGAAAGACACGCCCGAGATGCCGAAAGCGCGCTTTTTCCTCGCGATGGCAAAGGCACAGGAAGGCCAGACCGACCAGGCCGCAAGTGAATGGAAACAACTCACAGCGAGCTTGCCGCAAGACGATCCATGGCGGGAGGCCTCGCAGACGATGCTGGCGCGCACGGCGCCCGGCCCCAATGAGGAACAGGCGCAGGCGGCAGAACAAATGAACCCCGCTGACCGCACTGCTATGATCGAACAAATGGTCGCGAGCCTTGACAGCAAACTGCGCGAGAATCCGAATGATTTGGAAGGCTGGCAGCGACTCGTGCGTTCTTATCTCGTATTGGGCAAAGAGCGTGACGCGGCAGACGCGCTTTCGCGAGGCGTAACCGCGCTGGGTGCGGGAACGATGGCGGCGAAGCAATTGTCAGATTTTGCGGCTGCGCAAGGCATGAAGGTGGAGCCATGACCCGCAAGCAAAAGCGCATGACGGTGATTTTCGGTGGCCTCGGCTTTCTTGCACTGGCAGCAGCGTTGACCTTCTACGCGCTCGGCCAACGGGCATCATATTTTTATATGCCGGTCGATCTTCAAACCGCGCAGCTCGCGCCAGGGCAGCGCATCCGGCTTGGTGGATTGGTGGAAAGTGGAAGCATCGTGCGCGGCGAGGGAACCACGGTCCGCTTTGCGGTGACCGACCATGAAAACACGGTAAAAGTGACCTATACCGGCATCTTGCCGGATTTGTTTCGCGAAGATCAGGGCGTGATTACCGAAGGCAGTTTCGGCAGCGATGGCGTTTTTGTCGCCGACAGCGTGCTTGCGAAGCACGACGAAAATTACATGCCGAAGGAAGTCGCAGATAGTCTCAAGAAGAAAGGCTTGTTCGTTCCCGACGAAACCAAGCCTGCGCCGGGAAGCTGACGATGATCGAGATCGGACATTTCGCACTGGTTCTCGCCTTCGCACTGGCGCTGGTGCAGTCCGTGGTGCCGCTGGTGGGCGCGCGACGCAACGATGTGCGCATGATGGGCGTGGCGGCGCCTGCCGCGATTACCGGCTTTGCGCTGACCGCGCTGGCGTTTGTGGCGCTGCTGAGCGCCTTTGCGCAGTCAGATTTTTCGGTCGTGAATGTTTGGGAAAACTCGCATTCCCTCAAGCCCATGCTGTTCAAGATCACGGGCGCATGGGGCAGCCATGAAGGCTCGATGCTGCTCTGGGTACTGATACTCACCTTTTTCGGTGCGCTTGTTGCGGCGTTTGGCGGTAATCTGCCCGATACGCTGAAAGCCAATGTGCTGGCCGTGCAGGGCTTTATCGGCGCGACGTTCTTCCTGTTTATCCTGACGACATCCAACCCGTTTGCGCGTATCGATCCCGCGCCAATCGAGGGGCGCGACCTCAATCCGATCTTGCAGGACATTGGCCTCGCAGTGCATCCGCCGATGCTCTATCTCGGCTATGTCGGCTTCTCCGTGTGTTTCTCGTTTGCCGTCGCGGCTCTGATCGAAGGGCGCATCGACGCGGCCTGGGCGCGGTGGGTGCGACCGTGGACGCTCGCGGCGTGGATGTTCCTGACCGGCGGCATCGCCATGGGGTCTTACTGGGCCTATTACGAACTCGGCTGGGGCGGTTTCTGGTTCTGGGACCCGGTCGAAAACGCATCGTTCATGCCGTGGCTGGCGGGCACGGCGCTGCTGCATTCTGCCGTGGTGATGGAGAAGCGCTCGGCGCTGAAAATCTGGACGCTGCTGCTCGCTATCCTGACGTTTTCGTTGTCTCTGCTCGGTACGTTCCTAGTGCGGTCTGGCGTGCTGACATCAGTCCATGCGTTCGCGACCGATCCATCGCGCGGCGTGTTTATTCTGGGCATCCTGACGCTATTCATCGGCGGTTCGCTGCTGCTGTTTGCCTTGCGTGCGCATTCATTGACGGCGGGCGGATTGTTCCACCCGATTTCGCGCGAAGGCGCGCTGGTGCTCAACAATCTGTTCCTGACAACAGCAGCGGCGACGGTGCTGATCGGCACGCTCTATCCGTTGCTGATGGAGGCCATTGCTGGCTCGAAGATTTCGGTGGGAGCGCCATTCTTCGACATGACATTCATTCCGCTGGTGATCCCGCTGCTGTTTGCCGTGCCGTTCGGGCCGCTGCTCGCGTGGAAACGGGGCGATCTTTATGGCGCAGCGCAGCGCTTGGCGTTTGCATTTGGCGGTGCGCTGGTGGTCGCCTTGCTGGTGCTGATGATGCGCGAAAGAGGCTCCGCATTTGCCGCCGCCGGGATCGGGCTTGCGGCATGGATGATGCTGGGCGCGTTGACCGATTTATTTGTGAAAGCGGGCATCCCGCGCGTATCCGCGTCCACCGGTTTGCGTCGCCTGACGGGACTGCCGCGCTCCATGTTCGGCACGGCGCTGGCGCATTTCGGCATCGGCATGACAGTGCTCGGTATCGTGTCCGTAGCCGCGTTTGGCACCGAATCCATCGCGACTATGAAGAAGGGTGACACGCTCGACGTCGGCGGCAGGCACCTGCGTTTCGACGGGCTGCGACCGCAGACTGGCCCGAACTTCACAGCGCAGACCGGCACTTTTGTGCTGGACGATGGAAGCACGGTGGAATCTTCAAAACGCTTCTATCCGGTGCGGCAGATGCCGACGACCGAGGCTGGTATCAAGACGCTGATTTTCAGCCAGATCTATGTGCAATTGGGCGATGAGACGCCGGACGGCGGCATTGTCGTGCACGCATGGTGGAAGCCGCTGGTAACGCTTATTTGGCTGGGCGGATTGGTAATGATGGCTGGCGCGGCTGTGTCCCTGTCGGACCGCCGGTTGCGGGTTGGTGCGCCTTCTGCCCGACGGGCGAGGAGCGCTGCGACCGGGAGCGCAGGCGCGTGATGCGGCGATTTCTGGCACTTATGCTGATGCTTGCTGCCTTGGCTGCGCCCGCTTTCGCGGTGCAGCCGGACGAGGTGCTGAAAGACCCTGTGCTTGAGGCGCGCGCGCGCAATCTTTCGGCAGGGCTTCGCTGCATGGTCTGCCAGAATCAATCCATCGATGATTCGAACGCCGACCTCGCGCGCGACTTGCGCATACTGGTGCGCGAACGCCTGACTGCGGGCGACAGCGACCAACAGGTGATCGACTATGTTGTTGCGCGCTACGGCGAGTTCGTGCTGCTGCAGCCGCGCTTTAGTTGGCGCAACGCGATATTGTGGGCAACGCCCGCCGTTTTGTTGCTCGCAGGCATAGCCTATGCGCTGACGCGCGCGCGCTCTGATATGCGCCGCGCGCCGGAAAAGCTGACGTCCGAAGAAGAAGCGAGGCTCGATGAGATCCTCGGCAAGGGGCAAAACTGACGGCCAACATTACGAAAGTTTCATGCGCAGGTCATGGCTTCGTAATCCGGGCTTTCCTACCTTCCAACCATAAGGTGCCGGTCAGGTGATCGCTCCACCTATCGAGAAGGATCAGGAAAAATGGAACAGCAAAAGAATTCCAAGACCCGCGACCGCCTGCTGGCGGCTGGCGCATCGATGGCGATTGCCGCAGCCGTTGGCTTTGGCGCAGTCACCACCGGCACAGCTCCGGTTTTTGCGGAAGCGGTGTCTGTGCAGGCGCCGCAGGTGCCTAGCTTCGCCGATGTCGTGCAACAGGTTTCGCCGGCTGTCGTGAGCGTTCAGGTGAAGTCCAACATTCAGCCAGCCAATGATGAAAGCGGTCCGTTCGGTGGCCCCGGCGGCTTTAACGATCTTCCAGACGATCATCCGCTGAAACGCTTCTTCCGCGAATTCCGTGGCGACGGCAACGGTGACGGTGGCAATGGCGCTCCAGGCCAGTGGCGCGAATTCCGCCGCGATGACAGCAAGCCCGGCCCGAAGCGTCCGCATGGTCCGCGCCCAGTTTCTCAGGGTTCCGGCTTCTTCATTTCTGAGGACGGCTATCTCGTTACCAACAATCACGTCGTTCAGGACGGCCAGAACTTCACGGTCGTGATGGATGACGGCAAGGAACTGGACGCCAAGCTGATCGGCACCGATCCACGTACTGACCTTGCGGTTCTCAAGGTCGACGGCGGCAGCCAGAAATTCACATATGTTGATTTCGCGGATGACTCGCAGATTCGCGTTGGCGATTGGGTCGTTGCGGTTGGCAATCCGTTCGGCCTTGGCGGCACTGTGACGGCTGGTATCGTATCCGCCCGTGGCCGTGACATTGGCGCTGGCCCATATGACGACTTCATCCAGATCGACGCAGCCGTTAACCGCGGGAACTCCGGTGGTCCGGCGTTCAACCTGAATGGTAAGGTTGTCGGCATCAATACCGCAATCTTCTCGCCGTCTGGCGGCAATGTGGGCATCGCCTTTGCAATTCCGGCTTCGACTGCGAAGCAGGTCGTTGGCGAACTGATGAAAGACGGTAGCGTGGAACGCGGCTGGCTTGGTGTTCAGATTCAGCCGGTGACCGACGAAGTCGCTGAATCGCTCGGCCTGTCTGCAGCCAAGGGCGCTCTTGTTTCCGAACCGCAGGCTGATGGCCCCGGCGTTAAGGCTGGCATTAAGTCTGGCGATGTCATCACTGCCGTTAATGGCAAGGATGTCGCTGGCCCGCGTGAACTGGCCCGTATGATCGGCGGCATTGCACCCGGCGATACGGTTGACGTCGCGCTGTGGCGCAATGGCAAGAGCGAGACGGTGAAGGTCAAACTCGGAGAACTGCCGAGCGACCAGAAGCAGGCTTCGGTTGAGCAGCCGGGACCGGTTGAACCGGGCACGCTTGCCGATCTCGGCCTCACAGTAACGCGCGCAGATGATGGCAAGGGCCTTGTCGTAACCGATGTCGATCCGGACAGCGACGCCGCGGACCGCGGCATTCAGGCGGGTGACGTGATCCGCTCGATCAACTCGGTCGAGGTCAAGGACACCAAGGACGTCACTGACGCGATGAAGACTGCATCGGATGCAGGCCGCAAGTCGGTGCTCGTGCAGATTTCCCGCGACGACAACACGCGCTTCGTGCCGTTGCCGATTGCCAAGGGTTAAGTCGGCATAGGTACGGTATGAAGCAGGCGGCGGGCTCGACAAGGGCCCGCCGCTTTGCGTAACTGCGCTGACATTTGAATCAAGCTATAGATTGCGCCATGAAGATTCTGGTCATTGAGGACGATAAGGAAGCCGCCGACTACCTGAAAAAGGCGCTCGGCGAGGCGGGCCACAACGCGCATGTCGCAGGTGATGGCGATACCGGCTTCGCGATGGCTGATGGCGGCGACTATGACGTGCTGATCGTGGACAGGATGCTGCCGCATCGCAACGGTCTTACGCTGATTGCGGACCTTCGCGCCAAGGAAAACGTGACGCCGGTGCTTATCCTCTCCGCACTTGGTGAGGTGGATGACCGTGTGACGGGACTTCGCGCCGGCGGTGATGATTATCTGACCAAGCCATATGCGTTTACCGAACTGCTGGCACGCATCGAGGTGCTAAGCCGTCGGTCTGCGGCTAAAGAAGTCGAGACGGTCTATCGCGTGGGCGATCTGGAACTGGATCGGTTGTCGCACAGCGCCAAACGTGCGGGAAAAGAGATCGTGCTGCAGCCGCGTGAATTCAGGCTGCTGGAATATCTGATGCGGCACAGTGGGCAGGTCGTGACCCGCACGATGCTTCTGGAAAATGTGTGGGACTATCATTTTGACCCGCAGACCAATGTGATCGACGTCCACGTTTCGCGACTGCGCGGCAAGATCGAGAAGGGATTCGAAAAGCCGCTGCTGCACACCGTTCGCGGCTCCGGCTACATGTTGAAGGCCGGATAGAGCGTGGCCTGGAGGATACCTGCCGCGCTCAAGACAACAGCCTTCCGGCTGTCTGCGCTCTACCTGCTATTGTTCGCCGCCTGTGCGGTGATGCTTGTGCTGTACATGACGGCGATGTCTGCGCGGCTGCTGAACGACCAGACACAAGAGGCGATAACAGCCGAAGCGTCAGACCTCGGGCGCGCTTATTCGCGCGGCGGGTTGCCGTTGTTGGTGCGCATGGTCGCGAGCCGCTCGCGACAGCCGGGTGCAAACCTCTACCTCATTGCAGACAGTCAGGGCCGGATACTTTCCGGCAATGTCGAAAGCCTTGAACCGGGCGTTTTCGATGTCGATGGATGGACGCAACGCCCATTCTCATACAAGCGCTTCGGCGAGGGTTCGCCACAGGTGGAGGGTGAGCGCGAAGGCACCTTGACCGAAGTTGATCGCAATTCAGACGGGCACAAAGCACTGGCGCTGGTGTTGCGATTGCCCAACCAGATGATCCTGCTTGTAGGACGTGACCTTGGTGAGCCTGAGCGGTTCCGCTCGGCCATTCGGCAGGCACTTGTCATTTCGCTCGGCACGATGGCCTTCGGCGGGTTGTTGATCTGGTTTTTTGTCGGGCGGCGCGCATTGAAGCGGATCGACAGCGTATCGGCTGCAAGCAAGCGCATCATGGGCGGTGACCTGACCGGGAGGTTGCCCGTGTCCGGCGCGGGCGACGAATTTGACCGGCTTTCCGAAAACCTGAACGTCATGCTGTCGCGTATCGGCGAACTCAATGACGGGCTCAAGGAAGTTTCCGACAACATCGCGCATGATCTTAAAACGCCGCTCACCAGACTGCGCAATCGGGCAGAAGCCGCACTGACGGGCAAGCCGAAAGCAGCAGAATACAGGCAGGCGCTGGAAGCCACGATTTCAGAGTCGGACCAGTTGATCCGTACGTTCAACGCGATCCTGATGATTTCGCGACTTGAGGCGGGCTATTCTGCCGAGCAAGTGGAGCCTGTCGATCTTGCGGAGGCCGTTGCCGATGTGGCTGAACTTTACGATCCCGTTGCAGAGGAAGCTGGCGTTGCGCTTACAAGTCGTGTGCAGTCGGGTTGCAGCATAAAGGGCAACAGGGAATTGGTAGCGCAGGCGCTTTCCAACATCGTGGACAACGCGATCAAATATTCCGCTGGTTCCTCCGAAGCGCCCAAGGTTGAAATATCGCTGGCGCAGGAGAAGGGCGATTGCGTGATCCGCGTTCGCGATAATGGTCCCGGTATTGCCGAAGAAGCCGACAGACACCGCGTTACGGAGCGGTTCGTACGGTTGGAAAAGAGTCGTTCCCAGCCGGGTTCAGGATTGGGTCTGAGCCTCGCCAAGGCCGTTATGAAATTTCATGGCGGCAAACTTGATGTTCTTTCGGCAAATCCCGGACTATTGGTTGTGATGACATTTCATGGCCAACGAGATTCGGAATGAGTGAAAAGCGGTCGGACAAGCGGCCCTCCCTGCATCTTGAAATTTCACGGGCGGTGACACCACTCAACGAAAAGGATGCAGATAGCGAGGCAAGAGACATCGCCGCACAGGCGCGCGATAGCGATTTGCCACGTATCGCCGCACTGCTGGAAGGCAAGGGCCCTCAGCGCGACTTTCTGGCGGCAGTGTTTGAGCTTTCCGATTTTCTGCGGGACACGGCGCGACGCAATCCGCGATTTTTGGAGGGGTTGCTGGACCGCAATGCCAGCGAACGTGTTGCTGCAATCTTGAACGAAATCGCTGCACTGCCGCGCGCCGAAGATGTCAACGAGGCGAGCCTGATGGCCTCGCTTCGCCTGCTGAAGTCAGAGGCGCATTTCCTGATCGCGCTCGCTGACCTTGCGGGTGAATGGCAGCCCGAGCGCACGGTGCGCGCGCTAAGTGATTTGGCCGATGCGGCCACCGGTGCGGCGGTGGATTTTCTGCTCGCAGATGCACATCGCCAAGGCAAATTGAAGCTGAAAGACCTGAACCATCCTTCCGTAGGTTCGGGGTTCATCGTGCTCGGCATGGGCAAGCTGGGCGCGTTCGAACTCAATTTTTCGTCCGACATCGATCTTGTTGTTTTCTTCGAGCCTGAATCTGAGGCGGTTATCGATCCGTTTGATGCAACCGACCTGTTTTCGCGGCTGACGCGTCGGCTCGTCCGCATCCTGCAGGACCGTACTGAACACGGCTATGTTTTCCGCACCGATCTGCGGCTGCGGCCCGATCCAGGATCGACGCCGTTGGCTATCCCGGTTCAGGCGGCGCTTCATTATTACGAAAGCCGTGGTCAGAACTGGGAACGCGCCGCGATGATAAAGGCGCGCCCCATAGCCGGAGATTTGCAGGCTGGCGCGGCCTTTCTTAAGGAACTGACGCCCTATGTCTGGCGCAAATATCTGGACTACGCGGCGATTGCCGATGTGCATTCGATCAAGCGGCAGATCCATGCGCATAAAGGATTGGGCGAGATCGCCGTGCGTGGCCACAACGTAAAGCTCGGGCGCGGGGGCATTCGCGAAATCGAGTTTTTTGTGCAGACTCAGCAGCTTATCGCTGGCGGCCGGTTCCCTGAATTGCGCGGACGCGCGACCGTTCCTATGCTCGCGCAGCTTGAACAGCATGGCTGGATTACGCGGGAAGCAAGCGAGACGCTCGCTGCGCGCTACTGGTTTTTGCGGCAGGTCGAACACGCGATTCAAGTCGTGGCCGACGAGCAGACCCATACTCTGCCGGATGATGATGAGGGGCTGGAACGTATCGCGCATCTGCTCGGCTATCCTACGACCGATGCGTTCTCTCAGGATTTTCGGGCGGCCTTGCACGATGTGGAAGGACATTATGCGGCGCTGTTTGAAGCGGCACCGCAATTGTCGTCTGGCATCGGAAATCTGGTTTTCACAGGCGATGTGGACGATCCCGATACGCTGCAAACCCTTGCGAACCTTGGCTTTCAGCGGCCTAGCGACATTTGCCGCGTGATACGCAACTGGCATCGTGGACGATATCGCGCAACGCAATCAGCCGAGGCGCGGGAAAGGCTGACCGAGCTTACTCCAGCGCTGCTGGAGGCCTTTGGTGATACGCGACGGGCCGACGAGGCGCTGCTGCGTTTTGATGAATTTCTTGCGGGCCTTCCGGCAGGTATTCAGTTGTTCTCGCTGCTGCAATCAAATCCAAGGCTGTTGCGATTGCTCGCGACGATCATGGGCGCCGCGCCACGGCTCGCAGCAATCATAACGCGGCGCGCGCATGTTTTCGACGGTTTGCTGGACCCGGCGTTGATGACGGACCTGCCGGACCGCGCCTATCTTTCCGCGCGACTGGCGGCTTTTCTGGATGGCATATCCAATTACGAAACCGTACTGGATCGGCTTCGTATCTTTGCAGACGAGCAGAAGTTCTTGATCGGCGTGCGGCTGCTGGCAGGCTCGATCGATGCATTTCGGGCGGGAAAGGCGTTCTCGGACCTCGCTGACTTGACCGTGGGGGCGGCTCTGGATGCTGTGCAAGATGAGTTCGCGCTTCGGCATGGCCGCATCAAGGGCGGGCGCGTTTGCATATTAGGCATGGGCAAACTGGGCAGCCGTGAATTGACGGCGGGCTCGGACATCGACCTGATATTGCTCTACGATCATGATGCGGAAGCCGACGAGTCTGATGGTGAAAGGCCGCTCGCTCCATCGCATTATTATTCGCGAATGACGCAGCGGCTGATAGCGGCTGTCTCAGCGCCCACGGCGGAAGGGATACTCTACGAACTCGATTTGCGGCTGCGTCCCTCTGGCAATAAGGGGCCGGTGGCAACGCATGTGGATGCGTTTCGCAAGTATCAGGAAACCGAGGCCTGGACATGGGAGCATATGGCGCTGACTCGTGGCCGTCCTACTGCTGGTGACCTTTCATTCTGCGAGGAGGTGGCGCAGATCGTTGCTGAGATTTTGGCGCGGCCAAGCGATGCGGCGAAGGTTTTCGCTGATGCCGTGGAGATGCGCAAAACCATCGAGACGGAAAAGCCGCCGCGAGATTTATGGGATATCAAACTGATACCGGGCGGTCTGATCGATCTTGAATTCATCGCGCAATGTGCCGCGCTGACCGGCAATGTCGAGGGTGAAAGCCGTCACACGGGCAGGGGGCAGGTGCTGGCGCGGCTGAAGCCGGAATTAGCCAATGCTCAAATCAGGCAGGAACTGTCAGAGGCGTATGCGTTTTATTCGGGGCTGACGCAGGTGATACGCCTCTGCTTAACCGGACCGCTCGACCGGAATGATCTACCACCAAGCATGGCCGACCTGCTTTTGACTGTTGCCGATGCGCCGGATTTCAGCGTTCTGGAAGCCACGCTGAAAGACACCGCCGCGAATGTGCGCAGCCATTTCAACGCGCTGCTGAAAGCTGGCGGCAAGTCGCGCAAGAGTGCAACGAATGGATGAAACGAAATCTGGCGGGCTTCGTCTGCTGGTGCTGGTTCTGACGTTAATCGTCAGCGTAGCGCTTGTTTTCGGGTTCTTCGGGCGCGTGCATCCTGCGTTCGATGCATTTGCACATTTCCGTGTGCATCTGGCCGCGCTGCTTTTCCTTTGCGGGATCGCGTTGCTCGTACTGGGCTATCGGCTGCACGCGCTGGCTGCGGTTCTGCTTTCCGCTGGATGCGTGGCCGTTACCGTTCCACATATCCTGGATTCGGAAATGGATCCTTTGCCGTCGGGTCAGCCGGTTTACAAGCTTCTCCAACTCAATGCCTATTTCGGAAATCATGATCCGAAAGCCGTGCTTTCGCTCATCGCGCGGGAACATCCCGACATCGTCACGCTGGAAGAGGTCAACGATAAGTGGCGGGTGCAGCTTGATCTGATCAGGAAGGCCTATCCTTACAAAGTGGACTGTCAGGAGGGGAACGCAAGCACGGTAATCTTGTCGCGGCGCTCGATGGATAAGGGGCACAACGCATATTGTTCAGAAAATGGTGGAGTGGCGCTGGCGCAGGTCGATCTCAATGGGCGATTGATAGACGTCATGGCAATTCATCTGCCTTGGCCCTGGCCATTTGAGCAGGCTGAGGCCGTTGAATCACACGCTCCTCTGCTTCAAATGCTTGGCAGCACAGCAATTGCGGCGGGCGATTTTAATGCGGCTCCTTGGAGCGTCACGGTGCGCGAGATGGCAGCGCTGGGCGGATTCACCCGAATTGAGCATTTCGGGCCGACATGGATAGGCGATCATGCTTTGCCGGAAAGCTTCAAGTTTCTTGGGCTGCCTATCGATCAGGTCATGACCAAGGGGCGCATTGTCGTTCATTCAGCGCGGACGCTGGAGGCGGTCGGATCGGACCACCTACCGGTGCTTGTCGAATTTTCGATTGCGCCCGAGGAGGGCGAGTCGGAGCCGCAACAGACAGTGCTAGCAACAACGGTCAGTCGTTCACGAACGCCTTGATGAGGCGATCAATGGTCGCGCCATCCTTATGCTCGCGAACATCAAAAGCGCGCTGTTTGTCTTCGTATAGATCGTGAATGCGGCTGACACGGCGTTTCATTTCCGCGCGCGTGCGTTTGCAATCCGGATCACTTGCAGTCTTCAAGCCGAGTATCGACTTGCGCGCCTCTGCAAGCATTTCGCGTACATAGCGTCCATGCTGACGTTCGTGCTTCATAATTCCAGCCATGAAGCGGTTCCACCGGCGTGTTGTGCGGGTTTCGGCGGGCGGCTGCGGATAGATATAGGTGATCGTTGCGCGCGGTTCGGCGCTCACCACGCGGCACGCGCCCTTGCCATAACTCAGCTTCGTGTTCCAGTCGGTATGGTATTGCGTTTGCGCGATGGCGCGGCTGCGAAATCCATCCTTTGGTCCGCGCTTGACCATCGAAACAAACAGCGCGCGCGGAGTTTCGCCCGCGATGTCGTAGTGTTGCAACTTTATAACAATGCCGTCGCGCTCTGCGGCAACGACGCCACCGGCAAAGCTCGCGACCAGCACAGCCGATAAGCCGTATCGCAGAATTGGTTTGCTACCCATTGCGGCGCAGAAAACCACAGGCAGGCACCCCGGGCAACGTGGCTTTCTGTACCTACATGTTCGAATATACGGGGCCTTCGCCACCCTGCGGCGGCACCCAGTTGATATTCTGGTTGGGGTCCTTGATGTCACACGTCTTGCAGTGAACGCAGTTCTGGGCGTTGATCACGAAGCGCACGTCCTTGACCGATGGGTCCGCCGCAGCATTGCCATCCTTGTCCACCCACTCATAAACGCCCGCCGGGCAGTAGCGCGTAGAGGGACCAGCAAATACATCGTGCTCGGAGTTCACCTGTAATTCCATGTTCTTGACCTGCAAGTGAACCGGCTGGTCTTCCTCATGGTTGGTGCCGGAGAGGAACACCGACGAAAGCCGGTCGAATGTCAGCACACCGTCGGGCTTGGGGTAGGCGATCTTCTTGTGTTTGGAAGCCGGGTCCAGCGTCGCATAATCAGCCTTGCCATGCGAAAGCGTGCCAAAGGGGGATACTCCAAACAGTGTGTTGCACCACATGTCGAGTCCGCCAAGCGCAACGCCGCCGAGCGTTCCAAGGCGCGACCAGAGCGGCTTAACATTGCGGACCTTTTTCAGATCCTTGCCAATGTCGCTTTCGCGCCACGCGTTCTCATAAGCGATAAGCTCATCATGGGCACGGCCTGCCTCAAGCGCTTCCACGACATGTTCCGCCGCGAGCATTCCCGACAGGACGGCATTGTGCGAACCCTTGATACGCGGCACGTTTACCAGGCCCGCTGAGCAGCCGATCAGCACGCCGCCGGGGAAGGAGAGCTTCGGCACTGACTGCCAGCCGCCCTCGGTGATGGCGCGCGCACCATATCCGAGGCGCTTCGCACCCTCGAAGGTGTCGCGGATGCGCGGATGCGTCTTGAAGCGCTGGAATTCCTCGAAAGGCGACAAATAGGGATTCTTGTAATTCAGGTGAACCACGAAGCCGACCGCGACGAGATTGTCGTCGAAATGGTAGAGGAACGAGCCGCCGCCTGTCTTCATGTCGAGCGGCCAGCCGAATGAGTGCTGCACAAGACCGGGCTTGTGCTTGTCGGGCTGCACCTGCCAAAGCTCTTTCAAGCCAATGCCGAACTTGCCCGGATCGCGACCGTCGGAGAGGTTGTATTTGGCAATAAGCTGCTTCGCCAACGAACCGCGCGCGCCTTCGCCGATGAGCACATATTTGCCCATCAGAGCCATGCCGGGCGCAAAGTTTGGTCCGGGGGTGCCATCCTTTTCGACGCCCATGTCGCCAGTGTAAACGCCGGTGACCGCGCCTTCGTCATTGTAGATCAGGCCCGCTGCAGCGAAGCCGGGATAGATTTCAACACCTAGCGCTTCAGCCTTGCTCGCCAGCCATTTGCAGACATTGCCGAGCGAGACGATGTAGTTGCCGTGATTGTTCATCAGTGGCGGCATTGCGAAGTTCGGCAAGCGAATGCTTCCCGCAGGACCAAGCACCAGAAAATGGTCGGCGGTTACGGGCGTCTTGAACGGGTGTTCGCTATCCTCGCGCCATTCCGGCAGCAAGCGGTCAATACCGATGGGGTCAACCACTGCACCTGAGAGAATATGCGCGCCAACCTCGCCGCCCTTTTCCAGAACGACGACCGAAAGGTCCGGGTTCAGTTGTTTAAGCCGGATCGCAGCGGAAAGTCCGGCAGGACCCGCTCCAACGATCACGACATCGAACTCCATGCTTTCGCGTTCGACTTCACTCATCCCGAACAAACCTCCCGCTGGCTGAAAATGGCTGGCAGCACTTGAGAACTTGATAGCCTATGGTGCTGATGCAGCAAACAGTATGTTGTCGCAACGCCATCTTTTTCGCGACATCGTCAAATCACCATGATAATAGGTTATTACGTTAACGTAAACGTCAATTTGGTTGCCGCTGCAAGAATCGGATTTCAATCTTTGCGCCTTCGGACATACTGTTAGGGGATGACGGATGCGCGCGTTCAATCTGTCGAACGAAGATACTTCGCCGCGATAGCAATGATCGTGGCGTTTTTGGCGTTATTGGTGCCAGCCCACGCCGATGATGCCAAAGCTTGGCGCGCGGGCAATTATACGTTTTCGGACGAGCTTGGTGGGTTCACGATAACGGGCGTAGGCGGGCTGGGTACGCGGGAAAACCCAATAGTCGTGGAAGAGGAGCTAAATTCTTCCAGTCCGGTGACGTTGGTCGTTCGGACGGTGTTTCCCACGGTGGATGATCCGGCAGTTGGAAATCTCGCGACGAGTGCGCTGCACATCAAGCTCTTGATTCGCAATGGAAGCGGGCAGGCGTGGGTGGAATTCGAGTTCGAGTTACAGGAAATTCTGCATCAGCCATCGATATTCAGCGACGGTCTTTCCTTCGATCAGCGCCGGGATGACTCCGACATCATCCGTTCGACCCGCTTCGCGCATTTCAGCCGGGATTTCGAACCCTATGACCGCCTGCGCTTCACTGAGGGTAAAGTTGACCCGAAGGAGCGTGCTGATTTCTCATTTGCGCTGACAGATTTCACACCGCGCTGGACCTTTTACATCGTCCAAGATCCGCGAATTCCATCCTCATGACTTGCATTTGACGGCCAGCGCGCCAATGGTGCCGCCGATGATGTCTTCGCAGGAAAAATTGACCAGCCTCGCGGACCTGCTCGCATTCTATGCCGAAGCGGGAGTGGACGAACCACTTGAGGAACTGCCGGTCGACCGCTTCGTTGCCGCTGCGCCCACTCGGCCTGCGCCGACCGTTGAGCC
This sequence comes from Mesorhizobium denitrificans, assembly GCF_003403035.1. Lineage (GTDB taxonomy): Bacteria > Pseudomonadota > Alphaproteobacteria > Rhizobiales > Rhizobiaceae > Mesorhizobium_G > Mesorhizobium_G denitrificans. Next base: position 30,797 of record NZ_QURN01000003.1, on the reverse strand, counting down.
TGATCCGCAAAATGTACCGCCACCGCGCGCTTATGCTGCTCCCGTTGTGCCGGATGAAGGGCAGGCGGTTCTCGCCCGCGAACGTGCCGCAGCGGCCAACACGCTCGATGAACTCAAACTGGCAATGGCCTCGTTTGAAGGCTGCAATCTGCGTTTGACCGCAAAAAATCTCGTATTCGCTGACGGGAATCCGGAAGCGGATTTGATGCTGGTGGGCGAAGCGCCGGGGCGCGATGAGGACATTGAGGGGCTGCCGTTCGTTGGCCGCTCAGGGCAGCTGCTGAACCGCATTCTAGCGGCTATCGGGCGTGACCGCACCAGTGCTTATATTGCAAACGTGATACCGTGGCGTCCGCCAGGCAATCGCACGCCGACGCCAATTGAAACCGAGATTTGTCGCCCATTCATCGAGCGGCAGATCGAGCTTGCGAATCCAAAAGTGCTTATTACGCTTGGCGCGCCATCGTCTCGCACGCTGCTGCGCACGACGGAGGCGATCACACGTCTTCGTGGCGGCTGGCGCACATTCACGACGCAGTCCGGCGTTGAGATCCCGACAATGCCGACGCTTCACCCGGCCTATCTGCTTCGCACGCCAGCGCATAAGAAACTCGCTTGGCGCGATTTCCTGGAGGTGAAGGCGAAGCTTGCGAACCTGACCTAAACTGCCATCGGCTTCGCTTGCGACGACACCAGCTTGAGATCCGCACCAGTGCGCAGCGCCAGCGCTTCTTTCACCGCAACGCCGTCCACGAAGCGGATCACGCTGTCATAGAAGGGGGTGCCAGTGCCCGAGCGGGGCGCATGTGCTTCGTGCATGACGCTGACAACCGTGACTTTCGGGCAGCCGTCCTTGATCGCCTGATGATAGGCAATCTTGGCCGATGGATCGAGCGCTCCGGTTGCTTCGTCCAGAAACAGAATGCCGGGGCGATGGAGCAGAATGCGAGCCAGAACCAGCTTCTGCTTCTGGCCACCAGACAGCGTATCATCCCATGAGCGGCTTTCGCGCGAATAGCTTGCCATATGCTCGATGAATTCGCCCAAACCGGCTTTGTGAAGGGCCGCCGCAACACGCGCATCTGAGTGCAGGTCATCTGTTTCCGGTAGGCAGACGAGTTCTTTCAGCGTCAACTTCGGAAGTTTGACGTCCTGCGCTGCATAGAAGACGCGCAAGCCGTTCATTACCGTTATTTCCCCAGCGCCGTGCGGCCAAAGCCCGTTAACGGCCTTCATGAAGCTCGTCTTGCCGCAGCCGGATTCGCCCTGCACGAAGGTCCATTCGCCGGGCAGAAAGCGCAGTTCTTCGGCAACAACAAACGGCTCGGCGCTTTCGCCTTCATGCAGCAGTTCGAGTTTGCGAACGGTCAGGGCAAATACATCTTCCTTGCGATTGAACTGGAAATCGCTGCGGCCGGTGCTGCGATAAAACTCTGCAGGCGCCTGCACATTTTCAATTGCCTCCGCCAGATCGGTAACGCGCCGGGCGTTCGCCTTGAGATTAGCGATTTCCGGCATGACACGAATGATCCAAGAGAACTGGCCGATCAGCGAATTTATCAGTTCGGCGCCGGTAATGTAGGATTTCAGCCCGATGCTTCCCTGCATATAGGGCAGCAGCAACGGCGAATATGCAACGATGCGCGCGCCGAGAAAATTGTAGATCAACTCGAAAGATTGATAGCCGGAATAGAAGATGTTGAGCTTCGACCAAGTGCGGTCGATGTCCTGATAAAGCCGTGCGTGCATTTGCCTCTGAACGGTCTCGCCGCCGGACGCCGCCACCTGAAACGAACGGCGCAGGAAGGTTGTCAACTCGCCGCGATAGGTGCCTTCCGCCTGCTGGATGGAGATGGTGAGCCGTTCAAGAATGCCGCCGAGCTTGAGCGCAATGAAGGTGTTGAGCGGCACATAGGCGACGATCGCTGCGAAGGCCAGAATGGCGCTGCCGTAGATGCCCAGAAACTCAAAACCGCCGACCACCGTCGATGTTTCGATGAGTTTCATTCCAACGAAATACAGGGAGGTGACAACGCCAAGAACGCCCATGGCCAGGCCAATCGCGCCGCCTGTCATCTGCTTGATCGAATCCTGCACGCGCTGGTCGATATTGTCGGGAGCAGGGCGGGCGAGACCGACGTCCTTGCCCTCATGTTGCAAATGGAAATGGGTGTGATTGTCGTCCAGCAACGCCTCGTTGAACTGGCCGTTCAGCCAGCCGCGCCACTTGCGATGCAGGGTGGTCGAAAACAGGTGACGGATACCAACTACGCCAACGTCTTTGCCAAGCGTCACAAGCACCAGCATACCGGCAGCAGTCAGCAAATGCTGCAAAGGCGCGGCGTTGTGTGGACTGTGGAAGTAGGCAATCGAATTGACGAGTTCGGCGGAATATTCAGCCCACCAAACGCCCATCTTGCTGGAAACCGCTGTAAGCACAGCGATAGCAAGGGTCATGCCCCAAGCTTCTTTCCAACGATCTGAGAGCCAGTAGGCTCTCATTAGTCCCCAAAAGCCTCGCATCGATGAGACCGGGGTAAGCGAAGTGTTGTTCTTGTTTTTGCGCTGCCCGCCGACCTTATCGAGCATCGGCCCCGCTGCCGCTGCCCGAATCATAAGATTCCACCCTCTCCCCTCTTTTTTGGGTACCGTAACACATGCGACCAAGTTGGGAACCTTTAAGGTTAACGATTGGTTACACGCACGGCCCCCATGGGGTTCAGGATCAGCTAATTATTGGGGTGGTGTGACTTTTCGCGCACGCCCTCTCTGTAACCCCAACTGCCTTTCCCGCCAGATAATAAGAATACCGGAGCCGATCACAATCAAGCCGCCAATGATCATGTGGATCGTCGGTACTTCGGAGAAAACGGCGTAGCCCACCACAAGCCCTAGGATGAGGGAGGTATATTCAAAAGGTGCAACAGTGGATGCCTGCGCGTAGCGGTATCCCTCTGTCATGAAGATTTGCGCCACGCCGCCGCAAACGCCGGCAAGCACGAGAAACGCGGTCTGCTGACCCGTCAGCGAACCCCATCCAAACGGGATCGTCAGCAGTGCTATCACGCTGGCGGAGGCGGAGAACCAAAGGACAATGGTTGCACTACGCTCGGTCGCAACGAGGCTGCGCACCTGCAGCATTGCAACCGCTGAAAACGCAGCGGCGATCAGTGCCGCGATCACGCCCGCCAATTCGCTGTTATCGAGGCCATCGCCGCCGGCAAGCGATAACTTCGGCCACGAAACGATGATGACGCCAACCATGCCGACGATGACTGCTGCCCAGCGATAGGCGCGCACGGGTTCGCCGAGAAAGATGGCGCTAAATGCCACGACCAGCAGCGGCTGCGCATAGTTTAGCGTAATCGCTTCCGGCAAGGGCAGGCGAGTGAGCGCGAAGAAGCCCAGACCCATCGACATGACACCAATGATGCCACGGTAAATATGGCCGAGAGGCCGGTTCGTACTGAAGCCTGTTCGCAATTCGCCCTGATAGCCAAGGAAAAGCAGAATTGGGAAAATCGCGAAGAACGAACGGTAAAAGACAATTTGCCCAGCGGGCACGTCGCCTGCCGCCTTGATGAAGGATTGCATCGCAACAAACACGGCAACGGATGCAATTTTGAAAAGGATGCCGGTTAGCGGCCTGTCGCCGACCCGCGCCGCCGATACCGCACCACCTGCCATGTGCTATTCCTGCGCCGCCTGAATGGCTTCCCAAACACGGCGCGGCGTTGCGGGCATTTCGATGTGGTCGATGCCATATGCGCGGTATAGCGCGTCCGTGACAGCATTCAGAACCGCAGGCGTTGCGCCGATGGTTCCGGCTTCGCCTGCGCCCTTCATGCCTAGCGCGTTGGTTGTCGATGGCACGTTGCGTGTCTCGAATGCCAGTGAGGGCAGGCTGTCGGCGCGGGGCATCCCGTAGTCCATGAAGCTGGCTGTCAGCAACTGGCCGTCCTCTGAATAGATGGCGCCCTCGGTCAGTGCTTGTCCCAAACCCTGTGCGACACCGCCATGAACCTGTCCGGCCAGCAGGATCGGGTTCACCGTGACGCCGAAATCATCAACGATCGTGTAAGCCGTGACATGCGTCTCGCCGGTTTCAGGATCGATCTCCACTTCACAAACATGCGTGCCGTTGGGATAGGTCGCCTCGTTCTGCACAAACTCGCCGACCCCTTTCAGGTCATCAGGCGATTTCGCGGCTTTCGCGATTGCGGCAAAGTCCATGCTGCGATCCGTGCCAACGATGCGAGCCGAACCATCTGCGAGTTCGATGTCAGCGGGCGACGCTTCAAGCTCATCGGCGGCGATTGCCTTCAGCTTGACGGCGAGATCTTCGCCCGCTCGCGCCGCCGATACACCGCCCAGCGGAATGGAGCGTGAGCCGCCCGTGCCGCCGCCATCCTTCAATTCGTCGGTGTCGCCCTGACGCAACTTGATGCGGTCAATGTCGATGTTCAGCTTTTCGGCAACGAACTGCGCATAGGCAGTCGCATGGCCTTGTCCATTCGTCTGGGTGCCAATGAATAGCGTTATCGTGCCGTCGCCGTTAAGCTGGACATGAGCGGGTTCGGAACCGGCAAAGGCGCAGGCCTCCACATACGTCGCCAGACCAATGCCCCGGATTTTTCCGTGCTTCTGAGACGCTTTCAGCCGCTTCTCAAAATCGTGCCAGCCCGAGTTTTTCAGTGCAGCTTCAAGATGTCCGTCGAACTCGCCGACATCGTAGAGCCTGCCGGTCGCGGTTCTGTAGGGGAACTGCTCCGGCCTGATGAAATTGCGCCTGCGTATTTCATCCGGCGCCATTTTCATTTCGCGCGCGCACGCATCTACCAGCTTTTCCAGTAGCAGCGCGGCTTCGGGGCGACCTGCGCCGCGATAGGCATCGACCGGGCAGGTGTTGGTGTAGACGCCGGTTATATTCACATCGATTGCCGGAATGTCGTACACGCCGGTGGACATCGATACGCCGATGACCGGAATATACGGGCCGTATTGGTGAATGTATGCGCCCATATTGGCGATGAGGTTCACGTCAAGCGCCAGAAAGCGTCCGTCCTTGTCCATCGCCATCGCAGCTTCGACAACATTGTCGCGTCCTTGCGCATCGGTGAGAAAATGCTCGGTGCGGTCGCCGGTCCATTTAACCGGCTTGCCGAGCTTTCGCGCAGCCTCCATGACCAAAGCATATTCGCGATAGACGAAAGATTTGGGACCGAAGCCGCCACCGACATCGGGCGTGATGACGCGAAGCTGTTTTGCATCTATGCCGAAAACACCGGCCAGGACTTTCTGCACGCCATGCACACCTTGCGTGCCTGTCGTCAGGACGAAGCGGTTTTCGTCTGCGTTCCATTCGCCAATTGCGGCGCGCGGCTCCATGTAGTTGCAAATCAGGCGATTGTTGGTGAAGGCGATACGCGTGACCTTGGCGGCTTTCGCGAAGGCCGCCTTGGCCTTGGTCTTATCTCCCAAATGATAGGTGAACGCTTCGTTTGTTTTAAGCTCTGGCCAGACAAGCGGTGTGTCGTCATCGAGCGCCGTTGCAGTAGCGGCGGCTGCGTCATCGCTGTCGAAATCGATCTCGATAAGCTCCGCAGCATCCTGCGCCAGTTCGCGGCTGTCCGCCACGACAAGCGCAACGGCATCGCCCACATAATGCACGCGGTCGCGGCACAGAATCGGAATGTCACGCGTTGGCGCGCGCGTGCCGTCTGCCTGCTTCGGCATACCTCCGGAGCGAAGCGAACGCAGATGGGCAACGTCCTCGCCGGTCAACACGAGATGCACGCCCGGCGCGCTGCGCGCGGCTTCCGTCGAGGTAATGCGAAACGCGCCATTAGCGACCGGGGACCGCAGAATGTAGCAGTGCAGCACGCCATCGGGGTGAATGTCGTCGGTGTAGCGACCCGCGCCCGTGATAAAAGCGCGGTCTTCGAGTCGGAGGACGGACGCGCCCATTCCGAATTTCGGCGTGGCTATGGTCATGCGATTAACCCTTTGCAGCGGCTCGGGCGATTTTGGGAAGGACTTGGCCGCAGTTTTGCCAAGCGATTGTTTTGTGTAAAGGGCACTGTCTCGATTTTGTTGGGCCAACCGGAGGTTCCCGGTTGGAGACTGGAGTATAATGCGAACGGATAGTGGCCAAATCGTGCGGCTCGAAGATTACGCGCCAAGCGATTATCTGATTCCGCGAACCGGCCTGACATTCAGGCTCGGCAATGAGCGGACCATCGTTGTGGCCGAACTAACCATTGAGCGGCGCGACGGCGTCGATGCGTCAGTTCCGCTCGTTCTCGATGGTGACGGGCTGGAGCTTATTTCGCTGCAGATCGACGGTGAGGAGCTTGCCCGCTCCGCCTATGAGGCAAGCAGCCAGCGGCTTGTGATCCACGAACCTCCCACACGTTTTACGCTGACAATTGAAACTGCAATCGCACCGGCGACCAACGAAACGTTGATGGGCCTCTATCGTTCGAGTGGCGTTTATTGCACGCAATGCGAGGCGGAAGGCTTTCGCCGCATCACCTATTTTCTGGATCGGCCGGACATATTGTCCGTCTATACAGTGCGGATTGAAGCTCTCAAGGCGCAGGCACCGGTGCTACTTTCTAACGGCGACCCGGTGGAGCGGGGCGATCTGGACGGCGCTCGGCATTTCGCCGTCTGGCATGACCCTTTTCCCAAGCCATCCTATCTGTTTGCGCTGGTTGCGGGCGATCTGGCGCGCGTTAGCGACAGCTTCGTCACCATGTCGGGCCGTACAATAGACCTCGGCATTTATGTTGAGCACGGCAAGGAAAAGCGCGCTGCCTATGCAATGGACGCGCTCAAGCGCTCCATGCGTTGGGACGAGGAGGTGTTCGGGCGCGAATACGATCTGGGCATTTTCAACATCGTCGCCGTCTCTGATTTCAATTTCGGCGCGATGGAGAACAAGGGCCTCAACATCTTCAACGATAAGTACATTCTGGCCGACCGCGAAACCGCTACCGATTTCGATTTTGCGAATATCGAGGCGATTGTCGCGCATGAATATTTCCACAACTGGACAGGCAACAGGATCACCTGTCGCGACTGGTTTCAACTCTGCCTCAAGGAGGGTCTTACGGTCTTCCGCGATCACGAATTTTCCGCCGACGAGCGCGAGCGCACGGTTCGCCGCATCGCTGATGTGAAAGGGCTGAAAGCGCAGCAATTTCCTGAGGATCAGGGGCCGCTCGCGCATCCCGTCCGGCCACGCCGCTACCGTGAGATCAACAATTTTTACACGGCGACGGTCTACCAGAAGGGCGGGGAGATCGTGCGAATGTTGCGCACGTTGATTGGCCCGGTTCAGTTCCGCGCGGCTATGGACCTCTACTTTGAGCGCCATGACGGGCAGGCGGTGACGATTGAGGATTTTCTTCGGGTTTTTGAGGATGCGGCTCAGATCGACCTTTCGCAGTTTTCGCTGTGGTATCATCAGGCGGGTACGCCACATGTGGCCGTCAAAACATCTTACGATGCGCGTCGCAGATCGTTCTCCGTGGAGCTTGAGCAATCCATGCCGCCTACGCCGTCTGAACAGCGCAAACGCCTGCTGCATATTCCGCTCGCCTTTGGCCTCGTCGGCGCTGATGGCAAGGATGCGAATTTCACATCCGTCGATGGCGGAACGGTTTCGGACGGCGTCATTCATCTCAAGCGGCGTCGGCAGGTTTTCCGCTTCAATGGCGTGAACCAAAAGCCGGTTCTCTCGATCAATCGCGGCTTCTCGGCGCCGATAACGATCACGTCCAATGCAAACGCTGAAGATCGTCAATTTCTCGCACAGCACGACAGCGACGGCTTCGGCCGTTGGCAGGCGCTGAACGACAGTTTGCTTTCGGGACTAATAGCAGCTGCGCGCGGCAAGAAGGCGCCTGTCACGGCGGTGACGACGCTGCTCGGCAACATCGCTGCCGATGAGAGCCTGCAGCCAGCCTATCGCGCCTTGATGTTGTCGCTGCCAACGGACGCCGACATTGCACGCGAGTTGGGCGACAAGGTCAATCCTGATGCGGTTTTCGCCGCTCGCGAAGATCTGCTTGCCGCCATCGCAAATGAAAACGCCGCGACGTTTGCAACGCTTTATCAGGCGGTAGAAGGCGGTACGCGGTTCCGGCCCGATGCGGCCAGCGCCGGCAAGAGGGCGCTGCGCAATGTGCTGCTCGATTATCTCTCAAAGCATGAAAATAGCCCGCAGCGCGCCGCCACGCATTTAAGCGCGGCGACCAACTTGACAGACCGTTTCGCCGCGTTGAGCGTCCTTGTTCATCGCTTTGGCGATACGGATGAAGCTCGCGATGCGCTGGCGAACTATGAACGCCAATTCGGAAACGATCCGCTGGCGATGGACAAATGGTTTCAGGTGCAGGCGACGGCACCGGGATTCGCGACCATCGAAACGGTGCGCACGCTTATGCGCCATCCACATTTTGCGATCACAAATCCCAATCGTGTGCGCGCGCTGGTGTTCACTTTTGCAAGTGCGAACCAGACGGCCTTCCATGCTGCAAGCGGGGATGGGTACAGACTGCTTGCCGAGACAGTTCTGGAAGTCGATCCGCGCAATCCGCAGCTTGCGGCGAAGCTGGCGACCAACTTCCGGTCGTGGCGTTCCGTCGATGCGAAGCGCCAAGCGCTGGCACGAAAAGCGCTCATGGACATTGCGTCGCGCAATGGACTCTCGCCTGATCTGCGAGACATTGTGGAGCGCACGCTGACCTGATCGTTTTACGATTTTTTAAAAAAGATGCCGCTCGGGCTGGACAACGCGAATCACGAATGATTCTTTATGGATGATTCGGGCGTAACTTGTTGCCGGATCAATCAAAGATAAAAAATGGTGGGGAGCCAGCAATGGCGGTAGCGGACGCGTGGAGCGCGGCCGGCAGGAGCTTTTTTGCTCGCAGGCCGAAGATAAGGCGGATCGAGGAAATCCATGGCTATGAACAGCCAGGCTATCAGCGCCTTATAACAGCGGAGCCGCTGCTGCGGCGTGCAATTCCCGCGCTGATACTTGTGTTTCTCTGCGCAGTCGCGACCGCGCGCTTTATGGCGCTGATGGATTTGCGCGATGAGATCGAGCGCACCGCAAGCTCGACGCTGGCTCAGACGTCCACGCAAATGGCAACCGCGCTGGCGTTGACGCCTGCACCCGACCAGGAACGCCGCCTTCAAATAATCAACGAGGCGGCCTATGCCACCGTCAGCCAGAACCACATTCTGGCAGTTCTCGATCACAATAATCGCATTCTCGCCGTGAGCCAGACCGCAGGCGGCTGGATTGGCATGGAACTCAACCGCCTCGTGTCGGGGGCAGATGCTCTGCTTCTGCTTGGCGAACATGCCGGGGTTCGGCAAGTCGCTGTCGATGGCGAGACATGGCTGGCGGCAACGCATCGCTCCAATGACGGAAAATACTCCGTGATCGCCATGGCGCCGCGCGACAGTGTTCTGGCCGCTTGGCACCGCGAGCTTTCGCTGAACATTACCTTGTTCGTGCTGACGGCAGGCGTGATGATCATCATGCTCTACGCCTATTTCAGCCAAGCTGCGCGCGCGCAGGCCGCAGATCGCATATTTGTGGAAGCGCATCAGCGCATCGACCTCGCGCTTGTTCGTGGCCGCTGCGGGCTGTGGGACTGGGATATGGCACGGGGACGCATGTATTGGTCGCGCTCCATGTACGACATGCTTGGCTATAAGCCGCGTGACGGGATGCTTTCCTTCGGCGATGTTGACGCAATCATCCACCCTGACGACGCCGATCTATTCAGTCAGGCTGACGCAATCGTGGCGGGCGAGACGGACCAGATCGATCAGGTTTTCCGTATGCGCCATGCCGATGGCCGTTGGGTCTGGATGCGTGCCCGCGCGCAAGTCGTTTCGCCGGGTGCTCCGGAATTGCACCTCATCGGCATTGCGGTTGATGTGACCGAACAGCGCCACCTCGCCATGCGTTCGCAGGCGGTAGAAGAGCGGCTGCACACCGCCGTTGAGCGCATCTCGGAGTCCTTCGTTCTGTGGGACGCGCAGGACTGCCTGGTTATGTGCAACGAGAAATTCAAGCTCGATCATGGATTGTCCGAGGACGATGTTCGTCCGGGAACGCCGCGCACAAAGATCGAGGGCCGCCGCAGCGCATATCTCTCCGAGCGTCGTCTTGCGAACGCAAACGGTGCCAAGGGCGCTGCCACGTATGAGCGGCAGCTTGCCGATGGACGCTGGGTACAGGTCAACGAGTTGAAAACCGAGGATGGCGGCGTTGTTTCGATCGGCGCAGACATCACGCAGTTGAAGCAACAGCAGACGAAGCTGACAGAGAGCGAACGCCGCCAGATGGCGACGATCCACGATCTGAGCATTGCGCGCAAATCCGCCAACGAGCACATGCAGCAACTGGAAGAGCTGAACCGCATCTGCATGCGCGAGACGGAGCGCGCCGAGGCGGCGAGCCGCGCGAAGTCCGAATTCCTCGCCAACATGTCGCATGAGTTGCGCACTCCGCTCAACGCGATCATCGGTTTCTCCGAGATCATGAGCGCGGGGCATTTCGGGCCGCTCGGCAATGAGCGCTATGTGGAATACTCCACCGACATCAGGCTTTCCGGTGAATATCTGCTCGGCGTCATCAACGACATTCTCGACATGTCGAAGATCGAGGCGGGACAATTCACCATCGAGCCGGAAGAGATTGATCTGTGCCCACTCATTAAAGAGACCGTGCGCGTCATTGCCATTCAGGCTGCCGCCAAGTCGATCACGGTTAAAACCGACATCGCGGAGGCGATGACCTTCTGCGCCGACAAGCGCGCCATGAAACAGATCGTAATCAATCTTCTGTCGAACGCGGTGAAGTTCACCGGGGAGGGCGGCGAGATCTCCGTAAAGGCTCGTCGGACACCGCGCGCGCTTCTGCTCGCGATTGAAGACAATGGCTGCGGCATTCCGAAATCTGCGCTGCGCAAGCTTGGCCGACCATTCGAGCAGGTGCAGAACCAGTTCTCGAAAAACCACACCGGATCGGGCTTGGGGCTGGCAATCTCGCGCTCACTTGCAGAACTCCACGGCGGCGCTCTGAAAATCCGCTCGTCCGAAGGCGCAGGGACAATCGTCTCGGTGCGCATCCCCGTGAAGGACGAGCCTGTTTTGGCAAAAGCGGCTTAGCGTGCTAACCCGCGCGCTATGACGTTTCGATTGGGCGCAGGTCTGCTAACCATTTGTCTTATCGCCACGGTTGCCAACGCCGATGAAACCATCATCGGCAAGGTCATCGAGAAAACCTACGCGGTGAAGGGCGGCACGGCCTATGACCTCTATGTTTCCATTGGTGAGAACGGGCCGCGGGGCGCTATAGCCAATACCGATTACAGCCTGACCTGGAAGCGGCTTTTCGACGAAGAGGGCGGTGATTGCAGGCTTGTTTCAGCCAAGCCGATTTTCACGACGACTTACCTGCTGCCCAAGGCTACGGGAAATTTGAAGCCGCCGCTGGATAGGTTGTGGCAGGACTTCATCACAGGCGTGCGCGAACATGAACATCAGCACGGTCAGATGCTTCAGGAAATGGTGAAAACCACACAGGAGCGCATCGCCAATGCTCGCGTTGAAAACGACAAGACTTGCGCAAAGGTCAAGCGCGTCGTCTCCGACATTATCGAGCAGGAACGCCAGACCTACAGATCGCGTAGCCGCGATTTCCATCGCGCTGAGCTCGCTGAAGGCGGCAATCTCCACCAGCTTATTCTGACTTTCGTCAATGGCGACCGCCCGCCGCCGCCTGCAACTACTGGAACGCCGTTTCCGTAAAGCTCCGCAGCTTGCGTGAATGCAGTCTGTCCGCAGGCATTTCGGCCAACTTCTCCAGCGCGCGAATGCCGATCTTGAGATGTTGGGAAACCTGACGCTTGTAGAATTCGCTGGCCATGCCGGGCAGTTTCAATTCGCCATGCAAAGGCTTGTCGGAAACACAGAGCAAGGTTCCATACGGCACGCGGAAGCGGAAGCCATTGGCTGCGATTGTCGCGGACTCCATATCGAGCGCAATGGCGCGTGACTGCGACAGCCGCTGTACGGGTCCGCGCTGGTCGCGCAGTTCCCAGTTCCTGTTGTCGATGGTCGCTACCGTACCCGTGCGCATGATGCGCTTGAGATCATAGCCCGAAAGGCCGGTGACTTCCGCGACAGCCTCCTGCAACGCGACCTGAACTTCGGCCAGCGGCGGGATCGGCACCCAAACCGGCAGATCGTCGTCCAGAACGTGGTCTTCACGCACATAGGCATGTGCCAGAACGTAGTCGCCAAGCGCCTGCGTGTTACGCAGACCGGCGCAATGGCCGAGCATCAGCCACGCATGAGGCCGCAGCACGGCAACGTGGTCGGTGATCGTCTTGGCGTTGGAGGGGCCGACGCCGATATTGATCATCGTGATGCCGCCGTGGCCTTCCTTCTTCAAATGATAGGTTGGCATTTGCGGCATACGCGGCGGCGTTGCGCCCGAATGCGGGGCATTCTCGCCAGCCTTGGTAATCAGGTTTCCGGGTTCAACAAACTCGGTGTAGCCGTGACCGCCATCCGCCATCAGATCGCGCGCATAGACGCAGAACTCGTCGATATAGAACTGGTAGTTCGTAAACAGAACGAAGTTCTGGAAGTGATGTGGTTCCGTGGCCGTGTAGTGCGAAAGGCGATGCAGTGAATAGTCCACGCGCTGCGCGGTAAACGGCGCAAGCGGGCGAGACTCGCCGGGCATCACTTCAAATGTGCCGTTGGCGATATGGTCATCGGTTCCGTCGAGATCCGGGACATCGAACAGATCGCGAATGGGGCGGTTCAGCCGCTCTGCAATCGAACCATCCACATGCTTCCCTTCGTAGAATGCGAAGTGGATGGGGATAGGTGTTTCGGATTCGCCGACCGTTACCGGGACACCGTGATTACGAATGATCAACCGAAGCTGCTCGATCAGGTAAGTTTCGAACAGATCTGGCCGCGTGATCGTCGTTGCGAAATAACCGGGTGTCGGCATATGGCCGTAAGCCTGGCGCGAGTCGATCCGCGCATAGGAATTGGTCTGGACGCCAACCTCTGGATAAAAGGCGCGATACCGGCGGTCGGTGGGGCCGCCCTTAGCTAAATTCGAGAATGAGTCCCGCAGGAATTTCGTATTGCGCCGATAGAGCTTGCTCAGGGTCGCAACCGCTTCTGCGGGGTCCATGAAGCTTTGCCGGGCAAAGGGCTCGGGGCTGGAGATCGTTTCGATTGGTTCCGGATAGATTCGCTTTTCCATGACCCACTATAAATGTTCGTCGCACACCTTGGGAGGGGGCCTTGTGAACATCTGTAGCGTATTATGTCCGCTGCAATATGACGAGCAGCGCGAAGCCGATGCCTTTTGCTTTGGGGGCAGGAGCTTCGATGATGTTTTCGCCGAATGACTGCGATGCCGGAACCGCCAGAACAGGAGCGGCAAGCATCAGCACAACGAGCATTGAGCGAAAGAGCGTTTTCGTAATTGCGAGTGGCGTATGCATCACGCGTCTCCTAGCGGCAGCTTGCGTCACGCCCGAATGGGCAGGTCGCAAAATCTTGGGATCGACGGCTCTCGTGATGCTGGGCCACAATGCTGGCCAAACCCATTCCGAACAGAGCGGTCAAAAGGCAGACAAGTGAAAATCGGCGAGCAAGCATCGGTAGTTCCTCTTCGATGCTTCACTTATCGCCTGCCGCGCCTGAACTGCCTCTGATGGCAGCATTCATCGGACGTTCAAAATTATTGACGCGTCTTTACGGTGCTTCGCGATTGCGTTTGGAATGCAAGCGCATATCTCCTAGGAGCCAATCGAAGGAGTAAGTGATGGCTCAAAGCAAACCTATTGAACTCTATTACTGGCCAACTCCGAATGGCTGGAAAATAACAATCATGCTTGAGGAACTAGGTGTTCCTTACAAGGTGAACTACGTCAACATCGGCAAGGGCGAGCAGTTCGAGCCCGCCTTCCTGAAAATTTCGCCAAACAATCGCATGCCGGCAATTGTTGATCCGGAAGGGCCGGGCGGTGAGCCGATCTCTGTTTTCGAGTCCGGTGCGATCCTGCAATATCTTGGCCGGAAGTTCGGCAAGTTCTATCCCGCCGACGAGCGCAAGCGCGTAGCGGTCGAGGAATGGCTTTTCTGGCAGGTGGGTGGCCTTGGGCCGATGGCCGGTCAGGCGCACCACTTCCGGCAATACGCACCGGAGAAAATCGAATATGGCATCAAGCGCTACACGAACGAGGTCAATCGCCTCTACGGCGTCATGAACAAGCGCCTGGCGGAGAATGAATATCTCGGCGGAGAATATTCAATCGCGGATATGGCGGCGATCGGCTGGGTTCGACCATACAAAAATCAGGGGCAGGATCTCGAAGATTTCCCACACCTGAAACGCTGGTTCGAGGCAATTATGGCGCGGCCTGCCGTAGAAAAGGCGCTGGCAGTTGGAGAGGAATACCGCGCCAACCTCGCTGACGACAAAGAAGCGCAGAAGGTTCTATTCGGACAGAAGGCGCGCGCCTGAGGATTATGCGGCAGCGGGCAACTGCTGCCGCACCTCTGTTAGTTTCGCTTCCAGTTCTGGGTTTTGCAAATCAAGCCGCCAAGCACGCAGCCGCTCATTTTCAGGCTGTTGCCGGAAAGCGCTGCCTTGCCCGAATAGGTTTTGTCCGTGGCGGGGTCTGTGATTTCGCCCGAATAGCGGCCGTCGCCCCCGGCGTTCAATGAGCCAATGCGCTTTCCTGTGTATTTGCCGGTTTGGAGGGTGATCGAAAAGGGTCCGGTGCCGGCAATGGCCGCCGTCTCTCCTGAATCTGTTTTCCAATTGCCGACAATATCATCTGCGAACGCGGCGCTTGTCGCTATGAGAAGAGCCACCGTTGTAAAACCGATCTTCCGAAGCATGCAATTCCTCCCGTTATATAATTACGAGCGCCTATACATTGCGCGATCTGCTCTCCCGTTCGGCAGACTAGCCGAATAGAAATGAGGGCGAAAGCCGGTGCCGCTGGGTAAGAGTGCGGATTTTTCGACCCAATAAAGGCATCTGCGAGAAGCTTACCCAAACATGAACGTCGAGCATGCTTAACAAAGCGTTTTTTGCAGCATTCCGCACAAATTGAATATATCTCCCAAAACGGCGCAATTGCTGGATTTTTGTGGTTAATGCGATGCTTAATTTACGAAGTTTTTCGATTTCGTTTGGGTGGCGTTAAGCACACCGTTTAACCGGTGATTCAAGCGTCGGGTCCATTCTCCAGACCATCGAAAGCAAGCCCACGGCAAAACAAAAAGGGCAGCTCTCGGGGGATAACAGGGACGACGGACATGGCACAATTCGATACTCATGAAGGCAGCTTCGGCACGATGGGAGATCGCTCCCAGGCCGACATGCTTTGCGAGCTTGGCCTGATGTACGCAACGGGCCGCGACTGCGTAACCGACCTGGTTGCAGCGCATAAATGGTTCAATATCGCCGCGATCCGCGGCTCGGCTGAAGCCGCCCGCCTGCGTGCGGAACTGGCTCCGTCGTTGACGAAACCGGAACTCGTCCGTGCGCTTCGCGAAGCGCGCGAATGGATGACGATGCACTGAATTCAAAAGGTCGGATCGGCAAGAACGCGGCATCGAAGGACAGCTGCGCCGCCGGATAAAACAAGGCCGAAAATACAGGGAAGTGACCTCCAGTCAGGCCGCAGTGGGAAACCGCTGCGGCTTTTCCTTTTGATTAGCTCTCGTTGATTTGATGTTTCCCTTGCGGCTGGCTTGCTAAAATGACAGGGCTGGCCGCTGGCACATTCATGCCTTGCAGGCTACCAACGGCACTTGATCTTTTTTACTGCCGAATCAGAAAATTCAGGGAGAAAGCCCATGATACTCAAAAGACTGACCCAAGCGGCGTTGCTGAGCCTGGCGCTCGGAATACCCGCGGCTATGGCTGCTGAAGACATCAGTATCGCTGTCGCGACGCCAGTCACCGGGCCGCTTGCGAACATCGGCGACCAATATAAGCGCGGCGCGGAAGCTGCCGCTGCCGAGATCAACGCCAAGGGTGGCGTGCTTGGCGGACGTCAGATCAAGATCGTGATGGAAGACGACGCATGCGATCCGAAGCAGGCCGTGTCGGTTGCAAACCGCGTCATCGCCGAGGGCATCAAGTTCGTGGATGGGCACACTTGCTCCGGCGCGACCATTCCGGCTTCGGCAGTCTATGCTGAGGGTGGCGTTCTCATGATGACCGCATCCGCATCCAGTCCGGTTCTGACGGACGAAGCTGCGAAGAATGGCTGGCCGACGATTATGCGTCTCTATACGCGTGACGATGCGCAGGGCCTGTTCATTGGTCCGTGGATTGCCGAGAAGTACAAGGACAAGCCGGTTGCGATCCTTCACGACAAGAGCGCCTACGGCCAGGGTATCGCTGAGAAGGTCAAGGAATCCATCAATGCCCACGGCATGAAGGAAGTGCTCTTCGAAGGCATCAATGCTGGCGAGAAGGACTATTCGGCGGTCGTTACCAAGCTGAAGGAACTGAACCCGGCTCTCGTCTATTTCGGTGGCTATCACCCGGAAGCTGGCCTGATGCTGCGTCAGGCTGCGGATGCCGGTTTCAAGCTTACCCTCATGATGCCGGACTCTATCGCATCGCCCGAGTTCTGGCAGATCTCCGGCCCAGCAGGCGAAGGCACGATGTTCGTGTTCCCAGCTGACCCGCAGGCTCGTCCGGAAGCCAAGGCAGCCGTGGAGAAGTTCAAGGAGCAGGGTTATGCGCCGGAAGGCTTCACCCTGTTCTCCTATGCGGTGATTCAGGCAATTGCGCAGGGCATCGAGCGTGCTGGCAGCGACGACCCGACAGCTGTTGCGGAAGCGCTCAAGAATGGCCAGCCGGTCGAGACGGTTGTCGGCTCGGTTGTGTTCGACGAGAAGGGTGACATGAAGGACCCGAAGTACGACATCAATCTCTGGAGCAACGGCAAGTACGCGCCGATCAAGCAGTAAAAGTACGATCATAAAATGAAGCGGCCGGGCAATGTCCCGGCCGTTTCTATTTTCAAGAAGACAATACAACTGTATATTGTACCCTCTTGTGCGAAGGAGGGGCGTATGGGCGGATTTAGAACCACACTCACAGTGCTCGCATTGCTTAGTCCAGTCCACGCTTTGGCGCAGGATGATTACGGCAAGTTCTTCGATCTCCCCATAGCTCTGGAGAATGTGCCAAACGGGCAGGGTAAGCCGTTCCGCCTGACAAAAGAACTGAAATTCGAGGATCCAAGCGGCACGTTTTGGGACGTACCTGCTGGTGGATATACGGACGGAGCGAGCATTCCTTGGCTGTTCCAGATAATCGTTGGCGACAATTACAGCGGGCCTTATTTCCCTGCCGCAGTCATCCACGATTACTACTGTTGCGTGCAGACGCATTTGGCGGTCGATACGCACCGAAACTTCTACTACGGTATGTTGGCCAATGGCACGCCAAGCTGGCAGGCATGGCTAATGTACACTGCGGTGCGTGTTGGCGGGCCGGATTGGTCTGAGGCACAGGTAGCGGCAAACAGCGACGGCAGCCAGTGTCTGGACGACGCGGCGCCGGTTCCGCAGGCAATGGTTGTTGCGCCCGAACCATCGGCAAGCCCGACTATAGCGCTACGCCGCGCTGCCCCCAATCCGATGGATGATTTCGTGGCGGCAGCAGGTCGAGCGCAGGAGGCGCGCGATACGTTCGTCCTCTCCAAGCTGATGGCTGTTGCAAAAACATTGAAGGACAGCGACGGCAAAGTGATTGATGTCACCGAGCTTGGCCAAATCCCGGCTACCTTTGAAGGCGTCGAACAACTGCGCTCAATCGTAACGCGCGCGACGAATTTCTCGGATTTCAGTACCGAGGTTGATCGCACGCGCTTCAATGATTTCGGCCTTTTGGTGCCAATCGACGGAACACTGACCGAGGAGACGCAGAAGCTGCGCGAGCAGGGCGGTCTTTCGAATGTCAGCCAACCATGGAATGCAACGGAGTTGAACCAGCTGGGTATAGCTTCGGCGCGTCTTCCGGAGCGTCTGCCTGAAACCTATTTGCAAGACGTGGCGCGCACCACATCGCTCAACGGAACGGGCCTTGAATGGTCGGTCGCAAAAACCCCACAAGTTCGGCAACAGTGGAACCGTATCATCGATGCGGACAAAAGCTTCCGCAATTGGAACAATCTGCGCCTAACGCCGGGCCGCATTCAGCAATAGCGGTTGCTATTGCTCGACGAAGCGGACAAGCACGGTGCCATCCGTGACCTGTGAGCCTTGGGAGACAATATCCTCGATCACGCCGTCATGGGCGGCGGAAATCGTGTGCTCCATCTTCATAGCTTCCAGAATCAGCAGCGCCTGGCCCTTTGTGACAGCGTCGCCTTTCGCGGCCATGACGAGCTTTGCAAGTCCCGGCATGGGCGCGCGCATCGAAGATGCTCCAGCCTCGCCATCTGCGGCGGCTGCGAACGGGTCCGGCACCGAGAAGGTGTAGGCGTTTCCATTCTCAAAAATGGTCACATGATCTGGCCATATTGCAAAGCGTCCGGCAAATCCTTCACTAAATGGGGAAGCGTGTTCGTGCGTTTGATCGCTTACGTCCAGTTTCACGGCAAAGCGGCTGTTTTCTAGCGGAACCACGCTCGCGTGAATGGCAGTGTCGCCCATCCCGATAGTGACGCTGCGCGCAAGCGGATGGAAATGCGAATAGCCTGTAAGCGTACTCCAGGGATCCTCCGACATTTCAACAGCACCGGCGCCCGACGCAAGGAGTGCAGCGAGGCTAATCGTATCGGCGGATGCGGGCGGCAGCGTGGTCAGTTCGTGCTGCTTACGCCCTATCAAGCCGGTGTCCACATCACCGACCGCAAAATCTGCGTCGCGGGCCAGCGCTGCCAAAAACGCGGCATTCGTTACCGACCCAGCGATTTCTGTCTCGTCGATCACCTGCGCAAGCGCGTCGAGCGCGGTTGCCCGGTCCGCCGCATGAACCACGATCTTTGCAATCATCGGATCGTAATAGGGGGAGATTGCATCGCCAGCGCGCACGCCGGTTTCGATCCGCATGGCGGTTCCCGCCGGAGCGGTTGCGGGGAAAGCAAGGTGATGCAGGGTTCCAATGGCGGGCAGGAAGCCTTTGCTCGCATCCTCAGCATAGAGCCGCGCCTCAAACGCATGTCCATTCAAAGCGATCTGATCCTGCGAAAGCGGCAACTTCTCACCCGCCGCAACGCGCAATTGCCATTCGACGAGGTCCAGTCCCGTAATCATCTCGGTCACGGGATGCTCGACCTGCAGGCGTGTGTTCATTTCCATGAACCAGAAGCGATCCGTGCGAAGCCCTTGCGATGCATCGACGATAAATTCGATCGTGCCGGCGCCGGAATAGCTGATGGCTTTTGCGGCCTTCACGGCGGCGTCGGTCATGGCTGTGCGCATCTCATCCGTCATGCCGGGGGCAGGGGCCTCCTCAATAACTTTTTGATGGCGGCGCTGGGCAGAACAATCGCGCTCGAACAAATGAACAGCGTTGCCGTGATTGTCTCCAAACACCTGCACTTCAATGTGTCGCGGCTTCTCGACATATTTCTCGATAAGCACGGCGTCGTCACCAAACGCGGCTTTTGCCTCCCGCTTGGCGCCAGCGAGCGCTTCGGCAAAATCGTCGGGACTGTCGACGCGGCGCATGCCCTTGCCGCCGCCGCCAGCACGCGCCTTGATCAAAACCGGATAGCCGATGTCGTGCGCTTTGCCTGCGAGCAGGACAAGTTCTTGCGCTTCGCCATGGTAACCGGGCACGACGGGCACTCCGGCCTTTTCCATCAATCGTTTGGCCGCATCCTTCAGACCCATAGCGCGTATCGACGCTGCAGATGGGCCGATAAAAATGAGTCCCGCATCAACGACTTGTTCAACGAAGTTCGGGTTTTCCGAGAGGAATCCGTAACCGGGATGAATCGCCTCTGCACCCGTCGCTTTCGCCGCCTGAATGATCCGCTCGCCGATGAGGTAACTCTCGGCCACGGGTGAAGCGCCAATATGAACGGCCTCATCCGCCATCGCGACATGCAGAGATTTCGCGTCTGCATCCGAATAGACCGCGACGGTTTTGACGCCCAGCTTGTGCGCAGTGCGAATGATCCTGCAGGCGATTTCGCCGCGATTTGCGATCAGGATTTTGCCGAATGGTGGGTTCATCTTACGTCCTCCCGCCGCATCCGGAATCGAAAGCGGCCAGAGTTGCATAATGCGCCTCTGGCCACCTTGAAAGCCCAAAATAAGCTTCGCTCGCTAGCGCGGCGTCTTACTTGGTATTACTCACCATTCCGAAGTGAGCGCCCTGCGGATCAGTGCAATTCGCAACCCATTGCCCGCCTGGCACTTCCATCGGACCCATGATGATCTTGCCGCCGTTTGAAGTCACGCGCTCCACCGCTGCATCAAGGCCATCGACGATGAAGTAAAACTGCCAGCAAACGGGAACATTGGGCGGGCGGTTCATCATCGCGCCCATATCCACACCATCCAGCGCAATGATCTGGTAGATGCCCATGTCGCCCATGTCCATGCCACGGCTTTTCGACCATCCGAAGAGGCCGGAATAGAACGTGAAGGCGTTTTCCCAATCGTCGGCCATCAATTCGTTCCAGCCAACGTGCCCCGGCGTCATTTCCGCGACCGGACGCTGCTCGGGACCATTCGGCTGTAGGAGCATGAACATCGCCCCTTGCGGGTCGGCGACAACTGCAAATCGCCCAACATCGCCACCGATTTCCTCTGGACCGCGGTGCAATTTGCCACCTGCCTTCTGCAGCGTGGCGACATCTGCATCGATGTTCTTCGAGCGGATATAAGCCACCCATACGGGGGGCATTCCATTGGCCTTGGCAGCTTCCGGAATCGGCATGATGCCACCAACGCCGCGCTCTCCGGCTTTGACAACGGTGTAATCCATGCCCGTTCCCGGAAAGGGTTCGAGATTCCAGCCCATGACCTTCGCGTAGAACGCTCTCGCCGCTCCCGCGTCGCTCGTCATCAGTTCATGCCAAATGAATCCTGCAGACATATCTGTCTCCTTCCCTCGGTTAGCGCACTGCTCCGGCCTGATACTCGCCGGTCGCTCTAGGACGATCATGCGCGCGCAATTCCGACAATCGAAAGACAGAAATGCCCAAAACTGTCAGGAGACTTTGCTGCGACCGCGACTGAATTACTTGGAGGCGTAAATCTGGCAGTTTTTGGCGACGGTCATTTTATAGCGCTTGAAAAGGCTGCGGCATCTTTTCAACGCCTCCTTTTCGGCTTCCACCTTGGTAGAGCCGACAGCGCCGGCGCAGAAAAATGCTTCAACCGGAAACGCGATTGCGGTTTGTGCGTAGGCAGCGTGGTTGTTGACCGCGATGTATTGCTTGTAGGTCTTGGCGCATTGATCCTTTTCTCCCATCGGAAATTGTACGGGATAGCGCTTGTCGCCGACCTTTCCTGAAAGGTTTTCTGCAAAACCGTTGTTCACACCGCAGAGCAACGCTCCAACGGCTACAAATGCACAAATCAATGATTTCACTGTTTTCCCCGCAACCTGATGGCTAAGACAATTTCTTGCCTATTATAAATGAATATAGATAAGCAAGCGGCGAGGCGAAGTATCTGGCGACCAAACACTACTTCTTTTTGATACGGCTTGGCTTGAGCCTTGTCGTTCGCGCCAGTGCGACCGCCTCCGCTTTGACCAGACCAAGCCGCACCGCTTCCACCACAGACGTCGCGACAAAATCAGCGCTGATTGCCTTGGCGTCGAGGGCACGATGCTCCTCCATATTTGGCACATAAATGCCGACGCGCAGACCGCGTTTTCCTCGCTTTAGCCTACGTACGGCTTGTCGCGCATAGGCAAGCGGTGTGCTGCTCAGATAAGAAACGACAACAATATCCGCCTCGGCCAATCCTGCTATCGTCTGTCGCGACCCGTGCAGCTTGCGGAAAGATTCGATACTGGCCTCCGCGCCTTGCCCCTCTACAACTTGAGCCAGAATAGCTGCCGCGACATCATCAAGCTCGGTCCTGCCGCCAATCATCACCAGCTTGAAACCTTCACCATCCGGGAGCTCGAGACGTTCGCCATCTTCATCGACGGGTTTTTCGTCGCCCTGTTCGTCTTCACGCAGCTCGTCGGCAGCATCTTCAAGGTCTTCGACGAAGGTGAGCGCGGTAGATGCAAACCTGCGAAGTTGCCCATCCTGTAGCGCGCCACGTTCGCGGTCGGATTCGCCAAACAGAAGAGCGGGAATGCCAATCTCGTCGTAATATTCAACGAGGTATTTATCTTCCAGAATGGTTTCCGCGTTGTCCGCCGCTTCATCGGGATCGCCAGCAAGCAAGCGCTGATAAAGGCGCGCGTCTGGTTCCAGCACAGGTTCATTGCCGAACAACACATCCAGAAATTCAAACTGCGGAACGTGCCGCCCGAGCACCACGAGACACACGGTCAAAGGCGTGGAAAGAACCAATCCAACTGGCCCCCAAAGCCATGTCCAGAAAATTGCAGCAACGATAATCGCGAGCGGTGAAAGCCCTGTGCGCGAGCCGTAAAGCCATGGCTCCATCACATTGTTGATGAACAGTTCCATGACGAGGAACAGTCCGGCGGTCCAGAGCACAGTCGTCCATCCAGGCGTCACCGCAATTGCGAGAAAGAGCGGCAAAATCATGCTTATGGCTGGACCGATATAGGGAACAAACCGCAAAACTAACGACAGCAGCGCCCATAATATTGCGTTGGGTATGCCCAAAAGCCAAAGGCCTATGCCTATGGGCACCGCATAGCTCGTGTTAATGATCAACTGCATCAGCAGATATTGGCCGACGCGCTTTCCGGCATCCTGCAACGCCTGTGTAGTGCGATGCAGATCACCCGTACCGACGAGCCGAATGAAGCGGTCGCGCAAATCTTCGCGCTCCAGCAACATGAAAATCACGACAACGATCACAAGGCCCGCCGTTGCAAACGGACTGAGCAGCGGTACGACAACGTTTACAAGCAGATAGATTGCGCTTTGCTGGTCCACGATCTCAACGGGCAGCGGCTGGCGCTCACCAGTCGTACGCTGATCTGCACGGGCGCTCATTTCCGCGCCCACCCGCTCGACCGCCTGCGTCACCCGCTCGAAAATGCCGCCGGAATCTGCAGAATCCTTAAGTGAGCGTACCTTCTGAATGATGTTCGACTGGTATGTCGGGATGTTTTGCGCAAGTGAACTCAGCTGACTTGCGACCATAAAGCTGAAAAGCGCGATGCAAAGGAACGCCACCGTCACGGTCAGGATGACCGCAGCCGGTCGAGGAATGGATAGTTTGCGCAAGGCCGAAACGATGGGCGCGAGCGCAAAGGTCAGCAACAGCGCCACCGCCAGGGGCAGAAACACTTCCTGGCCGAGATAGAGAATAGCCGTGACGCCGACGAGCGACACTACCGGCGGAATGGCGATGCTCGACAGGCGTCGACCATCCATATCGAACGCATTTTCAGCGGTGCCGTTTTCGATCTTGCCGTTTGCCATGCTGTGTCTCCCGCGGCCTTTAACAGACAGCGCGCGCATTGGTTGCAACGAAAATTCCTAAGGATGCAAAGATTGCGTATCGAGCATTTGACGGCGTCGGGAAAAGTTCGGCTGCCTCCGTCGTTTGCCTTTCACACGGCTCAACCGTGAAAAGGGAGAAGTTCGATGAAAACAATCATGTTTGCGCTAGCAGCACTTGGTTTGAGCGTATCCGCCTCGGCGGCTGCAGAACCCGCAAAAGTTGCAGAGGCGGGCGGTGCCAAAATTTACACCGATGCCAAGGGAATGACGCTCTACACCTTCGATAAAGACACTGCCGGCAAGACCAATTGCTATGACAAATGCGCCGCCAACTGGCCACCGTTCGCCGCTGCGGCAGATGCGAAGTCAGATGGCGAATGGACTGTTGTGGAGCGCAAGGATGGCTCGAAGATGTGGGCGTACAACGAAAAGCCGCTTTACACCTTCATAGGCGACAAAAAGGCGGGCGATATGGCTGGCGATGGCAAGATGGGTGTCTGGCACATCGCCAAGCCGGATTGATCCGTCAGGCGGAGGTCACGCGCCAGATTGCGTCGCCGACGTCGTCGGCCACCAGCAACGAGCCGTCCGGTCCAATAGCCACGCCGACCGGGCGGCCATAAGACGCCTTCTCATCAGCCGACAGGAAGCCGGTCAGGATGTCGCGCGAGGGGCCCGACGGCTTGCCCTTTTCAAACGGAATGAAGATCACGCGATAGCCGGAGAGCTTTGACCGGTTCCACGAACCGTGTTGGCCAATCACCATGCCATCCGGAAAGCCGGGCAGGGTGCCTGCAGGCATCCAGCAAAGACCAAGCGAAGCCGTATGTCCGCCCAGAGCGTAGTCTGGTTGGGTTGCGCGGGCGACCAGTGCCTTGTCCTGCGGCACGCGGTCGTCCACGACCTTGTCCCAATAGCAATATGGCCAGCCGTAAAACGCTCCATCCCTGACCGAGGTTAGATAATCCGGCGGCGTTTCATCGCCGAGACCATCGCGCTCGTTGACAACGGTCCAGAGCGCCTTTGTTTTCGGCTCCCATGCCAGACCGACCGGATTGCGCAAGCCCCCCGCGAATATCCGGTTCGTCCCGCTTGCAATGTCATATTCATAGATGCAAGCGCGGCCTTGCTCAGCCTCCATGCCATTGTCGCCAATGTTGCTCAGCGAGCCAACGCCAATATAAAGTTTCGTGCCGTCCTTGTTGGGCAGGATAGACCGTGTCCAGTGACCGCCGGGCTTGAATGTCGCCAGGCGCTTTCCTGTTCCGGTCACGCGACCATCCTTGAACGGGAAAGCCATCAAGCCGTCCGTGTTGCCCACGTAAAACGTGTCGCCAAGCTCGGCCATTCCGAAAGGCTGATTCAGCCCGTCGAGAAAAGTCTCTTTGGTTTCGGCCACGCCGTCGCCGTCTGCGTCGCGCAGCCGCGTTATGCGATTGGGGCTTTCACCAACCGCAGCAGCGCGTGCGAGAGTCGAAACCATTGCATAGTCGAAAATCGAACGGACACCGCCAGATGCCATCAGCGCTTCAGCGGCCAGCACGTCGCCATTGGAAAGAACATGAATCCAGCGCGGATGCTTCAATCCCATCGCGAAGGCATTGACCTTCAAGCCCGGTGCAGCAACTGGCGTCTGGCCTTTTTCCCATCCCTTCGCCGTCGGCATTTTCAGCGTTGGAATGCCCTGCGGTTTCGCGAGCGGTATTTTCGGCTCCGTGCCAAACGCCTGCGGCAAGGGCCCGTCATTTCGGTGCCGGAAAAAGATTGCGCCAGCCCCGATGAAGGCAACGAACTCGGCAAATAGTTTGGAAGGCTTCATAGGGCAGGGCTCCAGCACGATAAGGATTCGCACCGAAATTACACCGCGCGAGGCCAGCCCGCCACCCGGCCTCGCGCGTGCCTCTAGCGCTGCGTTACTTTTACACCCGCGCGCACGGAGTCGTTGACCAGATTGCAGCGCCGAAGCGCCAGATCGTCGGTGGTTCGGCAAATGGCACGACGGCCAAATTCGTCATTGGCGCGCGCATTCAGCAAGCGCGCGATGCGCCGCGCACTGTCGTGGCGTACGAAGGCCAGAATATCGTCGCCCATCATTGCGGGCTCCAGAGTGGATTCGTCCCATATGAAAAATAGTCCGCAAGGGTCTTCTACGACCGTGTACCGTTCGCTCACGACAGCCTCCGCCAAAACTTTAATATTGAAGATGAACTATGTTCAATTTCGATGTTAGCATTTCTTGAACAATGTTCAAGAGAAAAATGAACGAAGTTCAAAATAATTGGCTATGCGGGAAATTTTGTTGCTCCAGCCGGCTGTGCGGATCCCAACTGAAGCAAGGCTGTCTGTAGTGAGGGTGGGAAAGGCGAGCGAAATTACATCCGGAAAACGCCGAACTTCGTATCGGGAATATCCGCATTTAGAGCGGCACTAAGGCTCAGGCCAAGCACGTCCCGGCTTCGGGCAGGGTCGATAATGCCGTCGTCCCAAAGACGCGCAGAGGAATAGAGCGGATGCCCTTCGCGCTCATACTTTTCCAGCGTGGGCTGCTTGAACTCGGCTTCCTCTTCCGCAGACCAGGTACCGCCCTTGCGCTCGATGCCTTCGCGCTTGACTTGCGCCAGCACCATTGCGGCTTGCTCGCCGCCCATGACGGAGATGCGCGCATTCGGCCACATCCAGAGAAAGCGGGGAGAGTAAGCGCGCCCGCACATGCCATAATTACCCGCACCGAACGAACCGCCGATAATCATGGTGAGTTTCGGCACTTGTGCGGTCGCAACGGCGGTTACGAGTTTCGCGCCATCTTTGGCAATGCCGCCCGCCTCATATTTGCGGCCCACCATGAAGCCGGTGATGTTCTGCAAGAAGATCAGCGGAATCCGCCGCTGGCAGCACAACTCTATGAAGTGAGCGCCTTTCTGCGCACTTTCGGAAAAAAGCACGCCGTTATTCGCGATTATGCCGACCGGCATACCATAGAGATGCGCAAAACCTGTAACGAGCGTCGTGCCGTAATTCTGCTTGAACTCGTCGAACTCGGACCCGTCAACGATACGCGCAATCACTTCGCGCACGTCATAGGGTTGGCGAAGATCGGTAGGCACAACGCCGTAAATCTCATTTGACGCATGAAGCGGCGGAATCGGTTTGCGAAGGTCCAGACCTATCGTCTTCTTTCGATTCAGATTTCGCACGATACGGCGCGTGATGGCGAGCGCATGTTCGTCGTTCATGGCGTAGTGATCGGCCACGCCGGATTCGCGCGTATGCACATCCGCACCGCCAAGATCTTCCGCCGAAACTTCCTCACCCGTTGCGGCTTTCACAAGGGGAGGACCGCCCAGAAAGATCGTCGCCTGCTTGCGCACCATAATGGATTCATCGGACATTGCGGGCACATAGGCGCCGCCCGCCGTACATGATCCCATCACGCAGGCGATTTGCGGAATGCCCGCCGCCGACATATTGGCCTGATTGAAAAATATGCGCCCGAAATGGTCGCGATCCGGGAACACCTCGTCCTGATTTGGCAGGTTCGCGCCGCCTGAATCGACCAAATAAACGCAGGGCAGATTGTTCTGCATGGCGATTTCCTGCGCCCGCAGATGCTTCTTCACGGTCAGCGGGTAATATGTGCCGCCCTTAACGGTGGCGTCATTGACAACCACCATTACTTCACGACCTTCGACGCGGCCAACACCGGCAATCATTCCTGCCGAGGAAATGTCGCCCGAATACATGCCATAAGCGGCGAACTGCCCGACTTCGAGGAATGCCGAACCAGGGTCCAGCAGCTTCGCGAGCCTGTCGCGCGGCAACAACTTGCCACGGCTGACATGGCGCTGGCGTGCCTCGTCCGTTCCGCCCTTTTCGACGACCGCTGATTTGTCGGCAATATCATGAACGAGCGCCTTCATGCGCTCCGAGTTTGCCTTGAAGCTCTCCGATGTGGTGGAGATTTGCGATTTGATGACAGGCATGCGCGCCGTTTCCTCCTTGAGGCCGTCTTTTCTATCAGCCTTCGGCCATCATTTCGCGGCCAATCAGCCAGCGGCGAATCTCGCTGGTGCCTGCGCCGATTTCATAGAGCTTGGCATCGCGCAGCAGACGACCCGTCGAGTAATCATTGATATAGCCATTTCCGCCGAGCAGTTGGATGGCATCAAGTGCCATCAACGTCGCCTTTTCCGCTGCAAACAAAATGCAGCCAGCCGCATCCTTGCGCGCCGTTTCCCCACGATCACACGCGGCCGCCACGGCATATACATATGCGCGACAAGCGTTCATCGTTGTGTACATGTCCGCAAGCTTGCCCTGAACGAGCTGGAATTCGCCGATTGCCTTGCCGAATTGCTTTCGCTCATGCACGTAAGGCATCGCCACATCTAGGCACGCCGCCATTATCCCGAGTGGCCCACCAGCCAGCACCGTGCGTTCATAGTCGAGGCCCGACATCAAAACCTCGACGCCGCGACCTTCCTCGTGCAGAATATTCTCGAACGGCACTTCGACATTGTCGAACACCAGTTCGCCGGTGTTCGAACCACGCATTCCGAGCTTATCGAGTTTCTGCGCAACCGAGAAACCCGGCATCGTGCGCTCAACCACAAAAGCGGTAATCCCGCGCGAATGGCGCTCAGGATCGGTTTTGGCGTAAACCACCATCGTGTCGGCGTCGGGGCCGTTCGTGATCCACATTTTCGTGCCGTTGAGCACGTAGCAATCATTGTGCTTTTCGGCTGTCAGCCGCATCGACACGACGTCCGAGCCGGCACCGGGCTCAGACATAGCCAAAGCGCCAACATGCTCGCCGGTGCACAGTTTCGGCAGATAGTGCCGCTTCTGCTCCGTAGTGCCCCAACGGTTGATCTGGTTGACGCACAAGTTGGAATGCGCACCATAGGAAAGCCCCACAGAAGCCGACGCGCGTGAAATCTCTTCCATAGCGACGACATGCGCGAGATAGCCCATTCCTGAACCGCCGAAATCCGGGTCCGCGGTTATGCCGAGCAGGCCCAGGCCGCCCATTTCCTGCCAGAGATGAGCCGGAAACTCGTTATTGCGATCCGTATCGGTGGCCAAAGGCGCGATCTGCTCTTGTGCGAACCTCCGCACCATGTCGCGCAGCGCCTCAACCTCGTCGCCAAGCGGAAAATTCAGGCCGTTGTTATACATTCTTTTGCCTCCCTAGCCCGCGCGGCGCAGGGCGGCTGCTTCGGAGCCGCGCTCTGCACCAACAAGGCGCATTGTCATGTTTAGGTAATTGCTCGTAACTTCCTCGACAGACAGCCTTTCATCCGGTCGAAACCAGACGATGACGCCTGTGAGCATTTGGATAATCGCCATCGCGGTCAGTCCCGCATCTTCGACGATGAAAAGCCCCGCATCTGCGCCAGTCCGCAAAATCTGGCGCAGCTCTTTTTCATATGCGTTCCGCATTTTCAGAATCTGGGTCAGCTTTTCAGGGGCTAGGCTGCGCAATTCCATGTTCGAAACATGGGTGGAGTGCCTGCGCGCAACATGAAAGCCGATATGGTGCTCGACAAAAGCCGCTAGCTGCTCGGGCGGCTCGGCATTTCTCGGCCTTTCGGCCTCCCATGCCGCGACAAGCTTCTGCATGTGTTCGGTCAGCAGCGAATAGAGCAGATCTTCCTTGGTCGCATAGTAGCGATAGAGCGCTGCCGCCTGCACGCCAACCTCCTCGGCTAGTCTGCGCATTGAAACGGCCTCGTAGCCATAGCGGGCGATCAGCGAAAGTGCGGCGTCGCGCAACGCTGCGTCGGTCTTTTCACCGTCGGAACCAGCCGTTCGCGCCAACACATCCTCCCAATATCGAGGCAATTAATAAAACGAACGTTCAATTAATTCAAGATGTCATTTTAGCTTTGGCTGTTGATGGCTCGAAAATCCAGCGAGCAGGAGTGAAAGCGCGGTTCCGGCAAGCGCCGAAACTACAATCATCAGATGCGTGTTGATGGCGGCTCGCGCCAGCAAATCCATCGCATTCGCCTCATTTTTGGCGCCAAAAGCAACCGCGCCTGCAACGATACTCGCAGGGTAGGTGCCAACACCGCCCGGTGCATGGATGGGCAACACAGACGAAAGCTCGCCACCGAGCGCCGCACCAAAAATCGCCGCGAATGGCCGTACGCCCATGATCCAGAGCACCCACGCCAGCACGGCCATCTTCACACCCCAGTTGAACACGGTCAGTACCCAGACGCGCAGAAACATCGTCCAGCTTTGCGGAACGCCTTGTGACACCTGATCGACGATATGGGAAAGCCGCGCGGGCAAGACGTTGTCCGCAGATCGCATCACCACATTGCGCAACGGAAAAAGCAGAACCGGAGCGATAAGGAACGTCAACCAACTTCTGCATATGTTCGGTCAGCAGCGAATAGAGCAGATCTTCCTTGGTCGCATAGTAGCGATAGAGCGCTGCCGCCTGCACGCCAACCTCCTCGGCTAGTCTGCGCATTGAAACGGCCTCGTAGCCATAGCGGGCGATCAGCGAAAGTGCGGCGTCGCGCAACGCTGCGTCGGTCTTTTCACCGTCGGAACCAGCCGTTCGCGCCAACACATCCTCCCAATATCGAGGCAATTAATAAAACGAACGTTCAATTAATTCAAGATGTCATTTTAGCTTTGGCTGTTGATGGCTCGAAAATCCAGCGAGCAGGAGTGAAAGCGCGGTTCCGGCAAGCGCCGAAACTACAATCATCAGATGCGTGTTGATGGCGGCTCGCGCCAGCAAATCCATCGCATTCGCCTCATTTTTGGCGCCAAAAGCAACCGCGCCTGCAACGATACTCGCAGGGTAGGTGCCAACACCGCCCGGTGCATGGATGGGCAACACAGACGAAAGCTCGCCACCGAGCGCCGCACCAAAAATCGCCGCGAATGGCCGTACGCCCATGATCCAGAGCACCCACGCCAGCACGGCCATCTTCACACCCCAGTTGAACACGGTCAGTACCCAGACGCGCAGAAACATCGTCCAGCTTTGCGGAACGCCTTGTGACACCTGATCGACGATATGGGAAAGCCGCGCGGGCAAGACGTTGTCCGCAGATCGCATCACCACATTGCGCAACGGAAAAAGCAGAACCGGAGCGATAAGGAACGTGA
>NZ_QURN01000029.1 GCF_003403035.1 Mesorhizobium denitrificans | reverse complement strand
TGACCGGGCGCTAATCGGCGTGCCCTTCAACGCCCCTAAACAGGGGTCCCTTTTGCGCGAAAATACGGGGTCCCAATTCCACGGTCATTGACAGCCGCTACGCGCGGTCAAACTGTTTTTCAGGCGCGCGTAGCGGCATTCCATTACCGTGGAAGCCTCATAGGTCTGCCCGTTATAGAGAACCTTCGCGATCACCCGATAACGGACAGTTGCGCCTCCGTCCTGACAGCCAGCCAAAGGGAGAGTGCAAAGTGAGCCTAGGACCGTGCGCCTGCTGATCGCCTTGCCTGTCGTCTGCTTCATCGATCGCCATTTTCGATTGCGGGATGGCCATCGTTATCGAGGAACCGTGGAAACACCGTTCGCAAATTAGCTCAAATTTGCCTCACCAAACGCAAGCGGCGAAGCGGCGCGCATTGTGCAGCGGGACCGGGAGGCGCACCTAGCGCGGATGGCGGCGGGGAGGCGATGAACAGGTCGGCCAATCGATTCAGGGAGCCGTTGCGCATCTCAACCGGGCGGGCGGCTAGGGCGATTGAAGGCCAGTGATTTTGGTACGACAACCTTGCACCACTATTACCTCTTTTGATGAATAATCACCTTATCAGATCATCCATTATTACGAAAATTTAACCTCGCTCGGCAATTGATTGTAAAGAAATACCTATCATATTGACAGGAAAGAACCTATCAATATGATAGGCATTATGTCGAAGCCAGACCGCTCCGCCGTAGTGCAGTTCAAGCCGCGCCATTCCGATCTCGAAAAAACGATAAGGAGTGTGGCGCTGGATTCGAAGAATGTTCGCTGGCGGGCGCAGGGTTACGAAACGCACTGCGAAAGTCGAATGGAATGGAGAGATATAACCGACCGCATGATGTTCGAGGTTCTGAGAACGGGCTATATAAAAGGAGATATAGAGCCAGGTCGCAAGCCCGGCGAATGGAAGGTGAAAATGGTGAAGCAGATGAAAGGCACAAGGGAGATTGGCGTTGTGACAGTCGTCATTAACTGCCAAAGGCTTTTCGTCAAAACGGTAGAATGGGAAGACCTATGAAAAATGAACAGAAGTTCTATTGTGGTGATAACGCACCGGCTGCAAAGCCGTATCACTACAAAGAATGTGGTCTTGACAACATCTACCTCATGAATGGTTATCATATTGAAGAGGAAGATGGAGAAGACTACGTTTCTATTGATTCTGCAGATGAGCTGTGGAAGGCAATTGGATTGGATCTTGTAAGAGCGAAGAAGATACTGTCCCCCAAAGAGATACGGTTTTTGCGGGGCCAGATGGAGAAGACGCAATCTGAAGTCGCTACTCTCTTAAGGGTAGATGATCAGACAGTTGCGAGGTGGGAAAAGGGAAAGGTGAAGCTTTCAGGGACGGCAGATATTGCTTTCCGTGTTCTTTTCTTGGGTTCGCGAGTTGCTCAGCCGGAAGGATCTGAGATCCTCGCACGGTGGCTGGAAACAGTGAGAAAGCTTATCGAGCGGGATGCCCCAGCAAGTGACGATTTGCTGTTTGTCCAGCACGGCGACACTTGGGAGATGCAACGGCTATACGGTTAAATGGTTGACGGGGGCGAAAGCCCCCGTTTTTCAAGAGGTGTCGCAAGGGACCGGCTAAATTAGAGCGGCGACGATAATCCATCCAAAAAACATTGCGAGATACACCAGCGGCCAGAAATACCACGGCCTTCGTCTGCGCATACCTGTCTCTCGCGGTAACAAGTTGCCCGCGACTATCAGCGCTCTGTGTCCTCGGTCCGCGAAGGTGCCACCATTCCTTCCTTTGGTTTCCTCGATTGGGTCATAAAGCGATCCGTCGGAGTGTCGCGCGAAATTACCATGCCTATCCATAACAGCGGCATAGCTTCCCGGCTCGTTCTTGCGGATCGAAATCGCTCGCGGCATCGATGCACCGGTGAAATTGTCGCGGAAGACCACAATAGTTTCCCCATCGGCGTCTTCCAGTAGAACCAGCCACGGCGGTCCTAGTTCTAGCCCCATTTGATATCCCCTCAAGCGAGCCTAACGTGCCTATGATCGCTTGCCATCGCCCAAAAGAAAAGGCCGGTTGCCCGGCCTCTCTAAGCGTTGTGGGAGAGATCAGAGCGGCGGGCCTTGGTACAGGCCGATCACCATGCCCATAAGGCAATCGCAGAGGTGATCATAGCTTTTGCCCTCTGTCTCGTAGGGGCCTTCTGTCCAACCGCCCACGGCGTTGTGTGCCTCGATCAACATGCAGTTCTTTTCGATGTCGCTTAGCCTTGTACCTTCTAATGTAGCCATGAAGGTACGTATCTCGGCATTTCGAACTGAACCGACATGCCAGTTTTTTGTGCCAGGCTCCTTGTTCAGGCAGCGAGCAGGCCGCAAGCTGGCGAGACAGATGCGTTCATGCCTTCGATGAGGGCCGAACTTGATTACAAACAGTTCTCCGACGACTGGCCTGCGCTGTCCCGCATCAACAACTGCCCACTCTCCAGGGCGAATATGCGGGTGACTGCTGTTGTCGCTGCATAGCCAAGCAAAGCAGCCTTGTGGAAGTCGATCGAATATGGGAAGCGCTCGATATTCGGGTTCTGGAAGGGCAAGGGCGCTCATGCCACAACTCCTGCGTGGCGGAACATGCCGTCTCGGTCGATTAACTGTTTGGTATGATGAATTTGAAGGCTGCGTGTTTCACCGCCTTTGTAGTGAAGTCCGCAGGCGAAAATGACGGCTGTCTCAGCACCATCCCCTAGCGCCAAACGCTCCAACTCTCTCATGTGCCAGATCGCTTGCTCGTGCGGCGTCTTGGGGCGACGGGCATTCATATTCTCAAACATAACGGGTAGGTTATGGTGCGAGGCAGGAAAGACATGTGCCTGCCAAAGCGCGGGTTTACTCGCCCGGGTCGATAGATCTGCCATCCAATCGTCCATAGCATGGGACAATTCTTCTGCCAGTCGGTTCACCCGCTCGACCGGCGATTCCTTCTGTTCGACCGCTTCCGCTACAAATGGCGTTGCAACCACAGCGCTGACCGCCATCGCAGGCGGGACGCTTCTCAAGAATAGGCGACGTGAAATGCTCATGCACTTTCTCCTTCAGGTTTGATGACATACCTGCCGCGCTTCCAGTCGAAGCGGGCATTCTCTGGCTTCCAGCGGCTTTTAGGCTTGCCAGCACGTGATTGCCGCTTGGCCTTGGTGATGCGGCTGATGTCGTCGCGGGTCTTCTCGACGGCGCATGCGTAGTGCGCAGGGGCGCAATTGGTGTTGAGGTCTGGACCGAGCAAACCGAGCGCGCGGACGTGTTCAACGATCCAACGGTCTCTTTGCTTGTGAATGGGTTGCCCACAGACGCAGCAGGGCGCGATGGTTGGCGCTGTCGCATGTTCGCTGAAGATGTGGGCGCGGCGCTTGGCGCTCATGCGCAGGCGGGGAGTGGCAGGGATCATAGGGCCAACCCCGCCGCAAAATGTCCAATCCCGTTCACCCATGCTTTCCATGAATTTTTCATGGATGGCGAGGCGAGGGGACTTAAGTGATTGATTTCTTTGGTGGGCGATGCAGGGATTGAACCTGCGACCCCACCCGTGTGAAGGGTGTGCTCTCCCGCTGAGCTAATCGCCCGTCAGGGGCGAATGCGCCCCGGAACCGGCGGCATATAAGGTGTCGGCTTTCGACAAGTCAAGGACGCCGCTCACCATTTCCCGCGGCAATCAGTCGTTCCGCCATTTCAACGGTCAGTTCATTGTAATGCGAGATCACCACTGAAGGCTCAAACACCTTCACATGTTGATCGGTGTATCCAAAATCAACGGCAATGACCGGTATGCCAGCGGCTTTCGCAGTATCAATGTCGGTGCGTGAATCACCCACCATCAATGCGCGCGACGGATCGCCGTTCGCCATCTCGATTGTTTCGAGCAGATGCCGGGGGTCCGGTTTGCAATGCAAGAATGTATCAACGCCGCAAATAGCGCTGAATCGCTCACGAAGCTGCAGCCCTTCGATCAATTTCAGGGCCAATGCTTCGGTCTTGTTCGTGCAGATCGCCAGTAAATACCCTTCCGCGCTAAGCCGGTCGAGTGCATCGAGTACGCCTGGAAATGGCAGTGATTTGCCGGGAATATTGCCCGCATAATGATCAAGGAAGACGCGATACATCCGCTCAAGCGCCTCCGGTGTCAGCGCGCGGTTTTGTGCGCGGTGCGCTGTTTCAATCATCACTCTGCCGCCGGAACCGAGCGCGCGCCCAAAACCTTCCGCACCAACGATATCCAAACCGTCGCCCGCAAGGCTGTGGTTCAGCGCGTCCAGCAAATCAGGCGCTGTGTGGATCAGCGTTCCGTCCAAATCAAAAACTGCAATCTTCCGGCCCATATTCCGCAAACTCCGTATCTCATGCAGCGATTAGCGTGCGCCAAAGCGCCGTACAAGCTGAATAAAGGCAGAATTCCTTTGCCCTGACGTCGAAAAATGGTACGAGCGCGACCATTCGCAATACCGGAATAAATTCGCTTATGGACGCAAAGGCCCTGAAGATTGAAGCCGCTCGGGCGGCTCTCGGATATGTCGAGGACGGAATGCGTCTCGGCATTGGGACGGGTTCTACGGCAGAGGAATTCGTGCGCCTTCTCGCCGTCCGCGTGGAAAAGGGGTTGAAGGTCATCGGCGTTTCAACATCCGAACGGACTGAGGCGCTCTGCCGCGAACTTGGCGTGCCTATGTCCACGCTCGATGAAACGCCGGAACTCGACCTTACCATCGACGGCGCAGACGAGATTGACCCAGAACTGTCGTTAATCAAGGGCGGCGGCGGGGCGCTGCTGCGCGAAAAGATCGTGGCCTTCGCGTCTGCGCGCATGATCGTGATTGCAGACAAGTCCAAAGTCGTGAAACATCTCGGCGCGTTCGCCTTGCCAATCGAGGTCAATCGCTTCGGTTTGAAAGCGACTATGGAAGAGATTCGTCGCGAATCTGAAAGTCTCGGCCTTTCGGGACCGCTTGTCCTGCGCATCAAGGACGGCCATCCGTTTGTAACGGATGGTGGACATTTGATCGTCGATGCATCTTTTGGCCGCATTCCCGATACAAGAGCCCTCTCGCGCGCGTTGCACGACGTGCCGGGGGTTGTGGAGCATGGGTTGTTCATTGGGCTCGCTGATCTTGCGATCGTCGCGGGCAGCAACGGCATCGAAACACTTCATCCTGTCGATGCATCGTAGGATTTTCAAGGAGTTATGACCGATATGACTTTGCTTTCGTTTGCCCGCGCCGCCTTGCTTTCGGGCGCTATGGTTGCTCTGGCGCTTCCGGCATCGGCGCAGGATATCTCCGAATCGCATCTGAAAGCGGCGCGCGATGCGGTTACCGCCATTCAGGCAACTGCGATGTACGACAACATTCTTCCGCAGGCAGCTTTTGCGCTTAAGCAGGAGCTGATCCAGCAGAACCCGGACATGCAGGAAGTCATCAGCAAGACAGTCGACGAGCAGGCTTTGAAGCTTGTGACTCGCCGCACCGACCTGGAGCGTGAGGCTGCGCAGGTTTACGCGAAGGCCATGTCCGAAGAAGATCTGCGTAACATCGCAAACTTCTACAATTCTGAAACGGGCAAGAAGCTGCTCGAAACAGCTCCGATCGTAACGCGCGAAGTCATCAAGGCGGCCGACATCTGGCAGCGTGGCGTTGCGCGTGATCTGGCGCAGGCAGTTGGCACGCAGTTGCAGGAGCTCGACAAGGCCGCAGGCAAGACAGCGCCCGCGCAGCCAGCCCCGGCAGAGGGCGAACAGCCGCAGAACTAAGGTCTATTTCTGCTTGGCATGATTGAGGTCATCAAGGCGTTTGATGACCTCGTCCACATGTCCCTTCAGGCGAACCTTGCGCCAAAGCGCTGCGATCCGGCCGTCCCGGTCGATAAGAAATGTCGAGCGATCGACGCCCATATGCACATGGCCGAACGTGGTTTTCTCCATCCAAAGGCCGTAAGCGTTGATCGCTGAGCGCTGCTCGTCCGAGATGAGTTCAATGGCGAGGCCATGCTTCGCTTTAAAGTTCTCATGGCGCTTCATACTGTCGGGCGAAATTCCGAATATCGTAGCTCCAGCGGCCCGCAACCGGGATGCGGCTTCAGAGAATGCGATTGCTTCCGCTGTGCAGGTTTGGCTGCCATCCTGCGGATAGAAAAACAGAACGATGGGTGCGCCTCTCAATGCTGACAAACGAACATGTTTTCCATTGGTCGCGGGCAGATCAAAGTCGGGAGCAAGGTCGTTCGTAGCGAGTTCGCGTTTGGGCTGTGTGGTGTTCAAGATGCGCTATCCAATACTTCACTTTTCGCGGCTAAGCGGAACCGCTAAAGCTATTAACACGAATCGTTCGCCGGCAAGGATGAGCCGTTGACGGATCAGGCAGAAAAACACGACGAAGCACACGAGAAAATTCGCTTCCGCAAGGAAGAGATCGTCGATCTTTCTATTATGCCTTCCGCAGAGGGCATTCCGTTCACCGCAAAGCGCCTGCCGAGTCGCAACAAGGTGCGGCGCTGGGTTGTCAGGATTGCCGCAATTGCGGTCGCGCTGGTGCTCGGTTTTCTCGCCTTTCTGCAATTGCTCGGGATTTCAGGTTTTGGCGCGCAACGCCTTACCGAAATTGCACAGACGGAGCTGCGCGGTTTCTTCGGGCCGAACATCGATGCCGCGATTGGTCACGCGCGGTTCTCTGTTCAGGGCCCCGGTACTCTCACGCTTGATCTCTCGGACGTAAAGATCGCCAAGGGCGGCTCGGATGATGTTGCCGTTGGTGCTGAAACATTGCGCTTGCGGCTGAACACATGGTCGCTGCTCATCGGCAAGCCACGCGTGTCCGGCGTAAGGTTGGAAAACGCGCATGTTCTCCTTGGCGCAATGCCGGGCCAAAGCAATGCTTCCTGGCTGAACGGATTGATCAATGCGGATGGACTGCTGGATCCCGACAAGGTCGTGCAATTTGCGTTCGACACCGCAGACAATGCCTCGCGCGTGTTCGCCACAGGTGTCGCCCCGGAAGTCGAAATCAGCAAAGTCAGATTTGAGTTGCCGGAAGGCTTGCCAACCCGCGAAATTGCCGTCGAAAGCGCAACATTCAGCAGGGAGTCGGATGGCGTCATGCTGCGCGGGGTGGCCGCTGCGGACGGTCATAACACTGAATTTGATGCGCAGATCACATCCAACCCGCAGGATGGTGCGGCTGATAAATTCATGTTCGCATTCAGCACAGAGCGGCAAGATGCAGAAATTAAAAGCGTTTCGCTCGGCAAGTCGACCGTTTCGCTGAAAGGTCAGCGCGCCGTTGGTGATCAGCCAGAAAAGCTGGAGGCGATTATTACGGGTGATGGGCTTTCGGTCGATCTCGGCACCCGCGGCGTGCTTGCTGGAAAGCTCGATATTCTCGCGACGCTCGCAGCCGGAACCGGCAAGCTGGAATTTGACCGCTTCAATGCAAATATCGGCAATTCGAGCTTCAAGATGTCGGGCGCAATTGGTCCGCAGCCGCCACAGCAGGGCAAGCCGTCTGCCTATCGCTTTGAGCTTGTAAGCCCGGATTCGACATTGGCGCCTACGGATTCCGATGAGCCGCCAATGCAGCTTTCCCTCACACTCGGCGGCAATTATTCGCCGGGTAACAAGCTCATAAGCGTCGACAATATTGGAATTTCGAGCGCAAGTGGTCGCGCGTTTGGCAACGCTTCGCTGCAACTGGCTGACGGACCCCCCGGCATTGAGCTTGCGCTTGATGTCGCGGGCATGTCGGTGTCGCATGTCAAGCAATTGTGGCCGTGGTTCTCCGCCGGTTCGGCGCGCCGTTGGGTCAACGAAAACCTGTTCGGCGGAACGGTGCCGTCTGGCTCCATCCGGTTCGCTGTTGTGCCGGGCCGACTGGGCAATGGGCAAAAGCTCAATCAGGATGAAGTGTCGGGGCATTTTCAGGTGTCGCAAACCCGCTTTGACATTGTCGGTCTGTTGCCGCCTGTTCGCGATGCGGATGGCACGGTTAGCTTTGCCGGGGACGATGTCGATATAACGCTGCAGACCGGCAAGGTTTTTCTGTCAGATGGTAAAACCGTGTCGGCAAGCGAAGGGACCCTGACGATTGACGATGCGGGCAAAAAGCCGGTGATCGGCGATCTTCAGATCAAAATCGCAGGTGACGCCTCGGCTGTTGCGGAACTTGCTTCGCTGGAACCCATCAACGCGATGAAGAATACAGGCATCGCGCCTGCATCCTTGTCCGGCGCAGTCGATGGAATGATCAGCGCGAAAATTCCAATGCATAAGGGCATAGATAAGTCGCTCTTGAATTGGGATGTCGATCTGAACTTCAAGAACCTCGCTGTCGCGCAGAAGGTTGAAGGTCAGACGATAAACGGCGCGAACGGCACGATCGCGCTC
Organism: Mesorhizobium denitrificans; assembly: GCF_003403035.1. Classification (GTDB taxonomy): domain Bacteria; phylum Pseudomonadota; class Alphaproteobacteria; order Rhizobiales; family Rhizobiaceae; genus Mesorhizobium_G; species Mesorhizobium_G denitrificans. The sequence continues at coordinate 5,731 of NZ_QURN01000029.1, read as the reverse complement.
GACAAGGAAAAGGCCATAATAACGGCGAAGGCTAGTCTGAATGGCCTGCCCGCGGAGCTAACGCTGACCGAGCCAATCGGTGGCAGCGATGTTGCCCGCGACCGCGACATAACACTGGTCATCGATGAGGACGCGCAGGAAAAGCTTTCGCCGGGGCTGGACGAATTTATCGCGGGCACGATCAAGCTTGATGTTGTCGGGAGCGAAAACAATCGCCGCCGATTGGAAGCGGATTTGACCGGCGCGAAGCTCAATCTCCCAATGGTGGGCTGGACCAAGGGCGAAGGCATTCCGGCCAAGTTGGCTTTCAACATCGAGACAGGCGACAACGGCATCAACATCTCAAACTTCGATCTTTCCGGCGCGACCTTTGGCATTGAAGGCGATATGAGCGTCGCTGATGGCGGCTTGCGCTCTGCCAAGTTCAGCCGTTTCCAACTCACGCGTGACGACAATGTCTCGGTTTCGCTCCAGCGCTCCGGCAAAGGCTATACCGTGAATGTCAGCGGCCAATCACTGGACGCCCGCGCTCTAATCCGCCGCGCTGTCAGCGATGATAAAAAGACCGGATCAAGCAGCACTTCCACGCCGATATCACTTAAGGCCAATGTCGATCACGTCACGGGATTCAACGACGCCAGTCTGAACGGCGTTTCTTTGGCATACTCGGCTGCGGGCGGCGTCACAGGTCTGTCGCTCGATGCGACCACCGATGGCGGCAAGGCCGTGAAGGTAACGAACTCGCCGGACGGGGCAGGGCGGCGCTTCCGGCTCACGGCGGATGACACCGGTTCGCTGCTGCGATTCCTCAATGTTTATGGCCGAATGCAGGGCGGGGCGATTGCGCTATCGATGGCAGCAAGCGGCGGCAGCTATGCCGGACAGATGGATCTGCGCAACTTTTATATTGTGAACGAACCCAAGCTCGGCTCTATCGTATCGTCTGCGCCGCAGGGCGGAAATCGCAGTTTGAACGAAACGGTACAAGGTAGAATCGATACATCCCGCGTCCAGTTCGAGCGCGGTTATGCCGAGATCGAAAAAGGTCCGTCTTATTTGCGCGTCGCCAATGGTGTGCTGCGCGGTCCAACGGTTGGCGCGACCTTCCGCGGCACGGTTTTCGATGAGAATGGTCAGACCGATTTGAACGGCACCTTTATGCCAGCTTATGGGCTCAATCGCATCTTTGGCGAGTTGCCATTGATTGGCGAAATCCTGGGGAATGGCCGGGATCGGGGGTTGATTGGCGTGACTTACAAGCTCACAGGCGATTTCAATTCACCTCGCCTGCAGATCAATCCGCTGTCGGTTATTGCGCCAGGCATTTTCCGTAGCATCTTTGAGTTCCAATAGCGCGCGGTCGCCTATAGTATTTGGTCATGGAAGTTTTCTATCCCAATCATATTCTTCGTTCACCGCGAGCATGCGGCCATCGGCAATCGGATTGCAGACCATGAGCGCGGCCAGCGAACGTGTCCGTTTTTTGATCATCGACGATCATCCGCTTTTTCGCGATGCGCTGCACGGTGCGGTGCGGGTCGCATATCCCGACGTCGAGACGGTCGAGGCCAAATCCATCGGTGAGGCGCTGGAGGTTTTGGGCGAAAGCAGCAGCTTCGATCTGTGCCTGCTCGACCTGAACATGCCGGATGTGCAGGGCTTCGAGGGGTTGCTTCAATTGCGCACGCGTCACCCCAGCTTGCCGGTGGTCGTTGTGTCGGGACATGAAGAGCCGCGCATCATCTCGGAGGCGCTGTCCTACGGTGCTGCGGGCTTCATTCCGAAATCTGTGCGCAAAACTGATCTGGCCAATGCCATCCGCTCGGTTATGCAGGGGGAAATTCACGTCCCCGAAAACTACCGGCCACAGCCAGCGGATGCGGAGCGCGATGATCGCGCCAAGATGGTGCAGCGTCTGGCAACGCTCACGCCGCAGCAGCTTCGCGTTTTGCAAATGTTGCGGCAGGGCCTGCTCAACAAGCAGATCGCCTATGAGCTTCAAGTGGGTGAAACCACTGTTAAGGCCCATGTTTCGGAGATTTTGCGCAAGCTGAATGTCTATAGCCGTACGCAGGCGGTCATCGAAGTTTCTAAACTCGACAATGCGGAATTGTTTCGAGAACAAGCGCCGTTCTGATTTTCGCCCGCAGGCTAAAACCATTTACCGTGGTCGCGCAGGCTGGCAGCAAATCATACCTTGCAAGGATTGAGCCCGATTCATACGGTCCCGCGCAATTCTGAAGGACAACAGGTTTTCACTGCAATGTTTGAATCCGTAATCGACGCCATCGGCAACACGCCACTCATCAAGCTTCGTCGCGCATCTGAGGAAACGGGTTGCGAAATTCTTGGCAAGGCCGAGTTCATGAATCCCGGCCAGTCCGTGAAGGATCGCGCGGGGCTGTTCATCATCCGCGATGCCGAGGCCAAAGGGCTGCTTAGACCGGGCGGCGTTATCGTCGAGGGCACTGCTGGCAACACGGGAATCGGCCTAACTGTCGTCGCCAAGGCGCTCGGCTACCGCACCGTGATCGTGATTCCTGAAACGCAGAGCCAGGAAAAGAAGGACGCTCTGCGCCTGCTCGGTGCCGAACTGATCGAAGTGCCCGCGGTGCCTTACAAAAACCCAAACAACTACGTGAAGGTTTCGGGTCGGCTTGCCGAACAACTCGCACGCACCGAAGCCAACGGAGCCATCTGGGCTAACCAATTTGACAATGTCGCGAACCGCGACGGCCATGTGCGAACCACTGCGCCGGAAATCTGGCAGCAAACCAATGGCAAGATCGATGGTTTTGTTTCGGCGGTTGGCACAGGCGGCACGCTGGCGGGCATAGCCGAAGGGCTGCGCGCGAAGGACAAAAGCGTCAAAATCGCGCTGGCTGATCCGCTTGGGGCGGCGCTCTATAGCTACTATACCGAGGGTACACTGAAGTCTGAGGGCAGTTCCATCACTGAGGGCATAGGGCAGGGGCGCATCACCGCCAATCTGGAAGGCTTCACACCTGACTTCTCGTTCCAGATCGACGATGCCGAAGCGCTGCCGATCCTGTTTGATCTCGTGCAGGAGGAAGGGTTGTGCCTCGGCGGATCGACCGGCATCAATATAGCCGGAGCAATTCGGCTCGCGCGCGAACTTGGCCCCGGCCATCGCATTGTCACCGTGCTTTGCGATTACGGCACGCGTTACCAGTCGAAGCTGTTCAATCCTGAATTTCTTCGCGCGAAGGGCTTGCCCATACCGGCTTGGATGGACCAAAAGACCTCTATCAAGGTGCCTTTTGAAGAGGTGGTGTAAGTGGCATGGCGGACAGAAGCGGTTTTTCGGGACGACGCATATCTCACCGAGAATGAGGCCCAAGTCGTCGCGATCAATGAGCGCGGCGGCATAATTCTCGACCGAACGATTTTCTATGCAACATCGGGCGGACAGCCCGGCGACATTGGCAAATTCGTTCGCCCGGATGGCTCCGACATCGCCATCGCCGCCACCGTAACTGGCGAAACGAAAGAAGAAATCATCCACGTTCCGGCGGCTGGCGCAGTCTTGCCGGAGGTCGGCGAAACACTGAAACTCGCAATCGACTGGCCGCGTCGATACAGGCTCATGAAGATGCATACGGCCTGCCATCTTCTGTCGGTCATCTATCCTTTCCCCATCACGGGCGCTGCCGTCTCCGAGGATGATTCTCGCGTCGATTTCGATTTGTCGGAAGGGGACTACAGCAAGGAAGACGCCACGACGCGCCTTATGGAGATGGTCGCGGCGAACTATCCGGTGTTCACGCGCTGGATCACGGAAGATGAGCTTGCTGCGAATCCCGGTTTGGTGAAATCAAAGAACGTCCGTCCGCCGTCTGGCACCGGCCGCATAAGGCTCGTTTGCATTGGCGACAATGCGACAATCGACAGCCAGCCCTGCGGCGGAACGCATGTTGCCGCCACTGGTGAGATCGGCCAAATACACATCGGCAAAATCGAAAAGAAGGGGCGCGAAAACCGTCGCTTCCGCATCCGTTTTGGTGCAATGCCCGCCTGAAAAGGAAAAACCAATGACCGATAATCCGGCTTTTGTAAGCGCTGATTGGCTAGAGAAACACCTCGGCGAACCCGGCTTGAAAATCGTTGATGGGGCTTGGTATCTGCCTGCGCAGAACCGAAACGCGCGCGCAGAGTATGATGCGGGACATATTCCCGGCGCGGTATTCTTCGATCACGACTCGACCGTCGAACCCGGTTCCAATCTTCCCCACACACTGCCATCGGCCGAAAACTTCGCGCGCTTTGCAGGCTCAATGGGCATCGCGGAGACAGACACGATCGTCGTCTATGATGGCTTTGGCCTGTTTTCGGCTCCGCGCACTCGCTGGCTGTTTCGGGTGATGGGTGCGGAAAAAGTGTTCATCCTCGCTGGCGGATTGGATGGTTGGAAAAAGGAAGGTCGGCCTTTAACAGCCGAGCCCACCAAAATCGCTCCAAACCTCTTCAAGGCCAAGCTTAAGGCGGAACGCGTCGCAACGTTGAATGACATGCGCGAGATTGTGAATTCCGGCTCCGCGCAGATCGCCGATGCGCGTCCGGCTGGCCGCTTCAAGGGAGTTGACCCCGAACCGAGGCCCGGCCTGCGGGGCGGACATATGCCCGGCGCAACGAACATTGCCTTTTCGAACTTTTCGCGGGAAGGCCACATGATTGGCAAGGATGAGCTGAAAGCGCTGCTTGAAGAGTCGGGGCTGGATCTCTCGAAGCCGGTCGTAACCTCGTGTGGTTCGGGTGTTTCGGCGTCGATCATCTCGCTTGCACTCGAAACTGTCGGCCACAAGGACAACCGTCTTTATGATGGCTCCTGGGCGGAGTGGGGCAGCCTGCCGGATACCCCGGTGGTCAAGGACTGATGAAGTCTGCTCGCAAGTCCCTCGACCCGATTCCGGTAACAATCACGCATCTGGAGATGTTTGCGCCGCTGGCGCATTATCCGCCTTTGCCGCTTGGCCAAAACGTCGCGCTGCTGTCCGCGCAGGCCATGCCGCGTCATTTCTATCGCTATCTCATGGATCGCGTTGGGCGGCAGTGGCAATGGGTCGACAGGCTCGCGCTTGCAGACGAAGAGCTTGACGCCCAGCTTGCGCAGCCAAGCCGCATCATCACGGTGCTATATCTTGACGGTGCGCCAGCCGGTTTCTTTGAGATTGCGCCGCTTGGGGATGGTCGCGCCGAGCTTGCTTATTTCGGCATGATGCCGCACGCGACGGGTCGTGGTCTTGGGCGCTGGTTTTTGGGAGCGGCCATAGCCGCCGCATGGTCAAGCAATCCATCATCCGTAATCGTGCAAACTTGCACGCTGGACCATCCAGCGGCGCTTTCCCTTTATCAAAAGCTGGGCTTTGGCCCGGTCGGGCAATCGCAGGGAACTGTCCAGCCCCTCACACCCGCGCAACGCAGCGCCTCCGTCATGCGTGATTAGCCGTCCACCGGAATTGAATTTTGCCTGTCGCAACCTATATTCACCTTAACTAATACGGTGTGGCGCTATACACATGGTCGAAGACTTGCCGAAAGAGCTTGTCTTTTTAGCCCTTTGTCGCTAATCGCCCCGCATCGCTGAAAAACCGGCAACGGCTGCCCAAGGAAAGAGACGATGGCAAAAGGTAAATTTGAGCGTAACAAGCCTCATGTGAACGTTGGCACGATTGGTCACGTTGACCATGGCAAGACGTCGTTGACGGCGGCG
>NZ_QURN01000028.1 GCF_003403035.1 Mesorhizobium denitrificans | reverse complement strand
GACAGCGCCATCCTGCGTGATCGTCATCGGGCCGTTATACGTTTTCAACGAAACGCCAGCTTGAACCCCAGCTGTAGTTGCGTCCGGCATGCCATAGTTGGCAGGATTGATAGCCATTAAAGGCGTCCTTTCTTTCTATGCTCCTCCCCCGGCCCGCATTTCCAGCGCGAGTAAGAACCCGCACCCCCAAATAACCCCGTTGAGTCTAACGACCGCACGAGAGCGCGATCAAAGAAATGTTGTCGGTCGGTGGCTGAGTGGGCGGACCATTCCTCCATCCGATTCGGTAGCATCGACTGCCAAAGACGTAGCCTACCTACGCCATCACTCCACACCGATCAATAATAATTCCCAAAAATAAAACGGTAAGATTTAAATAGGCTGCCTTTTCCATCCGATCGGCAAATCAACGAGAAGATGATCTGCAAGTATTCCCGCGTGCGGGGCCAATTTTTGACATAAATAATTATTGGACGAACCAAATCAATCTTGGCGGCCTGCCGCAAAGCTCTTTGCAGCCTCACGGCTCGCTCAACATTGCAAAGCCCTCAATCCAATCAGCGAACGCGCCTGTTGCGTTTTTCTTGAGGCGCGGTTTCGTCAGAATATCTGCCCGGCTTCTCCTGATGCGAGGCGCGACCCGAGGGAGATCGACCGCGAGCCCGAGCCCGGCCGGATGCATCCGAAACGCCGTCGCCTTTTACGTCCAGCATCCAGGCTCCGGTTCCCACCAGGAAAAGAAACCACGAGTATGGTGCAGCCCAAAAATGAACCGTGGTTCCGATTATCATGCAACTTGCGGTGCTAATGAGATAGGCCAAACGGTAGTTCTCAAGCTTCTCGTCGAAACCCTTCTTGAAACCGACTGCAAAAATCATCCAAAGGCACGCGCCAAGCAGGAAAGCCACACCGGGAATGCCGTACCTTACAGCAATAACAAGCCAGAAATTATCGATACTGCTCGGCATCCAGACTGGCCGTTCCCATTCGCCAAATCCCACCCCGAAAAGTGGATGATTAAGAACCGACGCGGACCCGAACTCCCAAATCAATAGCCGCACCCAACCCGTTTGCTGGTCGAACGTGAATTTGGAAATGTAGAATTGCACGGGTGTCTGGTTGGACCCAAACTCGACAACCAGGTAGGCGGCGAGAGCCGCAATACCCAGGATCTTCCATCGGCTGGGGAAGGACCGCAGGATTCGATTCCACAGCATCAGCATGCTTTGCATGGCCAGTGCTGCGATGGGAGCCGACGACATCGAAGACAATGCAGTAAGGAATACCACTATAGCCGGAGTTTTACGCGTGCCGGATTTTTGACCATTGATCGGGACCATTGCCGCCAGCGCCAGGACACTGGCACAGAACAACCCGAATAGAATGGAATGCTCGAAGGGACCTTGAACTCGCCAGAAACCAGATCGGGGTTGGGGGGCAGACTCGACGGTCTTGAAAATCAAACCGAACGCCCACAAAAGCGGCTTGTTGCCGGTAAACCATTCATAGGCCGCAAACGGAAACAGAAGAAGGACAAGCTTTGTAACAAAGCCTACCATGTTCGAAAAATCTTCAGCATCGCGAATGTAAATGCGAGCCAGCAGGTATGCACCCATCGTCTCGATCAGAAGTATTCCGCTTGGCTGCATGGCAAAACTGATGCCATGAACGACCGCTACGCTGATGGTTGCCCAGATACAAAAAAACAGGACCCCAATGTCGGGCGCCCTGATTGGCCCCGCCCGCCCGCGCAGCCACATAATCAGACATGGCACAAGCGATAGCAAAAGAACGATTCTGTAAGCCGACAGAACCACCGGCCCAATGGGGATGATCCATGGGATGAGGAGGCTCACCAAAAAAACCTTGACCGGCCAAGGCAGCCTTCGTTTCTGTGAACGAGCCGTCCCTCTTGCAACAGTTCGGTTAGGACGGTCCTGGCCCACTGCTGTTGCTGACGCGCCGTCCCTCACTAGTCAGAATCCTTGACGCAATTCAGCATCTGTTCTCGCGATCAATTACGTTCAACCGAAGCATTCGGTCCTATTGGCTTCCGACATTAATTCCGCGCTTATACATAGAAGTCGCTATACAGGAAAGTTGCGCGCACTAACCCATCTGTGCCTTTGCTCATCCAAACTGGGGACCCGCATCGTATTGCGTGGCCCGGCGCAAACTGTAAAATTTATGCTGAGCCGATCGATGTTTTGACGCAGGCATGCAACGTGCAGATGGATACGCACCAACATGCCGAGGCTCCGATTTGACCAAGAAAGTCAGAGTCTGGAAATATGGGCGCGAGTATCAATCATATCCTGCTAACGCGGTTTAATCTGCCTTCCATTGGCCTGGAAAGCGTGATCCGTGCAAAAGAAGGCTGGCTGAGGCAGCGTGTAGAACTTTTCGATCAGTTTTGCGCGCCATCCGTGATTGCGCAGACGAATCGCAACTTCGAATGGATCATCTACTTCGATCCGGCCAGCCCTGAATGGCTGCGCGAGCGGATTGAAAAATATGTGCAGGCGAAAGTCTTTACGCCCATCTACCGTGAGACGGTATCGAATGCGGAGATGTTGAGCGATATTCGTGGGGTGATCGATGGCGAGCGTGAAATTCTCATCACGACGAACCTCGACAACGATGACGGGCTCTCCAATGATTTTGTCGATAGAGTTCAGTCGGTAGCCAAGGCTGGCCAACGTACGGCCATATACATCACCAACGGACTGATCAGGCAGTCGGATGGCCTGTATTTGCATCAGTATAGCCGCAACGCGTTCGTCTCGGTGCAAGAGCCGTGGAATGCACCAATCAGCTGCTGGTCAGCGTGGCACACTGAAATCGGCGAGCGAATGCCGGTTGTCGAAGTGGGAGGCGCGCCGGGTTGGCTACAGGTAATTCATGGCACCAATGTCAGCAATCGGGTTCAAGGCCAGCTCGTATCTCCCCGATCTTATCGCGAGGGCTTCGGCGCTCTGCTCGACGGTGTAGCCGAACCCCGAATTTTGGACTTGGGACGCGACCGCCTTGTATCGCGACCGGCTCGCTTCTTCCGCGAGTACACAAGGGCCGCAGTGAAACGCGTCGTGATGGGAGTCTTGGGCCGCGAGGGTCTCGACAGTGTAAGGCTTTTCTGGAGATCTCGCCTCGGTGGCGGTCATCCCTGACGCTATCGAAATGCCATTAATGCGCCTGAACGCGTAAGCGAGAGCGGTTTCAGCTCCCGTCTATATCAGCACCAGTGAGCGCGTCCACATTGCCCGACCGAACCGGTGTGCTGGATTGCCATGTCCAGTATCCGTAAGCCCCCCTCTGGATTTCGTTGCCGATCCATTGCGTGCCGCTGATTTCGGCGACAGAGGTCTGTTCGTTGTACATCGCATAGGACGGCGTTCCGAGCAGACGGTTATGGCTCACCTTCGTGTTGACTATATTGGCCCCCTGCCACCTCGTACCGATAAAGATTGCGGCTGTTCCGCCGCTTGAGGGCATCTCGATAAGGTTATCCTCGATCAAACAGTCCGTTTGCCCGCCAGCGATGAAAATGCCGTCAAAGTGCGGATCTTTTGGCTGCGCATGCGCGCTCAAATCGTGGATATAGCAGCCCTTTACCGTTGACTTGCCGTCTTTCAGCGTAATGCCGATGATGCAATTCCAGATGTTCAGGCGAGTGAACGTGCCTTGTCCCAGAATGGCTTTCACACCATTCGCGAACTCACAGTCCTCAACGGTCAGGTCTTTTGCCGTGTCACCATTCAAGAGCCATTGGCTATTATTGGTGAACTTACAGCGGCGGAAAGTTACATTACGGCCCGTGACCTCGATGTCTGTTGTGATGAGTTTGTCCTCAATCACAGTGCCGTCCTCGGAGATGATGGAGGGGCCGTCATAGGCTGTCAGAACGGCTCCCGCGGGAATGCCAGTATTCGATGCATTCGGCCAGACAAAGCCGGTCTTCGGTTCTGACTTGACATTGCCAGCGTTCAACTGGGCAATGTATTGGCGTAATATTTCATTCTCGGCCGTTTTGACCTGCAGTTGCTTCTGCAGGTCGTAGTTCGTCACATTGAGTTTCTTTAGATCTTCTGCCTCGGCAGTTATCGTGGCGATCTGCTTTTGTAACGACGCAATTACATCGTTCTTTTCCTGAATGGCATTCAGATTCTCCGCTTCATCGGCAGCGAGCGCTTCTGCAACCTTAATGGCCAGCTCACTGTCGCCCGCGTTCCGGAGTACCTGAATAAGATTCCAGCCCATAAAAACGATCCCTTTCCAGGATCAAAGATCGATGATGATGCGTTTGCGCGATTGAGTCGATTTTTGCTTCTTTCATTGGTGCTTTGATGGCGAAGACCATTTGCGCAATGCGTCGTTTCAGGTGTTCAGCCGACCTGTTTCGGGTGACTGGTGCGCGACCGACGGATCACATTCGCAACAACGGCGCCAGCCTGGTCCCATGACCCGGATGTCATGCTTGCCGCTGCCTCACGCGATAAAGACTGGAAGTCACTGGCTTTGACAACGCTTTCCATTGCTGCTGCAAGCGCGTGCGGAGTCGCAGGTGCATAACATACATAGGGGTTATCAAGAACTATACGATTGTGCTCGGCATCGTTGACTACAGGAATACATCCAGCGGCAAGCATCTCTTGAGGCACAAGCGACACATTGGTCAGCGAAAGACTGAGGCCCGCGAAACAGTTGTTATAGATGTCATTCAACTGAGCAGGCGTTACAAGTCCGTGGTTTATAAATCTAAAGGGCAATCCGGAGAAATTTCCGCCGTAAAGATGTATGTCTATCTGCGGATTGTTTTGCGCGAAAACTTCCAGTGCAAGCAGACCAATCTCGACCCCACGCCGAGGCGTTGACGCGCGTGCATAAAAGGCAACTCCGTTTCTGGGTCCCTCATTGTCGCGCCGGTATATGCTGCTGTCACAGCCGAAGGGAAAATAGTCGGCCTCCATGCCGAAATCACTGGATAGCTTTTCCGCCAGCCAGCGTCCGGCGGTTATGCCGTGGAATCCCATCCGATACGTGTTCTCGGCCAACAAATAGTTTGCGCCGACGGAATAAAAATGTGGCTCGTAGTCCTGCACAAAATAGAAGCGCTTACCCGCAGACCGGCAATTATATACAGCGTACGCAGTGGGCCAGCTTGTCGCGACTACTGCGTCGGCATCATCCATTCCTTGTTTTAGGTCGCGCATCTCGCATTGCACGCCATAGTCTTTTCTTACAATATCTGCGTAATATTTATGATCGGCGCCATAAACATCGTAAAAATAGACAGTAATCTTGAACCCTTCGCGCATCATATACTTGACCATGCGGAATATAGTCGTATGACCACCTGAACCTGCTGCTGCAGGTGTGATCACGAAATTTACCGAGATGGGCTCACCGGGCTTTGCCTGGTATGGCGGAGGTAGAAATGGCGACGCCAAATCTGCACCGAGAACATCAGCGTTTGCGACCTCTCGGTCCATGTGGCGCGGCTTGAGCTTATGCACTGCGACCAGCCGCGCACGCTCAGTTATGCCACTGATACCTTCGGTTTTGAGGATGCGGCTTACTTGGCGATTGCGTCGAGCAACCTGATTCCACGCATTGGTCACTATACTCGGCAACATCTAATCCTCAGCTCGTTGAACGAACTCAAATATGGGCTGTTCCAATAAACGAGCGGAGGTTATCCGCAAGCCGGGCAAGCTCTGCGCGAGAACCGTTCTGCGCCGCGAGAAGGCCCTGCAGGTTGTTCAGGTACCGCAACAATTCTTCCACACTGCGTGCAACAAATACGCCCGGCGTTTCCGAGAAGCGATTTGCCGTGTCCATCTGGTGCCCGTTGCGGTGTTCGCCAAGCGTATGGTCGCGCGGGAATACGATGATGGGCTTGCCCAGTTCCATCGCGGTGAGGATCGATCCCATTCCCGCATGAGCTATCATAATGTCTGCCTGCGCCTGAAAATCCCGCATTTCGTCTGGCGAAACCAGCCCAAAGCACTTCATTGCCTTCGGTTTGTAGGTGGATGGCCCAATCTGGCCGAGCACATCCGTGCGGCCTGTGCGCAATGCCCATTCATCAACTGCCTGCACCAGACGATCGAAGGGAAACTGTGTGCCTACCGACAGCAAGATCATAGAACTGACCCCATGTAACGAAGGCGCGGCAGGCTCGCATCCAGATGCGGCCATTGGGTTAGCCAAAGGTCGGCATAGCGCTCGGCCATGCGGCCGGAAAGCGAGAGCACTTCCGAATTGGCGAGGCTGTCGATCCAGACAGTCTTTGCGCCAAACACCTTTGCGATGCCGATTGCCAGCAAGCCCGGCGCTGCGCCCGTCGTGATGACGACGTGCGGGCGAACCCTTGCCATGAGCCACGTCAGGCGTGATGCCAGAACAACCAGCTTCGCCGGATTTGACCGCGACGCGTCAGGCACCACGGAGACTTTGCGCGTACCCGTCGGTGCTTTTGCACCCTTCAGCGTGGTCGCGTAATGGGCCTGCTCGTAGTTCAACTCGGCCGCCAACCGGCACAACTGGATCCAGTGGCCGCCTGCGGAAGCAATAAAAAGTACCCGTTTGTTTGCGTTTTCACTCATCTCGATCACGCTCAGAATCTGTATCAATTCACAGCTTCGGGTTGGCCTGTTCGATTTACGAAAGGCCGGTTGGCTGGGACGGACGCGACTGCGCGCGACGGTCCGAAACGACGCTCTCGATCAACTCGCCATCAATCGTCTGCCGTTCCTGTGCGAATGCGTAGACCAACGCATAGTCACAGATCTGGTTGATGATGCGCGGCAGACCGCGACTTGCCCGATAGATCGGCTCGAACGTATCGGGCAGGAATATCTCATGGTCCGCGCCGGCCACCTTCAAACGGTGGGCGATGTAGGACCCGATTGCCGATTCCGGCATACCGGTGAGGTGGAACTGGGCGGACACACGCTGTGCGAACTGCGGCATACGCTGTTCGCTGATCATGCGGCGCAGCTCCGGCTGTCCAACAAGAACGATCTGAAGCAACTCTTCGTTGGAGCCATTCATGTTCGAGAAGCAGCGCAACTCTTCAAGCATGGCTTTCGACAGGTTCTGCGCCTCATCGACGATCAGAACCGTGCCCCTGCCGCTGTCATATTCGTTGCGGACGATCTCTTCGAGAAGCTTGAAGCGCTTCACGTAGGAAGTGCGCGTATCCTGTTCTTCGCCAAGCGCATGAAGCGCCCAGTCGATCAGCTTGCCGCGATCTGCCTGCGCGTTCGAAATAAGCCCGATGCGAAGGTCGCGCGGGATAGACCGCAGCAGGTGATGGATCAGCGTCGTCTTGCCCGCACCAACCTCGCCCGTGATAACGGTTATCGGCGCGAAGGTAACGAGGCCATATTCAAGCATTGCGAATGCAAGCGTGTGGCCCTCGGTCCAGTAGAGATAGTCCGGGTTCGGCAAAAGGCTGAACGGACGTTCCCGCAATCCGAAGAACTGCGCATAAATGAGATAGGAATTCAGAGCGGCTGCCGGATCCTGCCCGGCATCCTTTTGTGGCGCCTGCGTCACTCGTGCCTCGTACATTGTTTAATACCCATACTTCTCAGGGGTGTAGCGGCACTTGTTCAGTACGACACCCAGCACTTTCGTGCGCTGCGAAAGCTCGTACTCACAAATGTCGGCTTCGGCCCCGGTGGTCATTTCGGCTGCGGTCACGATGAGCGCGCAGTCGACATTCGGTGCAAATGCCAGCACATCATCGAAGGCCAGCATTGGCGGAAGATCGTAGAGAACGATGTCCAGGCCCAAACGGTTCTGCATCGTCGCCAGAGCGGACTTCGCAGACGCTCCCTGAAGAAGCTCGGAGGCGTGCGTTACCGCCCGATTATTGGCCGCGATTGCAAGGTTGGACCCGAAACGCACAAACGTCTCGTTCAAACCTGTCTCGCCGCTCAGGAAGCTTTCCATCGACGGCATTTCTTTCATGCCCAGCGTCGAACCGATGGATGGCCGGCGCAGATCGAGATCGAGCAGCGCAGTGCGGCAATCAACCTGATGCGAGAACGAAAACGCCAGATTGGAGCTGACGGTCGATTTACCGCAAGCCGCCGATGGCGAGGTTATCGCGATTGAGCGCCATCCGTTTTGCCGCATGACCTGAAGAATCTTGGTGCGCAGCATGTCGAAGGAAGCGCGCGCAGGATCGGAATGATCGAGCGTAATTACGCGATTTTCTTTCAATGTGCGCTCGTTCGGCGTCCAGACATTGAGGCTCTGCCAATTGTCATCCTGCGGCCGCGGAACCGGCAGCGCGTGAACTGCGGCCGGCGCGGTGGTCGGCGCGATTGGCGTAACCGGCTTTGGCTGCCGCGGAGCAGTGGCAGGCGCTGACTGCTTCCACCGGTCGGTGGCGTTGTTTTTGGCCTTTTGCAGGGCAAGTTGAATATTGAGCATGTTCTCTTACCTGCTTTCCAGACCCGCATTCTGAGCCGCGAACCATGGAAGCCGCGAACTGACGTTACGCAAAAACTGTCGTGCGTTTTCCCAACCCTGCCAGAAGTCGCTAAGTATGGGCTCATCCGGCTTCGGAATATACGGCAGCGTCGCGAACGGTTGGCCCGGAATGATCGCGGCCAGTTCGCTTGGGCGACGTACAGTCTTGTTCAGCAATTCCATCAACAAAATGATGCCAAAACCAAGACCTGCGCCACCCACAAAGCCCATACCAGCAATCAGCGCGCGGCGTGGGCTGGCTGCGGAGACTGGCGGAATTGCACGTTCCACAACTGCAAGCCTGCCGCCCTTGGCGTGAAGTTCGATCTGCTCGCCGGCCGACGCTTCAGCCAACTTGCTGACCGCCGTGTTATATTGCGACTGGGTATTGTCGCGCGCACGAACCAGCGAATTAAGCGCCGTTTCATTGGTCGGTGTCGCCGCGATGGTTTCGGCGAGGTGATCGAGGTTCTTGCGGATCGACGCCCTCTCATTGGTCAGGAACTGAAGCCGTTCATCAATGTCCGCCAATTGCAGATCGAGTTCAGACGTACCGGCCTTACCTTCGCCGCTCTGGCTCTTTTCCTTCAGCGACTGCTGGAGGTCGGCAATGCGCTTACGCAGACTGACAATGTTCGGGCTGTCTTCCGCAAAGATCGAAAGCTGCTCGGACAATGCCTTGTTGAGATCTTCAAGCAATTGCTGCTCCGGCGAGGTCGGCCCAACGCCAACGCGGCCAGACTGCTGGAATATCTGAACCAGATTTTCACGACGGCTGCGCAGCCCAGCCTCTTCGCGGTCAAGATTTCCGAGCCGCTCCTGCTGGTTGCTCTGCTGGTTGTGGCGGAAATCCAGGCTGTCCGGCAGCGCATCCTTGTTCGCGTTCTTGAATTCGAGAATCTGCTTGTCCAGCTTGGAAAGCTCCCCGCCAAGTCGCTCAACTTCCTGATTGAAGAATTGCTGCGTGTCAGCGGCGCGCTCGGTTCTCAAGCGAACATTTCGCTCAAGCACGAGATCGACAACATCATTGACGACATCCGATGCCTGCACAGGGCTCCTGGAACGGAATGAAACGCTGAATACTGTGGCGCCGCTATCGCGCGCAGATTGAAGGTCGAGCTGCTGGAACCGTAGGCGGTTGCGCATATCGTCGACGATAGCATTATCGTTCGCATTCAAATACGCGTCATAGATGCCGTGGCGCTTTGCCAGGCCAATCAGCGTATCGCGCGTCATTATCTCCTGCTCGATGATCTGAAGCTGTTCGATCGCATTCGTCGGCGCAGTGGTGCGAACCATCTCGGCTGGAATCTGCGGTGCTTCCACAACGAGACGCGCACTCGCCTCGTAGGACTTCGGAATCATCAATGCAGTGGCGACAGCCAGGATCGTGCACACGGCGATCGCGCCGACCACAATCGGCAATCGCCGCAACAGCAATGACAAATAAAATTTGAGATCGATGTCTCCCATCAGCCCGTTCGCCCAATCTGCCCGTTAAACCCTGACACCGATCTTTCACGACGCGCGACGACAGACTAGATCGCTGATAGGATTGATCTGGGCGATTAGGAGCAAACGGATTAAGCCGTTTGGGTAGGTGCCTTCACCCACCAGCACCCCACTTACCCGCTTATACGCTCCGTTTTGCACCAAACCCGTTATATGCCCTTCGCTTCGATCCCTCGCGCGCACCCGCATTTCAGTCGCCAGGCGGGCTAAATCCAGCCCGGTCGAATCGATTCGCCAGCAAGATACGTATCGTCGTTTCCCTCGCTTGAGTTTCGGTTCCCATGGCCCGCACCCCGCAATCCCTTCCACCATTGGATGATGGTTAAGCGTCTATCGGCTAACTCACGTATTCGACAACATTCTGCCATTATGCAACAGTGCAGTAATGTATTGTCTAAATATAGTGCGAGTTATTCTTCATACATACTCCTATCGCATAAGTTCTCGCGCAATATTCAACCTCAACTAGTAACTATTATCTATCCTCGATCTATTGCCGAAAACCCCAAAATATTGAGACTGCTGAGCGGGCTTATTAAATTTGGGGCAGATCATGTCTGGGGCACATTCCGAGACACTTCCGCTAGAATTGCACGCGGGTACTTCCCTCTCCGGGTCGGCACGTCGCTGGTCAATTTATCCTGCGGTCAAGCGCGCATTCGATATAGCTGCAACCATTGCGATTGCGCCGGTAGCGCTGCCGCTGGTGGGTGTTTCTGCATTATTGGTCAGCCGTGACGGCAGCAGCCCGTTCTATTCGCAATCGCGACTGGGCAAGAACGGCAAGGAATTTCGCATCTGGAAGCTTCGCACGATGGTGCCGGATGCCGATAAGGTTCTGTCCTCCTATCTGGAAGCCAATCCAGAAGCCAAGGCTGAATGGAACGCGCACCAGAAGCTGAAGAAAGACCCGCGCATCACGCGTGTGGGCCGCTTCTTGCGCAAATATTCGATTGACGAGTTTCCGCAGCTTTTCAACGTGTTCAACGGCGACATGAGCCTTGTTGGCCCTCGCCCGATGTGCCCGGACCAGCGCGGCCAATATCCAGGGACAGCTTATTTTGAGCTGCGCCCCGGCATGACCGGCTTGTGGCAAATCAGCGAGCGTCACCAGTCGACGTTCGCTGAGCGAGCAACATATGACAACCGCTACGCCGCCGCGCTGTCTCTGGCGACCGACCTTAGAATTCTTGTGATGACACCGCTGGTCGTTCTTCGCGGGACCGGACTTTGATTTAGCGCCCCCTGCCCCGCGCGAAAGACGCGGCCACGCTTTTCCGGCTCGCGTCTTTGATGCCGGGCAGGCGTGGCCGAAAACGTCAGAACTGACTCAATCTTCCGAACATTCTCAAAAAAACGCCGCTGCGGCTCAGTTGCGGTGCATTCTACCGTCGATCTTGATCCGGTATTTCGCTGCAGCAGCCTCAAGCATTCTGATCAGCTTGGGATCGGATAGCTCGCAATTCGGCAACACAGTCCGAATTGCCAGCAGCGCGCGATCTATCGAAAGCGGTTGACTGTAGGAAAGACGTGAATGGACGTAGTGATTCACCACGTCGGACGGCAACCGGCCATCTAGCCCCAGTAACGTGCGCATGCGCCTTCACCCCCTTGAAGGACAATCGATGCGTAAGCTGATTGCTCAGCAACTTACCGGATAGAAGATACCATTCGCGCGCGCGGATTAGGCCTTGATCGTTCGCTCAACCATCGGCAGCTTGATGAGGTAGCGTACCCCCCAAGGGTTAAACTGACGGTCGATAGTCGCGTCGAGTTCATAGGCAAGCGTACGCTGCACAAGCTCGGTGCCGAAGCCGGTGCGGCTCGGCGCGCGCGGCAAATCTGACAGGCCGCTTTCTTCCCAGACGAAAACAAGGTTCCGGTCGTCGCCGTCATCCGCGATCTTCCAACTGATCGCGATTTTGCCTTCGGGCACAGAAAGAGCGCCGTATTTGACGGCATTCGTGGCCAGCTCGTGGATTGCCAGCCCCATCGTTTCCGCAGCTTTTGGCTGCAGGCCAACCTGCGGCCCATCGATAGACACCTGGTCGCTCTCACGCGCAGTCGCTGCAAGCAGCGTGTCCGCAACGAGCAGGCCAAGATCGATACCCGCTGTCGGGTCGCGCGTCACTGCGGCCTGAACACGCGCAAACGCGCCGATGCGGCCATCCAGATGCATCGCGTAATCCTCGACCGTCTCGCTCGTTTGCGCCGTACGCCGCGCGATGGAGCGAATGACAGAGAGCGTGTTGCGCACCCGGTGTTGTAACTCTGCGGTCAAAAGCTGCTGGTGCTCCTGCGCTAGCTTCAGTGCGGTCCAGTCGTGATTGATACCGCCGATGCGCTGCACGTGCCCTTCATTGTCGAACATGGGGAACGCCGTGCTGCGCAGCCACCTTATCTGATTGTCCGACGGGCGGCGAATACGATACTCGAAGGCAACGCGCTCCCCATTGCGTGCCTTCTCGGTGTTCTGCCAAGCGTCTTCGCGATCTTCCGGCACGATGAGATCGAACCATGATGAAACATGCTCCTCGCCCAGCATCGATTCGCGATCTACGCCATAGATCTTCTCAAAAGCCGGGCTAAGAAATTCGCATTCCATCGTTGATGCATCGCGTATCCACAGCACGTCCGATGATGCGTTGGTGAACTGGCTGAGACGCTCCTCGCTCTGCCGCTGCGCGGCTTCCGCGTTGGTGCGCTCCATCGCAGACCAGGTGCGCTCGGCGACCTCCTCCGCGAGAATGATTTCGGCGGGTGTCCAGCGGCGTGGCGTCAGGCTATGGACGCCAAGCGCTGCGCCGCTTTGGCTGTCCTTGGTAAGCATGACTGCAATGAAGGCGCTGATGCCTGCATCCCTGTATGCGCCCAAATCAGCGTCATCCAGTTGGGGGTCGTTCGCTACGTCATCAACGACAACGGTTTCTCCGCGCCGCCAAGCCTCGACCAGCTTGTGGCCATAAAGCTCTACCGGGAAGCGCCCGGTTATCGATGCGGAGCTTTGCGTATAGTCGTTGAGAATATACGCCACGCTATCAATAATCTCGGCATAGGCGACACGGTTTGCGCCCAGCCGCTCGCCCAAAAGGCGCGATGCGACCAATTGGATCTGCTCAGGCTCGGATACAGCGCGCAACGCGTCGCTGAGGCGCAGCAAAAATGCGTGACGTTCCTCGCTCTCGCGCAAAGCGGCCTCAATGCGCTTGCGGTGTGTAATGTCGAGCACGGCGCCCGTCATGCGCTTCGGTGCTTTTCCATCGAAGGCCACCTGCCCGGTGATGGAAATCCATCGAACCGTACCGTCCGCGAGCCTGATCCTGATGTCTTCTTGCAGCACGCCATCGCCATCTGGATGGCAGGCACGAGCCACCGCCGCGCTGTAGCGTTTGCGATCATCCGGCACGATGTTGCTGATGCTGCGAGCGTCCAGCGACAGCATCGCATCGGTGTCCATGCCAAACAGAGAGCGCATCTGATTGTCCGGCTCGGTTCGGCTCTCGTCGATGTGCCAGACAAAAGTGCCCATCTGCGAAGCATCGAGCGCAGAGCGCAGGCGCTCCTCGCGGTCGCGCAGCACCGCCTCGGCCTCGATGTATTGGGAAATGTCGATCAGCACCGCCAGAATCGGCGCGGTTGCACCCTCTCCTGCTACTTTGTGCAGGCGCACTTCAACGCGGACGGTTCCTTCCCGGCGATTGAAATCGACTTCGAGCGACTGTTCTTCGCCAGTGCGCGAAATGTTGGAAAACGCGTCGAGAAGACTGTCCCTATTCGCGGGTGAAGCGAGATCGGCCAGCGGCCTGCCGATCAAATCTGACGATTCGCGCCCCAGAATGCGCGACATCGCGCCATCTGCGGAGGTGATTCGCCCATTGGCTGCCAAACCTGCCAAGCCAACCGGCGTTCCAGCCGGGTAGATACCCCTTTGAGGATCAGTCATTGGCATCGAGGTGTGCCCCGTCGCGACCAAGGTGGAGATAGTTTGGATTGAACATTGCCTGCCGCATCAGCGCGTCCAGATCATGAATAACCAACCGCTTGTTGTGCAGCGTGATCATTTCTGCCGAACGCATTTGTTGCAGAGTTCGGTTAACATGAACCGTAGATAGGCCCGTCGCATCGCCAAGTTCGGCCTGCGTGACCGGAAATTCACAGCCACTGATTTGCGCGCGGCCAGCGCTCTGCTGCCGAAGGAACATTTCGCAAAAAAGGTGCGACATACGCTCCACCGCGTCTCGCTGCCCTAGATTTATCGTCCATTCACGCTGAATCGCCAGTGAAACCAGACTATCCCACCATAGCGCCTGTGCGATTCGTTGCGAAACGCCCATCAGCGTCTCCAGCGATTCGCGGGAGATGTCCGCAATAAGGACTTCCGTCAGCGACCCGATGGAATGGTCCATTTCCTTGAGTAAAAATATGTTGAGATCGCATATATCGCCAGGCACGAAAAAGCCAACGATCTGGCGGCGGCCATCTTCAAGGTATTTGTACCGACAAGCCCAGCCGTCCACGATCAGCATTACACTGCTTGGCTTGTCTCCTTCCCGAATGATGTCCTCGTGAGGTCCGATCCTCCTGACCCTTTCGCTTCCCGCGCGCTCGAGCGCGCGCTGATCCGTTGCGGACAGCTTTACAAAGTTTTGTAGTTTGCGAATGAGTGCCTGCGACACAGATCACCTGGTGGACTATGGGCCGACAAAATGAGTAGCCCGTCGTAAATCTTACTCTATTTACATAGGTTAGTTTCACAAAACAGATGCATGGATAGAGTGCAAGGTACGGGGTTTGGGTTAATGGGTGCTGATCTTGTGACGGGCGTATTGCGTGGGAAATTCGTTCTCGTCATGGAAGATGAATATTTCATCGCAGATGATATCGCGCGCGCCTTAACGAAAACCGGTGCTGAAGTGGTTGGCCCCTTCGGGCATGTGCAGCAAGGGCTTGCACGACTCAGAACCGAACCCGCTGTCGATCTTGCGGTTCTGGACATCAATCTCAACGGAGCGAAGGTCTTCGATCTCGCTGCCGAACTTCAGGACAGAAATATCCCTTTCCTGTTCGCAACCGGCTACGGCAATGACTTTCTGCCGGAACGGTTTGCCGGCGTACCTCGCTGGGAGAAGCCCTTCGATATCGTAACTCTGGTCAAGGCGATCAACGGCCTTGCAGGTGATCGCGAATCGGCCATTTGAAACGGCCCGCTTACAGGCGGACTAGGGTATTACGCCCTCGGGTGAATGATGATTATCATTGTTTGACACCTCCACTTTCGACGTAATCAACTCAAACCCACATTAATATTTATCAATTCGGGTCATAACACTCTATGCGACCCTGTTTTATCGTTATATTTCATATTGTTAGCTACCACTGAGGCACCGTTGCAAATTTCCCATAGCGCTCCTATTCTATCAAAATATCCTCGAAAAATATCTAGGTAGATTGATGTGTGTTAATGCGGGGATGATGCAGGCTAGTTAAATCAGCGTAAATCAACGGTACTTGGGATTGGGCTGCTAACTACGGAAATGCGGGCGGGGCGGTAAGTCAGAATACGGCGTTAAGCCGAGCAATTCGCACATTGTTATCAAACGGTTCTGGTGATGTTGCCAACTGGCGGCGGCACATCT
>NZ_QURN01000027.1 GCF_003403035.1 Mesorhizobium denitrificans | reverse complement strand
CCGCCGCTCACCGCTTTGGGGAAAGGTTCACATGGCTCAATTCTCAGTGGAAATTAGACGCCTACCCGGCTCACTTCTGGGTGGAAATCAACACCCCCTGCACTTCCTCTCACACTGAGAGAGTATCTACTGCCTACACCATAACCGTCAGGTCTAACCTAAGGGTGATAGGTATTATTGGTCTCTCTCTGGTCTCTATCACTCTCGGTATCACCTTCAGCTACACCCACAGTTCACCTTAGGGGGACCCGAGATGGCCACCAACTGGACCCGAAAGCGCAACCGTCGTGCTGACGTAAAGGCCCGCGCCGGAGAGCCGTCCAGCATGTTCAAGAACTGCCGGGTGGTCGGTTGCGGCAGACCTGCGCGTGCTGCCACAGGGGACGGGCTGGACACGCGTCTTTGCCGCTCCCATGCGGAACACAACGCGCGGCATGGAAGCCCTTATAGGGGCTCCTACACCGCAAAAGAACTTGCGCCTCATAGACGCCGGGCAGAGCAATGGATTGCGGATAACATTGAAGACATCTGGGTAAAGAACGCTCTTGAGCGCATCGCCACACTATACACAACAGCGGGACCTTACGAGGAGGCTTACCGGCTCCGTGGCAAGTCACCCCAGGAGCGCTCCAAAATCGCTTGGGCGAGGCTCCGCAAGGCGAAGATTGACCCTCGTATGGTCCTCCAAGCAAGACTGGCAATCGAACTGATTACCATCTGCGACCCGACTGCCGAGAAAAAGGCAGAGTTCAAAGTCGTTCAAGCTGCAAAGCTCGTTCACAGGATGGCGTCGGGAACACACAAGAGATGGGGTGAAGGAGCGAGCGCGAAGGAACTCCACGCGTATCCGAGGTCACGCGGTAATGTACTACGCCACATAGGCTACCAACTTGAAGCAGCCACCGAGTTGGTGGTCGCGAACTGCAAGCTTCTTTCCGTTGACAAGTGAGAGGCCACCCCCACAAATCCGAGGATTTAGTGCTGTGGACGGAGAAACAACCCCTTAGAAAAGCTCCCTCTTTCAGTTCGCTTCTTACGAACCAAACTCTGAAAGTCATCTTCTTCGAAACCAAGTTTTGAAGCGATTGCAGCAACAACCTCATACATATCAACCAACTCTAAGAGACGTTCACTGCCTGTTTCAGCAGCGATGAACTCCGCATGTTCTTCAACGAGCTTATCCCGCAGCGCGTCCATCAAGTTCGAGCCATGAAGCTGGTCGAATACTGCCTTCCTGCCCTGTGCGCTAATGATCTCAGGTATGCGGTCACGGACAAGTTTGCTTCGTCGGCTGAAATCAGTTGTATCACCGTCTCGTTTGGCGCGATTGCATCGAAAGCACAGGACCTGCAAATTCGACCTGTCGTTTACATCGATCCATCGATCATCCCTGTAAACTTTTCCGGCTTTGTTAGCCCTGCTCTGAGGTATGATATGGTCGATGTCCAACGGACAAACAGAGCTGTGTATCCCACAAAGTCGGCAACAACCCTTGGCCTCCTTTAACAACTCATATCTCACGGAGGAAGCCGCTCCTGCGACACTCGGATCGCCTCGCTTCCTCGTGATCCACTGTTCGATTTTAAGATCACATAGCGCGGTTGCCTCTTGGCGCACCTCATCATCATCTGGGAAGCAAGTCAGCGCAAAACTCTCAGTGGCACGATCATACGAGACAATGCCGTGCTTCGTTAACGTCGCCTTTGGCCAGCGCATAAGGATACGCTGATAGTATTCTTGGACTGATGCGTCGTACTGGACCAATGATGCGGCAAGGCGAGATTTCGAACTTGAACCACCATTGGAGAGCAACTCTCTAATGACGACCGGCTGGTAAACATCAGTCATTCGCATCTTGCTTTGGAGAAAGTGAATTAATGGGTGCATATAAGCGCCTGTATCTGTCCTATGACTTGTACCAAAGTTGTTTAATCGTAGTCCGTAGCTCATGTGAACATCGGTGATGGTGTCGTCAAAGCCCCAATATGGAAGGAACGTCCAATGAGGACAGCAGTCCATGTTTCGCTACTTACAGGTCTCCTTGGCATCGTGAGTTGCACCAACACCTCAACT
Source organism: Mesorhizobium denitrificans (assembly GCF_003403035.1). GTDB lineage: Bacteria > Pseudomonadota > Alphaproteobacteria > Rhizobiales > Rhizobiaceae > Mesorhizobium_G > Mesorhizobium_G denitrificans. The sequence goes on along the minus strand of NZ_QURN01000027.1, from coordinate 16,454 downwards.
GGTGACTGGAAGCAAGCTCCCACCGGTCCGACATCCAAGCTGGAGCAAGTAAAAGCAATCTGCAAAGGCCGTGCTGCTGAGACGCAGGTTAGCGCAGGAAGACTTTGGATCGCAGGTGCTGTGGCTGCTGATGCATCGTTCAAGGGGTGCATGGCGGAACACGGATATGTTCAAAACTGACGATTGACTGAAGGTACACCCAAAGCTACCTTGAAGGTACACCCGTGGCTTTAAGCCTTGGGGAAGCCGTTACCGTAATATGCTGATTTAATTGACTTTTCTTAGCATCTCTATTGCCAGTTCGATTGTCGAATGTGACCGGCCCGGGGAGCCATTTATATTCGCTAATGGCGCGTTTTTAGGATTTGCGCGGTATTTTTCCCCGCTTTTGGAAGCGTTCATTCGCGATTCCACTTGGCGGTCTATTTCAGGCAATGGAGCTTGATATCTCGCGCTACCCCAGCAGCCGCCCTCGTCCATGCCTCCTCGGTATCTCCGCGATACGTCAAAAAGCGATCACAAACGGTCTTCCCCGTCCCAATTTCCACGACGGCGAACATCGTCCACCCAACAAGGGTGCTCATTTTATGAATCTGACCGACGAGAAGATATTTTGCTTCGGTAGTCGCAGCAGCGTCCAAAAGAGCTTTCAGACCTAGATTTGCGAGGGAGCAAGGCCGACCATCGCAGGCAACGGGTAGAATACTAAATGAACCATCATTCTTGAGCGCTGAATTCAGCGTTTCATCAAAACGCACAAGGAACTCCGAGTGCTTCGCATCCTGGTTAGTTGGTTCGCCAGAGGTATCTTTAAAATCAAACTTCGCGACCGCTATCTGATATGGTTTTGTTTCGCCCAAGGCCACGCCAAGTGACGGAAACAGAATCAAACAACTAAGCGCGGCGGCAAGGCGATATCTCATCGTTCAAGTCTCCGAAGGCGCCACGCCGTCGAAGATAGACCGATCCCCAGGAATGTCGACAATTCAATTCTGAGTTGCGATTGACGACGAGGCGCGGAAATTAAAAAGCCCCGCTTGCGCGAGCTTTTGCGAATGACCCTTGGCGACCTAGCGTCAGGCTGCTTGGGCGAACTCGCGCTAAACCACACTGACGATTTGGTCGCTAACCGCGCTTACAACGAAACGCCCGCCACCGTTTCCGGCAGCGGGCTGCTTACTTGTCGGCGTTCCGCGTGCTACTCGGGACGGGGTAAGCGTTTGATAATACACCAATCACGGCTCTGTGAGCATTAACGCTAGTTAACGACTTTCGAGAGTCTTCCACCCCTCGCCGACCCTGCAAAACCCAATCAATCCCTGATGATTTGGAGATTCAAATCTGATAGTGAAAGCGGATTAGGCAACTAGGATGTTCAACATGAAGTACAGTGTCGTTACCGCCCTTCTTGCAGCTGCCCTTCTGACAGGCTGTGCTTCGACCGAGCAGGATCGTCGTGCAGGAACGGGCGCGCTGATCGGCGCGGGCGCAGGTGCGCTGATCGGTCAGGCTATCGGCGGCAATACGGGAGCGACGGTGGTTGGCGCAGCAGCAGGCGGCATTGCTGGCGCTGCAATTGGCGCGGCTACGACGCCCGCCGGTCAACGCAACGGCGATCTTTGCCGCTATCGCGACCAGTATGGCCGTATCTATCGCGCGCCCTGCCGGTACTAACCCTTAAACCTGGAACAGATTTCGAGAACCGAAGCGCTCCGGTGCATTTGCCGGAGCGCTTCTTTTTGCTCTGATCAGAATGCCAAGCGCAGATTGACCGACGCCGTCTGGTTCAGGAAATCTTCGCGGTATTCGACATCGTAGCGCGCACTGACTTCCATGCCGGTGCGGACCTCGCTCTCAAGACCGAAGCCACCCCGCACAAGCCAAGGGTTTTGGTCAAGCCCCTCGGTGGTGAAGATAGCACCCGGCGCGCCAGCGAAGGCAGATGTGATGCTGCTTTGGTCTTGCAGCACGTCGTAACCAACGCCGACATTGGCCTTGAGCGCGGTGTTTGGTGTGATTTCATGCGCCACCTCACCTTCGATCGCCAGCACCAAACTATCGGCGTTGCGGCCATCAACCGCAAGGTTCAGCGCGTCGGCACCTGTCTCGGTGTAGGCCTCGTCCTTGATCCATGTGTATTCAGCCCCAATCGAAGGCGTAAAGGTCGTCTGCTCGCTCGACTTGTATGCGCGGCTTAAATTGACGGCAGCGGTGGCCGCCAGGCTGTCATACGCTGACTGCGCCGACAGGTCGGCCAACGGAATGCCGCGAAGCCCATCGTTGCGGAGCATGCCGAGGCCCAACTGGTAACTCAATTGGGAGACTGGATCGAGCGCGACATTTCCATATCCGATCAACTGGTAAGCGTCGACGTTGGCGCTGTTGGGAGCGACGCTCGAGTTGCCGGTTACGTCCGCGTTGGAATAGACAAAGGCAATGCCAGCGCGGGCGGTATCGGAGAACGCAGCATCGGCGCCAACCGCCAAACCGCCAGTGCGGGCGCTGTAACCGGAAACGCCTTTGCGGTCGTCTTGATCAGCCCAGCTTCCAAACGGTTTTGCCCAGAATTCCGGATCGCCGAACGAGACATCACCTGAGGACAGGCTGCGGTTACGGTCCTGATGTGCCCGGATAACACGGTCTGTGCCCCTCAGAATCACAGAGGCGGCAGCTTGCGAGCCGCCGACAAGCAGCGGCAGGGATTGCGTCGCAGCGCTGCTGTAAGCCACCTCGGAATCGAGCGCGCCGAACAGGCTGCTGACCTCCGGATTTGCATCAAGCACCACGGCTGCCGCACCGGCTGGCGAGTTGTGAAGTGCTGTCGTTGCGCTTTCGAAATTGATCATCGAAACGAACAACAAGTCCCAATTGGTGCCGTCGTAATCCAGACTGTAGTTATAGAAATCGCCATCCACTCTGTATTGAATGCTCTTGGCTGTCGTGCTGTCGAAAGTTGTCGAGCCGGTCGCACGAATTACGTCATTATAGTTGACGCCTGCCGCAACAGCAGAGTCTGTAGCGATGCCGAAATTGAGGTTTGATACGCCCCAGCCAGCGCTGTCCTTGACCGACAGCTGGCCGTATTCGCCAGTGCCGCTGCCAGCGATAACCATGCTGTAGATGGTCGGCGCTGCGCCGGTATACACCAGACCGGCCTGACGGTTCGTGAGGGCGGTGATGGTTCCTTCGTTCCGTATCCCGCCCGTGATCGTGTTCAAATTGTTCAGGCTGGTGATGGTCGCCAGATTGTAGATGCCGAGGGCAACCCCACCGTCGCCCATACCGCCGCCGATGGTTCCGAGATTGGCGATGCTGGTGCTGCCGCCGGTCAAATGAATGCCGACACTGCCGATCGCACCGTCTCCACCCTCAATAAATCCTTCGCTCCAGACGGTGTTGCTGCCTCCCGACAGGACAAGACCCGCCCCGCCGTTGCCCGCTGACCCGCCTTCACCGCCAGAGCCGCCGGTTCCGCCAACGCCACCAATACCGGCAAGGCCACCAGCGCCTGCAACACCGCCCACGCCGCCAGCGCCGCCTGCACCACCCGCGCCGGCACTACCATTACCGCCCGCACTGCCAGTGCCCGAAGCGCTATTTGTGCCACTGGCACCGGTCACGCCGTTCGTAACGCCCGTGCCGCCGTCGCCGCCAGCGCCGCCGGTAGACCCATTGCCGCCTGCGCCGCCAACGCCGCCATCGCCCAATGATGCATAACCATCGCCGCCGAAGCCACCAGCACCACCGTTGCCTCCAAAACCGTCGGCACCCGTGATGCCCGCGGTGGAGCCGAGGCCACCGGCACCGCCCGACCCAGCGGCACCACCATCGCCACCAACGCCGCCAGCGCTGCCATCAACTGTGTCAATGTCACCCGCGGCACCCGCGCCGCCCATGCCGCCGTCGCCACCATTGCCGCCAACGCCGCCATTGCCGCCAGCGCCCATCGTTCCAGAACCCGAGGCCATACCACCTGCGCCGCCAGCGCCGCCATTACCACCGGCACCGCCAACGCTACCGTTGCTCCCCTGCTGACCGGCCATATTCCCGCTGGTCCCATCGAAGCCCGCACTGCCGTTGCCGCCCGCACCACCGTTACCACCGGCGCCACCGCTACCGCCGTCGCCACCGAGACCACCGGCACCGCCTGCGCCACCGTTACCGGCAGTTCCCGGCCCCGAATAGCCATCGCCGCCATTGCCGCCGGCTCCACCAATGACACCCGATCCGCCGACACCGCCTGCGCCACCGTCCATGCCTTGCTCAGTGCCGTCTGCGCCATCGCCACCGTTGCCGCCATCGCCACTGACGCCTACCAGACCGCTGCTGCCGATTGACCCGGCGGCACCGCTAGTGCCAACTGTGCCGTTGGTGCCACCCACACCAGCCGCGCCCCCGGCGCCGCCTTTGACAGTGCCAGAGTTTCGGATGGCCAGCCCGGATCCTGAAATGCCGGCACCACCGACACCACCAGCACCGCCAGCACCACCTGCGCCGCCTAGACCACCAAGACCGCCGACGCTGCCACTGCCACCATCGCCGCCCGCACCACCGTTACCGCCCGCACCACCGCTACCGCCAGCATTGCCGAAGCTACCGGCGCCGCCACCGCCACCGACGCCGCCCGCACCGCCGATTCCGCCATTGCCACCGTCACCGCCATCGCCACCATCGCCACCAAGGCCACCGTTTCCGCCATTGCCAGCAAGGCCGCCGTTTCCGCCTGTCAAATCGACATCTGGGGCAATAATGATGGAGGCGCCGTTGCCGGTAATTCCTGCCTGTCCATCGCCAGCATTCGCGCCAGCGTGGCCGGCCGTTCCAGCGCTACCCTGCGCAGCAGTGCCAGTTGCGTTTGAACCTGCTGATCCTGCTGAACCGGCTGTGCCGCTGTCACCGCTCTGCCCGACGCCGATCTCGGTGGCGTCGCCGCCATAGCCACCGGCATTGCCAGCGCCGCCAGCACCACCTGTGCCGCCGGCGGTGCCAGCGTCGCCTGCACCACCGCTGCCGCCGACGTTGCCGCTCTGAGCTGCGCTACCCGCATTGCCTTGCGATGAGGTCGTGACGCTACATTCGGTCGAGGAGCAGGTTAGACCCGCGGCTAACGCCGATGGCGAAAAGACGAAGGTCGAAGCCATCAATGCAGCCGAAAGCGAAGCCGTTCCGACCGCCCTGCCAGTCGCGGTGATTACAGATTTCCTGGAGACAATGGGGCTGATCTTCATGAGGCTTCGCTTCTGTATGTTGAGGGGGTGGGGCGTGAGATTTCAGTCCGAGACCTGAAATGGAGAAATGTAAGCTCGGAGCTACAATATAGTAGATAAATCTAAATTACATTTCACTCATGTCCAGTGCAAATCGCACCGGGCCGGCGCGCGCAAACAGCGAATCCCCAACTTGTGTTGTAAAAGTCGCAGACGCGCTTTTCGGTCACGCTAAAGCGGGCGATGCCAAAATTGCTTTTTCGGCTTCACCTATTAGCAACCATATTTCTTCATCTTTGCAGCGCGGCTTGTTTTGAGTATCGCCGTGTGCCGACCGGCGGATTTTAAGCGACTTTGCAACTCCGCCGGTCGGTCCTTCGTCTTGGAACGAAATGCTCTCAACCCACGTTGAGAGCGTTATTCGATGCAGGGAGGAAGTGACATGGATGCCAATGCTTCGTTTGCTTTCTTTTGCGCCGCCGCAATGGTGCTCGCGCTGGCACTTGGGCACGCTACGGAACGACCGCGAGAGCTATCGCTAAAATCTGGCAGCATCGCACCGATCAACTATGCGGCTGTCGAGTAGCATTTAAGGAACCACGCACCCCCCTCGCCCGTTTCTGGCAATCAGGGAGGTGTTCCAAATGATAAATGCGACAATTACCAAGGCGGATAGCGCTTTGCTGGCAGAAGTCGCGAAAGGGAAAATGTCCGGGATCGAACCCCGCGACACGCTTCGTCTCCTGCTTCTGTTGCAGGATCGCGGCCTGATAACCATGTGCGTGAAAGGCTGGGCATTGACGAGCGACGGCAAGCAGATGCTAGATGCCATCCGCAGGTGAGGATGGTTTTCGTGCGTAAGCCGATTTTGATGTTTGCAGCAGTCTTGAGTTCGGCTCCCGCCATGGCGCAAGACATCAGCTTTCGCAGCCCGACAGGCAATATCCACTGCATGATATTTACCGGCTCATATACGGGCGCGCGGTGCGACCTTTCGCAATTCAAGTCCAGCTACAAGCGACCGGCCGATTGCGATCTCGATTTTGGATATGCATTCGAAGTGGGCGCACAGGGCAAGGGCGAGCCTCTATGCGCCGGTGATACTGTAAAAGACCCGAAGGCGGTCGTGCTTGACTATGGGCATTCGGTCAGCGCGGGTGGCATGACCTGCACGTCCGCCAAAACGGGAATGACCTGCAAGAATCGGGCGGGCCACGGGTTCACAGTGGCCAGGGCAAAACAGAAAGTGTTCTGAATATTTTTCGAGCGCTATTCCCGAATGCTTTCCAGCATGTCGTCATCGTGATGCGGCAGAACCATGCACGTTGCTGGTACTGCCAGAACCACGATGAATAGCGCTGCTATCGCACAATCCCTCGCCGAGACGTCACCAAGGATCTTGGCCAGTTTCGCTTTCAATGGCTTTTCTCCCACAAATAAACTGTGAGTCGCTACGCCTCCCTCAAGAAGCAGCCAATTTGTCTTGAATAATATCTAACGGTATATCTGCACGGAAATGTGACGCCATTTCAAAAATATGCACACACTCAGCAATGGCCGCTTGAAGCAATAATGGCGGGCACACCGATTCAATGCAGCGATGCGCCTGTTTCGGCGGCGTTGATTCCAGGTGATGGCGGGTCTATTTCAAGGTCGATCTAGCAAGGGGTTGAAGATGGACGGGATCGTGACGGCGGCCATGCTGGTGATAGGCGATGAGATTCTCTCAGGTCGCACGAAAGACCGGAATATCGGACACCTGGCAGATGTAATGACGGCCATTGGCATCGACCTCAAGGAAGTGCGCGTGGTGGCCGACGACGAACCAGCGATTGTGGACGCTCTGAACGCCGTGCGGGCGCAATACACCTATGTTTTCACGACCGGCGGCATTGGCCCGACGCATGACGATATTACTGCTGATGCGGTTTCGGTCGCGTTTGGCGTGCCCTGCGAATATGACGCGCGGGCGATGACGCTGCTGGCTGACAGCTATTCTCGGCGTGGAATCGAGTTTACCGAAACGCGAAAGCGCATGGCGCGGATGCCGCGCGGCGCAACGCATATCGACAATCCGGTCTCCGTGGCACCGGGTTTCCATATCGGAAATGTGTATGTGATGGCCGGTGTGCCGGAAATTTTTCAGGCGATGCTCGACAATGTGCTGCCAACACTGAAAACAGGCACAAAGCTGCTTTCCGCCGCAGTACACAGCCCGTTTGGCGAGGGGGTGATCGGCGCACCGCTTGCGAAAATCCAGAAGGAGTTTCCGGCCACGATCATCGGCTCTTATCCGAAGTTTCGCGACGGAACATTCTGGACCGAACTGGTGGTGCGCGCCCGCGATCCGCAAATGCTGGACAGCGCGCGAAAGGCCGTCGAGGCGATGGTGGAAGAGCTGAAGGCACCCAAGGAAGACAATCAACTTGCCTGACTGGGCCTTGGCGCAATAGCAACCTCGGGTGTAGGATTGCGTTGTCCCACGTGATGCCAGTCAACGAGGGAGGACATGATGGCTTATAAAACTATCTTTGTCGTCATCCAGACCGAGGAAGAAATGCCTTCACTGCTTGATGGCGCGGTTCGGCTTGCTCGGCACTACGACGCACATCTGATCGGATTTCACACGGAACCGGTTCAGCTTTCCTACGCCGCAGCGGCGGGTTTTCCGGATGTCGACTATATTCGCGAAACAACGGAATTGGGCATTGAGCGAACCAAAACCATAGCTGCTGCCTTCACCAAGCGCATGCAAGCGGAAGGGATTTCCGCCGCTTGGGGCGCGATGGAAATGCCGGGCCCAGAGCACTCGATCGGCGATATTTCGATCGCGCATTCCGTTGACCTGATCCTGGCCGCGCAGCCAAGCGCGCCGGGCGGGGAGCAAGGCGAAATCGACAGCCTGCTTTACGATTCGGGGCGACCTCTGCTGGTGCTGCCGCATGGCCGCGCCTGCCCGGATGGATTCCGCCGGATTCTGATCGGCTGGAACGGGACGAAGCAATCCGCGCGGGCGGTGTTCGATGCACTGCCCTTGCTGCAGGCGGCCGATGCAGTTGAGCTGCTGGTGGTGGACAAGGCCGAGGATGGCGTGGAAATCGGGCGGACCGTTACGGAAACGCTGAAGCGTCACGGCGTGAAAGTGGAGCGCGTCAATGAATTGGCGTCGCATTTGCCGATTGAAGAGGTGCTCGCCACGCGCGTTGCGGCGACCGATGCGGACCTGCTTGTGCTGGGCGCTTATAGCCATTCGTGGCTGCGGGAATTCCTGTTTGGCGGCATAACGCAACAGATTTTGAAATCCTGCCCGGTGGCGACGCTGTTTTCGCATTGATTCTGGCGCTTGCAAAGGTGGCGTCTTTGCCGCTAATTGCGTCCATGTCGCTTCCAGAAAAAGCCTTTCCCGTCTCGTGGGACCAATTTCATCGTGACGCTCGCGCACTTGCGTGGCGGCTGGCAGGCACCGGCAATAGCTGGAAGGCTATCGTGTGCATAACGCGTGGCGGGCTGGTTCCGGCCGCAATTATATCGCGCGAGCTGGGCATTCGAGTGATCGAAACGGTGAGCGTTGCCTCCTATCACGACTATACATCGCAGGGCGAACTGCAGGTGCTGAAAGAGGTGACGCCAGCGCTTTTGGAAAATGACGGTGAAAGCGTGCTGATCGTTGACGATCTGACCGATACTGGAAAAACCGCAGCGATTGTGCGCGCGATGATGCCCAAGGCGCATTTCGCAACAGTGTATGCCAAGCCGAAGGGCCGCCCGCTGGTAGACACGTTCGTTACCGAAGTGAGCCAGGACACATGGATCTATTTTCCGTGGGATATGGGCTTCACCTATCAGAAGCCGATTGCAGAGGCGCATTCGGGGTAAAGGCCCCTTCCGCGAGCCCACTGGCGGCGTAGGCGCACCTCCTTTTCGATTAGCCGGCAATACAGTTCGTGACTTGCGCGCACCCCTGCCCGCGCGCAAGATATTGAACGCGCGCAATGTATTAATAACTCTGTGCGCATGATTTGATGGGGTTTTCAAACTGTTACATTGAGTGGGTAGAGTCCGGATTCGCCATGAGCGACGCCCCTAACATTGCGAAAAAAATCCGCGTTCTGTTCGGAGACGCGCCCTGCCTTTTGCAGGTGGCAGCGCTTCCGTGGCGCGAATCCACCAGCGGCGTTGATGTGATGCTCATTACCAGCCGCGAGACCGGGCGCTGGGTTCTGCCAAAGGGCTGGACGGAAAAAGGCGAGACGGAATGGGACGCCGCCGCGCGAGAAGCGCGCGAGGAAGCAGGCTTGAAGGGCTATGTCGCCAAATCCGAAGCGGGGCGATTCTACTACGGCAAGATGAAACCGTCTGGCGTGATTCCCTGTGAAGTTGTCGTCTATCCACTGCATGTGGAAAAAATCTGCGAAAACTGGAAAGAAAAAGGCGAGCGCAATCGCGCCTGGTTCCCCGCCGCCGAGGCTGCCCGGCTTGTGAACGAGCCGGATCTGGCTGACCTGCTGGCCGCGTTCGGCAAGGACTTTGCCCGCTTCGCGGCCTGATTTCTGCGGTTTGCACAAGCACAAGAGCGCAAATTGCTGCGTGCATAGTCGGCTCTACGCCTTCCCCGCTATCCACATGTAACACCCACAACATATAGCGGTCATAAAACTTTCAGAAACGATCCCTTGACGGCCCGCTGCGAGTCGCTTTTTATGGGCTACGCACCCTTGTTGAGGGCGCGGCTGGCAAGTTTGTCGCCGGTCCGGTTTTTTCCAGTTTTTGAGGGATTTTGGCGCGTTCGACGAAGCGATCCGTTGGCCGCTGCGCGGTGAGTTTTGCCCGCGAAATCGACGAAATATGGAAAAATGCAGGGGGTGGAAAAATTCTTTGTTAACACTATATTTAGTGTCTGGTAGTTAGAGTGATCACAATATAGAGCATGTTCCGCTTGAGTGAGGGATTGATGCTCGGATGACGCGGAAGGGCTGGCTGGGCCTGCCGCGAAAAGTCGGAAAACAAGGCGAGGCGGTTCGTTTTCCGCATGTGAGACGATGAGAGTTGATGAGTTTGGGAACCGGGCGCACAGAGCGTCTGGACGGGATTAGCCATGAGCGCATTCAGAGGGACTGCGGACCCATACAAGATGCGCTATATATAGACGGAACGGGGAACGATCAGATGCACATTGAACGGCGGTTTACCAAGGAAGGCCAATCGGCCTATGCGGAGATCGAGTTCCGTAAAGCTGTCTCGGAAATCAAAAATCCGGATGGCTCTATTGTGTTTCGGCTGGCGGACATCGATGTGCCTGCACAGTTCAGCCAGGTTGCGACCGACGTTCTGGCGCAGAAATATTTCCGCAAGGCGGGCGTGCCTGCGCGGCTAAAGAAAATCGAAGAAAACGACGTTCCGTCTTTCCTCTGGCGCTCGGTGCCGGACGAGGCCGAACTTGCCCTGCTGCCGGAAGACCAACGCTATGGCTCGGAAACCGATGCGCGGCAGGTGTTCGACCGTCTCGCTGGAACGTGGACCTATTGGGGCTGGAAGGGCGGCTATTTCGCGTCGGAAACCGACGCGATGGCCTTCCGCGACGAGCTTGCTTTCATGCTGGCTACACAGCGCGTGGCGCCGAACTCGCCGCAATGGTTCAACACGGGTCTGCATTGGGCCTATGGAATCGATGGTCCCGGACAGGGCCATTTCTACGTCGATCCGTTCACCGGCAAGCTGACGAAATCCAAGTCTGCCTACGAGCATCCGCAGCCGCACGCCTGCTTCATTCAGTCCGTTCAAGACGATCTGGTGAACGAAGGGGGCATTATGGATCTGTGGGTGCGCGAGGCGCGCCTGTTCAAATATGGCTCGGGCACTGGCTCCAACTTTTCCATGCTGCGCGGCGAAGGCGAAAAGCTCTCGGGTGGGGGCAAATCGTCGGGCCTGATGTCGTTCCTCAAGATCGGCGACCGCGCGGCTGGCGCGATCAAGTCTGGCGGTACGACGCGACGCGCGGCAAAGATGGTGATCGTGGATGCCGACCACCCCGATATTGAAAACTTCATCGACTGGAAGGTGAAGGAAGAGCAGAAGGTGGCGGCGCTCGTTACCGGCTCCAAGATCGTGAAGCAGCACCTGACCAAGATCATGGCTGCTTGCGTGAATTGCGAAGGTCAGGATGGCGACTGCTTCGACCCGTCCAAGAACCCGGCGCTCAAGCGCGAGATCAAGGCGGCGAAGAAGAATGTCGTGCCGGAAAACTACATCAAGCGCGTCATTCAGTTCGCGCGGCAGGGCTACACGTCCATCGACTTCCAGACCTATGACACGGACTGGGATTCCGAAGCTTATCTGACCGTTTCCGGCCAGAACTCGAACAATTCCATCTCGCTGAAAGACAACTTCCTGCGCGCAGTGGAAAACGATGCAGACTGGAACCTGATCCGCCGCATCGACGGCAAGGTTTACAAGACGCTGAAGGCGCGCGACCTGTGGGAAAAGATCGGCTATGCCGCATGGGCGTCTGCTGATCCGGGCCTGCACTTCAACACGACGATGAACGACTGGCACACCTCGCCGGCAGCAGGGCCGATCCGCGCGTCGAACCCTTGCTCGGAATATATGTTCCTCGACGACACCGCCTGCAATCTGGCCTCGATCAACCTCCTGCCCTATCGCAAGGCGGACGGCACATTCGACATCGCGGCCTATGAGCACTCCGTGCGGCTGTGGACCATGGTACTCGAAGTTTCGGTGATGATGGCGCAGTTTCCGTCCAAGGAAATCGCCAAGCTCTCGTATGAATATCGCACGCTGGGCCTTGGCTACGCCAACATCGGCGGCCTGCTGATGACCTCCGGCATTCCGTATGACTCAGATGAAGCCCGCGCGATCTGCGGCGCGCTGACCTCGATCATGACCGGTGTTTCCTATGCGACCTCGGCGGAAATGGCGGCGGAACTCGGTGCGTTCCCGGACTATGATCGCAACGCGGTGAACATGCTGCGCGTAATGCGTAACCATCGCCGCGCGGCCTATGGCCAGAAGGACGGCTATGAAAAGCTGGCCGTGAACCCGGTGCCGCTCAACCACGCCGATCTGAAGCAGGCCGAACTTGGCGAGCGCGCCAAGGCAGCCTGGGACCGCGCGCTTGAACTGGGCGAAGAGCATGGCTATCGCAATGCGCAGGCCACCGTTATCGCGCCGACCGGCACGATTGGCCTTGTCATGGATTGCGACACGACCGGCATCGAACCGGACTTTGCGCTGGTGAAGTTCAAGAAGCTGGCAGGTGGCGGCTATTTCAAGATCATCAACCGCGCCGTGCCGGAAGCGCTGCGCACGCTCGGTTATTCCGAAAGCCAGATTGCAGAGATCGAAGCCTATGCAGTCGGTCACGGTAATCTCAATCAGGCGCCGGGCGTGAACCCGTCCACGCTTCGCTCGAAGGGCTTCACGGACGAGAAGATCGAGGCGCTGAACGCTGCGCTGAAGTCAGCCTTCGACATCAAGTTCGCGTTCAACAAGTGGACGCTGGGCGAGGACTTCTGCAAGACCGCACTCGGCTTTACCGAAGAGCAGCTCAACGATTTCTCGTTTGAAATGCTGGCAGCGCTTGGCTTCTCCAAGAAGGAAATCGAAGCGGCGAACGTCCATGTTTGCGGCGCGATGACGCTGGAAGGCGCACCGTTCCTAAAGCAAGAGCACTATGCGGTGTTCGACTGCGCCAACCCCTGCGGCAAGATCGGCAAGCGCTATCTCTCCGTGGAATCGCACATCCGCATGATGGCGGCGGCGCAGCCCTTCATCTCCGGCGCAATTTCCAAGACCATCAATATGCCGAATGAGGCGACGGTCGAGGACTGCAAGGAAGCCTATATGCTCTCCTGGAAGCTGGCGCTGAAGGCCAACGCACTCTATCGCGACGGCTCGAAGCTTTCGCAGCCACTGAATGCCGCGCTGATCTCGGACGACGATGAGGATGAGGACGATGCAGTGGAAGCGCTGGTGGCGCAGCCCGCCGCAGCCCGCGCCGCACAGGTGACGGAAAAGATCGTCGAGCGCATCGTCGAAAAGCTCTATCGCGACCGCGAAAAGCTGCCGAACCGCCGTCAGGGCTACACCCAGAAGGCAGTCGTGGGCGGACACAAGGTCTATCTGCGCACCGGCGAGTTCGGTGACGGGCGGCTGGGTGAAATCTTCATCGACATGCACAAGGAAGGCGCCGCCTTCCGCGCGATGATGAACAATTTCGCCATCGCGATCTCGCTCGGCCTGCAATATGGCGTGCCGCTGGAAGAATATGTGGAGGCGTTCACCTTCACGAAGTTTGAACCGGCGGGCATGGTTGTCGGCAACGATGCGATCAAGAATGCGACGTCGATCCTCGACTACGTGTTCCGCGAACTGGCCGTTTCCTATCTCGGACGCCACGACCTCGCGCATGTCGATGTGTCGGACTTCTCCAACACATCGCTGGGCAAGGGCATCGAGGACGGCAAGACCAACCTGATTTCCACCGGCTGGACGCGCGGCCACAAGCCAACTCTCGTTAGCAAGAGCAACGAAGCCAAGGGGTTTAGCGGATCGGTTGGGGGTTCGAATTCTTCTCCTGCCCGCGTCGTGCCAACGGCATTTTCCGGCTCGAACGTGCTGTCGCTCGTGAAGTCGGAAGAAGTCTCCGCATTCAAGCGTGACTATGAAGAGCGCGCAGCAGAATTTGCCGAAGAGATCGAGGAAGACAGCCCGCCAGACCTGTTTGACGAGGCAGAACCCGCAGCAACGGCCCTGTTCTCCGACAAGGCGCAGGCCGACGCAGCGGCGGCCAAGGCGGAAGCGAAAAAGGTGGAAGCCGAACGCCGTATCCGCTCAATCGCTCAGGGGTATACGGGCAACATGTGCTCGGAATGCTCCAACTTCACGATGGTGCGCAACGGCACCTGCGAGAAGTGCGACACCTGCGGCGCGACGAGCGGGTGCAGCTGAGGCATCTTGCATAACAGAGATGAGGGCCGGATTTTCCGGCCCTTTTCTTTGCTCAACTATTCCAAGGATTGATGACGCTGACGTTGGCTGCGTCGAATGCGCCGGTGTTGCGGGTTGCGACGGTGAAGCCGTGAGAAACAGCAATCGCAGCGATGTAACCTTCTGGAGTGGGCAACCCCTTTCCGGCCTTGCGGGCGCGAATGGCTAAATCGGCGTAGTGGCGCGCGGAGTTGGAGTCGAAGGAGAGCATTCTCCCGTCGAACAATTTGATGACACCCTCAAATGCAGCGGTCAGCAATTGCTTGCGCCGGCCATCGGGAAGCGCGCTAATGGCGAAGAGCAGTTCCGCAACAGTAACGCTTGAGAGATAGAGCGTTTCGGCAACCTGGTCATCGAGCCAACTTTGAACCGCAGCGTTCGGCTCAGGCTTCATCGCCTCTGAGATGACAGTTGTATCAAGAACGATCATTCGAAGCTCGTCGGCTCCGCAGGCCGATTGTATTGGCTGACGTCCAGATCGCCAAAATCGGCGTTGGTCAATCCGGCCTCTTTGCTAAGTTCAGACAGTGCCGTGCCGAAGCGCAGCCGGTCGGTGGGATTTACCGCCGTTTCCAAAATCGCACGGATTTCAGCCTCCGTGCTGCCCCCTCATCCCGCTGGCGCGATTTCCCCGTAAACGGGGAGAAGGGAGAAATCACTAACGTATTGCCATTTGTCATATCTCTACTATATTTATGCCAAATGCGGAGGCATAAATGCAGATTCAGCCAGTTGTGGTGACGCCGGCGGCGGTTGAGACGTCGTTCATTACCGATGAAGAAGCGGGAGCCTTGGCCCGCGCTACCCCCAACCTTTTCAGAGCCTGGGGCCTGAGCGATACGGAGGCGTGTACGCTGCTGGGCGGCATGTCGCCGCGCACATGGGCGCGCTGGAAGGATGGCGCTGTCGGGCGTATCGACCGTGACCTGCGGATGCGGATGGCGCATCTGATGGGTATCCATAAAGGACTGCGCTATCTATTCCGCGATCCGGCGCGCGGCTATGCGTGGATTCGCAAGGCGAATGCAGCGTTTGGCGGACAGTCTGCGCTCGACCTGATGCTGCGTGGCGAGATGTCGGACCTCTCGACCATGCGCGAATGGATCGATGCAGAGCGCGGCGCATGGTGAGCGAGCCTGTTCGCAGGCGCGTGAACTGGCCGCAGACTTTTCGCATTATCCGGTCGATCTACCCGCCGATCCATCTGTTTGAGGATATCGCCGACCCGCGCGACTGGGACGCGCTGGCTTCTGTGGAAGCCAAGACCAATCCGCGCATACGCTTTGAGATCGGCGATCTGGGCAAGGTGCCTCCTGCCCGGCGCGTATCGGGACCGGGCGCGAGCTACGTCATGGCTCCGTTCGTGCATTGCTCGCCAATGCGGCCCGGACGATTCACTGATGGGACGTATGGCATTTATTATGCGGGTGACCGCGAGGAAGTCGCGCTGGCCGAAACCATCCACCATCACCAGAATTTCATGCGGGCGACCAATGAGGAGCCCGGCTGGACTGCCGATTTTCGCGTGCTTGTGGGCAGCATTGACCGGAAATTACACGATGTGAGCGCCGTTCCCGGCGCGCTCGATCCTGACAATTATGCTGCATCGCAGACTATTGGGCGCGATCTCAGGGCCGCCGGCAGCGACGGACTTGTGTGGAACAGTGTGCGTATGCCCGGCGGTCAGTGTCTGGGCGCATTCTGGCCGGATGTCGTGACCATTCCCGTGCAAGGGCGTCACTACAGCTACCACTGGAACGGCGAGAGGGTCGACTATGTGCGCCAGCATGACACGGGCCGTGTTTTGTCAGTGAACTAAAGCCTGTCGAGATGGCGCTGAAGCAGTTCCACGGCGGCTCGAATCTGATCCAGACTCTTTTGCAGCGACGATTTTGAAATCGGGGCATGGTAGCGCGCCTGCGCCGGTTCAGCCAAGCCAGCTGCCTTGTCGGTGAAATAGCGTTCCAGCATTTCATCGCGGCTTGCGGTCAATCGGTTCTCGCCGCGCTCATATTTTCCATATTGCTGCGTGGACACACCAAGGACTGTTGCAACCTCCGCTTGCGACAACCCAAGTTCCTTTCGTTTGCGCGCAAGTCGCCTTCCGCGTTCGCGGTCATAAGCACTCGGCTTGCGGGGATCGGTCATACTGTGATTTTTCGTGGAATGAGGACCCTGCTTAAGGGGTGATTTTCGTCCAAACGGGACCCCTTAACGTGGGGTCATCAAGATGCTTCCGGT